>CBDESS010000001.1:467500-1957954 GCA_965242605.1 uncultured Binatia bacterium (SeqCode) | reverse complement strand
CCCTGGAGGACTTGGTCCAAGCGGGACGATTTCGTGAAGACCTGTACTACCGGCTCAACGTGGTGCGCATCACCCTCCCCCCGCTGCGCGAGCGGAGAGATGACATTGTGCTATTAGCCAAGCGCTTTCTCCAAGGCCAAGGCCACGCGCTGGGGCTGTGCCGTTTTTCTGAAACCACCCGCCAGGCGCTCCTCGACTATGCCTGGCCGGTAATGTGCGGGAGTTGGAGAACGTCATCGCCCAGGCCGTTCTGCGGGCCCGGGGCCCGGTTATTCAGGCCGAGGACCTGGCGCTGCGCGAAAGTCGGCTGTACCCGGCAAGCGCCACCCAGGAAGCGGCTCCGGCGAGCCCCTCAGGTGCCGACCTCGAGCCCCTCTTTGACCGGCACGCCGGCAATGTCTTTGCAGTTGCCGAGCAGCTGCTCGGCAGCAAGGCGCTCGAACGTGCCGGCCGCAATCAGGTCCAGGCCGCCCGCCTGCCCGGCATCAGCCGTAATGTCCTGCGTGACCGGATGAAACGCTACAGCCTGTCATGACCAGCGGCCGGGCCTGTCTTCACTCGCCCGACCATCGGCGATGTGGTATACCCGGGCAAGATTCCTGAGGAGGTTGTACCTATGTCGTGGTTAGAGCAAATGGGCGAGCGACTCGCCACCACCAGCGGACAGGCGGCCGGCTCTCTGGCTGTGACGCCGGACCACGCGCGAGCCCTGCTTGAACTGGCCGGAGTGGCCGCGCACAGCAGCGGCAATCGAACCAACGCGCCGTTGCTGTGCTATGTGCTGGGTCTGGCCGTAGGACGTGGAGCACGGTTCAGCGAGCTGGCCGAGGCGGTTCGTGGAGGGCCGGATTCGGGCGAGGCAGACGGCTGAAAGCCGGCGGCTCAGCGGACGCTCTGGTAGCCCGGCGGCCTGTTCTTGGAAAACACTATCTGCCACAGCTGAATACGGCGGGCCGTAAATCCGGCGGCGAAGGACAGCAGGTAGTACTCCCACATGCGACGGAACCGCTCGTCATAGTGTGCCTGCAAGCTCGGCCAGCCGTCTCGAAAATTGTTGCACCAGGCGCGCAGCGTTCTGACATAATAGCCGCCGAAACTGTGCCAGTCTTCCAGCATCAACAGCCCGTCTGTGGCTTCTCCGAGCTGCTTGATGGAGGGCAGGGTGCCGCCCGGGAAAATATAGGTGTTGACCCACGGGTCACCGCTGTAGACGGTCTGGTTCACCCCCATCGTATGTAGCAAGAAGAGACCATCGGGCCGGAGGCAGGCACCAACGACCCGAAAAAAATCCGGGTAGTTTTTATAGCCAACGTGCTCAAACATGCCGACCGAGACAATCGCGTCGAACTGTCCGTTGAGCTCGGGCCGCAGCGCACGATAGTCTTGCAGCAGGATTTCAACCGGCAGCCCACGGCACAGCTCAGCGGCCCGCGCCCGCTGTTCTTTGGACACCGTGACACCCACAACCGCGGCCTGGTATTGCTCGGCCGCATACCGGGCGAAACTGCCCCAGCCACAGCCGATATCGAGCACCCGCATACCGGGCCGGAGTTGGACCTTGCGGCAGATGAGTTCCAGCTTTGCCGCTTGGGCTTCATCAAGCGTCTCGGCCTGCTTCCAATAGCCACAGCTATAGACCATACGCCTATCCAGCATTTTTTCGTACAGGTCGTTGCCAATGTCATAATGCCGCTCGCCGACCTCAAACGCACGGGCCTTGCGCTGCTGATTGGTCACCCGTGCGACCAGCACATGCATTTTCTCGCGCAGGGTGGCGACTTTCTCGTCCAGGCCAGCCTTGAGGATTCTGCACAAACACTGCTCCAACGCCTGACAGTCCCACCAGCCGTCCATGTAGGACTCTCCCAGCCCGAGCGAGCCGGCCCCCAGCACCCGGCCATAGAAGTCTGGATTATGGACGTGGATGTCCCACGGTCGGTCTCCATCAATCTGAATATCCGCTTGGGCAAGGAGATTCCGCATAGTGTCTTGCATGACTTGGTCTCCTGACACCGCCGCCCTGTGGAATGACGGGGCAGCGCACTCAGGCCGCTCTGTGCCCAGTGATGGCTTCGCGCAGCCCTTCAAGCAACCCTTCGAGCTTGGCCTGCTGGCGCTCAACGCTTGAGAGGCGCATCCCCATATCCCGGCGCAACTCGTTCAGCTCCCCGCGCACCTCCTCCCGCAACTGGCCCATCTCCTCACGGAGCCCTTCGCCCAGTTGGACAATTTCGCCGTGTAACTCGCTCCGCAACTGGCCCATCTCCTCACGGAGCCCTTCGCCCAGTTGGACAATTTCGCCGTGTAACTCGCTCCGCAACTGGCCCATCTCCTCACGGAGCCCTTCGCCCAGTTGGACAATTTCGCCGTGTAACTCGCTCCGCAACTGGCCCATCTCCTCACGGAGCCCTTCGCCCAGTTGGACAATTTCGCCGTGTAACTCGTTCCGCTGCTGGTCCATCTCCCCGCGCAGGTCTTTCATCTCCCCGCGCAGGTCTTTCATCTCCCCGCGCAGGTCTTTCATCTCCCCGCGTATCCCGCGCAGGCCGGTCAGGATCACCCCACCCAAGGTGACCCCAACGGCAAGGACGGCGACCACTACGCCTATCAACTCGGTCGGCATAGTCCGGCACGATACAAGGTCCCGCCCTACCCTTCAAGCATGTACAAGGCGCAGCCCACACACTAAGACAGTTGATCGCCGGGCAAAGTATCGAGATACTCCGAAAACAGCTTTTCCAGAGCCGAGTCGTCGCCCAACTCCGCTTCGCGTGCTTCGATCTTGAACTGCAAAGGACGCAGCCGCTCTTCGGCAGGGCCGAGAGCCCGCCGGCGTTCTTCTTCAAGCAGTTTTTTGAGAATCGGGGCAAGCTCCGGCTCTAAAGGGTCGTTTTCATCATTGAGTCTGGTCTTGTCGTCCGGCTCCATAGCATTACCTCCAGATAACAACTGACCCTGCTCAGGAACGGGCAGGTGGGCTTGGATGTGGGCGTCCCGGTGACACAGGTCGCAGACCAGCTCATGGGCGCTGCCGCAATGTGTCTCGAGGTGCCAGCTCTTCCATGAACGCCACTTGCCGCAGCGGTCGCAGTCTTTCCCAAACGGACTCCCACACGCGCGGCAATGATGGCTGGCCGCTGAAGATACGGTTTCGCAATGCTCGCACAGACTCACCGGGGCTTGGCCTTGCGTCTGTTCGCCTCGGTGCGCGAGCGACCAGGCACGGTTTTCTTCCGGCGGGCCGTGCGTCAGCGCGTTGGCCGCCAGATCAAGCAGCACACAATCGCCGCCCTCTTCCTTCGGACGCAAGCCTCTGCCGACCATCTGCAGATACAGCGCCAGACTCTTGGTGGGCCTGGCAAGGACAACGCACCGTGCGTCGGGCAGGTCAAACCCCTCGGTTGCGACAGCGACATTGACCAGGACTTTCAGCGTCTCGTCCTTGAACTCGGCTATCAGCTTGGCGCGCTCCGTCGGCGGGGTGTCACCGAGCATCACCGCGGCCGAGATGCCGGCCTTGCGAAACACCGCGGCCAGATTGTTGGCATGGTCTACCGAGACGGCGTAGACGATGGTCTGACGCTCGCCGGCGTGTTTTTGCCAGAACAGCAGGGTCCTCGCCGTCATCACTTCGCGCCGCTCCCTGTTCGCCCCCTCAATACCGCCTTCGGTATACTCTCCGCTGAGGTCAACTTCGCCGCCGAGGATACGCTGCTCGGGCGGAGGTATCAGCACCCGCGCCTCGCACAGCCAATGCCCAGACTGCAAGGCGGGGAGGTTTGCGGCCCGCACACCAATGCATCAAACAGGTGATCGAACCCTTCCTTTTTTGACAGACGCCAAGGGGTCGCCGTCATGCCCATGACCCGGCCGGGCCAGTACCGCATAGCCCGCGTCCACCCCCGGGCAGTGGCGTGGTGGGCCTCGTCAACCACCAGCAAGTCATCCTCACCACACCTGTTCCAGACATTCATGCCGACCGTGCGTCGGCTCACCGTCTGGGCCATCAGGACCACAACGCCGTGACTCATTGCCGGCGCATCCATTCCCGGGTTCCATTGAACGTTATTCCTGGCTGGAAGGCGGGCCGCGGTCAGCATTCTGCACGTCTGGTCGGCCAACTCTTTGCGGTGGGTGAGCCAGACGGCCCCGCGTCCATCCTGCAAGCCAGTCGGCCAGCAGGTGAGCGGCAACAATGGTTTTGCCGCCGCCGGTCGGCAGCTACGCCATCACCCGCGCCTGTCGGGGACCAAGCGCCGTCTGGACCTGTTTCAGCAACTCCCGCTGATACTCGCGCAGTTCAAGCATGACTCCCTCATCTCCAGGCTTGAGGGGCGGATGACAGCCGGCGCAGAGCCTCCGTCATACGCTCCGGCCCAGCGGCAAGGATCGGAACAGAAAGGAGCGCTGGGCCAGCGGCAGGACGCTGGCCGGCTCGCAGCTCAGCAGTTGGCCGTCTGCCCTGACCTCACAGAGCTCAGGAATGGTGTTGACGGTAAATGGCCGGGGCGGGTTGGTGGAAGACGGCAGGACATTGGGCAGACCACACACCCTGATAATATCCGGGGCGTGGCCGTCCGGCTGTTCAACAGTTGAAGCGGCTCGCATGTGCGTTCAGGGGAGCAGGCGCATTTCCCTGGCCGGCCCGCATCAGGAAGCGCAAGACCTCATTGCGCAGCCGGGTGTAGTGCGGCAGGTCGATAATCGTCTCCCGCCGGCGCGGCCGGGGAATGGCGACCTCCAGGCATTCGGCCACACGCGCGGCCGGCCCGGTGGTCATCAGCGCAATGCGGTCGGACAGCAGGATCGCCTCGTCCACGTCATGGGTGACCATAAAGACCGTCGTGCCGGTCGCGTCCCACATCTTCATCAGTTCTTCCTGAATCGTACCCCGGGTGAGGGCGTCGATCTGGGCAAACGGCTCGTCAAGCAGCAGCACCTTGGGCTGGACGGCAAACGCCCGCGCCAGCCCGACCCGCTGGCGCATGCCGCCGGACAGAAAGGCCGGCTTCTTGCCGGCGGCGTCAAGCAGGTTCATCACGCTGAGGTATTTCCGGGTATGCCGGTCCACCTGCGCGCCGTCCCACTTGGGATAGGCCGCTTTGACCGCCACGCGGACATTATCAAAGGCCGACAGCCAGGGCATGAGGGCGAAGTTCTGGAACACGACCATCCGGTCTAAACCAGGCTCGCGCACTTCTCTACCGTCCAGGACCAGGCCGCCCTCGGAAGCGGTCTCAAAGCCGGCCAGGATATTGAGCAGGGTGCTCTTGCCACAGCCCGAATGCCCGACGAGGGTGAGAAACTCGCCCTCGTCGATATGGAGCGAGACATTCTGAAACACGCAGAAGGTCTCGGCGGTGTGACTCGTGCCGGTCTCGCCTTCGCGCAGCGGGAAATACTTGCTGACGTGGTCAATTTCTACAAAGGCCATCGTGAAACTTCCTCCAGCCGGGGCTACTCCGTATAGGTCACGAGCCGGGCGAGCCGATTGAAGCCGGAGTCCAGGACGATGCCCATCACCCCGACGATGAGAATGGCAAACATGACCCCGGAAATATCGAGGTTGTTCCACTCAATCCAGGTCAGATAGCCCAGACCGAGCTCACCAAGTAGCATCTCGGCCGGCACAACCGCCACGAGAGCACTGCCGAACGAGATGCGCAGCCCGGCGATAATCGTCGGGGCGGCGGCCGGCAGGATGACCATGAGGAGGCGACGGGGCAGGGACAGTTGCAGCAGGCGGGCAACCTGGATGTATTCCTTGCGGATCGCGCTTACCCCGAACGCGGTATTGGCCACCGTCGGCCACAGCGAGGCCATAAAGACGACGAGGATGGCGGTCCAGGTCGGGTCCTGCACGCTGTACAGCAGGAGGGGCATCCAGGCCAGGGGAGAGATCGGCTTGAGGACCTGGATGAAGGGATTGAGGGCCTGGTAGAGCGGGCGCGACAGACCAATGAGCAGACCGAGGCCCACGGCGAGCAGCGAGGCTGAGAGAAACCCGGCGGCAAAACGTGTCACCGTATAGATGACGAGGTGGCCGACGCCATGATCGTTGGTGCCCTTCTTGTGAAACGGCGCTGACAGCTCCTCAAGCGATTTGCTGACCAGGACCAGGGGACCGGGGATACCCTGGATTTTGTCGGGATTATAGATGTAGGTCCCCGCCTCGGTCCGAACAATATCGCCGTTGAACTCCAGCATCAGCAATTGATCTGCGGTCAGGCCGGTCTGGTCAAAGGCCGGCTGAACGGTCAGCAGATGCCAGCCCAGCAGAAAACAGCCCAGCAGGGCGACAGACAGGAGCCAGGGCTGCCCCGGGGAGGCGACGGGCAGCTGCCATGAGCGAGGCGGCCGCGCGCCGGCGGCCTCTGCTGCTGCTCCCGCCCCACGCTGCTGTTGCATCAGAAAGGCGGTCGTGGCGTCTCGCAGGGATACAGTGGGGGTACTCATATGCTCACCATTTGCGGTAAGGAAGAAACTTGCCGCTGTAGGTGACAACCACCCGGTCGCCCTTGGGGTCTGCCTGCTTCTGAATATCGATTTCAAAGTCAATGGCACTCATGATGCCATCGCCGAACATCTCATGGATCACGGCTTTCATGGCCGTGCCGTAGACCTGGGTGATCTCGTGAAACCGATAGATGAGCGGGTCAACCGGGACGGTGGTGTCCAAAGACCCTTTGAGGGGCGGGTCCTGGAGGGGGGCGGTCGCCGCCGGGCTTGTGCCCAGGGCTTCGTCCAGCCGCCGGGCTTCTTGCGCGGACAGGGTCGCTTGGCCCATCAGGGCGGCGGCCACCCAAACCTTGTCTCGGCCCAGGGCTGTCGCCAGCTCGGCAAACGACAGCCCCCTATCTTTTTTGGCCGCTAGTAGCACCTCGCACGCTTCCTGTCGTGTCATGGTATCTCCTCCTTATGAAAGGTTGTTGATTGGAAAGCTCTGCACATAGGCCTCGGGTTGGCTGGGGTCAAAGGTCTTGCCCATCAGGACATGCGAGCGGTAGGTCTGGGGGTGGGCGTCATAGCCGAGTTCCTGGGAGATTTTGTCGCACTCGGCGGCCAGATAGACCTCTTCGGCGACTTTTTTATAGTCAAAGTCGCTCTCGACATGCTTCCAGCGTTTCATCTGGGTCAGGATCCAGACCGCCATCGAATGCCAGGGAAAAGGGTCAAAGTCGATCCGGTCGGGCACATGCCGGATATTGCCAAGCCCATCGGCAAACCTGCCGGTCAGGACTTGCTCCAACACAATGACGGGCTGGTTGAGGTAGTTTTTGGGCGCAATGGCTTTGGCGATGTCTTGGCGGTTTTCCGGCTTGGAAGCGTAATGGGTGGCGTCTACAATAGACCGGAACAGGGCCAGAAAGGTGTTAGGGTAGGTTGCGGCGAACTCCTGAGAAATGGCAAAGGCGCAGCACGGGTGGCGGTCCCAGATTTCTTTTGACAGCAGATAGATGAAGCCGGCGTTTTCGTACACCGCCCGCTGGTTGAAGGGGTCGGGGGCGAGATAGCCGTCAACGTTCTCGGCCCTGAGGTTGGCCACCATCTCGGGTGGCGGGACGACGCGGATCTGCACATCCTTGTCCGGGTGGATACCGCCTTCGGCCAGGTAGTAGCGCAGCAGATAGTTGTGCATGGAGTAGCGAAAGGGCACACAGAACCGGAAGCCTTTCATGTCCTGGGCCGATGTGACCCCTTGATGCTTGGTGTGCAGGGTAATGGCTTGGCCGTTGATGTTTTCGACCGCTGGCATGAAGTAGGGCACTTGCTTGGAGCCGGCCCCCAGCGTAATCGACAAGGGCATGGGGCTCAGCATGTGGGCGGCATCAACGTCTTTGTTGATGGACCAGTCCCGGACCATGGCCCAGCCGGCGGCCCGGCGGACCTTGGCGTTCAGCCCGTGTTTGGCATAGAAGCCCATCGGCTCGGCCATGATGATCGGCGTGGCACAGGTGATCGGGATGAAGCCAATCGTCAGGTCTTTCTTTTCAATCGCACCGGCTTGCTCCTGGGCCATGGCTTTGGCGGTTTTGAGCGGGAAGAGCGATTCGATAAGCGCCGCGGCCCCGCCGGCCCCGACCGCCTGCATGAACCGCCGCCGGCTCACCTCATTGCCGCCAAACAGGGCGCGCACCACCGTACTTTCCACTACGCGGTCAATGATCTGCTCGGGCGTGTCGGGAAGAGCCTGGTTGGCCGGCCCGGGCACCGCGCCAGGGCCGTGGGCGTGCTCAAGCGATGTCTGGGGATCAAAGGGGTCATGTAAGCTGTTGTGCGGCATTCCGGCAACCTCCGAGAGTTGGGATTTGTAACCGGATATGCAAGCAATTCGTGTGCCAGGCCGCGGGGCAGAAGAGCCGCAAGCCCGAAAGACACGGCAAAACAACGCCTTTCCTCAGGGGAAAGGCGAATGGGCAGGGGTCCGGGGGTGTTGGTGGAGAAGCAGGAGAGCGGAGAGCTGCCTACGAAAGGTGCATCATGCAGCCTGGGAGACGACCTCGGCGGGCTGCATCTCCTTTTGGGCGGGCGAGACGCCCGCGATCCCAGGCATGCATCATGCAGCCGCGTGGGACGACCCAGGCGGGCTGCATGGTGCGTACTGGCATTCCTTGGCCGGGCGAGGAGTTCAGGACGAGGGTGCCCCGGCTGCGTCAGAGCTTCAGCGTCATCTCGATATAGCCGAAGTTGGCCGCGTCGCCGGTGAAAATCCGATCGACAATGCTGTTGCCAAACACATGGGCAAAGAAGACGTTGACGTTGACATGCTTGTTGACCGTGTAGCTCAGCGAGGTCTCAATGAGCTGGAACAGGTTACGTTTGCCGAACGCCGGCCGACCGACATAGCCAAAGCCGGCTTGGCGGTCCTCGAGAGTGGCCCCGGCCCCCTGGTACCACAGGTCGTTGTCTTCGCTGACCCGGAGGTTGTGAAAGTCGGTGCGCCAGACCAGGCCCTTGCGCGGCTTGAGAATCAGTTGCACGAAGGCGTCTTCGCTGTTCATCAGGTTGTAGAAGGTGCTGAACGAGTACACCCGGGCGGTGGGCAGAATCTGAAAGAAAGTCTCGTGGTCGCCGTCGTTGGGGTCATCGTCGCCCGAGCTGCGGTTATAGCCGACCCGAATCCAGGGCTGCCAGGGCAAGGTCTGGGGCTGCCAGCCGGCCTCAAAGGCCAGCGCCCAGGCCCCGTGGTCCTGCTTGCCCCAGTCACCGCCCTGCCCCACGCCCCAGCCCATCAGGTCAATCGGGCCGGCGGGAGTGGGCAGCATGTGGATCAGGTGGCCGCCGGCGGTATGGATGGCGATGTGCCGGAGGTCGGCGTTGCGGACCGCGAACGGCCGGTTGTCGGTCGGGCGCAGGCCGCGGCCATCGGCATAATAGATGTAGAACAGACGGGCGTCGCTGGTGGTGGCAAACGACGGCCGGGTGATGTTGAAGCCGGTGTAGAGCAGGTCAATGTCGTCGATCATCTTGTTGCCGGCCAGATCAAACCCGCCCTGGGTCGGGTGGGAACCGTGGACGGTCAGGTTATAGGCGTCCCTGGTATAGCTCAGGGTGAAGCCGTCGTAGGAGCGCCCGGTGTGCGACCAGCCAAACGGGCCGATCAAACGCTGTGAGACGCGAAAGCGCTTGATCCAGTCGATGCTCGGGTCTTTGCTCAGCACCTCGGCCCCCTCGGCGATCAGATGCCGTCCGCCTTTGATGGTCAGGCCGGGGATGCCGGTCTGCTTGAGCGTCAGGTGCGCTTGTTTGAGAAACACACCCGAGTCATTATTGCGACGGTTGTGGGAACGGTAGACCGGGCCGAGGCCAAAGGCAGCCTGCGGAGCGGGACCGGTGGCGTCATCGGGCAGGCCGAGCAGCGACGTATTCTGGCCTTCCACGTGGACATCAAAGAGTTCGTCCGACCACTTCAGCCCAAACTTGGCTACGGTAGCGGCGTAGGCGTAGGAGTTGTCGCCCGACGAGCCCCCAAACCAGTCCCAGAACTCTCCCCGCACCCGCAGGCTGGCCGCCAGCGACAGCTTGGGGGAAATCTGGGACAGTGCCATGTCCGCCTCGGCTCGGGGCGGCGGGCCGGCCAGGAGGCACACAGCGAGCAACGCGCCGGCCAGCCGTCGCCCCGCAGCAATCAGATCGGGCAGTCGTCGTATCATAACTAGGCTTTCTCCTCTCTCCGCCTGTATACGAGAGTCCAGACCAAGCGGCCGCTGTTCTTCTCTGAGGACAGCAAGGGAGGACTCTAGCAGAAAGCTGCACCCTGAGGCAATACACACCCAGCCACATGAGTGCCTCGGGCGTGGGCAGGCTCTCGGAACGGAACAGGCAACTATTGCATTTTGTGTATTATGTTGCAATAACGTGGATGCTTATTTCAGAAAGCGCAATACGACATGCGACGATCAGAGAGAGGCAGATACGAGGTAACGAGCGCCGGCGGCGAGCAGGTGCGTGCATTCGTACCGGCACCGCTGCCGCCCGATCCCCCCATCAGCCTTGACGGTCCGTTGCTGTCAGCGTTTGAGGCGGCGACGCTTGCCGTCGGTCGACTCGACGCTGTGGCAAGCCTCCTGCCGGACCGGACGCTCTTTCTGTATACCTATGTGCGTAAGGAGGCGGTGCTTTCCTCTCAGATCGAGGGGACACAGTCGTCGCTGTCGGACCTGCTCCTGTTTGAGTTGAAAGAGGTGCCCGGCGTCCCGCTTGATGACGTGCTTGAAGTGTCCAACTATGTTGCGGCGCTTAACCACGGACTGCGCCGGCTGGACGAGAACTTTCCGCTGTCCAACCGCCTGCTCCGGGAGATGCACGGTGTGCTGTTGGACAGCGGGCGGGGCAGCGACAAAACGCCCGGCGAGTTTCGCCGTTCGCAGAACTGGATCGGCGGTTCCCGGCCTGGCAACGCCGTCTTCGTGCCTCCGCCGCACACCGCGCTGCCCGACTGTATGGCGGCACTCGAACGTTTTCTGCACGCCGAAGACGACGGGCTGCCGGTGCTGGTTCGAGCCGGACTGGCGCATGTGCAGTTCGAGATCATCCACCCCTTCCTGGACGGCAACGGACGGATAGGGCGGCTGCTCATCACCTTCCTGCTGATCGCACATGGCCTCATGCGCCACCCCCTGTTATACCTCAGCCTGTACTTCAAACAGCATCGCAGCGACTACTACGCCCTGCTGAATCGGGCGCGTACCGACGGCGATTGGGAGGCGTGGCTGGCATTCTTCCTTGAAGGGGTGAAAGCGACCGCCGAGGGCGCGGTCAGCACGACCCACCGGCTGATGGCGCTGTTTGAGTCGGACCGGGCCGCTATTGAAGGCTACGCCGGCCGGCGCGCCGGATCGGTCCTGCGCGTGTATGACGCGCTGAGAGCGCGGCCGATTCGGTCTCTGACCGGCGTCTGCGACCACACGGGCCTGTCCTTCAACGCAGCCGCCCCAGCCATGCAGTGGCTCGTCAAACGGAATATCACTCGTGAGATCACGGGCAGATCGCGGGACCGGCTGTTTGCCTACGACCGCTATCTCTCCATCCTGGACGAAGGGACCGAGGCGTTGTGATGCGGGGGATGCCCGCCGGCCTCAAGCCCTACCCGGCCTACAAGCCCTCCGGGGTTCCGTGGCTGGGCGATGTGCCGGCGCATTGGGAAGTCCGGCGACTGAAGCGGATCTGTCGCTTGGCATACGGCGATGCCATGCCGGCTGAACTGCGCACCGCCGGCACCGTGCCGGTCTATGGCTCGAATGGACGAGTAGGATTGCATACCCGCTCCAATACGACCGGCCCGTGTCTCATTGTTGGCCGCAAAGGGTCCTTCGGCAAAGTGCGTTACTCCCCAGAGCCGGTCTTTGCGATTGATACGACCTTTTTTGTGGATAGTCGCCAGACGCCGGCAAATGTGCGGTGGCTGTATTACCTGCCGGGCTGCTTGCACCTCGACGCGGTGTCCAAAGACACAGCCGTGCCCGGGCTGAATAGGGAAGATGCCTATCACCAGTTCGGCGTGCATCCGCCTCTGGCTGAGCAAGCGGCGATTGCCCGCTACCTGGACCAGATGGACGGGCGTATCCGCCGTTACGTCCGCGCCAAGCAGAAACTCATCGGCCTGTTGGCAGAGCAGCGGCAGGCCGTCATCCACCACGCCGTGACCCGGGGGCTGGAGCCCAATGTGTGCCTCAAGCCTTCCGTGGTGGCGTGGCTGGGCGAGGTGCCGGCACATTGGGAGGTGCGGCGGCTGAAGCAGGCCGCGCAGGTGAATCCGAGCAGGTCAGAAGCGCGCGGGGCGCTGACGCCAGACACCCCGGTCACCTTTCTGCCGATGGAGCGCGTCGGCACAACCGGAGAGGTGGCGGGAGAGCAGGTCGCGGCCTCCGCGGTCTGGAACGGCTTTACTTACTTTCGCCGAGACGATGTACTTGTGGCCAAAATCACGCCGTGCTTTGAGCATGGTAAAGGGGCCTGTCTGGATGCCTTGCCCACAGAATTCGGGTTTGGGTCTACCGAGTTTCACGTTCTGCGGGCCACGTCGCTGCTCTCCCCACAATTCCTCTATCGGCTGACGACCTTGGGGGACCTTCGCCACCTTGGGACCCAGTCAATGATCGGGGCTGCGGGGCAACAGCGAGTCCCGAAGACCTTTCTAGCGAACTATCCCATCCCCCTGCCGCCCCTGGCTGAGCAAACCGCCATTGTTGCCCATCTCGCCAAGGCCACGGCTGCGATTGATACGGTCCTTGCCGCTACCCGCCGGGAAGTGGAGTTGCTGGACGAGTACCGCGCCCGCCTGATTGCCGATGTGGTGACAGGCAAGTGCGATGTGCAGGGGGTGGCGGTGGAGGACTGACCAGGCCGGGTCCCGGCAGGCCAAACATGTATGACGAGTCAGCCGCAGGGCGGCTGGGAGAGCGGACCGCCCGGACAATCTGGACGGCCCCGGCGCACAGCCGCTGTTTGTGGACCCGCTCAAATCCGGCGGCCTCAATCAGACGCCTCAACTCCTGACTGGTGGGCAGATAGGAGACCGAGCGCGGCAGGTAATCGTAAGCCGCGGCGTCCGACAGCAAGGCTCCGAGCCGGGGCACAAGCCACCTGAAATACACGGAATGGGCGCACCGCATCAGCCCGTTGGTAGGCGTATCGACCTCAATCAGGACCAGCCGGCCACTAGCCCCAAGCACCCGCGCGGACTCGGCCAGCACGGTCGGAATCGACACAAAATTGCGCAGCGCAAAGCCGGACAGCACCACGCTGGCCCAGGCCGACGGAAAGGGCAGCCGGCCGGCGTCGGCCTGCACCCAGTCGGCCCTGATGCGACGCCGGCGCGCACCGGCCAACATGTGCTCGGCAAAGTCAACCCCAATCACCCAGGCTCCCGTCTGACTGGCCAGAGCGCTCAGGTCTCCCGTCCCACAGGCCAGGTCAATAACCCGGTCGTCGGCCCCGAGCGCGGCCGCCCGCACCGCGCTCCGCCGCCAGCCCTGGTCCAGCCACAGCGAGATCAGGCGGTTCAGGAGGTCGTAGCGCGGGGCGATCCGGTCGAACATGGCGCGGACCACAGCCGCTTTGTCCGCGGTGTCGGGCAGACGCGCCCCGGGCCTGTGTTTCATCACTCAGGGGATAACCGGCAGGACAATATGCGAGCGCAACTCCCGGTTATGGAAAACCGTTTGCTCGGCAGTCTGAAACGTCGTTCCTGTGGCCTGATCGCCGCCGGTGTTGAGGTTGCGGTCAAAGCGCGGAAAGTTGCTTGACGCAACTTCAAGCCGCAGCCGATGGCCGGGCAGAAACACATGGCTGGTGGCCCACAGGTCGATGCGCAGTTCGGTCGGCTGGCCGGGTGACAGCAAGGTGGGCCTTGTCCGCGACTCCCGGTAGCGGGCCCGCACAATGCCGTCGGCGATATTCTGGGCGTAGCCGTCGGGTCTGACATCAACCAGCTTGGCCGTAAAGTCGGTATCGGGCGCTGATGAGGCGGCGTACAGCACGACGCTGAGCGGGCCGGTGACTTCAAGCGGCTCGTCAAGCGGCGCTCCGGTATAGACCAGGACATCCTGGCGGCTTTCGACCTGGCGCTGGTCGGCCACGCCGACCGGGATGATCAGGGTATTGCCGCCACAGCTCGGGACGGGGTCGGCCGGGTCGTAGCGGAAGTGGTCGGTGAGCTCCTCAGCCGGAGGCTCAGGGCTGAGCGTGCCGTCGCCGTCCAGGCTGTTGGCCCGGCCGGCGCTGTGCAGATAGTAGGGCACATACCTGGTCCGGGCCAGCGGCCATTCGTACTCGTCGCGCCACTGATTGGTGCCCATCACAAAGAGGCGGATCGGGGCTTCTTCCGACAGGCCGTCGTCAATCCCCTTCAGCCAGTAGTCAAACCAGCGCAGCTGCACATCGTGGAGCTCGATCACCGCGTTGGGGCCAAAATCAATATCGCCGGTCCCGCCGCTTATCGGCCTGGTGTACGGGAACAGGTGGGCCCAGGGGCCGATCAGCAGCTTTTGGCCGCCGCGCGCCTCGGGCGTCATAGCCCGGGACCGAAGACCGCAAAAATGGACGAAGGCGTCGCGCAGGAAAATATCGTACCACGAACTGACATGGTACATTGGAATGTTGATGTTGTGGTGCTGGCGTTCGATGTTGACCGCCCACCAGTACGGCCCGTCCTCGGGGTGGGTCAGGTAATCGCGCAGATAGGGGGCTACATCGCCCAAGATATCGGCCCAGTCCATCAACGGCAGACGGCGGTAGGCTTCGGGCGTCAGGGGGTTGGCAAAATTGATGGAGCGCTCCAGGCTGGGCCGGATGCGTGGCCACAGCTCATCTTTGATGCCTTTGCGGTCAATGGTGTTGCGGGCCAGAAAAATGGCGTAGGGTACCTGCCAGCCCAGGGAGAACGCGCCCCCGGTATGGTACACCCAGCTCTGGTGCGCATCGGCCGCGGCCGAGACCGGAAACGCGCAGCGCAGGTGGGGCGGGCGGGTTGGGGCCAGCTGGTACTGGGTCGCGCCGAGGTAGGACTGGCCCTGGGTCCCGACTCGCCCGTTGCTGTAGGGCAGGCTGGCCGCCCACTCGACCGTATCGTAACCGTCTTGGGCCTCGTCAATCAGGGCGTAGTATTCCCCTTCTGACGCAAACCGGCCGCGGCCGTCCTGGATGATCACCACATAGCCGCGGGCCGGAAAATACTCGTGGTCGCCGAACAGTTCGGCCATGTGCTTGCCATACGGCAGACGGAGCAGGATGACTGGAAAGCGGCCCTCGGCATCGGGCCGGTACACATCGGCGTACAGCTTTGTGCCGTCCCGCATGGTGGCCGCAACATTTTTTTCGGTTCGGATCGCGTAGTGTGGACGACTGCCGTGTGGCATGACACCCCTCCTTTTCTACCGCTCGTTATAGAAGCCTGTGGGGCAAAAGGCAATCCAAGCCCGCGGCTGCTTGCGGCTCCAGCCGTCATGCACTTGTCGGAGGGTGGTCAGGAATGCTAGGTACGCCGCAAAGAGAGAGCTTTGAGGACGCGATGCGCTACTGGCTGGTCAAATCGGAGCCATCTGTATACTCCTGGGAGCAGTTCTGCCAAGACGGCTCAACTTATTGGGACGGCGTGCGCAACTACCAGGCCCGCAATAATCTGCGGGCCATGCGGGTCGGCGACCAGGTCTTGTACTATCACAGCAACACAGGGCTGGCCGTGGTCGGGGTGGCCCGCGTCACCAGAGAAGCCTACCAGGACCCAACCACCGACGACGAGCGTTGGGTGGTGGTCAATCTGGAGCCGGTCCACGCCCTGGCCCGGCCGGTCAGTCTGCGCGAAATCAAACAGGACGCCCGCCTCCAGGCCATCGGCCTCATCAAACAAAGCCGGCTGTCGGTCATGCCGGTGACAGAGCAAGAGTTTGAGGTGATTGTCGCCAGGGGTGAATCGAAGCGTCTTGCAACACAAGCAGAGACCTGGAGGGAGGCGGTGAATTCGCCCAAGGAGGGACAGCGGATAGCTTGACGCAGGGGGCGGCGCAACTGGTCACGGTCTTCAAGCTGTTGGATTGTCTCGGCGAGGGGGGCCGGGACCTCGCCAAACCGTTCGTCCAAAGCCTCAAAAAGCGTCATCCGCCCCTCTTCCAGCGATCCTTGCTGAAGCCCCTGTTGGAGTCCCTGCTCTCGTCCGATCCGTTCTCCCGTTGTCACATACAGCAGGTGTTTTTCCTTCTCAAGAGTCTTTATCGCCTCCCAAAAAACCGGTCTCACTTAACTGCACAACCCAATTGACGAATTCAAACAGTCCCACGATCTGCTCGCGGCCATAGCCACAGTCATAGAGTTGGCGGATCAGTCGCAGCTTTGCGCCGAAACGCTTGCCACTCCGGCGCAGGCGTTCCCGAAAACAGGTCCGATATCGGTCAGCCTCAGACATGGAGTCTCCAGGGCTGCCTGCAGCACATCCCCAGGCCGGGAAGGAAGCAGAAATCCCGGGCGGGAGGCTCAGATTTGAAGACCACATGGCGCGGCCGGCTTGGCTTGACCCACGGGGGGCGGTTCGCTAGTGTCCGGGCTGAGGAGGGAGCGCGATGGGAGGACCCCACTCGTATCTGGCCGCCGCCGTCCAGATGACGGCCTCAAGCGCAAAAGAAGAGAATCTGGCCAAGGCTGAGACCTTTGTCCGCTTGGCAGCTGAACGGGGGGCGGCCTTGGTGGCCCTGCCCGAGGTGTTTGCCTGGCGTGGGCCGCGCGACCAAGAGCCGGCCCAACTTGAATCCATCCCCGGTCCGACCTCGGAGCGTCTGGCCGAGCTGTCCCGTAGTCTGGGCATCCATCTGCTGGCCGGCTCGTTCCTGGAAAAGACGACCGGGCAGCGCGCCTATAACACCAGCCTGCTGTTCGGTCCGAACGGGGATATGCTGGCCCAATACCGTAAAATCCATCTGTTTGACATCGACCTGCCCGGACAGGTCAGCATCAGGGAATCTGATACCAAAAAACCGGGCCAGGAGGTCGTCATCGCCACCACCGAGCTGGGAACGATCGGCCTGTCGATCTGCTACGATCTGCGCTTTCCTGAGCTGTACCGTCGGCTGGCCGACAGAGGCGTTGAACTCATCTGTGTGCCGGCCGCCTTCACCTTTCCGACCGGGGCGGCCCACTGGGAAGCCCTGCTGCGCGCCCGCGCTATTGAGAACCAGAGCTATCTCATCGCGCCCAACCAGATCGGCAGGAATGTTTACGGCTTTGCCGACTACGGCAACTCGATGATTATCGACCCGTGGGGTAAGGTCCTGGCCCGGGCCCCTGACAAAGAGGCCTTGGTGACGGCCGAGATTGACCTCGACTATCTGGAGAAAGTCAGAAGGGAATTGCCATGCCTCGCGCATCGGCGGCTGTAGGGCCGGCCCCGGTCAAAGCCTTTTTTCGGGTCGTGAGCTGCGCCGACGCCCGGGAGCAGTTGGCGGCCTTTGCCCCCCTGACCAAGAGCGAGACCGTTCCGGTCCTGGATGCCGATGGGCGGGTCTTGGCCACAGGGCTGAGGGCCCCGGTGCCGCTGCCCCATTTCAACCGGGCCAATATGGACGGCTACGCGCTGCGGGCCCAAGATACGTTTGGGGCCTCGCCGAGTTTGCCGACCTATCTCAAACTGGTCGGGGCGGTCGAGATGGGCCAGGAGGCCACGCGCCGGCTCAAAAAGGGCGAGACCATGCGTATCTCGACCGGCGGTATGCTGCCGCCCGGCGCGAATTCAATGGTCATGGTGGAGTACACCGAAGAGATGGACGACGGCACAATCGAAATCCAGCGCAGCGCCTCACCGTGGGAGAACATCTTGCGGGTGGGCGAGGACATCAAAAAAGGCGCTCCGATTTTTCCAGCCGGCCGGCGTCTCCACCCCCAGGATATCGGGGCGCTGACCGGGGTCGGGATTGCCAGGGTGGCGGTCTATCGCCGGCCGCTGGTGGGCTTGATCTCAACCGGGGACGAGATTGTGTCGCCCCAGCAAACGCCGAAGCCCGGTCAAGTCCGCAATGTGAACCAGTATTCGCTGCGGGCAATGGTTAGCCAAGCCGGCGGCGAGGTATATGACCTGGGCGTGGTCAAAGACGACCGCACCGCGTTTGAGAAAGCCCTGAGCCAAGCTCTCAAAAAGGCCGATGTGGTGATGATCTCGGGCGGCAGCTCGGTCGGCGTAAAAGATATGGCGGTTGAGGTGATCTGTGCCTTTCCGCGGTCTGAGCTGTTCTTTCACGGCATCTCAATTGCGCCGGGCAAACCCACCATCTTTGCCAAAGCTGCCGGCAAGCCGGTCATGGGCCTGCCGGGGCACCCGGTCTCGGCCCTGGTCGTGTTCGCACTGTTTGGCCGGTCGCTGGTCCGTATGATGGCGGGGGAAGCGCCCCAGGGCGCGTTTACCCCGGCCCGCACCACCCGGGCGCGGCTGAGCCAGAACATTCCGTCTGCCCCAGGTCGGGAAGACTACGCTCGGGTCACCCTCAGCGGCGAGATCGGCAGCCTGACCGCCCAGCCCGTGCCCGGCAAATCGGGGGCCATCTTCAGCCTCGTCCGCGCCGATGGCATGGTGCGTATCCCGCACAACGAAGAGGGTAAAGAGGCCGGCGAAGAGGTGGAAGTCATTCTGTTCTAAGCCATGCCACAGCACCATCCCCATCAGTCGGGCAAATCGGAACGCAAGCGCTATCTGCAAAAGAAACCGCTGGGCGAAGCCCTGGCGCTTCTTCTCAGCGCTGTTGCGCCGTTGCGGCGGGTAGAAACGGTGGCGGTAGAAGACGCCCTGGGCCGCACCACGGCCGGCCCTGTCTTCGCCGTGCTGTCGGCCCCCCACTACCACGGGGCGGCTATGGACGGCATTGCAGTGCGCGCCGAAGATACCTTTGGGGCAAGTGAGTTCTCGGCCCTCAGCCTGACCGCGGTCAGGGCCAGGCGGCCCAAGCCCAGCCGCCCGTTCCAGTATGTGGACACCGGCAGCCCACTGCCGGCCTGGGCCAACGCGGTCATCATGATTGAGCGGGTGTTCAAGAAGAGCAAGACCGAGGTGGAAATCCGGGACGCCGCAACGCCCTGGCAGCATGTCCGCCTGGTCGGCGAGGATATTGTCGCCACCGAGCCGCTGTTGCCGCGCGGCCACACCCTGCGGCCGTATGACCTCGGTGCCCTGTTGGCCGCCGGCCACACCACGCTTCCGGTCCTGGCCAGGCCACGGGTTGGCATTATTCCGACCGGCTCAGAGCTGATTGAACCGGGCGAGCCGGTCAAGCCGGGACGGATTATCGAGTTCAACTCGCGGGTGGCCGGGGCGTTTGTCAAAGAGTGGGGCGGCGTGCCGCAGCGTCAGCCCCGGGTCATGGATGAACTGGCCAAAATTGTCGCGGCGCTCAAAAAATCGACCGCCGGCAGCGATGTCACCATCATCATTGCTGGCTCCTCTGCCGGGGAGCACGATTTTACCCTGCGCGCCCTGGAGTCGGTCGGCGAGGTCCTGGCCCATGGCATTGACGTGATGCCCGGCAAACCGGCCATCCTGGCCGTCGCCGACGGCAAGCCGGTGATTGGTCTGCCTGGCTACCCGGTGTCCGCGGTTGTCATCTGTCAGCAGATTATCCGCCCGCTGTTAGCCCACCTGCTGGGTCGGGCCGCAGAAGAGCCTCCCACGCTGCCGGCTGTTCTACCGCGCAAGGTCCCCTCGCGGCTGGGCCTGGAAGAATTTGTGCGGGTCAGCCTCGGCCAAGTCGGCGAGCGGCTGATTGCCAATCCGCTCGGCCGTGGGGCCGGGGTGATTACAACTATGGTCAAGGCCGACGGGGTACTGCGGATTCCCCCGCTTGACGAGGGGCTGAACGCCGGCCAGGAAGTGCCGGTCGAGCTCTTACGTCCGGCTGAGGAAATCGCCAAGACTATTCTGTTCACCGGCAGCAATGACCTCACCATTGGCGTACTTGACGATCAGCTGCGGAGCCAGTACCCAGGCTTCAAAATTTCGGCCAGCAGTGTCGGCTCGCTGGGCGGCATCGTCGCTCTGAAACGCGGCGAAGCACATATCGTTGGCAGCCACCTGCTCGACCCGGCCAGCGGGACCTACAACCTGCCCGAGCTCAAAAAGCAGGACCTGGTGTCCAAGGTCGTCGTGCTGAACCTGGTGAGCCGCGAGCAGGGCCTGATTGTGCCCAAGGGCAACCCCAAAAAGCTGCGCGGCCTGGGAGACCTGGCCGGCAAAGACCTGAGCTTTGTCAACCGCCAGCCCGGGGCTGGCACCCGGATTCTGCTCGACTACAAACTGGCCAAACTCGGCATCAAGCCGGACGCCATTCAGGGCTATGAGCACGAAGCAGTGACCCACATGGCGGTGGCCGTGGCGGTGGCCAGCGGGCTAGCCGACACCGGCCTAGGCGTCAAGTCTGCGGCCAAAGCCCTCGGCCTCGATTTTATCCAGGTTGAGCACGAAGACTATGACCTCATTTTTCTCAAAGACTTCTTCACCAGCGACACCGGCCAGAAACTGCTCGGGGTAATCCGCTCCGACGGTTTCAAACAGGCGGTTGAACGCCTGGACGGCTACGATACGCACCAGACCGGCAGCATCAAAAGCCCAGCCCCAAGGCGGGCACGCGAGAAGCCGGCTGCTACCGCGGCCAGACGCGCCGGGTAGAAGAAAACTTTCCTCAATCTCTATCCAAACAGATCGCTGTGGGAACCTGTGCGTTCGAGCCGGAGATATTGCTCAATTGTACAAGCTCGGCTAATGGAAGCCCAGCCATCTGTATCAGATAATGTTCCTTATATCAACTTTCAAAGTCGGCTAAAGGGTTACAAAAGCTTTGTTCAGCATCGTCGTTCTCCTTTGCGGTTCTCTAACACAAAAACCACCCGACCCGAAGGCCGGGGCTACAAACGGTAGATTACATACCCTCCAGAGCCAGACCCCGCGCCAAGCGTGGGATATCAACTCGCTCCGCCAAAGTGACGGCTATCTCCTTGGCCTTCCCCAGAGCCAGACCCCGCGCCAAGCGTGGGATATCAACTCGCTCCGCCAAAGTGACGGCTATCTCCTTGGCCTTCCCCTTGGCCGGGATGTGGTTCAAAACCTTCTCCAGGCTCTCGGTCCTCCCTCCGGCAACATCCTCTAGTAGTCTCACAACCTCTTCTACTCTCTGTAACAAGTAGTGTGAATGGCCACCATCTGACCGGCTTCCGCACCGTTTTCAACCGCACCGACTCGAAAGCCGGATACTGCCACCGAGACCGATATCACACTGGCCATGCCAGTGACCGTTTCAATCCCCGCCAGTCCGAAGACCGGCGCTGGACCAACGCTATGCGATTGAATCATGTAGCGCCCCCATCGTCACCACTATCAGCACCAGATACCGCTACAAACTGACCGTCTCAGAGCCGCTGTAGCGAACGAACTCGGATGGCCATGAGTCACATATGGAACACATTCCAAGACCGCTCGTGTCAACGCTCTTGAAAAAGAGCCTGGCAGCTAGCCCACCCCCGCCACCTTGACAATCTGCCCGCCGGCCCCATACTGCCTGCGATGAAAACCCCTCCTGCGGTGGCCGGGGAGCTGGCCCCACCGCCGCCCGCCGCCCGCCCTGTCTTTTACGGCTGGATTGTCCTCGGTCTGGCCTTTACCGTCCTGTTTGTCTCGTATGGCATTCAGTTTACCTTTGGGGTCTTCATGCCGGCCATTGAGGCCGAGACGGGCTGGGACCGGGCCAGCCTGTCGCTGCCCTACGCCCTGTATGTGTTTCTGTACAGCGCGCTGGGGGCGGCCAGCGGCTGGGCAACCGACCGCTGGGGGCCGCGGGCAGTCATCTTTACCGGCGGCTGCCTGCTGGGCGGCGGCATTGTGCTGACCAGCCAGGCGAGGGAGCTGTGGCAGTTGTATGTCAGCCTCGGTCTTATTGCCGCCACCGGCATGAGCGCCGCCTTTGTGCCCTGCAACTCCACGGTGGTGCGCTGGTTTACACAAAGGCGGGGGCTGGCGCTCAGCATCTCTACGAGTGGCGGCAGCCTCGGCAACTTCCTGTTTCCACCCCTGGCCGCGGCCCTCATTGCTGCCTATGGCTGGCGGCCGGCCTATCTGATGCTGGGCTGCGGCGGTCTGCTCATCATCGGCCTGTGCGCGGTGTTTATCGTCCGTGACCCGGAACATCTGGGTCTTGCGCCTGACGGCCTGCCGCCGCCGCGGCTCTCGCCCCACCCGGCTCAGCCGGCCGCCGGCAGAGACTACACCCTGGCCGAAGCACGCAAAACCGTCCCGTTCTGGCTGTTGACCGTGGTCTTTACCCTGACCTGGCTGGTGGTCTTCATGCCGTTTGTTCATATTGTGCCGTTTGCCATTGACCTCGGCGTGCCGCCGCTGCGGGCGGCCACGATTGTCAGCGCGATTGGCGTCGGCAGCCTGGCCGGCCGGCTGCTGAGCGGGGCGGTCTCTGACCGCCTCGGACGCCTGCCGACCCTGGGGGCCAGCCTGGCCATGCAGGGGCTCGCCTTCAGTGGCTTTGCACTCAGCGCCGGCCTGAGCTTGGTCTATCCCAGCGCAATTATGTTCGGTCTGGCCTACGGTGGGGCGGCCACCCTGTTCCCGGCCATTGTGGGCGATTTTTTCGGTCGGCTGTCGGTCGGGGCGATTGTCGGCTTCATCTTTGCCGTGGCCGGCTCAAGTGCAGCCTTCGGCCCCTTTATCGCCGGCTACCTGCACGACGCCAGCGGCTCGTATGAGGCCGCCTTTGGGCTGGCCGCGGGCCTCAACCTGCTCGGCCTGGGGGTGCTCTTTTTTGTCAAAAAGCCGCCGGCCTGACCGCCGGTGCTCGTCTCAGCCCTTGTCGTTTGCCGCGATGCAGGATATGGCACACCCTGGAGCCCCGGTGGTGAGGAGGGAGTGACGCGACGCTCACGGGGGAGTGGCCTTGAACTGCTCTGGATTGAGCAGCCCCAGCGGTCGCGCCGGGGTCATCTTGGATTTTTGCGTCAACACACGGCATACCCCTATGAGCACACTCACCAAAGACAAACAGGCCCGGACCCTGCGCGGCTGGATGCTGGGTTTGCACGCCACCCATATCATCGATGTCGGCGGACGGCTGGGCTATTTTTCGGCCCTCCGGCAGCGGGGCGGGCGGGCAAGCGCAACCGAGCTGGCCGCGGCCCACAACCTCGACACATGGCGCACCGCGGTATGGTGCAAAGCCGCCTGCACGGTCGGCATTCTGCGGGCGAGCGATGAGACCGGAGAAACCGCTTACCACTTTGCCCCGTTCATGGACGAGCTGCTGGCCGATAACGCACCCGACCTGCTGACCGCCCACATACTCGCCAGCCTGGCCCGCGATTATCCGGGCTACCCGGCCGCCTTTCGGACCGGGGCGACCAAGACCTTCCAGGAGCACGACGAGGACTTTTTCGCCCACCAGGGGCGTATCTCGGCACTCCGCGCCCCGCTTGTACTGGCCGCCACCCGCAAGCTGCCCGGCCTTGAAGAGCGCCTGAGCGCGGGCGGCACGGTCGTGGACATCGGCTCTGGCAGCGGGACCGTCCTGAGCAGTTTTGCCGAAGCCTTCCCCCGCTGTCGGGCCGTCGGCCTTGAGCCCCTGGCCTATTTTGTGGAAAGCTCACGCCAGCTCCTCCAAACGCGGGGCCTGGAACGGCGGGTTCGGGTTGAACCGGTCGGTGGCGAGCACCTGGACCTTGACCACGCCGTCGATCTGATCCTCATGGTCCAGGTCTTTCACGAGCTGCCGGACGCAGCAAAAGCCACGATTCTGGACCGCTGCCACCGCGCCCTCACCTCCGGTGGCCGCCTGCTGATCATTGACCGCTGCGCGCCAGAGACCGCCCAAGACATGCAAGACCGGCGTTTCAGCATGAGCATCCTGGAGCAGTGGTTTGAGGTCACCTGGGGCAATATCGTCAACACCCGGAGTGAAATCCTGGCCATGCTGGGCCAGACCGGCTTCACGGTCAGCCAGGAAACCCCGGATATGGTGCCGACCTATTGGGCGTTTGTGGCGGAAAAACGCTGAGGAAGGGCTGAGAGATGTCTCGCTTGGGCATGGTTGTCTATCACGGGATTGAAAGTGGCACCGAGCTGGCCGAGTACGGCCGGATTGCCGAAGGGGCGGGCTTTGAGTCGCTATGGGTCACGGAGCGTTATTTTCACGAGGAAACCTTCTCACTGCTCGGCTACCTGGCGGCCGTGACCCAGACGCTCCAGCTTGGCGTTGGGGTGGTCAACCCGTATACCCGCAACCCGGCTCTGCTGGCCATGGCCGCGGCGACCCTGGACCGGCTCAGCGGAGGACGCCTAGTGCTGGGTCTGGGCCGCAGTGAGCCGGCCGTCATTCAAGACAAAATGGGCATTCGCTACGGCAAGGCCGGGGCGGCCTTGGAAGGCGCGGTCGGCCTGCTCGGCCGCCTGCTGTCAGGCCAGCGGGTCAGCGCCACGGCCGGTCCGTTCAGCCTGGCCAATGCCAAGCTCTCGCCCGCCCCGATTCGGAAAACGCCGCTGTATCTGGCGGCGATCGGCCGCAAGGGCCTGCGCTTGGCCGGCACCATTGCCGACGGGGTTATTCTCAACGCCTATGTACCAACCAGCTATGTCAGCTACGCGGTCGAAGAAATCCGCGCCGCGGCGCGTGCCGCCGGCCGTGACCCAGCCACGATTGACATGACCTGTATGCTCGTCGTCCGCCTGACCGACGAGCCACACCGCCTGTACCCAACGCTGAAAAAGCGGCTGGCGCGCCTCTTGGACGAAGCCTTTGTTGGAGAGCTCCTGCTCGAAAAGGGCGGCTTTGACCCGGGTCTTCTCGCTCCCCTGCGCGCGGCATACCGCGGCGGGGATGAGGAAACCGCGGCCCGACTAGTCAGCGATGAGATGGTCAGGGCGTTCTATATCATCGGCCCAGCCGACACCTGCAAAGAACGGATCGCCGCCTATCGGACGGCTGGGGTTGATGCGCCCCTGCTGCTGCCGCGTCTGGAGGATTATCGGAGGGTGGCCGAGACCCTGCGGGACTAGCTCTTGGCTCGCCGATTCGCCTTCACTCCAGCCAGGAAGTCAAGCACGGCGACGCCAAAGGCATCATTCTGGTCTCCGGCCACCATATGGCCGGCACCCGAGACATCCGCGTACTGGGCGTGCGGAACGGCCCGGCGAAACTCCTCGGCCGTCTCTTCGCTGACCACATCGCTGATTTTTCCGCGCACCAGCAGGGTCGGCACGGTCAGGCCGCGGGCCGCGGCCAGCATACGTTCAGGGTCACGCCGCAGCCGGGCTGGGCTCAACATCTGGGGGTCCCAGTGCCAGCGGTAGCGACCGTCCTCGCCTTTGCGCAGATTTTTTTCCAGGCCGCTCAGATTTCTGGGCCGTGGCCGGTGGGGCAGATAGGCGGCCACATAGTCAGCCGCCTCTTCCAGGTCGGCAAAGCCGTTGGGCCGGCCGGTCATAAACGCCCGGATACGGTCAACGCCTTCCTGCTCTACCCGAGGCGTGATATCCACCAGCACCACCGCCGAGCTGACCGGCTCGGACGACTCACCCTCGGTCAGCAGCGAGGTCATGCCGCCCAGCGAGGCCCCGATCAACACCGGACACCGGCTGAAATGGCCCAGGATTTTGTGCAGATCGGCCACATAGGCGTCGATAGTGTAGTTGCCGTCCTGGGCCCAGTCGCTGTCGCCGTGGCCGCGCAGGTCAACTGAGACCGCATACCAGCCCTGCTCGGCCAGGGTCCGGGCTGTCCCGCCCCAGGCGTAGCGAGTCTGTCCCCCGCCGTGCAGCAGCAGAACAGGCGTGGCGTCGCTCGTCCCCCAGGCGTCGGCGGTCAGCCGCAGCTGACGCTCGACCTGATAATGAATCTGTTGTGGAGTGATATCTTGTCCTGGCATGGTGCGTCCTTGTGCATCAGAATAAGGCCGCAGCCTAACAGGATGCCAGCCCTGAGACAAGCCGTTCGCAACTGAACGCTCAGTCAGCACCAGTCAGCACAATGTGATTGTGAACAGAAACAATCGAGACGGCTATAAGGGGCCTGTGACATGGAAAATTTCGGCGGGCAGGTCTTTCTCGTCTGTATCGGCGGGCTGCTGCGTGTATGATACGGGCCGGCCCACGAAGTGAGTGGGGCCGGCAGACAGGATAGTGAGCTGCCGGCCCGGCCGCTCATGAGCGGGTAAAGATAAAGTTCTCTTCCATATCGGCCCGCACGCTTTTCAGGTGGGTGACGTATTTGGGGAAGCCGCCGTTGTAGTTGCCGTCCTGGCGACGCTGAAACTCGCCCTCAAAGTTGTAATAGCCCGGGGTGCAGTCCTGGTTGCGGCTGGTCTTGCCACGGTGTTTGATGACCTCTTGCACCCACCACTCTTCGGCCTCGGGGGTCGGGTCTATGGACCCACAGCCGTGGCGGCGTACATAGTCAATGCAGGCGGCGATGTGGTCGCCCTGGGACTGGAGCATGTCGGTCAGGTTGAACTGAAACGAGGCCTGGTAGCCACCCATGATGAACAGGTTGGGGTAGCCCTCGGAGTGAATGCCGAGCAGGGTACGGATGCCGGTGCTGTATTTGTCGCTCAGGTCAAGGCCGTTCACGCCCCGAATCTGGTTGTAGATGCCGGTCTTCTGGACTTCAAAGCCGGTGGCGTAGATGAGCAGGTCAAGCACATACTGCCGGCCCTCAAAGACCGGCCCCTGGGGGGTAATCTCGGTGATGCCCTTGCCGTGGGTATCGACGAGATGGACATTGGGCCGGTTGAAGGTGGGCAGATACTCGTTGTGGAAGCAGGGCCGCTTGCACATGAACATGTACCAGGGCTTGAGGGCTTCCGCGGTGGTCTTGTCCTTGACAATCTCGTCAATGCGCCGGTGGATGCGCATCATGTAGTCGATGTTGGCGTTCTCCTGGCGGCGGATCTTCTCCTCCCGCGACATGGCGGCCCGCTCTGCCCTCTGCTCAGGGGTGAGCTGGGGCCCCCGCATCGCCCTCTCCCGACGCTTGGCCTGCCAGCCCGGCTTGAGCTTGCGCGCCCACTCGGGGTCGGTCGGCCAGTCGTCCCGAATGTCGATTGAGGACGGGGTGCGCTGGAAGACATACAATTCCTTGGCCGCTGCGCCCAGCCCTGGAATCGCCTGCACCGCGGTCGCACCCGTGCCGATGATGCCGACAACTTTGTCCGCCAACCCCGACGAGTCGTCCTTGGTGTAGGCGTAGTCCCAACGGGAGGTATGAAAGGAGTGGCCTCGAAAGGTCTCCATGCCCGTGATCCTGGAGAGCTTGGGCTTGGACAGGGTGCCGTTGGCACAGATCACAAACCGCGCCCGCATGTGGTCGCCCCGGTCGGTCGTCAGATGCCACCGCCCTGCTGTTTCGTCCCAGACGGTGGAGGTGACGGTGGTCTGGAACACCGCCAGCTTGTACAAATCGTACTTCCGGGCGATGGCCTGGCAGTGGGCCAATATCTCTGGACCCTTGGCGTAGTGGTCCTTGGGTACATAATCCATCTCGTCAAGCAGGGGCAGGTAGTCATACGACACGACATCGCAGGCCACGCCCGGGTAGCGGTTCCAGTACCAGGTGCCGCCCACATTGGCCCCCCGCTCGACAATGCGGATGCTCTCGACGCCGTACTCGCGCAGCCGGGCCGAGGTAAGCAGGGCCGAGAAGCCGCCGCCGATGAACAGACATTCGACCGTGTCGTTGATCGGCTCGCGGGGCGTGATCTCGCCCGCGTAGGGATCAACTTCGTACCTGGCCAGACTCCCGCTCAGGGCCGAGGTGTATTGGGCGGTGCCTTCGGGCCGGTAGCCGAGCCGGAGGTCGCGTTCGTCGGCGAACTTCTGCTTGATGGCATCGTAATAATCTTGTGGCTTGCCGGACTTTGAAAGCCCGTCCATAGTCCCGATCAGGGGCTTCTCGTGGGTGTCGGTCATGTATAACCCTCCGTGCGCATGGTCCGCCGGTGGCAATGATGGAGCCGGTAGTCAGGGAGGCGAAGGCGCTGAGAAGATGGGGCAGGGGTGCGGAGGACGCGGGTTTCGTCCTCCACCTGGGGGAACGACCTCACAATGAAAGACAATGAAAGTCAGGCATCAACCCGATCAAAATACTTGATGCTGGGCGGTCCTTGCAGGGCTTTGCCTAGCTGCTCCATCGCGCCGGTTTCGGTCCGCCAGTTCAGATATCGCTGATAGTGTTCCTTTGAGTCCCAGCGCTCGTAGAAGACCAGATGGCCGGTTTCATCCAGGTCTTCATAGACATCGAGCCCCTGGCACCCGTCGTAGGCGCGGGTATCGGGCAATATCTTTTTGAGTGAGGCTTTGACCTCGGCCGCGAGCTCAGGTTTGACATGCATATCGAGTATGACAACTGTTGTCGCCATTGTGTGATCCTCCTATCGGTTGAATACGCCCCACCGGGCGGTGCTCAGATATAAGCAAGTTGTCGGGCATATGTCAAACGGGCCGGGCCGCGGCTCACGACAGGATCGCCTGGTCCTTCTCGGGCGGGGCAACCGACAGGCGATCGAACCGGCGGTCAACCAGTTCATCGGCACGGGTCAGTAGGGCGTCATTGGTGGTGAATTTCTCGACCATGTAGCTCAGATCGCTCAAATCGTGGATGAGCAGCTTCACGGCGTGGTCGTGGACCTTGTCTTCCTTGACCACCTGAAGCAGATCCACCACCACGTCCTCAAGCTCTGAGCTTTCGATATCAATCACCATCTCAAATGCCCGCTCAACGCCGAGTCCGCTGTTGACCTCACGGTCGTAGGTTCTGAGCAGGGAGCGGAGGCGAACCACCGAGGACGGATCAAACCAGACTTTGCTGCTCTCGGCCACATCCGGTTCGATCTCCAAGACGCCTTCGACCAGGGCCAGGGCACCCAGATGCCCGGCTTCGTGGCGTGCCATGCTGAACCAGAATTTGCGCAACTCCTCCTGCTCCTGAAAGACCTGGGTAAAGCGCATGTAGAGCGCCATCGTCTTCTTTTCCAGATTGACCGCGATACGCAGAATGTCCTTCAGCGTCACCCGCTGCGGGCGGCGGCGCAGGTCAGCTCTCTCAGCCATAGCCAAGTCATAGCAGAAGCGAGCGGGAGGGGACAAGCAGACCCAACAACCGCGGCTCAAAAGCAACGAGGCACAACATCCGACAGCCGCCTCTCTTGGCCGGAGCAGCTTTTCTGCTATGCTGCTGCATGACAGGCCCAGGCACAGCCATGACCACCATCAACACCATAGAAGACCTGATTCGCGTGCTGGACGAGAATCCCCACTGGCTTGAAGCCCTGCGCGCCCGGCTGCTGACACGCGAACTGCTGGAGTTGCCCGAAAAATTCGCCCAGTTCGTCGTCGCTACGGAGAAACGTTTCGATAAGGTTGAACAACGCCTCGATAAGGTTGAACAACGCCTCGATAAGGTTGAACAACGCCTCGATAAGGTTGAACAACGCCTCGATAAGGTTGAACAACGCCTCGATAAGGTTGAACAACGCCTCGATAAGGTTGAACAACGCCTCGATAAGGTTGAACAACGCCTCGATAAGGTTGAACAACGCCTCGATAAGGTTGAACAACGCCTCGATAAGGTTGAACAACGCCTCGATAAGGTTGAACAACGCCTCGACCGGGTCGAGACCGAGCTTAAGTCACTCCGCGATGACATCGCGCCGCTCAAGGGTGCTCATGCCCTAAACGCCGCTCTCAGAGAGGCCGACCTCATAGCCGAGGACCTCGGACTGACTCTGGTACAAATCCTGAACCAGGAAAAAATAAGAGCCATCGTCCAGTCCCAAAACGTCTCAGATATTCCTGCAAACGAGCTGAGAAGCTTCCGTCGGGCCGATCTGCTTATGGAGGCCACCGACCAAGCCGGCGAAACCTGCTACATCGCCGTGGAGGTCTCCTTCACCGCCAACGGACGGGACACGACCAGAGCTGTCCGTAACGCCCGGTTCCTGACCGGGTTTACCGGCAAACGCTGCTATGCCGCAGTGGCTGGTCTGCACAGGGACAGGCGGATACAGGCCAGCATCGAATCCGACGAAGTGACATGGTATCAGCTTGACCCGCAAGTGCTGGAGGCGGAATAGCGCGTCCTTGATACCCCTGTTGGGGCATCGCTATGCTCCCGTATGCGGCCCAAACCGTTGGGGCATCTGCGCATGAGTGAAGACTATTCGTCGTGCTTCCCCCGGCTCACGCCGAGCCAAAGCGAAGCGCTTGCCGGCTCAGGCTGACCCCACTCTCGGGATCAAGGTTGACCACCACCACGCTGCCCGTGTCGTGGGCTCCCATGTGCAACGGGGCGGGCGTGCCCGGATAGCAGGCCCGGGTCTGGCCGTGCGAGATGTCAGTAAAGACATGGACGTGACCCAGGGCCAGATAGTCGAACCTGGAGGCCGCCACCTCTTCGGGCGTGATGAGCGAGGAGCGCATGACCTCCATGTCCTCAACATAAAAGCCGTGGGCCATGCCAATATGCCAGTAATCGCCCTGACGCTCGGGCACGCCGGCCAGCGGTTTGTAGGCACGGTCGTGCTTAACCAAGCCCTTGCCCCAGACGGTGGCCTGGAGTTCAGAAAACTCCAGAGTTGCCCCCGTCTCTGAGGTCAGCGGAAAGACATGAGGGCCGGCGTCACGGAAATTGACCTTTTTGTAGATCGAACGGGTATCGTAACAGTCGTGGTTGCCCGGAATCAGGACGACCGGACAGCTCACCCGCGCCAACTCCTTGTAGACAAACTCCACGCCCGATTCCTGCACCCGGTTCGAGTCAAACAGATCGCCGGCAATCAGAAACAGATCGGCCTGTTCTTCGACAACCGTATCAACAACTTTTTGGAACGCGCGCTGAATCCGGCCGCGGAAGGCCCGGCCTTCCTGGCTTTTGCCAAAGGTATCACTCTCAAGATGAACATCGGATGTGTGAACAAGCTTCAGCCGGCGACGTGCCATGTATTATTACCTCGTCGTTCTCACAGCGGCGGCGGACTACGCGGCAGGATTGCGCAGCGGCAGGGTGACGGTTGCCTTGCCCGGGGTCAGGACCTTGCCCTGTCCGTTCTCGACCCAGATATCACACTCCACATGCCCAAGCCCGTTTTCTATCCATTTTCTGGTAATCGTTCCCTTACAGGCCAGCAGCTCGTTGACATACGCAATGTCACGGTTGGCGTAGGACATTCTTTTGAGTGTGCCGGCCTCACCGATCCAGTTGGTCATGAGCTGGGACAAGAACGCGCCCCGCAGCGGCCCGTGGACAATCACCTCCCGATAGCCCTCCTTGAGGCTGAAGTCTCGATCGAAGTGGATACGCTGCGGATTCCAGGTCACTGCGCTGTATAGAAACAGCAGGGTGTTGGAGGGCGTCTTTTCCAGGCTGGGGATGGGTACGCCCTCTTCAACATCTTCAAAATAGACTTGTCGGCTCAATACTTCGGCCATGCCCGGCTCCTAGCGTAAAATGCTTGCCCCTTTTTCGACCAGGACCAGCTCTCCCCTCTGGTTGGTAAAGGTGGTTTCGCGCTCGACAAAGATGAGCGGCCCGGACCGCCCGTTTTTCTGGTAGATATCGGTAATTTTTGAGCGACCGGTGAGGACATCGCCAACCCGGACAGGCTGCAAAAATTCGACCTCGGTTCCGCCATCCATCAGACGCGGCAGGGGAGTCGGCGGAACCGGGAATTTGCCTGCAAAGGGCAGCCCATCGGGCCGCAGATCGGTCTCGGGCACCGGCTCGGTCAGGGGGGCCATATAAAACAGCGGCGGTGCAATAAGACCGCCATAGCGACTACGGCTCGCCTTTTCCTCGTCCAGATAGAGCGGGCTCAGATCATCCGTGGCCACCGCAAAACGGGTCACGTCGCGGCGAGTGACCTCTATCGTCCAGGGTGGCGCTTCCCGGCCGATCCACGACTGGAGCTCGTCGGTGATCAAAGAGGCAGACTCGGATTCGGGCGCACTCGGCATGTGGAACTCCACTACAGGCGGTACAGCTCCACATTCCTTAGCAGTCTTCAGGCGCTCAGTCTATGAGCCCGCCGACTGCCCTTGAGGCCGCAGGAGAGTGTGGATAGAGTCCCGGCATGGTCGAATTTGCCCACAGCTTTTTGCTGATTTTTGCCCAATTGGCGCTCGGCGGACTGTTCGGCCTGAGTATTCCTGGTTTTCACGCAATCGAACGCGGATTTTTCAAGTCAACCGGCTGTGTGTATCTGGGTTGTGGCTGGGCGTTTTTTCTGGGCAAAACTTCCCTGGTCTGGTCCTCCCAAGCCGGGGCGGCGTGGGGGATACGCGGCTGGGAAATCGGGCTGTGGTTGGTGTTTTGTTGCGGGTTCAGCGTGTATATCTTCAGCCTGTGGGGGGAGGCTGTTGTGCTGCGCGCGCGGGCCTATCTGGGTGCGCTGGCGGTCGGGCTGGTGGCGCTGACAGTGAGTGCCAGCGCCTATTGCAGCGCGCCGTTTGTGTCGGTCGAAACGCTCGTGTATCCGCTCAGCCTGCTGTTCTCGGCCCTGATGCTCGGCGCGGTGGCGACCGGCATGTCGCTGGGCCACTGGTATCTGATCGAGCTTGACCTGTTGCTTGACCCGTTTAGGCGCACATTCAATTTTTACGCAGGCACGCTCCTCGCTCACCTTGGCGTTCTGCTTGGCACGGTGGGGCTGCTGTTGTTGCTCGGCCAGCCGGCCAGTGTAGACCGGCTGGCCAGCCTGTGGACCGACCATCAAGCCCTGCTGTGGATGCGCCTGGGCTTGGGTCCGCTGGTCTCCCTGCCGATTGCCGGCATGATTTGGCGTACCTTACAGATTCCGCAGACCATGGCGGCCACCGGTCTGTTTTATGTGGCGATCCTGGCCGCGATTGTTGGCGAGTTTTTGGGGCGCTTTCTCCTGTTTCGGACAGCCTTGCCGCTGTGACCCGCCTACAGATCGTACACCTTAATCACCGTCACCCGCAGTCCGTGCGAGGTCCAGCCTACGTCAAAGCCGACCCGCATACCCTCAAACAGGAAGCGCAGGTCGTGGCGCGGGGCACCGAGCAGGGTCACATAGGCGAACACAAACGGGAAGGTTGTGCCGGACTGACTCCGAATCAGCCCGGTCTCCTTGTTCCAGGAGATGTTGTGGACCACGCCCTGATAAAAGCGGTCGGGCTGGGCAGGCATAGTGTCTTGACCCGTGTTCCGCGGCTCAGGCAAACAGCATTTCGTGCATGGCACTGCCGGCCGGGACCATTGGGAAGACCCCCTCGGCTGTTGGGATCACCGCATCAACCAGGACCGGCCCAGGCTCGGCAAAGACCGCCCGCAGGGTGGCGAACAACTCGGCCGATCGCTCAACCCGGAATCCCTTGGCCCCATAGGCATCGGCAAGTTTCACAAAATCGGGCATAGCATCCATGTACGAGTGGGAGTAGCGCTCTTCGTAAAACTTCTCCTGCCATTGGCGCACCATGCCCAGGTAGTGGTTATTCATAATAACCACCTTGACCGGCACCTGGTACTGCACCGCGGTTGACAACTCCTGGATGTTCATCTGAATACTGCCGTCGCCGCTGATCACGACAATCTCGCGCTCGGGTGCGGCAAAATACGCTCCAATGCCGGCCGGCAGGCCATAGCCCATCGTCCCCAAGCCCCCGGAGGTGAGCCACGAGCGTGGATGTTTGAACGGCATCATCTGGGCCGTCCACATCTGGTGCTGGCCAACATCGGTGACAATCACCGCCTCGCCACGGGTCAGCTCGGCAATACCGTCAATGAGCCGACGCGGTTTGATACCGCCATCAGGGCTGTGTGTCTCGTATGGCAGCGGTTTTTCCGCTTTCCAGTCCATGATCCGCCGGTACCATTCGGCCCAGATCCGCTGGCGGGGAGCCAGACTCTCGTGGCTTTTGACTTTTTTGAGCATAGCCGTGAGGACCGTCTTGATATCGCCCACAATCGGCACGTCAACCTTGATGTTTTTGCTGATCGACGACGGGTCAATATCAATATGGATGATCGTCTTGGCGTTGGGCGCAAAGTCCGCAACCCGACCCGTCACCCGGTCGTCAAAGCGGGCACCGACGGCGATCAGCACATCACAGTGATACACGGCCATATTGGTCCAGTAGCCGCCGTGCATGCCGAGCATACCGAGGTGGAGCGGATCGTCGGTCGGGATTGTGCCCAGAGCCATGACCGTTGGAGTGACCGGGATTGTGAGGCCATGCACAAGCTCGGCAAGTTCCGCCGCGGCCCCGGACCACTGTACCCCGCCACCTACATAAAAGAGCGGGCGCTCAGCCCCCTCAATCGCTTCCAGCGCCTTTTCGATCTGACGCTCGTTCCCCTTCAGCGTTGGCTTATAACCCCGGATATCGACCCGGTCGGGATATACAAACGGCGCTTCGTCGGCCTGCACATCCTTGGGCAAATCAACCAGCACCGGCCCGGGCCGGCCTGTGCCGGCAATATAAAAGGCTTCTTTTATCACCCGGGCGATGTCTTTGACATCGCGGACGAGGTAGTTGTGTTTGGTGCATGGCCGGGTAATGCCGGTGACATCGGCCTCTTGAAACGCGTCGTTGCCCAGCATGGCGCGTGCCACCTGACCCGAGAGAACGACCAGAGGGGTTGAATCCATGTAGGCGTCGGCAATACCGGTGACTGTATTAGTCGCCCCCGGACCAGACGTGACCAGGACAACGCCGGGCCGCCCGGATACCCGCGCATAGCCCTCGGCCATGTGCGCCGCGCCCTGTTCATGGCGGACCAGCACATGACGCAGGCGGGGGTTCTGGACGAGGGCGTCATAGGTCGGCAGAATCGCGCCGCCAGGATACCCGAAGATGGTATCAACGCCCTCGGCCAGCAGACTTTCAATCACGATTTGCGCACCGCTCAGCTTCTTCATGCCTGTACTCCGCGTCACACCGTTCAGTATCCTCAATCATATAGGCTACAAATAAAATAAAAAAGGCAAGAAAGCTGAATTGTCCCTTGACACAGGCCACTTTGATCCGTTATTCGTTCGGCCTTGCGTTGCAATTGCCTTACAAAGCGAGAGCATTCACCTATGAATCTCGATAGTCTCGACCGGCATATTCTTTCCCTAGCTCTAGGAAAATTGTAAGCTCTCCCTGAACAAAATTGGAGAGCGTATCGGGCTGTCCACCCCCTCGGTGGTTGATCGGATAAAAAAACTCGAAGAGAGTGGTGTTATCCGGGGCTATACCGCGGTACCTGACGCCCGCAAGGATATTACTGCCTTTATCGGCGTCTCGATCCATCATCCGAAACTGATCCAGACCTTTGAGAGAGACATCGATCTGCTTGAGGAAGTCCAGGAGTGCCACCATGTCACCGGCGAGTACACGCTGCTGCTCAAGGTCAAAACCGATAATACCTCAAAGCTTGAAGAGCTGATCCGCCAGATTCGTTCCATCGACGGGGTCAACCAGACCGAGACCTCGGTCGTGCTGTCAACGCATACCGAGGGGCTGTGCCTGAATCTCAAACAGCAAGACTACCTGCCCCCAACTCCGGTCCAAAACCCTGCCTGGAATCGGTCGTGCCCCTGCGCACCAGAAGAGGAGTCTGAACATGTCATGTCCCAATCATCCCGGAGAGGTGGACACGGCGAACAACGAGAACCACCCCCTCAAGAAGAGAGCAGCGTCTATTCCCGCCAAGCAAGGGCTGTATGACCCGGCGTTTGAGCATGACGCCTGTGGTATCGGGTTTGTGGTCAATATCAAAGGCCGGAAATCCCACCACCTCGTTGAGCAAGCCCTGACCGTCTTACACAACCTTGACCACCGCGGGGCGTGCGGCTGTGAGGAAAACACCGGCGATGGGGCCGGGGTACTGATGCAGGTGCCGCATCGATTTCTCCAGGCGGTGTGCGCCGAGGCGGGCGTTCAGTTGCCCGCGCCAGGCCAGTACGGGGTGGGCATGGTCTTTCTGCCGCCAGACGCCGAGCAACGCCGGGCGTGTGAGCAACGCTTTGAGGCGGTCGTGCGGGCCGAGGGCCAGACCGTCCTGGGCTGGCGTGATGTGCCCACCGACGACAGCGAACTGGGCAAAACGGCCAGGGCGTGTGAGCCGCGTATTCGCCAGATTTTTATTGGCCGCAGTCCCGAGCGTGCAAAGGCCGACGATGATCGACAACCGTCCACCTTCGAGGACATGGCTTTTGAGCGCAAGCTGTACGTCATCCGCCGCCAGATCACCAATGCAATCCGGTATGGCGACGCCCCAGGCGGAGAGTTCTTCTACATCCCCAGCCTGTCGTGCCGGACCCTGATCTACAAAGGCATGTTGACGCCCCGGCAGGTTGCCGGCTTCTACCCCGACCTGACCGACCCGCGTGTCGAAACGGCGCTCTGTCTGATCCACTCGCGTTTCAGCACCAACACCTTTCCGAGTTGGGAGCGCTCGCACCCGTATCGCTACATTATTCATAACGGAGAAATTAATACCCTGCGCGGCAATGAGAACTGGATGCGCGCCCGGCAGTCAATGCTGGCAAGCGAGCTGTTTGGTGACGACCTGCCCAAAATTTTTCCGATTATCCTGGAGGACGGCAGCGATTCGGCCAAGTTCGACAATTGCCTGGAGTTCCTGGCCCTGAGCGGCCGCTCGCTGGCCCACGCGATGATGATGATGATCCCCGAGCCGTGGGAAAACCACACGAGCATGGACCCGGCCAAGCGCGCCTTTTACGAATACCACAGCAGCCTGATGGAACCCTGGGACGGTCCGGCCTCCATTGCGTTTACCGACGGGCTGCGCGTCGGGGCCGTGCTCGACCGCAACGGCTTGCGTCCCTCACGCTACTATGTCACCAGGGACGACCTGGTGATCATGGCCTCGGAAGTGGGCGTGCTGGAGGTCAAGCCCGAGCGCGTACTGGAAAAGCGCCGCCTCCAGCCGGGCCGGATGTTCCTGGTAGATACCGAGCAGGGCCGTATCATCAGCGATGAAGAACTCAAGCGGCACATTGCCACCGAGTACCCCTACCAGGACTGGCTCGACGCCAACCTGGTCCATTTCGATGCGTTGCCGGCCCGTGACGACCCCCAGCCGGCCTGCGATCACGAGGCCAGCCTGCAACGCCTCCAGGCGTTTGGCTACAGCTTTGAAGACCTGCGCATTAACATTGGTCCTATGGCGGTAAACGGCATCCAGCCAGTCGGCTCAATGGGTACCGATACGCCGCTGGCCGTGTTATCCGACAAGCCGCAGCTGCTGTACAACTATTTCAAGCAGCTGTTCGCCCAGGTAACCAACCCGCCGATCGATCCGATTCGGGAAGAACTCATCACCTCAACGACCCTCACCCTCGGCTCAGAGGGCAATCTGCTCAACCCCCAGCCGGCAAGCTGCCGACAGCTGCGCCTGTCAACCCCGATCCTGAGCAACGGCGAACTGGAAAAGCTGCGTCGCCTTGACCTCGCCGGCCTGCACGCCGCAACGCTGCCCATCCTGTTTCCGCCCGGTGGCGGCAAAGCCGGCCTTGAGCCGGCCCTGGAAGCCCTGTACCGGGCCGCCGACCGCGCCATTGCCAACGGGGCAACCATTCTCATCCTGTCCGATCGGGGCGTTGACCGTGACCATGCGCCTATCCCGGCCCTGCTGGCCTCGTCCGGCCTCCACCATCACCTGATTCGGACCGGAACCCGAACGCGGGTCGGCCTGATCCTGGAGTCCGGCGAGCCGCGTGAGGTCCACCACTTCTGCCTGCTGCTCGGCTACGGCATTCAGGCTTTCAGTCCGTATATGGTGTACGAATGCCTGAGCGACATGATTGGCCAGGGCATGTTGAAGAACATCAGCTATGCCAAGGCGGTCGCCGGCTATAAAAAAGCCGTGGTCAAAGGGGTGGTCAAGGTCATGTCCAAAATGGGCATCTCGACCATCAAGTCCTACTGCGGAGCCCAGATTTTTGAGGCCGTCGGTCTGGGTCAAGAGCTGATCGACCGCTATTTTACCTGGACCCCGTCCCGGGTCGGCGGGACCGGCCTCGAAGCGGTGGCCGAGGAGGCCGAACGCCAACACGCCAAAGCGTTTCCCCGGATTCCGGTCAACGGTCGGACCCTTGAGGTCTACGGGCAGTACCAGTACCGCAAAGATGGCGAACTCCACCTGTTCAACCCGCGCACAGTTCATCTGCTCCAGAAAGCCTGCCGCACCAACGATTACGCTACATTCAAGGCATACTCCGGCCTGATTGACGACCAGACCCAGCGGCTGGCCACGCTGCGCGGTCTGTTGGGCCTCAAGTCCTCCCCCGAACCCATCCCCCTCAATGAGGTTGAGCCGGTCGAAGCCATTACCAGGCGGTTTAAGACCGGGGCCATGTCCTACGGCTCAATCAGTAAAGAAGCCCACGAAGCCCTGGCCATCGCCATGAACCGGATCGGTGGCAAGAGCAACACCGGCGAAGGCGGGGAAGACCCGGCCCGCTACACCCCCGACCCCAACGGCGACTCGCGCAACAGTGCGATCAAGCAGGTCGCCTCGGGCCGCTTTGGCGTGACCAGCTATTATCTGACCCAGGCCCAAGAACTCCAGATCAAGATGGCCCAGGGCGCAAAACCGGGCGAAGGCGGAGAGCTGCCGGGGCGGAAAGTCTACCCCTGGATCGCCAAAGTCCGGCTGTCCACGCCCGGCGTGGGGCTCATCTCCCCGCCGCCCCACCACGACATCTATTCGATTGAAGACCTGGCCCAGCTAATCCACGACCTCAAGAACTCCAACCACCGCGCCCGCATCTGTGTCAAGCTTGTATCGGAAGTCGGGGTCGGCACAATCGCCGCGGGGGTAGCCAAGGGCCACGCCGATGTGGTCTTGATCAGCGGCCACGATGGCGGCACCGGTGCCTCGCCCCAGACCAGCATCAAACACGCCGGCCTGCCCTGGGAGCTGGGGGTGGCCGAGACTCATCAAACCCTGGTGCTGAACGACCTGCGCAGCCGCATCGTAGTTGAGACCGACGGCCAGCTCAAAACCGGCCGCGACGTGGTCGTAGCAGCCCTGCTCGGCGCAGAAGAGTACGGCTTTGCCACCACCGCCCTCGTCACCTTAGGCTGCATCATGATGCGGGTGTGTCACCTCGACACCTGTCCGGTTGGGGTAGCCACCCAAAACCCGGTCCTGCGCAACAAGTTCACGGGCGACCCGGCCTACGCGGTGAACTTCATGCGCTTCATCGCTCAGGAAATGCGCGAGCTTATGGCCCGGCTCGGCTTCCGTAGCGTGAATGACATGATCGGGCGGACCGACCGGCTCGAAGTCCGCCGCGCCGTTGAGCACTGGAAAGCCAGAGGGCTGGACTACTCGGCCATTCTCCACCAGCCGCAAGTCGGCCCGGAGGTCGGCCGCTACTGTCAGATTGACCAGAACCACGGCCTTGACAAAGCGCTTGACAACACCACCCTGCTCAAACTCGCTGCCCCGGCCCTGGAGCGCGGCGAAAAAGTCACACACAGCCTGCCGATCAAAAACACCGACCGGGTGGCAGGGACGATGCTGGGCAGTGAGCTGACCCGACGGTTTGGGCCTGAGGGCTTGCCCGAAGATCACATCCACTTTCACCTGCACGGCTCAGCCGGCCAGAGCTTTGGCGCGTTTATCCCGCCCGGCATGACCCTGGAGCTAGAGGGCGACGCCAACGACTATTGTGGCAAGGGTTTGTCGGGGGGAAAAATCATCGCCTACCCGCCCCGTGGCTCAACCTTTCGGCCCGAAGACAACATCATCATCGGCAACGTCGCCTTCTACGGGGCCACCAACGGCGAAGCCTATATCCGGGGCGTGGCCGGCGAGCGTTTCTGCGTCCGCAACAGCGGCGTGCGGGCCGTTGTCGAGGGCGTCGGCGACCACGGCTGCGAGTATATGACCGGCGGCCGGGTTGTTGTGCTGGGCAAGACCGGGCGGAACTTCGGGGCTGGCATGTCAGGCGGCGTCGCCTACATCTATGACGAGGCCGGAGACTTCCAGGACCACTGCAACCTCGGGACCGTTTCCCTCCAGGTCCCCAGCGCTGACGAGCTGCACGAGATCGAAGCGCTGCTCCGCCGCCACGCCGGCTACACCCACAGCGAACACGCCCGGCAAGTGCTGGCCAAGTGGACCACCGCGGCTGCAAAGTTTGTAAAGGTCATGCCCAAAGACTACCAGCGTATGCTCGAAGCCATCGGGCGGGCCGAGCGGGAAGGGCTGGCCGGCGAAGACGCGGTCATGGCCGCCTTTGAGGCGAACAAGAATGACGCCGCCCGTGTCAGCGGCAACTGAGCACCCCAGACCAAAGGAGCAGGTGACCGACATGGGCAAGCCAACCGGATTTATGGAATTTCAGCGCGAGCTGCCACCCGACCGTTCCGCCTTGGAACGGATAGACGACTGGCAGGAGTTTCACCAGCATCTGCCCGCGGACACACTCCAGGAACAGGGCGGGCGCTGCATGGACTGCGGCATCCCCTTTTGCCACACCGGAACCCTGCTGAGTGGCATGGCCTCGGGCTGTCCGCTGAACAACCTCATCCCCGAATGGAACGACCTGGTCTACCGTGGCCTGTGGAAAGAGGCCCTGGAGCGCCTGCACAAAACGAACAATTTCCCAGAGTTCACCGGCCGGGTGTGCCCGGCCCCGTGCGAAGGCTCGTGCGTACTCGGCATCACCAGCCCGCCGGTCACCATCAAAAACATCGAGTGCTCAATTATCGACCACGGCTTTGCCGAGGGCTGGGTCATCCCAGAGCCGCCGACCAAACGCAGCGGCAAAACCGTGGCCGTGGTCGGCTCCGGGCCGGCCGGCTTGGCCTGCGCCGCCCAGCTCAACCGGGCCGGTCACTGGGTCACGGTCTATGAGCGGGCCGACCGCATTGGCGGCCTGCTGATGTACGGCATCCCTAACATGAAGCTGGACAAGTGTCTGGTTCAACGCCGGGTTGACCAGTTGGCTGAGGAAGGCGTGCGCTTTGTCACCAACACCGCGGTTGGCCGCGACGTGTCAGCCGTCCAGCTCCGTGAGGAGTTTGACGCCCTGGTCTTGTGCTGCGGTGCGACCAAACCCCGCAACTTCCCGATCGAGGGCCGCAGCCTCACCGGGATTCACTTTGCGATGGAGTTTCTGCACGCCAACACCAGGAGCCTGCTTGACTCCAAGCACGCCGACGGCGCGTACATCTCGGCCACCGACAAGCACGTCATTGTCATTGGCGGCGGCGATACCGGCACCGACTGCGTTGGCACCTCCCTGCGTCACCAATGCAAAAGCCTGACCCAGTTTGAAATCCTGCCCCGACCGCCGGCAGAACGCCAAGCCGACAACCCGTGGCCGGAATGGCCCAGGGTTTTTCGCGTTGATTACGGCCAGGAAGAGGCCCGGGCCCGGTTTGGGGCCGACCCGCGGGTGTTCCTGATCCAGACCGAAAAGTTTATCGGCGATGAAAACGGGCAGGTCAAAGAACTCCACACCGTTCAGGTCGAGTGGACCAGGACCGACAAGGGCACCTTCATTCCCAAGCATATCCCCGGCACCGAAAAAGTCTGGCCGGCCGACCTCGTGCTGCTGGCCATGGGTTTTCTGGGGCCGGAAGACTCCATCCTCAAAGAGCTGGGCGTGGAGCGTGACGGCCGCTCAAACGTGAACGCCGAGCACGGCAGCTACGCCACCAGCCTCAAGGGAGTATTCGCCGCCGGCGACGCGCGCCGTGGCCAAAGCCTCGTCGTGTGGGCACTCCATGAAGGCCGTGGTGCCGCCCGCGAGTGCGACCGCTACCTGATGGGCAGCACCAACCTGCCCTGAGCCGCCCCTTGAGTCCGCCCGGCCCATGGCGTACAACCAGAACACCCCCAAGACACACAGGACGGGAGAAGCCATGAAACCAGTCACCATATACACCACCCTGTTTTGCCCCTACTGCACCGCGGCTAAATCTTTGCTGACCAAAAAAAACGTGCCGTTTGAAGAGATTGACGCCACCGGCAACCCGGCCCTGCGCCAGGAACTCAGCGAACGCTCCGGCCAGCACACCGTGCCGCAGATTTTTATTGCCGACCAATCAGTCGGCGGCTTCTCCGAGTTGAACGAGCTGGAGAGGTCCTGCAAGCTTGACGAACTGCTGACAGACTAACGGCCGCATGTCAGGCACTTTTTACAAAAAAGGAGGAAAGCATGGCACTCTATCTTGACGAAGTATGGCTCAAAGACCCCAGCCCCGAGCGGATGAAGGAGTTTAGCAGGCTCATTGGTGCCGCGGCCAAAAGCCCGGCCTCAGTCGGCGCGCCCCAGGAAGTCCGCTTTGCCGGCGGCCCGTGGTTTTCCAACGAAGAGCCCAAGGTCATCTTTCTGGTAGACATTCCCGACCACACCTCGACCTTCCAGGTCTTCGGCAAAATCGTCTCCAGCGGCCTGATTGAAAAGCGCCGTCTGACCCCGATTGTCGAATGGAGCGAAGTCGAAAAGCTGGTAGAGCAGTTGTAAGCCAGGAAGGCAACAAGGATTTCCCTTCCGACAAGAGGAAGAGAGCGGCGCTAGCCAGAAAGATGGCTGTTTTCATCGCTGCTCTCCTTTTTCAAAAAGCGCGAACGCTGACCCGGGCATCTCGCTATACTCTCGGCCGTCCAGGAGCCGGCCGCCGGCTTTCGGCGTCCGACCGCCCCACTGCTTGAAGAAGAACGGCATGGCGTCGCGCAGACAGGCGTCCCGGATATCCCGCACCCAGTCGGCTTCCATCGGTCGTGCGCCCGGTCCAGATTCACCACCGACGATGACCCAGTCGATCCCATCGAGTGGCAGCTGGGGAAGCGGTCCGAGCAAGGGCTCAAGCGAGAGAAACTTCGTGTGGGCACCGGTGTCCGTGAGCCGGGCGAGCCGGTCCAGCCACCGCGCGGATTCGATGCTGGTTCCGAGCCAGATGTTCGGCACCCAGGACAGCCGGCGCTCCAGCCGCGCCACCCGGCTCGAGCATTTGGTGAGGACCTGAAACGTGTGCCCCGAGGCGCGGTTCATGACCGTGAACACCGCCTCAGTAAAGGGTGGCGGGACAGACTGGTGAAACAGGTCGGACATGGAATTGACAAAGACGAAGCGCGGCTTCCGCCAGCGCACGGGGATGTAGAGCACAGCGGTGTGCGTGCGGACGGCAAAGCCAGCGCGGTATTTCTGGACTCCCATCGCCCGCAGCCTGCCTGCCAGGCACTCGGCGTGGCAGTGCTTGCACCCCAGGCTGATTTTTGTGCATCCGGTGACCGGATTCCAGGTCGCCTGGGTCCACTCAATTGTGGAGTAGATCGCCCTCGCTTAGATGCTCCAAGATATGTTGAGCTATAGATTTCGCGAGGCGAATTCCCGCATCATTGCCAACGCAGAACAAGAATTCGAACAATGGAGCCTTCCTGGAGTTCCTTAAGGTTTGGGATTCCTTGAGAAACCTGCGACCGAACAAGCCAGCTAATCTGTTCTTGTAGATTTCGAGAAACTCGTCAACGCCGGGGGTCCTCTCATGCTCGGGGGAGTCATCAAATAGAGGCCGATCCTGGCTTTCGCGGTACAGCTCTAGCCAGCTTTCATCGCCATACACCTTTGTCAGCCTGGTGCCCCATTTCTCTGCAATATCATCAAGTTGCTTCAACTTGGGCAGCATACGTGATATTGCGGATACCGGGAAGAGAATCCAGGTATCCAGAGCCTCAAAACTCGCCACCGTTTCAATGGTGGACCATTCAACTTGTGTACCGAATGGATCAAGAAAAAGGACGCCGCGCCACTGTTTCCGATCGAGCTGAAGATTCCTCAGAAAATCGTTTGCATCCGAATTCTCAATCTGGATATTTCTATTGGAGTGAGCTCTTCTCAGCTTCTCCAATTCAGCGCATCGTTCCGGGTCTTTTTCAACAAAAATCAGTTTGTCAAACGGTTTGTCCTCAATGCTGGCTGCTCTTCTTGCCGAACCGTGCAGGAGGTCCTTGGCATCCTGATCGTCTTGACCGAGCTCCAGGGAACCGGTACCGGCGAAGGCGTCAATGTAGAGCAGCTTGAACGGCTGCTTTTTTAGTGCGGTCGTATAGGCGTCCAGATACTTTTCCAGTATCTCCAACTTCTTCATGGTCCACGGCCCGCCGTATTGTGCTCGGTGATCGGCTATTTCGTCCCTCATTCTACCTCCGTCGGGGTGCTCTGGCCTCTCTTGAAAACCCAGCTTCGCCAAGCCGGCTTGCTAAAAATGGTATTTCAGGCCAAAGGTCACGGCCCAGTATTGGATGGTGTCGGTCTTGATCCTGACCTTGTAGGGGGTCTTGCCGTCGGCCAGCACCGGGGCGTGGTTGCGGACCACATCCCAGACCGCGCCATCCATCATGTCCTCAAACCTGGCCCAGCGCACCTTCAGCCCGATCGAGGTCCGCTCGCCCAGGGCGTAATCAAGGCCGGCCAGCAGTTGAAAGCCGAACAGATCGTCGGTCAGCCGACCGCTCAAAGAGCTGCTCGTGCCGGCCGCGGCCCGCGCCACCTCGTCCGGGTCAAGCCCGACCTGCCTGAAGTGGGCCAGGTGGTCCGCGCTGAGGGTTGACCGGAACGCATCCAGATAGCCCGCGCTGACCGTCTTGCGCAGGAATTGGTTGCTGTAGCGCGTACTCGTCCGGCTCCAGCCAATGCCGGCCCCCAGATACGGCGTCCAGCGCGAGGCGTTGACAAAGTCATAGTAGGCATTCAGAAAGACCTGGTGGCTATGAAAGTTGTCAATACGGGCCGACGGCGACCTGAGCCACTCGTTCGCCTTGGTCTGGGTCGTCTCATTGCCCCGGGCCGCCGGCAGGGTTGAAGCGTCGCCGCCCTGGTTTCGGTACAGGTATTCGAGCTCAACGCGCGGCCCGGCCTCCAGGGCGTAGCCGGCGCTGACCGCCCCGGCAAAGCCGAGGCCCGGATCAAAATCGGTGGTGTAGATTGTTCTCGCTTGCCGAGTCGTGCAGCCGGCGTCTTGGGGGGCGTGGCTCGGGTCGGCGTACAACAGGGTATCGCAGCGCGTCGGGTGGCTGATGCCCGACAGAAAGGAATCCGAAGACAGGGCGTCGGCCAGGCCCAGCTCCGCCCCTGCATAGAAGCCGCGGCGGTCGCCGTCAGCCCGCACCACACCGGCCAGTACCAGCAGGCCGGCCAGGGCTACACCTATGCCCAGTACCGTTTTGCTCATCTCACGCATCTTCTCCCGTCCTCCTTCAGACCGAACAGGTCCCACAGCCGTCTCGTTCGGCTAACTGACGGTCTTCTTCCAACTGGTACTGCGGCGTGTCGTGGCGCTCGGTGCGGGTGTCGCCGTCGTTTGAAGCGGTCTCTTTCCAGCCGTCTCCCTGCGACCAGCGGAAGGGCAGGAGCTTGATGCCGCCCGGCACGGTCAGGGACGTGAAGCCGTCCAGCGCCTCGAGCAGAATGGCACGCTGGAGGGCAGGCTGATGCGGCTCGCCGGTGGTATGGCCCAGGGGAAAATCGACAAAGGCGGCCCGCGGCGGCCTCACCGCCCGCATGATGTCCAGGGCGCTGCCCATGCTCAGGGTCGGGATGCCGGCGGCCTCGGCGTGGCGGGCGATCAGTCCCACGGACTGATGACACACCGGTCAAACCGGAACCAGCAGCGCGGCGTCAACCCGCTCGGCCAACAGCCGCTCGGTCAGCCGCGGGGCCAGCTCGTCCCGCGCCCGCCGGGACGAATAAATGCCGCCCATAAAGGTATAGGCATGGGCGGCCAGCTCGCCAACCACGCCCTCTTTGACCAGCCGGCGCAGGGGGTCAATGGGAAAAACCACATTGGGGTCTGTGCGGGCGTCGGTCTGGTCATAGGCAAAGTGGGCGGTGCGCAGCTCGCGCGTATCCACATCGGTGGGAATCGCCCGGAACGACAGGTCGTCTTTGAAGTGAAAGGCGACCTGGCCCTTCATGTACAGCCCGCCGGAGGCGATCAATCCCAGCCGGCATTCCGACAGCGGCTTGCCCAGCGGCGTCCACGGCGGCGTGTCGGGGTTGTGGACCCAGTGGTAGGGCTTGTAGCCGAGCTTAGCATAATTGTTGGTGATGCGGGTGATGTAATTGACCGTTTGCGACATGGCGTCCTCCGAAGCTCTTAATCTGAAGGCTCTCAGCCTGACGATTCTTTCACTGGAATGCAACGCCGGGCGCGGCTCAGGCATACGCCACGTCCTGGCCGGCGAGCTTGCGCGGCAGCCGAGAACCGGCTGGGCTCCCGGCGTCCAGGAGACAACGCCGAGCAGGAGGGCCGTGCGTGCAATTTGGACTTTTTGGCATCAATATGGGCATCGCCAGTGACCCGGCAGTATCCGTGCTGGTCGCCCAGGCGGCAGAAGCGGCCGGTTTTGAATCACTCTGGGCCGGCGAGCATGTGGTCTTGCCCGACCCCCAGGCCCCGCCCTCCCCACTCCCACCCCACCACCCGATGCTTGACCCCGGCGTTGCCCCGGCCTTTCTGGCCGGGCAGACCGGCACGGTCAAACTCGGCACCGGCATCATTATCCTGCCCCAGCGGAATCCCCTGGGTGCTGGCCAAGGAGCTGGCCAGCCTTGACGTGGTGTCGGGCGGGCGGCTCATCTCTGGCCTGGGCATCGGCTATCTCAAGCCAGAGTTTGACGCCCTCGACATTCCGTTCAGCCACAAAGGCCCGCGTTTGATCGACTACCTGCACGCCATGCAAGCCGTCTGGACCCAGGACAAGCCGGCCCACCGGGGGGGCGTTTGTCTCGTTCAGCGATATTCAGGCCCGGCCCCAGCCGGTGCAGAAGCTCCGCCCGCCGGTAGTCTTTGGTGGCCATACCCCGCAAGCCTATGAGCGCAGCGTGCAGTACGGCAACGGCTGGTTTGGCTTTGCCCTTGATATTGAGGCCACGGTCCACTGCCTGGAGGGCATCAAACACGCCGCCCAACAGGTTGAGCGTCCCGCCGAGTCAGGCGCGCTGGAGATCAGCGTGACGCCCAAGCGACCGCTCGGTGCCGACACGGTCAAACGCTTTGCCGAGCTCGGCGTAGACCGGCTGATTCCGTTTAAAGCCGTAAAGACCGAGGCGGACTGGCTCGCCTATGTCAACAAAACCGGCGATGAGCTGATTGGCAAGTGCTGAAGACGCCAGGAGGCCCGCTTCATCGCTTGTCCGGGAAGTCAGCCAGGAAGTCGGCCAGAACCGGCGCGTGGTCCGAAGCTCCCTTGCCCTTGCGCGCCTGGCGGTCAATGCGCGCCCCGGCGCAGCGCCGGGCCAGAGCTGGGGTGACGAGAATATGGTCAATGCGCAAGCCCTGGTCCTTCTGAAAGGCGAGTTGCCGGTAGTCCCACCAGCTGTAGAGTTTTCCCGCACCGTGGTGGAGGCGGAAGGCATCAACCAGCCCCCAGACGCACAGCCGCCGGAAGGCGGCCCGGACACCGGGCATACACAGCACGGTCTCGGCCCAGGCCGGTGGATCACACACGTCACGGTCCTCGGGCGCGATATTCAGGTCGCCGCACAGGGCGAGGGGCCGGCCGGGGTCGCAGTGCCGCTCAAGATGGCGCTGGAGCTGGCCGAGCCAAGCCAGCTTGTAGCGATATTTTTCGCTGCCGACAGTCTGGCCGTTTGGCACATAGACGCACATGACTTGCACGTCGGCAATCCGGGCGGAGAGAAAACGGGCCTCGGGCTCCTCGTCATCGTCGTCAAATCGCCGCCTGACTTCGGTCGGCGCAACACGGGAGAGCAGCGCCACCCCGTTATAGGTCTTTTGTCCGCAGGCCGTGACGTGATAGCCCAAGGCTTCAAACTCGGCCTGGGGGAAGAGGTCATCGGTCACTTTTGTTTCTTGCAGGCATAAGACCTCGGGCCGCTGCTCCTCCAGCCAGGCCAGCGTGCGGTCTTTGCGGGCGCGGATGGAGTTGACGTTCCAGGTGGCAAGTCGCACTTCTCAAGTACCGTCACACGCGCTCAGCGCAAGCGGGGGCCGCACAGAGGGGAGGCAGCATCGGTAATGTGAAACCTTATGCCGGCGCTTCGGCTGCGTCGGGTTCGGGCTGGAGGGCCGGCAGGGGGAGGCCGTGGGGGCCGAGCTTGCCGTAGGTCAGCCCGGCCAGGGCCGGCACGGCCGCGGTCAGCTCGGCAAATACTTCGCTGATTGATGGGCTATCCGGGCCGTCAAGCGTGGTGCTGAGCAGCGCCAGCGCCTCCCAGCCGGTCTTGACTTGGCCCGGTGGAGGGAAGGCTTGACGCAGGCGCTGGACCCGACCGGCGTAGTTGATGCAACTCCCGTCGGTCTCGGGAGTGGTGGCGATCGGCAACACCAGGTCCGCATACTCGGTCGTGTCGGTGTAGTCGGTGTCCAGCAGGATGAGCGTGACCTCGGCCAGGGCGGCGTCTGCCGTGGCCTGGCCTAACGCGGCGACAAGGTCTGCGCCAAACACAAACAGGACTTTGATCCTGCCCTGGCCGGCGGCGCGCAGAATCTGCTCGGCCTCACCACCCCCGTTCAGCAGGCCCAGGGTTTTGAGGCCGCGCGTGTTGGGGTTTTTATCCGCCCGGATCAGCCGATCGTCGTGGGAGGCCCCGTCGGGCGACCAGGACAGGCCGGCGACCTGCTGCGTGCCCAGTTGTTGTCTGAGAATACGCGCTAACAGATAGGCTTCTTCGTTGCTGGCCTTGGCCCCGATGAGGGCGGCCACCGCGTCGCTGCCGCCCTCGGCCTGCCTGAGCGTCTCGACAAGCTGCCGCATGGCCTCGTCCCAAGAGGTCTGACGAAACGCCGTCTCAGCCCGAACCATTGGCTGGAGGATACGGCTCTCCTGCTGAAACGCCCGGTAGGACAGCCGGCCCTCGTTACACATCCAGAACTCGTTGACCGCCATATTCTGACGGGGCCGAAACCGGTACATCCGGCCGCGGCGGTGGTAGATGTCGATATTGCAGCCGGTCGCGCAGCGGGTGCAGATGGATTCGGTCTTTTCCAGGTACCAGACACGCGCCTGAAACCGAAAATCTTTGGCCGTCAGGGCACCGACTGGACATACATCAACGACATTCATCGAGTAGGGGTTGTCCAGCGTTTTGCCGGGGAACAGGTCAACCTTGCAGTGGTCGCCCCGCTCAAAAATCCCCAACTCGCCGGTCCCGGTGACCTCATCCAGAAAGCGGGTGCAGCGGGCACACAGAATGCAACGTTCCTGGTCAAGCATGACCTGTGGGCCAATCTCGACCGCCTTGTCTTTTGCGACCTTGGCCTCAAGCGGCATCCGGCCCTTATACGCCCCATACTCCATGTAATAGTCTTGGAGCTTGCACTCGCCGGCTTGGTCACAAATTGGGCAGTCCACCGGGTGGTTGATCAACAGGAACTCCAGCACCGCGGCCTGGGCGGCCTTGACCTTAGGGCTGGTGGTATGGATGACCATGCCCTCATTCACTCGCGTATTGCAGGCGATTTGCAGCTTGGGCATGTTTTCAATTTCAATCAGGCACATCCGGCAGTTGCCCGAGATGCTGAGACCCGGATGATAGCAATAGTGGGGCACCTCAATACCGAGTCGCTCGGCCGCCTCAATGATGTTCAGCCCGGCCTCAACCGTCATCTGCTGCCCGTCAATCTCAATGGTTGGCATACACACCTCACACAGACTGAGGCTGCCCGTTGGCCTTGTTCCGCAGCGGACAGCCGCCGTGCGTGATATGGGCGACAAACTCGTCACGGAACTTGCCGAGGTAGCTCTGGGTCGGCATGGCCGCGGCATCGGCCAGCACACACACGGTATTGCCGGTCATGTTGGTACACACCTGGTCAATCAGGTCGATATCCTCAGGCCGGCCGTTGCCCTCTTCAAGGCGAACGAGCAGCTTGTGCAGCCAGCCGGTCCCCTCTCGACACGGTGAGCACTGCCCGCACGATTCGTGATGGTAGAAGCGGTTGATGATCTCGAGCGCCTCAACCATGCAGGTGTCTTCGTCCATGACAATGATCCCGGCCGTGCCCAGAAAAGCACCGATCGCTCGCATGGAATCAAAGTCCATGTTCACTTCGATTTCGTCCGGGGTGAGGATGGGAAACGATGAGCCGCCAGGCATGACGGCTTTCAGGTGTTTTCCGCCCAGAATGCCACCGGCATAGTCGTAGATCACCTCACGCAGCGACATGCCCATCGGCAGCTCGTACAGCCCCGGCTTTTCAACGTGGCCGCTCACACAGTATATCTTGGGACCCGGGCCGGTCTCTGGACCGATGGCCTTGAACCACTGCGGGCCGTTGTGGATGATGGACGGCACACAGGCCAGGGTTTCGACATTCTGGACAATCGTCGGGCAGCCGAACAGACCGTACACCGCAGGAAAGGGCGGTTTGATGCGCGGGTAGGCGCGCTTGCCCTCAAGGGATTGGATCAAGCCGGTTTCTTCGCCACAAATATAGGCCCCCGCCCCACGGTGAACGTACACGTCAAGGTCAAAGCCGCTGCCAAAGATGTTCTTCCCCAAAAAGCCACCTGCATAGGCGGCCTCAATCGCCTCGTGGAGCCGCTTGGCCCCGAGGGCAAACTCTCCCCGGATGTAGATGTAGGCTGTATGGGCGTTGATGGCGTAGGCCGAAATCACAATGCCTTCAAGCAAGGTGTGCGTATTCCACTCAAGAAGCGCCCGGTCTTTGAAGGTCCCCGGCTCGCTCTCATCCGCATTGGCGCACAGGTACACCGGCTTATCCGAGTCTTTTGGCAAAAAGCCCCATTTCATGCCGGCCACAAACCCGGCCCCGCCCCGGCCGCGCAGATTGGAGTCTTTGACCTGGGCGGTGACCTCCTGCGGAGCGAGGCTGGTGAGGGCTTTTCTGGCCGCTGCATAACCGCCGTGTTCGACGTAGACCTCAAGTTTGCGGATATCTGGAACATCAAGGTGGCGCAGGAGTACTCTGTCAGCCATACTTTTCGCCTCGCCTTATCGGCTGCGCCCAACCGGCAAACCGGCAGCCGCTTGAGGCGGCCCCTGATTCGGCATCTCAGGTGTCGTGGGGAGGGTATCAGCCCCGGTTTTCGGTGTCAACGGAGGACTCTGGCATTTACATTTTCCGCCGCCTCTGGTTTAACAGCCGGCCCAGATGATCGACCACCTCATCCTGTGGCTCCACCTGCTGGCCACTACTGTTTTTGTAGGCAGTGCCGTCACCGTGCTTGTCGTCCTGCTGCCAATGGCCGCCCGGATTTCCTCGCCGGCGGAAAAGCAGCGATTCCTGGCTCAGGGGCTCAAATCCTACAACCCGCTCAGCATAGGTGCACTGGGCGTTCTTATCATGACCGGCGCGTTCAACCTGACCTCGCATAAGCACCAGCTCGGCCCGCAGTTCTTTACCCTGCTGGGCGGCGTTCTGGGTCTGAAGCTGTTGTTGGTCTTTGTGCTGATTCTTCTCAGTACATCGGCCACGATTGGCATGGGGCACCGCCTGGTGCGCACTGAACTGCGGGGCGAGACCTTTGATCCGCACAAGCTGCCCGGGCTGCTCAAACGCATGCAGCTCTTCACCGTCCTGACCGTAGCCCTGAGCGCCGGGGTAGTGTGGGTCTCGATGGAGATGAGCGAGCGGGTCAAGCCGGTGGCCGGGGTGTCAGGCTCGCCGACCCCCCAGCTCCCACAGTCGGGCGGGGAGGCCGGCCACCAGGACTAGACCGGCCCGGTCCAGAAGAGTCCTGGCCCCAACGGGCGGGCTTGTCTTACGAGCCGGACCAGCGCGGTGGCCGCTTTTCCACAAAAGCGGCCACGCCTTCTGCATAATCGTCCTGTTTGGCCATGTCTCGAATCAGGCCATTGGCGCTCTCAACGGCCGATCTGGCATCCCGGTGCAGGTCGGCATAAATCTGCCGCTTGGTCGCCCGCAGCGAGCCGGGGGAAACGGTGGCGAGCAGGTGTTGCGCATACGCATAGGTATGCGGCAGCAGCTCATCGGCCGCCAGGACGGCATTCACCAGCCCCATCTCATAGGCCTCATCGGCCAAAAACACGCGGCTCGACAGCAGCACATCGTTCGCCCTGGTCAGCCCGATCAAACGCGGCAACAGCCACGACAGGCCAAACTCGGCGGGGAGGTTCAGCTTGCCGTGGGCTGTCGTCAGCTTTGCGCCGGTCACGGCAAAACGCAGGTCGGCATAACAGGCTATGACCAAGCCGACCCCGGCCGCGGCACCGTTTATAGCTGCAATCACCGGCTTCGTCATGCCAAACTGACAGGCAAAATCCGCGTCAAACTCCGGCCGCACGCCATAGCCGGGCCGGGCCATGTCCTGTGGCGTGCCCGGATCATAGCCGCCCTTGTCCACATGCCCCTCCAGGGCCCGGGAGTCCGCGCCAACGCAGAACGTGTCCCCGGACCCGGTGACAACAATCGCCCCCACCGCGGGGTCGCGCTCGGCCCGTTCTAACGCCCAGCGATATTCAGCGTGCATCCGTCCGGTCCAGGCGTTCCTCCGCCGCGGACGGTTCAGGGTCAGGGTCACAATGCCGTCTGTGAGCTGATACCGAATGACTTTCAATTCCATCCTTGCCTCCTGCCGTTCTTCGCCACCTGAGCCTCAGCCGGTACACGAAGACATGCCTCGGCGTCGGCACTAGTCGGCTTCGCCTGTGGCCGGAGCGGTCGCGCCCGGGCTGGCCTGCTGGCGCAGGGCGTGGCTGAGGCTGGCGACAAATTGTCCGACCTCGGGGAGGAGCGCAGCCTGCCCCTGATGGGTCTCAATACGCTGCGATATGGCGCTGCCGACAATCACGGCGTCGGCAATCCGGGCCACTTCGGCCGCGTGCTGGGGCGACGAGATGCCAAAGCCTACGCCGACCGGAACCGACGAAATAGCCCGGAGCCGCCGCACCATCGGCGATAAATCGGCCGGGAGCGAGGCGCGGGCACCGGTCACGCCGGTCACGGAGACATAATAGACAAAGCCGCGGGCATGGCTGAGGACGGCAGCGGCACGGTCTACAGAGCTGGTCGGCGCGAGCAGGAAGATGAGGTCAAGGTCGTGCTCATCGGTCTCGCGCTTGAGTTCATTGGCCTCCTCGGGCGGCAGGTCTACGCATAACACGCCGTCCACCCCCGCGGCCCGCGCGTCGCCGGCAAAGCGCCGGACGCCATAGCGAAAGATCGGATTGTAGTAGCTGAACAGAATGAGCGGCAGGCCGAGCGACTGGCGGAGGCGCTGGACGAGCGCAAGAATACCGGCCAGCGAAGTGCCGCTCTGGAGGGCGCGTTCAGCCGCCCGTTGGTGGGTTGGCCCGTCGGCCATCGGATCAGAGAAGGGCACGCCGAGTTCAATCATATCGGCCCCCTGACGGGCCAGTTCATGGACGAGCGCAAAGGTGGTCTCCAGGTCAGGGTCGCCGGCTGTGATATAGGGAATGAGCGCAGCTTGCCGGCGCACGCGCAGGGCGGCAAAGGTGTCGGTGATCCGCGTCATCCCCCCGCCTCTTGTGTGTGGCCTGACTGTTCCACATACCGGGCGACACTCTCCAGGTCTTTGTCACCCCGCCCCGACACGCTAATCACCACGGTCGCCTCGGGCCGCAGGCGCGGTACCAGAGACGCCGCGTAGGCAATGGCGTGGGCACTCTCCAGGGCGGGGATGATGCCTTCTGTCTCGGCCAGCAGTTGAATGGCGGCAACGGCTTCGTCGTCTGTGACTGTGACATACCGGACGCGCCCCTGATCGTGCAGATAGCTCAGCTCTGGTCCCACCCCGGGATAGTCCAGGCCGGGGGCCAGGGAATAGGTGTCCTGAATCTGGCCCGTCTCGTCCTGGAGCACATAACTCTTGCTGCCGTGCAGGACGCCGACATGGGCACCGTTGATCGAGGCGGCGTTCTGTCCAGGCCCCAGGCCACCGGCCTCGACCCCGACCATGCGAACCTGCCGTGCCGACACAAAGGGGGAGAATAACCCCATCGCGTTGCTGCCGCCGCCGACACAGGCGATCAGATAGTCGGGCAAACGGCCGGTCTGCCGACGTATCTGTCGCTTGGTCTCGCGGCCAATGACCGCCTGAAAGTCGCGGACCAGCATGGGATAGGGGTGCGGACCGGCCACGGTTCCAATCACATAAAACGTGGAGCCGACCTGGCTGATCCAGTCCCGCAGGGCCTCGTTCATGGCGTCTTTGAGGGTGCGTGTACCGCCGGCCACCTCGCGCAGCGTGGCACCAAGCAGGCGCATCCGAAAGACGTTTGGTGCCTGGCGCACAATGTCATCGCTGCCCATGAAGACCTCGCACTCAAAGCCGAACAGGGCGGCAACGGTGGCGGTCGCCACGCCGTGCTGGCCGGCCCCGGTCTCGGCAATCAGCCGCCGCTTACCCATCCGTTTGGCCAGCAGGGCTTGCCCGATGGTGTTGTTGATTTTGTGTGCTCCGGTGTGGCACAGGTCTTCTCGCTTGAGATAGACCCTGGCCCCACCCAGACGTTGGGTCAGCCGCTCGGCAAAGGTCAGGGGGGTTGGACGGCCAACATAGTCTTGACGCAGGGTGCGCAGTTCAGCCTGAAACGTCGGGTCGCGCCGACACTGACGGTACAAATCCTCCAGCTCGGTCAGCGCTGGCATCAGGGTTTCGGCAACGTAGCGGCCCCCATACGGACCAAAATGACCACGGCTGTCAGGCTGTCTTGGCATACTGGATAAAGGCGCGGAGTTTGTCGGGATCTTTTTGGCCCGGGGCGCGCTCCACACCGCTGGCAACATCAACCGCCCAGGGCTGCACGGCGCGGATTGCGGCAGCGACATTCCTGGGCCTGAGGCCGCCGGCTAGAATGAGGCGTTGACGCTGGTCTTCGGCCAGGGCGGCCAGGCGCGGCCAGGCGAAGCTGACCCCGGTCCCTCCGTATCGGCCCGGACGGTAGGTGTCAAGCAGCAGATAGTCGGCCGGATGGGTGTGCCAGTCCAAGGAGAGCGGCTGAGATCCGATACGCACGGCTTTGATCGTTTTCTGCGGCCAGCCACGGCACTCTGCGGCGGTTTCATCACCGTGGAACTGTAGGGCGTGCAGACCGAGTTGCCCGGCCAGTGTTGCCACGCGCTCTCGCTGAGCATTCACAAAAACCCCGACCCGCCAGACCGGAGGCGGGATGCGTGCGCAGATTGCGCGGGCGGTTTGCTCGGACACCCAGCGCGGGCTGGGCGGGTAGAAGTTGAGTCCAATCATATCGGCACCAGCCTCAACCGCCAGACGGGCGTCTTCAACTGTGGTGATACCGCAGATCTTAACCCGGATACTCATCTGGTGGGGGGCGGCTCATGGAGCGGCCAGCATCGCCCGGAGGGGTGCGCCCGGGTCCGGGGCAGCCATAAATGTCTCGCCGATCAAAAACGCCCTGACGCCCTGCGCTTCGAGCCGGGCCAGCTGTTCGGCCCGCGACAGACCACTCTCTGACACAACAGTCACCCCGGTTGGAATAGACCGCAGCAGGCGTTCGCTTGTCTCAATGCTGGTCTGAAATGTCCGCAGATCGCGATTATTGATGCCGAGCAGCGAAACCTTGCCGGCCAAGGCTCGTTCGAGTTCGGCCTCGTCATGCACCTCAACGAGACAATCAAGCCCCAGAGAGCCGGCCAGCCCCGCTAACTCCTGGAGCTGGACGTCTGACAAAATGGCGACGATCAGCAGGATGGCGCTTGCCCCATACGACCGGGCTTGGTACACTTGGTAGGGATCAAATACAAAATCCTTACGCAGAAGCGGCAGGCTGACGTGACGGCGAATCAGGGCCAGATAGTCCAGATGGCCCTGAAAAAACTTCTGATCGGTCAGCACCGAGATGGCCGCGGCACCAGCCGCAGCGTAGGTCTGGGCCAGCCGCAAGGGATCAAAATCAGCCCGGATAATGCCTTTTGACGGCGAGGCTTTTTTCACCTCAGCGATAACCGCCCGGCCGGGGTGACGCTGAAGCGCCGGCAAAAACGCGGGCGGCACTGCCCGGAAGTGGGCTGAGTCTTGCAGTTGGGCAAGGGGAGCCGCCTGTTTGTGGGCGGCCAGCTCGGCCTGTTTGTGGGCAACAATGTCGTCAAGAATCATACCGCTTCCGTGAGGCTCAGCGCAATATAGCTGTCAAGGGTCTGCGCCGCGGCCCCGCTGTCGATGGCGGCTTGGGCACGGCTGACGCCCACACTCACGGACGGGACGAGATCGCCGATGTACAGCGCAGCTCCGGCGTTGAGACACACGATATCCCGCGCCGGGCCGGGTTGGCCGGCAAAGATGTGACGGATGACCGCGGCTGATTCCTGGGCACTACGCACCTGGAGGTCGGATAGCCGGCAGGGGGAAAAGCCAAACTCCTGGGGCTGAATCGTATAGGTCTTCACCCGACCCTCAACCCACTCGGCAACGTGGCTGGGACCGGATAGCGAGAGTTCATCCAGGCCGTCTGCGCCATGCACGACCAGCGCATGGCTGCTGCCCAGACGGCCTAAGGCTTCGGCCAGCGGCACTACCCAGCGCCGGGCAAAAACGCCGATGAGCTGGTGTTCAGCCCCGGCCGGATTGGTCAGCGGGCCGAGCAGGTTGAAAATCGTCCGAATCCCGATTTCTCGACGCGGCCCGACGGCATAGCGCATTGCCCGATGAAAGGCCGGTGCCAGGAAGAAGCCAAAGCCGACCGTCCGCAAACACTGGGCAACCTGCTCGGGCGTCAGTTCGATACGCGTCCCGAGCGTTTCCAGGACATCCGCGCCACCAACCGCGCCGGACATAGCGCGGTTGCCGTGCTTGGCCACACAGCCGCCAGCCGCGGCAACGACAAAGGCTGCCGCAGTAGAGATGTTAAAGGTACGGCAGCCGTCCCCACCTGTGCCACAGGTATCAATCACCGGTCCGGGTGGCTCAACCCGGCTGGCGCAGTCTCGCATCACCCGGGCCATACCGGCAATCTCGGCTACGACCTCACCCTTCATGTGGAGGCCGGTCAGGAGGGCACCGATTTGGGCCGGGGTGGCCTGACCGTCCAGGATCTCGGCGGTGACCTCAGCCACCTCCTGTTCGCTCAGGTCATAGCCGCCGACCACGCGGGTGATGGCCTCTCGTACCGTCACAGGCTGCTCTCAGTGCGAAACGGGGTAGGCTTGGGCAAACATTTTCTGGCGTCGAAAGCGCGAGACCGTGGCCTTGGCCTCCCCCTCGGTAAAAGGTCCGACCCGGACTCGATACAACACCCTGCCTTGTCGGACGACCTTGCTGAGTGAGGGGCTGTAGCCCTGCTGACGCAGGCGCTGCGCTGTGCGCCGAGCCGTTATCTTCTGGGCGGTGGCCTGGACCTGAACGCTCCACGGTCTCGGTTTGGCTGGTGGTTTTGGAGGGGGCACGACCGCCGGCTGTTCTCGGGGCGGGGTGGCTGGTCTGGTCTGGGACTTGGAGGAAGCAGGGGGCTTGGCCAAGACGGCAGGAGCCGACGGCGAGACGGGTTTAGACTGCTGAACGTGGTGCGGGGCCGCTCGTTCCCGGGCTGGGACCACAGGCCGAGGACCGGGCGGAGAGACCGGCGGCAGGGCAGGTGAGCGGTCAAGAAGTGCGGTTTTTACCCTTCCGACAGGCACGCGGAGCGGCTTGACCTGTTCAAGAGTTTTCTGGGCTTGGACCTCTTTCCCAACGTAGAGCCCAAAGACAAAAATAAGCAAAGAAGCAAACATGCAGCTCACCACCAGCATGCTTCCTTCAAGGACATTCACCTGTAAACGATAACGTCGTTGTGCCATGCCTGTGTGCGGGCCTCGCCATCAGAGCGCCAGGGGGGAGGCACATGGCACTCCCCCTCTGGCGCTGATGCTCTGTCGGCTCGTTCCGCCCGCTCCTCCCCTCCTCCAACACTCAGGCGGGCCCGCCCCAGGGCTGGCTCGCCTCTCACACCGCTGCCCGGCTCTGGCCTTTAGTCGCTTGCCGTCTCCGCTTCGCGTTCAGTGAACGCAATTAAGGATAGCGGAGCAGCGTCGCCATGTCGAGGGCCAAGCTTGATAATGCGGGTATATCCACCGGCACGTTTTTCAAAACGGGGGGCGATGTCGTCAAACAAACGCGAGACCAAGACCCGGCTGCCTAACTGCGCGTAGGCCAGACGGCGGGCGTGCAGGGTGTTCCTCTTGCCCAAGGTGACAATACGGTCAGCCCAACGGCGAAGTTCTTTGGCCTTGGCGTCAGTCGTCTGGATTTGCTCATGCTGGATGAGCGCTTTGAGCAGATTACGGATCAGCGCTCGGCGATGAGCCGCGGTGCGGTTCAGTTTTCGTCCAGTTTTGAGGTGTCGCATGACGGTGTATCTCGTGTCCTACAGCGCCTGGGACCTAGGATCTGAGTTCTTGATCGTGTTCTGTCCGCCTCCGGTCCAGCTCTTCGCGTGAAGGAAAGTCGCCGAGTTGGAGTCCCAACTGAAGCCCTATGCTCTGGAGGGTTTCCTTAATTTCGTTCAGGGACTTTCGACCAAAATTCTTGGTCTTAAGCAGCTCTGGCTCGGTACGCTGGACGAGTTCGTAGACATAACGCAGGTTGGCGCTCTGGAGACAGTTGGCGGACCGCACCGACAAGTTTAATTCTTCAATCGGCCGCAGCAGATTCTCATTCACGACCACAGCCGGCTCTTCGCTGGTCTCGATCCGCCATTCCTGTTCCTCACCTGGGCCGATAAAAACACCGAGCTGGTCTTGAAGAATCCGGGCCGCCTCGGCAACCGCTTTTTCCGGTCTCAGGCTGCCATCGGTCCACACTTCGAGGGTCAGCCGCTCATAATCGGTCCGTTGGCCTATGCGCGCGTTGGTGACCGCGTACTTGACCTTGCGCACCGGAGAAAATACCGCGTCCAGCGGAATCGTGCCAATGGGGTCGTCCTCAGATTTATGCCGCTCAGCGGCCACATACCCGCGGCCGGTTTGAACATCTGCTTCAAACTCGAGGCTGGCGTCTTTATCAAGGCTGGCCAAGTGTTTGTCAGGATTCAGAATGACGATCTGGGCACCAACCGTCAGATCAGCCGCGGTGACCTCACCTTGGCCTTGCACATCGAGCCGGATCGTCTCCCGGTCAGTCTCCTCAAGACGGAAGCGGATTTCTTTGAGGTTTAATAAGAGGTCGGTGATGTCTTCCGTCATCCCGGCCACGGTTGAGAACTCGTGCAGTACCCCGTTGATATGCACCTTGGTAATCGCCGCGCCGGGCAGCGAGGAGAGCAAGACCCGGCGCAAGCCATTCCCTAAGGTTGTGCCAAACCCGCGCTCACAAGGCTCGCCGGTAAAGCGACCGTAGGTTTCGGTCAGGGTCTTTTCGTCAACCTTAATCTCGGGTTCGATGAGGGGAGGGATCTTCTGCGTTGGGGGTCCTCCAGGGGGCCTAGGGGGGTCTCCCACTACGTCAATGTCGAATCCCACCTCCTTCCATATCGCGCGGAAAGCCGCTTCCACGTCGCCTTGGTAGTCCTCCTTTATATGTTCCGCTATGTATGTGTACATCTCCCATACAGTCGGCAATATCCCCTTATAGTATTCCGAGTTCGGGTCTTCCATACGCTGGAAGATCGTATCCACGGGACTCGAATCCCGCGGAGAGGACTCTGATTCTGAATCTTCCATCGGGGCAGTAAGCCAATCCCAGAGCCGACTCCAGAATCCTCTTTCCTGTTCCTGTAGTTCCTGTGGTTTCCGTTCCCTCCGTAAGAAACTTGCATCAATTGGTAGTATGGCAATACCTTTCGCTTTTGCTTTCTCAGAAAAAGAGAGCGGAGGATTAGAAACATCGCTTATCCATATCATTTGCCACGATGTCTCATAAGCTTCCTTATAGACCAATATTTGGTCTATGGCCCGCTCTCCCAAGCGAGACACTTCGCTTGGGTAATGTTTGCATTCTATGACCAAAGATTTTTTTTCTGGTGCCGTCTTTGTTTGAACATAAAAATCCATTCTTGGGTGTTCTCGGTCTCCTGGGTATTCTCGCTTTACGCTGAAGAATTTCTCAGGAAACCAGAATTTCGCGTGCTTCTCGCACAGGTCCTGAAAGTCTTTTCCCTTTGTTACCGCAGATTTTCTTTCTTGCTCAGACATTGCGATACACCTCACAGATTATACGGCGATGATAGCACGAACCGCCGTCTTGGCATCAACATACGGGGCTGATTAAACAGCCCGGCCGTTAGCAGTAGCTCTTCCAGCGCCCGGGTGTGCCCTGCTGACGCCCGGTTCTGCTCCGTGACACTAGACCTTCGAGTAGAGTTCAACAATCAGCTGTTCATTGACCGGAACGGTGAGATCGGCCCGTTCTGGAAGGGCTTTCATTTTGCCAACAAAAGTATCCTTCTCAACCTCTAACCATTCTGGCACGCCGCGCCTCTGGGCCAGGTCAGCCGCTTCTTGGATACGAGTAATTCTGCGGCTGGCCTCCCGGACCTGGACCTCATCGCCGACGGCGACCATGTAGGAGGGGATGGTCACGCGACGATTGTTGACCAGAAAGTGGCCGTGCCGGACGAGCTGCCTGGCTTCTGAGCGAGAGGTCGCAAATCCCATCCGGTACACCGTATTGTCAAGGCGGCGCTCTAAGAGTAACAGCAGGTTCTCTCCAGTGACGCCACGTTGGCGTTCGGCCAAGGAGAACATCCGCCGAAAGGGCTTCTCCAGGGCTCCGTAAATGCGTTTGAGCTTTTGCTTCTCGCGCAACTGGATACTATACTCGGTCGCCTTCCGCCCTCGGCCCTGGCCGTGCTGTCCCGGCGGGTAACTCCGCCGTTCTATCGCACACTTATCAGTATAGCAGCGCTCTCCCTTGAGGAAGAGCTTAATTCCCTCTCGCCTGCACAGGCGACAGACTGGCCCGCTGTATCGCGCCACACAATCCTCCAGCTTCCGTATACCTGGGTGGGGAGCTTAGGAGTAACTCACTCTTTTCTGCATGAGTTTTGCCCTTTGCCCTGTGACTTGCCTGTCTTCCTCAGCCGTCTCATACCCGTCGCCGTTTTGGCGGACGGCAGCCGTTATGCGGAATCGGGGTGACATCCCGTATGACGCTTACGGCAAACCCGCTGGCTTGAAGCGAGCGCAGGGCCGATTCCCGCCCCGCCCCTGGTCCCTTCACCTGTACTTGAACGGAGCGCATCCCGGCGTCAGTCGCTTTCCGAGCCGCGCTTTCGGCCGCTAGTTGGGCGGCATACGGGGTGCCTTTGCGTGAGCCTTTGAAGCCTACACTGCCCGAGCTGGCCCAGGCCACGGCGTTCCCCTGGCTGTCGGTGATGGTCACAATGGTGTTGTTGAAGGTCGAGTAGATATGCACGACCCCTTCTGGGACAGACCGCTTAATGCGTTTCCTGCGCGTCGAAGCACGCTCGCCGGCTCTGGCCATGCCATGTTCTCCTTCAGCTGCGGACTAGCGGACCGGTACCTGCTTTTTCCCGGCCACCGTGCGTTTTGGGCCTTTCCGCGTCCGCGAGTTTGTCTTGGTCCGCTGTCCTCTGACCGGCAGGTTCTTGCGGTGACGGATGCCCCGGTGCGCGCCGATATCGATGTAGCGCTTGATATTCCCGGTCATGTCCCGGCGCAGGTCGCCCTCAACCCGATAGCTTTCCTCAAGAACACGGCGAATAGTGGCGACCTCGTCATCGCTCAGCTCATCGGTGTTCCGCTCCGGCGGGACGCTGGCCGCGGCAAGGATATCGCCTGCCGTCTTGCGGCCAATGCCGTAGATGTAGGTCAGAGCGATTTCGATCCGCTTCCTCCGGGGCAATTCAATCCCGGCGACTCGTGCCATACTCCTTCCCCCTGTCCTCGCCGCCGCTAGCCTTGGCGTTGTTTGTGGCGCGGATTCTCACAAATAACGCGCACTGTTCCAAAACGGCGAATCAGCTTGCACTTCCGACACATCTTTTTGACTGAGGCCCGAACCTTCATACGCGGCTCCTCCCTGACGATCTCAGCGCTGACTCAAGACCTGTGGCCCGCGCTCGGTAATCGCAATCGAGTGCTCACAATGCGCCGACAGGCTGCCGTCTTGTGTCACCGCAGTCCAGCCGTCGTCTTGCAGCATGACCTCCGCCCGTCCCATATTGACCATGGGTTCAATCGCCAGGACCATACCCTCGCGGAGGCGAACCCCGCGATGTTTGGCACCATAGTTGGGCACGGCAGGGTCTTCATGCAGGCGTCGCCCCACCCCGTGCCCGACAAACTCACGCACCACGGAAAAGCCCGATCGTTCCACGCACTCCTGGATCGCGGCCGACACATCGCCGAGCCGGTTGCCGACCTGGGCCTGGGCGATGCCGGCTTCAAGCGCCTCGGCCGTGGTGGTCAGGAGCGTGCGGACCCGCTCCGGGGCAGGTCCTACACAGAAGGAGATGGCGGCGTCCCCATAAAATCCCTCAACGACGGTACCGCAGTCCAGACTCACTAAGTCGCCGTCCTGGATAATCCGGGTGTTCTTCGGAATCCCATGCACAATCTCATTGTTAATGGACACGCAAATCGTGGCCGGAAACGGCACGGCTCCGTTACGCATGGTATAGCCTTTGAAGGCGGACCGTGCCCCCTTTTTCCGAATCAACTCGGCAGCCCGGCGATCCAGCTCACCTGTGGAGACGCCGGGGCGCACCTGTTCGCGCACCTCCGTCAAGACCTCACTCACGATCCGGTTGGCGCTACGCATGAGTTCGATTTCGTATGGCGACTTGAGGAAGATCATATACCTGGGGGTGCGGACAGTGCCTATCCTCTCCGGCCCCGAATACGGCCCCGTTTCATAAACCCGTCATAGTTCCGCATCATGATCTGGGTTTCCATTTGGCCAACCGTATCAAGGGCAACACCAACAACAATAAGCAGCGCTGTGCCGCCAAAGAAGAAGGGAACGTTAAAGGAGCTGATCAGCAAGTTGGGAATCACGCAAATAATGGCCACATAGATAGCACCACTGAGGGTGATGCGACTCAGCACCCGGTCAATGTACTCGGCCGTCCGTTGGCCCGGTCGAATACCAGGGATAAACCCCCCGTATTTCTTCATATTATCGGCAACATCGGTGGGATTAAAGACCACCGCGGTATAAAAATAACAGAAGAAGATGATCATAGCGACATACGCCAGATTGTAGAGAGAGCTACCCGGAGCCAGGATACCAGCCACGGTTTGCGCCCACGGATGCTCGGAGAATCCGGCTATGGTCACCGGAAAGATTAGCACAGAAGAGGCGAAAATCGGCGGAATGACTCCAGCGGTATTGATCTTCAGCGGCAGATGCGAACTCTGCCCACCGTAGACCTTCCGCCCAACCATCCGTTTTGCGTACTGAACCGGGATGCGACGCTGGGAGCGTTCCATGAAGATCACTGCCCCAACAATGGCCACCATGCCAACCAGCAGCAGGACCACGGTTAGAATACCCAGCTCGCCCTCGCGCACAAATTCGGTGGTTGCGGTCACCGCTGAGGGAATGCTGGCCACGATACCAGCAAAAATGACCAGGGAGATGCCGTTGCCAATGCCCCGCTCGGTAATCTGCTCACCCAACCACATAATAAAAGCCGTCCCGGCGGTGAGGGTAATCATGGCCATGATGCGGAACCCCCAACCGGGCTCAAATACCACCGAACTGCCGCCCGGGGCCTGTATCTGCTCCAGGCCGACGCTGATGAAAAAGCTTTGCAGTAGCGACAACCCAACTGTGCTGTAGCGCGTATACTGGGTAATTTTTCGTCGGCCCAACTCACCCTCCTTCGACAGGCGTTCGAGGGTTGGGACCACGACGGTCAGGAGTTGCAGGATGATGGACGCGCTGATGTAGGGCATGATGCCCAGCGCAAAGATCGAAAAGCGTTCCAGGGCTCCGCCAGAGAAGAGGTTAACCAGACCAAAAACGCTGCTCGCCGCTTGTTCAAAAAAGGCGGCCAGCGCTTCTCCGTCAATGCCCGGCGTGGGGATAGCCACACCAATGCGGTACACCGCCAACATGCCCAGGGTAAAAAACAGGCGGCGGCGCAGTTCTGCAATTTTGGCGGCGTTTTGGAAACCTTCAAGCATGATTATCCGCCCTCAGCCACTCCCCCGGCGGCGGTGATTTTCTCCCGTGCCTGTCGGCTGAAGGCGTCGGCTCTGACGGTCAGCGCCTTGGTGAATTCGCCGTTTGCCAGGATTTTGATCTTTTTCTTGCCCCGAACCAGACCCGACTCGCGCAGCATATCGGCGTCAACGCGCGTCCCTGCCTCAAAACGTTCAAGACTCCGCAGGTTGACGACCTGATACTCGGTCCGAAACCGGTTATGAAACCCACGCTTGGGCAGGCGTCGGGCAAGCGGCATTTGACCGCCCTCATAGCCGGGCGACAGCGTAGCCCCGGAGCGCGATCCCTCGCCCTTATGGCCCCGCCCGGCGGTCTTGCCCTGGCCTGAGCCGGGCCCACGGCCGAGCCGTTTGCGGTTTTTTGTTGACCCGGCTGCCGGTTTGAGATGACTAAGATCCATGCGCCCGTACCTCAATGAGATGATGGACTTTTCGAATCATGCCCTGCAACGAGGGCGAATTGCTGCGCACTACGGTCTTTTCTCGGCGGGTCAGGCCAAGACCGCGCAGCGTCTCACGTTGGCGACGAGTGTGACCAATCCCGCTCCGTTTGAGCGTAATTTCCAACACGGCCGGTGCTGTACTCATAGCATTCAGCCTTGCAATTCCTTACCACCGCTCTTTCCCAGGCGTTCGGCAACTTGCTCGGGCAGGGCCAGACTGCGCAGCGCTTCCAAGGTCGCCCGAACCGAGTTGTGAGAGTTGGTGGAGCCCAGGCATTTTGTGAGCGCGTTGCGCACCCCGGCCAGTTCCATGACGGCTCGGACTCCACCACCGGCGATCAGACCGGTCCCCGGCGAAGCCGGTTTCAACAGGACCCGTCCTGCCCCGTGTCGGCCAACCACCTCATAGGGTAGCGTTCCCTCAATGAGCGGCACATAGATCAGCGCTTTTTTGGCCCTTTCCACCCCTTTGCGAATGGCTTCTGGAACCTCACGCGCCTTTCCGAGTCCATAGCCGACATGACCCTCTCCGTCCCCAGCCACGACAATCGCGCTGAAGCTGAAGCGCCGCCCGCCTTTGACTACCTTGCTGACCCGGTTGATATGGACGACACGCTCTTTAATATCAAGTTCGTTGACATTGATTCGTTCATCAACGAGAGCCACCCCTCATACTCCTTCACAATTGCAATCCGGCCTCACGGGCGGCTTCGGCAACCGCCCGAATTCGTCCGTGGTACCGAAAGCCGTTGCGGTCAAAAACAACATGCTCAATACCTCGTTGGTAGCACTTCCTGGCGATCAGCGTCCCAACTTCCCTGGCCGCATCAACGTTGGCGGTTTTCCTGGTTTGGTCAAATTCGCTCGACAAGGTTGAAGCTGCCAGCAGGGTTTGCCCACTTTGGTCGGAAATCACCTGGACGTACAGGTGTTTGCTGCTCCGGTAGACACTCAAGCGAGGATGTTTGTCTGTGCCTCGCACGCCTCGGCGAACCCGCTTTTTCCGGATCAGTCTGCCGTGTTCCCGAATATGTGTCCGCGCCATAGTCCTACCGCGCTCCTCCGGCAGCGGTCTTGCCGGCCTTTCTCCGAATTCGCTCTTCCGCGTATTTGATGCCTTTGCCTTTATACGGTTCGGGCGGACGGAGGCGGCGAATGGCGGCCGCGACCCCGCCCAACAGCTGTTTATCAATCCCTTCGAGTGTGATCTCGGTCTGTCGCTCAATCTTGGCCTGAATGCCTGGGGGCAACTGAAAGATAATGGGGTGAGAATAGCCGAGGGTGAAGGTAATGCTATCGTCCGTGCTCTCGGCCCGATACCCTACGCCGTTGACCTCAAGCATCCGCGAAAACCCACTGCTCACGCCCTGGATCATATTGGCAATCAACTTCCGCGTCAGACCGTGCAGGGCTTTGGCTTTGCGAGAGTCGTCCTGGCGCGTTATCGCAACCTGTCCCGGCGTGATCTGGACAGACAGGCAGGGATCGACGCTGAAGTCCAGTTTACCTTTTGGGCCTTCGGCAGCCACAACTCCGGCGTGTTCAGACACTTTTACTGAGTCCGGAACAGGCACAGGCCAACGTCCAATACCCGGCATGACGCTCCTCTCTTCCGCTTTACCACAGGCTGCACAAGATCTCCCCGCCGAGGCGCTGCTTGCGCGCCTCACGATCGACAAGCACGCCACATGAGGTCGAGAGAATACTCACTCCAAGCCCGTTGCGCACCAGGGGGATCTCGCCTGCTCCAACGTATTTGCGCAGGCTCGGTTTACTCTCGCGTTGCAGTCCGAGCAGAGCCGGACGACCGCTCGCGTCGTATTTGAGTTGAACTCGTAACATCCTGCGGGGACCGTCTTGGACGGTGCTCATGTCGGTAATATAGCCTTCCTGCTTCATCACCGCCGCGATCGCTTCCTTGATGCGCGACCGAGGAAAATCCACACGCTCTTTGCGTGCGTGCAGTGCGTTCCGCACACAGGTCAACATGTCTGCAATCGGGTCTGCGATCATACCGTTCCTCTACCAACTGGCCTTGGTCAGTCCAGGGATCTGTCCTAGCAGCGCCATATACCGCAGGCACAGGCGACACATTCGAAAGCGCCGATAAAAACCGCGCGAGCGTCCACATAAGGAACAGCGGTTGTACTGGCGGACCTTGAATCGTGGTTTGCGTTCAGCTTTTATCCGTAGACATGTACGCGCCATATCAACTCCGAAACGGCATCCCCATAGCCCGCAACAGGGCACATCCCTCTGCGTCGGTCTGGGCCGAAGTGACCAGGGTGACGGTCAAGCCTTTGACCTGTTCAACCTTATCCAGATTAATCTCAGGAAAAATAGTATGCTCCCGGATCCCCAGTGAGTAGTTGCCGCGCCCATCAAAGGCGCGGTCAGAAACGCCACGAAAGTCCCGTACCCGGGGCAGGGCGACATTGACCAAGCGGTCAAAAAATTCGTACATCATCTCGCTACGCAGGGTCACCGCACAGCCAATCGGCATGCCCTCGCGCAGCTTGAAATTGGCGATTGATTTATGGGCCTTTGTCACCACTGGCTTCTGGCCGGCAATCAGGCTCAACTCGGCCACCCCGCTTTCGATCAGCTTGGCGTTTTGGACGGCGTCTCCCAGGCCCATATTGAGAGCGATCTTTTTCAACTGCGGGACTTGTATGATATTGCGATAGCCCAACTCCTGCTTGAGGGCAGATAACACTTGATTGCGATAGAGGTCTTTGAGGCGCGCCATGTGGTCTTCTCGTGTGTGTCTTAGAGCACCTCGGGGGCCAGCGAAATAATTTTCATAAAACGCCTGGCACGCAGTTCCCGAGCGACCGGCCCAAAAATACGCGTCCCAATCGGCTCACGTTGGTTGTCAAGCAACACCGCCGAGTTTGTATCAAAGCGGATATACGATCCGTCTGGCCGCCCGATTTCCTTGGCCGTCCTGACAATGACGGCGCGCATGATATCACCCTTTTTGACCTTGGTGTTGGGCAGTGCCTCGCGCACCGAAACGATGATCTCATCACCAACAGAGGCGTAGCGCCGCCGCGTTCCGCCCAGGACACGGATACAACGGACCGCACGAGCACCGGAGTTGTCGGCGACGTCAAGCACGGTTTCGACCTGGACCATCCCGACCTCCTTTATCCCTGACTCCACCTTTGCTGAGAATTGTCTGAACCCGCCAGTTTTTCTCTTTGCTCAGCGGCCGTGTTTCAACAATGGAAACCCGATCTCCAAGGCGACAACGGTTATCAGGGTCATGCACTTTATATTTTTTTCGCTGACGGACGTATTTGCGGTATATGGGGTGTTGCACCAGGCGTTCTACCCACACAACGACGGTCTTGTCCATCGCATCGCTGACGACGGTTCCTTGGCGTGTTTTTCTGTGCCCAGCCACGGTGTTGCCTACTCTTCCGCCGGCGCGGCCTGAGCGCGCGCGCGTTCGTGTTGAATGGTTTTCAGCCGGGCCAGGTTACGGCGGAGCTTGCGTATCTGCATAGGGTTATCGACTTGGCCGATCCCTTTTCGCATACGGAGCTGGAAGAGTTCTTCGGACAGCTCGCGCTCTTTCTGGTGGGCCTCATCTCCTGTTAAGTCCCGTATCTCACTAGCTCGCATAGGAGGCCTCGCTCCGGTCTCGAATTTGGGTGCCGACCGACAGTTTATGCGAGGCGAGCCGCAGGGCTTCGCGGGCAAGCTCTTCAGGCACCCCTTCCATCTCAAATATCATATGGCCGGGCTTCACCACCGCAACCCAGAACTCCGGGCCGCCCTTGCCTTTTCCCATCCGTGTTTCGGCCGGCTTTTTGCTTACCGGTTTGTGAGGAAAGACCCTGATCCAGATTTGTCCGCCGCGTCGGGCATGGCGAGTAAGCGCAATCCGGGCCGCCTCAATTTCGCGGGCGGTGATCCAACCCAACTCGGTTGATTGCAAGCCGTATTCTCCGAAAGCCAGGGAATTGCCGCGCCCTGCGGTACCGCGCATCTTTCCCCGGTGGTGTTTTCGATAGCGAACTTTTTTGGGAGCAAGCATTAAGAGAAAATACCTTCTTCCTCGGCCGAATCGCTTCAGATACCCGCCGCGCTCCGTTGCTGATCTTCTTCACGGGTGAGGACCTCTCCGCGAAAAATCCACACCTTGACCCCAATGATACCGTAGGTTGTCTTGGCTTCTGCCGTGCCATAGCTGATATCGGCCCGCAGGGTATGGAGGGGAACGCGGCCCTCCCGATACCATTCGGTCCGGGCAATTTCCGCCCCGGACAGCCGTCCCGAACACCGAACCTTGACCCCCTGGGCACCCATCCGGGTCGCCCGCGCAACGCTCTCCTTCATCGCCCGACGGAACGCGACTCGGCGCTCGAGTTGGAGCGCCACGTTTTCAGCCACAAGCTGACCGTCGAGATCGGGCCGACGGACTTCGTGGATATTGAGGTAGACCTCGCGCTCGGTCACATCCGACAACTCCGACTTGAGCTTATCAATCTCGGCCCCTTTTTTACCGATCACGATACCCGGCCGCGAGGTAGAAATATTGATTTTGGCTTTATTGGCTGCCCGTTCGATCTCGATCTTGGACAGACCTGCGTGGTAGAGCCGCTTCTTGATAAAAGACCGGAGGCGGAGGTCTTCGTGCAACAGGTCGGCGTATTCTTTCTCGGCGAACCAGCGGGATTCCCAACTCTCCAGCACGCCAAGACGAAATCCTTTGGGGTGAACTTTCTGGCCCATGCTTTTCTCTTACTTTCCCTCGTCAACAACAACCGTGAAATGGCTGGTGCGTTTCCGAATCGGCGTGGCCCGTCCATGAGCCCGTGGCCGAAAACGTTTCAGCGTAGCGCCGCCGTCTATGTAGACTCGTTTGACATACAAGTCGTCAGGATCAACATTTTGGGTATCGGTGGCGTTGGCAATAGCGGAACGGAGAGTCTTGGCCAGAATGCTGGCCGCCTTCTTTGGGATGAAACGCAAAACGCGCAGCGCTTCTTCGACTTGTTTGCCTCGGATCAGGTCGGCAACCAGGCGGGCTTTGCGCGCAGACATCCGCACTTGGCGGGCAATGGCTTTTGTTTCCATGGCAGGTGCTCTCCCCGGCTATCGCCTTCTCTCGCCTTTTCGGCTACCGGCATGGCCATAGAAGGTGCGGGTCGGAGAAAATTCGCCAAGCTTATGACCGACCATATTTTCGGTGACATAGACCGGGATAAACCGGCGACCGTTATGGACGGCAAAGGTGTAACCGATCATCTCTGGAATGATGGTTGAACGCCGGGACCAGGTCCGAATAACCTTCCGGTCTCCGCTGTCCAATACAGCCTGCACCTTTTTCATCAGGTGGTCATCCACAAAGGGACCTTTTTTCACCGAGCGCGGCATAAGCTATTTCTTTCTCCTCTGCACGATGTACTTATCAGTCCGCGGGTTATGGCGGGTCTTATGGCCTTTGGCCAACACTCCCCACGGGCTCTGCGGGTGGTTTCCTTTGCTCTGTCCTTCGCCGCCCCCGTGAGGGTGATCGATGGGATTCATGGCAATACCGCGCACATGCGGTCGGATACCAAACCAGCGCGAACGCCCGGCTTTTCCATAACGCACATTTTCGTGGTCGGTATTGCCGATCTGACCTATGGTAGCCCGACACTGCTGATGGATCAGCCTCATCTCTCCAGAAGGCATTTTGAGCGTCGCATAGTCACCCTCTTTGGCCATCAACTGGGCCGAGGTACCCGCCCCGCGCACCAACTGTCCGCCGGCCCCGATCTTCAATTCAATGTTATGGACAAGGGTTCCAAGCGGGATATGACGCAGCGCCCGGGTATTGCCCGGCTGGATATCGGCCCCCTCTCCGGACATCACCTGGCTGCCAACAGTGAGTCCAATTGGAGCGAGAATGTAGCGTTTCTCGCCGTCCCGGTAGTGGAGCAGGGCGATATGGGCAGAACGGTTGGGGTCATACTCAATAGAGGCGACTGTGGCAGGGACGCCATCTTTTGCGCGGTGGAAGTCAATAATCCGATAGCGCCGTTTGTGGCCGCCCCCCCGGTGCAGAGTGGTGATACGACCACGGTTGTTGCGGCCGCCGCGCTTATGGAGCGGAGCGAGCAGAGAACGTTCGGACGAATTCCTGCCCAACTCTCGGGAACTCGATACGCTCTGCGATCGACGGCCGGGGGAGGTCGGTTTGTAAACACGGATCGCCATTGGCCAGGCTCCTTCAAAGAAATCAGAAGAAATCAATCGTGTCCCCGGCGGCCAAGGTCACATACGACTTTTTCCAGGCCGGTTTGCGTCCGACCGAGCGGCCAACGCGTCGCTTTTTACCCATATACTGGACGGTCCGCACTTGGCTCACTTTGACATGAAAGAGCTGCTCAACGGCGTTCTTAATCTCGATTTTGTTAGCCCGAGGGTCTACCTTGAAGACCACCTGGTTGCCAAGTGCATTGACCAGGGTCGCCTTTTCAGTAATGAGCGGGGAGGCGAGGACGGTGTGGAGATTCTGACTCATGGTGTTGCAAACCTTTGGCTGACCTGCTCAAGTGCCGCTTGGGTGAATAGACAGTGGTGATAGCGCAAGAGGTCGTACACGTTGAGACCAGCACAGCGTAAGACTTTGACGTGGGGCAGATTCCGGGCCGCCCGTTCAAGCGTCTGATCCGCATCGGCAATCACGACCAGGACGCCGTCTTTGAGCTCCAGGCCGGATAAAAACTCCGCCATATATCTGGTTTTCGGTTCGGGCAGGGCGATCTGATTGACAACAGTCAGGTTGCCATCGCGCTGTTTGTGGGCCAAGGCGGCGCACAGGGCGGTGCGACGCGCACTCCGGGGCAGGCGGTAGGCATACGAGCGTGGCTGCGGGCCAAAGACGGTTGCTCCCCCGACCCACAGCGGGGAGCGGCGGCTGCCAGATCTCGCCCGACCAGTCCCTTTCTGACGCCACGGTTTTTTCCCGCCGCCGCGGACTTGTCCGCGCGTCTTTGCGGAGGCTGTTCCGGCCCGCCTGTTGGCACGCTGCATCTTGACCACCTCATACAGGAGGTGCTCGCGCGGGGGTTGCGATACAACAACAGAGGGGAGTTCAATTTCACCGACCGTATCGCGTTCAGGAGAGAGCACCGGAATCCGTACTGCTTGCGCGTCCACCGACTTATCCCTTCTGTGTTTTGCTGAGCGTGACTATGCCACCGCGCGCGCCCGGTATGGCCCCCTGGACGAAGACCAGATGCTCTTGGGAACGAATATCAACAATACGGAGATTCTGGATCGTCGTGCGGCTGTCGCCATACTGGCCGGCCATGGCCTTGCCCTTAAAAATTTTGCCCGGATATGCACAGTTCCCAATGGAACCGCCATGCCGGAAGTTTTCATGGGTGCCGTGGCTGGCGGGGGCACCGCCCATGCCGTGGCGTTTTATGACACCGGTGTAACCTCGCCCCTTTGTCTTGCCAACAACGTCGATCCGTTCCCCGGCCTGAAAAATTTGCCCGGCAGTTATCTGATGTCCAACTTCGTACTGGTCAATGTCAGCAGTCCGAAACTCGCGTAACACCTCAAACGGGCCCGTCCCGGAGGCACGGCAGTGGCCCAGAGCGGGCTTGCTCGCCCGCTGAGGTTTGCGGCTGCCAAAGCCGAGTTGGAGCGCGGTATAGCCGTCTTTTTGGTCGGTTTTCTTTTGGACGACCGTACAGGGTCCCGTCTGGATGACGGTAACCGGAACCAGCGTCCCCTGCTCTGTAAAAACCTGACTCATGCCCAGTTTTCGACCGATCAGGCCATTCATAGCACTTCCTTACTCAAGCTTGATTTCCACATCAACACCGGCGGCTAATTCAAGTTTTCCCAGCGCATCAATCGTCTGCTGGGTAGGGTCAAGGATATCCAAAAGGCGTTTATGGGTTCGGATTTCAAATTGTTCACGAGACTTTTTATCCACATGCGGAGAGCGGTTTACCGTGAAGCGCTCTGTCCGTGTTGGCAGAGGAATGGGACCGGCCACCCTCCCCCCGGTCCGCTTCACTGTCTCGACAATCTCTTTGAGAGACTGGTCCAGGATGCGGTGATCGTACGCTTTTAAGCGTATCCGGATCTTTTCGTTCATGATGTTCATACAACTGAACCCATTGTTTCGGCGAGAAAGGTCTCAACTGGGCGCAGACCCTTAACAGCCTTTACTCCAGGATTTTAGAGACGACCCCTGCCCCCACCGTCCGGCCCCCCTCCCGAATCGCAAACCGTAAGCCCTCATCCATCGCTATCGGCGTCAATAACGTCACCGTCATTGCGGTGTTGTCCCCGGGCATCACCATCTCCGTCCCCACCGGTAACGCCACCGTCCCCGTCACATCCGTCGTCCGAAAATAAAACTGCGGCCGGTAGTTGTTGAAAAACGGCGTGTGCCGCCCGCCCTCTTCTTTGGTCAAGACATACACCTCCGCCTCATACCGCGTGTGCGGCGTAATGCTCCCCGGCTGCGCTAACACCTGCCCCCGTTCGATCTCTTCCCGCTTCACCCCCCGCAGTAAACACCCCACATTGTCCCCCGCTTGCCCCACATCCAACAGCTTGCGGAACATCTCCACCCCCGTCACTGTCGTCCGCGAGGTCGCCCGAATCCCCACAATCTCCACCTCTTCGCTCACTTTGATCTGCCCCCGCTCAATCCGCCCCGTCGCTACCGTCCCCCGCCCGGATATCGAAAAAACATCTTCCACCGACATCAAAAACGGCTTGTCCACCTCGCGCGCCGGCTCCGGAATAAACGTGTCCACCGCAGCCATCAACTCCAGGATCGCCGCCCCCCCCTCGCCCTCCAAGCCCGCAAGCGCACTCCCCCGCACGACCGGGACCGCGTCCCCCGGAAACTCATACTTGCTCAGTAACTCCCGCACTTCCAACTCCACCAAGTCCAGTAACTCCCCATCGTCCACCATGTCCACTTTGTTCATGAACACCACGACCGCCGGCACCCCCACCTGCCGTGCTAACAGAATATGCTCGCGCGTCTGTGGCATCGGCCCGTCGGTCGCCGCCACCACCAGAATCGCCCCATCCATCTGGGCCGCCCCCGTGATCATGTTCTTGATGTAGTCCGCATGCCCCGGACAATCCACATGCGCATAGTGCCGCCGCTCGGTCTCGTACTCCACATGCGCCGTGTTGATCGTGATCCCCCGCTCCCGCTCCTCAGGGGCTTTGTCAATGTCGTCAAATGCCACCGCCTCGGCCATCGCCCGCTCCGCTAAGACCTTCGTGATCGCCGCCGTCAGGGTCGTCTTGCCATGATCAATATGCCCTATCGTCCCCACATTCACATGCGGCTTACTCCGCTCAAACCGCGCCTTCGCCATCTCGCTCGCTCCTTACCTGCACAATAAGCCACAACTGCCAGCCGGCCGTCTTGATTCCGGGATGGATCTCTGTAACAGAGGCGGGATTCTCTTCGCTCAGCGGCCACTTCTCGACAGACTGCCCCGCTCTCTTCCCGAAACTCCGCTCAAGAGGCAGTCATTGTACGGACTATTTCGCAAGAGTCAACCAGCCTGTACCCATGCCGACCGGAACCAGCCTGTCCTTGCCCGCTTTTACCACCGGTAGTGGACAAATGCCCTATTTGCCTCTGCCATCCGATGTGTATCTTCTCGCTTTTTCACCGCCCCACCTCTGTTCTGTGAGGCTTCATACAGCTCTGCGGCAAGCTTCTCTTTCATCCCTTTCTCCGGTCTACTGCGCGCCGACTGGACCAGCCAGCGCATGGCGAGAGAGTTGCGCCGCACCTGGCGGACCTCAACAGGCACCTGGTAGGTTGCGCCGCCTACCCGACGCGAGCGAACCTCCACAATGGGCTTCACGTTTTCCAGAGCCCGTTTGAATATCTCGAGCGCGTCTTCACCACTCCGCGTTCCGCTTAATTCCATTGCGCCGTACAGAATTTTTTCAGCTACCCCTTTTGCGCCGTTCTGCATCATCATATTCACGAATTTTAATACCGTCGCATCGTGGTATTTGGGGTCAGGTAGCACTTCCCGCCTTGGGGCTGGTCCTTTGCGTGGCATTGGTCCCTCTTCCTGCGACCTATTTGGGTCGCTTTGCTCCGTATTTCGAGCGGCTCTGTTTGCGCTTCTGGACTCCAGTCGAATCAAGGGTGCCGCGTACGATATGGTAACGCACCCCGGGCAAGTCCTTCACCCGTCCGCCACGAATGAGGACGACCGAGTGTTCTTGGAGGTTATGTCCGATACCTGGGATATAGGCCGTGACTTCAATCCCATTCGTGAGCCGCACCCGAGCCACTTTTCTCAGGGCCGAGTTAGGCTTCTTGGGCGTTGTGGTGTACACCCGCGTACACACGCCACGGCGTTGCGGACAGGCTTGCAGGGCCGGTGCAGTCAGCTTCTTGCGCTGCTGCTCACGGCCTTTTCGGACGAGTTGCTGAATTGTCGGCATGTCTTCTCCGTGCTCGTGTCTCAGTGTGGTTGACCTGACACTTTGGATCAAGAAGCGAGGATCAGCCACATTGTTGGCCCAGGTCCACTTACGACGCCTCGCCTACAGACAGCAGTTGGCCCTGTTCTTCGTCAAGCGGTGCTTCGTCACTCTCGGCCGAAATCACGGCATAGCTGGGGTTGCCGGTCCCGGCTGGGATAAGCCGGCCCATAACGACGTTTTCTTTGAGCCCCAGCAACATATCTTTCTTCCCATTGATGGCGGCTTCTGTCAGAACTTTGGTCGTTTCTTGGAACGAAGCCGCCGAAATAAAGCTGTCGGTCGACAAACTGGCCTTGGTAATACCCATGAGGAGAGATTCCGCCACAGGCGGCTGACCTTGCTCGGCCAGGACATCTTTGACCTTCTTATCGAATCGCCATTTTTCGACCTGCTCGCCAACCAGAAAATCAGAATCGCCGACTTGGGCGACAGTCACCCGGCGGCGCATCATCTGGCGAACGATGACCTCAATATGCTTGTCGTTGATACGGACACCTTGCAAGCGATAAACCTTCTGCACTTCATCAGCCAGCCACTTGGCGAGACCTTCTTCTCCGAGCACTTCAAGGATGTTGAGCGGATCGGCCGAGCCGTCCGTTAGGACTTCGCCGTCCTCGACAGAATCGCCTTCGCGGACACGGATATGTTTTCCGTACGGGATGAGATACTCGCGCGGCTCTCCCACATCCGGCGTGATAACAACTTTCCGCTTGCCTTTGGTATCGTTGCCAAAAGACACTGTGCCCTCGATTGCGCTGACGAAAGCAAGTTCCTTGGGTTTTCGGGCTTCAAACAGCTCTACCACCCGGGGCAGACCGCCCGTAATATCCTTCGTGGTGGTTTTGCGGGGAATCTTGGCCAGCACATCACCCACTTTAACCTGATCGCCTTCAGCCACGTTAATGTGGGCACCAGTCGGCAGCGAATAGGCATCAAGATCGCCGGGCAGCTTGGCCGTTTTCCCCTTATCGTCCTTAATCGAGATGCGGGGGCGGACATTCGGGTCTCGGAAGTCGATGATGACCCGGGTCGATAAACCGATCCGTTCATCAACCTTCTCCTGCATGGTCTTGCCACTGATATCGCCAAATTTGACCGTGCCGCCGACCTCGCTCAGGATAGGATCCATGTAGGGGTCCCACTCCGCAATCAGTTCGTTCGGTTTGACTGTGGACCCATCCGTTTTCTTGAGCTTCGCCCCGTGCACAACCCGATGGCGCTCACGCTTACGCTTACGACCCGGTTCCGGGCTGTCTTCAATAACGACCTCACCGTCCTTCATGGCGACCAGATCGCCCTCACGGTTGATGGCCGTCTTGAGGTCACTATAGTCAAGCGTACCCTCGTTGCGGGCGAGCAGGGTCCTTTGTACTACCCGACCACTGTCCGTTCCACCGATGTGGAAGGTCCGCATCGTAAGCTGGGTGCCTGGCTCGCCAATTGACTGAGCCGCAATGATACCAACCGCTTCACCGATGTTGACCATACCCCCACGCGACAAGTCCCGCCCATAGCACTTGACGCACACCCCGTGTTTGCTATTACACGTTAGAACCGAGCGAATCGTGGCGGGCTTTCCAATCTTTTCAATACCGGCGTCTTCAATCAGCCGTACCCGCTTCTCGTTAATCTCCTCGTCGGCCCGAACGAGAACCTCCTTAGAGTCCGGATCGCAGATATCCTCATGGGGAACTCGGCCGAGGAGGCGCTCGCCCAGACTCTCAACGATTTCTCCGCCTTCGACCAGCGGGCCCATCTCGATGCCCATAAGTCTGCCACAGTCGTGTTCGGTGATGATGCAGTCTTGGGCCACATCAACCAGACGGCGGGTCAGATAGCCCGAGTTGGCCGTTTTCAGGGCGGTGTCGGCAAGACCCTTGCGTGCCCCGTGGGTTGAAATGAAGTATTCCAAGACCGTCAAGCCCTCTCGGAAGTTGGCTCGAATCGGCGTTTCAATGATCTCGCCGGATGGCTTTGCCATCAGCCCACGCATCCCGGCTAGTTGGCCCATCTGCTGGGCGCTGCCCCGCGCCCCGGAGTCAGCCATCATGAAGATGGGGCTGAATCCCTGACGCTCCTCCTGAAAACCGCTGAACATTTCATCGGCCACCTTATCGGTAACAGCAGCCCAGGTATCAATGACTTTGTTATAGCGCTCGCCATCGGTGATCAGCCCTTTGGTGTACTGCTCCCGGATCTCCAGGATGTCCGCCTGGGCGGTGTTGAGCAGTTTTTCTTTTCCTTTGGGGACCACCATGTCTTGAATACCGATCGATATCCCGGCTTTGGTTGCGTGCTCAAAGCCCATATCTTTCAGACGATCTGCAAAAATGACAGTGGCTTTGTTGCCGGCTTTGAGAAAGGCGCTGTCCAGCAGGCTGCTCAACTCCTTTTTCTTCAGCGTCCGGTTGACCTCAGAAAACGGAATCTCGGGCGGCACGATATCATACACAATGATCCGCCCGACCGTTGTCTCGACCAGTTGTCCGTCTATGCGGACCTTGATCTGGGCCTGGAGCTCGGCCTGACCCTGATCGTAGGCAATACGGACCTCGTCTGGACTGCTGAAAACTTTCCCCTCGCCTTTTGCCCCAAGCCGCTCACGGGTGAGGGTATACAGGCCCAGCACAATATCCTGGGTCGGTGCGATAATCGCTTTGCCGTGGGCGGGTGACAGGATGTTATTGGTTGACATCATCAGAGCCCGGGCTTCGACCTGGGCTTCGATCGAGAGGGGCACATGAACCGCCATCTGGTCGCCATCAAAATCGGCGTTATAGGCCATGCAGACCAAGGGATGAAGCTGAATCGCCTTGCCCTCAATCAGGATAGGCTCAAACGCCTGGATACCCAGCCTGTGCAGGGTTGGGGCACGGTTGAGCAGGACCGGATGCTCCTTGATAACCTCGTCCAGGATATCCCAGACTTCCGGGCTCTCTTGTTCCACCTTCTTTTTGGCGCTCTTGATGGTCGTGGTATAGCCCTGTTCTTCCAGCTTGTTGTAGATAAAGGGCTTGAACAACTCCAGCGCCATATGCTTGGGCAACCCGCACTGATGCAGGCGCAGATCGGGACCGGCCACGATGACGGACCGGCCCGAATAATCTACCCGTTTGCCGAGCAGATTCTGCCGAAAACGTCCGCCTTTGCCTTTGAGCATATCGGACAGGGACTTGAGCGGCCGTTTGTTGGGCCCGGTCAAGGGACGCCCGCGTCGGCCGTTGTCAAACAAGGCATCAACCGCCTCTTGGAGCATCCGCTTTTCGTTGCGAACAATGATGTCGGGTGCACTCAACTCAATCAGGCGTTTGAGGCGGTTATTGCGGTTGATCACCCGCCGGTACAGATCATTCAGGTCGGATGTGGCAAAGCGACCGCCGTCCAGAGGCACCAGGGGGCGGAGGTCGGGAGGGATGACCGGAATCACTTCCAGCATCATCCATTCGGGCAGATTGTCGGAGTTCCGAAACGCGTTGATGACCTTGAGGCGTTTGGCGATCTTTTTGCGGCGCGCCTCGCTGGCCGTTTCCGTCATTTCGGCGCGTAACTCTTCGGCCAGCTTTTCCAGATCCAACTCATGTAACAACAGCCGGACCGCCTCGGCTCCCATTCCGGCCTGAAAACTGCCAAAACCGAACTCATCAACCAATTTCCGGTAGCGGGTTTCGGACAGAACCTCTTTCTTGCTCAACGGCGTCTGGCCCGGGTCGGTCACAATATACGACTCAAAATACAGGACCCGTTCAAGCTCCTTGAGCGTCATATCCAGCAGGGTGCCAATCCGGCTCGGCAGGCTCTTGAGGAACCAGATATGGGCGACGGGGCTGGCCAGGGAGATATGCCCCATCCGCTCCCGGCGCACTTTGGACTGAATCACCTCAACACCACACTTTTCACACACGACCCCACGGTGACGCATCCGTTTGTACTTGCCGCAGTTACACTCGTAGTCCTTGGTCGGACCAAAAATTTTGGCGCAGAACAGACCGTCGCGCTCGGGCTTGAACGTGCGGTAGTTGATGGTTTCAGGCTTCTTGACCTCTCCATGCGACCAGGAACGAACCATATGGGGAGGGGCCAGCGTGACCCGGATAGCATTAAGACGAACCGGATTTTGGGGCTTCTCAAAAAGACCAAGCAAATCTTCCATCTTTCCCCCCAGCGTGCTCTAGTCGTCTTCCTCGATCAGTTCGACATTGAGCGCTAAGCTTTGCAGTTCTCGGAGCATGACATTGAACGATTCGGGAAGCCCGGGTTCCAATACATTTTCTCCTTTCACAATCGCCTCATAGATACGGGTCCGACCAGCCACATCGTCCGACTTGACCGTCAACATTTCTCGCAGACTATAGGCCGCACCATAGGCTTCGAGAGCCCATACTTCCATCTCTCCCAGGCGCTGTCCGCCAAACTGGGCCTTGCCGCCCAAGGGCTGCTGGGTCACCAGCGAGTAGGGACCGGTAGAGCGGGCGTGAATTTTGTCCTCAACGAGATGGTGGAGCTTCAGGAGATACATGACCCCAACAGTTATATCTCCACCGAAAGGCTCCCCGGTTCGCCCGTCATACAGCACGGTTTGTCCAGATTCGGGCAAGCCCGCCTTTTGCAGCAGGTCAAAGATTTCTTTTTCTGAAGCACCGTCAAACACGGGCGTTGCCACATGCACACCGGTCTGGGCGCGTTCAATCAGGCGGTCCAGATCAGACGCCGGCAAGGCTTGAATTGTGTCAACAAAGTCTTTGTTGTCATAGACATCCTGGAGTCGGGCACGGGGGGTCTCTTTGACCTGTGCCGGCCGGCCGTTGCCCATCTGCTCGCCGAGGATCCGCACGGCCCAGCCGAGATGGGTCTCAAGAATCTGCCCGACATTCATCCGTGAGGGCACCCCCAGCGGGTTGAGGACGACATCAACCGGGGTCCCGTCGGCCAGATACGGCATATCTTCTTCGGGCAGGATCCGGGACAACACGCCTTTGTTGCCGTGTCTCCCGGCCATCTTATCGCCAACCTGGAGTTTGCGTTTAACGGCGACAAAGACTTTCACCTTCTTGATGATGCCGGGCGGCAACTCGTCCTCACTGCGGAGCTTCCTGACCTTGTCCTCAAACTCGTCATGAATCCGCTCGATCTGCGCCAACATGGCGGCGACGCTCCGACTCAACTCGTCCTCAACCGCCTCATCGCCAAGCTTGAGCCGGCCCCAGTATGAGGGGGGAACAGCCCGCAGCAGATCTTCGCTAATCTCGTGGCCTTTGGGAAACAGGACCTTCCGGGTCTCCTCGTCGTTGATCCGAACGGTCAGAACTTTGCCCAGCGTCAGGTCGCGGACTTTTCCGAAAATGCTCTCCTGGACAATCCCGATTTCGTCTTCCTGATCTTTGCGAAGTCGCTCAACCTCTTCGTCCTCAATGCTCTGGCTCCGCTCATCTTTGGACACCCCCTTGCGAGAGAAGACGCGCACCCTGATCACCGTGCCCTCAACACCGGGAGGGATACGCAGCGAAGTATCGCGGACTTCCCCGGCCTTTTCGCCGAAGATGGCACGGAGCAGTTTCTCTTCGGGAGAGAGCTGGGTTTCGCCCTTGGGCGTGATCTTGCCGACCAGAATGTCGCCCGGCTTCACCTCAGCACCGATCCTGACAATCCCGCTGTCGTCAAGGTCCTTGAGCGCTTCTTCACCGACATTCGGAATATCCCGGGTGATCTCTTGTGGACCGAGTTTGGTGTCGCGGGCGTCGCATTCAAATTCTTCAATATGCACCGAGGTGAACACATCCTCGCGCAACAAACGCTCGCTGACCAGGATGGAGTCTTCAAAATTGTACCCCCCCCAGATCATGAACGCGACCAGAACATTCCTGCCCAGTGCCAACTCCCCCATATCGGTGGCCGGTCCATCGGCAATCACGTCGCCGGCCTTGATATAGTCGCCAACTTTGACGATCGGCCGCTGGTTCACACAGGTGCTCTGATTGGAACGCTGGTACTTGATCAGCGGAGAGATATCGACCGTGGCATCGCCGGCAGTGAGTGGCGTATCCACTTTAATCACAATACGTCTGGAATCGACACTTTCGACAAAGCCGCTCCGGTTGGCGACGACCGTCGCGCCGGAATCTCGAGCAACGGCCTGTTCCATCCCGGTTCCAACCAGCGGCGCTTCGGTTCGCAGCAGGGGAACTGCCTGGCGCTGCATGTTTGAGCCCATCAGGGCGCGATTCGCATCGTCATGTTCCAGAAAGGGAATCAGCGCTGCCGCAACACTCACCAGCTGGGCAGGAGACACATCCATCAACTGGACCTGCCCAGGCTGGACCGGCACAAATTCACCGCCCTGGCGAGAAAGAACGGAGTCTCGTATAAACCGCCCGCCTTCGTCAATCGGGGCGTTGGCCTGGGCAATAGCCTGCGTCTCTTCTTCAAGGGCAGACAAATACTGCACCTCCCGCGTCACCCGGCCATCCTCAACCTTGCGGTACGGCGTCTCAATAAAGCCGAATTCGTTCACCCGAGCGTAGGTTGACAGGCTTGCAATAAGCCCAATATTCGGCCCTTCGGGTGTCTCAATGGGACACACCCGTCCATAGTGGGTCGGATGCACATCCCGGACCTCAAAACCGGCCCGCTCCCGGGTCAAGCCGCCCGGTCCCAGGGCGGACAGACGTCGCTTATGGGTCACCTCAGACAAGGGGTTGGTCTGGTCCATGAACTGTGACAGTTGGCTCGATCCAAAGAATTCTTTCAGTGCGGCCGAGACAGGCTTGTAATTGACCAGTTCCTGAGGCATGAGGGTCTCGACGTCCTGGAGGCTCATGCGCTCCTTGACCGCGCGCTCCATGCGGACCAGGCCAATCCGAAACTGATTCTCAACCAACTCCCCGACCGCCCGCACCCGCCGGTTGCCCAGATGGTCAATATCATCAACGACCCCATTGCCGTTTTTTAACTCAAACAGATACCGCGCGACCTCGAGGATATCCTCTTTGCGCAGGGTCCCTAGATCGAGCGGGGCGTCGAGGTGAAGTTTATGGTTGAGTTTGAGACGGCCAACCCTGGACAGATCGTAACGCTCGGCGTTAAAGAACAGGTTTTTGAAGAAACCCGTTGCCACATCGGCCGTTGGCGGATCTCCGGGACGAAGGCGACGGTAAATCTCCATCTCGGCCTCTTTGGGAGAGGAAATCTTGTCCTGGAGCAAGGTAGTCCGCAACGATGGACCAATGTGGGACTCGTCAATAAAGAGCGTCTCTATGGTCAAGACCTTGCGCTCAATCAGGCGGTCAAGGTCCTCCTGGCTCACCTCTTGGTTACACTCAACCAGGACTTCCTGTGTCTCTGGGTCAAGTACATCATGGGCTGCAACCAAACCCACAATCTCTCCAAGGCCAATCTGGATCTGCTCAACCTCGGCGGCCTCCATCTGCCTGATCGCGTTACGGGTAAACCGGCGTCCTTCTTTGACCAACACATCCTGGGTTTTCGGATGTCGGACATCGTGGGTCGCGCGCAGACCGAGCAGGAGTTGAGGATGGAATTTTTTGAGGGCACGACCGCCATCAAAGGTGATGGTATCGGTCGGGTAAAAATAGTTGAGCAGGTCCTCAACCGTCATCCTCAAGGCCCGCAGCAGCACCGTTGCGGGGAACTTGCGGCGACGGTCAATACGGACATGCAGGATATCTTTCGGGTCAAACTCAAAGTCAATCCACGATCCCCGGTACGGAATGATCCGGGCAGAATAGAGCAATTTCCCACTCGCGTGGGTCTTGCCCTTATCGTGATCGAAGAAGACTCCTGGCGAGCGGTGCAACTGGCTCACAATAACCCGCTCGGTCCCATTCACCATGAACGTGCCATATGAGGTCATCAACGGGATCTCGCCAAAATAGACTTCCTGCTCTTTGACATTTCTGATCGTGCGGACCTCTGTCCGCGGATCGACATCCCAAAGAACGAGTTGGATGGTCACCTTCAGAGGGGCTGCATAGGTCGTCCCGCGCTGATGGCATTCCTCCACTGTGTACTTCGGCTCTCCAAGCGTATAACTCACGAACTCCAGAGAAGCGGTTTCGTTGAAGTCCTTGATCGGAAAAACCGAGCGAAAGACCCCTTGAAGCCCGGACTCCATCAGGTCTTCCGAGCTTGGTCCCCCGTAGAGGAATTGCTCATACGAGTGCCGTTGGATACCCAACAGATGTGGAGTCTGGATGATCTCGCCGATTTGGCCGAATTTCCGGCGGAAGCGAAAATTATTTGCCAGTTGCAACGTCATCCCCTCTTCTCCCTTGGCGCAGACGCCTTTATTTCAGCTCCACCAATCCCCCGGCTTCCTCAATCTTTTTCTGAAGTTCTTCGGCTTCGGGCTTTGCAATCCCTTCCTTGATCGGCTTGGGCGCGTTATCAACCAGTTCTTTGGCCTCTTTCAGCCCTAGACCGGTGATTTCTCGAACGGCTTTGATGACTTGGATCTTCTTTTCGCCAGGACCGGTCAGAACGACATCAAATTCGTTCTTCTCTTCAGCCTCAGCCGGCGCGTCACCAGCTGCCGCCGCACCACCACCCGCCATAACAACAGGGGCGGCCGCACTCACCCCCCATTTTTCCTCCAACTGTTTGACCAGATCCGAGACCTCAAGAATGGTCAAATCAGACAGGGCTGAGACAAGTTCTTCCCTCTTTTCGGCGCTGAGAGCCATGCGTTTCTCCTTTCTCCGTTGTCTCTGTGTTATACCCCCTCAGGCAGCCGCTCCATTCGCTGACGCCGGGGGTGTAGCTTGGGCGTCGCCCTCCTCTCTTCTTGCATCAAGGACACAGGCAAGCTGGGAGGCGGGAGCGGCAAGCACGCCCACCAGTTGCGTGGCGGTCTGAGACAGCAGGCCGAGCAGTTGCGCCCGGAGCGCATCCCGGCTCGGCAGGCTGGCCAGCACCTTGATCTGGGGGGCGTCCAGAAACTGTCCTTCACTGACCCCACCTTTAATTGTAAATTGTTGATGGTCTTTGGCATAGCGCGTGACGGCTTTGGCCAGGTCAACAGCCTCGCCGTAGCCGAGCACCAGACCATTTTGGCCTGTGAGCAGTTCTCTCAGCGAGGGATACGGAGTTCCTTCAACCGCTAAGGAGACCAGGGTATTTTTTGCGACCCGGTACTCGCCTCCGACCTCTCTCAACTCGCGTCGCAGCGCGTGTAAGTCGGCAACGCTGAGGCCCTTGCATTCGGCGATAACCGCGGTGTGGACATTCTGAAAGACCCCGTGTAAGTCGGCAACAGCCTGCTCTTTCTCGTGACGCTCCATAATGCTCGCTCTCCCGTTGTGTCGGAGCCCTGTCAGTCTGATGAATACGGCTCAGCCACGCTGGGCCGTTGATGGATCCACCCGCACCCCAGGCCCCATAGTAGTGCTGACGCACACGCCTTGGAAGTAGGTCCCCCGTGCAGAAGCAGGCTTAGCCCGGACTAAACCCTCAATCAGTGAGCTGACATTTTCAAGCAACTGTTGTTCGCTGAACGACGCTTTTCCGACTGGGACATGGACATTGCCAACCTTATCGGCCCGATACTCAATCTTTCCGCCCTTGAGATCCCGAACGGTCTGGGCAACATCCGTGGTCACCGTCCCTACCTTGGGGTTGGGCATCAAGCCCCGGGGGCCGAGGATTTTTCCAATCCGGCCCACCACACCCATCATGTCTGGCGTAGCAACCGCCTTGTCAAACTCAAGCCAGCCTTCGTCGGTAATCCGTGCCACCAACTCCTCAGCTCCAACGACATCGGCACCCGCCTCTTCGGCTTCGCGGGCTTTGTCGCCTTTGGCAAAGACGGCCACCCGAACGGATTTTCCTGTTCCATGCGGCAACACCACAGTGCCCCGCATATTTTGATCGGCCTTGCGCGGATCAATCCCAAGCCGGACCGCAATCTCCACCGTTTCGTCAAATTTCGCCCGAGCGGTTCCCTTGACCAGGGCGACGGCTTGCGACAAAGGGTAGCGTTGTTCACGAGCAACTTTTTCGACCGCAGCCCGGTATCCTTTACTTTTCTTTGCCATATCAGTCCACCACGCTGACGCCCATGCTCCGGGCGGTCCCTTCAATGATTTTTCGGGCTCCCTCGATATCATTGGCGTTCAGATCGGGCATCTTTGTCTTTGCGATCTCTTCTATCTGGGCACCCGAGATTGACCCGATAATCTCCCTGGCCGGTTCCTGGGAGCCTTTTTCAATCCCCATCGCTTTCTTAATCAGGACAGAAGCCGGAGGGGTCTTGGTGATAAAAGAAAAAGAACGGTCTGCATAGACGGTGATCACAACAGGAATTACCAGGCCCTGTTGAGCCTGCGTCCTGGCGTTAAACGCCTTGCAGAACTCCATGATATTGACTCCCCGTTGCCCAAGCGCAGGGCCAACAGGCGGACTAGGGGTCGCCTGTCCAGCCGGAATCTGCAGCTTGACTTCGGTCATGACCTTCTTTGCCATTGCTTCTGTACCTCTTCAGGTTTTCTCGACTTGCACCAGGTCGATTTCAACGGGGTTGCCCGGCCGAAGATGCTGATCCGCACCCGTAATTTTCCTTTGTCCGGCTTGACCTCTTCAACCACGCCGGTGAAGTCCTGAAAAGGTCCGTCCACCACCTTCACCCCCTCACCGACCTCGTACAAAACCTTAGGCTTTGGTCGTAACGCCCCTTCCTGGACCTGACTCCGAATCTCCGACACCTCGGCCTCAGACACCGGGGGGATAGTTTGGGGGTCAAAAGAGCCCCCGACAAAGCCGGTGACTTTTGGCGTTGATTTGACAACGTGCCAAGTCTCGCTGCTCATCTCCATGTGAACCAGGATATAGCCAGGAAAAAACTTGCGGGCAGAGGTCCGCTTGCGGCCTTTGACAAGCTCAACAACCTGCTCTTCGGGAACCAGGACATCGCCGAACAGGTCTTCCTTTCCGAGCGTGCGGATGCGTTCTTCAAGAGCTGCCTTGGCTTTCCGCTCATACCCGGAGTAGGTATGGACAACATACCATTGCTTGGCCATATCGTAGTCTGCCATCCCGATGAAGACTTAATACCCAAGCAGCAGGCGTAAGAGCCAGGCGAGAAAAGCATCAACAATGAACAGGTAGAGCGCAACAATACTCACCAGAACCAACACCACCCAGGTTGCTACCCGGACTTCCTTTTGGGCGGGCCAATGCACCCGTTGAAGCTCGGCCCAGGCTTCTTGCAAAAATGTCCGAGCGGTGTCAAAGCCGGCCCGTATCGTGTTACCCACCTTGCCAATCCCCTCTCTCTGTTCCCATAAACTGAGACACTTCCGAAACTGTCGGCCCCGGTCGCGGGAAAACGGGTCAGGCAGGCTTCGAACCTGCAACCCCCGGATTTGGAGTCCGGTGCTCTATCCAATTCGAGCTACTGACCCCCATAGTCACACCATGACATGCCAGGAACAACGAGGGATTACTCCAGGATTTTAGAGACGACCCCTGCCCCCACCGTCCGGCCCCCCTCCCGAATCGCAAACCGTAAGCCCTCATCCATCGCTATCGGCGTCAATAACGTCACCGTCATTGCGGTGTTGTCCCCGGGCATCACCATCTCCGTCCCCACCGGTAACGCCACCGTCCCCGTCACATCCGTCGTCCGAAAATAAAACTGCGGCCGGTAGTTGTTGAAAAACGGCGTGTGCCGCCCGCCCTCTTCTTTGGTCAAGACATACACCTCCGCCTCATACCGCGTGTGCGGCGTAATGCTCCCCGGCTGCGCTAACACCTGCCCCCGTTCGATCTCTTCCCGCTTCACCCCCCGCAGTAAACACCCCACATTGTCCCCCGCTTGCCCCACATCCAACAGCTTGCGGAACATCTCCACCCCCGTCACTGTCGTCCGCGAGGTCGCCCGAATCCCCACAATCTCCACCTCTTCGCTCACTTTGATCTGCCCCCGCTCAATCCGCCCCGTCGCTACCGTCCCCCGCCCGGATATCGAAAAAACATCTTCCACCGACATCAAAAACGGCTTGTCCACCTCGCGCGCCGGCTCCGGAATAAACGTGTCCACCGCAGCCATCAACTCCAGGATCGCCGCCCCCCCCTCGCCCTCCAAGCCCGCAAGCGCACTCCCCCGCACGACCGGGACCGCGTCCCCCGGAAACTCATACTTGCTCAGTAACTCCCGCACTTCCAACTCCACCAAGTCCAGTAACTCCCCATCGTCCACCATGTCCACTTTGTTCATGAACACCACGACCGCCGGCACCCCCACCTGCCGTGCTAACAGAATATGCTCGCGCGTCTGTGGCATCGGCCCGTCGGTCGCCGCCACCACCAGAATCGCCCCATCCATCTGGGCCGCCCCCGTGATCATGTTCTTGATGTAGTCCGCATGCCCCGGACAATCCACATGCGCATAGTGCCGCCGCTCGGTCTCGTACTCCACATGCGCCGTGTTGATCGTGATCCCCCGCTCCCGCTCCTCAGGGGCTTTGTCAATGTCGTCAAATGCCACCGCCTCGGCCATCGCCCGCTCCGCTAAGACCTTCGTGATCGCCGCCGTCAGGGTCGTCTTGCCATGATCAATATGCCCTATCGTCCCCACATTCACATGCGGCTTACTCCGCTCAAACCGCGCCTTCGCCATCTCGCTCGCTCCTTACCTGCACAATAAGCCACAACTGCCAGCCGGCCGCTTCAGGCTTCGTCGTCCTGTTCTCCAACAAAAAATAAGCCCAGGAGCGGGTTTGAACCGCCGACCTCGTCCTTACCAAGGACGTGCTCTACCTGCTGAGCTACCTGGGCCCTTGAGTACTCATGAGCACTCGGTATAACTGGACTGCCACAGCACCCTGTATCAAGTGGGAGGCCCTTCAGGCCATCCTGTGAGGCACCTTAGAGCGGGAAACGGGACTCGAACCCGCGACCCCGAGCTTGGAAGGCTCGCGCTCTAACCAACTGAGCTATTCCCGCCTGGATTCATCTGTGAAGAGTGGAGAGGGAAGGATTCGAACCTTCGAAGGCATACGCCGGCAGATTTACAGTCTGCTCCCTTTGGCCGCTCGGGCACCTCTCCGCACCATATTGACTCACCTTGCTATTCAGGAGAAAGCTGGCGATAGGGCTTGAACCTACAACCTGCTGATTACAAATCAGCTGCTCTACCGTTGAGCTACGCCAGCAGTAGAAGAGAGTATTTTTCCAGCCGTCAACCTCCGCATAGTGTCCGCTTACACCATAGCAGCCAGGATGAACAACACGCTGATCACCAGCACTCACTCCAGAGGTGAGCAATTGCCAATTCACATATTCGCGCATGGTTTGTCTCCCGTTCACACCACCCAGGCAGCAGGCCAGTCCACCTGCTATGGAAGGATCTGACAGATTAGCCCATTTTCTCGGACGAGTCAAGTAGCGTCAAGGGTGACACTTGGCCGGCTTCACCCGTCTGAAAGAGCGGTCCTGCTTCGTCAGATTTCTCCGTAAAATCTCATAGAGTGCAATGGCTCCGGCCACGGCTACATTCAAGGACCCGATTTCTCCTCGCATAGGAAGCGCAACCAGACAATCACATCGGGCTCGCACTACACGCCTCAGCCCTTTTTCCTCCCCCCCAAGCAACAGCGCGATATCGCGCTGCGGACCGAGGTCATACAAAGTTTGGGGTGCTTCGGGGGCGAGCCCAACCAGCCAATAGCCCGCGGCCTGGATACCATCAAGCGACCGGGCGAGATTGCTGACTTGGCAGAGCGGCAGATACGCGCTTGCCCCTGCCGCGGTTTTTTCAACAACGGCAGAAAGAGGAGCGACCCGCCGCTTGGGGAGAACCACACCCCCAACCCCTACCGCTTCGGCGGTCCGTAAAAGAGCACCGAGGTTGCGTGGATCGAGAATACCGTCAAGGACGAGGAGCAGGTTGGCATGTTGTTCCAGGATGTGGGACAGCGGGGTGTAGGGAAAAGGCTGTAAGTGAGCGGCGGCCCCCTGATGTCCGCCGCCTGGAGCCAAGGCGTGAAAAAAAGAAGGGGCTTCATACGACAGAGGAATAGCGTTGTGACGGGCCAGGATGTCGATCGGTGATCGCTTCAGGTGCGGCGAGAGGAAAATATGCTGAAACGTCTCAGGCGCAGCCCGGAGATACTCCCGAACCGGATGGAGCCCATACACGGTTCTCGGTTTACAAACCCGCCCTTTTTCTTTAGGGTTCAAAGCCATGGGTCGTATCCTCTTCCGTTACGTCTATCGTGAGGTCGTGCCCCCATTTGTCGTCGGTCTGCTGATTTTTACCATTCTGCTGTTTACCATTCGTATCACCAAACTCGCTGACCTGGTTGTGAATCGGGGGGTTCCGGCCTCCCAACTGCTCGAAACTTTTGCCTATATTTTACCCGCCTTCTTTGAGACCACCGTTCCGATGGCCTTCTTATTAGCCCTGTTATGGGGGCTTGGACGGCTGTCCGCGGACCGGGAAGTGATCGCGCTCAAGAGCTGTGGGATCAGTCTGTTTCAGCTAGCGATTCCTGTCTGGATACTCGCGGCCGTTTCACTGTGTATCACATTTGTCCTCACTCTCTATGTCCGCCCCTGGAGTAACGCCGCCCTCAAACGTGCGCTGCATACGATTGCGACAACGCACGCCTCGGCTGGCTTGAAAGAGAAAACGTTTAACACCGATTTTGCTGGCCTCGTCATTTATGCGGAGGAAATTCGGTCAGCAAGCACGCACCTGCAAGGCGTCATGATTGCCGACAATCGGCACGCTCAGCGCCAGAATACGATTTTTGCCGAACGCGGGGCCATTCTGGCCGCAGAGAATCAGGAAATCCTGACGTTTCGTTTGATGGATGGGTCAATCCACAGCTTTGAACAGTCCAGCCGTGCCTATCATACCACCCATTTTTCTGTCTATGATGTGAACCTGGATGTCAGCGCGCTCTTGGCCAATGTGAAACAGCCGGTGTGGAAGCCAAAAGAAATGTTGTTCGGACAACTGTTAGATACGCTTGCCCAAAGTGAAGCCCACACCAAGCAGAAACGTGACGCCTTGATAGAACTGCACCGTCGCCTGTCCGTGCCGTTTGCCTGCGTGGTCTTCAGCTTCCTCGCCCTTCCCCTGAGTCTCCACTTCAGAGGAGCGCAACACTCGCACGGCTTTGCCTTGACAATGGGGGTCTTGTTTACCTACTATTTGTTGCTCACCGTGGGAGAAGCGCTCGGCAAAAAGGCAGTCCTCCCACCGGGCATTGCCCTGTGGCTTCCGAATATCATACTGGGGATTGTCGGTGCCTACCTCTTTGAGCGCGCCTGGCAGGAAAAGCCTTTTTTCAAATGTCCGGTATGGAAACGAAGCTCCGTCCCAAAACCAGAGTCCTGGCTGCCGGCAGCCCGCCCGTAAATGCTCGGGCCGGCTTCTCCCCACTGAGTCATCTCGGGCTGACCCGTCTTGTGGGCTTCTACCTCTGCACCGAGTACCTGCGTTTTTTCCTGTTCACCCTGGTCTTATTCCTCGGTCTGTCGTTGTTGATCGATTTTTTTGATCGGCTCGATAATTTCATCAAGTACGGCGCTTCGGTGTCAGCAACTGTCCGCTATCTGGCGTTCAAGATTCCCCTCTTCGTGACCCAGGCCGCCCCAGCCGCAGCCCTGGGCGGGACGCTCATTGGCTGCGGTTTGCTGTCAAAAAACCGCGAGTTGCTTGCGTTGAAAGCGTGTGGCATGAGTCCGTGGCAGATGACGCTCCCGCTTCTCCTGACAGCCGGTCTTTTGAGCCTGGCCGTCAAAGCCTGGAACGAGTGGGTCGTCCCAGCCGCCTTTCACCATTCTCGTTACATTAACACCGTTGAAATTAAACAGCGGCCGTTCAAAGGACTCTTTCATGAACATGGTTTCTGGTATCATGGGGATGACGCCTTTTACTATATTGAACATTTTGATTCGCAGAAAAAAATCATCTCAGGGCTGACCATGTATACGCTTTATCCGCGCTTTCGCGTTCGCTCCCTGGTCAGAATCGCCAGGGCAGAATGGAAGGAAGACAAATGGCAGTTCACCGCAGTTCAAGAAGAGCCGTTGACCGGAGAAGAGCACCTCCAGTTACAGGGGCTGAACCTCCAACTCCAGGAAACACCAGAAGACTTTTCACTGATTGACATGAAAGCCGAGGAGTTCTCTTCAGATCAACTTCGCAGGTATATTCGCCGCCTCCAGAGAAAAGGGCTTGATACGACCGAGTATCTGGTTGATTTGCACCTCAAAAGTGCCGTGCCGTTTGCGACACTGGTCATGACACTCATTGGCATTGCCCTGACCATTCCCAGTTCCAAGCAGCACGCTCTGCCAACGGTCTTAGGCTTGGCCCTCATAACAGGGTTCGGCTACTGGCTCGTTTTGGCACTCAGTGTCTCTCTCGGGCACAGCGGCGCGATACCGCCTCAACTCGCGGCTTGGCTGGCCAATGGCCTGGCCGGACTGTGTGGGGCCTTCCTCCTGTTAGGCGTTGATTAAGCAGGCTGTTTTACCGTTTGGAGTATTGTGGCCGTTTCCGAGCCTTGTGTCTTCCGTATTTTTTTCGTTCGACTTGGCGGGAATCCCGGGTAATGAACTTTTCCTTCTTCAAATTCGGGCGCAGATCGGGGTTCATCTCCAGCAAGGCGCGGGTGATCCCGTGCCGAATAGCTGCGGCTTGGGCAGAATTGCCCCCACCCTTGACATTCGCAATAACGTCGTAGTTGTCCTGCTCCTGAATCATGGTCAAGGGTTGCTGCACAATCATACGGACGGTTTCCCGCCCAAAATATGTATTCAGATCGCGGCGGTTAATCGTGTACTTGCCCTCTCCGGGAAAAAGGCGGACGCGGGCAACTGCCGTCTTGCGTTTCCCGGTTCCCCAATATTCAGTCCTTTGCTCAGCCATGTCTTCGCTTCTCCTCAAACGACCAACGGCACTGGGCGCTGGGCAGCGTGGGGATGATCTCGGCCGGCATAAATCTTCAATTTTGCGGCGAGTGCCCGGCCGTGCGCATTTTTGGGCAGCATACCAACAACCGCCTTCTTCACAATGTCTTCAGGATGTTTTGCTAACATCTCTGCGGCGGAGGTTTGACGGATCCCTCCGGGATACTCGGTATAGTGGTAGTAGGCTTTCTGCTGCCACTTATTCCCGGAAAAGCGAACCTGGTCGGCATTGATGACAATGACAAAGTCTCCGTTATCAATATGGGGGGCAAAAGCGGGATTGTTTTTTCCGCGCAGGACCTGGGCAATCGCGCTGGCCAGACGGCCGACCATCTGCCCCTCGGCATCAACAAGATACCAGCGGCGTGCAGCCAGAGAGGCTTTTCGTGAATGTGTGGAGGTCTCTTTCTTCATGTTTGCAACCCCTGGCATCCTTCATAAGCAGAGAAGAGAGGGTGGCGGGGCCGACGAGACTCGAACTCGCGACCTCCGGCGTGACAGGCCGGCGTTCTAACCAGCTGAACTACGACCCCACCATGGGCGGTATCCGGTTTGAACGGATGGCCCTCGGCTTGTAAGGCCGATGCTCTTCCACTGAGCTAACCGCCCTTGAGCGAGTCTTTGAGGGACGGGGGTGGCGGAGCAAATGCCCTCCTCTCCGGGAGGGGAGAGCAGTACCACCGCACATACCATCGTGTCAATCCCCACCCGATTCCCCGCCTAGTGGGTCACGACCTCCGAAGAATGCGGCACCTCGGTTTCCGGCGGATACAGGGATTGGTCAACAGCCGAGGCGTCGGCAATAAGAAACCGCTCGGGCTCGCTCAGGGCGAGCGCTTTCCGCAGCACTTCATCAACATGCTCAGCCATTTCGACCTGAATCGCTTTCAGAATTGGAGCGGGCACATCCTGGAGGTCTTTTTCATTCTCCGCAGGGATGATGACCCGCTTAATCCCGCCTCGATGGGCGGCCAGAATCTTCTCTTTCAGACCGCCTATGGGTAAGACCCGTCCGCGCAGGGTAATCTCTCCAGTCATGGCAACATCGTGGCGAACCGGGATCTTTGCCAAGGCGGACACAATTGAGGTGGCCATCGTCACACCCGCTGACGGACCATCTTTTGGAATAGCGCCCTCAGGAATATGCAGGTGGATATCAATGCTCTGGTAGAAATCTTTATCCAGACCAAGCTCAGCTGAGCGTGAGCGGACATAGCTCATCGCGGCCTGGGCGGACTCCTGCATAACATCCCCAATCTTCCCCGTAATGGTGAGTTTACCCTTGCCCGGCAGGACCGTCACCTCGGTCGCCAACAACTCTCCGCCAACATCGGTCCAGGCCAGTCCGGTCACCACCCCCACTTTGTCTTCCTGCTCCGCTTTGCTCACTCGGAACTTCAGTGGACCGAGGTATTTCTGCAGGTTTTTAGTATTCAGCCGAACGCGTGTATCCCGGTCTTTCTTGACCACCTCAACCGCGACCTTGCGGCACAGGGTGCCGATTTCGCGCTCAAGATTTCTGACGCCCGACTCTTTGGTGTACGACCGTATGACTGAGGACAGCACGCTGTCCGGGAAATCGATATTCTTCTCGGTCAGCCCGTTGGCGTCTCGCTGCTTCTTCACCAAATAGCGCTTGGCAATATGCAGCTTTTCGTATTCCGTGTAGCCCGGAAGACGAATGATTTCCATACGATCCTGTAGGGGACGGGGAATATGTTCGAGATTGTTGGCCGTGCAGATAAAGAGGATCTGAGACAGATCATAATCCACATCAAGGTAATGATCGTTGAAACCTGCGTTCTGTTCGGGGTCAAGCACTTCCATCAGGGCCGCAGACGGATCGCCCCGAAAATCGGTCGACATCTTATCGATTTCGTCCAGCAGAAAGACAGGATTGCCAGAGCCGGACTTTTTCATCCCCTGAATGATTTTGCCCGGCATCGCCCCGATATATGTCCGTCGATGTCCACGGATCTCAGCTTCATCGCGGACTCCGCCTAGCGAGACGCGAACAAACTTCCGATCGGTCGCTCGCGCGATAGATTTTCCCAGTGAGGTTTTCCCAACTCCGGGAGGACCCACAAAACACAGGATAGGGCCTTTGATCTGGCCAACTAAACTCTGAACGGCCAGATATTCAAGGATCCGTTCTTTGACCTTTTCCAGGCCGTAGTGATCTTCCTCGAGAATCTTCTCGGCTTCTTGAATATCAAGCTTGTCCTCGGTGTATTCGTACCACGGGAGAGACAAGAGCCAGTCAATATAGTTGCGGACGACCGTTGCCTCGGCTGACATCGGAGACATCATCTTGAGCTTCTTGAACTCTTTTTCAATTTTGTCCCGTGCCTCGGCTGACATCTTTTTCTGGCGGATCTTCTCTTCAAGCTCTTGGAGCTCGTTTTTAAACTCGTCCTTCTCGCCGAGTTCTTTTTGGATCGCCCGCATCTGCTCGGTGAGATAGTGTTCCTTCTGAGTCTTTTCCATCTGCTTTTTGACCCGATTGCGAATACGACGCTCAACCTCGAGAATCTCGATCTCAGAGCGCATATAACCCAACACTTTTTCGAGGCGGTCGGCCGGATCGATAGTCTCCAGCAGCGTCTGTTTATCCCCAAGCTTGATGCCCAGGTGGGCAATGATTGTGTCCGCCAGATGGGAGGGGTCATTGATCGCCGCCACGGTCATGATCATTTCGGGCGGAATCTTTTTGTTGAGCCGGACATAGCTCTCAAATGTCGAGTTCACACTCTTCACCAGCGAGTCCAACTCCGCCGGGCGATCATTCGTCTCCTGAACCTCCTCCACTTCAACGGCGAAGGAGTCTGGATGTTGAACGATCTGTCCCCGCTGTTTGCCTTCAACGAGGACTTTGACCGTTCCGTCCGGCAGGCGTAACAGCTGGACCACCGTCCCCATAGTCCCGACCTGATAGATATCTTGGGGAGTCGGATCGTTGACCTTGGCGTCGCGTTGAGTGGACAGAAAAATCAATTTATCGCCGGCAACCGCATCCTCAAGGGCCTTGATAGAGCGTTGCCTTCCGACAAAAAGCGGAACGACCATATGCGGAAAAACGATAATGTCCCTCAGGGGTAAAAGCGGAAGTCGCACATTCCCTCCTTTGTCGCGATTGTCTTTTTTCTCACGCCGCGCCGGAGGGGCGAGCTTCGCCCCTCCGGCCATCCAAACCATGACCACGCCTTATGCAGTAGCTTTGAGATTACGCTCAATACGAGGCTGTTTATCGTGTGTAACCACTTCTTCAGAAATAACAACCTCTCGGATGTTTGGCTGAGAAGGAATATCGTACATCACGTCAAGCATGATGTTTTCCATAATCGCCCGCAGACCTCGGGCCCCGGATTTCCGTGTCAGGGCTTCTTTGGCAATGGCTTCAAGCGCCTTTTCCTCGAACTGGAGTTGGACATTTTCCATATCAAACAGCTTTTTATATTGCCGCACCAGGGCATTTTTTGGCTCTTTCAAAATACGCACGAGGGCCTGGTCGTCCAACTCCTCAAGTGTTGCCAAGACGGGCAGGCGACCTACAAACTCCGGGATCATCCCGAATTTCAGCAAATCTTCCGGCTGGACCTCGGTGAGCAGGACGCTCTCGCTCCGAGTTGAACTGGCCTTGACATCGGCCCCGAAGCCCATATTTTTTCCCCCGGTCCTACGTCGGATCACATCGTCAAGCCCGACAAAGGCTCCGCCGCAGATAAAGAGGATATTCGTCGTATCAACCTGGACAAACTCTTGTTGAGGGTGCTTTCTGCCCCCTTTTGGCGGGACACCGGCGACCGTTCCCTCAATGATTTTGAGCAACGCCTGTTGGACGCCTTCCCCTGACACATCACGAGTGATGGATGGGTTGTCCCCCTTGCGAGCAACCTTGTCTATTTCATCAATGTAGACAATACCTTTTTGGCATTTCTCCACATCGTAGTCGGCATTCTGGAGCAGGCTCAGAATAATATTCTCAACATCTTCGCCCACATAGCCCGCCTCAGTCAGGCTGGTTGCGTCCCCGAGGGTGAATGGCACCTGCAAGAAACGGGCCAAAGTTTGGGCCAGGAGTGTCTTGCCAGAGCCGGTTGGTCCAATCAGCAAAATATTCGACTTTTGCAGCTCAACGTCATTGGCCACCATTTGCGAGTCAACCCGCTTATAGTGGTTGTGGACGGCCACAGACAAGACTTTCTTGGCCCGCTCTTGACCAATCACATACTGATCAAGGACGCGTTTAATTTCGGTCGGCTTGGGAACGGCGGAGGTGGCCATAAAGGATTCTTCCTGATCACACTCCTCGGCGATGATATCGTTGCATAGATCGATACATTCGTCGCAGATATAGACGGTGGGGCCAGCGATGAGTTTTCGCACCTCGTCTTGGCTTTTGCCACAAAAGGAGCACACTAAGTTTCCTGGGCGATCGTCACTCTGTCTGGCCATACCCGCTCCTCACCATTCTCTCATTTCCGGTTTATCATTACATCATCAACCAGCCCATAGTCCACGGACTGTTTGCTCTCGAAAAAGAAGTCCCGGTCAGTGTCACGCTCAATTTTCTTGAGCGATTGTCCGGTGTGCTTGACCAGAATCTCATTCATCTGCTCCCGCATCCGTAACATCTCGCGGGTCTGAATATCAATGTCGACGGCCTGTCCTTGTACGCCACCCAGGGGCTGGTGAATCATGACCCGGGCGTGTGGCAGGATATGGCGCTTGCCCTTTGCGCCTGCTGCCAGCAACCAGGCGGCCATACTGGCTGCCTGGCCCAAGCACAAGGTCGAGACATCCGGCCTGATGTACTGCATTGTATCGTAGATGGCAAGACCAGCGGTGACCGAACCACCGGGGGAATTGATGTAGAAGTAGATATCCTTATCGGGGTCCTCAGATTCGAGGAAGAGCAATTCTGCGGAGATGAGGTTGGCAACCTCATCCGTGACAGCGGTGCCGAGAAAGACGATGCGGTCTTTGAGCAGGCGTGAGAAGATGTCGTACGCCCGTTCCCCGCGGCCGGTTTGTTCTACAACGATAGGAATCAGGTTCATGGCGGCATCCAGCCCACCCTAGTCTTTTTCCAGGAGACCGGCAACATCCTTGTCTGCTGGTTTTATCTCCGCCTTGTCAACGACAGCCTGGATCGCTCTCGCGCGCAACAACTGGCGCTCCAGAGCTTGTCTATTCTCAGCCTGGGCATAAAAATTCTCAAGCTGCTGTTTTTGCTCAGGGTTGGCAAAAGACAGTTCCTCAATCTTCTGACGCAGGCTTTCTTCGGACACAGACAAGGACAGCTGCTCAACCAGAGCATCAACAATAAATACGGCCTGAACGTTTTGGCGAGCCCGGGCCGTAAACTGTTCGCGCAGTTCGTCCGTTAAGCGGCTCTCACCGACCGACGTATCCTCTTCGGGTCTTTGAATACCAGCCTCGACAAAGAGCTGACGGAGCTGTTCACGGACTAAACTGGGCGGGACCTCAAACGGATTCTTTTCATACACCCCGGCCAGGAGCGCCTCGTGGAGCTGATTTTCTGCCCGACGGTCCGCGACTTGGCGCAGATTACCCCGAATTTTATTTCTGAGTTCTTCCAGGGTGTCGCACTCGCCGTGGTCTTTGGCAAAATCGTCATCAAGGACCGGGACTTCTTTGCGCGCGATGTCGCGGATAGTCACCCGAAAGAGCAGGGATTGAGCACTTTCTGCGGCCGGCTCAGGCTGCTCTGCGTGTCCCCCAGGCGGCGGCAGAGACACAGAGAACTGGAGCGCTCTCCCCCGTTGCGCGCCAAGAAGATTCTCCTGAAAGCCAGGCAGTACACCCTCACGTCCCATCTCAACGAGGCGTCCTTTGGCCTCAACCCCGGGTACCGGACGTCCCTCCCGCAGCCCAACATAATTGAGCGTCAACACGTCCCCATCCTCAACACGGTCCCGGTCGGTAACCGGGACGAGCTGGGTCATCGATTCGGCGAGGCGCTGCAACGACGCCTCAACCTCTTCCTCGGTCACTGTTTCCTGCGGTTTTTCGACCGTAATACCGGCGTAGTCCACAATATCCACCTTTGGCCGTACTTCGACCGTTACCGAATAGCGAAACGGCTGGCCGGAGGTGAGTTTCTCTGTCACAATCTGGGGCTGTGTCACGACTTGCAGGGCATGCTCTTCTACGGCACGGGGGTAAGACTCCTGCACGAGCAAGGAGCTCACTTCCTGAGCAACCTGCTCCCCAAAATACCGATTGAGAACAGGCTGGGGAACCTTTCCGGGTCGAAATCCCTTCAGCCGAGCCTGCTGCTGGACTGTCCGATATGCCTTTTCAAGCTCCTGGTTTACCCGCTCGGCGGGAATCTCAAAAGCGAGTTTTTTCTGAACAGCATCAAGAGAATCAATAGAAACTTTCATACCAGAACCACATGGGACGCCCGGACAGGGCAGCAGAGAGCAGGCCAAGCTCAGAGCAATGCGAGAGGGGGGACTTGAACCCCCACCCGCATGAGCGGACTAGAGCCTAAATCTAGCGCGTCTGCCAATTTCGCCACTCTCGCAAAATACGCCCCAATCCCTCCCCAAGCAATGCGGAGCGAAGAAAGGGCCGCCGGAGGATCGAACTCCGGACCCGCTGATTAAGAGTCAGCTGCTCTACCATCTGAGCTAGCGGCCCCTGGAAGAGCCTGTTTCACCCCAGGCGGAACTCCACGGGCACTTCACGCGCCCGGCCTGTTCCGGTAACGGACTCTTGCCAAAAGGGTGAGTGAAGGGACTTGAACCCTCGACCACTTGGGCCACAACCAAGTGCTCTACCAACTGAGCTACACCCACCACATGCGCCAGAAGGGATTCGAACCCCTGACCCACGGCTTAGAAGGCCGTTGCTCTATCCAGCTGAGCTACTGGCGCCCTCGTCAGTAGAGAGTCTGGGGACTCCCATCCCTGGCCTGGCATTCTTTCCATCGGGGCGAGCCGATTTGAACGGCCGACCCCCTGCTCCCAAGGCAGGTGCGCTACCAGGCTGCGCTACGCCCCGACCGGAAGATACTCACCATAGCTGCGTCCGACACCGCAGGCAAGCCCCAGCCCAGCCGCAACTCCCCCTGCTAGCCGAGAAAGAAACGGGTTGAGCGGTCGGCAAAATCAAAAACCGGAGCCCAGTAGACACCTGAAACGACCGTGGCGACACTTAAGAGGGCCAGGATTGAGCCGTTATGCAGGTCAAGCCTCACCTCGCCCTCTGTCCCAACCGGGTCGTCAAGGAACATCGTCCTCACAATACGGGCGTAGTAGTACAGAGAGACAACACTATTGAGGATGCCAACAACGGCGAGATAGTAAAACTCTTCTTTGATGACCGCGGCAAACAAGTAAAACTTGCCAATGAATCCGCCCAGCGGGGGTAGGCCGGTCAACGAGAACAGGAAGATGCCCATCGCAATAGCCGGCAGCGCCCCCCCGCGCCAAGCCAGACCCCGGAATCCGTCAAGGTCCTCACGCCCGGTCGTATTGGCTACGACAAGAACAACAACAAAAGAACCCAAGGCCATCAGATAGTAGACAATCAGGTAGAACAGCATCGCCCGCAAACCGTCGTTGCTCAAGACCACAAATCCCATCAGGATATAGCCCGCGTGGGCTATGCTGGAGTAGGCCAGGAGGCGTTTCACATTACTCTGATTAAGCGCGGCTAAATTGCCTAGAGTCATGGTAATCATAGCGATCACCAGCATAAACTGCGGCCACTCCACTCCGGGCAGGAACTGCCAGGCTCCATTTTCGTTCACCTGGGAGAGGGCGGGATAGAAGAAGCGTATCAGCAACGCGAATCCGCCGGCCTTTGAGCCAACCGCCAAGAAGGCTGTGACCGGAATGGGCGCTCCGTGATAGACGTCGGGGGCCCACATATGGAAAGGTACGGCAGAAATTTTGTAGCCGAATCCGGCCAGAATGAGGACGAGCGCGATAAAAACCGTCAGTTGATCGGGGTTGCTCCGAAACAGGGCAGCATTAATCTCGGCATAATCCAGGCTGCCGGCCAGACCGAAAATCCAGCTCATGCCATAGATCATCGTGCCCGAAGCTACCCCCCCGTAGATCAGGTATTTCAGCGCAGCTTCGCCAGAGCGACGGTTATGCCGCAGATAGCCGGTCAGGATGTATGAGGTGAGGCTGACAAACTCGAGCGCCACATAGGCAATCAGTAAATTTGTCGCCGAGGCCATGAAAAACATACCCAAGGTGCCAGCCAGCAAGATGGCGTAATACTCGCCTTGATCCGAGTCCTGGAGCTCTCGTGAGCTCAAAGACATCCAGATCGCCCCCACGGCAGACAGCGACAGGATCACTTTGAAGAAAATTGCAAAATTATCTATCGCCACCATGCGGTGAAACAGCCAGCCTTCGCCAGCCCCGGGGAGCCCGGCAATCAAGCGGAACCCAAACACGGACAGCCCAGAGGTAAAGACGAGAGCCAGGGTCACACCAATCAGGGCGATATTCCCCAGCCGTTCCTTCTCTTCAACGAACAGGTCGGCAACGAAAATGACAAGAATAGTCAGGACGAGAATCCCCTCAGGATAGAAATACGGGAGGCTCTCAACACTTCCAAGATTCATAATACGCTCCGCGGTCTTGGGCCTGCACTACTAACGGAGCGCAACCGCGCTGCCTGAGACCGCCGCCTCAATAAGACTGTTCAGATGCTGGAGCGAAGCATTCATCAAATCCAGGACGGCGTGTGGGTAGACCCCAAGGATAATCACAATCGCTCCCAGCGGGACCAGGGTACTGAGTTCGCGATTCGATATCTCGCTCAGGTGCATCTCTTCATAGTCATCCCTGGGCTGACCAAGGAACATCTGTTGGATCGTCCACAGCAGATAGGCGGCGGTAAAAATGATGGTTACCGCGCCCAGGATAGTGGGGATCTTATATTTCTGCCACGCCCCAAGCAGCACCAGGACCTCGGAAATAAATGCCGACAGTCCGGGTAAACCCATCGCGGCAAAGAAGGCCAGGGCCACGACCCCGGTATACACCGGCATGACCGAAGCAAGGCCACCAAAGCCATCGATCCGGCGGTGATGGGCGCGATCATAGATCACCCCGACCAACAGGAAGAGCATGGCGGTGATCGTTCCGTGGTTAAACATCTGGAGCACTGCCCCGTTGATGCCCTGGGGGGTAAAGGAAGCCATGCCCAACATGACATAGCCCATGTGGCTGATACTGGAATACGCTACCAGCTTCTTCAGGTCTTTAGGCTCATTGAAGCATTGGGCCAGTGCGCAGAACGCTCCGTAGATAATATTCCAGGCACCGAGCGCTGCCAGAAAATAGGGAGCCAGCAGGAAGGTCTCTGCCGGTAACAGCGGATAATTAATCCGCAGAATGCCATAGGTGCCCATTTTCAGCAGCACCCCGGCCAGAATGACCGAAATAGCGGTTGGGGCTTCGACATGCGCATCGGGCAACCAGGTATGCAGAGGAAAGGCCGGAATCTTGACCGCAAAATTGATGAAGAGCGCAACCCACAGGAGCTGACCCGTGGTCATGCCGAACAGAATCGGATCAGCCCCGAACGTCTTTGCCGCCTCGGGCAGCTTGGTCAGATCAAAAGAGAAGTCAGACTGGAAATAGAAGACGAGCATGGCCACGAGCATCAGCACGCTGCCAAACATGGTGTACAAAAAAAACTTGATCGCCGCATATTCTCGACGCGGCCCACCCCAGATGCCGATCAGAAAGTACATCGGGATCAGCATCAACTCCCAGAAGATGTAGAACAGGAAGAAGTCCAGGGCGCAAAACACGCCAACCATTGCGGTGTCAAGCAGTAAAAACAGGGCAAAATAGGCCTTCACCGCCCGGTCAATCTCCCACGAGGCCAGGATGCAGATGGGACACAGCAGGACCGACAGCAGCACCATGGTGATACTCACGCCATCAACACCCACAAAGTAGTAAATATTGAACGAGGTAATCCACGGCACCTGGACCACAAATTGGAGGCCGGTATTGGAACCGTCAAAGACCGTATACAGGTAAAAACCGCACAGAAGCGGTGGTATGGTAAACCCCAGAGCGACCCTTTTGATCAGCTCGTGCGCCTGGTTCGGCAGACACCACAGGGCGACCATCCCCAGCAGAGGGAAGAAGATGATCAAGGTCAGCACATAACTTTCCATGGAGATTCCTCAAGCTTACCCGATCGGCACCGCGCTCAAACAGCGCTCTCCCGGGTCGGGGCGGAGCGGCGGGGGGCGAACAGAGCAATCAAACCGATCACTGCCAGCGCAACAGTGAGCGTGAGAGCGACATTGATCAGCGTCTGAGGCACCAGACGCGGGAGGAACTGGGCCACCGCCACACCGCCAACAATCATGTACAAGTAGACATTAATGCCGCCCGTTTGTACCTGGCGAAGACGATTGCCCAGGGCAAAGGTGGCATTGGCGGTCATGTTGATAAGCCTATCAATAATGCCATTATCAAACATGCCAACAAGTGACCCGATACCAGATATGACCTTAGCCGTCCCATCCACAATGCCGTCAATGACGAGCCGGTCAAAGGCCGACCACAGCCACGACACAAAGAGCGAAAAGCGGATGAAGGTCGCCGCGTAGATCTCATCAATGTAGTACTTATTAAAAATCGTCGTATACAGCCGCCCCCCGCCCACCGACGCGAACACATCCGGCGACAGCGTCTTCCAGTAGTATAGTCTGGCCGACAGAAAGACGCCCAACAGGGTAATCCCCACCGACGCCAGCATCAAAACATACTCCATGACGGGCACCCCGGGACCGTGCGCCACATGCGCCGCCTTACCATGCCCGCCGCCGGCGTGTCCCGCCCCGGCAAAAACCGGCTCTAGCCACTGCTCAAAACGCAGACTGCCACCTAGGGCATGCGGAATACCCAATAGACCGACCAGGGCCGCTCCAGCGGCCAGGACAATGAGCGGGCAGGTCATCACCGGCGGAGATTCATGCAGGTGTTCCTGGGTATGGCGGTCGGCCCGATTCTCACCGAAGAAGACCAGGAAGACCTGACGGCCCATATAGAAAGCGGTCATGCCCGCGCCGAGGAATCCTAAAAACCACAACACCTGATACCCCCCCGAGAAGGTCTTCCACAGGATTTCGTCTTTCGAGAAAAATCCGGAGAAAGGCGGCAGACCCATGAGCGCCAGGGTTGAAATCAGGAACGTCCAATAGGTGGTCGGCATCTTGTTCTTGAGACCGCCCATCTTCTGCATGTCCTGCTCGTCGCCCATGGCATGAATCACGCTCCCTGAGCCAAGAAACAGACACGCCTTGAAAAAGGCGTGGGTGAAGACGTGAAAAAAGGCCGCGGCGTAGGCTCCAACGCCGACCCCGAGAACCATGTAGCCCAGCTGACTGACGGTGGAGTAGGCAAGCACCTTCTTGATATCATTCTGGACCAGACCAATAGTCGCAGCTAACACCGCGGTCAGCGCCCCAACCGTAGCGATGAGTTGGAGTGCAGTCGGTGACAGCGAGAACAGGAAGTGCAGCCGGCACATCATATAGACCCCGGCCGTCACCATCGTTGCCGCATGAATGAGGGCACTGACTGGGGTCGGCCCGGCCATGGCGTCGGGCAGCCACACATAGAGCGGAATCTGGGCAGATTTCCCCGCCGCACCAATAAACAGAAAGACAGCGGCCAGGGTCGCGGCGGACACGCCGAAAACCGCCACACCCGGATCGGTGAGGACTCCGACATGGGCTTCCATCTCGCGGAACACCGCTGAGCCGTGACCCATCGAACTGAGAGCCCAGAAGAGAGTGAATACGCCCAGGGTGAAGCCGGCATCGCCAATCCGGTTGACGATAAAGGCTTTGTTGGCCGCCGAGGTATTGGCCCGTTCCTTATACCAGAAGCCGATCAGTGCGTATGAACACAGGCCAACTCCCTCCCAGCCGACAAAGAGCAACAGCATATTATCGGCCAGGACCAGGGTCAGCATGGCGGAGGTGAACAGATTTAAGAAGGTAAAAAAGCGCCAGTAGGCACCGTCATTGTGCATATAGCCGATGGAGTAGATGTGGATCAGCCCGCCAATGCCGGTCACAACCAGAATCATGACCGCCGACAGCGGGTCAACCCAAAAGGCGATATTCACTTGCAGATCGCCGAGGTCGATCCAGCGCAGGATAGTGTCCAGCAGGAAACGCTGGGCCGGCTCAAGGTTATACACCTGAACAAAAGCTACCAGCGACAACACAAAGGCTATGCCAACCGCGCCAACCGCGATGAGATGATTGGCCGTCTTCCCAAGATGCTTTTGGATAAATGCACCACCCACCCCGTTAATGATGGCACCCAGCAGCGGAAAGAGGACGATCCAGCGGAGATACGAGACAAGGACAGGATGCTCCATAGCTCAGCCCTGCAGACGGTCGGTTGCCTCAACGTCAATGGTTGAAAAGTTCTGGTAGATGCTAAGCACGATCGCTAAGCCGATCACTGCTTCGGCGGCCGCCAGCATAATCACAAAGATCGAGAACACCTGACCGTCGTACTGGCCAGAAGAGTAATGCGAAAAGGTGATATAGTTGATATTGGCCGAGTTCAGGATCAACTCTACGCCAAGCAGAATCCCGATCGCGTTTCTGCGGGTCAGGACACAATAGAGGCCAAGCGCAAAGATGATCAAACTGACGAGCAGAAAGTGGCGGAGCCCGATAGCGAGCAGAACTTCGTCCATAACCATCCGTTCAGGACAGGGGGCGAGAGAAAGGTCAGCGCCTCATAAAAGGGAATAGACAAAATCAAGGGAGGTTCGGTTACGGTGCTGGCGTCTGTCCTCGAATTTCCTTGCGCGATATCACGATCGCCCCAATCAGGGCCACTAACAGCACGACCGAGGCCAGTTCAAAAGGCAAAATATAGGGCCCCAAGAACGCCTGACCAATACCCGCGGTGGTTGGCTCAGCCGATGTCGTGGCGAGCTGGCTCCAGTTCGCCCCTAGCACACACATCCCCATCACCCCGGCGACAAGGACCACAAAGAGCAGTGCCGGGACAGGCCCGACCACGCGGTTTGATATCGCAACATCGGAAATACGGTGGGTCAGCATGACCGCGAAAATCAGCAGCACCAGAATCCCACCGACGTAGGTGAGGATTTGGACAATAGCCACAAAGTCAGCCGCCAGCATGGCGTACATGCCGGCTACCCCGAGCAAAGTCCCGAGTAAGGCAAAGGCCGAATAGACCAGATTTCGTGAAAAGGCGACGATAGCGGCCGAGCCAATGGTCACCCCGGCAATCAGATAAAAGACCAATGCGCTCATAATCGTGGCTCTCGGGCTGTCCGCGCTCTAGGCTCCGTTGTCGGCCGCTTTTTCGGCTTCTTCCTGTTGAGCAGCTTTATACTTCTTCATGTCAACAGGCTCTGCATAATCCGCGATATAGGCCAGACCGCGTTCCAGAATCGGAGCAACAGCGGGATCGGTTTCTTCCCCTTTTTTGGCCTTATAGGCGATGACCGGGGTGGCCACATAGCGGCGGATTAAACTTTCCAGGGAATAATCGGCCCCTTCAAACTCGGTCGTATGGTGAATCGAGCCTGTTGGACAGGCTTCGCTGCATAAGCCGCAGTACATGCACTTGGCAATATCAATGTCAAAGCGGGCCAACTCCATCTGGCGGGTTTTGGGGTCTTTTGGAGCGTCAATGACAATGCAGTCAATAGGACACGCCCTTTCGCAGGCCAGGCAGCCGGTACAAATTTCGAGATCAACCGCCAAAATACCCCGATAACGGGGCGGGAGGGTATCCTGGACCCTGACGGGCGTCCGGTCCGGATATTGGATGGTGTACGGCTTCCGCACAAAATGCGAACAGGTGATGCTCATCCCCTCAAAAATCGTGCTAACCGCATCGGACAGGTTTTTGAAGTAACGACGAATGCTTGTATTCGCCATACCACGCTCCTAAATAGCCGGGTTAAAGTACAACTCAGGCCTGGCACGCCGGATATGGAAAACGACCCGTCGAAAGAACTGCACGACAATCATGACAAACACCAGGCACATCAGATACCGCAGCCAACTGCTGCCGTGCGGCCGGATGACCATGATGACTGCCGTGCCCACGATATTGATGAAGCCGATCGGTACCAGATACTTCCAACACAGCGACATCAGTTGATCGACCCGAACACGCGGCAGCGTTGCCCGCAACCACATGGCGAGAAATGCCCAGAAGTAGGACTTGAGGAAAAACGCCACAAACTGCGAAATATTCAGCAGCACGACATTGTCAGTCCAGAGCGGCACATGCCAACCACCGAGAAATAAGGTTGTCATCACCGCCCCAATCACATACAGCGTGCCCCATTCGGCCAGGAAGAACAGAGCAAAACGCATCCCGCTGTACTCGGTCGCAAAGCCGGCCACCAACTCAGATTCGGCCTCCGGAATGTCAAACGGGGTACGGTTCGCCTCGGCCAAAGCCGATATATAGAAAACCAGGGCCGCCAGAAAGGTGAACGGGTTATGAAACGCGTACCAATCCCACGGAGCCCAGCCCTGCTGCTGGATAATGCCCTGCATGCTCAGCGTACCGGCCAGCAAAACCGTGGGGATAACGGCTAATCCAGCCGGGATTTCGTAGCTGATGACCTGGGCGGCAGAACGAATCCCGCCTAACAGCGACCATTTGTTATTTGATGACCAGCCTGCCATCAGCACGCCCACCACCGACAGAGCGGTCATGGCCGTCAAATACAGAATGCCCACATTCAGGTCGGCAATGATCAAACTGCTGCTAAAGGGGACAACCACAAAGGTGGCAACAAAGCCCCACACCAGCAGATAGGGGGCAAACCGGAACAATGGACGGTCAGCCGCGTCAGGAACGATGTCTTCCTTCAGGATATTTTTGAGCCCGTCGGCAATACCCTGCAACACCCCTTGGGGACCAACCCGGTTCGGCCCGATGCGTGACTGAATACGCGACCACACCCGCCGTTCAAGCCAGACCGTGATCGGTACCATCGGCATCACAAAGCCAAACACAAGAACGAGCCCGAACACCAGCATGCCGCCAGCATACACCACATCTGTTGGCAGCCCGGCAAACCACCCGTTGGCCATTAATCGGTCAAAGAGTTCTTGCATAGCGTCGCTGTGCCTACCTTACTCGTCCGCTTTTGTCCAGGTCACCGGCTATCGGTCAACCTCCGGTGCGACCACATCAAAACTGGCAATCAGGGCGATCAGGTCGGCGAGCATCAGGCCCTGGCTGACTTTATCGACAATACTCATGGCAGAAAACGAGCCGGTTCGGATCTTGGTCCGATACGGAAACTCGGTCCCGTCGCTGACCACATACCAGCCCATATCGCCCCGCGAGCCTTCGACCCGCACATAGGCGTCGCCGGCCGGCGGCTTGAGCTTACGCGGGACTTTTGCCAACACCGGCCCGTCGGGCATCATGGCAAGACACTGCCGCACAATTTTGCAGCATTCTTTAAGCTCCCGTATACGGGTCATGTAGCGATCAAAGCAGTCGCCCTGTTGGCCCATCTCCCCGGTACCGACCGGAATATCAAAATCCAACTCGGAATAGATCGAATACGGCTCATCACGCCGCACATCATATCTGATACCGCAGGCGCGCAAATTCGGTCCGACCAAGTTGTAACTGACCGCGTCCTCCTTGCTGACCACCGCCACATTGGCCAGGCGTTCCACATAAATCTTGTTGTACGAAATGAGATCGTTATACTCATCAACCAGCGGCTCAAACTGATCCACAAAGGCAATGACTTTGTCGGCATAATTCGGCGGCAAATCCCAGGCCACACCACCGACCCGCATATAGTTGAAGGTGAGCCGCGCACCACATAACTCTTCCAACAGGTCGTTAATCTTCTCCCGCTCACGGATGGCGTGCAAAAAGGGCGTATAGCCGCCGATATCCATGACCATCGTTCCGACTGAGAGCAAATGGCTCGCCATCCGGCCCAGCTCGCAGGCAAGCACCCGGCAGAACTCGCCCCGTCGGGGCACCTCAATACCGGCCAGCCGTTCGCAGGCCATGCCCCCAGCCCTGGTTACACTGCATGGCCGAGACATAATCAACCCGGTCAGTGTACGGCATAAAACCGTGATAGCCGACCTTTTCGGAAATTTTTTCAATAGACCGGTGGAGGTAGCCGATGTCAGGGATAGCCGTCCGCATTACCTCGCCGTCCGCCTTGACCACAAAGCGCAGTACGCCGTGCGTGCTCGGGTGCTGAGGGCCCATATTCAGGGTCATTTCCTCGGTGGCCAGACCCTCTCCACGTTGGACCTCAACCTCATAACCTGCCAAGCTCATATCATCCTCCTGTGGTCAGCGGTTTTGGCAGACAATGATCGGGCAGGAGCCGGACCGTATCACTTTATAAGACTCTCGCGCCGGGTGCTGATGCCGTGATACTCTTCTGGCTCCACGAAATCTTTACGCAGTGGATGCCCAACCCAGTCCTCCGGCATGAGCAGACGGCGCAAATCTGGATGGCCGGTGAAATTGACCCCGAGCAGGTCATAAATTTCACGCTCCAGCCAGTTTGCCGCCTTCCACACGCCTTCCACCGAAGGCATCTCGGGCGCGTCACGCGGGACATCAACTTTCAGCACAATCCGATGCCGGTGGGGGTATGAGTACAGGTGCATCACCACCTGGATTTTGTCGTCTTTGATGAGATCAACCCCTGACATGTTTGACAAACAGTCAAAGGCCAAATCAGCCTCCTGTTTGAGAAAACGGCAGATGTCGGCCACCAGCTCGGGCTGAATAGTGCAGTATGGGTCCAGCGCTTCCTCACCACGGGAGACGACAGCCTCGGTACCAAAGCGCTGGGTAATTGTCCGGAAAATATCGGCTGGGGACATAGAACACACAGCAATGGGACAAGAGGTCAGCTCCGGGCTCGTCACGGCCGACCCACGGGGTTATGCCGCTTCGGTCTGGGCCGGCGCTTTTTTCACCAGCCAGCGTTCCTGCATCATCTTTTCCTGGAGTTTGAGCAGGCCCTCGGTCAAAGCTTCGGGCCTGGGCGGACAGCCTGGCACATACACATCAACCGGAATCACCTTATCCACCCCGTCACACACCGAGTAGGCGAGCTGAAACAGACCTCCGCAGTTTGAGCAGCTCCCCATCGAAATCACATATTTCGGATCGGGCATCTGGTCGTACAGCACCTTGGTGCGGAGCGCCATTTTGAGGGTCAGCGTTCCGGCAATAATCATCATATCAGACTGTCTCGGTGTGGCCCGAGGTGCCGCCCCAAACCGCTCCAAATCGGATCGTGGTCCACCGGTTTGCATCATCTCAATGGCGCAACACGCCAGACCAAACAGCATATACCACACCGAAGACTTCCGGGTCCAATTCAAAACCTCGTCAACTTTTGTGGTAATCACCATCTCCGGTACACTATTGACAAGCGACATGAATCCTCCTCATACGGTCTGACACAGTCTCTTAGGCCGCCCTGGGAAGCGCCGGTTCCTCTTCCGTCTGCTGAGCCTGGACACGCTTAATCCATTCCAGATCGCGCTTCTTCCAGACATATACCAGACCGACAGCAAGAATCCCAAGAAAGAGAAAAATTTCCGTCAGGGCAAACAGCCCGTTGCCGGCCAGCACAAAATCCCGAAACGCCACCGCAACCGGATAGATAAAGGCGACCTCAATATCAAAAATCACAAAAACAAGGGCGATGAGATAAAACCGGATGTTGAAGTTAATCCACGCGCTCCCGGTCGGTAGCTCGCCGCACTCGTAGGTCGTCAGCTTTTTGGTCTCAGGGTTATGGGGTCGCAGCAAGCTGCCCATGATAAGGTGAAAAGCGCCCAGACCGAGCCCGATGAGGGTGAACACCAGAACGTTGCCAAAATGAAAATACACTGATTCACTCCTGACCGATATTCACGCCATTTTTATGCGCTTCCCTGTCCTGCCCGTTGCAGCAGAGGGGTGGGGTAGTGATGCCAAACGGCGTGCCTTTTCTATATCCCCCCTGTCCGCGATGGGCAAGCTCCTCCCGCAGTCCGACCTTATCAGCGATCTGCCCCAGCGAGACGCTGGCCAGGTATTCGGCAAGCCGCCGCTGAGCTTCGCCCCAGACGGAGATCTGGTTACACACCTCGCAGTACTGACACGCTTGTTCGCCCCCTTCAAGACATTCCATCAGCAAGAGGGGACCTTCAAGGCACTCATAGACCTCCTTGAGGTTGATGTGGGCGGCCGGTTTCTTGAGGCGGAAACCGCCTCGGGCTCCCATATACGACTCCACCAGACAGCCTCCAACGAGTTGTTTCATAATTTTCGACAGAAAATGGGAGGGAATATCCTGTTTGAGCTGGATTTCGCGTCGAGAAACGACAGTTCCGGACGGCTGAGCGGCTAAGTAGGACAGGGCGCGCACGGCATAATCAACCCGTTTGCCGATGTTCATCAGCGAGCTGCGCTCTACCGGTTTTAACTTTCCTGTCTTGCGCATACCGCTTGCCTCTAGGCAGCAGCCAACCCTCGAAGCTTTTGCTTCTGTGAATGAATTTTTCGCTGGAGGGCCATCAGGGCATCCAGAACATTTTCTGGACGGGGCGGACAGCCCGGCACGTAGACATCAACTGGAACGATGCGATCAATACCAGCCACGGTGGTGTAGTTGTCATAAAATCCACCGGTTGAGGCACACGCCCCAAAGGCCATCACCCATTTAGGCTCGGTCATTTGTTCGTACACCCGCTTCAGAACAGGTGCCTGACGACACGTCACCGTCCCGATCACCATCAGCAGATCAGCCTGACGCGGACTAAAACGCGGCAGCAGCGCCCCAAAGCGATCAATGTCGTAGGGGGTCATGGACAGGGCCATGTATTCCATGGCGCAGCACGCCGTGGCAAATGGATACGGAAAGATGGAGTATTTCCGTGCCCAGCCGATGGCCCGATCAATTTGGGTGAGGACAACCGCGTCGCCGAGCAGGGCTTCATCCCCGCCCTGCAAACGCGGGGTCGTAGTCAAGGTCTGGCCATGTTCCATTGTCTGACCTCGTAATCCAGCGTGGGCGGCAGACCGCTATGCCGCCGTCTCGTCCGACTTGTCGCCCTTCTCGCGCCAGTCTGCCACAGCAGATTTAATCGCATCCTCGGCCAGGACCGAGCAGTGAATCTTGACCGGCGGCAGGGACAGATCCTTGACGATCTCGGTATTTGTGATCTTGTAGGCTTCTTTGACCGTCTTGCCTCTGACGAGCTCAGTCACATAGCTTGACGAGGCAATCGCCGAGCCGCAGCCGAAGGTTTTGAAGCGGGCCTCTTCAATGACCTCGGTGTCAGGATTGATCTTGAGTTGCAGCTTCATCACATCTCCACACTCAGGGGCCCCGACAACAGCGGTACCAACATTCTCTTCGTCTTTGGCAAAACTGCCGACATTCTTAGGGTTTTCGTAGTGCTCCAGCACCTTCTCCGTGTAGGCCATGGGTTCCTCCTTATCTGGGCCACTCAGCTCAGTCACAAGACTCAAAATGCAACATGGTCATTTTTCTTATTGCAGATTCGGAATTGGGACTGGCTGCTCCTCGGCCAGCCCAGATATAGACTGTTAGAGTCTAAGTTGTCAACGGGGCAGGAGAGGCGGCTTCTTACCACCTCTCATATTTTACCGCGCGGCGCTCATAGCCGGCGGTTCGCAGGAGGTCGCGGAGTTGTAAGACCCGGTTGCCAATCCCACAAATATAAAAATGGCGAGACCGGTCGGTGTCGTGTTTGACATAGCACGCTTCGACATGAGCGAGGAGTTCGCCTTGCAGTCCGTACCAACGCGGGGAAGGTTGGCACAAAAGAGGGCGAAAGGTCAACACACCATACCCGCGGGCCCAAGCTTCCAACTGTTCACGATACAGCAGGTCTTGTTCGTGGACCGTTCCATAGACGAGGGCAAAGGGTCGCTGCGGACTCCTGTCAAGCGCCCGCCGAAGCATGGGTCGAATGGCTGCAATCCCGGTCCCCTCGGCAATAAAGACGCACTCGGCCGGCGGGGCTTGGTCAAGCACAAAAGCGCCCCAGGGGCCGGTAAAAGACAGCCCATCGCCAAGCTTGCGGGTGAATAGATAGTGCGAACCCGGACCACCAGGCACGCGGTTCAAACAGATTTCCAGCGACCCTTCATCTTCGGGATTCGAGGCGATTGTATACGCCCGAGTCAGGGTTTTTCCGTTGCCTGGCAACTGAAACGACAGGAACTGGCCCGGCCTGAAGCGGAGGTGCTGGTCAGCGCGGAGGCGCAGAAAAAACGAACGGGTGTCGGGTGCCCGCTCAACAATACGCTCAATGACAGCCTGGTAGGGTGCAGCCTGCTGCATGGGGAGAGGAGAGCTTGGGCTCTCACATCTGCTGGTTAATCGTATACTTAGGGATCAGGATGGTGATAGGCCCAGCTTTGATGACGGCCTGACAGCCAAGCCGAGAGCCAGGCGTCAAGCCCGGTGCTTTATCAAGCATATCCTCCTCAGATTCCTCGCTCTCCGAGAGATGCTCTTCACCAGCTTTGACAATCACATGACAGGTCGTGCATGCGCAGTGGCCGCCACAGGCATGTTCAAGCGTCACCTGATGACCGAGGAGCACATCCAGAATCGATCCCGGTTGTCCGTCATCTTGAAAAGGGGCCTCGGCCGGATCGAAGTTGATGAGCCGTTCCGGCTCACCAGTCTCAAAGAGTACCCGTAGCGTAGCCATCGGGGTATTTCGAAGGTGAGCGATGATCTCTTCCTGATGAGGAGATCATCATCGTTCACCTTTCAACTGCCGTAGCACCTTCTCGGCAAGACCGACAAACGCCCGACTCTGAGGGTGGTCAGGCTGAGAGACAACGAGCGGCGTGCCGCTATCCCCACCGGAGACGATATCGCGCAGTAACGGAACTTCACCCAGCAGAGGCACCTGAAACTGCTCGGCCACCTGCCTGCCGCCCCCCTGACCAAAGACGTGAGCATGGTGTCCGCACGAACTGCACACCAGGTAGCTCATGTTCTCAATTACCCCTAGCACGGGCACCTTGACCTCTTCAAACATTTGCGCGCCGCGACGGACATCCATCAGCGCTACGTCGTGAGGGGTGGTGACAATAACACCGCCCGAAAGCGGAGCTTTTTGCACAATACTCAGCTGAGCATCACCCGTACCGGGCGGCAGGTCTATGACCAGGACGTCCAACTCTTCCCACTCGACATTGTGGAGAAACTCGGTCAGCAGCTTATCGACCATCGGCCCGCGCCACACCACCGCCTGCTCATCGGCCACCAGAAAACCCATTGACATCACTTTGAGCTCAAACTTTGTGAGGGGAATAATTTTTCTTTCTTGGGTGCTTTTGGGCCGCTCTTTTATGCCCAGCATCAAGGGTACACTGGGACCGTACACATCGGCATCCAAAATACCGACGCGCTTGCCGATTGAAGTCAGAGCAGCTGCCAGATTCACCGATACAGTGGATTTTCCGACCCCACCCTTGCCGCTGGCCACCGCAATAATGTGCTCAATGCCCGGAAGGCGAGGTATAGACGGATGAACCTGGGCTTGAGCCTGGAGTGTCGGCCGCTGGTCACCGCCGGGCTGCATGATCTCGACCTCGATCGGCAACGCAACCTGGGCCGCCAGAGTGGCCTGTACGTCACGTCGGATCTGCTCAATAACATCTGTATTGCCGGTCGAGGGCGCAACCTGGACCACCACCCGTGACACCCCAACCGCAATGTCCTTGACCATACCAAAGGAGACAATATCCCGGCTGAATCCGGGATATTTAACGTTTTTGAGGGATTTCAGCAGGTCTTGCGGGCTTGGCATATGTATCTCTTATTCCTGGCGTGACTCTTTTGACCGGCTTTCGGCGTCTTTCGCCAGTTCTCTCAGGTAATCAAAGGCATAGATACCATTTTCACAGTCTTTCCAGACGATGTTCAGGGCGTAGTTCCCGACCGGGCGTATATCTACCAACTGCGGGTCGTCAACGCTGACAAAACGACGCTCCCCACTATGGCCCTGGCACATCGCGCACGGGCACCAGCCCCGCAGATAGGCAAACGGGAACTGATTCAACTCGTCGTCATCCCACAGGATACGCAACTGCTTTTCTTCGACGCTGGGGGTCACCAATGTTGGTTTGGGCATATCCGTTCTCCTTACATAATGGAGCAGATATTAATGCACAGACTGACCCTGACGTTGGACATTGAGAGCATCGGCTTCCATGACACGCCGGGCAATGGCCCTGAACTCCTGCGAAACAGGATGGTCAGGATTGGCAAGAATCAGCAGGGTACCACGATTATCACCGAGCCGCAGATCTTCAACCAGCGGCACCTCGCCCAAGATGGGCAGGCCAGTCTTTTTTGCCCCACCCCGGCCAAAAATCTCTTCCTGATGATTGCACTCAGGACACATAAACAGACTCATGTTTTCAATCACACCCAGAATTGGGACCTGCACCTGTCTGAACATGGCAATGCCGCGCCGCACATCAAGCAGCGCAACATCTTGCGGGGTAGTGACCACCACCCCGCCGTTGAGCGGAACTTCCTGGGCCAGCGTCAGAGCGATATCACCCGTGCCCGGTGGCAGGTCGACAATCAGATACTCCAGCTCGCCCCAGATCACGTCACGCAAAAACTGGCGGATAATGCCCATCACAATTGGCCCGCGCCAAATGACCGGAGACTTGTCATCCACAAAAAACCCCATGGAAATGAGGCTGATCCCATGCTGTTCAACCGGATAGATTTTCTTATTATGGCCCGCCCGAGGCACCGCCTCGGTACCCATCATGAGCGGAATACTCGGCCCATACACATCCGCATCAAGCAATCCAACGGTCTTGCCCAAAGCTCTCAGTGCCAAGCTCAGGTTCACCGCCACCGTAGACTTGCCAACCCCACCCTTGCCGCTGGCAACCGCAATAATACGCTGCACGCCAGCCACCACCGTGGGCTCTTTCATGTGGGGTCCGGCCTGCGGTCCTTGCTGCGTGTACGGCTGGGCGTGCTGGCCGGGAATATGGACATGTACCTGTTTGACCCCGGCGGTGGATGACAGCGCCGCGGTAATCCGGGCTCTCAAATGCTGTAGTGCCTGCTCCTGCGCGTTGGTCGTCCGCAGGTGGACAACAACCGTGCCGTCTCGAATGCCGATATTCCCGATCAGGCCGAGCGTCACAATATCGTGTTTTGAACCGGGATACTCAATCTGTGTGAGCTGAGCGCGAATTTCCTCTTCGCTTGGCATGCGTATTCCTTGAGACCGGCCATGCGGCCAGAGAAGACCGATGGTCTCACCTGTTTTTTGCAGACCTTTCAGACTGGAAACTTGCAGATTTCCTGACTGTCCCAAAATATAGACCTTTTGAGGTCTACTTTGTCAAGACCGCCCTCTTTTGGGACACAATGTCCAGTGCTACAGGGGGCAGGAAATCTTTTGTCCCGCCTCCTGCTCTTCACCCAACCATCTTCTTGGGGCTCGGCTGCATATGGCCCAGCACCGGATGCGGCTGATAGGGCTCTTCCAGTCTCGCCACCTCTTTGGCGCTCAGCTGGATATCAACCGCCTCAAAAATCTCCTGCAAGTGATGGACCTTGGTCGCCCCGATGATCGGTGAGGTCACGCCCGGGGCCTGCAGCACCCAGGCACACGCTACCTGGGTCGGACTGATACCACGTTCGTGGGCCAGCTTTTCGACGGTCGCAGCAACCACAAAATCGTTCTCGCGGAAATAGTTCTTATGGGCAAAGGCGTCGGTTTCGGCGCGCCTGGTCACCATCTCTCCAGCTTCGGGGTCCCGGTTCCCGGCAAAAAATCCGCGCGCCAGCGGACTCCACGGAATCAGCCCAACGCCCTGATCGATGCACAGCGGGATCATTTCCCGCTCTTCCTCACGGTAGATCAGGTTGTAGTGATTCTGCATAGCCACAAACCGATGCCAGCCGTTTTCTTTGGCCATGTAGAGTGCCTTGGAAAACTGCCAGGCCGCCATACTGCTAGCCCCCAGGTAGCGCACCTTGCCACTCTGGACCAGGGAATCAAGCGCTTCCAGCGTTTCCTCAATCGGCGTACTGAAATCCCAGCGGTGGATTTGATACAGATCAATGTAGTCCATCTTGAGCCGCCGCAGGGACTTCTCACACGCCTCAACAATGTGCTTGCGGCTCAGCCCACTGCTGTTTTGGCCGGCCCGCATCTTGCCCCACACCTTGGTCGCCACCACGATATCGTCACGGCTGGCCATCTCGTTCAGCCAATATCCGGTGATCTCCTCGCTCAGCCCGATTGAGTACACATCGGCCGTGTCGAAAAAATTCACCCCAGCCTCAAGCGCCAGCGCAAAATGCTCCCGCGCCTCGTCTTTGCCAAGCGCCCAATCGCGCGGCATAGCCCATTCGGGTTGCGGCCCACCGCCATAGCTCATACAGCCGAGACAGATGCGCGACACCGTCATGCCCGTTTTACCAAGTCGTGCGTACTGCATATTTTCTCCAATCCGCTCGTGTGAGTATCGACCTGCTCTTGCGCCACGCCAGCCGGACCGGCCTGCATGCGCTGATGCCCCCAGATGCTGCCCTCTGACTTCTGTGTCGGCATGTTAGTCTCCTTTCCCTTGATCTTCCGTGTAGAAAATTTCAGACGGAATACCGTTCGGGTCCTGAAAACGCACTGAACCCGCCACCCGACGGACGGCTTTCTCTTCCGCCGTCCCTGGGCTGACCGCAAAACCCGCCGCCTCCAGCTGCCCGGCCAGGGCGTGACAGGCGTGCTCATCCGCCACCTCCCAGCCAAGACAGGCGACATCATCCTTGCCCTCGGGATGAACGGTGAAGCGATAGCGGTACTCATCCATGCGCAGGAGAAGAGAACCGTCCTCGTCCCGTCCGTTTGGCTGGAGGCCAAGGATATCGGCCGCAAAACGTTCCCATTCGTCAACGTCTTTTACGCTTAGTCCGAGATAGCCCATGTGTCACGCGTTCCATATGCTTCCCCTTTCTGCCGGTTGCCGCTCGCAGGTCCAGCGCCTTTATACACAGCCCGGGGCGGGGCGTGCAACGCTGGCATATCCGGGCAGGATACGTCGCTCAACCAGAACAGGGTAGTACACAGCGAGGCTTGCCCAGGCTATGCTATGGCAGAACAGCACAATGCCTCTCAGACTGGAGACAAGGGTTATGATGTCACCTGAAATCCTGGCCTACGAACTCGACGATTCAATTGCTCTCCTGCGGATTGACGACGGCAAGGCCAACGCGGTCAGCTACACTTTTATCGACGCGGTCAACGCCGGGCTCAACCGGGCGGTGCGGGAAGCGCGCGCCGCCGTGATTGTCGGTCGCCCCGAGCGTTTTTCAGCCGGTTTTGACCTGACCGTTCTCCGCAACGGTGGACCAGAAGCCGCCCGTGGTTTAGTCACCGCCGGGGCCACAATGCTGATGAAGATGTACATCCATCCGCAACCATTGCTGGTGGCCTGCACCGGTCACGCCATTGCCGCCGGTGCCCTGATGCTCCTGGCCGCAGATACCCGTATGGGAGCGGAAGGAGATTTCAGAATTGGCCTCAACGAGGTCGCCATCGGTATGAGCCTCCCGTACTTTCTGGTAGCCCTGGCCCGTGAGCGGCTGTCCAAACGTCACCTGACCCAAGCCACGATCCAGTCTCGTCTGTACGACCCGGCCAGGGCGGTTGACGCCGGATTTCTGGACCGTGTGTGCCCGGCCGACACACTCCTTGAGGAGACGCTGAAAGAGGCCAGGCAGCTGGCCGAACTCCGCCCCGAGGCCTACCGTGATGCCAAAATCCGCAGCCGTGGGGCGGTAGCGGATGAAGTGCTCGCCACACTCCAGGACGACCTGAACCGGCTCCTGCCGGGCTCTTGACACCCGGCGGTGGACTTCCGCGGCTCTACTGGAACTGGCGGATCAGGCTGGCATAGCGCTCGAGGACCGGCCACTGAACATCCGGCTCCGCCGGCTCAATCAGGAACAACACCCGGTTGAAGCCTGTCTTGATCAGCTCTCGAACGCGACCCTCCGGCCCACTCCGGCCAAACACCCCGTCCGCGGTAATCACACTCAGATCAAACTCGGCCATTGACCGGCCGCCCTTGTCAGCCTCAGCCCGAATCGCCGCGACCCCGGCCGACAGGTCAGACGGCCCGTCAACCGGAAACCACCCGTCGCAGTATTCAACCACCCGCTTGGCCGTCCACTTGGAGGCGGCTCCCATCAGGACAGGCGGCCCACCGGCTTGCACCGGCTTTGGCCAGCACCAGATGGAGTCAAAGTCCACAAACCGGCCGTGGAACTCGGCCGCCTCTGTGGTCCAGATTTCGCGCATGGCCAACACCCGTTCACGCGTAATTTTCCAGCGGTCCTTAAACGCTACGCCATGATTAGCCATCTCTTCGACATTCCAGCCGGCCCCAATGCCAAACAGGAATCGCCCGTTCGACACCCGGTCGAGACAGGCCGCGGCCTTGGCCAAATTGATCGGGTGGTGCTCGGGCACCAGGCACACCGAGGTCCCGACCTTGAGCTTTTCCGTTACCGCCGCAGCCGCGGTCAGTGCAATAAAAGGATCAAAGAACTGGGCGTAATACATAGGCAGTTCTCCGCCCAGCGGAAAAGGCGTCTGCCGGCTGGTCGGGATATGGGTATGCTCGCCATAGAACAGCGAATCAAACCCGTTTTCCTCAGCCCAGCGTGCCAAGTCTACAGGTGGAATGGAATAATGGGTTGGAATCGACACAAGCCCAAAATCAGTCATACTCACTTCCCTCCAGTGAGAGCCTCGGCGTCAATAACCGGATGATTCAACTGTGCCTGCATGCGCGGCGCGGTCAGGTGTCCCTGCGGCCCCCCTTGGCCGCTCTCAGTTTCTCTCATCTCAATAGTGGGTTTCCCTCTCCTTTGCAACGCACAGCGCCTAGTCGGCACGACGGATCATCTCCGGCCCTAAACCCCGCACATGTGTTTGGCCGCACAAGGCCAGACTGACCGCCAATTCCTCGGCCACCAGCTCAAGGCTCCGCCGCACCCCAGCCGCACCGTCCACCACCAAGCCCCACACAATGTTTCTGCCCATAGCCACAACATCGGCTCCTAGCGCCAGCGCTTTAATGACATCGGTCCCGCGCAGAAACCCACCGTCAATAACGATCTCGGCCCTGCCGTCAACCGCCTCGACAATTTCGGGCAGGACCTCAATCGTGGCCTGGGTCGAGTCCAGCTGACGACCGCCGTGGTTTGATACCCAGATAATTTTCACCCCGGCCTCGACCGCCAGCCGTGCGTCCTCCGCGGTCAAAATTCCCTTGAGACCAACCGGCAGGGTCAGCATCTCTTGCAGCCAGGCCACATCGTCCCAGGTCAGCCGGGCCTGGTAGTCCATATCCGGCGGCTGCGGATTGGGGGCCAGCGTCCGCGCCACACGCGGATCATAGCGCTGAATCAGATCGCGCTCACGCCGGCCATAGACCTGGAGGTCAACCGTCAGACACACCGCCTTATACGCCCCGGTCGCCTCAACCCGGCCGAGCAGGTCCTGCACCCACGGGCGCGGCCCAGCAAAATACAGCTGAAACAGCAACGGACCGCTGGCCGCCTCGGCCACCTCTTCAACCGGCCAGCCGGTCACCCCGCTGACGACAGCCAGATTGCCAGTCAGCCCCGCCCCCCGGACCATCTCACAGTCGCCCTGGGGATGGAACACCACCAGCCCTCCCATCGGTGCCACCGCCACCGGCATAGGCAGCCGCAGGCCGAGAAACCTAGTGCTCAGGTCCACATGGCGGACATCCCGAAGTACCCGCTGGCGGATGGCCAGCCGACGAAGAGCCCGCCTATTGCGCCGCAATGTGGTCTCGGTTTCGGCCCCGCCCGCCGCATAGCCCCACGGGCCGGGCGGAAGAATCCGTTTGGCGGCCCGACGAATCTCGGGCAGGGTCATAAAGCGTTGTGGTTGTTGTGCCATAGCTGCCCCCTCCAGGTGTCAAGCCTAGCCCAAGCCGGCACCGGGTTCCAGTCGGGAGCGATGGCTGGCACATTCAGGCTGCGCTGAGTAGTCTAGTGCCACAAGGAGGAAGCCTATGGCAGTCTTTCGTTTCTACACCGGTGATGACGGGCATTCCCATATTGAAGATCAGTCGCCAGGTTCACACCCGACCCTGACCAGCGAACAAGCTACCGACATCCCCCTGGCCGAATAAGCCGCACCGGGAAGACACCATGTCACCCCCTTGGACCCACCATACTGTCCGCGTCAACGGCTTTCGCATGCACTACGTCTTGGCCGGTTCGGGCTATCCGCTCGTCTTTCTCCACGGCTGGCCGCAGACTTGGTACGAGTGGCGCAAAATTATCCCTGCGCTGGCCGGCCACTTCACCGTAATTGCCCCTGACCTGCGTGGTTTGGGCGACAGCGAACGACCGATGACGGGCTACGACAAACGCAGCCTGGCCTCGGACGTGTATGCGCTGGTCCGCCACCTCGGCTATCAGCACATCGGCCTCACCGGCCATGACTGGGGCGGCACGGTGGCGTATTATCTGGCCTACGATCATCCAGAAATGGTCAAGCGTCTGCTCATCCTGGAATCAACGCCCGGTCTGGTCCGTACAGGCGAACCGCTCAACATCCGGAGCATCCGGCGCATGTGGCACGTCATGTTCCAGGGCGGCTCGCCCGACCTGGCCGAACTGCTGGTTCGCGACCATATCCCCCTGTACATCGACCGTCTGTGCCGGGTAGCGTGCTACAACCCGGCCGTGTTCAGCGACGAAGAGATAGCCGAATATGTGCGGGCCTACTCGCAGCCCGGCGCGTTGCGGGCCGGTTTTCACTATTACCGGACGGCGCTTGAAGAAGATGTTGAACAACTCAGCACATGTACCAACAAGCTCACCATGCCCGTCCGCGCCTGGGGCGGCGAGCGGTTTATGGGTGATCCCCTCCCGGTCTGGCAACGAGTGGCCGAGCGGGTTGAGGGCGGTGTGGTGGAACGCTGCGGGCACTTTGTGGCCGAGGAACGACCCGAGTTTGTGATTGAGCAGGTACAAGCATTTTTTCCTGTCGAGGATTGATGGATGAGAGGGAATCCTGTACGGATAGTAAAGATACATGCTGGCTTTACCGCATGAATGCCTTTCAGCGAAAGGAGATATGGACAATGGCTGAGTACTACCGATTCCGACGACGCTGAACCGGAAGATGGAAGCGACGACGTAACATCGGCTCCGGCGTTTGACTCGGTTATTGCAAGTAGTTGAACACGCTAAAGCCTCTATGAACGGACTGCGCTTCTTATCGAGCGCTGTGGAGTTCGCCAAACAGTCACCGTTCCTGCGGCCGGACGAAGTGCACCGGGTATTTGAGGCGCTTGACGGGTGCGCCAGCGAGCGTCAAAGCGCTTCACTGGGGAGGAGTGTACAGGAATGGCTAAAGGAAAAGGGCATTGACTATACACCGCACGAGAGTCCTGCGACGATGGGTAAATACGGAAAGAAACGACAGTTCTTTGGACAAGAGACAAAGCTGTCGTGTGGAGATGCGAGAGCACATCAAAGTGGGCGATGGAGCGGACGGAAATAAGAAACTTCGTATTCATATACACTGGCAAGAGGATGAGAAAAAGTGGCTGACAGGCTATATGTGGTCCACATTTACCAACGGTAAACGGGTGATATCGTCAGGGGCTGAGCGATAGAACTTAGCAACAGCGTGGTGGCCATGATGCGCCTTGAGGATACACCGGACTGTGACCTGGATTGAACTCAGTCTGGCCGCCGGCTGCCTGCAAACCGCCCGCAACGCCCTGTCTAAAAGCCTCGCCAGTCAGGTCTCGCCAACACTCAACAGCTGGTCACGGTTTACCTTCAATCTCCCGCTCTCGACCCTGCTGATGCTCAGCCTGCTGGTGCTGGTAGGCGTGCCAGCCCTGCCCCTGCCCTTTTTTGTCTACTGTGCCGCCACCGCCGTAAGCCAGCTGCTGGGCAGTATCGCGCTTGTAGCGGCTTTCAGGCACGCCAATTTTGCCGAGACGATTGTGCTGCACAAGCTCGAGGTCGTGTTCACTGCTCTGGTCGGGGTGCTCTTTTTTGCCGAAATTCCGAGTCCACTTGGCTGGGCGGGGGTCGTGCTGTGCGGGGCCGGCGTATTACTCGTGAACCTCGGTCGCGAGGCTGGCCCCCAGGGCTGGCGACGGGCCTTCCACCTCGGGAGCGGGTCTGTGCTGGCCCTGGCTTGCAGCATCCTGCTGGTCCTGGCCAGCTTTATGCTCAAGAGTGCCAGCGCTCAGTTTGTGCTGGCCAACCCGGCCGTGGGCAGCGAACGTTTTACCCCGGCCGTCCATACCCTGTTTCACACAACCTGGATGGAAGTCGTGATTCTGAGCCTGGCCCTCGGCCTGACCCGCCCGCAGGAGTTCTGGCTCGTGCCGCGCCACTGGCGGCGTATGGCGATGATCGGCGCGATGTCCTTCAGCGGCAGCCTGTGCTGGTTCTGGGCCTACTCGCTGACGCTGGTAGCCTATTCAAAAGCCGTCGGGCAAATCGAAGCCGTCCTGGCCATTCTCCTGGCACTGCTGGTGTGGCGAGAACGCGAGGTGCTCCGTCAGCTCCCCGGCGTATTGATTATCCTGCTTGGGATTGGGCTGGTGTTGCTGGGCTGACAGCGCCTCACGGCCGTGTATACATCTGGCGAACCTCTTGACCAGACTCCTTGATTGCCGCGCCCATCCTGAGTATACCGGAACCCACGTAGGGACTATGAGCGCACAGAGCCTCGCCATCATGCTGTCAGACCTCTTCCGTTCAGAAGAAGCCTCAGCCCGCTACACTCAGGACCCGGATGCCGTCTCGGCCCAGTACGGACTCAGCGACGAAGAGCGGGAAAAACTCAAAGCCAAAGACATAGGGGGGCTGTATGTGCGGGGCGTCCACCTGACCCGCACTGGCGAGGCCGGGTTGGACCACGGCTTTCTGACCTGCCTGCACTATATGACCCCGGACTGGGATTTGTCGTATGTGTGGCTGATTCAGAACTGCGTCCTGCCCCCGCTGCCGAGCGTGAAGCGGTGCTACGACTTTGGCCGCATGGTCGGCAACGCCATTCGGGCCTGGGACAGCCCCCGCCGGGTTGCCCTGCTCGGGACAGGCGGCTTGTCACACGACGTCGGCACCCCGGATATGGGCAGGGTTGATGAAGCGTTTGATACCAGGCTGCTCGCCGTGCTGTGCGATATCACAGATGCCGAGATGGACGCCCGGGGCAACGGAGCACACGAGATCCGCAACTGGATTGCGCTGGCCGGAGCGGTCAACGGGGCCAAGGGCGAGGTGATTCTGTACGAAAACGCCTTGGGCTGCGGCTCGGGCATGATGCGCTACCATATGGCCTGAGGAGGTCCGCGATGTCCCCATCCTGCCGCTGCTCAACGGTCTGCTCGGGCGGACTCAGCAGGCCGGCCAGCACTTTCCCTGCCAGCAGTTGGCCGTGTTCCCCCAGTGCGGCTTCGCCTCGGTCGCCCAGAGCAATCCGATCAGTCCCCAGCTTCAGGAGCAGAAGCTGCGGCTCGTCGTCGAGCTGGCCCGGCGGGCGTGGTAAGCCAAGGCCTCCAGCCGTCCTATGAGCGGGTACGGCCATCTCGCCGCGGCCTTCTCCAATCACTCCCCGGTCCGGAGGACGATGTCGCGTTCTGAGTTCAGGACCGGGAAAGGAAGCCGTCATGAAAAAACTGGTGGTTCGTATCCTGGCCACGATCGGTGCCTGGGTCGTCATCATGGCCACTGTTGGTCTGCTGTCATCGCTCCTGTTCCGCCAGCATGTCCCGGACAGCGTGGTATTGGAAATGGACCTCGGCCGGGGGCTGGTTGAGTATCTGCCGGCCGACCCTGTGGCCGGCCTGATGTTTGAGAAAACGCATACCACGCGCGACGTAGTGGACGCCCTGGAGCGGGCGGCCCACGACGAGCGGGTCGTCGGGCTGCTGGCCCGCATTACCCCGGCCAGTCTGGGTCTGGCCCAGATCCAGGAACTTCGTGATGCGGTCCATCTCTTTCGGGCCGAGGGGAAACCGGCCCTGGCCTACGCCGAATCGCTGGGCGGCGTCGGTCCGGGCAACGGGGCGTATTATCTGGCCACCGCCTTTGACGAAATCCATATCCAGCCGTCCGGTGGGGTGGGGCTGACCGGTCTGATGGTTGAGAGCACCTTCTTTCAGGGCACGCTTGAGAAGCTCGGCATTGAGCCCCGCATCGGCTCGCGCGGCAAGTACAAAAATGCCGTCAATATCTATACCCAACGGAAATACACCCCGCCGCACAGAGAGGCCGTACAGCGGGTGATGGATTCGCAGTTCGGCCAGCTGGTGGACGGTATTGCCCAAGCCCGCGGCCTTGACCACGGCGAGGTCCGCGCCCTGATTGACACCGGACCGTTCCTGGCCCAGGACGCGCTCCAAGCCAAGCTGGTAGACGGCGTGGCCTATCGGGATGAGGTGTATGCCACGCTTGCTGAACGAACCGGACATGAGGCCGAGCGACTGTCCCTGTTCACCTATCTGGACCGGGCCGGCCGGCCCCATGCTGAGGGCGACGGTATCGCCTTGATCTACGGGGTCGGCATCGTCCAACCCGGTAAAACCAGCTACGACCCGCTGTTCGGCGGTCCGACTATGGGTGCCGACACAGTGGCCAACGCCTTCCGGGGCGCGGTGGCCGACACCGATGTCCGGGCCATCATCTTTCGCGTTGACAGCCGAGGCGGCTCGCCCGTTGCCTCCGAGACGATCTGGCGCGAGACACTTCGCGCCCAACAGGCCGGCAAGCCGGTGATTGTCTCAATGGGCAACGTGGCCGGCTCGGGCGGCTATCTGATTGCAGCTGCGGCCGATAAAATTGTCGCTCAACCGGGAACGATTACCGGCTCCATCGGCGTCTTTGGTGGCAAAATGCTGACTGCTCGGCTCTCGGAAAAACTCGGCCTGTCGTCGGATGAGGTCCATACCAGCGACAACGCCACCATGTGGAGTAGCAACCTGGACTTCAGCCCGGCCCAGTGGGCGAAATTCAATCAGCAACTCGACTGGATTTACCACAACTTCACCACAAAAGTGGCCCAGGGCAGAAAGCTTGACCACGACCACGTCCTCTCGGTCGCCGAGGGCCGTATCTGGACCGGCGAAGACGCCAAAGCGCACGGTCTCGTTGATGAGTTGGGCGGCTTTTCGGTCGCGCTCCGCTTGGCCAAAGAAGCGGCGGGGGTTGCCGCAGACGCACCGGTTCAGCTCAGGCTCTTTCCGCCTGAGCGGTCTTTTATCGCCATCCTCCTGGCCCGCCTGCTGGGCGAAGACACTGAAGACGAGGTCTACACCCCTGGGGCGGCCCTGCGGCCTACCCTGCACGCCCTCCGCCCCCTTGTCCACCTGCTCCACGACCTCGGGCCGGGTTCCGAGCCGGGCGTCTTGACCATGCCGGCCTGGGAGATGGAGGTGAAGTAGAGGCAGACCTCGGACCGCGCATCCACTAGCCAGCGACCTCTCCGGTAGCTCCTTCTCCGCGGAGCCAATCGCGCAGCTCGCCCTCGTCGTCATCCGTCAAGTTCAAGGTCAATGCTTGAGTGCGGGCAATCGTGTTTTGAATCAGGGCATCTCGAATGTCGTCTGCGCTTGGGGCCGGCCTTGAGTCCAGTCTGACGTTACCAAACATCGCCCCACGGACTATCAATCCTGTCGCGTTCCGACCCACCCGAATCCCCATTTCAGCAAGGTGGTCCCGGGTCCCAGACGGTGCATTCGGTCAAGTTGAATTCGTGGGCGTTCGCATAGCGTGCGAGCCCTTCGACCGGCGATCATCCGCCCTCAGGCGTTGAAGCAAAGGGGTGAAGTCCGCGTCGCTGGAGGCAACGATGAACTCGTCATACCGAGTCTTCGCGTCAAGGCTTTGGAGTATATCTATAACAATTTGCGGTCTACGCGCCGGGGGGTGTGTGAGTGAGCCCAGGGGGCCCCGTGATGGAAATCTCATTGTCTCTACCCCACAACCGCACAGGGGTAGGCGGGCTTGAACGACGAGCCGGTTAGGGTCATGCGTGTCTCTCTCCGAAGGATGCGCCTCGGTTGACACTCAAAGCCCAAGTCAGCCCCGGCCAGGGTCCCACTAAGAAGCCTTCCAACCGACACGCTTCCGGTCTACGCCGTTTTTGCCGCGGCCAAGCCCGGAGGGTTCCCGGCCTGCCCCGGGCAATAGCAATGACCGGCCTGGTTCCATCCGCTCCCGGCAACGGACAGAGGCGGGGGGCCATGCGACACGGCCGCGGCCGGCCGGGTTGCTCAATGATGTTGCCGGGGGGCTTGGGGCCCCGGGATAGACCTCAGAAACAAAATCATGCCCAACTAGGCGCTTCCCGGTTGCATCCGGGCTGGGTAGGTCAAGCAAGGGGTTCACCGCCGGCATGCGCTTATGGTGTCCATGTAGATTCTCTCGATCAGGGCAAAGCCGTGCCCCGCTACTTCCCGCAGATGCTCGGTGGGAAAGTTGCGCTCGTCCGGCTTATTCAGGCGGTGTTTAGTGAGCAGGGGCTCGTGGAGCTCCAGACAGTGCCGCCTATCAGCGTCATCGTCTGGGCTCATGGCAAGTATCACTAACCTGACGCGCGCTGCTCTGGCAATCTGCATCCTCTCCCACCTGATCCACCTTCTCTGGGTTTCCGCCCGCTTGCCCTCGGCTATCCAAACCTCTTTGTCCTATCTCCCCGCAACCACACGGGTTTTTGATGCGGGGGATGACACAATTGCCTTCGAACAAGCCTCTAACAGTACAAAAATGAGAGAAGTCAGGCTTGCCCCGGGCGCAATCCGGGGGCAAGGCTCCCTTCCTTTCCATTTTGAAGACCCGTCCCCCCCCCTTGCGAAGGGGCATGGGGACCCCTGTCGCCAATTCCGCCTTGAGGGCAGAATCGGAAGGGTGAGTTTTGATGCAACACGCATTGTTCATTCCCCTGCTTCGGATGGAGCAATGACGAACCCTTGCACGGGCTCTTGCCATTTCAGAAGCGGGTTCTCCCCCGGGCTTGGAAAGTCGTTCACCACAACATCCTTCTCGGCTTCCCGGATGAAGTCTTGCCCGAGGGTGGTCACGGTGAAGGCGTTGCGTTGGACGGTGTGCCCGTCAACGACAAGCGCCGCGGTGTACTCCCCATCCCCCATCAGGTTCCAGTTCCATTGCACAATGAACCCCAGGTCTCCATCTGGGTGTCAAGAGGGATTCTGGTTTCGCATGGGCGCACGACCAGGCACCGATTCAGTTCGCCGGTGGCTTCACAAATTTGAGCGTCATGCGATCGCTCTCGCCGATGGCGAGGTAGGTGTCGCGGTCGGTGTCCCCCAGGCGTAAGACGGGCGGCAGCGTCCACACCCCGCCCTCGTAGTCTTTGGTATCTTTGGGGTTGGCGTTCACGTCCGAGCGGTCAAGCAGTTGGAAGCCCGCGGCCTTGGCCAACTCAATCACATGGTCTTCGTTCACATAGCCCGAGGCGGCTTTGGGGTCTTGGGCGACCGCGGGGTTGCCACGATGCTCGGTCAGGCCCAGAATCCCGCCCGGCTTGAGCGCCGTATACATGGCGGCAAAGACCTCAGCAGCGTAGCCACCGCTCATCCAGTTATGCACATTGCGGAAGGTCAGCACCATGTCGGCTGAGCCCTCAGGTGCGATCATTGTTTTGCCGGCCGGCGGGGCCAGCTCGGTCACGGTGACTGCGCCGTACAGCTCGGCGTTGGCGGCCAGCTTCTCATTCATCGCCTTGAGCGAGCGCTGGATATAGTCTACTGACGATTCGGCATCCGGTCCGGCCGCGTAGTACTTGCCCTGGTCTTTGAGAAACGGGGCCAGGATTTCCATATACCAGCCGGCCGAGCCGGGCCAAATCTCAACCACTGTCATATCCGGCTGAAGGCCGAACCAGCTCAGCGTCTCAACCGGGTGGCGGTAGCCGTTGCGGGCTTTATGCACGGTTGAGCGATGCTCGCCATCGGCCAGGGCTTGCAAGGACATCTGGACCGGGTCGGCCTGTCCGTGCTGGTCGGCATACACCGGCAGGCTGAACAAGAGACTGATAACCAGGCTTGGACACAACACGTTCTTCATACGACTCTCCTTTTTCTTTTCCATCGGTGGTCCGGCCGCGGCCCGCTGGACAATGCACAACATGGCCGGGCCCAGGGCCCAGCGTCTGACTGCTCATCGGCTGGGACATATCCCGCAGAGCATCTGCGCTGCCCTCTAGGCGACGAGTTTACGGCTGCCCTGTATGGCCGGCAGGCTGGGGTCCAGCGCAAACCGCAGCCGGGGCAGGTCTGTGTCACACCGCGTAAACGTGGCGGTCATCGGGTTGGTACACTGCAAACGCTTGTCCGCACCCCAGGCCGCGGCGTTGAACGTTTTGAGGTGCGGAATCCCGCGTTGGGCAGTGTGAAAGACATATTCCGGGTCAATCTGAACGATCAGCGGTTTTTCCTGGCCGTCCTCATGCACCCGCACCAAGTGCAGGCTGTCGATATACGTCACATCCGACCCAGAGACATATTCTGGATTCTCGGCCTCCATGTCCAGGATCGTCCGGCCGTCCCGCTCAACCGTCCCAATCACCCGGTCGTGACGCGCCTGAAGGCTGACCGTGGCCAGCTCAAGCCCGAATCCCCAGCGCACCCGGAGTTCGGCCGCGGCACGCTCGGAATCGGTGTACGCGCCGATAACGTAGCCCCGGGGCCGAATACCAGCCCGGACGATCAGCCGAACCTGGGCCAGCCCATACGGCCCGACCGGGCTGTCAGGAAAACGGGCGACCGACAGCGTGGCGTAGGGCGGGATGCTCGGGTGCAGGGCCGGCGCAATCAGCCATTCGGCCGGCTCTTCAACAACCTCAAAACTCAGCTGCAGAATCTCCGCCCCCTTGAGTTCCCACGGGTCGCTATCGAGCCCGCCCATCAGCGGGGCCCGGGCCGCGGCGGCCGGCACGTCCTGTTTTCCAAACACCGGCATCAGCTCGCTCCTCCACTCGCCGCGCTGGCCGACGAGTCGGCAAAGGCCGGCATGACCTCTGTGGCAAACAGCCGCAGACTATCGAGGACCTGCTGCTGGGGGATGATCTCGGCGGCGTTGAGCATAAACCCGACCCGGTCCACCCCGCAGGCTTCCCACTTCTTCAGCTCTTGAAGCAGATGGGCCGGGTTGCCGACCGCAATCCCCTCCGGGGCCGCGTTATGTTCGCCCGGACTTGAAGCCTGGCGGCGCAGAGACGGCAGCAGCCCTGCCGATGGATAGGACTTGGCCGGGTAGGCTTCTTTGGCCATATCGAGTTGGGCGGCCAGATAATTGAAATGCTGAATCATCCGCATCCCGGTCTTGGCCCCGACCTCATTGTCTTCATGACAGTACAGGAAGTTGACCGTATTGACCTGGTTGTTCACGAAGCCGCCGACCGGATTACAGTTCTGGATCCGCTGCCGATACTCTTTGACCTTGGCCTCTTGTTCGGCAAAGGTGGTAAACGTCACCCCGAGGCTGCCGATGCCGCGGTCCGCGGCGTCAAGCTCGGTGCCCGGGCTAGTGACTGCCACCCACATCGGCGGGTGGGGCTGCTGATAGGGTTTGGGCAATACGGCCCGGGACGGCATGGAGAAATACTTGCCCTGATAGCTGAAACGCTCCTGCATCCACATTTTGGGAATGCAGTGCACAAACTCGTCCCAACTCTTCTTGGTATCGTCCGGGTTGGCCCCAAATCCACCCAACTCCGTCCATGTTGCTGAACGACCCGTCCCAAACTGCAAGCGCCCACCCGACAAAATGTCAAGGGCGGCGGCGCGCTCGGCAATCCGAATCGGATGATTGAACTCCGGCACACAGATGACAATGCCGTGGCCAACATTGATCTGCTTGGTCTGCATTGCGCACGCGGTCAGGAACAGCTCGGGCGCGGCGCAGTGCGAGTATTCTTCCAGAAAATGATGCTCAACCGCCCAGACCTGATCAAAGCCCAGCTCATCGGCCAGCCGGACTTGTTCCAGGGCGTTCAGATACACGGTCCGCTCAGATTCCCGATCCCAGGGACGCGGTACAGACAGTTCATAAAAAATACCAAACTTCATAACGATCTCCTCCAGAAAAAGGGCGGGCGGGATGCCCGCGCTCCCAGGCCCTCCAGAAAACGATACGCGTGTCCGATCTCGGTGACGCCCTCCCTCTTAGCGCATCCGGGGGCGTGCGGTAAAGGGCCAGCCGGGCGGGTCTAGTGTTTCCGAAACGGGGCCAGGGCATGGGCAGCCTGGACGGCGGCCTGTCTGAGTAAGACGAGGTCGGTGCCGTACAGGATATACTGGGCCCCGCTGTCAATAACGGCCTGGACGGCGTCCGGTCTGGTCAGCGCCCCCGCGGTGGCAATCCCGCGCTCCTTGCACAGCGTCCGCACCCGGCCGAGTATGTCGCGCAGTTCCGGCCGATCAAACTCGCCCGGAAACCCCAAGCTGTGGGCCAGGTCCTGGGTACCGACCAAAACCAGATCAAGGCCGGGCTGCAAAATGTCGTCCAGGTTTTCAACCGCCTGGGCCGTCTCAACAATGACTCCCAGCAGGGTATTGGCGTTGGCGTGAGCCATAGCCTGCACCGCATCAACCTCCTCGTAATCGGTGCTGGCACCTAGATATATGGCTACCCCGCGCTTTCCCTGGGGGTGATATTTGGCCAGTTCAATAAAATGGCGGACCTCGTCCCCGGTTTTGATGTGGGGCACAATCAGGCTCTGGCAGCCCGAGTCCAGCAGCCGGGTGACGTGTTCATATTCCAGGTCAGGAATACGCACTACCGGGCTGAGCCCCGCGGCGTGGGCCTGGTGTACCAGCTCCACCACCGTCTCCAGGTTATAGGCCGAGTGCTCGCTACAGATCATGACAAAATCCATCCCAGCCGCAGCCAGGGTATGCAGCACCCCCCGTCCGCGCACCTCCCACAGCAACGTCCCCAGCGCCACGTCACCGGCCTTGAGGGTGTTCTTGAGTTGATTTTCACGCATGCTCCTATCCTCCTGGCGGCCGATTATCCTGCCGAGAGCGGAACACAGTCAAGCAGAGAAACGCGTTTCTTTGTGCTATGATACCAGTACGCATAGCAGGAAAGGCGGCCGGCACACACGATGGGCATCGCAGGCATTTTGCTCTTACCAGTGCTGTTTATGGCGTTGGCGGGTATCTCGCCCGAGGGCGGGCACGAACACACCCGGGAACGGGCCAGACTGTACGGGGCGGTCCGCAGCGTGAGAAGCGAAACCGCCCAGTACGTCCGTCAGGGCGGGGAGTGGGTTGAGGGCGTCCGTGGCCAGGGACAAATCGACACCTATGACCGTGCCGGCCGCTTGGTCAAGCAGGTCTTGTATAACCCCGACGGCTCCCCCTTTCAGCACAAAGTGCGCAGCTACAGTCAAGGCGGTCAGCCCAGCCAGGAGATCGTCTACGGCCCGGACGGCTCCCTGTGGTACCGCTTGGTCTGGACCTATAACGAACACGGGGCGATGACCGCGGCGGCACGCTACGAGGCCGATGGCACGATCCTGTCCAGAGAACTCTTCAGCTATACGGGCACAACGCCCAACCCCGTTGAATCGGTCAGTCAGGATAAAGACGAGACGTTTTTTGGCCGCGCCGTGTATCGCTACGACGCGGCCGGCCGGATGGTTGAGCGCCGCTGGGTTGACGACGAACGCAAGCCTGTGTCGCGCAATGTGTACGCCTATGACGAGCGGGGCAACCTGACCAGCATTGAAGTGTACGACCGTCAAGACACGCTGTCGTCCCGCTGGGTGTATCGCTATGACGACAAGCGGAACCGAACCGAATGGCTGGCGTATCGTCCTGACGGCAGCCTGGCTGGCCGGCAGGTCTATCGCTACGAGTTTGACGAGCGGGGCAACTGGACCAGGAAGATGATTGCCGACCGGGTCGGCGACGGCCAAACCGGCAGGCTCGAACCTTCAGAGGTGGTTCATCGGACGCTGCGCTATTACCCGGCCGAGCCGCCACAAAAAACACCCCGCGCTCAATCCCCCCAAGAGGCGGACTAACGCTGAGAGGGCAGCACTCAGGCTACGGGTTCAACCTACGCACCCCGCAATCTGCCTCTGGCCTTTTCGTGCAGGCTGGCATCGGCGCTGGGCCGGGCGGCGACCCGCTCAAACCAGGCTGTCATGTTGCTGAGCTGGGGACTAATCGTCTGGCCGACCCCGGCTCCAAAGTCGAGGGCGCTGTACAGAATAATATCGGCTACCGTAAAGCGCTCGCCCACGATGAACGACCTGCCGGCCATCAAGCTGTCGAGCCAGGCGAGTTTTTCCTGGACGATCTGCTTGAGGCCGGCTGCGGCTTCGGGCAGACAGTGCAGCCGCTCCTTGAACATCTCAAAGCCCTCGGCGTAGCGAAAGCCGTTATAGAGATGCTCGGTGATATTCAACTCAACCCGACGTTGCCACATGCGGGTCTGGGCCTTTTCTTCGGGCGTGCTGCCGATCAGGGCCGGGTTCGGGTGCAGGTCTTCCAGATATTCGCAAATCGCCACCGTCTCAGCCAGGTAACTCCCGTCGTCAAGTTCCAGCGACGGCATCTGGCCGCCGGGGTTTTTGTCGGTATACGGCGGCCTGCGGTTATCGCCGCCCTGGATATCAAGTTCGACGGTCTCCAGGGTCATGCCTTTTTCAGCTATAAACATGCGGACACAGCGAGGGTTGGGACCGAGTGAGTTGACGAGCTTCATAGCGACCTCCTGTCTGCGGGGGTGAAGTATGGCTGGGGTGTATCCTATTTACCCGGGGCTGTGCAAGCCGAGCCGGCCAGCCTGGGTAGGGAGAGCCAAGGCTCTCGTATCCTCCTCAGCGTCTTCCTGCTGGGCGGCTTCTGGCGTCGATGGTGGTGGAGAGGTTAAAAGAATGTGTGAGCTAAGCGTGAGGTCTTGGAGCCGGAGGCATGGGAGGAGATTGATTTGACGCTGCTCTTCAGGCGACACCGCCGCATAGGCCTTTCCGACCTTTTTACCGACCTGGATTGAGTTTGCTGCGGCATGTCATACCACCCGCGGCACGGTGAGCAGAGTACATCGAGCCGGTATCGAGACCGACCCACGAATAGAAAGGATCTGACCCGTATAAACTCTTGAATTCGGCCAGCGAAAACCCTGCATTGCCATTCCCATGTCCGAATCTCGGCCTGTATTCTTTGCACTTCCTGACAGGCATCAAGAACGTTTCGAGATATTTCTGTTCTTGGCGTTTCATAGAGAACCCCCTACCATGTCGCCTTCTCCGGCCTGCCTTTGTACAGGGAGCGCACATAGGCGATGAGCTTCCAGGCCTGCTCTGGATCAATTGAGTCTTTGAAGGACGGCATCTTGCCCCGCCCTTCCATGATCTGCTGCATCACGTCGGCGTCCGTTCCCCTGCCAACGCTCCACTTGGCATCGTTGATACTCGGCCCCATGCCTCCCCCGCCGCGCATCCCGTGACAGCCGTAGCAGTTCAGCATCTTGTAGTACTCTCTGCCCTCGGCAATGGCCGCCGGGTCGCCGGTGAAGGGATTTCTGGTGGTGCCTGCCAGCTCGTGGTTGGAGGCTGCCACGACTGGCAGTGTCTTAACCTGGGCGGTTTGCATGGAGGCGTCCGGGGCCGGCGCATGGGCGGACGCCCCCCCGTCCAGCAGCGGCACTGCGTAGTCTTGCAGAATGGCCCGGATTGGCTCAGCATGGCGGGTCAGCAGGGCGTCCAACTCTGCTTTGAGGGTCTGGTTGCCGCGACGGACGCCCACGGCTATGCCGTAGCGAAACGGCAGCCGGGCCGAGCCGGCGTCTGCCGGCAGCGTCGTCACCCGCAGGGGCGGGGTGTGACGCTGAGCGAAATAGCCGGCAATCGGCCCCCAGACCAGAGCGGTATCAATCTCGCCGGCGGCAACCGCAGTCACAATTTTGCCGGGCGGGCTGTCCTCGGCGTAGTTGCCGTACACGCTGTAGCCGACCACATTCTTGACCAGCCCGCGCTGACTGAGGGCGTGGGCCGGCGGACTGTTGGTGTAGTCGTCGCCAATCAGATGCACGCCGATACGCAGGCTGCGCAGCACCACGTCGTCCAGGGAAGTCAGCCGATAGTCGGCGTTGGGCCGATACACAAAGGCGTAGCTGGACTGGTAATAGGGCCGGGTGGTGAGCACCAGCTCATACTTGGCCGGGACGCCCATGACCACCTCACACCGACCGGCGTTCAGCGTACCGCGCAGAAAACCGCGGCGCTGCGGCCACCAGGTATAGGCCACGTCACCGCCACGTTCTTTGGCCAGCAACTCGGCGATTTTGTTCTCAAAGCCCTGGCCCTGCCGGTTCGAGAAGGGCAGGTTGTTTGGGTCGGCACACACCCGCAAGCCGACAGCCTCCTCACCCCGGCTAGGCGTGGCGAACAGCAAGACCCCACACAGCGCCCCCAGCCCGACGAACAGCAGGCGGCGCGGGAAAGAAACCCAGTTGGCTGAATAGCTCTGCGGCGGCATGGAATGACAGGAGGAAGGGCGGGCCCGCTGACTCCGCCCCCTCGTCCTACGGGAGAGGGGGCGGGCCGAGCTATGAATCAAGCCCGAAAACGTACAGCATCCCGCCTTTGTTGGTGTCCTGGCCCAACTCAGCAAAAGCACCGACCGCTCCCAGGGCTGCGGTTGGGTCATCTGTGGCCAAGTCGCCCGCGACCACCAGGCCGGCCCAGCCGCCAATACCGGACAGAATAGCGACATACTGCTTGCCATCCGGGCCGAGATAGGTCATGGGCGCGCCAATAATGCCCGAGCCGGTTTTGAACTTCCACAGCTCCTCGCCATTCGTAGCGTCAACCGCCTTGAACCAGCCGTCCATAGTGCCGTAGAACACCACATCGCCGGCGGTGGACAGCGCGCCGCTCCAGGCCGCCCACTTTTCTTTGATGCCCCATTTTTTCTCTCCCGCCACCGGGTCCCAGGCCAGAAACTCGCCCCGGTGTCCGCCCGGCCCAGGTGACATCTTCACAATCGCCCCCACATAGGGCACGCCGGCCATGTAGTTCACCTGCATCCCCTCGTATTCCATGCACAGGTTGTTGGTCGGCACATACAGCAGGCCCGTCTTGGGCGAATACGCGGCTGGCTGCTGGTCCTTGGCCCCCATCGCCGCCGGGCAGATATTGGTCACATTCTCCCCCTGCCGGGTGCGCTTGTCCGGGTTTTCAATCGGTAGCCCGGTCTCCAGGTCAACGCCACTGGCCCAGTTCACATGTCCGAACGGCTTGGCGCTGAGCAGCCGGCCGGTGGCACGGTCAAGCACATAGGCAAAGCCGTTACGGTCAAAATGGATCAAGACCTTCTGGGTACTGTCGCCGTTCCTGCCCGGCATATCAATCAGGATACTCTCATTGACGCCGTCATAGTCCCAGGCGTCGTGGGGGGTCATTTGGTACGCCCATTTGGCCATTCCTGTGTCAGGGTTGCGGGCAAACAGCGTCATTGACCACTTGTTCTCGCCCGGCCGTTGATCGGGATTCCAGGCACCCGGGTTACCCGTGCCGTAATAGAACAGGTCCAGGTCCGGGTCGTAGCTGTACCAGCCCCAGGTCGTGCCGCCGCCTCGCTTCCACTCCTCGCCTTTCCAGGTTGACACCCCCAGATCTTTGCCCTGGTGTGAGGCGTAGGGCGACGAGAAATCTTCGCCGATGAGCACGTCGGAATCAGACCCGGTACTGTAGGCCCGCCACACCTGCTCGCCGGTGTTGATATCATTGGCGGTCACAAAGCCACGCACGCCAAACTCCCCACCGCTGATGCCGGTCAAGACCTTGTCCCGAATCACCAGGGGTGCCATCGTAATCGTCTGGCCCTGGCCAATATCGCCCTGTTTGACCTTCCACAACTCTTTGCCGGTCTCGGCATCCAGGGCAACCGTATGGGCGTCGAGCTGATTGAAGAAGATTTTTCCCTCGGCGTAGGCAGCCCCACGGTTGACCGTGTCACAGCAGGCAACCGGAATAGCCGCCTCGTCCTGCTCAGGCGCGTATTTCCATTGTATCGCCGGCCCTGGCTTGCTCAGGTCAAGGGCATACACAATGTTGGGAAAAGGCGTGACCACATACATCGTGCTGCCGACGACCAGCGGAGCGCCCTCATGGCCGCGCAGGACGCCGGTCGAGAAGGTCCAGGCCGCCGTGAGATTCTTGACGTTTTCCTTAGTAATCTGGGTCAGCGGGCTATGACGGGTCAGGGCATAATCCTTTCCGGGCAAGACCCACTGGCCGGAGTCCTGCTGCATCTCGGTCAAGCCCTGAACGCTCGCGCGCTGACCGGGCACAACTCCGAGCACGAATCCAAACACGAGAAACACCGCGGAAAACCGAATCAATTGCTGTGGCTGCATATCCCCTCCTCCAGGGTAGTTGCCCTGGGCGCAGAAAGGCTACTCTGAACCTCACAGGTTTGTCAATTCCGAGCCGTCCCGGTACCCGAGCCTCGGTTTCTTGACTCCGGCTGGCCGACAGGCTAAGCCGCAGGGGGCAAACAGGGAGGAGAAAGCAAAGTGGCGCAAACCTGGTCTGAGGGTTCCATTGAGGCCGCCGGCGGACAGGCTGCCCTCAGCCTTCCTGGCACCGGCAATCCGCCCGATCAGGCAAAGGAACCAACGAGAGCAGGCAAGAAAGAGCGCTCAGTGACGCCTCATACCATCCGGCAAAAATTGCAACGCCAGCTCGCCACCTGTGCTGATTCTCCTGAGGACATTCTTTTTCTCGATATTGAGACGACCGGCCTCAGCCATTATTACGACGAGATTACCGTCATCGGATGGTCTTTTGGAGGTCACGCGAAAACGATCATCAAGGGGCAAGACCCGAGACAGTTACAAAAGGACGCCGCTCGCGCGAAGGCTCTGGTGACATTCAACGGGATTCGCTTCGATACCAAGTTCATTGCACGGGAATTTCCCGAGATCGTCCTGCCCGAGCCGCATATTGACCTGATGTATCTTTGCCGCCGCGTCGGTTTGACGGGTGGGCAAAAGGCCATTGAAAAAGCGTTGGATATTGGCTTTCGAGACGATTTGACCAACATGGACGGCGCTGCGGCCGTCGTGCTTTGGCATCGCTATGTTCGCGGCGATCAAGACGCTCTGCAAAAACTCATTCGCTACAACCGGGTCGACATCGCAGCCATGGGAGCGATATTTGACGAGGCGGTCTCTCGCCTGAGTACGCAACTGGAGTTGTTTCCTGAGAATGTACGTTTTCGAGACTGGTCGGCACCGCAGGACTGGCAGACGCTACCGGGCATCCCCCTGCCATCTGGTGAGTTGCTGGAGGGACGTTTCCGGTTCTCTGATCTGTTCGGTGCCGATCCTCCCTCAAGACTTCGCATCGTCGGGATTGACCTCACCGGCTCCGAGGAACGAGCCAGCGGCTGGTGTCTTCTGGATGGACCTCAAGCGCAGGTAGCGCCGGTGTTCTCGGACGACGAATTGATCGAAAAAACAATACAGGCACATCCACATCTCGTTTCGATCGACTCCCCTTTGTGTCTTCCGGCTGGCCGTGTTTCCGTTGAAGATGGCGATCCTGAGCGGATGGAGTTCGGAATCACGCGCGAATGCGAACGCGAGCTCAGGCGACGCGGCATCAATGTCTATCCCTGTCTTATTCCGAGCATGCAGAAACTTACGGCAAGAGGGATTCGCCTCGCACGCGCGCTCCGTGAGCGGGATATGCGGGTGATTGAGAGCTATCCCGGCGCGGCGCAAGATATCATGCGTATCCCCCGCAAGGGTGCCGGCCCGGAGTGGCTGAAGGCGGGCTTGCGGGAATTCGGCATACGGGGTGATTACGAGACACAAAACGTGACGCATGACGAACTTGATGCCATCACATCGGCGCTCGTGGGCACGTTTCATCTGGCTGGCATGTCCGAAGCCCTGGGAACAGCAGACGAGGAACCCTTGATTATCCCCAGACTCGGAAATGGCGTCTCCCCAACCACGGTGTAAGCTGATTCCGAAAGGATATCTCTCCAAACAGATTTGTAATAAAATAGGGGAAAGGGGGAAACTGGTGCCGGTTTCAGTAGTTGTGGGTGGGCAGTTCGGCTCCGAGGGCAAGGGAAAAGTCGCCCACTGGCTCGCCAAAACCCAAAAGGCATCCGTCGTTGTACGGGTTGGTGGGTCTAATTCCGGCCATACCGTCATAGATGAGAGAAACAAGCCGCGTGTGTTTCGTCACCTCCCAACGGCCTGTCTGTTGCCGGACCCAACTCTTATCATCGGTCCAGGCTCGTACATTGACGTCCCGGTCCTGCTCAAAGAAATTGAAGAGGTCCGTCTGGAAGCGAGTCGGCTGAGAATCAGTCCGCGTGCCGTGGTCATTTCTAAGGCCCACAAGCAGGCAGAATGTGAATGGGACTTGCGGAGCCGGATAGGTTCGACTGGAAGCGGGACAGGTGCGGCGGTCATAGAACGCCTCCACCGTGCGGGACGAAGTATTTTGGCAGCGGGCGACCGGCGACTGACGGCGTTTCTCGGCGACACGACAGCGTTCATGCGTGACGCCCTCAAAAAAGACGCCCGTATTGTCATAGAGGGAACCCAAGGCTTTGGCTTGTCTGTGCTCCACGCCCCAGACTATCCGTACACGACCAGCCGCGATACCAGCGCGGCGGCTTTCGTCTCCGAGGCGGGCCTGAGTCCTCTGGACGTGGATCAGATCGTTCTCGTCATTCGTGCCTTTCCTATTCGTGTTGCCGGGTGTTCCGGCCCTCTACCAAACGAAACAACATGGGACGAAATTACGAAAGACCGGGGCGGTCAACGCAGCGGTCAACGCATTCGAGAGTATACAACCGTTACAGAAAAGGTGCGCCGGGTCGCAAAGTTCGATCCCGGGATTGTACGAGCGGCCATAGAGGCGAACGCTCCAACGGCAATTGTCCTCAATCATCTCGACTATCTCGATCCGTCTACCGTAGAGCGGTTTCTCCGCAAGGTTGAAGAACAGATCGGAATGCCGGTCGATTTCGCTGGCTGTGGGCCGGGCCATAGCGATGTGGCCTCGCGCGACATCCTCCAGAGCAATTCAAGACATCGAGAGCACGGTTAGGCCAATGAGTACAAAGAGGCAACAGGATGAAGCCGATCGGCTAAAGGCGGTCCGGGTCTTGGAAAAGGACCCCCACCCGGACAAGACGGGTGTCCTCCTGAGCGACGAAATAGAATTCTATGTAAGGCAGAGTCAGCTAATTTGCCCCTTCGCTGAGGATAATCTTAAGCCCGCCGCCTATGAATTGACTGTGGGGGATGAGGCAGTGGTAGGTGGTAAGCCTTGTCGTCTCAGCGACTGCTGGCCAAACCATTCGCTCAGTATCCCCGCGTTTGAGGTAGCGGTCATAAAAACCGCCGAGACGCTCAATCTGCCCAGGTTCCTCATCGGGCGTTGGAACATTCGAGTTGCCTGGGCATACAAAGGACTGGTTTGGGTCGGCGGCCCGCAGGTTGACCCGGGCTATGTGGGGCATCTGTTTTGTCCAATTTACAATTTGTCAAACAAAGAAGTATCGATAAAAAGGGGTCAGCCCATTGCCGTTCTCGATTTCGTCAAGACTACTGAATTTGATCCCAACAAGGGAGAAGAGAAATGGGAGCGGTACCCGCGGCCCCCTAAACGTCTCGTCATAGAGGACTTCGGAATTGACGATTTCCGCAGCGGACCTGTCGAAACAAAAGACAAACTGGAAAGGATAGAGAAAAAAGTTGACTCGTTCATTCCGTTTGTATTCCCGATACTTGCGATCCTCATGGCAGCTATCGGGCTTCCCTATCTGGCAGGCAGCAAAACTATCCAGCCTGACATCCGAACGTTGGACGCTTTTACACTTTTTTGTTCTCTGCTCGCCCTGATTCTCTCTGTTTTCAACTGGAAATGGCGGCCGTCCGTTTTCACTTTTTTCAACTGGAGATGGCGGAAAATTGCAAAAAAGTTGGTCTTTTCAGTGATTATCGTGCTGGCTATCGCTATCGCGCTCTGCTTGATTTGACTCGGATTTTCCGCTCTCAAGTAGAAGTGCCCCGGCTCAGGCAGCACTTTCCCTGACTCTGGCAGGCGACCTTGCTAAGCCACAGGTAGGGCAGAGAGGAAAAAGCAAGGTGGCACACATCTGCTCTGAGAGTTCCATTGAGGTCGCCGGCGGACACCAGCCGCCAGGCTTTTCTTGAAGGCCGTGCCACCACAAAATCCGGCAAACCCTGCAAAAACACCTGTTGCCGGGCCATGCGCTTCGCCGACGGCAAAGTCACCGAAGGCATGGCCTGTATTGACACCGAACTGGTCCCGGCGTTATGGAAAGAGGTATAAGTGATGAGGGGCTATTCATAACTTTTCGATCAGGAACAAGAACTCTCGATTTGGTTGATCCGCATCCCTCAACCACTCATTGGTCCACTTCATGCCAGACATAACGTTCTTCCTATAGTTGATCTCAACAACCTCTCGGAGGATACCGCTACAGCCCATAACTTCGTTCAACTCTTCAGCTGTCGCCCGCCCCCCAGAGCTGTAGGACAGGATAATCCAGCGTGTCCTGGCCTCCTTGAGAAGCCTCTCAATTGCCTCGACGGCAATAAAACGCCCGTCGGCTTTTCGTCGGTACTCCTCAAACACCGATGCCGCTACTGTATCCGACGTATCCGTGCGACGATTAGCCTTACCGAAGAGGTCTGGCTTATCGAAGAGACAGACGCTTGTCCAAATATGGTAGTAGGAGGCGTAGCGGACTCGTGAGGGCGGCATTTTCTCGTTGTTTGATCCATACGGAGGATCGAAATACGCCAGATCGACAGGAACGCTAGGGAGCAGGTCAAATATGTCGCTCCGGCACACCCGATGTTCATGCGCTGACGCAAAGACATTCGGGACCTGGAGTATCAGCTTCTTATAAGAGCGAGGAGACCAGTCTTTGAGATACGAGACAAAGTGTCCCAGGGTGCTATCTACGCGATCAAGTGCCAGAATCAGGCTGCTCAGGGCCACGGCTTTATCTACAGAATCAAGAGCGAGCGCTTCAATTTCCTGCCGGATCGCGTCCAGTTTGCGGGTATTGTGCAGCTGCCAAGGGGTCTTACGGCCATCGCGCTGTATTGCACAGCCCCTGTTCGCGTTCCCGCCATAGTGTTCGGTGAACCATCCGTCAACCGGCGGGACAGCGTTGAGATGGTCAATGAGCGGCTGATATGCCTCCGGTTCTTTGGTGTTAAGCAGATAGCAGGAACCAAAAACTTCAGACCATACAGCAATGTCATTACACACAACTCGATAGCCACATTTGGCAAGCGCTTGCGACACCCTGGTTGTTCCCGAAAACCCGTCCAGAACCGTCTCCGCTCCGACTTTCTTGACCAGTTGCAGTAGGCGCGGAAGGAGTTTCAGCTTAGACCCCGCGTACTTGATACCCTCCGTAGACGGAACGTCAAGTACGAGATCGTCAAAGAGCGGAAGTGTTCGCGCCATGCCTTTAGTTTTGTTCCCGCTTTAGCAGCTTAATATTGTCCTCAACTTTCTCAAGCGCCGCTGTGTGTCCAGCCTCCGAGGCTACAAGGGCATGGGAAAACAACCGAACAAGGACCCGGTTGTGCGAATAGTCGATCCACCCTCCGGTAACGCTATCGAAATACTTCAGTCCTTTCCTGGTATGGGTCCACAGACCTCGCTGGAGCGCGTTTGCAGCGGCACCGCCATAGCGTACCTCACAGATGTAGTCCCCCGCTCTATCGTAAAAACGGTAGACAGGATGCTTTCTCCCTCCCTCGCCTTCCTCTCTTGTAATGCGGATAGTCTCGCTTACCGCCCGGTTGTAGTCGAACACCAGGATGTTGCATCGCTGCTTCTTTTCGTCGTAGATCAGCGGCAGCACGTTGACATGGCCAAACTTGGCGAAAGCGGGGTCTTTCAGAATCTCTTGAACAGCCGCCCGTCCTTTCACCTCAGCACCTTCCTGTTCCAGCCTTGGAAACATGCGGAAGTTCTTATCGGTGGAAAGCTGAAGAGGGCCATCCCCATAGGCTTTGAGGCTGACGGGAAACTCGACTTTGGTCATTTCATTGATGACCTGGATATCTTCCTCTTTTGACTTGGCGCGGTACAGATCTTTCCCGACGTGAATCGAGCGGAAGTCGTACATGTATTGATTGATAAACTCAGCAATTGCTATCTCCGCCATATCACCATGCGTCTTGTTTCCAATGAGACGCATGGTGAAGATATTCCCAAGGGTGGTTGTGATCAAATCCGGGCGCTTGCTGCTCAGCAGCTTCAGGCGCTCGGTAAAGTCTTTGTCAGGGTCAGGATTATTCATACTGACAGATCAATCGGCTCGGGCACGACCAGGAAATAGTAGAGCAGGGTTGCGACCAGCAGCATGACGGCGATGGCCACCAGCGGCAGCTCCCAACTGCCCGTTGCCGCCACCAGAAAGCCGGCACTCATCGGCCCAAAAATCCCGGCAAAGTTGCCGGCCCCGTTCATCACCCCCGAGATGGCTCCAATCTGCCGAGGATTCAGCTCGACCGGCACCGCCCAGCACGCGCCGCTGCCCAGATTGGCAAAATACATATACAGGGCCAGACAGCCGACCGACACCAGCGGCCACGGCACAAACGCCGCGGCCAGGATACTCGGCACGCCCAGAAACGCGCACAGCGCCGGCACCTGAGCCCGGGCCACCCGCGGACTCCAGCCACGCCGCAGCAACACATCCGAAATTGTCCCGCCCGAGATGAGGCCCAAGGCACCCGCCACCGTCGGAATGATGCCCAGCACCCCCATCGCCTCCAGCGAAAAGCCACGGGCCTGGACCAGATAGGTCGGCAGCCACAGAATCACCATCCACAGCCCGTACACCATGTACATATAGGCCAGAGAGAGCAGCAGGACATGGCGGTTTCTGAGCAGACGCAGCGGGGAGACCGTCGTCTGAGGGCGCGGAGCCAGGTTGTCTTCAATTTCCCGCAACTCCTGTTTGCTGATGCGAGGATGCTCGGCCGGCGTGTTCGTCACCGAAGCCAGCCACACGACCAGCCACAGCCCACCCAGCAGGCCGTTGAAATAAAAGACCGCCGGCCAGGCAAAGGTGGCAATAATCCAGGTCGTCACCGGATAGGCCAGAGCCTGACCGATGTGCGAGCCGGACAGGCTGATGTTCTGGGCACGGCCATACTCATAGCGCGGAATCCAGCGCGCGTTCAGCACCGCATAGGCCGGAAAGCTGACCGACTCCAGCAGGCCGACACTGAACCGCAGGACCAGCATCAGGCCAAACGCCACCGCTCCAAACGGCGTCAGGGCGGTAAACAGCGAGAAGCCAAAGCACGCAATCGCCACCACCCAGACCGTATTCCAGCGGTCGGCGATAATCCCGCCGGGAATCTGGAGCAGGGTGTAGCCGAGCAAAAACGCCGAAAAGATCAGCCCGAACTGGGCCTCATCCCAGCCCAGGGCGGCCATCATCACCGGCGCGGCCACCGAGATGTTCACCCGGTCGGCATAGTTAATCATGCTGCCGGTGGCCAGCAGACCAACGAGTTTGTAGCGCACAGGCCAAGCCATGCGGTTCCCCCTCAGATGCGAATCAGGTCGTGGGCGCGGAGCGTAAGCGACGGCTCTGCGCTCTCCTCAAAAAAATAATCGTCGGTCACTTGGCTCATCGGCCCAAACTCCAGGTTCATGGCCACCGTGTCCTCGCTCGGCCACCAGCGCAGGCGCACGCCGATCGCCCCGGTCGGTACCGCGTGCCGCGTCTGCCGGCCGCCGGGGCCGTCATAAAAATACGCGCCCTCCTCGCCCTCGCGTGAGACCAGCCAGCTGCCCATCCATCGCTTGCGCTGCCCTTCGGCCAGCTCGGCTTCACCCCAGTCCACAATCAGTTGGGCCATCGTCACACCCGCCCCTCATCCAGCTCAAACCCGTACAGCTTGGCCGCGGTCAGCCCCAACACCTGCCGGCGCTCCTCGTCGGTCAGCCCGCCCATTGTGCGGTCAATGACCTCCCGAGAGCGCGGCCATGTCCCCTCGTGGTGCGGATAGTCATCGCCCCACATCAGGTTCTCAACCCCGATCCACCCGCGCGTCTCCAGCCCGACCGGGTCATCCTGAAAGGTGGCATAGCCCTGGCGGCGGAAATACTCGCTCGGCAGCATCTCCAGCTTGGGCGCAACCCAGAAATGATGCTTCCGGTAGCCCTCATCCATGACCCACAGGGTCCACGCCAGCCAGCCGATCCCGGCCTCAACAGTGGCAAACCGCAGACCCGGAAAGCGCTGCAAAACGCCCGACACACACAGCTGCGTCACCGGCTCAATCGCGGTCGACAGCGCGTGCCACACATAGTTCAGAATCGCCCCGCCGTTGCCGCTTGCCGTGCGCGGGTCCTTGCCCGTTCCGACATGAAAACTCACCGGCAGCCCGGCGTCCTGCACCGCCGCCCACAGCGGCTCGTACAGGGGCAGATTATACGGCTGGTCGGCCACCTGGACCGGCAGAAAAACCACCCGGTAGCCGAGCCTGGCCACCCGCTCAACCTCCCTGACCGCGGCCCCCACATTCCGGGGCGCAATCGCCGCCACCGGCAGCGATCGCTTCTGGTCCGGCGGAAAGACCTCAATCGCCCAGTCGTTCCACACCCGACACATCTCGGTCTGGTGCTCGGGGTCGGGCGAGGCCCACATCAGCAGCCCCCGGTTGGGGTAGACGACCTCGGCGTCAATGCCGTCCCGGTCCAGGTCGGCGTGGCGTTTGGCAGCCTCCCAACTGCCGCCCTTGGCCCGCTCCAGATCATCACCCTCCAGGCTGAAATCCCGAATCCGGGTGGGTCGCTGCCCCTCGACAACCAGCGTCTTGCGGCCCCTGTCATCCAGCTCCATGCGGGGCAGCCGATGACGAAACTTGGGCGCAACCCGACGCTCCCACAGGTCCGGCGGCTCCAGCACATGGCAGTCCGCGGATATCACCCAATGCTTTTTTATAGCCCTCGCCTGTTCAGATTCCGCCGATGGCATAATCGCTCCTCCTCCGTCTATTCATCTCACTGCATCGCCTGCGCGTTGGCCGGCGACCTGCCCCTACCCGGCAAGCCATTCTCCGGTTTGTCCAGCCTGCGCGGACCTCGCCCCTCATAGCAAAGTCCCGGCCGAACCGCAAAGCGGGGGAGGGGCGGCATGTCAAAAAGCAAATGGGGAGAATCCTGCCCCCGCTCTGACCGTTGCAACGGCCGGTGCCTTTGCCTAGGATGTGCCTCGCATACACACCAGACCTCAGTCTCTGATGGTGAAAGATGACAAGAATTCTCCCCCCCCCCCCCCGCGTATATTGCGAGTGGTCGGCTGGAACCTCGTGTTGGCCATCGCCGGTGTCGCCGGGATTCTGATTGCCAGAGAACTCTACTCCTGGCTGACGATACCGTTCATGGCCTCGCACCGGCCCATGCACTTCGTCCCAGGTGTGGGCTTTGTGATCGAACCCAACGCGGAAGTCCGCCACACGAACGGGCTCGATTTCTGGACTGTGTCCCGGGCCAACAGCTTAGGCTTTCTCGACCGCGAACCCGTCAGCCCGGAGCGAGCCGCCACGAGTTGTCACATCTCCATAATCGGCGACTCCTTCGTAGAAGCCGCAGAAGTGCCTGTTGCTGACAAATTCCAGGTCCGGCTCGAAGCCCTCGCTGCCCGAGCGGTGCCCCATCTGGACGTGACCACCTCGGCCTTCGGCATTAGAGGTACCGGGCAGGTCAACCAACTGGCGTTCTACGACGAATACGCACGGCGGCTGAATCCGAAGCTGGTGGTCCTGGTCTTTGTTCAGAACGATTTTGCGGATAACTCCCAACTCCTGACAACGCTGGTCAAGGGCTGGGGGCCGGACCGGCTACCGTATCAGTATGCCGACAGAAGCCCGGACGGAAGGATCACGCTGCTGCCGCCCGACCCTGAGCCGGAATTGGGGACGCTCCAAGTACAATCCAGATTCGACCGGCTGCGAGCGTTCCTGAGAAGAAAATCCAGATTCCTCCATCTGCTGGACCGCAAGCCTGAGCGATTCTTTCAACCCCAAGACCAAGCATTTTCCTGGACCATGCGATTGGAACGGCTCAAGAGCCTATATCCCCGCTACGCCCCCATGTTCGGGGACTGGCGACCTGAAAATAAGGGGAAGCTGGGCACAGTCAACCAATTTTTTGCAGCCAGCCCTCCGCCGGTGTTCAAAGACGCCCTGGAGTTCACCGCTTTCGCCTTGGCCGAGTTCAAGCACCGCGCTGACCGTGACGGTTTCACCCTGCTGATTATGCCTTACCAGTGGTGGACAGACAACCAGGACCGTCGTTCGGCTCTTTTGAGAACAATGGCTGACGCCGCGGGAATTCCCATCGTCAGCATGCACGACCACATAACCCGGCAGGGCCGCCGCACCCATGAGGCCCACTGGCCTCGTGACCAGCACTGGACCCCCACCGGCCATCAGTGGGCCGCAGAAACCCTGCTGGACTACCTGACACACAACCAGGACATCTGTACCCGCTGAATCAGCCACCCTATCCGCCGGCCGGCCAAAGCGGTACCGGAAGGTGGTGCCGGCCGAACGCCCGGCACCATCTCATCAGCCTGGGCAAGGGCTGGACGCCACTCATCCATGCCCACGGCCCGGGCCGTCGCCTCGGGCTGTCTCGGCTGTACAGCCGCTTACAGATTCAGTAGACTCCCGTCCTGAACCCGTGCGAAGGTGAAATGGAGCTCATCCTTAACCGAACAGATGAAATGCGATGATGAGAACCCTCCCCTCCGCGCGTATATTGCGAGTGGTCGGCTGGAATCTCGTGTTGGTTGTCGCAGGTATAGCCGGGATTCTGATTGCTGGAGACCTCTACTTCTGGCTGACGATGCCGTTCACACAGCCGTACCTGCCCAGACTGTTCGATCCCAGGGTGGGCTCTATTTATGAGCCCAACGCGGAAGTACGCTACACGAACGGGCTCGATTTCTGGACTGTGTCCCGGGCCAACAGCTTAGGCTTTCTCGACCGCGAACCCGTCAGCCAGGAGCGAGCCGCCACGAGTTGTCACATCTCCATAATCGGCGACTCCTTCGTGGAAGCCGCAGAAGTGCCTGTTGCCGACAAGTTTCAGGTCCGGCTCGAAGCCCTGGCCGCCCGAGCATTGCCCCATCTGGACGTGACCACCTCAGCCTTCGGCATTAGCGGGACCGGGCAGATCAGTCAACTGGCGTTGTACGACGCACGCGCGCGGCGGCTGAATCCGAAGCTGGTGGTCCTGGTCTTTGTTCACAACGATTTTGCGGACAATTCCAGACTCCTGTCAGCAGTGACAAAGGGCTGGGGGCCGAACCGGATGCCATATCAGTATGCCGACAGAAGCCCGGACGGAAGGATCAGGCTGTCGCCGCCCGACCCTGAGCCGGAATGGAATACCCTCCTGGTGCAGCAATCCAGATTCCACCGGATGCGGGTGTTCCTGAGAAGAAAATCCAGATTCCTGCGTCAGTTGGACCGCCAGCTTCGGCAATTCCTCCAATACCCACCTGCCTGGTACACGCGATGGGAACGGCTCAAAAGCTTATCCCCCCGCTACAGGGCCGCGTTCGGGGACTGGCGACCTCTCAGAGATTCGGGGAGCGTAGACAGGGCCGACGAATTTATTGCGGAAGACCCTCCACCGGTGTTCAAAGAGGCCCTGGCATTCACCGCTTTCGCCTTGGCCGAGTTCAAGCACCGCGCCGACCGTGACGGCTTCACGCTGCTGATTATGCCTTACCACGGCTGGACAGACAACGAACAGGACCGTCATGCGGCTCTTTTGAGACCGATGGCTGACGCAGCAGGGATTCCCATCATCAGCATGCACAACTACATGGCCCACCAGGGTGCCGCACCGCATGAGATCCGGTGGCCTCATGACGGCCACTGGAACCCCGCCGGCCATCAGTGGGCCGCAGAAACCCTGCTGGACTACCTGACACACAACCAGGCGATCTGCACCGGCTGAAGCAGGCCACCGTACCAGCCGGCCGGTCAACCTGTGGCGTTACCGGGGGGTGTTGCCGGTCGAACGCGCGGCACACGTCACCCAGCCTGGGCGAGGGCTGAGGGCCGATCATCCACGCCCAAGGCCCAGGCTGCCGCCTCGGGCTGTCTCGGCTGTACAGCCGCTTATAGATTCGGTAGATTACCGTGAGGTGGAATAGTGCCAATCCTTGGATGAAGTGTTGCAATGAACAATCCCCCCCGGCGCATATTGCGAGTGGCCGGCTGGAATGTCGTGTTGGCCATCGCCGGTGTCGCCGGGATTCTGATTGCCAGAGAACTCTACTCCTGGCTGACGATACCGTTCATGGCCTCGCAGCGGCCCATGCGCTTCGTCCCAGGTGTGGGCTTTGTGATCGAACCCAACGCGGAAGTCCGCCACACGAACGGGCTCGATTTCTGGACTGTGTCCCGGGCCAACAGCTTAGGCTTTCTCGACCGCGAACCCGTCAGCCCGGAGCGAGCCGCCACGAGTTGTCACATCTCCATAATCGGCGACTCCTTCGTAGAAGCCGCAGAAGTGCCTGTTGCTGACAAATTCCAGGTCCGGCTCGAAGCCCTCGCTGCCCGAGCATTGCCCCATCTGGATGTGACCACCTCAGCCTTCGGCATGAGCGCTACCGGGCAGATCAATCAACTGGCGCTCTACAACGCATACGCACGGCGGCTGAATCCGAAGCTGGTGGTCCTGGTCTTTGTTCACAACGACCTGGTAGACAATTCCAGACTCCTGTCAACAGTGACAAAGGGCTGGGGGCCGGACCGGCTGCCATATCAGTATGCCGACAGAAGCCCGGACGGAAGGATCAGGCTGTTGCCGCCCGACCCTGAGCCGGAATGGAATACTCTCCAGGCGCAATCCAGATTCGGCCGGATACGGGTGTTCCTGAGAAGAAAATCCAGATTCCTCCGTCAACTGGACCGCCGGCTTCGGCACTTCCTCCACTATCCGTCTCCCTGGCACACGCGATTGGAACGGCTCAAGAGCGTATCCCCCCGCTACAGGGCCGCGTTCGGGGACTGGCGACCTCTCGGAGATCTGGGGAGCATAGAAGGGGCCGACGAATTTATTGCGGAAGACCCTCCGCCGGTGTTCAAAGAGGCCCTGGCATTCACCGCTTTCGCCTTGGCCGAGTTCAAGCACCGCGCCGACCGTGACGGTTTCACGCTGCTGATTATGCCTTACCAGTGGTGGACAGACAACGAACAGGACCGTCGTTCGGCTCTTTTGAGACCGATGGCTGACGCAGCAGGGATTCCCATCATCAGCATGCACGCTCACATGACCCGCCAGGGTGCCGCGCCGGAGGAGGCCCACTGGCCTCATGACGGCCACTGGAACCCCGCCGGCCATCAGTGGGCCGCAGAAACCCTGCTGGACTACCTGACACACAACCAGGACATCTGTACCAGCTGAATCAGGACGCGGGGCACTCAAGGCCCGGTCGGCCACACATCCGGCCCGCCCCCTCGGATGCCCCGCAGACGCGCCGGCGTGTGGAGACCGGCGCGTTCCCAGCCCAACGACGATGACCGCCCGCATCACAGCCCTGGCCTCCTCCCTGCTCACCGCGGTCTCCACCCACCGCACGGCACGGCATCTGCCGCTCGGCCTGTTTCTGCTCGGCATCCTGGCCTACGGCACGGCATTCGCCGGGTACATGCTCTGGCGCTTTGACCTGCCCAACGTGATTACGGCCTACTCGGATGACGCCTTCTACTATTTCCAGATAGCGAAGAACCTGGCCGACGGCCACTTCTCCACCTTCGACGGCGGTATTACCCGGACCAACGGCTATCATCCGCTGTGGCTGCTCCTCCTCACCCCAGTCTACTGGCTCTGCGACCCGGACACCGCCCTGTTCGCCATCAAGAGCATGGAAATCATGCTGATCGCCGGGGCGGTGGCCCTGATTGTGCTGGCCGCCCGCCTGGCACACCTGCCCTGGGTCGTGCTGTTTGCCATGCTCCCGATGCTCTATCGCTACCGCGGCCTCTTGCTGGGACTTGAGGCGGCCGCGGCCGCTTTCCTGCTGGGGCTGCTCTTTGTGACGCTCGGGCTGTTTGCGCGGAATCCGCTGCGGTGGCGGTGGGCGCTGACCGGGGTGGTTTTTGTCCTGCCGTGGGCGCGTTTGGAATACGTTGCCATTTCGCTGGCAACGACCGGAGCCTTGTGCGGCATCGAATGGGCGGGGCGCACCAGACCGCATGGACCTCTCCTGTCTGGCCACCTTCGTTCCATGTCCTGTCTGGCCGCCTTCCCCCCGCTGCTCGGTGCGGGCGCGGGGCTCCTGCTGTACTGTGCCTACAACGGCCTCGTCTTCGGCGGCCTCGTCCCCGTGAGCGGTGCCACCAAACAAGCCCTCTCACAGGCGCTCTGGGAGCAGGAGGACGGCTACAGCTTCGTCCAGAACTTCCAAGCCGTCAGGGCAATCGAGTTTTTTGATGGGGAACTGGGGGTGGCCCTGGAAGTCGGTGTCTATTTTGCGTTGGTCTGGGGGGTCTACTGGCGTTGCAACAACCCCAGGGACTGGGGGGTGCTGGTCTTTCTGGTCGGCCTGCTCGGTCTGGCCGCAGGGCATCTCGCCCAATTCAGTCTGAGCGTACTGACGCTGCATCCTGGCCTTGTTGGAATAAGTCGCTGGTATTACGTCCCGGCGTATCTGCTGACAACGCTGCTTGTCCCCGTGCGCTGTTACATTGCCGTGTCTGTCATCCGCTGGGTCCTCGGCCCGAGAATGCCGCGGGTGGCGGCCGTGTTGAAGACAGGCGTTCTGGCTGCTACTGCGGGGTTGCTCTTCACCACTGCTGATTTCTCCTCTCCACGCAGGTACGTTGACGAGCTGCGTCAACGCGACAGATGGGGCTGGGTTCCCTCTGCCTATGCCGGCACGCTGCTGCTGAACCGCATCCTGCCCGAGGGCAGTATCATCGGTTCATGGGATGCCGGCATCGTCGGCTACTACTCTCGGTTTCCGGTCGTCAATCTTGACGGCCTAGTCAACTCCTACGAGTATCTCCGCTTGAGTCGTGCGCGAGGCGTGCGGGAGACGCTCTTCTGGAAAAGTGACAACACGCACTTCAAGAATCACGCCGAGTTGTTCCGCCGGATGTTCGGGATCACGCATTTCGCGAACGCTATTGGCATCACAGCAGATTTTGAGAACATTTACTTCGAAACCGCACCCTGGCCCTCCCCCAGCGGGCATCATAAAGCCTTCATGCTCTGGTCGGAGGAGCCGCCGCGCCTGTCGCAAAATGCGCGTGCTCCAGCCTCCTGGTTCTGGAGCCGCCTGGAGCCACACTTTGACCTCCAAACGGAGCAGGCCGGCGGCGTCGTGGACGGCAGGATCGTCCAGATTTTTGCCAGAGACTGCGAGGCTGGCCAGGCGGAATCGTCACGGCTTGTCCTCCTGGACCGGGCAGGCAGGCTCACCAGCACCGCGAATCCGTGGGAGAACTGGTGGACAACGGCACGGGGGAGACGGCCGGGTTCCTGCACGGACGCCTTGCTGTTGCCCAGAGATGCCACGCGGCCGGTTCGCATGGAAACCACAGCAGAACCGGGTCAACCGCACTCGGAGCGGCTGTTTCCGTGACCGTCCTGCAAGCCGGGCCGTTTTTCAAGCGGGGAGACCGCGCCGGCCCGAGCTGCGGCCACAGATTGGGGCACAGCTGCGGCTACTGAATGGCGCGGCGCGGGGGCAGAGCCATCGGCCAGGTGCAGGGTTGAGGTCGGAAAGGCGAATCTCTGCCCCGTGGTCTTCAATAATGCCGATAATCCGCAGCAGCACATCTTGCTTGACCTGATGGAAGGTGGCCCAGTCGGTCGTGCGGGTGAAGGTGTAGACGAAGAAGTCCAGCGACGACGGGGCAAAGGTAGTGAAATTGACCATCGTCAGCTCCCGCTGTTCAATATCTGGATGGTCGCGCAACATGCGTTCGACATCGGCCACGATGGCGGCCATTTTGTTGACGTCCTGGTAACGGATGCCAACCGTTTCGTAGATGCGCCGGTTGTGCATCCGGGACGGATTTTCAACGCTGATCGTGGAGAAGACCGCGTTCGGCACATACAGCGGGCGTTTGTCAAAGGTCCGAATCAGGGTCAGCCGCCAGCCGATGTGTTCAACCGTGCCCTCAATCTCGCGGTCGGGGGAGCGGACCCAGTCACCGACCGCAAACGGCCGGTCGAAGTAGATCATCAGACTGCCGAAGAAGTTGGCCAGCAGGTCTTTGGCCGCAAAGCCGACCGCCAGGCCGCCGATACCGCCAAAGGCCAGGACCCCCGACACGCTGAGGCCGAGGGTCTGAAGCACCACCAGGCCGGCCGCCACACACGCCAACACCTGCAGCAGCCTGGCAATCGCGTCAAGCGTGGCCCGCTCCCAGGGCGCGCCGGTCTGCCGGCTCTGAGCGACGACCACGACTTCCAGCAGGCTGACCAGCCGGACCACAAACCAGGTCAGGGCGCTGACAATGCCGACCACCCGCAGCGGGGCGAGCAGTTCTATCACACCGGCCCGGCCCCAGCCCAACTCAGCGGCCAGCCCCAGGCCGACTACCCACACCAGCAGGCTGAGCGGCCCGCGGAGCGCCTCGACAACCGCGTCGTCCCATCGGGCCGCGGTTTTGGCGAGCCGCAGGTGAAGCCGGCCCAGGGCGCAGCGTTGGACTACATCAAGCAGGCCGGTCACGGCTATGGGCAGGAGCGCCCACAGCCAGGAGCCCGGTCCGATGGCGTGCAGCATATCCATAGCGACCTAGGCCAGCAGCGGTACGACCTGACTGGCTGAAGCGCTCCAGCATCCCAGCATGTCATCAGACCGACAGGAAGGCGACACGTTCCTTACCTTCAAGCCAAACCGAGGTTCGAGCTGCATCCCAAAGCGTGTCATAGGCCGATCCTTTCTTGTCTGCTGTGGTTGCGCGGGGGCTGCCGGCCAGCCGGCCACGGTGAGCGCCGCGACGCTCAGGCCGGCGGGAAACCCGCGGCGGCCCGAAGGGCTGGCCCTGGGGTCATGTTTCAGTCAACCTTCATCCTGAGCCTTTATTATAGCCGATTCTTCAGCCGTTCCCAGCATCCTTGTTGGCCCGGCCCCAAATGGGTATAGTGCCGGGACAATTCAACATGTCGGGCACCAGCATGGAACAAGACAGCCGCCGCAGACGCCCCCGGAGCGGGCGCGCCAGAGCCAGGGGCCGGGCGGCCGACCCCCAGGCTCTGGCCGAGGTCCAAAGCCTGCTCGGCAGCGCACCCCGCCGGCGCGATCTGCTGATTGAGCACCTGCATACCATTCAGGACCACTACGGCTACCTGTCGGCGGCCCATCTCGTTGCCCTGGCCGCGGAGATGCGGCTGGCCCCGGTTGAGGTCTACGAGGTGGCCAGCTTTTACCACCATTTTGATGTGGTCAAAGAGAACGAGACCCCGCCGCCGGCCCTGACCGTCCGGGTGTGCGATTCGGTCAGTTGTGAGCTGGCCGGCGCGCCGGCGCTGCTGGCGGCTCTGCCCGGCCGCCTCGGCGGGGGCGTCCGGGTCCAGCGCGTGCCGTGCGTGGGCCGCTGTGAGGCCGCCCCGGCAGTCATTGTCTGCCAGAATCCCATCGCTCAGGCCACCCCGGACAAGGTGCAGGACGCTGTCGGCCGGCGGGCCACGGCCTGCCCGGCCCCGACCACCGTCAGAGACTATCAGGCGTATACACAGGACGGCGGGTATCGGCTCCTGCGGGCCGGCGTGGCCGGCGAGCGCACGGTCGAGTCGGTCATCACGGCCCTGGACGAGGCCGGCTTGCGCGGCCTGGGGGGGGGCGGGTTTTCCGACCGGCCGCAAATGGCGCATTGTCCGCGGCTACCCCGCTCCCCGGCTGCTGGCGGTCAATATCGACGAGGGCGAGCCGGGGACATTCAAAGACCGCTATTATATGGAGCGCGACCCGCACCGCTTTCTGGAAGGGCTGCTGATCGCCTGCTGGGCGGTCGGCATCAGCGAGGTCTACATCTACATCCGTGACGAATACCCGGCCTGCATCCAGGTCATCAAGGACAGCATCGCCGCCCTGAGGGCCGACCCGCCCGCGCCCCTGCCCCGGTTCCATGTCCGCCGGGGAGCGGGTGCCTACATCTGCGGCGAAGAGTCGGCCATGATCGAGTCTGTTGAGGGCAAGCGTGGGATGCCGCGGCTGCGACCGCCGTATGTGGCCGAGGTCGGGCTGTTTGGCCGCCCGACCCTGGAGCATAATTTTGAGACCCTGTTCTGGGTGCGCGATATTGTCGAAAAAGGCCCGGCCTGGTTTGCCGGCCAGGGGCGCAACGGGCGCACCGGGCTGCGCTCTTTTTCGGTCAGCGGGCGGGTCAGCCGGCCCGGCGTCCACCGCGCCCCGGCCGGCATCACCCTGCGTGAACTGATTGACGAGTACTGCGGCGGCATGTTGCCCGGCCACGAACTGTACGGCTATTTCCCCGGCGGGGCCTCGGGCGGCATTCTGCCGGCCAGGCTGGCCGACGAGCCGCTCGATTTCGATACCCTCCAGCCCTACGGCTGTTTCATCGGCTCGGCCGCCATCATCGTCCTGTCGGACAAAGACAGCGCCCGGGCCGCGGCCCTCAACGCCATGCGCTTCTTTGCCCACGAGTCGTGCGGCAAGTGTACGCCGTGCCGGGTCGGTACGGCAAAAGCCGCCGGCCTGATGAAGCAGGACCGCTGGGACACCGACCTGCTTGAAGACCTGGCCCAAGTCATGGCCGACGCCTCGATCTGCGGGCTGGGCCAGGCCGCACCCAACCCCCTGCGCAGCGTCATCACCTACTTTCCCCAGGAGCTTTCCTGATGGCTGGCACCTCTCACAATACGGACGGACGGACGAGCTTCACCCTGGACGGACGGACGCTTGACGCCCGGCCCGGCGAGACCATCCTCAAGGCCGCCCAGCGCTACGGGGTCGAGATTCCCCACCTGTGTTACACCGACGGCCTGCGGCCCGACGGCAACTGCCGGGTGTGTGTGGTGGAAATCAGCGGTGAGCGGCCGTTAGCGGCGTCGTGCTGCCGAACACCGACCGACGGCATGGAGGTATCGAGTCACAGCGAGCGGGCGCGCCATTCGCAGCACCTGGTCCTGGAATTGCTCCGAGCCGATGTGGCCGACACGCCGTATACGCGCGCGTCCGAGCTCGACCTGTGGGCCGACAAGCTGGAGGTGGGCCGGCCACGCTTTCTGCGCCGTCAGCAGCCGGCCGCGGACCTGTCCCACCCGGCCATAGCCGTCAACCTCGACGCCTGCATCCAGTGTACCCGCTGTCAGCGCGCCTGCCGTGAAGAGCAGGTCAACGACGTGATCGGCTATGCCGGCCGCGGCAGCGCGGCGGCTATTGTGTTTGACTTGGCCGACCCGATGGGCCACAGCTCGTGCGTCGGCTGCGGCGAGTGTGTCCAGGCTTGCCCGACCGGCGCACTGGCGGTGGCCGGCGGCGTGGAGCTGCTGGAGCCGGACAAAAGCGTTGATTCGGTGTGTCCCTACTGCGGGGTGGGCTGTCTGCTGACCTGCCATGTCAAGGACAACTCAATTCTGTACGTCACCGGCCGCGACGGGCCGGCCAACCACGGCCGGCTGTGCGTCAAAGGCCGCTTTGGCTTTGACTATGTGCATCACCCCCACCGTTTGACACGCCCCCTGATCCGCAAGCCCGGCGTGCCCAAGTCTGCCGGGTCGGACCTTGACCCGGACAACTGGCAGGCCGTCTTCCGCGAAGCCGACTGGGACGAAGCCCTTGACGTGGCTGCGGCCGGTCTCAAGAAAATCCGCGATACCCAGGGCGGCCAGGCCCTGGCCGGTTTTGGCTCGGCCAAGGGCAGCAACGAAGAAGCCTATCTGTTTCAGAAATTGGTACGGACCGGCTTTGGCACCAATAATGTCGATCACTGCACCCGCCTGTGCCACGCCTCGTCGGTCGCCGCCCTGCTTGAAGGCATCGGCTCGGGCGCGGTCTCCAACCAGGTTGAGGACGTGGCCGAGGCCGAGGTGATTATCATCATCGGCTCCAACACGCCCGAAAACCACCCGGTCGCCGCCACTTTTATGAAAAACGCGGCCAAGGCCGGCAAAACCCTGATTGTCATGGACCCCCGGCGGACCGAGCTGGCCCGCCACGCCGGCTATTATCTCCAGTTCACACCCGACACCGACGTGGCACTGCTGAACGCCATGCTCCACACCATCATTGACGAGGGGCTGGTCAACACCGCGTTTGTCGAACAGCGCACCGAAGACTTTGAGCTGCTGCGCCACAATGTGGCCGGCTTCAGCCCCGAAGACATGGCCGCGGTCTGCGGCATTGAGGCGGCCACCATCCGTGAGGTAGCCCGCCGCTACGCCACCGCCTCGGGAGCGATGATCTTCTGGGGTATGGGCGTCTCGCAGCATGTCCACGGCACCGACAACGCCCGGTGTCTGATCGCCCTGGCCCTGCTGACCGGCCAGGTCGGCCGACCCGGCACCGGCCTGCACCCCCTGCGCGGCCAGAATAATGTGCAGGGCGCGTCCGACGCCGGGCTGATTCCAATGGTCTTTCCCGACTACCAGCCGGTGGACGACGCGGCCGCCCGGCAGCAGTTTGAGTACCTGTGGCAGGCCCGCCTCGACGACAAGCCGGGGCTGACCGTCGTCGAGATCATGAACGCGATTCTGGGCGGCAGCCTGCACGGCATGTACATCGTGGGCGAAAATCCGGCCATGTCAGACCCCAACCTGCACCACGCCCGCCACGCCCTGGCCACGCTCGATCATCTGGTGGTGCAAGACCTGTTTCTGACTGAAACCGCCGCCTTTGCCGACGTAGTGCTGCCGGCCTCGGCCTTTCCAGAGAAGACCGGCAGCTTCACCAATACCGACCGCCGGGTGCAGTTGGGCCGCCGGGCGCTGGACCCGCCGGGCGCGGCCCGCCAGGACCTGGACATCATCCAGGACATCGCCCGGCGACTAGGTCTGGACTGGCACTACCCTGATGTACAGAGCGTGTTTGCCGAGATGCGCCAAGTCATGCCCAGCATCGGCGGGATCAGCTGGGAGCGGCTGGAGCGGCACGACTCTGTCACCTACCCGTGTGCCAGCGACGATGACCCCGGCCAGCCCATTGTTTTTCAAGACGACTTCCCCACCCCCAGCCGGCGGGGCCGTTTTGTACCGGCCCGGCTGATCAGCGCCGACGAACTGCCGGACAAGGAGTTCCCCTATGTCCTCATCACCGGCCGCCAGCTGGAGCACTGGCATACCGGGGCGATGACCCGCCGCTCGAGTGTGCTGGACGCGATTGAACCCCAGCCGGTGATTAACATTCATCCCGATGACCTGGCCGCCCTTGACGGGGGGGAGGGCGAGTTGCTGCGGGTCGTCTCGCGTCGCGGGGCGCTCATCGCTTTTGCCCGGGCCGACCGTGGCATGAGGCGCGGTGAGATTTTCATGCCGTTCTGCTACCAGGAAGCCGCGGCCAACCTGCTCACCAACGAGGCATTGGACCCGTATGGTAAAATCCCCGAGTTCAAATACTGTGCGGTGCAGGTTGAGGTCGCCCGAGGCGTTGAGCCACGGCCCGGAATCCCCGTTGGATAACGCTCCACTCATCCGACCTGCGCGCTGCACTCCAGACAGTGGCAATCTTTTGTACCATTACAAACAGAGTCATACATACCTGATTCACTCCTGTGATCATAGTGACTACCCTAAATGTGTTCTCATGTCAGCAGGCTCACAAGCCCATCCTCAGAATAAGCCCTATCCCCGACTGCGTAGAGTCAGGAAGGGGAGCCTCTAAAGAAAAAGCACTTAAAGCTTCTGGCTCTTCCGGCTCAACAGGACCCTCTTCCGGCTCCTCAGGCACAACAGGGCCGCCTTCCTTAACCACATCCGGGTGCAAAAGAGTCCCCTACCAGGCGGGGCAACGAACTAAACCCTACGGGGCTTTTCTTCTGGGGTCAGGACCCGCGCCTTCTTCCTGGCCAGGCAGGCCCTGGTCAGCAGCATCAATCGCGGCCTCCAGCTTACGCCGGGGAGCATAGATCACGCACCCCGGCCATTGCTGTGAGTGCGGTCCGCGCCTCATCCGGCTGGCAAAACACCACCATAGAGCATAGATCACGCACCCCGGCCATTGCTGTGAGAGCCGCCACCTGCGCCATCTATACACCAGAACGGCCACCACGGCGGCAACAGCAAGCCCCACCAGTATTGCTCTCATTGTTTACCTCCCCCTTCCTCCTCCCTCCGGCCAGCATAGGCCAGCCAGGGATATGTCGGTGCCCAAATCAGCAGCGCGAGGGTTACTTTCCAGAAATCACTCATGTGCTCTCCTTTCGTTCTTGCTCCAGGGCGTCCTGGAGCGGTTTGGTTGCAATCCCCTACGAGGCGGGGCTACGAACTAAACGTTGCTGACAGGCGCTACTCCCCTTTCCCCTGATCTTCCGTGTGAGGGTTGTTCTGGTCCTGATCAGCCCCAGCCCTGTCCACAAGATGCCCGATCAGTGCCCCAATCAGCGCGAGGGTTACTTTCCAGAAATCATTCATGTTCTCTCCTTTCGTTCTTGCTCCAGGGCGTCCTGGAGCGGTTGGGTTGCAATCCCCTACGAGGCGGGGCTACGAACTAAACTTTACTGACAGGCGCTACTCCCCTTTCCCCTGATCTTCCGTGTGAGGGTTGTTCTGGTCCTGATCAGCCCCAGCCCTGTCCACAAGATGCCCGATCAGTGCCCCAATCAGCGCGAGGGTTACTTTCCAGAAATCATTCATGTTCTCTCCTTTCGTTCTTGCTCCAGGGCGTCCTGGAGCGGTTGGGTTTCAATCCCCTACGAGGCGGGGCTACGAACTAAACTTTACTGACAGGCGCTACTCTCCTTTCCCCTGATCTTCCGTGTGATCGTTGTCCTGGTCCTGATCAGCCACAGCCGTGTCCACAATATGCCCGATCAGTGCCCCAATCAGCGCGAGGGTTCCTTCCCAGAAATTACTCATGTTCTCTCCTTTCGTTCCTGCTCCAGGGCGTCCTGCGAGCGGTTGGGTTTCAATCTCCTACCAGGCGGGGCTACGAACTAAACATATCACCCGGGCTGTTGCGCGTCCGTGTTGGCAAGGTTGCCGACGGTTTCAATCTCCTACCAGGCGGGGCTACGAACTAAACCACTTACTCTCCTTTCCCCTGATCCTCCGTGTGATCTTCCTGGCCGGGCTCGTTGTCCTGGTCCTGCTTCTCCTCAAGAGTCTTGTCAATAATATACCCGAGAAGTTCTCCACCCCCCCCAAGGACTACTTTCCAGAAATCACTCATGTTCTCTCCTTTCGTTCCTGCTCCAGGGCGTCCTGCGAGCGGTTGGGTTTCAATCTCCTACCAGGCGGGACAACGAACTAAACCACTTACTCTCCTTTCCCCTGATCCTCCGTGTGATCTTCCTGGCCGGGCTCGTTGTCCTGGTCCTGCTTCTCCTCAAGAATCTTGTCAATAATATACCCGAGAAGTTCTCCACCCCCCCCAAGGGTTACTTTCCAGAAATCATTCATGTTCTCTCCTTTCGTTCTTGCTCCAGGGCGTCCTGCGAGCGATTGGGTTTCAATCCCCTACCAGGCGGGGCAACGAACTAAACATATCACCCGGGCTGTTGCGCGTCCGTGTTGGCAAGGTTGCCGACGGTTTCAATCTCCTACCAGGCGGGGCAACGAACTAAACCACTTACTCTCTTTTCCCCTGATCCTCCGTGTGATCTTCGATCTGGCCGGGCTCGTTGTCCTGGTCCTGCTTCTCCTCAAGAGTCTTGTCAATAATATACCCGAGAAGTGCTCCACTCCCCCCAAGGACTACTTTCCAGAAATCACTCATGTTCTCTCCTTTCGTTCTTGCTCCAGGGCGTCCTGCGAGCGGTTGGGTTTCAATCTCCTACCAGGCGGGGCAACGAACTAAACATATCACCCGGGCTGTTGCGCGTCCGTATTGGCAAGGTTGCCGACGGTTTCAATCTCCTACCAGGCGGGGCAACGAACTAAACATATCACCCGGGCTGTTGCGCGTCCGTATTGGCAAGGTTGCCGACGGTTTCAATCTCCTACCAGGCGGGGCAACGAACTAAACTTTGCTGACAGGCGCTACTCTCCTTTCCCCTGATCTTCCGTGTGATCGTTGTCCTGGTCCTGATCAGCCACAGCCGTGTCCACAAGATGCCCGATCAGTGCCCCAATCAGCGCGAGGGTTCCTTCCCAGAAATCATTCATGTTCTCTCCTTTCGTTCTTGCTCCAGGGCGTCCTGGAGCGGTTTGGTTTCAATCCCCTACCAGGCGGGGTAACGAACTAAACATATCACCCGGGCTGTTGCGCGTCCGTATTGGCAAGGTTGCCGACGGTTTCAATCTCCTACCAGGCGGGGCAACGAACTAAACATAGAAAAGCCCGGGTGACGCCATATCACTCGGGCTGTTTCAATCTCCTACCAGGCGGGGCAACGAACTAAACCACGACCGGCTTTCATAGTGGCGGGTGCAAAAATCACACGAGCGGGTTTCAATCCCCTACGAAGCGGGGCAACGAACTAAACAGGCAGAGTCCCCCTCCGCCAAGGAGTAACTGGATGTGGCAGTTTCAATCCCCTACGAAGCGGGGCAACGAACTAAACGCAGAAGGTGGTAGAGGGCAGGACGCTACGGCTCAGCCGTTTCAATCCCCTACGAAGCGGGGCAACGAACTAAACTAATAGAGAAGTTGTATCCGCCCGGCACCGGGGTTGCATCGCGTTTCAATCCCCTACGAAGCGGGGCAACGAACTAAACGCAGGCAGGATCTGCAAGAAGGCGCTCGGAATTGGTATACAGTTTCAATCCCCTACGAAGCGGGGCAACGAACTAAACGGACCCGCCTGGTTGAGATCGTAGAGCACTTTACCGTGTTTCAATCCCCTACGAAGCGGGGCAACGAACTAAACACCGCTATGCCTAAAATTAAGAAGCCTGTCATTCTTATCGTTTCAATCCCCTACGAAGCGGGGCAACGAACTAAACGGAGCTTGGGGAACAAACCCAAGCTTTGAAGATAGTTGCGTTTCAATCCCCTACGAAGCGGGGCAACGAACTAAACTTAGCTCAAAATCCGGCGGGCTTGCGGGGCAAGCACCTCGTTAAGTTTCAATCCCCTACGAAGCGGGGCAACGAACTAAACAACAGGCTGTTTGCCATCCGTAAAAGCGATGGGGCAATTGGTTTCAATCCCCTACGAAGCGGGGCAACGAACTAAACCTCAAGGATATCTACAATGAGGCGGATTATGAGGACCCGGATGGTTTCAATCCCCTACGAAGCGGGGCAACGAACTAAACATAGCAAGCATATGCAGGGCTTGGCCGCGGATATCGTTGTGGTTTCAATCCCCTACGAAGCGGGGCAACGAACTAAACATGGGGTCATCCTTGAGGATTCAGCCAAGAGAGAATCACTGTTTCAATCCCCTACGAAGCGGGGCAACGAACTAAACAGTCGCCTCAATCGTGATGGACGTGCTTGTGTATAAAGCGTTTCAATCCCCTACGAAGCGGGGCAACGAACTAAACCGCCACCAGGATCACCGAGGCAGCCAGAGGACCGTCTCGTGTTTCAATCCCCTACGAAGCGGGGCAACGAACTAAACTAAAGGAGCCAATGATGGAGGAACGAAAAGCAATGACGGTTTCAATCCCCTACGAAGCGGGGCAACGAACTAAACTCATAGGCAGCCTTTTCGCCCGGGGCTAACTGCTGTTCGACCGTTTCAATCCCCTACGAAGCGGGGCAACGAACTAAACGCTACACCAAAAATGTAGGCAACGGGCTACAGGACTACATCCTGTTTCAATCCCCTACGAAGCGGGGCAACGAACTAAACCTTTGGGGTCTGTCACCCGGGCCGGTAATCTGGTCACGATCGTTTCAATCCCCTACGAAGCGGGGCAACGAACTAAACCATCGTGGCCCGATTGTGCCCATCGCTGCATGATCCGCAGGGTTTCAATCCCCTACGAAGCGGGGCAACGAACTAAACATTCTTCCGCTCGGCGATGTTCTCCCAGCAGAACCGATTGCGTTTCAATCCCCTACGAAGCGGGGCAACGAACTAAACTCACACCCGTGATGGGCGTGAACATGATGCCAGCCAGGCCAAGTTTCAATCCCCTACGAAGCGGGGCAACGAACTAAACACGCATTCGCCTGTGGATCAAGGACCAACGCAAGGAGGAGACGTTTCAATCCCCTACGAAGCGGGGCAACGAACTAAACCCAGAGAGAAGTTTCTGGCAAACTACGAGGAGGTGAAAAAGTTTCAATCCCCTACGAAGCGGGGCAACGAACTAAACCTCCGTGACGGAGTTCAGCGGGCAGTCATGTCCGTGGGCCAGGTTTCAATCCCCTACGAAGCGGGGCAACGAACTAAACCATGGTCAGTATAAACCCCCCAGAGGCAGAATGCAAGCAGGTTTCAATCCCCTACGAAGCGGGGCAACGAACTAAACTTGTAGACTGTATTCATGAAAAGCAGAGGTGGCGAAACCAACAAGTTTCAATCCCCTACGAAGCGGGGCAACGAACTAAACGAGCACATGGGTGAACGGGGAGGACAAGGATGAATAAGTTTCAATCCCCTACGAAGCGGGGCAACGAACTAAACGGAATATCTCTGGGGAAAAGTTGTCAAAGGAGGGTCGTTTCAATCCCCTACGAAGCGGGGCAACGAACTAAACTGGGAGGAGTTCGAAGCGGCTTGGTTTGTGGCGCTCAAGGTTTCAATCCCCTACGAAGCGGGGCAACGAACTAAACCATCTACGCGACAGATTCCCAAGATTGCTGAAGCCGTGGGAGCGTTTCAATCCCCTACGAAGCGGGGCAACGAACTAAACACCTCTACCACAATTCTCCTTCTCTGACAAGCGCTTACCCCGGCGGTTTTCGTAACCGCCCGACCGGGACGGCCTCCGCCGTCTGATCGGGCGGTTCTCGCTGCGACGGAGGATGTAAAATCCCAGCGATTTCATACGCTTCCCCGGTTTCGTAACTCCCGCAGGTTTTCCAGGCCGGCGGGGGTTACGACTGCCGCTCAAACGATGAAGACATCCTCCTCACCGACTCGCTCGGCCTGCTGGCCCAGACCAAGATACAACCGCTCTTTCTCGCAGGCGGCGCACAAGCGGTAGGCCGCCACGGTGTCCTCGGTCGGGTCAATCAGACCGGATAACTCTGAGATACATCTGTCAAAGAGCGCGCGGTCAACCACCATCTCGAACACACTGTCCTGCACACGATCACCGTAGGCATCCAGGCATTCGGCCACATGACGGCGGCGTTGATCGCTCGTAATATCATAGCACACCACAAAATGGAGCATCAGCTATCTCCTCATGTGTGGCGCAGCAGCACGGGCCGGTAAGGCTCATGGCCGCGTACATGGCCGGCCAGGCGGTCAGCCTGGCGGCGGATCAGGTCCTCCGGGCAAATGTCCTCCTCAATCCCCGGCAGGGGGGCGTCCATGAACGCCTCCCAAGCGCGGAAGAAGGTTCGCAGCCCCTCGCGTGTCAGCCGCACCCCGCCCCGCTCCTGGTCGGCCTCGAAATGCCCGGGGCGCAACCGGCGCAGGTTGCACGTCCGCAGCACAAAGCGGTCCACGACCGGATGACGCAGCTCTTCAAGCAGGTCAAGCGCCAGGCTGGGACGACCGGAGCGGACGGTGTGCATAAAGCCGAGATAGGGGTCAAAACCGCGCGCTTCCAGCAGGCTGGACAAGGCGTTGGCCAGCAGGACATAGCCAAAGGACAGCAGGGCGTTGGCCGGGTCGGGCGGCGGCCGGCGGGCACGGCCCGTAAAGTCAATGTCGCCGGTAAAGCCAAGCCTCAGCCCCGAAAAATAGCGCCGGGCGGCATCGCCCTCAAAACCCATCAAGACATCCCGGCTGGACGCCTCCGAAACCGTATCTGCCAGCGTCTTGAGGTCGCTAATCGCCCGGCCCAAGGCCGGCTCGCCACGGCGGTTGGAGCGCAGAGCGGTCAGCACCCCGGCGGCGTTGTGGAGCTTGGCCGCCACAAAGGTCTGGGCTAGCGGGAGCGCCTGCCGTTCGTCGGTGCCCATACGGAACTGCGCCAGCCGCAGGTCTGCCGTCCGCGACAGCTCGGGCACCAGACGGCCCACAAAGTCGCCGTTGGCCCGGAACCAGGCAACAGCAATGCCCTGCTCAAGGCAAAGCTGGGTTGCATCCGCGGTGATATGCACCCGGCCCAAGAGGGCGATGAGTTCCAGCCGGTGGGGTTCAACCTCAATCAGCCGCCGCCGGCGTTCGGGCAGCGGGCCAGGCCCGTCGGGGTCTTCGTCAAGCGTGACCACAATGGAACCGGCCGAGCGGCGCACCACCGCTCCCGGCTCGGTGACGTACAGGGTAGGCATAACGTGTGTCAGACTGTCGGGCCACCGGCCTCAAAGCTCAGCCAACGGGCTCTCTTCAGGCGCTCAGCGGCGGCTTCATCATCAAAGAGCAGCAGGCGTTCCAGTTCGGCATACATCTGTCGCAAAGCATCGGGGTTGGGAGCCTGGGCATCAAATTCATGGTTGAGAATGCTCTGATTGCGCCGGGTGCCAAGGCTGAACAGGTTGGCCGCCCCGAGCAGCTTTTCGCCCAGGGGGTTGCCCTGCCATTGCAGCAGTCGCGCGGCCTTTTCCCGAGAGGCTTCCAGGCGGCCAGCCTGTCTGGCCTTCGCCAGCGGCCGCTCGTCTTTCGCCCGCAGTGAATTCTGGAACCGTTGAATACACGGGTCGGACTCTGGCAAGGCCGAGGAATCAAGCTTCACGTCAAAGAGCTGTATCTGACCGAGCATCTCAAGCACCCGGTAGGCCCGAATCAGCGCATCCTCCAGCTCCCCGTTGCGTAGGCGTCGCTGACCGTTGGCCAGCACGTCGCAGACCACAAGGCGCAGCCAAGCCGCAAATTGCTTATGCTCATCGCGGGCCGGTTGCCGGGCCAGCCTCCGCACCCAGCTTTTGACCTCTGGATCCGGCAGAAACCCGTGCAACTCCGGTGGCAAGGCCAGCGCTTTTGGCAGTTCGCTCAGCAGCGCCGCGGCACACTGGTAGTCGAGCCGGTCCCACGCGCCGAAAAAGTCGGCCAGGGGGCGCGCGGCAGCCAGGGGCTCATTGTCCGGGGTTGGCAGCACCGGCTGCGGCAGGACAGCAAGCGCCGCGGCATAGCGCCCATGCCGGAACAGCAAGCGGACGGTGTCGATCTGCTTTCGCTCGTAGAGCGCCTGGGTATCAAAGGTCCCGACGTTTTCAGTCCCGGCGCTGACCGTACCGCCCGGCCCGCCCCGGTCCCCGCTGATATAGCGGAACTGCGGCACATCGTGGGCCGCAGCGACCAGGACCAGGGCCGCGCTCATGGCCTTGGTGCCGCGGGTGAAGTCAACCAGCACCTTGGCGGCCTCAACATCTTTCAGGATGTCGCGCAGCTTTTTGTTGAAAAAAGCGAAGCAGGCGTCGGCATCGTTCTCCATCCCCGGTTTGGGCAGGGGGAAGGTTGTGAACTGAATAGCGCCCTCCGCGTGTCTCCTGGTCAACTCTTGGGCGTGCTGTTTTGTATCCTGGGACGGAAGGAATACCACCCGCGTCCAGTGCCCGGTATCGATCGACTTTTGCAGCGGTGCGTACAGCGACCCCTCAAGGTCATTCGGAGTGCCCGTGCCGACGGTCAGCACCAGCACTCTTTGACGGCTCTCGGTTTGTGACATGGCCCTGCATCCTACAACAACTTGATCGCGGCGAACAGCAAACCGGCAACGGCGATTTGAGCCAGTAAGACCTTGTTGATAGCGGCGCTGAGTTCGGCCTTCACCTCAGACCGCAAAACGTCAAGGTCAGCCCGGACCGTCGTAATCTCCTGACTGAGGTCAGCCCGGACCGTCGCAATCTCCTGACTGAGGTCAGCCCGGACCGTCGCAATCTCCTGACTGAGGTCAGCCCGGACCGTCGCAATCTCCTGACTGAGGTCAGCCCGGACCGTCGCAATCTCCTGACTGAGGTCAGCCCGGACCGTCGCAATCTCCTGACTGAGGTCAGCCTTGAGTGCCGCGATTTCCTGCCTGAGATCGGCTTTGACCGCCCCGCATTCCTGGCTGAGGTCAGTCTTGGTGGCCAGTTCGGCCTCCGAGCGGCTGAGGGCAGCCACGATAGCTTCGGCCTGATTGTCAGGGATGCCAGCGGCCATCAACTGCCGCACGGTTTCATGGGTGTCGATAGTGTACATCGTCATCGGCGTCCTCTCCCCTGTCCCCTGTGCTGGTCATGGGAGACCTCTCCACTAGTCCTGCTTTTGCTCAAGCAGGCTGTTGAGTTGCTGACGCCAGTCTGCGGTAGCATGCTTCTTGTCCTTCCACAAACTTTTCTTGCCCCCGCTCATCAGCCAGTGCTGAAGCTGTTGGGCACACTCATAGCGAGCGACCGGGTCAGAGAGTTGAGCGATCTGTTTCACAATCTCCGGCATTTTGCTGACATCGCCTTTTCCCCTGAGATTCTGGATTCGGCCCTTGATGCGGTTCGCCTCTTCGCTCGCGGGGTCTGTTGATGTGGGGCCGGCCCGTCTTGGCGGTCCGGGTTGGTCTCCCTGAGCCCGGACGATCAGCCGTCCCTTGTCTACCAGCGACCCGGGTAACTCCTCAGCCGTCGGTGCCAACACGACCCAGCCCAAAGGGGCGACCGGCCTCTTCTTGGCGTCAGCAACCAGTCGGCGAGAGCGGGGGAAGTCGTAAAGGTCAATCGTGCGATCCACTCCTCCTCGTTGTCCCGGCGGAACGCCGATATCGAACACCCGGAAGCACCGCTTCAATATGGGCCGCCAGCCCTCGTCCTCCCTGAGCACAAGCAGCAAAGTCGTGTCCGTAAAGTGACTGCCCCACCCCAGTCGCAGCGGTACCGGTCCCTTCTCTAGCAGGCTGGCCAGCTTTTCGTAAAAGTCCCGGAGAGCGTTGGTTGACCCGTGCCCGTGTTTTTCCTCCCAGCACTGTTCCGCGGCCACGACCGCCTTGGCAAAACGGCGGGCCGCGGTTTCAATCCGGGCAACCACGGCCCGCTCCAGTTGCGCGTCCGAGGCGTCTGGCAACAGCCCTGCCACCTCACGACCAAAGGCCCGGCGGACTCGTTGCTCAACATCGATCCACTCGTCTCGACGACGGCCCCGATGAGCCGCACGGAGGAGCGCTCCGTCAATCCGCAGACGCAGGACGAAGGTATTGCCTGGCGCGTGCGCTTCTGCGATGAGCGGCGCTTGGGCATCCAGCCTGGGGCTTCCATCCCGGCGCTGCTCAACAAAGGTGTACATCTGCGGCACGATCAATTCGGCTCGCGCGTCGCAGGTGTCCGAGATTGAAACCGCCCGCATCAAGTCGTAGTGAATGTCTTTCTTGTCCTTGCCGCAGCGGAAAACAGCCTGTTCAATTTCCTGGCCGATACGTTCTTGCAGACGGCGGACCTTGCCGTTATCGCGCTGTCCCTTCGCTGCTTCAGCCTCGCCCACTACCCGCTTGAGTGAGCGTTCCAATTCCCGCCGTTCGTCCGCTGTCATTTCCTCCAGGGCAACAAATGCCAGAGCCGTGCGCAGAGCACCCTTGATCGAACTGCCCGGAATCAGAGGCGTCTCATCGGCGTCCTTGGCCTGCTCGCGCACCTGCAAAGTGCGCTCAAAACCCCGGTCGCCGTGGTAACGCGCCAGGGCCGTATCTTTGCGGAGTGCCTCCTTGAGCGCGGTATCAACTCCAGGGACATTCAGGAGTTGCATCTCCCCTCGGATACGGGAAATACTCTTGTTCAACTGCCTCTTATCCGACCTCTGCGCCTGCCCTCTACGCCTTTCCAAGTCGTCAATTCGATCTGCCCGTTCGCTGACCCAGTCGGTGAGCCTGTCAGCCTGTTCAGGTGTCATCCGCTCCAGCACACCGTCCAGGTCAATACGGATGTAACGCTGGCCATCTACAATATAGTCGAAGGGTTCGATACCCTTCCCCGTCCCAATATGGACCGGCGACAGACATTGCGCACTGCGTTCCATAGTTTCTACTCGCCGGCCGATTTCATGCCCACGGCGAAGGCATAGCCGAATTGCTGTACGTCAAAGGGCAGCCCGTCTTTGCGCCCTTTGACAATGGGATTGCACCCGTATACCTGCCGCTCAGCCCTGGCCGGAAAGGTTGAGCCAGGCGCAAACATCAACACCGACCGCTTCCAGAAGTCGCCCGCGTGGAGAAAATGGCCCCCGACTTTACCCTTGCGGACACTCAGCTCGTACCAGGCCTCCCCGCCGCGAAAATGCTCCAGTTCGTCGGGCCGGGGATAGTACAGCGACAACGTCATAAAGCGGTCCGGTCCGGCGACCGGCTCCCCGAGCGGACTTTCGCCTTCGGTCGCAGCAAAGTGGCCGTAGCCCACGCTGTTTCCCCCGCCCCAGCCGAAATCATACAGAAAACGAAGCGCCTGAACGACCAGTCCGGCCTCTTCTCCGCGAAGCAGGAAGAACAGTCCGGCTGTCCGGTATTCGAGCCTGGCGAACAGCGTGCCCTCCCCGTCCGTCGTGCCGCTCAGCCGGTCGATAGTGCTGTGCAAGCGGTCGGTGGGCCGGGGAACCGGGGCGGCCAGATTTTCCCAGACATCGGACGCATAGTACGAACGCTCCGAATAGCCGCCCCGCAGGAACTGCTTGAAATGATCGGCGGGAATATAGCGAAGACGCTTGTACCGCTTGAGCCGTTGCGCTTCTTCCTTGTCCGGTTTGTCCAACTCAGGCGGCGGCAACAGGGGACGGGGCAGAAAGGGTTTCCAGGCCTTGCCGTCTTTGGCACAGGGGAAAGCCGAACTGATGAGAAAGGGAGGCTGGCCGGCGGCAAAGCCTTCTAACAATTCCACCAGACGCGCCTCTGAGCAGACCTGACGGATCGCCCAGCAGATCAGCCCGAACAGGGTGTCCGAATGCAGCTCATGGCGGTAGGCCCCGCGGGGTTCCAGAAAGATCGCTCTCATTCATGTCCCTCTCTGGCTGGGCTCGTCCTGCGGGGCCTGCAACACCTTGTCCCATTCCTGGCAGACCGGATCGTGCCGGTTCAGCGAGAACTCACCCACACCCAGCGCAAAAGATGTGTCGTCAGGCCACTGGCGGGCTCGTGTCCAGGCGTCACTGCCCTCGTAGTAGTCCTGCCGGCTCAGGAAAACGGGGGCGGTCAGCTTCAGGCGTATCTGGCCGTAGCCCCGGCTGCCGTTGCCGCCCAAGGCGCTGTCTTCAAGCAGGCGCAACGCAGTCACGACATGGGCAAAGAAATCGAGGTCGTTTACGCCATCCACCTGATAGACCCCGTAGACCATCTCCAGCTTGAAGCATGACCCCTTGACCACCCGTTCAATGAAACGGGGATTGGCCGCCGAGGTGATACGGTCCAGGACGTTTTCCGATTTCATTTCCGCGTAGAGCAGGTCGGTGTTCAGCTTCTCCCACATCTCCCGTGTCTTCTCATCAGGATAGGCGTCCCGCACCAGCAGCCGCGTCGGGCCGCACTTGCGTTGCTCGGCGGACGACCCAAAGGGCCGGCAGACCTCGCAGCGATCTTCGTTGCAGAGATGCACCTTGCCGTTGCTCACCTTGTCGGTAGCAAACTCCAGCATGGAGCGCATCTTGCCCTTGAGCGATGAGCCGGGGATGTAGGGCAGGCGGCTATCGGGGTCACGCACCACCGGGCTATCAACCCCGCCGATCTCCGCGGTGTCTTTACCCGCCCCGATGTGCAGGCCGGTGAGGCACTCGAGCCTGCCCCTGACGATGATGTTGCCGATGAATCGGGCCATGCGTCCTCCTCTTTTTACGAGTCCTTGCCGCCGTGGAATTTGTGATAGGCGACGATGGACTCCATCAGGATGAAGAAGTTCTCCCGCGCTTTTGTCGGGTTTTCGCTGCCCACTACGCTGTCAATAGCCCCCACCAGGAAATTCCGCAGAGGTTTCAACTGATGAGGCTGCCGGCCGCTGGCGTAGGCCAGCTTCGGCTTGAGGAAGATCAGCCGACGATTGATGTCCTCATCGGGCCGGGGCTGACCCGCCCGCACACGAATGTGCTGGACAGCAGCATACAGATTACGGAGCTGGTTGGTCTTAACGCCATACCTCTTTACCAGTTGCTCGCCCCATTTCTCGCCTTGGCGGTCTAGTGCCTCCGGGCCGATAGTGGTCAAATCAATGGGCGATGAGGCGACGGCTGGGGGCTGATCCCTCTGCTGTCCGGTGGGCCCACCCCCTTTCCCCTTGTTGTGTGCTTTAGCCATGCTGGTCTCCTATTCCTTGTTGAGGTGGCGCGTCTTGTACAGCACATACGATGCGGGTACGGCGAGCTGCTGCATCAACTCCGGCTCGCTAACCAGCCGTCCGAGGATGCCTGTTCTGCGCCGGTCCTCTGTCATCTCCCGTTGGGCGCTGATCGCCTCGCTGGTGGCACCGCGACGGGCTACGAGGTATTTGAGCTGTCTCTGTGTTTGCATCTCAGCTTGCAGGTCTCCCTTCTTCCGGGCAGTCTGACGCTCAGTTGCCAGGTTCAACAGGCGGTGGACAAACGAACGGGGCAAGCGGTCGTCCGGGTGCGCTTCAGTCACCAGGTAGAGCAGGTCGCGGCCAAATTCGAGCAGTTCGTTGAGCCGCTGCCAGGACACCACCCCGTCAAAGAGACAGACGGCGTTTTTTCCCTCGTGGTCCTTGGCCTTCTCCTCCAGTTTGCCGGCAGCTTGGGCGGCCCGCCCGATGGGAAAGGCAGGCTTGCAAAAAAGCAGGCCGCCCGAAAAGGTCAGGTTGGGATTGTCGCCGCTGAAACGATCAAAGTCCTGCCGCAGGGCACGGCTGAATTCGATGGCGTTGATCCAGGAACCTACAGCGAACAGGTCGTCGCCCCCGGCGTAGGTGATGTACATCTCATGCTTGCGGGCCACCGTGTTGACATAGCCGGAGAAGAACATCTCCAATTCACGGCTCAGGGTGACGGTGCGTGACAGGGACAGGCCCGAAGCGAAGACCGCGCCCAGCGAATCAACGTCGAGGCGCACCACCCCTAACAGCGGGTAGTTGGCCGTATTCTGCTCGGCCAGATCGGTAAAGTCCCGCGGCCCTCCCTCCTGGTCGTCGCTGGGGGCATACTGGCCGAGGGGACGGAACCCGAAGCTGAGGTCTCGACCTTCCCGGGCCACGCCTGCCAGAGGGAGGAAATCACTGTTATTGAGCCGTTCCACATGGACACGATTGGCCGGAGTACCCCGTACCAGCCGGTCCACTGTGTCCCAACTGCCGGCCAACTGCCAGGCAAAGCCCAGGTCGGCAAACTCTCCATCTGCCAGGTTCCCCTCAAACCGCACCAAGTACTGTGCCTGGACGATCTGTCGCCCCCTCTCCACATGGCAGGCACAGGCCGGGCAGGTCTGCCCAGAGCCTTTGACAAAATCGGCCTGGCACACCCGGCAGACATCCATAGTCTCCGTGTAGTCCGGCCACTCGAACAGCCCTGCATCAAGCACAGAGCGGAACTTCTGCCGCTTGGCCCGATTCAAACCAGAGCCGGAGCGCTGCATCAAACGGGAAAATTTCCCCATCAGATGGCCGGTCGCCGGAGTGGCCGCGCTCACTAACGCCAACTCGCCCCGGTGTTGAGCCATCAACCAGCGGTTGACCTTCTCCTCAACCTGCTTCCACTTGTCCTTTACCGCCGCGGTATGGGGAGCCAGAATCAAAAAGTGCCCGCCACCGCTGTACAGCAGGTTCGTCGGCGGCAGATCCAAGGCGCGCAAATAGGAGAGCGCGACGGTCTCGGCCAGCAACACCAGGAACAGGGACCGCCCGCGGAGGCGTTTGGCAATGTTTTTCGTCACGCCCTCCTCGTCCGGGCTGGCCAGCTTGTAGAGAAAAGCCTGGATGCCTGAGATATCCCCCTGAATCAGCAGGAATGGCTCGGATTCCTGCTGAGCCTCACGCAAGCATACCGCAATGGCTGCTACCGAGCGGGCGTGGTCGTAGAGCGAGATATCCGGGGAGGCGGCGGAAGCCACACGGCTCAGATGCCTGCGAGCTATCCCAAGAAAGGTCTCGGTCCAGCTCGTCAGGTCGCTGTCGGGCATTGCGTGGATGTCATCGCAAAATTGCTGCCAGGCACGGATGCGCTCATCCTTCGGCTGTTCCCAATCGGACCATGCTGCGACCTCAACGGAGAGGCGTTCTGGAAAAGGGTTGGCGAAATCCACCGGTCCCGGTATGTAGCGATGCACCTGCGACGGTGGGCTGCCCTTGCCGATGTTCACAGCAGTCAGGACACTCATCAGTGACCGCAGGCTCTCGGGACGGCTGTCTCCCCGCGGAGCATCGGCGGCCAGGCGGTCGGCTTCCCTCAGAATCGGTTCGATCGATCCCTGATCGTGGCGGACTTCCGCCGATCCCTGATCGCGACGGACTTCCTCGAGAAGCGGCTTCAGACAGCGGAAGCGATTCAAATAGGCAAGAAAGACTCCAGAAGCAGTATGGGCTGATCCACTTGGCCTGAATTCAAACTGGCCGATATCGTGCAGCAAAGCTCCCACGACCAACGCTTCTTTGGATATCACAGGCGGCGTTGTCCTCTTTCAGCAGATTTCATAGCGGCCCAGTCCAAAAACCGTTCCCTTGCCCACATGCACATCTGCCCCCAGCCGTAACAAGGGCAGGAACGGCCCCCAGTCACCGGCGAACTCTACTTCGCCCGACAAGCCGCCTAATGTTATTTTCCGGTCTTGCCGCTGCGAATAGCGTTCCCAGTCGTGCCAGCCCAACCGGGCCGCCACCTGCCACACCCCGGCGGCCCGCTCGATCCAGTGCCGGTAGTCCACGGCTAGCTCAACCCCGCAGTGGAAGCGGGCCAGCTCAGAACTCCGCCGCAATAAAGCCCGCACCAGCAGCGAAAAGTCGAGCCGGTGGGCATAGCGGCCTTCAGTCCTGAGACGGGTCGGGGTCCGCAGCCGGAGGCGCAGCCGCGTTCCGGTCGCCTCGCCGGCGGGCGGACCGGCACAGACCGGATAGTCCTGCGTCAGGCGTCCTGTATCGCCCTCATAGACGCACCGCTCTTCGCCCCCAGCCAGGACGACCATCCGCTTGAGGGCAGCTTGTCCGCGCCCCGCTCCCAGACCCCGGCGTCCCATTTCTTCAAAGGCGTAGATAAAATAGGGCAAATAGTCCAGTGCCCGACCTATGAGCACTAAGCCGATTTGGAAGTCGGTGTCCGGGTCGTAGACCTGCCGCGGCTCCTCGGGCGGTTCAATCACAAAAGGATGGGGTGCGAAGGCATAGCCGCGCAGGCCTCCCTCAGTGCTGAACGGGGTCTCGAACACATAATGATACGCGCATCGGTCGGAGATCAGACAGGTGGAGCAGTCCAGGTCGCGTTTGACGCAGACCAGCTTTTTGAACGCATGACCAAAGGCCCCCCGCAAGGTGGAGCCCTTGTAGGCGGGCAACCTCAGCCGGTCCACCGCGGCCATCTCCAGGCGGAAGCGGGCATAGCGGATTTTACGCAGTTCATCCAGCACATCTACCTCTGTTGGTATGTATTAGCGGATGTTTCATTCGCAGGCCGGCAGTCAGCCTAACAACAGACCGATATCGTCCTCCAGAGCATCGCGCAATTGACGACGGTCTCCAAGCAGTTTTTTGTGCTCCCGCTTGGGCCGGATGGCATGTGCCAGCGCGTTTCTGAGAGCGTTCAGACGATCGTAGGCGGCATCCTCCTTTTCGGGCAGCGCGTCGGCCTTCCTCAGCGTGTCAACGACTTTCTCACGGTCCTGCCGCTTGTCAGGGTCCAATTTACCCCTTTCACACTCCTGCGTGACAAAGGCTTCCAAGCCAAAAACGGCGGCACGCACAAAATCCTCCCGTTCCAGATATTTCAATGCTAAGGAGCGTTGTCGTTGGGAGCGTGGTTCGTCTTTCGCCCACTCAAGCGCGCACTCCAGCCTGTCCTGAAACAGTCCTGACGCACCTGCCAGCCGCTCCTTCAAGACAGCCAGGAAGGTGTCCAGAAAACGTTTGGCGTCCCGGTCGTTCGAGACACGTTCATAAAATGCGGCGCGCTCCAGACAGCCGACTTTGTCTTTCGGTACGCCGTCTTGAATCAACAGGGGCGCAAAGACGCCGTAGTCGCCGCTGGCGTCGAATCGGGCCAGGGCATCCACCCAGGCCCGCACCCGGCTAAGGCCGTCGAGCCGGAGCACGGGCGTCATCCCGCTCTCCGTCATATCCAGCGCGCCGTACCACAGACCGTCCACATTGAGACTATTGAGACTGCGGACTCGCTCCAGCATGAAGGCTGACAGGAAACCGATCATACTGAGGTGGCGGAAGCCGTGGGTGACATCGAAGTCGACCGTGCCGCTCGGCACACAGTCGGCCACAATACTGAGGATTTTGTACTGCTCCTCCGCATCTTTCCCGGACGGGATCAGGCGTGGCACTACACTGCGGCCTAGTCCATCGCTCATGACATCCGTCAACTCATCCAGCATGGTCTGGTCAACCGTGGCGCTCGATTCCGCGTCCATGAGTTCGAGAATCCTGTCTTCCTCCTGACCTTTTCCTGCAAGGTTTTCGACCAGGACGCCCCATTGACTGCTGCATGTGCCTAAAATAACCAGCGTGTCCACCCCAAGGTGGTCGGCCAGGGCAAGGCCAAAGAAGGGTCTTTCCTGCTTTGAGCCGTCAGGAAACCGATAGGTCGCCGTTCTGTAACCCGTCCGTTTGTCTTCGCGGCCTTTGCCGAGGAATGTCACGAGGGTATGGGTCATATGGTCCTCCCGAGTTTGGATTCACGGCTGGGGCGCAGGGCGTGCTTCTTACCCAGCCACACAAGCGGTCCCGGCGTGGGGGATACCGACGGCCACCAATTGCCGCACGGTTTCATTGGCTGTCGATAGTGTACATCGTCATCGGCGTCCCCTTCCTCCAGGTCCCCGTTGGCCCTTTCGTCCGGGGGTTTTCTTAGGCGGCTGAGGTTCAGCCCACCTGAACCCTATGTCTTTCTGATTTGCAGAGGCAACCGTCAGAGTGACACGCTGACCGGCCTCTGCATTCGCCGGCGCATTCTGGTTATCATGGATCGGGCCGCTTATACCGCTGTCCAGGTGCTTGGCCTTCCAGCCGCCTTTCTTGGTCTTTTCTGGCAAAAGTTCGGCCTCAACGCGCTGACCCGCTTCCGGCAACCCCGGAGGGGGCTGGGGGCTTGGTTGAGGCCCGGTTCTGCATTGGCCGATATGCAATCCACTCTTGACGCGCCGCTTCAGTTCCGTATCGAGAAAGTCCAACAGCTCGCTCAGCATTCTCTGGCTCTCACCAAGGTCCGGCAGATAGTGCGAGGGGAAGGCGGTTACGCGGATGAGTAACTGTCCGTCGTCTGATCTGGCCAGGTGATAGAGGACAGGAGCAGCGTGACGTTTTCCCTTTTTTGCCGATAATTTCTTTGGTGGTTTGTGCGTAGCGGGGTTCTGATGAGGCATTGGGCGGTCTCGCGGCCCGTGGATATTTCGGGGCAGGCCGAGCGCCTTTTTTTCCTCCTTGTGCGCGTACCGCTGCGCGAAGTCCTGGATTGTGAATCCGAGTTGGTCAAGCGCGGTCCAAGAGTCGCGCCAGGGGGTTCGCACTTCAAGCGGCTTTATTCCCTCAAGTGCCGGCGAGCGCCTTTTACCCGCTCGGTCGGACAGTCGGCATGTTTCTCTAAAGCCTTGAGCAAACTCCTGGCACTGCTCCCGGCTGGCAATCCCCTGTATGTCCTCAAAGGAGCCGAATCCTTTTCGTCCCTTCGAACCAACGCCGCCGAAGCAGCACAGCAGCCACAGGGCAGCAGTGGCCTGCTCTAAAAGCTGCTGGGGCATGAGGGAGACGCCGTTGAACTGGCCTGTCCTTGCCGTCAAGGTTACACTCCAGCAGGCCCCCGCCGGTCGGTACCAACGCTTCCCCTTTTTGGGGTCGTCATCCATACCGTGCTTCCCCTTTTTGGGGCCGTCATCCATACCGTAGGAAGCGTAGAACAGCCCCTGCGTCGTCCTGTTCGGAGGGTCTTCAAGATCGTGTTGGCGCTTAAAGTCGGGTTTCGGTCGGAACCCGTCCTTGTGGTCGTAAAGAACAGGTGCTCTGTCTTCTGCCAAATCCACCGCGATGCCCAGCGGGCTGCCCGACTCTGCATCGCCCCACACCGCGGTTTCGAGTTCCTTGAGCATGCCCCGGTCAAGGTGGGCGGCGTGCATGGTCCGCCACCACCAGCGCAGCAGGCCGCGCAGGGTGGCCGGACGCAGGTCGCAGTCATTCTTCTTCTGGGAAGCCCCGGCGAGAAAGGCCGGGGTGACCAGCTTCAAATCAAAACGCGCGCTGGCAAAATCGGCTTTGGTGAAATCGGGCGAGGGCACGGCCGGCGCTTCGCCTGCGTCCGGCTTGAAGCGGCCATAGCCGGCCGCAGTCTTCGCGCCAGCGCCTTCGGTTGCCAGCGCGTCCCGCAGCCAGCCGCAGGCGAGATCGAGAAGGCCGTCACCCTCGGGCTTGCGGTCGGAGATGGCAAACTCGAACTGTTCGTTCCCGCCAACGGCAAGAAAATAGATCAGATTCGGCTCTTCCCAGTCACCCGGGTCGTCTTCGCCGTCGTAGTAATCGCGGTGGTGGTTATTGACAACATCCAGGATCAGGCGCGGCCAGCAGAGCGGCCAGGAGTCGTGAAACACGAGGCGGCCGGCCGCGGCTCCCGGCTGTGGCTGTATTTCGCGCGGACGCCAGCCTGGCAATCCCTTTTTCGGCTGTGGAAATTTGTGGTTTTCCGACTGAGGACTCCAGCCAAAGGCTTCTTCGATCCGATGCCAGGCGGCCTCTTTGTCAGGCTGAGCGGCAGCCCAGACCGTCTCGGCCCAAGCACGGACCAGACCCTTGATGCCACTGCCCGGCAGGTACACAAAGCCGTAGACCGGATGCAGGGCGATGCCGGCGTTCTCCAACGCACCCGAGCGCGACAGGTGCAGGGTCAATGAGCCGCGTGTGGTCATCGGCAGGCGTTGGGCACCAAGCGCATCAAGCGCGGTCCGGCGGCGAGCCAAAAGGGACCGGAGCAGGGGCTCGTCCCGAAGCGTCTGGCTGGCTTTGACCAAAGCAACTTTCTGGGCTTCCATATTCCCGACAGTCGACAGCTTGTCGAGTTGCAGGCCGGGATGACGCCGCTCAAGTGCAACTATCGGCTTCTCCGCATCTGCCACAAGTTCGCGTGTGGACTGCGGCAAGAGCGGCCTCGTGTACAAATCCTCAGTCGTCATCAGGGCTCCTCATCAGGCTTGAACTCTGCTTCGCTGAAGCGGGTCAGCCATTGCAGGTAGAACAGGGCTTCTTCAGTGGCACGGCGTAGCAGGGTGGCGTCTCCGCAAATGATAGCCTGGATTACAGCGTTGCGGTCGTCACTTCCTTTCGGCCGCGGCGCTAAACCGCGCTCTTTCAACAGCCAGTCGCCCAACTCCTTCAGCAATTGACTCCGATAATCAGCACCGTCTTTGTCCGACTTGGCCTTGAGAAAGGCCAGGGCTTGGCCAAGGCCGGCGGTCTTGATACGGATGGGCAGCCGCTTGGCTTCACGGGCAAAGTCCTTGGCGTCTTTTGGCTGGAGTTGGTCGGCACGCTCTACGGCCTTCCAGGCGTGCTGGGCGCGGCGCTGGTCAAGGGTCGACTGGCTATCACTCATGGTCTTCCTCCCTGGCCGGGTCGGCGAAGCGGACCGCACAGAAGCCCTTGCCGACCGTCTCGCCACCGCCGATCTGGAGCGTCCCGGGTGCGCTGAGACGGAGCCAGTTGAGGATATCGGCGGCGGACAGCTTCGAAGCGGGGCGGCGGCTGTCGCTGCATATCACCAGCGAGTAGAAGAGGGTTTCGGCCGGCAGATACTCCTCGTAGAAGAGCGCGCCCGTGCGGACGGTCTTCTTTTCGTCAAGCCCGATCCGGGCCACGACCTCGGTGGCGTTACGGACAAAGTAGGTGAAATCGTCATCAGGCAGGACGGCCAGATGTGAGCACAGCCTGTCCTTCGTTCCCTCGTCTTCCACAGCCTGCGACGCGATCCAGCCTGCAATCTCTCCGATATCACCCTCTCCGACATCGCCACTACGAGAGAACTCGAGCTCTTCCAGCATGAGTTTTTCGCCGTGGGCGATCAGCGGGCTGTCCTTGACACAGGCAGCCTGACCTTCTTTGACAGGGGGGATAGCGCGGAAGTCAGCGCCGACAAGCCCGAAGTCACGCCTAAGCCGGGTCAGCACATCACGGCACGTCACCCAGGCGAACACGCCGGTCAGCGAGCGTACCGGGAAGGCCAGAATGCGTGCATCCGAAAAGGCGACTGCACCGGCGTGGTCGGACGCCGCGTCGGTCTCTGGACCGAATGCCGCCAGGACATCGTTATTTTCCCGGTCGTCCTTGGCGCATTCGGCCCGCATCACGCCCTTGAGCGATGAGCCGGGTATGAGCGGCCAGCCGGTGTGACGCTCACGCTGTACCGGCAGATCGACGACGCCCAGGGCTGTGCCGCTGCCGGGGTGGAGACCGGTCAGCGCATGAATGAACAGCAGGGTTTTGTCAGACATAGTTCCAGTTTCCTTCCACAAAGCACCCCCAACCCAGCTTTGCGTCTTCGTCCGTGACCAGTTGGGCCGGGACATGGGCGGCTGGGGGCAGAAAATAGACCGACCCGGCGGGGACCATGAAGCGGTTGGGCTTAGGACCGCCTTTGGCCAGGTCCCAGCCGGAAACCGGCTGACCGTTCCCAACAGCCGCGGCTATCGGGTTGAGCACCGGCGGTTTCCAACCGTTGAAACAGGCCGGTGTGGTCAGCAGCACCAGCCGGCCCTTGCCCGACACGGGCGGAAGGTGCGGCCAGTCAAAGCCCCGCTGTTCGGATCGGACGACGACATGGCGGCCCTCGCCACCAAACTTCATCAAGACCGGTTCAGCCGCAAGCGGGGCCAGGGTGTTGGCAGGGCCGCTCAGTTCGGCGTACAGCCCCGCCTTGGGTTTGAGGACCAACATACGAACGGCGTAGATACGCCCTTCCTGTGCGGCGTTGCGCAGCGGGTCAACGCCGATGCCGGTGCGGTCCTCACTCTCGTACACATCCTTTGCCGGGATCAGAGCGTCCGCCTTTGGCCAGCCCCCTTCAAGGAAGCGGGCCAGGTCGGACAGCCGGAGAAATCCGCCGGCCGCCTCAACCGTCTCCTGGCCATACCTCCACAGGGGCAACATCCCCGGGGCTGGAGGCCGCCAGCCGGGCGGCGGAGATTTGAGCGGGTCAAGCCGCACGAGTTTTCCACTGTCTTTTCCCCGCTGGAGGCTGGCCGGGGCTGGGAGCAAGACCTCACCATTCAGGGTGAACCACGGGCCGCGTATCTGGACCGCGGCCACCGAGGCGGCCGCGGGACCGAACTCGGCCAGAGCCTCGGCAAAGGAAGCTCCGCTCCGGGTGTGTTCCCCCAACCGGACGAAATCGACCCCGTGCCGCTCCAGCAATACGCTGCGTACCGCGCCGGCCAAGGTCTGGGGCATAGGCAGGCCGGAGACCGCATGGCTGGTTGGCTCAAACGGCCGCGCGTCGCGGAAGAACAGACTGTCGACCGGCTCAATGTTCAGCCGGAGCAGAGTAGTACCGTCAGCCATCGTGACCTCGCGCTACAAATGCCGCGCCCTGGCACAGCAGGGTAAACGATTCGAGCAGTTCCGGCAGTTCCGCCGGTTGGCTGCGCTGCCGGCCGGCTTTGGCATACTCCTGCCACCAGCGTTCTGCGTCTTTGCCCGAAGGAGCGGCTGAGTCTGACGCCTTGTCGTCTGTGGTCCGATCGACAAGCCGGCGTATCTCAGCGCTGACAGCCGCCTCGGAAACTGCCCGGAGGGTCGGGAGTTCCTGACGCAGACGATAGGCCCAGCGGTCGGTCGCCCCTTTGGCGAAGAGCGCCACCATCTGCTGAAACCACCGCGCGAGCGGCCACGCCAGACCGGCCTCGGAATGCTCGCCGGAGCGGCGCATGAAGCGCAGCGTCAGCCAGTTCTTATCGCCGTCCTTGGCCGCTTTTTCGGCTTGGCGAGCGGCGTCAAGCGCCAGGCGCAGGTCCTCCATGTAATGCACAAAGGCGATACCGGCGGACAGGGTGGCCTTGTTGCCCATCGTCAGCAGTTGGCGTCCGTCTCTCTCCATCCAGCCAGGTGGACCTTCAGCGTCGCCGCGGAAAGCGTGGTACAGCTCAGCCGCAGCCTCAACCGCCCGGCGCGCCGGCAGCAGTGCCAGAACGTCATCGCCGCCCGAATAGATCATTGTGCCCTCATACTTCTCTACAATTTCGGGGGCGATACGGCTGGCAAAATTGTTGAGGGCTTCGCTGATGGCGGCGTGCAGAGCCGGTCCAACCGGGCGTTCGGCATCGAGGCCGGCCTTGGCCTTGTCGCCAAGCCGTTCGTAGTAGGCAACCATCTTCGGGTGCAGGACCTGGCGTATCTGCGGAGCACAGTCGCCCTTGAGCCACTTCCCCATGTTGTCCGCGTCCATTGCCAGGAGCGCGTAGTACGCCGGCGGCGCGCCCTGCGCTTTCCGCGCACACTTGAGCCGGTCCCAGACCGCTTGCGGGCACGTGTCATCATTCTCAACACGGCGCTTTTGGTGGAGCCAGCGTCCGTTCCATTCGCTGTGTTCGTGCCGGACTTGATCCGGGTCAATGGACGCTTTGGCCAGCCATTCCACGGCGGCGACCGTCGCCGTGTCGGGGAAACGCAGGTCGGACGGATCAAGTCCGAACTTGCTGGCAAGGAAGGCCGGGGCGGCAAACCGCTTGCACAGCGCGATAGCGGAAAAGCGCTCTTGGGCACGAAGACGGACGCCTTCGACATGAACTTGATCAGCAGCTTCGCTCCAGAAATCGTGCGAATCCTTGAGGTCAGCCGGCCCCATCTGCTCATAGGAACCGAGCAGGCTGCACTTGGGCGGCGAAGGTGCATCCGGCGCAGTCCGGGTGGCCGGGACGTGTCGGACGGACCGCTGCGCCGCCATCAGCCGCGCCGACATTTCAAGCTGGGCCTGCCAGCGGCCGGCCGATCCCTGCTCGTAGCCCGGACGCTGGCCGGCCGGGATCACGTCAGCCAGCCCCCGCACCCGTTCAGCCGCCGGCCAGACTTCAGCGAACGAGTCCTTGCCCCCAATCAGACGGGCCAGCGTCGCATCCATCCTCACGTCCCGCACTGGAAGGGTAGCCGTCCTCACCTCGAAGAAGCTGTCTACCTGTGCCGGCCAGCGACGTGCCCAATCGGGATTAATGGCCGAGAGAGGCCGGCTGAGACAACCGCGCACAGCGTCCGCCAGGCGACGCCAGGCCGCCCGGACCGCCTGTTCGCAGTCGTCTGCCACCCCCTCAGCGCCGTCCAACCCCCACGGCACGAGGGCGACAAAACGGTTGGGGATAGACGGAGAGCGCCGTGAGGCTGACGCTGGGCAGGGTACGATGTTCTTCAGGCCGCGCTGATTCCGCAGCCACAGGTCCATCAGCGGATTGCCGCGCAAGGCCGGGTAGACCAGCGCGGTCGGGCCGAGTGTGTCGAGCACCGGGCAGATACCCTGGAAGGTCAGCCACGACAGGATGGCGCTGCCGGTCCACAGGTCGCGCACACTGCGGGCGGTAGCAATAAAGCTTTGCACCGGCCCGAGCGAGAGCGATAACAGGGCTGCACCACGCGCGCCCTCCTGGCTGGCCCACAGGCCGGCGGTAATATCGGCGTGCTGGATCAGGCTGTGGTCAGGCACACGGGTATCCGCCGGCAGCCGGGCGTTTGTCCCCAAGCGTTCAGGGAGAAGTCGCCACAGGGCCAGAAAGCGGGAGCGCGCGTCCGGCAGCCCGTCAACAATGCTGCCGATGGTTTCAAGCGTGCCTGGTTCATCAACAGCCAGCTCTCTCAACTCGTCCGCTTGGGCGCTGACCGGGTGGCGGACGGCGAGCCGGCCCTGCTCGGGACCAACGGCGTGCTCGCCGCTGTCGCCGGCGGTCGGCATCGGGAGACGTTCGGCTCTGGCGGCAAGCTGGTCAGCCAACGACGCCGCGCTTTTTATCTCCTCTCGGCTGACCTTCTGGGCGAGAGCGCGAGAGGCGTACAGGGCCGCCCGTGTCTCGTGGCCGCGTATGTCCAGGGCCTTGTCAATCGGGTCATGGAGATACGTCAGCAGTAATTGATACCAGTCAACCTCAGACCTGTGAGCGTTTATTCCTTGAGCCATAATCCTCCTCGTCAGATTTACGACTGTGGCGAAGGCTCCCCACAGAGCCGCGTGTCTTGTTCACACCTGCAAACGGCCTGTACTTGTCAGGGATGCCGGCGGCCACGAATGGCCGCATGGTGTATCCTGTCATTATGGCGTTTCTGTTACCCCATCCTGAGCCAATTTTCCATTCCTGAGTTCGCATTATCAAGTCTGATTGAGGCGAATACTGTGTCTGACAGGAGCAACATAGCATCCTGCGGTAGTGCCGCGCTTATGTGGCAAGCTTGCCGTCTGTCGAATCGCTGCGGTCAGACGGGTCAATGTCATCAAACCGGATGGCAGACGCAGGCAGGTCGAGAACGAAGCGCCGCGAGCCATAGGGTCCGGTGGCGACGATTTGATAGGCGGCGGCACCAGTCCTGCCAAGCGCTGGCGTGAGAGCATCCCTGAGCCGCTTATTCAGCTTCGTTTTGGTCTCCTGGAAAAAATCGCGGGGCAGGCCCTCGGCCAGCCGCCTGGCGGTACGATCATCATCGTCCCGCTCACCAAATATCTCACGGTATGCGGCCAGATATGCCGGCCGTGGCAGATCGGGCGAGGAAGGTTCCCATTCACCGCGCACGGCGCACTGTTCAGCCATATATTCGTCGCGATAATCCTCATCAGGCACGCCATCAGTTGGGCAGTTCACGCCTTCTTCGCCATGCATACGCCGACGGGCCAGCCAGGCCAGAAAAGCCAGTTGAGCCGGCGGCAGCTTCACGACCTTTCCACCAGCGCAGATACGTTTGCCGCTCAGGGCGATCACAAGTTCGGGCGGCCCGATGACGTGTTGGGCGGCCTTGACCGTATCCACGAAGCTCTCCGTGCCGTTAAGCAGCCCCTCGGGCAGGCCCTCCCGGAGCCGCACGAACGGAATGGCCGCCAGGGTGACTTTGGCCTGGCTCGCGTCGTGAGGGCGCGTGTCGCGGTCGTGGATCACCCGCCGTGTGGGCGACGGGTAGAAGAAATCCGGCAAGGATTCATACGGCGCAGAGACAAGAACATGGCTCAGCCGGTCTTGGGTGCGCCCGTAGAGCGAAAGCGCATAGCCAGTGTAAAAGCCCATCGTCTTCCTGCCGCCGGCGATGGAGACATGCAGGGCCGAGTCCCGGTCACTGGTGAGGGTGCGGATGTGTTCGGCGATGTGATTGGCGGCGATATCGTTGTCTTGTGCGGTGCGGATATCCGTCAGAGGGGCGGACTTGCCAATCACATGGATATTGTCCGGCGAAAAAGCGATGGGCGGCAGATCGTATTCGTCGCACAGCCGGCTGAGCCAGGCATCGCCGGTCAGCAGGCTGCGTTCAGCCTGCTGCTTCCCTACCTCGGTGGTCAGCAGGTGGATGTCTGTTGGCAGGAACGGCGGCGTGCCGACGACCGCCAAGGCATAGATGGTCTCGGTCACGACCTGCGGCGACAGGCCGGTGGCGGCGAGCACGACACGGCGCGGATACTCGTGCGGCATATTGGTCACTTAGGTAGCCTCCTCGTGTTGGTTTCAGGTGGCGGCGAGCACGACACGGCGCGGATACTCGTGCGGCGACAGGCCGTCGCGATACCGGTGTGCTGACATGGGCACCAGGCTAGCCCACTCCCTGTGGCCAGTCCGGTCTGGCAAGCTTGCGGTCAGGGCGCACTCAGCCGACCTTCAATCTGCCGCCGCCGGCCTGGCTCTCGCCGGCGTCAATCTGCTCGCGCATCTTCAACCCGCGCGTATAAAAGCGGGTGGCCCGGATGCCGCTGAACGGCTCGTTCTCCCCCGGCATTCTCCAGGTCGTGACCTTGGCCGACGCAAGTGCCACGCCAATGAGGGCGCGTGGCTGGTCGCGGGTCTCTGTCAGATAATAATCGCCCGACTCTTCGTCCACATAGCGCAGGGTAATCCGGCGGTAGATATCGAGCCAGGCACCGTCATGGCCGAGGGGTAATGATGATTTCGCCATCTTCGTACACGAACCACCCCGAACCACACCTGGACGACGCTGGGGCTGCCGTCTTCCTGGAGGGTGGAGATCCGGGCCGGATGACCGCGCTCTTCGAGAAATGCGTCGCGTTCCTGAACTGATAATTTCGGCATAACGGTCTCCTTGCGGTCCACCGCAGACCCGGCTGCTTCACAGCAGCGGTGCCGACTTCCTGTAGAGCACCATCAGGCTTCCTGCTGCTCTGCCGGCCCGGCATACCAGCCGAGGTGGATCAGCCGGTGTCCGGTGGCGGTGATGAGGCTCGGCAGGTGGGTGTTGCTCAGCTTACCGAGGGAGGTGTGCCGGCGGGTGGCCTTGTCTTTGCTGCTCCAGGTCGTCTGCCAGTAGCCGTCCTCGCGGATCAGCAGCGAGACATGCAGCGACGGGGCCAGGCCGTGCGGGTCACTGCCAATGCACAGCGACCACACATGGGCACCGACCGTGTCCCACTCCGGCAGGGGTTTGCCCATCTCCCGCAGATAGGTCGTCACCTGATCGACAACCTCATCCGTCTCGATGAGCTGTCCGCCCCATTTCAGCCAGTGGGACGGCGTGGGCAGGCGGTCGCCCATCGGGGCGGCAAACAGGACCGCCCGGATATCGTGCAGGACGCCAGGCACGGGCGGGGGGGCCGGTCTGGAGGGCGGGGGGGCGACATTGCCGATGTGGCGGAGCGTCGGTGCCGGCTCGGCTGTCCCGGCTCGGAGCAGGGCCTTGGCATCTGCTACCAAGGCCGACGCCAGGCCGATGATGGTATCAAGTTCAGCTATCTTCTCTTCTAATGGGGTCGGCATACTCCCCTCCTCTCGCTATCGTATTCTCCTTAATTTGACTCCGCTCAGGAATCCTCGGGGCTTCCTCTGCACCAGAGTACCACTGGATCGCCAGAACTGCCAGACAACCGGCTCCACCCGCACGACCGCAAGTCGGCCCCTGTCACCGGCTCTGTCAAGTCGTCAGAGGTCCCGCTCTTTTTTTGACATCCCTGGCTGTTGTTTGTAATAATTCAGCCTCATCTCATCCCATGCACGATTTTGGACACGCGCTCGGTCTGGCCTGGGAACTGATTGTCAGGGCCGACCCGATGCTGCTTGAAATTGCCGGTCTGTCGCTGCGGGTCAGTCTGACCGCTGTCCTGATCGCCTGCGGGCTGGGGCTGCCGGTCGGGGCCGGCCTGGCCGTCGGACGCTTTCCGGGCCGTGGCTTAGCCGTCGTACTGCTGAACGTGTTGATGGGGCTGCCGCCGGTGGTGGTGGGCTTAGGCGTGTATCTGCTGCTGTCAAACGCCGGGCCGTTCGGTTGGCTGCGCCTGCTGTACTCGCCCACGGCGATGATTATCGCCCAGACTGTGCTGGTCACCCCATTGGTGGCGGCTCTGGCCCGACAGCTGCTCGAAGACCTCTACAATGAGTATGCCGAGCAATTCCAATCGCTGGGTGTTCCGGCCCTGACGACTATCCGGGTCCTGCTGTGGGACGCCCGCCACAGCCTGCTGACGGTTGCCCTGGCCGGCTTTGGGCGGGCTGTTGCCGAGGTCGGGGCGGTGATTATTGTCGGCGGCAATATCCGGCATGTGACGCGGGTCATGACGACCGCCATTGCCCTGGAAACGTCCAAGGGCGACCTGCCCCTGGCCCTGGCCCTGGGATTCATCCTGATGACGCTGGCCCTGGCAGTCAACCTGGCCGTTTCGGTCCTGCGCGACACGGCCAACAGGTGGGCGTATGGCTAAGCCCGCTCTGCTGCCGCTCCGGGTCAGCCGGCTCGTGTACAGGGTGAACGGCACGGCACTGATCAAGGGGGTGGACCTGACGCTGGTCGCCGGTCCCCGGACGGTGATTATGGGGGCCAACGGCGCGGGCAAAAGCCTGCTGCTGCGGCTCTTGCACGGGCTGCTGAGGCCGACCTCGGGGGCGATTGAGTGGGGCCAGACCGGCTGGGGGGCGGCCGTGCGAGGCCGCCAGGCTATGGTTTTTCAACATCCGGTGCTGCTGCGCCGATCGGTCAGGGCCAATCTGCGTTTTGCCCTTGGGCTGCGGTCTGGCAGACATACGGACCGCCCCGGGCGACTGGCCCGGCTGCTTGAGCTGGCCGGTCTGTCCGGCGTGGCCAACCGCCCGGCCCGGGTGCTGTCAGCCGGTGAGCAGCAACGGCTGGCGCTGGTGCGGGCGCTCAGCCTGGAGCCGGAAGTCCTGTTGCTTGATGAACCGACCGCGAGCCTCGACCCGGCCACCGTTGCGGCTATAGAAAGCGTGATCCGAACCGCAGAGACCCAGGGGGCCAAAATCGTGCTTGTCACCCACGATATCAGCCAAGCCCGACGCATTGCCGACGAGGTCGTGTTTGTCCATCAGGGCCGGATTACCGAGCATACAACGGCTGAGGAGTTTTTTGGACGGCCTCGCTCGGAGCCAGCCCGGGCCTATCTCGAAGGCCGGCTGGTGCTCTAGCCGGCAGGCGGCGGCGCAGAAGGAGCGTCTATGGCCCGCACCTGTCGTCCCAGACCTCTTCTCCGCGCGGTCGGGCTGGCCGTGGCGCTTATCGGTGTTGGGCTGGCCCAGGCTGCAGACCAGTTCATCGTTATCCAGTCCACCACCTCAACCCGGAACTCGGGCCTGTTCGATCACCTGCTGCCCCACTTTCAAGCGCAGACTGGCATCCAGGTCCGGGTGGTGGCGGTCGGCACCGGCCAGGCCCTGAGAAACGCCCGCAACGGTGATGCCGACGTGGTCTTCGTCCACGCCAAAGCCGCGGAAGAGCAGTTTGTCGCCGAGGGGTGGGGCGTGCAGCGCCAGGCGGTGATGTACAACGATTTTGTGATTGTTGGGCCGGCGGCCGACCCGGCCAGGGTCGGCGGGCTGACCGATGCGCCCGCGGCCCTCACCCGCATCGCCGCCAGCCGCGCGGTGTTTGTATCGCGCGGCGACGACAGCGGCACGCATAAAAAAGAACAGAGCCTGTGGCAACTGACCGGCCTGGACCCGACCACGGCCAGCGGGAGCTGGTATCGGGAAACCGGCTCGGGCATGGGTGCCAGCCTGAACACGACGGTCGGCATGGCGGGCTATACCCTGACCGACCGCGGCACCTGGATCAGCTTTCGCAACCAGGCCGATTTCCGGGTCCTGGTCGAGGGCGACCCACGGCTGTTCAACCAGTACGGGGTGATTCTGGTCAACCCGGCCCGGCATCCCCACGTCAAAGCCGCCGAGGCCCAAGCGTTTATCGCCTGGCTGACCGGCCCGGAGGCCCAGCGGCTCATCGCCGCCTACACAATCGACGGCCAGCAGCTCTTTTTTCCAAACGCGGCCAACTAAGGAGGAGTAAGCAGGCCACGCGGTTGACAGCCGGCGGCCCCTCGCCTGATAATCGCCCAGCTGTGCGCCGGACAGGGAGAGGAGTGGATCGCCTGGCAGGAGAGGAAGACACTATGACCACACCAGCGCCGATGCTCACCCTGTCGCACCAGTACGGAAGCGGCGGCAGTCTCATTGCCCGCGAACTCGGTCAGCGGCTCGGCTGGTCGGTCTGGGACAAGGAGATTGTACGAACGATAGCCTCGCAGCAGCACGTCGCCGAGGGCTATGTGGAGAACAAAGACGAGCGGGTCGGCTCGTTTATTGAGCGGATGGTCGGCTTTTTTGGGGTGGGCGGTTTTGAGACCGCCTATAACATCCCCCCGCCGCTGCGCCTGAGCGATACCCAGTTGGCCCGGCTGACCCGCGGCCTGATTGAAGATGTGGCCAGGGAGGGCAAGGCGGTCATTGTCGGGCGGGCCGGCAACTGTATTCTGGCCGACCGGCCGAATACCCTGCATGTATTTGTGTTCGCCCCTGTGGAGGCGCGTATCAAGCGGGCCATGCAGGTCGAAAAGCTGACCCGCTCAGAGGCCGAGCGGCGGATTGCCGGCATGGACAAGCTGCGGACCGACTATGTGCAGAACTGCTATCAGGCCGAGTGGCGCGACCCCCAGGGCTACCATCTGCAACTCGACTCCGGGGAGTGGGGCGAGGAGGGGGTGACGGATTTAATTATGTGGGCCTTGGAGCATCGGCTGTAGGCCGAGCGTCAGGCCGGCTCTTCTTCAGCCTCCGGTCCTGAATCCTCGCCCGGACCCTCCAGATGACACTGATAGCCGGCCAGCCCCAGCCCGACCGTGCCGGCCGCCGCGGGCACCGGCCCGGCCGGGGCCTCCGGCTCGGCCCGCCCGGGCTGCCCGGCTTCCGACATGGCCTGGCCGTTTGCGCTGTAGGGCCGCAGCTCGGCAACCGGCTGTCCCTGCCGGACCACAAGCAGGGTCTGTCCGTCTTCGACCTGCCTGAGGTAGCCGCCCAGGCGCGACCGAAGCTGTTTAGTGGTAACTGATTCGTGCATGTCCCCTATTTTCGGCCATTTCGGGGCGGACTGTCAATCGCCGGTTTTGACCCACACTTCCGGCTGGGATATACCCCCGGCTTGACTCCCCCCGGCCTCACCGATAGCGATAGCCCCAGAAACCGGCGCGGACAAAGGGGGTTGGCATGAAACTGGGCATTGGCATTGGCTATTCCGGCGGGCAGGTCCGACTGCCGATGGAACATATTCTTGAGGCCGAACGACTCGGCTACGACTCGGTATGGAGTGCCGAAGCCTACGGCTCGGACGCGGTCACGCCGCTGGCCTATCTGGCGGCCAGGACGACGCGGCTGAAACTCGGTACCGGCATCATGCAGTTGGCCGGGCGGACACCGGCCATGTGTGCGATGACCATGTCAACGCTCGACGCTCTGTCCGAAGGGCGGGCCCTGGTCGGCCTGGGGCTGTCGGGTCCGCAGGTCATTGAGGGCTGGCACGGCGTGCCCTACGACAAACCGGTGGCGCGACTGCGCGAGTATGTTGAGATTCTGCGCAAAATCTGGGCCCGTGAAGCGCCGGTCGCCTTGGACGGCAAAGCCTATCAGCTACCCTACCAGGGGCCGGGGGCGACCGGGCTGGGCAAACCGCTGAAATCCATCCTGCATACCCGCCAACTCCCGGTCTATCTGGCCACCATGCAGCCGCGCAGCGTGCGGCTGACCGCGGAGGTGGCCGACGGCTGGCTGCCGATCTGGTTCTCGCCCCGGCACGCCGGCATCTACACCGAGCACATCGAAGACGGTTTTCGGCGCGCCGGCAGCGGCAAGTCGTGGCCAGACTGGGATATTGCGGCCGGCTGTACGGTGATTATCGGCGATGATGTCAAAGCCTGCCTGGCCAGGCTCAAACCGACCCTGGCGCTGTATGTCGGCGGCATGGGTGCCCGCGGCAAGAACTTTCATAACGAGATGGTCACCAGGTACGGCTATGGCGAGGCCGCGGCCCGGATTCAGGAACTGTACCTGGCCGGTCGCAAGGCCGAGGCCACCGAAGCGGTGCCGGACGAGCTGTGCGACGAGCTGTCGCTGTGCGGCCCACAGGCGCGCATCCGGCAGCGCTTTGCCGCCTGGGAAGACGCCGGGGTGACGACGCTGCTGGTATCCTCGCCGCAGCGCGCGGCCTGTCACCTGATGGCCGATATTGCCAAGACAACACACTGACACATAAGGAGGAGCCCCATGAGCGAAGCCATCTCAGCCAAGGACCCCTGCCAACGCAAACGGCTCACAGTGCTGGACAGCGACATGGCCTATGTCGATACCGGCTCGGGCGACCCGGTCGTCTTTCTGCACGGCAACCCGACCTCGTCGTATCTGTGGCGGAATGTGATCCCGCCGGTGGCCCAAGCCCACCGGTGTCTGGCCCCAGACCTGATCGGGATGGGCGATTCGGGCAAGAACCCGGCCGGTTCTTACCGGTTTGTAGACCACGTCCGCTATCTGGACGCCTGGCTTGAAGCCCTGGGGCTGACCCGCAACGTCACCCTGGTTGTGCATGACTGGGGCTCGGCCCTGGGGTTTTACTGGGCCCACCGCCACCCGGACCGGATCAAGGCGCTGGCCTATATGGAGGCCATTGTCCAGCCCTTGAGCTGGGCGACCTGGCCCGAAGCGGCGCGCCGGATTTTTCAGGCCATGCGCTCGCCGGCCGGAGAAGAAATCGTGCTGCAAAAAAACACCTTTGTTGAACGTATCCTGCCGGGCAGTGTGCTCCGGGGGCTGACCGACGAGGAAATGGCGGTGTATCGACGCCCGTATCTGGAAGCGGGCGAGTCCCGGCGGCCAACCCTGACCTGGCCGCGCCAGATTCCGATTGACGGCGAACCGGCCGATGTGACCCGGATTGTTGAGGCCTACGCCGCCTGGCTGGCGCGCAGTGACATCCCCAAGCTGTTTGTGAACGCCGACCCGGGCACCATCCTGACCGGCCCGCAGCGCGAGTTCTGTCGAAGCTGGCCGAATCAGACAGAGGTGACGGTCAGGGGCAGCCACTTTGTGCAGGAAGACTCGCCGGCCGAGATCGCACAGGCAATTGTCGCCTTGTTAGCCTAGCGGAGGACAACGATGGACTATTCGACCATCCGGTTTGAGGTGCAGGACAGTATCGCCACGATCCAACTGAACCGGCCGGACAACGCCAACGCACTCAATATCGACATGGCCAGAGAACTCATGCAGGCGGCCATCCGGTGCAGCGAAGACCGGACGATTCGGGCCGTGCTGCTGACCGGCACAGGCCGTATGTTCTGCGCCGGCGGCGACCTCAAGAGCTTTGCCACCCACGGCAGCGGGGTGCCACTGGCCAGCCACCTCAAAGAGGTCGCCCTGTACCTGCACGCCGCGGTATCGCGCTTCCTGCGTATGGACCCGCCGTTGGTCGGCGTCGTCAATGGGGTGGCGGCCGGCGCAGGGATGAGCATGGCGTGTGCGTGTGATCTCGTCCTGGCCGCGGAGTCGGCCAGGTTTACTATGGCCTACACCCGGGCCGGCCTGACGCCCGACGGCTCTTCAACCTGTTTCCTGTCCCGGGCGGTAGGCCTCAAACGGGCCACCGAACTCGTCCTGACCAACCGTATGCTGTCGGCCCAGGAAGCCTGCGAGTGGGGCATTGTCAACCAGGTCGTACCGGACGCCGAGCTGATGAGCCGTGCCACCGAACTGGCCGCCTCGCTCGCCGCCGGGGCGACCGGCGCGTTTGGCGCGGCCAAACGGCTGCTGCACACCGGCTGGAGCGAGACGCCGGAAACCCAGATGGAACTGGAAGCCCAGGCCATCGCCGCTCGGGCCCACACGGCCGACGGCACCGAAGGCATCCGGGCCTTTCTGGAAAAACGCGCGCCCGATTTTCACGCCAAATAAGGAGCCTGGTTGTGTACAGTTTCGATCTCAGCCCGGAACAACAGCAGCTCAAAGACACCGTGCATCGTTTTGCGGTCGAAGAAATCATCCCTGTCGCCGCCCAGTACGATAAGAAAGAAGAGCTGCCGCTCGACATCTGCCACAAAGCCTGGCAGCTCGGCTTTCTCAACCCCCAAATCCCGACCGAATACGGCGGTCTGGGGCTGGGGGTGATGGAGACCTGCCTGATCGATGAAGCAATGGTCTATGGTTGTGCCGGCATCGCCCTCAATATGGTGGCCAACAATCTGGCCGCCCTGCCGCTGCTGATTGCCGGCGATGCCGACCAGAAAAAGCGCTATCTGGGTCGGCTGCTTGAAGAGCCGGGCTTTGCCGCCTTTGCCCTGACCGAGCCTGGGGCCGGTTCTGACGCCGCCAGCCTCACCACGAGCTATCGCAAGGTCGGCGACGAGTTTGTCCTCAACGGCACCAAGCACTTCATCACCAACGGGACAATTGCCGACTGGTATGTCGTGTTTGCGACCCACGCCAAGGACCACAAACACGGCGGGATTTCGTGTTTTGTGCTGCCGTCCGATACCCCCGGCATTACGACCAGCCGGATGCATGACAAGATGGGCCAGCGCGCCTCAGACACGGCTGAGATTGTGTTTGAGGAGGTGGGTGTACCGCACGCCGGGCTCGTCGGCGCAGAGGGTGCCGGCTTTAAGCTGGCCATGCGCACCTTTGACCACAGCCGGCCCGAGGTCGGCGCGTTTTCGATCGGCATCTCCCAGCGGGCCCTCGATGAGTCACTGCAATACGCCCGGCAACGCGAAGCCTTCGGTCAGGCAATCGCAAACTTTCAGGCCATTCAGTTCATGCTGGCGGATATGGCGATTGAGGTTGAAGCCATGCGGCTGCTGACCTATAAAGCGGCCTGGATGCTTGACCAGGGGGCGCAGTCTTCGATTGTGTCAAGCTATGCCAAAGCCTTTGGCGCAGACCGGACGATGCACATCACCACCAACGCGGTTCAAATCTTTGGCGGCTATGGCTACCTCGGCGAGTATCCGGTTGAGAAGCTGATGCGCGACGCCAAGCTGCTCCAGATATACGAGGGCACCTCGCAGATTCAGCGCGTCGTTATTGCGCGGCATTTGCTGAGAGGCTAGCCGCCTCGCGCCGTTGCTTCGGATGAACGGCCCACCTGTAACAGGGCCGGGGTTTCCACCTGAGGAGCCTCTGCCAGCCGCAACCCTATTATGGAGAGGAGCACCCACGCTATGGCCGAAGAAATGGGCATTTTTGAGACCATGTATACCATGCGGGCGATGCGTCGCCTCAAACCCGACCCGATTCCCCTGGACATGATGCGTAAAATCCTGGAAGCCGGCACCCAGGCCCCGAGCGGCCAGAACCTTCAGGCCTGGGCGTTTGTCGTGCTGCAAGACCCGGACACAAAACGGTTCTTTCAGGAACGCTACCACCGGGCCATTCTCAACCGCTTTGGCGACGCCATGCTCCCCGACCCCGCGGACACGTCTTCAGGGGCGCGTACAGTCCGCTCGGCGCTGCACCTGGCCGAGCATATGCACGAGGCACCGGTCCTGCTGCTGGTGTGCGGCAAGCGCGACTGGCCGTTTGCCGTGCCCAAAGACAGGCGGGTCGGGCACGCACCGCCGTCGTACGGCTCCATCTATCCGTGTGTCCAGAACATTCTGCTGGCCTGCCGGGCCTTGGGGCTGGGTGCCAGCCTGACGACAATGCACCAGATGTTTGAAGACGAGCTGCACGAGCGGGTCGGCATTCCCGACAACTACGGCGTAGTGGCAACCATTCCCATCGGTTTTCCCAAGGGCAGGTTCGGCCCGGTCAAGCGCCGGCCCGCGCCCGAGGCGACCCATTTTGACACCTGGGGCCAACGCCAGCCGTCCTGAACAGGAGCGCGCCGCCATGCAACACGCCATGTTTCTGCCCTACGATACCCCCGCCATCATGATCGACTGGGCGCGCAAACTTGAGCAGGCCGGCTTTGCCTCTGTCTGGCAGGGAGAGCTGACCAACTCGGCGCTGCTCCCGCTGGCCGCGGTGGCCCCAGCCGTTGAGCGGATCAAACTCGGGGCCGGGGTCGTCCTGGCCTTTACCCACAGCCCGGTCATGCTGGCCTTTGAGGCGCTGGACCTGGACTATTTCAGCCACGGACGGTTTATCCTGGGTCTGGGCGTGGCCCATCCGAAACCGCAACAACAACTGGTATGCCGGCCACGACGCCGGCAAGCCGGTCGGTCAGATGCGGGAGTATATTGAGGTCGTGCGGCTGGTCATGGACACGGCCCGGCAGGGCGACGGCAGTATCGAATACGACGGCCGGTTCTACCAGATTCGGGCACGCAGTTTTTTTGGCCGCTCAACCCCGCAGCCGCGCCCGCAGGTACCGATCTACCTGGCCGCGGTCAAACCCCGCATGGCCGCCCTGACCGGCGAGATCGCCGACGGCCTCGTCGGCAACCCGATGTTCTCGCCCCAGCACGTTGCTGACACTATCGTGCCCCACCTGGCGGCCGGCCTGCGCACAGCCGGCCGCCAGCGCTCGGACATTGAGGTGCTCGGCCAGTGTTTTGCGGTGGTGGACAACGACCTGGCGACCGCCTACCGGGTCGGGGCGGGGGCCATGCTGTTCAGCATCCGGGCGCTGATCTACGACGATATTTTTGCCGCCCACGGCTTTGCCGAAACCGTGGCCCAGGTCCGCGCCACCCAGCGCAGCCGGCAGCGCCTGGACGCGATTTCACTGATTCCCAGGGAGATGGTGGACGCCTTTTGCGCGGTCGGACCGCTTGACCGGGTGCGGGCCAAGGTCAACGAGCGCGAAGGCTTGCTCGACACCGTCATTGTCGCCGTGCCGAACACCGGCACCACGGCCGAGCAGCGCGACCACTATCGGAACAAGCTGCTCGAGGCCTTCTCAGCCTGGCGGCTCAGATGCGGACCCGCGGGGAAAGCGTGTTGTGGCTCGACGAAGAAGCTCGAGGCCTTCTCAGCCTGGCGGCTCAGATGCGGACCCGTGCCCAGCCGCCGGTTTGCCAGCTCCAGACAAAGACCGCGGACTGGAGCAGACGGGTGGCGATGTTCAGATTCCAGATCGCCAGCAGCCCCAGGCCCCAGGCCGCACTCAGCACAAACGCCAGGGGCAGAAAGCAACACCACTGGAGGGCCAGGGAAATCACCATGACCCGCCGGCTGTGGCCCGCCCCGTAGTGGGCGCTCATCAGTACCAGGCCGATGACTTCGGGGGTCATGGCCGCGGCCGTGAGCTGGAGCGGCAGACGGGCCAGGCCGAGCGTGGCCGGGTCGCGCAAAAAGAGACCCAGGAACATATCCGGGAGCAGCGCGGCCGGGAGTGCCAGCAGCCCCACACACACCATCGCCAGACGGACGACCCGCCAGGCCCAGGCCCGCGCCTCGTCCACCGCGTCGGCCCCTAAGGCCTGGCCGACCAGCGAGGCCGCGGCCAGCCCAAAGCCGTTGGTGAGCAACATCCACAGCAGCAGGAAATTCGACAGCACATGGCCGGCCGCCAGTTCAGCCGTGCCGATCGTGCCCAGAATCCAGAAGAACAGCGTCATGCCCAGGGCAAAGAACACATGCTGGACGCCGGCCGGGGTTGACAGCCGCAGCAGCGTCCACAGGATCGCCCGGTCCGGCCAACGGACCAGAAAGCCGCCCTCCCGGGCGCGCCGGCAGGCGGTCAGCACATAGGCCAGCGAGCCGATCGACAGCGCCGCCGTCGTCCCAATCCCGGCCCCGAACACGCCCAGGGCCGGCGCGCCCAGGTTGCCGAATATCAACACCCAGTTCAGAAAGATATTGGTCACGTTCATGAGGATGATCGTCCGCATATAGACCGCCGACAGGTTGACCGCGTTCCAGTAGCCACGAAACACAAAATTTGTTCCCATCGCCGTCAGGCCGACCAGCCGGGCCTGGAGGTAGAGCGTTCCCTGGCTGGCCACCGCGGCATCCTGGCTGAGGAGCGGAAAAACACCGGGGGCAACACAGATGAGCCAGACCGACAGCGGTATCCCCAACACCAGGACGAGCAGCAGCCCGCCGTTCAGAGGCACAGCAATCTCGCCGGTTCGCCCCGCCCCCAGCCAGCGCGCCGAGGTGGCCTGGACGCCGGTTGAGAGACCCAGAATAAACGCGCCACAGGTAAAGGTCGTAAATCCGGCCAGGCCGACCGCGGCCAGCGCATCGTCGCCCAGGGAGCCGACCATAGCCGTATCGACCAGGTTCATGATGTTCTGGGACACCATGCCGCCCATGATGGGCAAGGCCAGGCTGAGGATGCGACGTCGAGGAGAGACACACCCGGCAGGGATGTCTTGCGGAGAAGAAGCGGCGTCCAAGGGGCGACTTTCAGTTGAGCGGGCGGGAGCATTTCAGGCTACCATGTCAGAGGGAGTATGAATAGGGGATAAGCAGATTTGCCGGCCGGCCACGCCCAAGCCGGCGTCTTGACAAACCGCCCTCATTCTGGGAGGCGTTATACTCGCTGGGAAGAATACAGCTAAAAAATGCGATGCCAACGACTATCTGCAAAACTGCGGGGGGGGGGGGGGGGATGAGAAATCTCCGCACCGCCCTCATCCTGCTCCTGATCCTGTGTCCCAAGGCCGGCTTGGCCGCGACTATCGTCGTCAACACCACGTACGATACGAGGGATCTCGGTGAACCATACCAGAGGGTCTACTGGGGCAATAATTACTGCAGGACCGCGACCGGGGAACTCAAGCAGAGGATCAATAACGAAGCTGTTGACCACCCCCACCGCCCTGTGAGCCTGCGCAGAGCCATAATTCGGGCCAACAACAATGACGAGCCCGATACAATCCGCTTTGACCCCGCCGTCTTTGTGCCGACCGCGGCCACATCCACCCGGACGATCACACTGGACGACCGCGTCAATTGGTGGCCGCGGATATGCGAGGACGGCACCACGATCGACGGCGACGTGAACGGCGACGGAACGCCCGACGTCGTCATACGCAGCAGACCAGGTCGACGCGCCCCGGCGTATAGCATCTTGTTCACCCAGGCGAATAACACCACCATCAGGAACCTCACGCTCAGTAATTTTTCTATCGCCGGCGTATACATCTTTTCAGCAGCCACGAGTACGCCGGTCACCGGCACCACCATCACCAATACGACATTTGACAACACCTATACTAAGAGTGGCGTAGGCATCTGGCTTCAGGCCGGCTCAGCTCAGGCCCCGGGGACCCCCGGGTGGCCTCCAACTCCCCTTCAGAACTGGCGTCAGGCCGGCTCAGCTCCGGCCCCGGGGGCCGGGGGCATACGCAACACCACCATCACCGGCAATACCTTTCTCTTCAATAACGACAACCTTGATTCTGGTGCGGTCCACCTGGCAACCTTCCGCTCCGGCTCCTTCATTGACGGGACCACCATCGGCGCGTCCCTGACCGACCCGCCCTCCGCCCTGGCCACCAAACGCAATATCATCAGGGGGGGAAGTGCCGGCATCCAGCTTCGGACCAACTACGATGACTTGCGTTTTTGGCAATATCGCCTCGTATACACCATCACGGGCAACCCCATCACGGAGAACGCTATCACCAACACCACGATCCGGGGCAATCATTTCCTCCCCGGGAATGATGGGGTGAGCCCTGTCAAGGAACGCGCTCTTGGGGCCAGAATTCGGGCCTGGTCTCCGTTTGGCCCCCGCCATCGGATCACCGACCTGCACATCCTGGACAACCGGATTGAGAGCTACCGGTACAATAGCGGGATTTACCTGGCCGCGGGGAGTTGTGGGGCGAGCAACAGCGAGATGACCGCCACGATCGCCCGCAATACCGTGTCGGGCAACGGCGGCCTCATTCCCTCCCCCCCCGGCCCTCCCCACCGCCACGAGGGCGGCACCTACCCTGTCCCCGTAGACACCCGGCCCGCGCCCGCTATCGTGCTCTACGGTGGGAACCACGGCTCCCACGCACAATCCCCCTGTATAACGACACTCCCCGTGCGTTCCACCTCAAACAACCGCCTGAGTGTGACGCTTGAGGACAATGTGGTGTCGGACAACTGGGACACCGGGATTGCCATCATCGGCGGGTCCTATCTGGCCGACGCCAACACCGTCGTGGCCACCTCGAGCCGGAATCGGATCATCGGCAACGGTCGGGACGGGATTGCCATCATCGGCGGCCGCGTCCTCCGGGACCGGTGGCCGAGGACGAGCTCGCTGCATACTTTCCCGCCGGGCCAGCCGGTGGTCACCGGCAACGCGGTAGCCGCCACCCTGACCGACAACGAGATCAGGGGCCACACGGCCGGCGCGGGGCTGCGGCTGTGGGCTGGCGGCTGCGGGCCGGCGAACAATAACCGGGTGACGGTCAACGGCCAGCGCACCCTTTTTGGCTGTCAGGTCAACCGCTACGACATTGTGGGCCAGGGGAGCATGGCCACCAGCACCGCCGCCAATCTCTTTCCGGCCAACATTATCACCAACCCGCGCGGCGTAGCCAGCAGTACGGACGTCAGTCTCTTTCCGGCCAATAGAGGCACGGGCAACCAGTTGTCCGGCTCGCTGGCCCCCCAGAGCCTTGACCCTGACCGCGTGGTGGTGGGAGATGGCACATCCGGCAACACGGGCTCGCTGATGATAACACAGCCCGGGGCAGGAGAGGGCGGCAGCCCACAGCAACCGGAAGAGGACGACAGCCCACAGCAACCGGAAGAGGACGACAACCCACAGCAACCGGAGGAGGTCTTCTTGCGAGATAACCCCTGCCCCCCCCCCCGCCCTGCCAACCCGAACCCGGTGGTGGGGCAAGACACAGATGAAGAGGAAATCAACCCTCCCGCCCCCGACGACCCCAACCCATCCCCGCCCCAACGGATACACCGCCCTCGCGGCGGCGGCACCGCGTACTTCCAGCCCGACCCCGCTGACATCCCGGAGGAAGAGGAGGAAGAACTGCCGCTCCGGGGCCTGATCGAAAACCCCCGGCCACAATCCTACCAGAGCGGCATCGGCCTGGTGTCGGGCTGGGTATGCGAGGCCGAGCGGATCGAGATTGAGGTCAACGGGACCATCCTGCTCGAACCGGCCTATGGTACCAGCCGGAACGACACGCAGTCGGTCTGCGACGACAGCGACAACGGCTTCGGCCTGTTGCTCAACTGGAACCTTCTCGGCGACGGCATCCATACCGCCCGGCTGCTGGTCAATGACGAAGAGTTGCACACCACCACCTTCACCGTCACCACCCTCGGCGAAGAGTTCGTGCGGGACGCCGATGCCGGAGTCCTCTTGGACGACTTCCCCGCCCCTGACGGCCAGGTCCGGCTCCTGTGGCAGGAGGCCAACCAGAACTTTATGCTCGCTCCACTCGTGGACCAACTCACGCCAGCCGACGCGCCGTCCGGGATGCGAGGCATCCTGGAGGTACCGGCGACCCGGTCCTACCAGAGCGGCATCGGCCTGGTGTCGGGCTGGGTGTGTGAAGCCGAGCGGGTCGAGATTCAGGTCAACGGGACCATCCTGCTCGAACCGGCCTATGGCACCAGCCGGAACGACACGCTTGGGATCTGCGGCGACAGCGACAACGGCTTCGGCCTGTTGCTCAACTGGAACCTCCTCAGCGACGGCATCCATACCGCCCGGCTGCTCGTCGATGGCGAAGAGTTGCACACCACCACCTTCACCGTCACCACCCTCGGCGAAGAGTTCGTGCGGGGGGTCGCCGGCGAAACCTTCCTGGCCAACTTCCCCACTCACCGCGAACAGGTCCGGCTCCTGTGGCAGGAGGCCAACCAGAACTTTATGCTCGCCCCACTGCCCCCGCCACCCGACCAGTAAGGCCGGCTTGCCACGCCCAAGCCCGTACTCTATGTTCCAGGCTGGAAAGCCACATTGCCAGGGAGCCGGAGAAATGTCATGCCAACCGCCGCGATCGCGATTCAGCCCGTGCCCCGGCAAAACTACGGGGGGGGGGGGGGGGGGGGGGGGGGGGAACTCTCTGCGTCGCCCTCATCCTGCTCCTGATCCTGTGTCCCACGGCCGGCCTGGCCGAGACCCTCACCGTCACCAGCAACGCCGATACGACCAGTAGAGCATATGCGACGGTCCTGACGGACTCCGATGGCTGTCGGACCGCGACCGGAGCGACCAAACAGGCGGTCCAGGCCGCGTCTACCACCCCCCTGACCTTGCGCGAAGCCCTGATTCGGGCCGACAACAATGACGAGCCCGATACGATCCGCTTTGACCCCGTCGCCTTTGCGCCGACCGCAACCACAACCGCCCGGACGATTACACTCTCCGCCACCGCCTTTTTTCTACCGCGGATGTGCGAGGGCAATACCACGATCGACGGCGACACGAACGGCGACGGAACGCCCGACGTCATCGTCCAGAGCGCACTCACACGACAACAACAAGGTGGTCCCTTCGATTGGCCGGCAGCTTTTCTCTTTATGCTCCTGTCGGATAACAACACCATCACCAACCTCGTCCTCAGGCATTTTTATCTCGCCGGCGTATACGTCGCCCACTACATCGGTGCCACGAGCACGCCGGGAGCAATCAGCAGCGTCACCGGCAACACCATCACCAATACGATATTTGACAACAGGACCTATGATCCGGGTGGCGTAGGCATTCGGCTTCAGGCCGGCTCAAGTCAGGTCGCGCGGGGCCCCGGGGGCATACGCAACACCACCATCACCGGCAATACCTTTCTCTTCAATGACGACAACAATAATTCTGGTGCGGTCCACCTGACAACCTTCCGCGCCCGCTCCTTCATTGACGGGACCACCATCGGCGCATCCCTGACCGACCCGCCCTCTGCCCTGGCTACCAAACGCAATATCATCAGGGGGGGAACTACCGGCATCCAGCTTACGAACAACGGCGGTCTGGTGGGTGGGGATCACAGGGCATTCACGGACGAAGCCATTACCAACACCACGATCCGGGGCAATCATCTCCTCCTCAGTAATGATGGGATTGTCCCTGCCCAGGAACTCTCTCGCGGGGCCAGAATCTGGGCCTGGTCCCGGTTCGGGGCCAACTATCGGATCACCGACCTCTCCATCCTGGACAACCGGATTGAGGACTACCGCTACAATGTCGGGATTTACCTGGCCGCGGGGATTTGCGGGGCACTCAACAGCGAGATGACCGCCACGATCGCCCGCAATACCGTGTCGGGCAACGGCGGCCTCATTCCTCCTCCCCCTTCCCCCCCCAATCGAAATCTCATCGCCTACAATATCCCCGTAGACACCCGGCCCGCGCACGGTATTGTGGTCTACGGCGGGGAGCACGGTCACAACGACAGAGCCGCCTGCGCACGAACAACGCCGCCGCCCTCCGTCCGCGCCAGCTCGAACAACCGCCTGACGGTAACAATTGAGGATAACGTGGTGTCAAACAACTGGGACACGGGGATTGCGGTGATCGGCGGGTCCTATCTGGCCGACGCCAACACCGTCACCGCCACCCTGAGCCGGAATCGGGTCAGCAACAATGGTCGGGACGGAATTATCATTATCGGCGGCCGCGTCCTCCGACAACACTGGCCGGACCTGAGCTCGCCGGATACTCCCCCGCCGGGCCGGCCGGTGGTCACTGGCAACACCGTCACCGCCACCCTGACCGGCAACCAGATCAGCGGCCAGACGGCCGGCGCGGGGCTGCGCCTGCTGGCCGGCGGCACCGGACCGGCGAATACGAACCGGGTGACGGTCAGGGGCCAGGGCAACATCTTTGGCGGCACGCAGGCCAACCGCTACGACATTGTGGGCCAGGGGGGCGTGGCCACCACGACACCCGCCAGTCTCTTTCCGTCCGACATTACCACCAACCCGCGCGGCGACTTGACCGGGCCACTGACTGCCCTCTTTCCGGCCAACAGCGGCACGGGCAACCAGTTGACCGGCTCGCTGACCCCCCAGAGATTTGACCCCGCCCTCGCAGTGGTGGAAGACGGCACATCCGGCAACACGGCCCAGCTGATGATAAGACAGGCCACATCCGGGGGCGGCGGCGGCCTTGGCGACAGCCACGGCGACAGCCCGCAAGACGCGACCGAGGTGGCCCTGTCCGCGTTCGGCCAGATCACCACCATAGCCGACTTCATCCATTCGGTCCGGGATGTAGACTACTTCCGTCTGCGCGTGCCAGTTGCCGGCCGGCTGCTCCTCAGAACCACCGGCCGCCTCTACACCCAGGGCACACTCTTCGAGGCCGGGGCCGGCCTGGCCACCGACCCGGCCTCCTCGCACTTTGGGCCGGCTGATGTCCGAAGGCTTGTCTCCGGGGCCGATGGCGTCCTGACTACCGACCGAGGCCGGGGCGACCGGCCGAACTTTCAGATCAGCATCCCCATCACCCCAGGCGACTATCTGCTGGCTGTTGAAGGCACCCACCATCAGGTCGGGCCTTACACCCTGGAAGTATCCCTGCTCATCGGCCGGCTCGAAAACCCCCGGCCACAGTCCTACCAGAGCGGCATCGGCCTGGTGTCGGGCTGGGTGTGCGAGGCCGAGCGGGTCGAGATTGAGGTCAACGGGACCATCCTGCTCGAAGCGGCCTATGGCACCAGCCGGAACGACACACGGTCGGTCTGCGACGACAGCGACAACGGCTTCGGCCTGTTGTTCAACTGGAACCTCCTCGGCAACGGCACCCATACCGCCCGGCTGCTCGTCAACGGCGAAGAGGTGCACACCGCCACCTTCACCGTCACCACCCTCGGCGAAGAGTTCGTGCGGGACGCTGCCGGCGAAACCTCCATAGCCGACTTCCCCACCCCTGGCGAACAGGTCCGGCTGGTGTGGCAGGAGGCCAGCCAGAACTTTACACTGGCCCCGCTCGAGGGCCAGCTCACGCCAGCCGACCCGCCGTCCGGGACGCGAGCCATCCTGGAGGTGCCGGCGAACGGGTCCTACCAGAGCGGCATCGGCCTGGTGTCGGGCTGGGTGTGCGAGGCCGAGCGGGTCGAGATTGAGGTCAACGGGACCATCCTGCTTGAACCGGCCTATGGCACCAGCCGGAACGACACGCGGTCAGTCTGCGACGACAGCGACAACGGCTTCGGCCTGTTGTTCAACTGGAACCTCCTCGGCGACGGCACCCATACCGCCCGGCTGCTCGTCAACGGCGACGCGGTCGCCACCGCCACCTTCACCGTCACCACCCTCGGCGAAGAGTTCGTGCGGGACGCTGCCGGCGAAACCTCCATAGCCGACTTCCCCGCCCCCGGCGGCCAGGTCCGGCTCGTCTGGCAGGAGGCCAACCAGAACTTCAGTCTCGCCCCGCCGCCAACCAGCCCCTGAGGCCGGCTTGCCCCACCAGACCCTTCCCCGTGGGCCTCCTCTCCTCCTTGCTTTCGCCTTTTTTTCGCTTATAGAATAGCAGTATGAAGACCAATACTGCGACCAGGCGTCGGAGACGCTCGGCCCCAGCCCGGCCCCGGCCAGCCCGGCCCAACCCGCGGGCCTTGCAGCAGACCTATGTAGACCACACCCGCCGCCTCGGCCCGGACTTTGCGGACGACTTTGCAGACATCGATGCCTGGCTGATAGACCACCAGCCCGAGCTCTGGCAACAGATACACCGCCAGGATGACGAGCAGTTCCGGCTCCGAAGCCTGGCGGTGAGCGAGCGTGAGTATGAGGCCGCCCTCGCCACCTTTCTCGCCCTGTGCCAGGAGGCCGAGCGGGTGTACTACGAGGCCAACCCCGATGAGTTGAGTCTGCCGCTGCCCGGTGAGGGCGAAGCCGTAGCCGTATACTTCAGGCTGGCCGATGGCTCACTGCACAAGGTCAGCGGCAGAGGCCAGGCCGGATGATCAGCCCCGGCCTGTGGGTGAAGGCTGGAGCGAATGCGGATTCGCTTGCTGTCACACCTGAGAACAGGCTGGCTCTGGGTTCGTGTCCAGCGGATTGCACGGTGGGCCGTCACCAGCCAGGCCCTTATTCACCGTCTGAGGTGGCCGTGCCGCTCTGGCCGTCGTCACCCCCAGCCTCAAAGGCCAGCAGAGCGTTGCCCGGCATTCCACCCCAGAAGCCGTAGCCGGAATAGACATACACCATGCCGCCGGCAATGGTCGGGCCAGGGCCGTCAAGCGAGCCGCCTTTGGTAGTGACCTCGTTGACCGAATAGTACTCCTGGGCCGTGTCATAGTCCCAGACGATAGACCCGTCCCGGGTTGAATAGGCCCGCAGGTGGCCGTCAACCGAGCCGGAGAACACCACGCCGGGCAGGACCGAGATGGCCGCGGACTGGGCCGGGCTGCAATTGGCCTTGTCGCCACAGCCGGGCGGCGGGGTGAACCACAGTTTCTCGCCGGTCGCAATGTCATAGGCAGCAATGCCGCCGCCCTGCGTATTGTCAATGGAGGAGGTGACAGAGCCTTCCCGGCTGCGGTTGAGGATGACCTTCACGTCGGACAGGGCCACATAGATGTATGACTCGTCCGCGGCCGGCCCCCACTGGATGCCGCCCAGGATGCCGCCGGCCCCGGCCCGCTGCTGCCACACGACCTTGCCGTCCTGGTCGGGGTCAACGGCGTGGACAACGCCCGACTTCTGGCCGGCCAGCAGGAGGCGTTTGCCGCCAGGCAGCTCGCGCAGAATGGCCGAGGAGCCAAAGTCGAGGTCGGGGCCGCGCGCCTCGGGGCAGTTGGTGTCGTCGCCCGACTCACACGCGATATTGAAGGCGTCGCCCGTGGTGAACTGCCGGGTCCAGATGTTCTTCCCGGTCTCCATGTCAAAGGCCATAATGGCGTCGCTGGTGTCGGTGGGCGGGTCGGAGTAGTTATCGCCGGTGGTGATATAGACCCGCTTGAGCTCAGGGTCGAGGGTGGGGCTGGACCATACCCCGGCCCCGGACGGTCCCCAGAGTTGGACGCCGACCTTGTTCGTGCGGACTTTCTTTGGCTCATCAACCGTGTAGGACTTCCACACCACCTGTCCGGTCGTGGCGTTCAGGGCGTTGACGCTGCCCCGGAAGGTGCAGCACTCATAGTCGGCCTCAGCGCCGGCCCCTTCTTCAAACGAGGCCACACCAACGTACAGGCGGTTGTCGTACAGGGCCGGGCCGGCGGTGATGCGGCCGGTCGGGTGCTGCTCAATCCGGGTTTTCCAGATGAGCTGGCCGGTCCGGGCGTCAAGGGCGTAAACATTGCGCTCCACATCGCCAAAGTAGGCGGCGTAGCGTGGCGGGTCGCTGCCCTCCAGAGGGCCGACGGTCACGGTCGAGCGCACCCCGGCCCCGGTCGCATGGGCCCAGTACAGACAGCCGGTCTTGGCGTTCAGGGAAAACACCACCCCCCGCATACTGCCGATATACACCCGGCCGCCAAACACGGTCGGCTGGGAGGTCTGGTAGTTCTCGGGCAGGCCGAATGACCATTTGAGCTTGAGCGTGGGGATGTCGGCCGCGGACAGGCCGGCTTTATCCACCGGCTGAAAGCGGGCGTTGCTGATATCACCGCCCCAGCCGTTCCAGTTGGCGGTCTGCCCGGACAGCTCAAGTTGGCCCGGGCGCAGCGAGCAATAGGTCCACGCGGCGGCCTCGTCGTCCCGGGCCGTGCCGAAGTCCCGCTCTGAGATGTAGGCCGCAATGGCCAGCCGCTCGACCTTGGTCCGCAGCGCCCCCTGGAAGACCATGCGGCCGACCTCAAGCGAGCGCATAATGAACTCGGGCGGCAGTTTGCGCATGACCCCGAGTTTGGGGGCGCGGGCCACCGAGTCGTGACACTTGGCGCAGTGCGCTTTGTAGAGCGCCTCGCCGTCCGGCCCGGCCACGCTGACGGCCCAGGCCGGGCCGCCCATCAGCACGAGACACGCGGCAACCAGAATCCTTGCGGGGCACATGGGCTCCTCCTTATTTCTCAATCAGAATACGCCAGTGGGTGCCTTGTTCAGGCTCAGAGAACTCGATGATCTCCACGATGGCATAGCCCTCGGCCTCCGCGGCACGCGGGATATCGCGCCGGCCCTTGGGGTCGTCAATCAACAGCGCCAGGACATCGCCCCGCTCCAGGTATTCGAGGCGGACCTTGGCCTTGGCCCAGTTGAGGGGACACTTGACGCCGTGCAGGTTCATCGGTTCGGTCTTGTGGGGCATTGGCCGTGTCCATAGCAGACCCGGGCGCGCTTGTCAGCGCAAAGCGCCCTGCCGGCCACGCTGACGGCGGGCAGCTTTTCCGCTACGGTGGGGCGGCCCCGGCCACACACCGGGCGAATGGAGAGCGGAGCGGTGAGCGACCACACGCGACCTTTGACATACAAGCTGCGTCCAGAGTCCAACGAGCCGGCCAGGCACTTCCTGATCAACTATCAGGAGGAGCTCAACCCCTCCCAGTACAAGGCGGCCGTCAGCCACCAGGGGCCGCTGCTCGTCCTGGCCGGAGCCGGCAGCGGCAAGACCCGCACCCTCGTGTTCCGGGTCGCCCGCATGGTTGAGGAGGACATTGACCCGGCTTCCATCCTGCTGCTGACCTTTACCCGGCGGGCGGCCGAAGAGATGCTGCAACGGGTTGAGGCACTCCTGGGAAGTCGCTGCGACCGGATCACCGGCGGCACGTTTCACTCCTTTGCCAATACGCTGTTACGCCGCTACGCCCAGCTCCTGGGGGTTGTCAACGCCTTCACAATTCTGGACCGCAGCGACGCCGAGGATGTGATTAACCTCGTCCGCAGCCGCCTGGGTCTGGACAAAAAAGAACGCCGCTTTCCCCGCAAGCAGACGATTCTGGAAATCCTCAGCCTGGCGGCCAACAAAACCTGTGGGGTGGCCGCGGTGTTGGACGAACACTTCCCGCACTTGTCCACTGAGCTGGACGAGCTGGGCCGGATTGCGGAGTATTACCGGAGCTATAAGCGTGAGCGCAGCCTGCTGGACTACGACGACCTGCTGACCTGTTTGCGCGAGCTGCTGCGCGGCCAGCCCGAGCTGGCCGACCGGCTGTCCCGCACCTTCCGCTACATCATGGTTGATGAGTACCAGGACACCAACCGGCTCCAGGCCGATATTGTCCGGCTGCTGGCCCACTCCCACGACAATGTGATGGCGGTCGGCGATGACGCCCAGTCGATCTACAGCTTTCGGGGCGCAACCGTGCGCAACATCTTTGAGTTTCCCAGCCTCTTTCCCAACACCACCGTCATCAAACTCGAAGAGAACTATCGCAGCACCCAGCCGATTCTTGACCTGTCCAACGAAATCATCCTCCAGGCCAAAGAGAGCTATACCAAAAACCTGTTTACCCGCCGTGAGGCCGGCATCAGGCCGGTCCTGGTTGAGGCCGAGAGCGAACGCGACCAGTCGCGCTTTGTCGGGCAGAAAATCCTGGAGCTGCGCGAGACCGGGGTACCGCTGCCCGAGATTGCCGTCCTGTTCCGCTCCAGTTTTCATTCGTTTGATCTCGAAATCGAGCTCGGCAAACGGAACCTCCCGTTTGTCAAACGGGGCGGCTTCAAGTTTATTGAGACCACCCACATCAAAGACGTGTTGGCCCATTTGCGGATCATCGCCAACCCCCAGGACGCGGTCTCGTGGTACCGCGCCCTGTTGCTCCTGGACGGCGTAGGCCCCAAGAGCAGCGAGGCGATCCTGGCCCATGTGCTTGACGGCCCGGACCACTTCCAGGGCTTAGCCACCTATAAGGGCCGTGGCCCGGTCGCCGCGGCCCTGAAGACCTTGGCCGAGGCGCTGCACCAGGCCAGGGCCGAAGAGTTGAAACCAGCCGGGCAGCTCGACGTCATCGTGCGCTATTATCTGCCGATCCTGCAACGGCGTCACCGGGACGACTACCCCAAGCGTCAAAAAGACCTGGAGCACTTCACCATCATTACCGGGCGTTACCGCAGCCTGACCCGGATGCTGTCCGACATGGCGCTCGAGCCCCCGACAAGCAGCGTTGACAACGTCCTGGCGACCGGGGACGAAGACGAGGGGCTGCTGACCCTGTCGACCATTCACTCGGCCAAGGGCCTGGAGTGGCACTCGGTGTTTCTCATCTGGGCGGTCGAAGGCCGCTTTCCCAGCCTGTACAAAGACGACGACGAACTTGAAGAAGAGCGCCGCCTGATGTATGTGGCGGCCACCCGCGCCAAGGAGAACCTGTTCATCAGCTATCCGATCAACGTCTATGACCGGGCCACCGGCATGGTCCTCAACCGGCCGTCGCGCTTTCTGGACGGCATTCCCCGGCGCATCCTGACCCCGGTCATGCTGATGGAAGAGGAGGATGAGGACAGCCGCTCGTAGTACAGCGTCTCCAGGCTTCGGGCGGCGTCTGCCACTGCGGCATTTCGGGTGCCTCGGGCCGCTCGGGCAGCATTACATCCCACGGCCGGGCACTGTCGGTATACATGTCTCTTGCATCCCGGCCCGGATCATTTTATGTCAGGAGCACCCGTGCAGCAGGAGGGACGGCAGTGACACGCAAAGAAAAACCTGGCGGAGAATATGTCCATGTCAGTTCAGTCGCCTGGCAAGCCTTTCCGGGCGAGTTCTCAGCCGGCGGCATTCAATGGAAGCTCCTCCATGTCTCGCCCGAATCCGGGGCGTGGACGGCTATCTTTGACTGTCCCCGGGGCTCGTCTTTTGCCCGACACGTCCATGTCGGACCGGGTGAATACTTTTTGACCAGGGGGAAAATGGAAGTCCGGGGCGGGAGCGGGGAAGGCGGGGCCACGGCAACGGCCGTGGGCTATGGCTATGAGGCCTGCAACGCCCGCCACGATCAGACGAACTTTGTCGAGGACAGCGAGTTCTACATGACCTTTCTGGGGCCGTTGCAGTTTATTGACGAGGCCGGCAATACCCTGGCCGTGGTCGGCTGGGAGGAGGCCCAGGCGCTGTGGGCCGAGCAGACGGGCAGCGCCGCGGCCTAGGACCGAGCACGGCCGAGCGGCGCATCAGCTTCGCCACGGCTCTACCAGAATCTTGGCGTGGCGCTCGGGCGAGGCCAGGTCCTCAAACGCCTGGGCCACACCCTCAACCCCGACCTTGCCGGTAATCAGCGGCTCGACCGGCAGCTTGCCGTCGGCAATGTCATACAGGGTCCGGCTGAACTCCTCGCTCGTGTAGCCGAGCACAAACTGGAGGTTCAGCTCCTTGTTGATGCCATACATGGGCCGGATGGTGTCGTCTTCCATACACACCCCGACCACCACAATCCGGGCGCTGTGCGGGGCTGAGCACATCATCTGGTCAATCACGCCGGGAACGCCGACACATTCAAACAGCACAGCCTGCCGCAGCGGCGGGCCGCTCGCCCACGGGGCCGGCGGCGGGGCCGTGCCGGGGTCGGCCCGTGCGGCTTCCTGCCAACTGGCGTAGGGAGACCGGGCTTGGGGGTCAATGACGATATCCGCGCCCATGGTCTCGGCCAGTTGCCGCCGGCGGGGGGAGAAGTCTGCGGCTACGATGGGCCGGAGGTCTTTGAGGCGCAGGGCGGCAATCACCGCCAGGCCAACCGGGCCGCAGCCGATCACCAGCGGCACTTCGTCCTTGTCCAGACGCGCCATCTCGACCGCGTGGGAGCCGACCGCCAGCGGCTCGGTCAGGGCGGCGTAGTCGGTCGGCAGGCCGTCGGGCACGGCCAGCAGCAAGCCCTCGGTCAGCCGCATCAGTTCGCCGTAGCCGCCGGGGTTGTCGTTTGAGTAGCCGACCGTCTCAACGCCCGCAGGACGGACCAGGACCGGCATGGAGCAGGCCCGGCTGCCGGCTTTGAGCGTCCGGGTCGTCTCCGGCCCGTGCTCAACGACTTCGACGCAGAACTCATGGCCCATGACAATATCGCGGCGGAGGTCCATATTGAACACGCCGCCCGACTTTTCGGATATCTCGACGAGCTTCTCGGCGTGCTTGAGGGCGTGCAGGTCTGAGCCGCAGATGCCACAGGCCAGGGTTCTGACCAGGACCTCGCCCGGTCCGGGCTCCGGGGCTGGCACATCGTCAACGATCAGGGTGTGGTCTCGCATTACCGCTGCGCGCATGGTGTTTCCTCCTCAGTCTCGCGTTGTCCGCATGGTGACAAACTCTTCGGCCGCCGTGGGATGAATCCCAATGGTAGCGTCAAACTGGGCTTTGGTCGCCCCGCACTGTATGGCTACCGAAAAGCCCTGGATAATCTCGCCGGCCTCAGGCCCAAGCATATGACAGCCGAGCACCCGGTCGGACGCCCGGTCCACCACGAGCTTCATGAAGGTCTGCTCGGCCCGACCGCTCAGGGTGTGCTTGAGCGGCCGAAAGCTCGAGGTGTAGACGTCAATGGCCGGGTAGCGTTGCCTCGCTTCGTCTTCGGTCAGGCCGACCGTGCCAATCGGCGGATGGCTGAAGACCGCGGTGGCGACATTGGTGTGGTCGGGCCGGGTTGGCCGGTTGTGAAACAGGGTTTCGGCCACGGCTTGGCCCTCGGCAATGGCCACAGGCGTCAGATTCAGCCGGTCGGTGCAGTCGCCAATGGCGAAGATATGGGGGACGGTGGAGCGCGAACAGGCGTCAACCGTGACCGCGCCGATGTCGTTCATCTCCACCCCGACCGCTTCGAGTCCGATGTCCCGGGTGTTCGGCAGCCGTCCGGTGGCGTACAGAATCAGCTCGGCTTGCAGGCGCGTGCCGTCTGTCAGCGTGGCGGTGAGAGCGCCGTTGGTGCGGTCAATCCGGGCGACATCGGCCTGAAAACGCAGGTCAATGTTACGTTTGCGCATCTCCTCGGCCAGCGCTTGACGGACATCGGTATCAAAGCCGCGCAAGAACAGCTCACCCCGGTACAGCTCTGTCACCGCAACGCCGAGGCCGTGGAAAATCGTGGCAAACTCGACCGCAATATAGCCCCCGCCAACAATGAGCGCCCGTTCGGGCAGGCGGTCAAGATAAAACGCCTCGTTGGACGAGATAGCGTGCTCAATGCCCGGAATCGGGGGCAGGTAGGGCCAGCTGCCGGTCGCCACCAGAATATGTCCGGCCGTAGCGCGCCAGTCGCCAACGGCAACCGTATGCTGGTCAAGCAGCCGCGCCCGGCCTTCGATAATCTCCGCTCCGGCCTTGGTCAGCAGCTTGCGGTAGATGCCGTTCAGGCGTTCGATCTCGGCGTTTTTGTTGGCGACCAGGCGCGGCCAGTCAGCGCTGCGCTGCCCCACCGTCCAGCCAAAGCCGGCGGCGTCCTCAAAATGGTCCCGGAACTCGGCCGCATACACAAACAGCTTTTTCGGAATACAGCCGACATTCACACATGTCCCGCCGAGATAGCGTTCCTCCACCACGGCTACCCGCGCGCCGTAGGTGGCCGCCATGCGGCCAGCCCGCACCCCGCCCGAGCCGGCCCCCAGCACAACCAAGTCGTAATCATAGCTGCTCATGCCTCCTGTCTATACTGAGACGCCGGCCAGGTCCAGGGTCGGCAAAAAATCCCTCTCAGACGGGGGCCGTGTCCTCGGCAAAAAACCGGCTCTCCCTTGTATTCCGCGCCAGGCTCAACCATAAGGACAGGCAGGAGGGAGTTATGCTCGATCTGATCATCAAAGGCGGACAGGTTGTCACTCCCCACGCCGTTGGGGAGATGGATATCGGCATTCAGGGGGAAAAAATCGCCGCGCTTGGCTGGGCCGGCAGCCTGGCCGCGGACGCCGGGCGGGAGATTGACGCAAGGGGCAAGGTCGTCATTCCGGGCGGGATCGAACCCCACGCCCATATAGGCATCCCGGTGCCCAGCCAGTGGTCTGGCCAGCCCGACATCATGACCCAGCCGCCGCAGGACGCCAGCCGGGCGGCCGCCTTTGGCGGGGTGACAACGATTGTCGATTTTGCCGGCGACCTGAGCTTCCAGGCCAGGGGCGGTGCGCCGGCCACGTCGATCATGAGTGTGCTGGAAGAACGCCGCGAGGTGTTTCGGACCCACGCCTACACCGACTATACCTTCCACTATATTCTGGCCGGTGAGGTGGCACCGCAGACCATCGGCGAGATTGGCGAGGCCGTGCAGGAGGGCGTGGCCAGCTTCAAGATTTTCACCACCTTTCATCCGATTCGGGTCCCCTACGGCCATCTGTCGGCCATCTTTGGCGAGGTCGCCAAACACGGCGGTATCATGGCCGTGCATGCCGAAGAGGATGAGGTTGTGCGCTATATGACCGAAAAGCTCAAGCGCGAGAACAGCGCCCAGGGCTACAACCTGCACCTGGTGCATAACAACCTGTCTGAAGATCTGGCCTTCCGGCATATTATCCGGCTGGCCCAGCATAGCGGCGTGGGGGTGTACTTTGTGCATACCACGGCCAGAGAAGGCGTGGCGGCGATTGCCGAGGCGCGCAGCGCCGGCCAGCCGGTCTACGGTGAGGCGCTGCACAACTACCTGGAGTTCACCTGCGACGATTACAAAAAGCCCGGCGGAACCGCTATTCATACCTACCCGGCCATCAAGTTCGCCGCTGACCGGGACGCGCTGATTGCCGGCCTGATGGACGGCCGGCTGGCCACTACCGCCACCGACGAATATACTACCCACAAAGGCCCCAAGCTGTGGGGCGACACCATTGAGACGGTGTGTGGCGGCCACAACGGGATTGAGACCCGCATCCCGGTTGCCTACACCAAGTTTGTGGCCGAGCGGAATATGTCCCTCCAGCGCTTTGCGGACATTACCTCGACCAACGCGGCCAGGCTGCTCGGGCTGTACCCGCAGAAGGGGGCAATTCAGCCGGGCAGTGATGCCGACCTTGTCGTGCTTGACCCCGCGCTGCACAAGACTATCGGCCTTGACGACCTGCACGCCAACTCCGACTATAGCATCTGGGAGGGCTTTGCCGCTCGGGCCTGGCCGGTCATGACCCTGCTGCGGGGCAAGGTGATTGTTGAGGATGGGCGGCTGGTGGGCAGCTCGACCGATGGCCGCTGGCTCAAGCGGCGCGTGTCCGGGGATGTGCTATCGCGGCCAGTGCTGTAGCGCGTCGCCGGCCAGGGTCGGCAAAGAATGCGGCAGGTTTGACCCGGTGTCAACGATTCGCCGTCTGCCTGTCCACCACAGACCGCCTGCTGACTCCATTATGGTGGCCCTGTCTGGCATAAGTGGCACGGGCCTTGCAGTACCCGTACTTCTGGCAGTAAGGGGAGGACGAATATGCTACGCGAATACCGGCCACCAACTTCGTTGTAAGGCTGCTTCCAAATCGGAGTTCTGGGAACGCTGGTGGAACGCCCTTCATTCTCGCTATACCGACAGTGGCCCCGAATACAGAGATCTCGTTTTTCTGCTATGGAGAAACTCCGATATACAGGCCATTGACCTCGACCTCTCCGACCCGCACAGTTGGGGGATTCTGAACATGAACACTCAGAAGAGGTTTGCTAAGAATCTACGGACCTCTGAAAGGTGACACACGCTGAGCCGATGAGTTGAACAGCCGGCCTACAGCAGCCGGAACTGCCGCAGTACCGCGGCGACCTTCTCATCCTGGTGCCCCAGCGAGCGTAAGGCTTCCAGCAGGGAGTGCAGATGTTCACGGTTGCGGGTCAACTCCTCTTCGACCGCTTGCACCCGGCTCTCAAACGGCCGCACCATCGTCCGCCGGTCCCACAGCGCAAACCCCAGCGTTGCCGCCACAATCGCGGCAAACGCGCCGACCACCCCCAGCATGAGTTGAGCGAGCCGGTCAAACTGGGCATTCATATCCGTCCGCAACTGGTCAGTCGCCGCAGCGTTCGCCTCAATTGTGCTCGCCAGGTGACCCTGCCCCGCTTCCAGCCTGGTCAGCCGCTCAACGATCTCCCGGTCTGAGATGCGCGGAGCCGTCTCGACCGCGCCCAGGCCAGCGGGGCACAGCAGCACCAGGAGCATTAGCGGGGCGGCGATTTTTCCGAAGCGGGGCATAGTCCCTCTGAAACGGAACCAGGATGGGAAAGTCAACCAGCGGCTCCGCCAAAGTCACTGCGGCCTTCTCGGCGAAGGACGAAACTTTTGCTCACCTGAGGGGCATTCTGTCATCGGCCTCAACAGACTCCAATACCTGACCACCGGGCGTTCTTGCACCGAACCTCAACTCACAACAGATGAAACTGCCGCAGTACCGCGGCGACCTTCTCATCCTGGTGCCCCAGCGAGCGTAAGGCTTCCAGCAGAGAGTGCAGATGTTCACGGTTGCGGGTCAACTCCTCTTCAACCGCTTGCACCCGGCTCTCAAACGGCCGCACCATCGTCCGCCGGTCCCACAGCGCAAACCCCAGCGTTGCCGCCACAATCGCGGCAAACGCGCCGACCACCCCCAGCATGAGTTGAGCGAGCCGGCCAAACTGGGCATTCATATCCGTCCGCAACTGCGCAAGCTGCCCCTGCATCTCCGTCCGCAACTGGTCAGTCGCCGCAGCGTTCGCCTCAATTGTGCTCGCCAAGTGACCCTGCCCCGCTTCCAGCCTGGTCAGCCGCTCAACGATCTCCCGGTCTGAGATGCGCGGAGCCGTCTCGACCGCGCCCAGGCCAGCGGGGCACAGCAGCACCAGGAGCATTAGCGGGGCGGCGATTTTTCCGAAGCGGGGCATAGTCCCTCTGAAACGGAACCAGGATGGGAAAGTCAACCAGCGGCTCCGCCAAAGTCACTGCGGCCTTCTCGGCGAAGGACGAAACTTTTGCTCACCTGAGGGGCATTCTGTCATCGGCCTCAACAGACTCCAATACCTGACCACCGGGCGTTCTTGCGCCGAACCTCAACTCACAACAGATGAAACTGCCGCAGTACCGCGGCGACCTTCTCATCCTGGTGCCCCAGCGAGCGTAAGGCTTCCAGCAGGGAGTGCAGATGTTCACGGTTGCGGGTCAACTCCTCTTCGACCGCTTGCACCCGGCTCTCAAACGGCCGCACCATCGTCCGCCGGTCCCACAGCGCAAACCCCAGCGTTGCCGCCACAATCGCGGCAAACGCGCCGACCACCCCCAGCATGAGTTGAGCGAGCCGACCAAACTGGGCATTCATATCCGTCCGCAACTGCTCAATCTGCCCCTGCATCTCCGCTCGCAACTGCTGAAGCTGCCCCTGCATCTCCGCTCGCAACTGCTGAAGCTGCCCCTGCATCTCCGCTCGCAACTGCTGAAGCTGCCCCTGCATCTCCGTCCGCAACTGGTCAGTCGCCGCAGCGTTCGCCTCAATTGTGCTCGCCAAGTGGCCCTGCCCCGCTTCCAGCCTGGTCAGCCGCTCAACGATCTCCCGGTCTGAGATGCGCGGAGCCGTCTCGACCGCGCCCAGGCCAGCGGGGCACAGCAGCACCAGGAGCATTAGCGGGGCGGCGATTTTTCCGAAGCGGGGCATAGTCCCTCTGAAACGGAACCAGGATGGGAAAGTCAGCCAGCGGCTCCGCCAAAGTCACTGAGGCCTTCTCGGCGAAGGACGAAACTTTTGCTCACCTGAGGGGCATTCTGTCATCGGCCTCAACAGACTCCAATACCTGACCACCGGGCGTTCTTGCGCCGAACCTCAACTCACAACAGATGAAACTGCCGCAGTACCGCGGCGACCTTCTCATCCTGGTGCCCCAGCGAGCGTAAGGCTTCCAGCAGGGAGTGCAGATGTTCGCGGTTGCGGGTCAACTCCTCTTCAACCGCTTGCACCCGGCTCTCAAACGGCCGCACCATCGTCCGCCGGTCCCACAGCGCAAACCCCAGCGTCGCCGCCACAATTGCGGCAAATACGCCGACCACCCCCAGCATGAGTTGAGCGAGCCGGCCAAACTGGGCATTCATATCCGTCCGCAACTGCTCAATCTGCCCCTGCATCTCCGCTCGCAACTGCTGAAGCTGCCCCTGCATCTCCGTCCGCAACTGATCAGTCGCCGCAGCGTTCGCCTCAATTGTGCTCGCCAGGTGGCCCTGCCCCGCTTCCAGCCTGGTCAGCCGCTCAACGATCTCCCGGTCTGAGATGCGCGGAGCCGTCTCGACCGCGCCCAGGCCAGCGGGGCACAGCAGCACCAGGAGCATTAGCGGGGCGGCGATTTTTCCGAAGCGGGGCATAGTCCCTCTGAAACGGAACCAGGATGGGAAAGTCAACCAGCGGCTCCGCCAAAGTCACTGCGGCCTTCTCGGCGAAGGACGAAACTTTTGCTCACCTGAAGGGGCATTCTGTCATCGGCCTCAACAGACTCCAATACCTGACCACCGGGCGTTCTTGCGCCGAACCTCAACTCACAACAGATGAAACTGCCGCAGTACCGCGGCGACCTTCTCATCCTGGTGCCCCAGCGAGCGTAAGGCTTCCAGCAGGGAGTGCAGATGTTCGCGGTTGCGGGTCAACTCCTCTTCGACCGCTTGCACCCGGCTCTCAAACGGCCGCACCATCGTCCGCCGGTCCCACAGCGCAAACCCCAGCGTTGCCGCCACAATCGCGGCAAACGCGCCGACCACCCCCAGCATGAGTTGAGCGAGCCGACCAAACTGGGCATTCATATCCGTCCGCAACTGCTCAATCTGCCCCTGCATCTCCGCTCGCAACTGCTGAAGCTGCCCCTGCATCTCCGCTCGCAACTGCTGAAGCTGCCCCTGCATCTCCGTCCGCAACTGGTCAGTCGCCGCAGCGTTCGCCTCAATTGTGCTCGCCAGGTGGCCCTGCCCCGCTTCCAGCCTGGTCAGCCGCTCAACGATCTCCCGGTCTGAGATGCGCGGGGCCGTCTCGACCGCGCCCAGGCCGGCGGGGCACAGCAGGAGCAGCATCAGAACGGCGGTTTTCAGACGCCTCGGCATGGGTCTTATGAAACGCAACACTGGCAATGAAGTCAACACACACTTGTCCTGCCCGCGTCCCTTGTCGGGGCGGTCGGATTCGGCTAGGCTGGCCCGATCTGTGAACAGACCCTTTGGAACGCCAGGGGGGAAAGGAAGGAGTGACCATGAGAATCGGCATACAGATGGTGCTACAGAACCATAAGGCCCACAACGACCGGGACATGTACAAGAACGAAACCCGCCTCGCCATTGAATCGGAGGGCATGGGCTTTGATATAATCTGGCCGGTTGAGCACCATTTCTTTGATTACTCAATCTGCCCCGACAACATGCAATACCTGAGCTATATCGCCGCCCGGACCGAGCGCCTGCAACTGGCCACCGGCGCGATCATCCTGCCCTGGAACAACCCGATGCGCGTCGTCGAAAAGATGGTCCTCCTTGACCACCTGTCCGACGGGCGGGCCGTTCTCGGGCTTGGCCGGGGGCTGTCGCGGCGCGAGTACCGCGGCTTTGGCGTGGACATGTCCGAGGCCCGGGACCGCTTTAACGAAGCGGCCGGGATCATCGTCAACGGCCTGGAAAACGGCTTTGTCGAAGCCGACACCCAGCACTACAAACAGGCCCGGATTGAGGTCCGGCCGCGGCCGCTCGGCAGCTTCAAGGGCCGCCGCTATATGGTGTGCATGTCACCCGAGTCGTTTGACGTGGCCGCCCGGCTCGGCCTTGGGGCGATGATGTTCTCCCAGATGAGCTGGGAGAAGGTGGCCGACAACATCCACCAGTACCGCGACAACTTCCGCACACACAACAACGGCGAAGAAGCCCCGCCGATCAACTGCGCCGACTTTGTGGCCTGCACCGAGGACGCCGGGCGGGCCGAAGAGATCGCCCGGGTCAATATCGTCGGCTACTACTGGAGCGTGATGGAGCACTATGAAATGACCGGCGATCACTTTGCCGAAACCGGCAAATCCTACGCCCACTATGCCAACGCCGCCCAGCAGATGAAGGCCGCCGGCATGGACGCGGTAGTGGAAGACTTCCTGAACGCCAACCTGTGGGGCACGCCCGACATGCTGGTTGAGAAAGTCCGCAAACGCCGTGAGGTCATCGGCGACTTTGAGGTCAACGGCTGCTTCAGCTACCAGAGCCTGCCCTACGACGAGGTCGAGCGCTGCATGAGGCTGTTTGCCCGGACCGTCGGCCAGGAACTCCACAGTTGGACGCCCACGGCCGTCCAGGCCCCGGTTGATGTGGCGGTCGGCTCAACCCTGCAAGCCAAATAACCGGAGCGCCCCGGCAGAAGCCCTCTCACAGCCCCGCCCGGTCTCCGGCCACCGCGGGGCGTTTTTCCGGCACGCTCTCGTCTGGACCAACGACAAGGGTGAGGCCCCGAAAGCCCCGCACAACCACCCGCCGACCAACCGGCAGGACAAGGGCCGGCCTCCCCTCTTCCCCACCCCCAAGCTCGGCTCGCCACAGCTCGCCGTTGACCCGCACATAGCCCTGGGGGTTCAGCGCCTGGCACACCTGAGCGCGCGTGCCGAGCAGCCGCGCCGCCCCGGTTTTTACCTCAGACTCGTAGGCCGAGCGCACATACGGATAGAGGGCAAAATCCTTGCCGATGGCCAGGCTCAGCAGCAGCAGACCGGCCCACCGCGGCAGACCGAGCCACGAGTGAGCACCGACCAGAATCAGCCCCCACAGGACCCAGCCGGGAATCTGGAGCAGCAGGTATTTCCGAAACGTGCTCATGCCCCGGCAGTTGCGGCTGCTCCGCCCTCCTCCACCACCCGACAGAAGACATTTACCGCCGCCATCTGGGCCAGGGTGGCACAGGGCGTCAGCGACAGGCCGGGATGGGCCACCACAACGGCCAGGCTGCGGGCCCGGGACAGGGCGACATTCAAACGGTTGCGGCTGAACAGAAACTCAATGCCCCGGGGCGAAGTCTCGCCGTGGCTGGCGCACATAGACACAATCACCACCGCGGCTTCCTGGCCCTGAAACTTATCGACCGAACCCACCTTGGCCGACGGCCCCAGGGCCGACTGGAGCCGACGCACCTGCATATTATACGGGGCAACAATCAGAATATCGTCCCAGCCGACTGACCCGGCGGGCTGGCCCGTTTCATCGGTCAGCGTCCGGCCTAGCAGCTCATGCACAATCTCTCCGATCACGGCAACTTCTTCGTCACTGGCCTGGGTATTGCCGGTGTGGACGACCGGCACAAAGACAAGGCCGGCCTCCTGCCGGATATACCCGCCCGCGCTTGCCGGTCGGCGGACAAGCCGCTTGCCGGTGTGGGCCGCGGCCCGCAGCCGGCCGTCATACATGGTGTCGGAAATAAAGCCACACAGCTCGGGATGGAGACGCCAACTGGTGTCCAGGAACAGCCCCAGCGTATCGGGGATGGTCGCCCGGCCCTGGAGCAGGTATTCGAGAGCCGACTGACCGCTGTGGCCGGGATGCGAGCCCTGGGTCGGCTGGCTGAGCTGCATCTGGTCGCCCAGCAGAACGAGGTTGTTGCTGGAGGTGGCCATGCCGATCAGGTTGGCCACCGAGACCTGGCCGGCCTCGTCAACAAACAGGTAGTCCAGCCGCTGCCGCATGGCCGCGGCGCTGAAGGCCCAGGCCGTGCCGCCGATCAGCCCAACCTTGTCCAACTCGGGCAGGGCGTAGCGGACCGATGGGGCGTAGCGCGCCCCGCGGCAGCCGGCAAAAAACGGGGCGTCCGGCGAACCGCCGACCTTGATGCAGGCGAGCCGACCGTTTTGCAGCTCGCCGCATTTCTGCATCAGGTTCAGAATCGCGGCGTGGCTGTTTGAGCTGATTCCGACGCGCTTGCTCTGCTCCAGGAGCGACACGATGGCCGCGGAGGCAACCGTTGTTTTGCCGGCCCCGGGCGGCCCCTGGATGCACAAGCAGGAATGGTCAAGCCCGGACACCAGACGCACGGCCGCGGCGCGCAGGTCTTCGCCGGGAGGGACGAGGGGACGGGGCACACCGGCACGGTCGGAGGCCGGGCGCAGACGGGGTGGCCGACGAGCCAGGAAGTCGGCCAGGGCCGGAGAGAGGGGGCGGCCTTCCTGCCAGCTTCGGGCGGTGTATTCTATGGCCTCGGCAATCACCCCGGCCGAGACGCGCTCATTTGGAATCAGGGACAGCCTGGCCGGGGGGCGACCGTCGTCAAACTGCCGGAGCTTGCGGGGACCAAACCTGAGACACACCCGTCCCGCGTCCCGGTCAAGTGCGTAGATTTCGGTGGTGCTATCGAGATCGTGAGCAAAAAAGCAGGCCGCGCCTTCGGTCAGTCTGGTGTCCTGGTCCGGGTCAAAGGCGTACCAGAAGCCCAGCGATTTTCTGATGGAGACGGGTAGCGCAGACTCGCGGCGCAGCCCGCCGAGGCAGTCGCCGTCTTCAATCAGCTCCTGCTCGGTCATGGCCCGGCGATCAAAGGTTGCCCACCACATCGGCTTTTCCTCACGGCGGTGAAACTCTACCACCTGGCCCAGCATCTCCTGGGTCTGCCAGCGCTGCTCGTCCTCCGCCCGCTCTTCCCGTCGCTCAGGAATGGCGGCCAACAGCCGCTCGGCCAACTCGTGGCGCGGGTTGGGCTGGGCCGGTACTTCGGGCGCGTCCTCCTCAGACCGTCCGGTGCTGGGCGGCAGCCAGACAATCCCGGCTTCGCGCTGCCGCTCCCGCAGCCAGCCGGTGAGCTGCCAGGCCGATTCACAGTCCTCCCGATTATAGACCCGGATCTCGTGCAGCATGGCCGAGGTCCGCCAGTCCTGCGGCTCATCGCTGGCCAGCCAGCGTTCATACGCCACTACCGAGTCAAGCGCAGTGCCGACCGTTCCGGTCCGTTTGGCGTGGAACAGCCGCTCCAGGTTCTTGAGCGAGTAGCGCGGCTCGCCAACCCGCAGCCCCTGGCGGACAATCGTATACAGATCGACAAAAACGCCGTTGCGCAGCAGGGCGTCAACCTCGGCCTCGCGCGTCGCATAGCGGCCCATCAGACGCCGCAGCGCCGTCACTTCGTAGTGGCCGTAGTGGTAGATATGCGCGCCCGGGTCGGTCCGCCAGCGGGCAAACGCCCAGTCAACAAAGGCTTCAAAGGCGCGCTTTTCCTGCTCGGTGTTGTGGGCCCACCAGTCGAAAAACCGGGGCGTGGCGTGCTCGAGCGCGCTCGCTCCAAACAGGTATTCCAGCCCGCCCTCAACCAGCGGATAGCCCTCCAGGTCACAATACACATCGAGAGGCGATTCAGGTGGCAGCAGGGCCAGGCCGCGGCGCGGGTCGTCCGGTGCCGGCGTCACAAGCTGGTAGGCTGGTGTATCGGCTCCGACAGACGCCAACTGGAGGCGAGCCTGCTCCCGCAGGCGGGCAAAAACCGCGCTGTCCAGGAAGGCCAACGATGCGCTCTTCTCAGGGTCATTGCTTCTCATCGTTCGCCTTTGCGCCATACGCTGCCGGTCGGTGTCGGCCAGACCGTGCATGGTGTGCACCCCCGCGGCCTGGAGTTTGTCGACCTGGGCCTGGCTGATGTTGGCCACCCGGCACAGGTGATCGCTGGCTTCAAGCAGCACCTCGGCGTGCGACTGCCAGCGACCGTTCTCGCCCCACGGGTTAGGCGGCGGCGGACGGTCGGGCGCAAAGTCGTCCAGGAAGGCGACAAAGGCGCTTTTCAGCACCCGGTAGTAATACACATAATCGGCCGTCCGAAAGGCGCGCACCTGGCCGTTGCCCAGCACACAGAAGAGCCGCTCAGGACGGCGGCCCTGGACCACTTCAAGCAGCTCGGCATAGCCGCACAACTGGATGAGAAACTCGGGCCGCACCGTCCGCGCCAGCTTGGTCTCCCACACCTCGTAGGCATAGCCGCCCAGCCGCGACGGCGTCTCAACCCGGACCAGGAAATCGGCTTCTCCAACAAAATCGGCCTGGGCCAGTACACCCCGGAAAATCACTTCGTGTCCGGCCTGCATGGCGCACAGGGTGTGCTGCACGCGGTCTCCGTCGGGCGCAATCCTGTACACCTGGCGGCCCTGGTCGCGGAGCTGGGTGAGGAAAGCCTGCTCGTGGCGGCGGCCGTGTTCTGCCAGGCTCCTCTGCTGGGGCGATTCGGCGTCCGGCTGAGCGGCCTGGGGGTCGTCAAGCCCCCTGCGCGTCATCCAGCTCGCAAACGGCGAGCGCAGAAATTCGAGCAGGTCAGACGGGCTGTAACAATAGCGATTGTTGTCTTTCTGCATGAACCGCCCGGCCTATTCCAGAACAACGCCTCGAAACGACTGGCCAAAACTCGCCCCGGTCACATGCGGCTGGGCGGCCAGGAGGGTCTGGACGGAGTGGCGGGTGTGGAACTCGCGGCGGATGGCGTCAAAGGCGGGATCGCCTGCGCCGTCTTCGCGTAGCTCGGGCAGGACGTGGTCGAGCTGGTGCAGCAAGACCCTGACCTGTTGCCTGTTATAGATCGACCAGACGACTTCCTGGCCGACCCCGACCTTCAGGCTGTCGTTCAGGAAGAGAAGCGGAAACCCTTCCTGCTGGGCCAGGTTGTGGAGCAGATGATAGGCGTCGGCCTGACGGGGATTCAGATAGGCAATGCCTTCAAGCAGAAACCGGGCGTCGGCCGCAATCCGAAACGCCACCGCCACCAGCCACACTCCTTCCCGGCCCTGATAGCCGACGAGGCGCACGGTGACCGGCAGCCCTTCGCGGCGGAAGGAAAACAGCTCGGGCACCCGCATGGCCAAGCCGGTCTTGCGCCGACCAGCCAAGCCGACCAGGATGGGCGTGTAGAACGCCTGCCGGCGCAGCCGGGTTTGGTAGCCGGCAGCCACGTTGACCCTCACAACGCCTGTCCCCTGTGTTCACCCATCTTGTCTGGCCTTATCTGCGCGAAGGCGCGGGGTCAAGGTGGTTGTATGGGAGGAAACGTGACAATACAGGCGGAGTCATTGGAGGAATCGGAATGTTCAACTTCGACACTCTGGCCAAAAAGCGCCAAGCACATTTTCGGAAAACCTCCCCGACAATCAGCCAGCAGGGACGCTCGCCCTCGGACGGGCAAGGGTAGAAATATGACTACCTCCTGGGCCTGGGTTGCGAGGAAGAAAACCTGTACCCGACACTCCGGGGCGAGCACGGGGCGGCCAGATTTTTCAAAGAACGCCACATAAATGGTGGACCCCCGGCACGAGCGGCGACCGTTCCAAGGGGGAGAGGCCGACCCGCAACATGGCGAGCTCCCGGATTGCGTGCGTGAACTTTCTGCTTCCTTTGGCTGACATACCCGGCGCACTGGCGGCCGGCATTCGGAGCATTGACAGCGATGTCACTGCTATCGATCCGCTCTCCCACCAGGGCACGGTGTCGCCTGTCGAGTTTGAATGGATCGGCCTCGGCCGGCCGCTTGAGGAGGACGCGGCCCCGACCCGGGGAGCGAATGTGACCAGCATTGATGCCTTTACGGCCGCCACCACCAAGGCCGGCCGGCGGCGCGCCTCTCTCCTGGAGTGGAAGTACACCGGGAAATACCAGACAGAAGATAAGGGCCAGGGAAGTAAGGGCAGGACACGGCGACAGCGGTATGCCGCTCGCTACTCTGCCGGCTCTTCTTCCTTACAGCGGCGTGGCACCGATGGAAGAGATGCTCTACGAACCCTTCTACCCGATCATGCGTCTGCGGCTGCTGGCAGACCGGATGGTTGAGCACAAAGAGTTCGGCGTGTCAGAGGCAAAGGTCGTTGTCAGCGCGCCTGAGGGCAACAGGGCGTATCGGGAGAAAATCACCTCTCCGCCTCTGGCCAGGCGGTTTCCCGAGCGGAAAACGGTTGAGGACATGGTCCGGCCACCCTGAAGCGGCCCGACGACGCCTTCTCGATGGTCTGTCCGTCAGTGCTTGCTGACGCCGTAAGGCGGGGCGGCCGCCGAGTGGGCGGACTACCAGCAAGAGCGCTATGGGTGGTAAGGCCTCCGAAGTCTTGCCAGGCCGACGGACAGTCGTTATTGACCGCGCTCGGCGATCAGGGCGTCAAGTTCCTGGCGCAGGCGGCCAAGCACCACGTCGTAGCCGAAGTGGCCGAGCTTAGCGCTTTTCTTTTTGAGGTTGACGGTCGTTGGCCCGCACCACAGGCCGAGGTCGGCGTCGTCCGTCTCGCCCGGCCCGTTCACCCGGCAGCCCATGACGGCGATAGTAATGTCGTGCCGCTTGGCGTAGGCGGTCATGGCTTTGACCTGCTGGGCGAGTTCGACAAACTTTTCGTTCTCGACCCGCGAGCAGCTCGGACAGGAAATGATGTTCAGTACCGGGGCGAGGTCGGGCACCGACCGGAAACGCCCGTTTTTGACATCTTCAATAATCTGAAAGCCGGCCGTCACTTCCTCGTGCTTGCGCTCGTTGGGCAGGGTGAGGGAGACGCGCAGCGTATCGCCGATGCCCTTGGCCAGCAGTTTTTCAAACGCGACCCGGCTCTTGATAATCCCGTCGGGGGGCAGCCCGGCTTCGGTCACGCCAAGGTGCAGCGGCACATCGGGCCGGGCGGCGGCAAAACGCGTGTTGGCCTCAACCACCTTGGCCGGGTCTGAGTCTTTGAGCGACACCACAAACCGCTCAAAGCCGAACTCGTCCATCAGCCGGCAATGGTACAGGGTGGACTGGAGCAGGGCTTCCATCTGATCGCCCGGGTATTGGGCCACAAAGGCCGGGGCGACCGAGCCGCAGTTCACCCCGATCCGCAAAGCCACGTCATTATCGCGGGCGATATCGACAAGCCAGGCGACTTTCTGGGGAATGCTTTTGGCCTTTTCAATATGGTGCAGATGGCCGGGGTTGTAGCGGATCTTATCCACATACGCGGCGACCGCGGCGGCCACCTTGTAGTTTTCTTGCAGGTCAACCGACAGGGTGGCGGTCGTCTGGGCGCGGATTTCTTTCAGCGCGGCCGCCTCTTTGGGGTTATCAACCGCAATGCGGACCACGCCGGCCCCTGCCTCCTGGAGTTGGTGGACCTGGGCAACCGTGGCGTCAATATCGGTCGTCTTGGTCGCGCACATGCTCTGGACGACAACAGGGGCACCGGCACCAAGCTCAGCTTGGCCAATCCGAACGGCTCGGGTGGGAGTCTTTTCCATAAGTCTTTCCCCGGCTTGAGAGTACACGATCAATGCAGGACTGGCATTTTGGCGAGAGGGGCGGAAGGGTGCTTTTGGGCGTATTTCTGGAGTTGGGTCTGAATCTCCGCAATCCAGCGCTGGGCTTTTTCTTCGTCAATCTCCCCCTCTTGCCGCTTGCGCTCAATTTCGTCAAGAAATCGTTCAAAGAAGGTTTTCATAGCCTCCTCCTCAGGGCCAGCTTGGCAGAAAAGGCGGCGGTCGTCCAGGCCAAGGGGGAGGGGGCAGGCGCTTCACACAGAGGATGCTTCGCCGTGGTCAGTGTCCCGACGAGGCGGCCCTCTCAGAGCGGCTCGCGCTCAAGGGTGACAGAGAGCTGGAGGAGTTTTCCGGCCCGGATAATGGAGAAGGAGACCCTGTCTCCAGGTTCGTAGGAACTCAGGGTTTGGCTGAAAGTCTGGGCGTCCCGGATGGGTGTGTCATTGACTGCGACAATCAGATCGCCGGGTAAATCCAGCGCCGCGGCCGCGGTGCGGTTTGTATACACATGGTGGGCGATAGTCAGTGGAATGGCAAAGGCTCCGGCGGGAGACATGGACAGGGCAAAGACGGCAACCCTGAACCAGTTGGGACCCTTTTGCCGGGGCGTGTTCGCGCCGATAAAGCCGGCCCGGGCTGCCGGGCTGCCGGGGATGACGCTCAGGACATGGACCCCTTGCAGACCCTCCTGGTCGGGCGTCACATACAAAGCCCCAAGATAGGTCCGCTGGTCGGTCGCGGGAAAGTCCTCCGGGAAGTCTGGAGGAATATCACCATCGGCGAACCCGGTCGGGGTGGGGTCTTGAGCCGGGACTTGACCGGGCATCTGATACGGGGCGACAGACGCCTCGGCTTCGGGTGTCTGGGGGATGGGGGTGGGAGGAAGCTGCGGGCCGCGGAGTGCGCTCTGCTCAACCTCGCCTTGGGGTGAATCGCCCTCTTGAGCGCAGACAGCGAGAGGCCACAGGAAAAGCGCGGCCACGAGCCCAGAGGCATGGATGTTCATCGCTCCTCCTTTCAGGTGCAGGCGGTCAAGCGAGAGCGGCTGTTGTCCCACGGTCGGGAGCATAGGCAAGCCAGACTTATTCAAGTCCGGCCAGGACCTGTTCGAGGTCTTCAACCGGCACCATTGTGCCGACCTCTTTGAAGCGGACAATACCCTGCTTGTCGATAATGACATAGGCGCGATTGCCGAGCCGTTTTTCCTCATCCAGCCAGCCGGTATAGTCCCGAATCACCTCGGGCGCTTCAAAGGCGCTCAGCAGCGGGTAGTCGAGTGCCAGCTGTTGGGTGAAGACCTGTTGCGACGCGCCGTGATTGGTACTGATGCCGAGGACTTTTGCGTTCAGTTTTTTCTGGACCCCCTGACCGGAGGACAGTTGCAGGGTTCAACCCGAGGTGAAGTCAAGGACATAAAACAGCAGGACGACGTTGTCCGTGCCTCGAAAGTCCCTGAGACAGACCTCGGCATCGTTGCTTGACGGCAAACAGAAATCTGGAGCCGGGCTGCCGACCTCGGCCGTGGCCCAGGCCTGGCTGCTCAGTGCCAGCCAGACGAGCGCGCCAATCAGCAGATGAAAGCGTCGTGTGTGCATCAATCGTCCTTTCTCAACTCTGCTCTCCCCGGAACCGGCTGGACTTGCGCCGGGCTTGCCCCTAGGATCAACGGACAGGGGAAAGCCCGGAGGAGACCAATGGCCAAGGCTCAGCATTGTCTGATGTGCGCTGAAAAATTGTACACCATGAGCAACTACGGTGAACCGTCCGATGGACGCTGGCCGCCTATGGTTGAAGACGAGCGCTACGGCCCACTCGTCATCTGCCCAGCCTGCGAGTCTGCGCATCTGACCTTTATTGACGACACGCCCGGCCATCCGCCCGTCCGCCGCATCCGCGCCCTCAAGCCGCCCGACTAAACCGACTCCGCAGGCCGAAACTTGACCAGCGTCACGTCCGGCGTCACGTCGTCATAGGTGGCGACCACTGGCATGCCGATCTGCATCGCCGCCGGCTCGCAGCCAACGATGTTGGTCGTCAACCGCGGGCCTTCCGCCAACTCGACAATGGCCACAATATACGGCACGTCTCCGGCAAAAGCGGGATGGGTCGGGGCCTCGGCGATGGTATACGAATACACCGTGCCCCGGCCGGACGCCGATATCCAACTCAGCTCTGACGACAGACACCCTGAACAAACCTCACGCGGGTAGAACAGGACCGCGCCACAACTCCTACAGCGCTGAATCTGGAGTTCGTGGCGTTTGGCGGCGTCCCAGAACGGCTGCGACGAGGCGCTCGGACGGGGAAGAGGCTTCCGATAGTCTGCCATGCGTTTCTCCTAATTGACGCCGATCACCACACTGCACTGCTCGCTCATGATGCCGCCGTTGCCGTTGACATAGCCAATCGTGGCATCTTTGACCTGGCGCACCCCGCCCCGGCCCATCAGTTGACGCGCGCCTTCGATCAAATGGCTCATGCCGCCGGCCAGGCCGGGCTGGCCAAACGACAGCTGGCCGCCGTGGGTATTGCACGGAAAATCCCCCTGGTAGGACAGGTCGTGGTCCTCCACAAAGCGGCCTCCCTCGCCCTTGGGACAGAAGCCGGCGTCTTCCAGCGTCACTACAACCGTAATCGTATAGCAGTCGTAGGGCTGCACAAAGTCCATATCCTGGGGGCTGGCCCCGGCCATGCGGAAGGCCCTCTCCGCGGCAGGTTTGACCAGGGAGGTGGTGAGGCTCTCGGCGCGCGCAATACTGCAATGGCCGCCCGCCTCACCGGCTCCGAGCAGATAGACCGGGACGTGGGGACTGTCCTTGGCCCGCTCAGCGTTGGTCACAATGAACGCCCCACCACCCGTACACGGGCTGACAATCTCCAGCAGGTGCAGGGGATTAACAATCATGCGCGAGTTGAGCACGTCCTCAATGCCGATCGGCGTGTTGCCAAACAGGGCGGCAGGATTTCTGCACGCGTTTTTGCGCTGATCAACGGCGACCTTGGCCAACTGTTCGGGCGTCGTGCCAAACTCGTGCATATGACGCTGAGCGATCAGGGCATAGCCTGGATTGGCCGCGATCAAGCCGTATGGCGCGTCAAACTCGGCGTCCAGCCGCGGAAACGGCGGCGGTTTGCCAACGCTCGTCGTTTTGCTCGACCACGAATCGCCCAAGACGCACAACACATTCTTACACATGCCGGCCTCAATGGCCGCGGCCGCCCGCCAGAACATGCCGGTGGCCGATGCTCCGCCCAGCTCCACCACGTCAAAATAGCAGGGCTGGAACTGGAGATATTCTGAAATGACCGACGGCCACAGTACGCTGTAGTCGCCGATGGCCATGCCTGTCAGGAGGCCGTCAATGTCCTGCTTTTTCAAACCCGCGTCAGCAATCGCCTCCCGCGCCACCTCGCCAATAATGCCCAGCGGCGTTCTCCCTCCGCCGCCCTTTTGGGGGGCCATTTCGGCAAAGCCAATCAGTGCCGCTTTTCCTTTCAGACTCATGCTTTTCCTCCTACGATGCCAGCGCTTTGATTGCGGCCACAATCTGAGGCATGACCAAGCCGGCCTTGGCTTGGATGATGAAATCGGAAATTGTGCCCGTCAAGTTGGTCGGTTCGGGATTGATCTCGATCACCTGCGCCCCGGCTTCCTTGGCCACTCCAGGCATGGCCGCGGCCGGATACACCACGGCTGAGGTGCCGACCACCAGCATCACCTCGCAGCTCTGCGCCTCCTGGTACGAGCGAGACAGGGCGTGGGGCGGAATCGGCTCGCCAAAAAACACCCCGGCCGGCTTGAACACCCCGCCACACGAGCAGTACGGGGGCAAGGTCTCGAGCGACACCTCGGTCAGCGGCAGGAGCTTGTCGCAACGCTGACACACCACCTGGCGCATATTGCCATGAAACTCAATCACGTCGTGGCTGCCGCTGGCCTGGTGCAGATTATCGACATTCTGGGTAATGATGCAGCCCAGAAAACCCACCTGCTCCAACTGCGCCAGGGCATAATGGCCGGGGTTGGGCCGGGCGGTTTTCAGCTCGGTGAAGCCGCGCATCATCTGCCAGACCTTGCCTGGATCGCGCCGAAAGGCGTCAATCGTCGCGTACTCCTCTGGATCATAGCGGTCCCACAGTCCGCCCGGGTCGCGAAATGTCGGAATTCCGCTCTCAGCCGAAATGCCCGCCCCGGTCAGGGCGATCGTCTTGCGTGAGGTCCGAATAGCCCGGGCGGCGCGTTCAATCCGCTCCTGCATGGTCGTGTCCTCCAGCCGTTCCCGGATTCCCGGGTCAGCCGGCATCATGCGGATCTGCTCACGTTCCGACTCTTTCGTCAAGAAAGAGGACTTGCATCCCTGAGCGAAACAGGAGAAACTTTTATTGACTGCACACAGGAGCACAGCCATGTCCTTCCCGACCCACCGTCCACGTCGCCTGCGTCGCACTGCACAGCTGAGGCGTATGGTGCGAGAAACACAACTCAGCGTCAATGACCTCATCATGCCGCTGTTCATCGTGCCCGGCTCCAGGGTGACTAATCCGATCGGCTCGATGCCGGGTATCGCCCAGCAGTCGATCGACCAGGCGGTTGAGGAGTGTAAAGAGATCCGTGATTTGGGCATTCCCGGCGTCATCCTGTTCGGCATTCCCGCCCATAAGGACGCGGTCGGCTCGGAGGCGTATGCCGCTGACGGCATTATTCAGCGGGCCTTGGCCGCGCTCAAAGAAGAAGTGCCGGGCCTGCTGCTGCTGACCGACGTGTGCTTGTGCGAATACACCGACCACGGCCACTGCGGGATTGTCAAGGGTCAGGACGTTGATAACGACGCCACCCTGAACATCCTGGCCAAAGAGGCCGTCTCGCACGCCCGGGCCGGGGCCGACATCGTTGCCCCGTCGGATATGATGGACGGCCGGGCGGGCACCATCCGTGAGGCGCTCGACGACGAGGGCTTCCCCCATATTCCGATTCTGGCCTACGCCGCCAAGTTCGCCTCCAGCTTGTACGGCCCGTTTCGGGAGGCGGCCGAATCGACCCCGCAGTTTGGCGACCGCCGTTCATACCAGATGGACCCGGCCAACGGCACCGAAGCCCTGCGGGAAGTTGCCCTCGACATTGAGGAAGGCGCGGACATGGTTATGGTCAAACCGGCCCTGCCCTACCTCGACATCATCCGCCGGGTCAGGGAGCGGTTTGCTGTCCCGGTTGCGGCCTACCACGTCAGCGGCGAATACGCCATGCTCAAAGCCGCGGCCCGGAACGGCTGGCTGGACGAAGAACGGGTGATGATGGAAGCCCTGACCGGGATTAAACGCGCCGGGGCCGACCTGATCCTGAGCTATTTTGCTAAAGACGCGGCCCGGTTGCTCACACGGGCGTGACCACTTTCAGAGAGCTCAGGTCCATGCCACGCAAAAAGAAACGCCGCACCCTCTCCCAGCTTGACGCGCTGCGCCAGGTCCGCAGGGCGCTGCCACCACCGGGCCGGGCTGAGGGCGACGCCACAAAGTACCGCCGAACATCTGCCCGACAGGCCTGGCAAAAAGAGCTGGAGCGGCTGGTCGAAGAAGACCAGAAGGAGTGAACATGTGGAAAAAGTCAATCATCGTCGGCATTGTGGCCCTGGCCTGTGGCCTGCCCCTGCCTGCGCACAGCGGTGAGTACGATGATTACGATGACGCCCACCCCCTGCGGATTATTGCCTACCCGCTGCACGCCGTGGGCTATGGTCTGGAGCGGTTCATCACCCGGCCGCTCCACCGCCTTGTCTCCCGGCCGGCCCTCGCGCCGGTGTTCGGTCATGGGCAAGACGCGTTCTCTTTTGAGCGGCGCTCAACCGACCCGCCTCCCTCCCACGGTCCGAGCACTCCCCACGCTCTCCCAGGGCCGGGCGGGGACACGGGCGAGCCTGCGTCGGGTTATAGCCCGGCTCGGGGGTCTGGGTGGTTCCGCTGGTCCCGCTGAGCATGGGGCCGGCCTGCCGAAAGCGGGCCATCATTTCGGAGCCGCTCTCTGGCATATAGCCCTGGGCCAGCCTGGAGCCCATATCGCAGCGCACCTTTTGCTCCTGTGACTGGGGACGAGTATTCTTCAAGCCAACCTGCTCCACATTGAGCGTTTTTCCGTTTGCTATCAACTTTCCTGACAATGGACAAATAATTACGCCTGGATAGTATTCGTACAAGTACTCATATTCATACTTGACCTCCCGGAAAGACCCGTCAGATAACTTGAAGATTTCCCCATCGTTACCCATGAAAGGACTCGGACTGACGATCGAGGACTCATAACATTCTTGCGCCGAAGCCGAACTCGTTATGAACAACAGGGCACCAGCGACGAACAGTTCTTTCAGGCTCGCGTTTCCTCCGAATCAAGGAATATTATACGGTTCGTATTGTTCTAAAAATCACCATGCTTCACCAAACGGCCGGACCTCAACATGGAACGACCAGCCGGAGCGGTCCTGGTGGACGACCTGCCAGGTGGTCTCGGCAATCGCCGACGGTTTGATGAAGAAATCATCCGGCTTGTCCGTGAACATCCGGCGGGTCCATTCCAGGTCGATCACCGCGTCAATCACCACATAGGCGACATGGACGCCCTGCGGTCCGAGCGTGCGGGCCATAGACTCGGCCAGGATGCGCTGGGCGGCTTTGGTCGGCGCAAAGCCGGCAAAGCGCGGCTTGCCGCGTAAGGCCGAGGTATTGCCGGTGACAACGATAGCCCCCCTGCCGGCGGCGATCATGTCCGGGGCCACGGCCCGGGCCAAGTACAGCAGCCCCATTGTATTGACCTGAAAATTGCGCTCCAGGACCGCCGGCTCAATCTCCAGAAACGTCCCAAAAGCGCCGCCCACCGCGTTGTGGATCAACACCTCGGGCGTGCCCAGACGCTCCTTGACCGCGGCCAGCGTTGTCTTGACCGCGGCCGGGTCCGACACGTCACACACAAAGCCGGTCGTGTGCGGAATCTCCCGCTCGAACTGTGAGAGTCTCTGTCCGTTCCGGGCCAGCATGGCGACCTGATAGTCGCCCGCGGCAAACCGGCAGCTCAGGGCCGCTCCGGTCCCCGGACCAACGCCGGAGATAACACAAACGGGCTGGGTCATGGCTTCTCCTCCTGTTTCCAGGTTCTTCTAGCCTACCTGTCGGCGTCCGGCAACGCCTCTTGCACGCCGTGCGCTTTGTCTCCATTGTCGGATGGGCAGCAATGTTTCAAGCCAGCAGGCCGGCTCAGTGACACAGCCACAGCCCCACGCCACGGCCCCGAGTCCCAAGACGGACATGATGGCCCAATACCGCCAGGTCAAGGCCCAACACCAGGAGGCGCTGGTCTTTTTTCGCTTTGGCGATTTCTATGAGATGTTTTACGACGATGCGGCTGTTGCCGCCCGCGCCCTTGACATTACCCTGACCTGGCGGCCCCAGAGCAAAAATGCCGAACGGATCCCCATGTGTGGCGTGCCTCATTACCGGCTCGACACCTATCTCAGCCGCCTGGTCGAAAAAGGCTTTAAGGTTGCCATCTGTGAACAGATCGAAGGACCGCACAAGGGGCGAGGGCTGCTCCGGCGCGAGGTCGTCCGGGTTGTCACGCCGGGCACGCTGTTTGAGACCAGCGGGACGGAGCGCGGCCTGGCGGCTCTGTTTTCTGACTCCGCAGACCGGGTCGGCCTGGCCTTTCTGGCCCTGGCCACCGGCGAGTTTGTGCTGGCCGAGACAAACTGGGCCGAGCTGCCCGGCCTGCTGGCAAAATTTCCAGCCCAGGAAATACTTCTGCGAGCGGCCGAACTTGACAACTCCACCTGGCAGACCCAGGCGTATATCACCGAGCGGCCGGAAACAGATTTTCGTCTGACCGTAGCCCGCAAAACCCTGGCCGGCAGCTTTGGACGGACCCACATCGTGCCGCTGGTCGCCTCGCACCCGAAGGCCCTGACCGCGGCCGGCGCGCTGCTGGCCTATGTGACCGACACCCAACAGGCTTTTCTTCCCCACCTCAAAGCCCCCCAGGTCTATCACAGCGAGGCGTTCGTCTTTCTCGACCCCCAGACCCAGCGTAACCTTGAACTGGTCGAAAACCTGCTGGAAGGCGGGCCGCACGGGTCGCTGTTGTCGGTCCTTGACGCCTCAAAAACCCGGATGGGCCACCGCCGTCTTCGCCACTGCCTGCTCCACCCCCTCCGCTCGGTAGACGCCATCCGCCAGCGTCAGGAGGCGGTCGCCGCCCTGCTCGCTCAGCAGCCGACACGCACAGACATGCAGACCGGGCTGGCAAAAATTCTGGACCTCGAACGCCTGACCTCGCGCACGACCTCTGCCGTTGCCACGCCGCGCGACCTGGCCGCCTTGGCGAGCTCGCTGGCTCCGCTGGCCGATATCCGCGCCTTGCTGTCCAAACTGCCCACCGAGCTGCTGGCCGAGCTGCACCAAGCGCTTGACCCCTTAGAGGATATCCAGGCCAAAATCCGACAGGTTTTGGTTGAGGAGCCTAAAGCCGGGGCCAAAGAGGGCGGCCTGATTCGGGACGGGGTAAGCACCGACCTTGACGAGCTGCGGACCATCCAGACCGACGGGAGCGGCTGGCTCGCCCGCTATGAGCAGCAAGAACGCAAGCGCACGACGATCCCCAACCTGAAAGTCGGCTTCAACCGGGTGTTCGGCTACTATCTTGAAGTGACAAAGTCGCACCTCAATCTGGTCCCCAAAACCTACACCCGGCGGCAAACCCTGGCCAACGCCGAGCGGTTTATCACCCCCGCCCTCCACCGTTTTGAGGACAAGATGCTGTCGGCCGCCGACAGGAGCAAACAGCTCGAGTATGAGCTGTTCAGCGCGCTGCGCCACCAGGTCGCAGCTCAGGCCGACCGGCTCCGCCAGACCGCCCACACGCTCGGTCTGCTTGACCTGCTGTGCGCGTTTGCCGAGATCGCCAGCAACACGGGCTGGGTCCAGCCCCAGATCAGCCACGACTACGCCCTCTCCATCACCCAAGGCCGGCATCCGGTGCTTGAAACCCGGACCGAGACCTTTGTTCCCAACGATCTGACCTTGGACGAGGACACCCACCTGTTGATGCTGACCGGTCCGAATGCGGCCGGCAAAAGCACCTATGTGCGGCAAACGGCGCTGCTGGTGGTATTGGCTCAAATCGGCAGCTTTGTGCCGGCCGAGGCGGCCGCAATCGGTGTGGTTGACCGGATTTTTACCCGGGTCGGAGCGACCGATTTTCTGGCCCAGGGGCTGTCAACCTTTATGGTCGAGATGACCGAAACGGCCAACATCCTGCGCCAGGCGACCGACAAGAGTTTGGTCGTGCTTGACGAAGTTGGACGCGGCACCGGCACCTCAGACGGACAGGCCATTGCCCAGGCGGTGGCCGAAAGCCTGGCTCAGGAGATCAGGGCCAAAACGCTGTTTACCACCCACTATCATGAACTGGCCGGCCTGGCAGACGCCATTCCGGGGATTGCCAATGCCCGCCTGGCTGTCCGGGAAGAACAGGACGAGGTGACGTTTCTGTATACCGTCGCACCCGGCGCGGCCCAGAAGAGTTACGGGGTATATGTGGCCCAACTGGCCGGTTTGCCCTCACCCGTCGTGCAGCGGGCCAAGGATCTGCTGCTGAACTGGCAAACGGACCGGAACACAGACGCCTATGTGGCAGAGCGCTTGAGTCAGGCCGGTCCCGCCGGAATCGCGAAGAACGCTCAAACGCCACCTCAGGACGCGCGGCCGGTCCTGGCCCGACTGGCCAGGGTTGACCCGCTGCACACCACCCCGCTTGACGCCTTGCGGGTGTTGGCCGAACTGAAGAAGTTGGCCGAGAGAGAAAATGAATAGGAGGAGGTTGACAGAATTAGACAAGAAGCTGAATTCAGCTGGATAAATAATCTTTTGTGGATTTGACATGACACTGTTTCCTAATCCGTTTCGTCCAGGGGCCGGCCACCCGTCTCCCCATCTTGCCGGAAGAGCGACCGAGTTGGGAGAGTTTAGCCGGCTTCTCGAACAGTCTACGATTCTCAAGAATCTGGTGCTGACCGGGCTGCGGGGAGTAGGGAAGACCGTGCTTCTTGAAAAGTTCAAACCTCTGGCCGTGGAACAGGGTTGGTTGTGGGTTGGCACAGATCTCTCTGAATCCACCAGCGTGAGCGAGGAGCACCTTGCTAGACGCCTATGCACGGATCTGGCACCGACAACGTCAAGCCTTGTGGTGAGAGCGAGCAAAGTGCCGCACCTAGGATTCTCCCGGCAGACGGAGAGCGCCGAAGAGAGGCTCAGCTATCAAAGGCTGATCCAAATCTACCGGGACACCCCCGGCCTGTCCCTCGATAAGCTCAAGACAATCCTTGAGTATGTCTGGAGTGCAATCCGAAGAAATCCGGATGTGCGGGGTATTATCTTCTCCTATGACGAGGCCCGGAACATGGCTGATCGCAGGGACAAGGATGAATATCCCCTCTCGCTTCTCCTTGACGCATTTCAGTCGATTCAGAGAAAGGGTTTGCCGCTAATGCTCGTACTGACGGGCTTGCCGACGCTCTTCCCCAAACTGGTGAAGACGCGAACGTTCGCGGAGAGAATGTTCAGGGTTCTGTCTCTACCGCGCCTCAACAAGAGTGAAAGCGCGGACGCGATTCAGAAGCCGATTTCTGACGCTCACTGTCCTGTACGCCTGAGCGGCGAGTCGGTCGCCACCATTGTTGAGATGTCCGGCGGATATCCCTGCTTCATTCAATTCATCTGCCGGGAGGTCTACGACGCTTTCATACAAAAAATTGACAAAGGCGAAAAGGCGGTGATTCCGGTCAGGGAGATAGAAGAGAAGCTCGACACAGATTTCTTCGCCGGCCGATGGGACCGTGCAACGGATCGGCAGCGGACACTACTCTCGCTCATAGCGACACTCGATAGCCACGAAGAGGAGTTCACCGTTCAAGAGATCGTTGAGCAGTCCACGGTCAGGCTGAACAAACCGTTCAGCCCCAGTCATGTGAGTCAGATGCTCACCAACCTCGCGTCACAAGGGCTGGTGTTCAAGAACCGGCGCGGCAAATACTCTTTCGCAGTTCCACTGCTGGGCAAGTTCATCAATCGGCAGATGGCGGCGGACTAAAGGCTTCATCCTTCGTCCCTCTCCACACGGGAGAGAGACGCTCAAGGAAGTCGTGGCCTATAAGCCGTACACCTGGGCAACATTCTCGCCAATGACCTTGCGGCGGGTCTCAGCCCCCATCGGCTCAACGAGCTCTAACAGTTCGTCCATGTAGTTGTCGGGATGGTCAAAGTGGGGAAAATCCGAGGCCCAGAAAAATTTGTCGTTGCCGACAAACTCCACCACATTGCCAAACGCCTTCTCGTCGGGGTCACCCGAGATCCAACACTGGCGCTGAAAATAATAGCTGGGCTTCTCTTTGAGCGGCACGGATTCACCGAGCGGGCTGTCGTACACCGCGTCCATCCGGTTGAGCAAATAGCCCGCCCAGCCAGCGCCGGACTCCAGCACGACGATCTTCACCCGCGGGAAGCGGTCAAACAGACCGTACTGAAACAGCGCGGTAAAGGCCTGGAGCGGACCCTGACCGCCGTGCACATTGAAATGCCACACGGCCCACTTCTGCATATCGTGAAAGCGCTGGTGGACCCGCTTGGCCGGCGGCTCGCCGCTGGGATGAATGCCGACCGGCACGTCAAGCTCCTGGGCTTTGGCCCAGAAGGGATCGTAGTCCGGGTTGGCGTGGGATTTGTTGGTGGGCGTAAACGGGACGACAAAAGCGCCCCGACAGCCATCTTTGACCGCCCGTTCCAGCTCGCGGGCAGCTTCCTGGGGATCGCCAAAGGAAATATGGGCGATGGGGACCAGACGCCCGGATGAATCGCGACAGAAGTCGGCGACCCAGCGGTTGTAGGCCCTGGCATAAGCGGCTTGGAGTCCGAGGTCCTGGAGGTCTTCGGTCTCCCAAATCAGGCCCAGGCTGGGATAGACGATCGCCTTGTCCAGTCCCTCAGCGTCCATGCGTTGCAGGCGTTGGGCGGGGTCCATTGAGCCGAAGGGGGCCATGTTGACATAGGTCCGGTCGGGGTGCGGCTCAACCTCTTCGGGCGTTTTGCCCATCCCGCCAAACGCGGCCAACTGGCCGGGTTTCATGTATTTGGCCGGCCGGCCGGCGAGCTCCAGGACTTCGAGTCCGTCCGGGCCAACCGTAATCCGCATGGCCTGCTCCTGATATGTGGGGTCAATATAATTCTCCCAAGCATCGGGCGTCTCAAGAATATGCCCGTCGGCGTCAATCGCACCCGGATAGGGAAACGTTGTATTGCTGGTGATGGACGACATGGCTCTTCCTCCTCAACTGGTGAATCAATTTTTTGAGCGCGGGAGTATGTTCTAACGCACCTGGCGTCTTTCGACAAGGGGTTTTTTTGTAGCAGCTTGCCTGAAACAACACAGACAGACAGTCCGCCTTCTGCTAGGCTGTCCTGCCGAGCCATGACCATCCGCATCCTTCCCCCGGACATTCAGCAACAGATCGCCGCCGGTGAAGTCATTGAGCGGCCGGCCAGCGTGGTCAAAGAACTCATCGAGAACGCGCTCGATGCCGCGGCCGACACCATTCGGGTCGAGGTCCAGGAGGGTGGACGGCGGCTGATCAAAGTCACCGACGACGGGCCGGGCATGGCTGCCGCAGATGTCCGACTGGCGTGTGAACGTTTTGCGACGAGTAAAATTGCCGCCGCCACCGATATCGCTCAGCTGCGGACCTTCGGCTTTCGAGGGGAAGCCCTGCCCAGCATTGCCTCGGTCTCCCGCCTGCGGCTGCTGACCCGCCAAAGAACGGCTCGGCTCGGAGTCGAACACCGCCTCGAAGGCGGCCGGCTCCTCTCTCACCGCGAGGCCGGGGCACCGGTCGGCACCAGCGTCGAGGTCTGGGATGTATTTTACAACACGCCGGCCCGCCGCCAGTTCATGCGCAGCCTGCGTACCGAGTACGGTCATATTCTGGGCACGTTTACCCGCTTTGCGCTGGCCTTTCCCGACAAAAGCCTGTCCCTGTCCTTTGACGGGCGCGAAGTCTATGCCTTCCGGCCCGGCTCGCTCCACGAGCGGATGACGGCCTGCTTTGGCCGCGAGACGACCGCGGGGCTGGAAGAGCTGGAGAACGCCGGGCTGAGTGGCAGGGTGTGGGGAGCAGTCCTCCCCGCCCAGGAAGTCTGGCGACGGCGCTATTATCTGTTTGTCAACCGCCGTCCGATTCGGAACCGCACGCTCTACCGGGCTGTCCGGGATGCCTGCGGCAGCGAGGGCGGCCTGGTCTTTCTCTTTCTTGAGCTGCACCCCTCCCGTCTTGACGTGAACATCCACCCGGCCAAGACCGAGGTCCGGTTCCGGGATGAGAACGCCATCTACGCCCTGGTCCGGGCCGCCCTTGACCACCGTCAGCGTCCGGCTTGGCTGCAAACAGACGCCGTTGCCGAACCCCTGGCATCCTGCGACGGGGCGTCAATCAACGGCTTCTCGCTGGTCGCTCAGATTGAAAACACCTTCCTGCTCACCCTGTCTGAGGGGCATGTATACCTGCTGGATCAGCACGCCGCTGAGGAACGGGTTTTCTACGAACGGCTGCAAAACGGGCGGGTCCACACCAGGCGCTTGATTGCCCCACAGGTGGTCAATCTTTCAATTGAGGAGCAGGTCTGGCTCGACGCCAACGCCGAAGCCTTGACGGCCTGCGGCTTTTCCCTCGACGCCTTCGGCCCCCGGGTCCTGGCCGTGCGAGGCGTGCCGGATTTTCTTGAGCCCCAATCCGCAGGGCTGATTTTTTCGCGGCTGCTGAGCCGCCTGCGCAGCACAAAAGAAGATATCACACAGGCCCTCGCCTGCCTGGCGGCGCTCAAAGCCGGGCAAGCGCTGACACGCGAAGACCAGGAACACCTGCTCACGGCCTGGACGCAGACCGCAACCCCCCACGCCTGCGCCCATAACCGCCCGGTCTATTTTCGGCTTGCGCTTGATGAGGTGCGGCGCAAGCTGGGGCGGACGGGGCTGAGCTGTGGGTTTGAGGGCAAGGCCGAAGGCTGAGCGGACCCGTCATCGAGAGCCGCCCGGCCTGGCAACACCGGCCCTTTCTTGCGGCCCACGCGCCCAAGATGGTACATTCCGGTTGAGCCTGTCCATGCTTCATGAAGAGCTTTACGAGGAGGACGCTCGTGCCACAGAGATTCCGCTTTATCGACAGCGACGCCCATATTCTCGAACCAGACGACATGTTTGAGCGCTATCTTGACCCCGCCTTTCACGACCATATGCCTCAAGCCTGGTCGGTCTACGACGGAGAGCCGCTGGCCTTCCGCTTTGAGCTGTCCGTTCCCAACCCCGACGGCGGTGCCTACACCATGCCCTTTGGCCGCGACCCGATTGACCCCAGCGCAATGGGGCCGGCCTCGTTTGATCCCGGGGTGCGGGTCACGCTGCCGGGCCAGGACGAAGCCTACGCCGAGTTTGCCAAACACAACTTCCCCCCCGAAATGTACCCCGTGGCTATGGAACGGACCGGGATAGATTACATGATCGTCTACCCCTCGGCCGGGCTGCTGTCCGTCACCGTCCCCAACATGGCCGCCGATACCGCGGCCGCCTACCGCCGGGCGTATAACGACTGGCTGTATGACTTCTGTTCAGCGGCCGGCGGCAAGGTACTCGGGGCCGGCTCGGTAGACCTGCGTAATGCCGAGGAGGCGGCCCGCGAGGCGCGGCGGTGCGTCACAGCCCTCGGCTTCAAAGCCATTCATATCAATCCGGTCCCGGTCGGCCCGCATCGGCTGTACGACGAGTTCTATGAGCCGCTGTGGAACGCTCTCGAAGAGCTTGACGTCCCGCTGGCCGTCCATACCGGTACCGGCACCGCCGCCGACGACATGCTCTATCACTATATTCCGCGGCTGCGCTCGGCACAGACCACCGTCGCCTTCACCATCGGCAATATGCTGGCCTGCACCTCGCTCATCATGGGCGGCGTACTAGAGCGGCATCCCGCCATGCGGGTCGTCCATCTGGAATCCGGTGCCGGCTGGGTGCCGTTCTGGCTCGACCGGCTGGGAGCCAGCGTGCAGGGCGGCTTTCGCGGCCTCGAGATTCCCGGCCTCACCAGGCATCCGATTGAGTACTTCCAGCGTCAGTGTTACATCTCGGCCGACCCGGACGACCCGGGCATCAAACAGACGATCGCCCTGCTGGGCGATGACAATATCGTGACCGCCACCGACTTTGGCCACCCGGAAGGCCGCCAGTACGCCTGGGCGGTCAAAGAACTCATGGCCCTTGAGGGCGTGTCAGACGCCAGCAAAAAAAAGATCATGTGGGACAACGCCCTCAAGCTCTACCCGATCCAGCCCGACTCAGCAGACCCACAAGGAGGGGCACGGTGAAGATCACCCGTTTTTACGCCACCGACGAAGGGGGCTCACAGTTCATGGACATGGACATCCCGATTGACAGCCCGCAAGAGGACGCGGACGGCCACACCCTGATGCTGTCCAGGGCCTACGCCTCTCCCGCGGTCCGCTTTGTCGAACTGCCGGCCGGCCTGTCCCAGACCTGGCATAACGCCCCCCAGCGGCAGATCGTCATCGTGCTGTCGGGTACGCTCGAAGTCGGCACCAGCGATGGCCAGACCCGTCGGTGGCAGGCCGGCCAAGCCTTTCTGGCCGACGACGTGACCGGCACTGGCCATACCACGCGGACCCTTGGCGGGCCGGCCAGCGTGTTCTTCGCCCCCCTGCCAGACGGGTTTGATGTAGACGCCTGGTCCTAGCGGGTCAGGCCGGCCCTTGGGATCGCGGGCGTCTCGCCGGCCCAAGTCTCAACGCTCTCAAGCGGCCCGCTCAGGTGAAACAGCCATGACCGAAGCCTCAGCCAGCTATCGTCGGCTCCGCCGCTGGCAGTACGCCCTGAACCTGTTTCTCATCCTGGGCGTCCTGGCGATGGGCCTCCTGTTCTACCGCCGGGCACTGTATTTCAGCCTCTTTGTGCCGGTCGGCTTTGTGCCGTTTTCGTATGCCCGGCTACGGCTCCACGCCGGCCTTGAGCGGGTCTGGGGGTCGGCCCGCCACCTCCCCCAGTTCGCCCTCTGGTTCGGCCTTGGCTGCGACGCCATTCTGGCCGCCCAGTTTCTGACCGCCCGCTGGAGTGACGCCCTGCCGGTCCTCCACGCGCCCGGCATCTCCTGGCTGGGCGCAATCTGGTACAGCGCCCATCTGTTACTGGCGTTCGGCTATCTGGTCCTCGATGGCTGGACGCTCGGCCGGCGTGGTCTGCACCGGCTCCTGCCCCCCACCGCTCCCGCCGGCCTGCCCTCGCCCGACCGGCGGCGGTTTCTTCAGCAGGCCGGCGTCCTCGGCGTGGCCACCCCCTTCGCGTTTTCCGCCTCGGGCATAAAGACCTCGTATGACTTTCAGGTCGAAGAACGGGAGCTTGTGCTGCCCCACTGGCCGCCAGCACTGGACGGCCTGCGCGTCGCCCACCTGTCCGACATCCACGTCGGGGGGTATATGAATCGCCGTCGTTTGCTGCATATGGCCGCGCTGACCAACAGCGCCGGGGCCGATGTCGTGCTCCACACTGGCGACTTTTTGACCCACCGGGTCGGCGACTTTGATATTCCCCTCTACGAAGCCCTGGCTCAGATTCGGGCCCCGTATGGCCAATGGGCCTGCCTGGGCAACCACGACTTTGATAACCCGACCCACCTCGTCTCTTTGCTTCGCCAGGCCGGGGTCGCCACCTTGCGCAACGAGCTGGTCAGCCTGTCAATCGACGGCCACCGCCTGGACATCGTGGGGCTGGATTACTTCCTGCGCATCCCCGGCAGCCTCCCTGAGCGGTATGCCAGCGTTCTGCGCACCTGGCCCTCCCAGGCTCCCCGCCTCCTGCTGAACCATGACCCGCGCGGATTTGCCCTCCTGCCGGCGGGCTGCGCGGATTTGGTCCTGTCCGGGCATACCCACGGCGGCCATGTCGGCCTCCAACTCGGTCAGGACACGCTGGTGTCGGTGGTCGGGATACTCGGCATCCCGGACCAGGGGATTTTTCAGCGGGGAGATATGCGTATGTTTGTCACCCGCTGCGTCGGGTTCTACGGCTATCCGATGCGCCTGGGGATTGCCCCCGAGATCGCGCTGCTGACGCTTCGAGCACCTCGGCGGCCCAGCGCTGCACCTTAGCGCGGCGCTCAGCGGCTTGGAGCCGGAAGCAACCCTCAGCGGCTCTCCTCACGCCCTCTCGCCGAGGGGGAGGGATGTGGCACTATATCACACCCCGGCCTCTCGCCCGCCGGCCAAGTCTTCAAGCGTATAGCCCCGCCGGCCACAATAGACCTCTTCGTTATGATCGCCGGGTTCGGGAATGGTCCCAATCAACCCGGGCGTATCGGAGTATGTGACCGTCAGCCCGGGCACATAGGTCTTGGTGCCCTGAGCCTCAATTTCGACTTGCCCCGGTTATAGGCCGACCAGTAGACCTTGCCGATGCCGCGCGATTCATCCTCGCCCGGGGCCTCCAGCTTGACCACCTCCGCGCCCAGATCACTCAGCATCATGGCGCAGCGCGGCCCGGCCTGGTAGCGCCCCATATCCTAGGGCTGTGATACTGTCTGAACAGCCCGCCATCGTCTTCCCTTCCCGGGGTGCTGGCCTGGCCAGGGTCATCATCTTTGCAATCCCAGCCGTGCCAGCGCGTGCCGTGTTCTGGGCGCGTCGTCCGGTCCGCCGGCCCGCTGTTGCGCATCGCGCGCCAGTCGGGACAAATCCTGCGGCCTGTCCACATCGTACCAGGGCGGGACCAAGGCCACGGCATAGCCGTACTGGCGTGCCTGTTCCAAGGTCTGCTGTAACACTTGTGGGCTACCCCACGCAATGTTTTCAAACAGCGGGCGGTGGACCTGTCGAGCGCCAACCAGATAGTAGCCGCCATCACGGCTGGGGCCAAACACCGCGTCACAGGCCGGGTCTTCGAGCCGCCGGAAGGCTTCTTGAACGTAGGCCGCGGGCAGGGTCGGAATATCGCTGCCAATGATGAGGGCGCGCGAGAAGCCGGCGGTCAGCATATCGCTCAGCATATTGATCTGACGCTCGCCAAGAGAGGGGCCGCGCTGGGGCCGATAGCGGACCGGGAAGGGAATCAAGGAGCGAAACAGCGGCTCGCTGTCGGCCGGGGTAATGGCCACGAATACCTCGACCGCTTCCAACCCACACATCCGCTCAAGTGTGTCAATTAGAAAACACCGAAATATGTCGGCGGCGGCCTCGGCTGTCAGGGGCGGGCACAGACGGGTTTTGACCTGACCGGCGACCGGCGCTTTGGCAAAAATCGCAAGGGCGTTCGCCATGCTGCGGTCCTGTGAGTGAACAACTTCCTGTTGTGTAGCGCACCGGCCCGGCCCGGCGCAAGGCTCGCTTGACACGCTCGCCGCGCCTCAGTATCGTGCCGCCGGCATGGCCGTCACGGACGAAATCGTTGGCATTGTGGATGAGCGCAACAGGCTGGTTGGCGCGGTCCCGCGTGGGGAGATGCGGGCCAAGCGCTTGCCGCACCGCAGTACCTACATCCTGGTGTTCAACTCCCAGGGGCAGCTCTATGTCCAGAAGCGGACGATGACCAAAGATGTCTTTCCGGGCTATTACGACCTGGCCACGGGCGGGGTCGTTCTGGCCGGCGAAAGCTATGAGCAGGGGGCGGTCCGCGAACTGGAAGAGGAGCTGGGCATTCGGGACGTGCCGCTGACCAGGCTGTTTGAGTTTTTCTTTGAGGACGAGCGCAATCGTGTCTGGGGTGGTGCCTTCACCTGCATCTACGATGGAGCGCTGCGTCTTCAGGAAGAAGAGGTCGAAAGCGTCATCCTGCTGACGCCACACGACACCCTGCGCCGCGCTCAGACCGAGCCGTATACGCCCGACGGGGTGTATGTCCTGCGTCGCTACCTCGGTCAGGTCGCATAGTGTCGCCGAACTCTGCGGCCAGAGCCATCGCTTTGGGCAGGGTGTCTACGCGGTCGGCCCTGGACCCTGCAAACACAGGACGCGGGCGAAGTCTTGGAGATACAGGGCATCCTGGCGGACAAAGAACAGAAAATGCCCGCGGTCCAAGGTTCCGTCGCCCAACTCTGCGCGAAACGGGTGGGCAAAAATCGCCTGCCACACCGAAGCGCTCGCCTCGCGTCAGACCTCACGAAAGGGCCGATCCATAGTGTTCTCCTGAACCTGTGTGTCCTCTGCCATCGGCCTCAGACCGTCAGGCCCAGGCGTGTGTGTGCATCGAGCTGTTCCTTGACATTGACCCCGCTGCGCCGGGCGCGGCGCAAACGCTCTACCAGGCCGAGAATACGCCCGGCCGCGGCCGTGGGCGTCAGGCCTCGGGGGTGGATATTCGAGATGAGATTCCGCTCTGCGTCGGTATGGCCGGGCCGTGGCTGATAGGCCATGTAGGCCGACAGGCTCTGGGCGGTGGCCAGCCCGGGCCGCTCACCAATCAATAACACCACTACACTCGGCTCAAGAATCTCACCGATATCGTTCAGCACCCCTACCCGACAGTGGCGAATCACAAACGGCTGACCAAAGCGCCAGCCCCGCTGCTGTGCGCCCCGGGCCAGCTCGTCAAGCAGCGTCGGGGCCTGGGCTTTGAGCGCGGCTACCGATAAACCGTCACCAAGGGCGACCTGGAGGTCGGCCCGGCGTGGACATCGCTCCTGGATGCGCTGCCGAGCGTGGGGACTCAAACGCCGTCCGAGGTCTGGCCGCAGCAGGTAGTCGGCCTTGGTCTCGGCCCGGGTCGTTACCACAAACACGTCCCAGCGCTTGGCCAGCTCGGGGGCGAAGTCTCGCTCAAGATCAAGCTCGGCCCAGACCGCATCACGGGCCGCGGCATGATCCCGGCGGAGCGCGAGCTGGGTGTGGGTCCGATAGGCCGGCCCGGCCCGGCCGAGCAGGATGCGGGCCGGCGTCCGTTGGCGAGCGGCTCGGATGAGGTCGGCCTGAGCCGGGGGTTTCATGCGTTGCCGCTCCCTTCAATTGCCTGCACCCGGCGAACGAGCTGCTGGCGGACAGGGCTGTCGGCCTGGACGGGCTGCCGATTGTGAAAAATGCCGGTCTGCTCAAGCCAGGCCAGAAACTCCGGGGCGGGGGTGAGCTGAAACAGGCGGCGCACGCCGAGCGCGTCGTGGAAGCTGGTCGACTGATAGTTGAGCATGATGTCGTCTGCGCCCGGTACGCCCATGAAATAGTTGCAGCCGGCCGCGGCCAGCAGGAGCAGCAGATTGTCAGCCGAGTTCTGGTCGGCGGCGGCGTGGTTGGTGTAGCACACATCGCAGCCCATCGGCAGACCGAGCAGCTTGCCCATAAAGTGATCTTCCAGGCCGGCCCGGACGATCTGGCGTTCGTCAGCCAGATATTCGGGTCCGATAAAGCCGACTACGCTGTTGACCAGAAAGGGCTGAAACACCCGCGCCAGCCCATACGTCCGGGCTTCCAGGGTCAGCTGATCGACCCCGTGGTGGGCATCGGCCGACAGGGCGCTGCCCTGGCCGGTCTCAAAATACATTACGTTGTCCCCGACCCACTCCACCTCGCGCCGGCGATGCTGCTCCAGCACCCGGTGTTGTCCTTCACGCAGCAGCTCAAGCGTGATGCCAAAACTGGCGTTGGCCGCCTCTGTGCCGGCAATCGACTGGAACAGCAGGTCAACCGGCGCGCCCCGCTCCAGGCTGGCCAGTTGGGTGCTGATATGGGCCAGGCAGCAGGCCTGGGTCGGAATCTGACAGGTCTCGATCAGCCGGTCGAGGCTGCGCAGGATAGCTGACACGGTGTCAACCGATTCGGTGGCCGGGTTGACGCCAATGACCGCATCCCCACAGCCAAACAGCAGGCCGTCTACGGCTGATAGCAGAATGCCCCCCAGGTCATCGCTGGGGTGGTTGGGCTGAAGACGGATGCCCAGCACCCCGGCCTCGCCCAGTGTATTGCGACAGCGGGTGACGGTGCGGACTTTGGCCGCGGCCAGCACCAAATCCTTGTTGCTCATCAGTTTGGCGACCGCGGCCGCGGCCTCGGGCGGGATAGCCCGGTGCAGGTGCCCGAGTTCTTGCTGACCTGTTGCGTCGTCAAGGAGGTAGTCCCGAAACGCACCAACGGTCAGATGGGCCAGCGCTTGAAAAGCCTCGTGGTCCAGGCTGTCCAGGAGCAGGCGACTGACGGCGTCCTGGTCTGGGTCAATCACCGGCTGGGCAAGCAGAGCAGACAGGGGGATGTCGGCCAGGACCCATTTGGCGGCGACCCGTTCCCGCTCGGACCGGGCCGCGAGCCCGGCTAAAGAATCGCCCGATTTGTCCTCATTGGCCTTGGCCAGGACCTCGCGCAGGTCGGCAAACACAAAGCGCTCGGAGCGAATGCTTGTGGCGTAGGCCATACGCTCAGCCGGCGGCGCGGCCGTGGCTCGCCATCTCGTGTTTCAGCCGGGCAAACACGCCGACGCCGTCTCTGACGACGGCCGAGCCTATTTGAATCGCCCTGATGCCGCTGTCGAGGACCTCCCAGGCCTCGGCAGCCGTGGACACGCCCCCGACCCCGATCACCTCGAGTTTCCCGTCCGAGGCGTGCAGAACGGCCTCGGCCTGCGGCGGACCGCCGTCGGTCGAGGCGTTGTGACAGACGGCGACCGGGACGGCGGCTTCGAGCAGCGCGTCCGCTACCTCAGTCAGCGGCAGAGGAAGCGCCGGGGGCAGCTTGACCGCCAGCGGGACCGACACCGCCCGGCGCACGGCCGCCACGGTCTCGCTCAGAAATCCGGCTGAGCGAAACGGGTTGAGGTGCCGGTGGACGTGCGGATCGTTGAGATTCATCTCGAGCAGACTGGCCCCGGCCTGGGCCAGCGCCCCTGCTACCTCAATATATTCGGCCACGCTGAAGCCGGCCACGCTGGCAATGACCGGCTTGCCCGTGCGCAGGAGCTCGGGCAGCCACTCGACAGAGGCACTATAGCCCGGATTCTCCAGGCCGCAGCGGGCACCCGGGTCTTCAAACGGGGCGGTCGTCATCGACTTGGTCACCACCGCCCCGCTCTCAGACCGGGCCAGGGCCAGCAGTTCTGCCCGGCTGCTTGAAAGCGCTCCCGCGGCGTTCATCAGGCAGAACGGGAGGCGAACACCGGCGATTGTTGGCGTGAGGTGTGGCATAGTGCTGTCTCATTTTCTCTATTGAAACGCTCGCACGCTCGCCATGCAGCAGTTTGGCTATCGCCAGCCCTCTCCCGCCTGTGGCTCGTGCCTCTCCGTCGCAGCAATCGGTATGGTCTCTGCCAGCTCCGGCCTTTTGCCCGTTGGGGGGGCAAGGCGGCCGGCCGCAACGGTGTCATCGTGCGAGAACGACACCCACAGGTTTCTGGCCCGGGCTTCGTCCAGAAAGCGCTTCTTGGCCGCAATAGTTGTCAGCGGGTCGGTATCGTAGGCGGCGTTCCAGGCCGGCCGAAGGTGCGAGGTGGTCGGCACAATGTCGGCCAGGTGGATCAGGCCGGTTCCGCCGGCCTCGACAATCACGCACTGGTGCGGTGCGGTATGTCCGCCCGAGACTGCGGCGCGGACCGTCGGCGTCAGTCGCGTATCGCCGTCAAGGAGTTTGACGCGCTTGAGCGGTCGCAGGCACTCCGGGGCGTGGCGGTAGGCCGCGGCCAGGCGTTCGTCTGGCGGCCGGGTGGCCAGCTCCCATTCGGCTCTCTGGATAAGGACCTCGGCGCGGCTGAAAATCAGCCGCGCTTCACCGTCAGGCGTCTTGTCAATCAGCCCGCCGACATGATCGAAGTGCAGGTGCGAGAGCACCACATGGGTCACATCCTGGGGTGCACAGCCGAGCGCAGCCAATCCCTTGACCAGCCTGTCGGCCGGGTCGGGGGCGTAGAGCTGGGCTTCACGCTCGCTCAGGCGGTTGCCGATACCGGTATCGACCAGGAGCACCTGCTGCCCGCAGACGATCAGCGGGCAGCTCAGGCTCAGCTTGATCCGGTTGCGGTCGTTGGGTGGCTTTTCTCTGGCCCACAGTTCGCGCGGCACAATGCCAAACTGGGCCCCGCCGTCGTCATACCAGAAGCCTGCGTTCAGGAAATGCACCGTCGCCCCACCGGCCTGTAACATGGCCAGACTATAACCGAGACGGGCGGCCAACACAAACCGCACCCTGTCCTGCTGCCGGCCTCCCGTGCTAGACTCACCCGGGCAAGGAGGACACAGCGATGAAAATCGGGGTTTCGGTATTTCTGACAGAACAGTCGGGCGAGCCGGGGGCGATTGCCCAGACCGCGGAGCGGCTCGGCTTTGAGTCCCTGTGGGTGGCCGAGCATCTGGTCATTCCCGCCGCCTATACGACCTCGTATCCTCGCTCGCCCGACGGCAAGGTCCCGGAGTTCTACGCCCATCTGGCCGACCCGTTTGTTGCCCTGGCCGCCGCGGCTCAGGCGACGAGCACGATCAAACTCGGAACCGGCGTCTGCCTGCTGCCGGAGCGTGATACCATTACGACCGCCAAGGCGGTAGCCACGCTTGACCTGTATTCCAACGGGCGGGTGATCCTTGGCGCGGGGGCTGGCTGGTTCCCGGAAGAGGCCGAGATTATGGGCGTCAATTTCAAGCGCCGCTGGAAACATCTGCGCGAATCGGTTGAAGCCCTGCGTGAGTTGTGGAGTGCCGACGAGGCCAGCTATGCCGGCGAGTTCGTCAACTTCCCACGGGTCAGACTCTTCCCCAAGCCGGTCCAGAGGCCCTATCCGCCCATTCTGCTCGGCGCGCACGATCCCACATACGCCGTCAAGCGGGTGGCCGAGTACGCCGACGGCTGGTGTCCGGGCAACCTGAGTCCTGAGCAAGCCGCAGAGTCGATCCCTGAAATCAAACGCCTGGCCACAGAAGCCGGCCGCGACCCGGACGGCCTGGAGTTCTCAACCCTGCTCATGGCCCGGGGAGACGGGCCGACCGTTGAGACGATGAAAGCCTACGAAGAGGCCGGCCTGAGTCGGCTGGTCGTCCTGGCCTGGGCCGCGGCCAGCGGCAGCGGGGTGGAGGCGGTCAAGAGCCTGGCCCCTGTTGTGGAACGGGCGCAGCGGGCGTGAATTGCCCGGTAGAGACCGCAACGCGCCTGTTTCACCGGATTGAACCCGGGGTGCCAGGCATGGCTGTCCGATGTCTGGACAAATGGCCGTGTGCCTGCTTGTCTTGGTGGTGTGCAAGACCCCAGTTCCCTGCGTGGCTTTGTCCACCATCTGTTTCGCCGCGAGACTGTCCTGCGGGCGCTCAAGGTCGCGGCCATCGTCGGGCCGATCCTGACCCTCATCAACCAGTATGACGTGCTGCTGAGCCTCGCCTTCTCGCCGCGTTTACTGGCCAAAATCGTGCTGACCTTCCTCGTGCCCTACAGCGTCTCGTCCTTCTCCTCGGCGTGCGCCTATCTGGACAAGGAAGCGGCCGCGGAAGCCGCTGCCGGGACGACACAACAGGACAGGAGCAAAGGAGTGAACGTGTCATCATATCGAGAGGAAGGCGACACGTTCACTCCTCGATGAACATGGCACGGGCGAAGAAGACCAGCAGACCCAAGACCCCGCCGGCAACGCCACTTCCCGCGGATGCTGACAGGCTGCACGAACAAGGCAACTGGCTCTGGATTCCCCTGTGCAACGAGTGGCGAGACGTGACAGGCAAGCCGGAGGAGGTCGCTCGCCAGCGTTTCATCCGTCACCTCTGCGATAATCTGGGCTACACGCTGCCACAGATGGATCAGGAACGGCGGACCATGCACGGCCGTCAGAGTCCGCGCGCCGACATTGTTATTTGGGAAACGCCCAAGGCCAAGGCCGCGAACAGGACCCCCGTGCTCGTGGTCGAGTGCAAGGCCGAGAACGTCAACATCAACATCAAGGATTTTTACCAGGGCGAGAGCTACACCCGCGCCGTGGGGTGCGAGTTCTTCGTCGCCCACAACCACCGCTATACGGCCGTTTTCAAGCTCGTGCCGGGGGTGCCGGGCGAGTCCGTCCAGGTCAATGAGATTCCCAAGGCTGCCGATTGGGGCGACGCCAAACGCATCGAGGAAATCAAGAGCAGGCTCCAGGCATTCAACCGTAAAGAGTTTCAGGCCCTTCTATTCAAGTGCCACAGCATCCTGCGCGATGTTCATAAAATGGACCCTGGCCGGGCGTTCGACACCATGTCGAAGATTCTCTTCAGCAAGATGTATGTCGAGCGTTCCGGCTTGCACGGCACGTTCAGCGTTGACTTTCTTGACCGCCGCGAGACAACGCGGATGAAGGACGAACCGCCTGTTCACGACGGCCTTTTCGAGCAGACCAAGAACTACTATCGAAGCGACGACCTGTTCGCCGAAACCGACCAGCTCGAAATCTCGGAAGCCACCTTCCGGCGCATCGTCAAAAAACTTGAACGCTTTGACCTGTCAAAGACCAGCGACGATATCAAGGGACTCGCCTTCGAGAAATTTCTGGGCACCACCTTTCGCGGTGAACTCGGTCAATACTTTACGCCGCGGCCGGTCGTTGAGTTCATGGTCAACCTGCTCAACCCGCAGGAAGGAGAACTGATCTGCGACCCCGCGGCCGGCTCGGGCGGCTTCCTGATCCGCGCCTTTGAGCATGTCCGTGACCAGATAGCGGCCGACATTCAGCATCAGAAGGATGCAGCCCGCACGGCAATTGAGGCCAGGAATCTCACCTCAAACAAAGAAGAGGAACGCATCGCCGAAGCCTTCGCCCGTCTGAACCAGGAGTTGCTGCCCTCAGACACCAACAACAAGCCGAGCGACACCCGCGTAGGCCGCCTGGCCTGGAACTGCATCTTCGGTTGCGACGCCGAGCCGCGCGCCGCCCGTACCGCCAAGATGAACATGATTATGCACGGCGACGGTCACGGCGGCATCCACTATCACGACGGCCTGGTCGATATTAACGGCGTGTTTCCCGAACGGTTCGATGTCGTAATGACCAATCCGCCGTTTGGCTCCAATGTCGGCAGCGACCAGCAGCTCGGGAGTGGCGAGGACACCCGTGTGCCGGAGGACGCGGCCTACCGCGCCCGCTGTCAGGAACGCTACGGCGGGGCCTGGGCGCAGAGCCACCAGCGCATGATTGACGGAGCGAATACAGGGACGAACATTCTTGACCTGTTTGAGGTCGGCAAGGGCAAGACGAACTGCGCCACCGAGATCATCTTTGTTGAACGCTGCCTCAAGCTGCTCAAACCCGGTGGCCGTATGAGCATTGTGCTGCCGGACGGCACCCTCAACAACCCGTCGCTGGCTTGGTTACGCCGCTGGTGCGAGGGCAAGGCGCGCATCCTGGCTATTGTCAGCCTGCCCGAAGAAACCTTCCGGGATGCAACGGTAAAAGCCTCGCTGGTCTTCTTTCGCCGTTTCACAGAGGACGACGAGGCTGATTGGGAGCGGGCCTGGACGGAGACGCACGCCCTCCACGACGCAGATTTCAACGCCAAACGCGATACGCTGTGCGCCGACTTGGGACAGTGTATCGTGACCGGAGAGAACGAGAATATCGCCGCCCTCCTGGGCCGACTTGGCCGAACTGGGTGTTGAAAGAACGCGACCCGGATGGAAGCCGGGCAAGCCGCCCGCCTATCACAGAGGGGTCGGCCCCAGCCGGCCAATCACACCGCGCTGGCAGGGAACAGCGGCCGACAAGCAGCGCGCCGGCCAACTGAAAAAAGACTATGCCGCCGCCTTTGACGAGGCGACCGCCGCCCGGTCCAAGGCTCTCCTCCGCAAACTGCGGGCGGATTTACGCGCCATTGACGCGGCCCATAACGCCGCGCTGTGGGCCAGCGTGCGGGAGACCTTCGACTATCCTGTCTTTGTGGCCGCTCCAAAGGCGGTCGGCATCACGTCTACCGGCGAGACAGACGAGACAGTGCCGAACGACCTGCCGCAGCTACTTGACGCCTACCGGACGTTCAAGAGCTGGCTGGAAGCGGGGGCCAAGCTGGGGGACAGGCCGGATTTCCCGCTGCCCTCCGCTGCCTGATCCGCCAGTGGAGGGCGCTTGAGACATGGATCGTCACGGAAGCTGTTGAAGAGCGTCACTCGCGCTTTCCTCTTGTCCCGCTTCGTCAGCTTGTCTCACAGCGGCACGAAGCAGTTGCCCTCACTGAGTCTTTTAGCGACTGGACGCCGATCACTGTGCATCTGAGCGGCGAGGTATCGGCCCGGAATAGAACATCGCCCTACAAGGGCAGCATGTTCGCCGTTTATCCCGGCGACATCGTGTTTTCCAAGATTGACGCCCGAAACGGGGCTATTGGGGTTCTTCCTTCCGAGATTTCCAAGGCGGTTGTCACACCGGAATTTCCAGTATTCACCCCTCATTCGGATCGCCTCGACGGGGAGTTCGTGAAGCTCATTCTTCGAGCCGAAAGTTTTCTGGTGGCCCTACGCAGGAAGGCCAGCGGAACGAGTGGGCGCAAGCGTATCACCCCGCAGGCATTCCTTGACCTCCGCATCCCTCTGCCATCGCTGGCCGAGCAACACGCCATCGTTCGCCCCTATCGAGCAGCGCTTGCACGGGCGGAAGAGTGGAAACGTGAAGCCGAGAATATCAAGACCCGGGCGACAGGTCAGCTATGGGCTACAGAAATCTCCCGCTAACAGGCCCGGTAGGCATCCGCGTCCCTATCTGCGAGTTGCCAACGTCCAACGGTCACGGTTTAATCTTGGCGGAATAAAGATGAATGAACTGTTCCAAGCAGGGCGGAAGTCGGAGAACCTGCCGCCAGAAAGCTGCCACCATTCGCACAGAAGCCCGGACGGACTTTGAGGCCACCGTCCGTGCAACGACAGACAACAATCTCAGCCAGGAGTAGAAACATGACCAACGAAGACAAACGGCTCGTAATCGTCCAGGCCGGTCAGCAAAAAGGGAATCTCAAATCTCATACTGAATGCAGCAAGGAAAAACCACGAGAGAGCCAGAGCGCTGGACGAAGAACGGAGAAAAGCGGAGAGGGAGGGAACTGACCAGCTTGAGAATGTTCCACAATGTATTCTTAACCGGAGCCGCAAGCCCGGACAGACTTTGAGGCCACCCGCCGAAGGAAGGAGAAGGCATGGGGAAAATTGAGTACTTTGAAAACGACAAACCGAAATGGCTGGAGTATTTTCCCCGACATGGCGAAGGCTCAGAGCCAGAACAGAGCCCTCAGACGCTCGCGGCTCTTTTTACAGGCCGGGTTGGACGCATTCGGAGCGGTGGCAAGGAACGGCTATCTGAGGAGGGCAAAGTAGCGTTCACGGACTACCTGGAAGAGAAACGGAAAGCAGGACATCTGTGATTCTGTGTGATACTGGCCCGCTGGTTGCATTGATTGACCGCGATGACCCATATCATACCCAGAGCGTAGCAACACTAAGCACTCTTCCAGCCGGTCCACTGCTCACCACTTGGCCTTGTCCAGTTGAAGCAATGTACCTTCTCTGGCGTCTGGGTAGCCTGCGCGCTCAAGAGGAACTGCGGAGCTCTCCAGCTGACGGCTTGGTTGTTCTGCACACCCCAGAGACGAGGGAGTGGGAACGGATGCAGGTTCTCATGCGTCAGTATCATGACTCGCCGATGGATCTCGCGGATGCCTCGCTGGTAGTAGTCGCCGATCAGCTGAATCTCCGGCGGATTTTTACCCTGGACAGCCACTTTCGAGCGTATCAGATAAACGGAACATACCCCTCCTTTGAGGTCGTACCATAAGCCTTAGCTTGAGACGTGAAGGGGATTCTTCTGTCGCTTCAGAGCCGAATCACCAGATTCTGCTGGGCGTCCACCCGGCCCTGGCCCTTGGGGCCGATGACGACCGTGCATTCCCGCTCTTCGACAATGGCCGGGCCGGGAAAGGGCACGCCGGCCGGCAACCCATAGCGGTCGTAGACCGGACACGGGGCGTAGACCTCGTACTCGGGGAAGTAGACCTGCCGCTCGCCCTTCTGGGCGGCTTCGAGGGTCCTGCCTTTCCCGTCCTCGGACGGCAGCACCACCTCGGGCCGCGGCCCCGAGGCCAGCAGCCGCCAGTTCACCACCTCAATCTCAACGCCCGGATTGAGCCGCTTGTAGAGCCGTTCATACTCCTCGGCAAAGGCCCGGCGCAGGGCCGGCAACTCCTCCGCGCTCAGGGCCGGGGGCAGCGGCACACGAATCTCAAACCCCTGCTGGACATAGCGCATGTCCGCCGAGCGGCTGAGGCTGATATCCCCCTCTACCCCGGCCGCGGTCAGCAGCGACCGGCCACGCTCCTCCATGTCGGCGTACAGCCGCTCCAGGCTGGCAAGGTCCAGCGCCGACAGGGTCGTCACATAGCTCTGCACAAAATCAAAGGCCAGCGGCGCGGTCAGCATCCCAAAGGCCGAGGTGACGCCGGCCGCCAGTGGGCACACCACCGTTTTGAGCTTCAGCCGCTCGGCCACCCGGCAGGCGTGGACCGGGCCGGCCCCGCCAAAGGCGATCAGGTGCGAGTCGCGTGGGTCGCGGCCCTTTTCGACCAGGTGCATACGCGCCGCGTTGGCCATGTTCTCGTTCACCACCTGATGAATCCCCCAGGCCGCCCGCAGCGTGTCGAGCTTGAGCGGCCCGGCGATCGTATCGGCAATCGCCCGCTCGGCCGCCTCGCGGTCAAGCCGCATCTGGCCGCCCAGAAAATAGTCCGGGCTGAGATAGCCCAGCACCAAGTCGGCGTCGGTCACGGTCGGCTCGGTTCCGCCCCGGCCGTAACACACCGGCCCGGGCTGAGAGCCGGCACTGTCCGGGCCGACCTTGAGCAGACCGAGCCTGTCGAGCCGGGCGATGCTGCCCCCGCCAGCGCCGATCTCGATCATCTCAATCACCGGCACTTTGAGCGGCAGGCCGCTGCCCTTTTTGAAGCGGTACACCCGAGCCGCCTCAAAGTCGGTGGTCAGCATGGGCCGGCCCTTGTCAATCAGGCAGATTTTGGCCGTTGTGCCGCCCATGTCAAACGAAATCACCCGGTCGAGGCGTTGCTCGGCGCTGTAAAAGCTGGCCGCCAGTGCGCCGGCCGCGGGGCCGGATTCGATCAGCCGGATCGGATATTCGCCGGCTACCTCACAGCTCGTAATGCCGCCGTTCGACAGCATGACGAACATATCGCGCGGCACGCCGAGGGCACGCAGGGCGGTGTTCAGTCTGTCCAGATAGCGACGGGCCAGGGGTTTCACATAGACGTTGGCGACCGTGGTTGAGGTCCGTTCATACTCCCGGATTTCCGGCATGACCTCGGACGACAGCGAGCAGGCCAGGTGTGGAAAATGGTCGGTCGCAATCCGCTTCACCATCTGTTCATGGGCCGGATTGCGAAACGAGTGGAGGAAACACACGGCCAGGGCCTCGATACCGGCATCAACCAGCTCATTGAGCACCGCCCGGACTTGCGTTGCGTCCAGCGGGATACGCACTTGGCCGGTGTGGTCCAGGCGTTCGGCGACCTCGCGGCGGAGAAAACGCGGGACTAAGGGCTGGGGATTTTCCAGCGAAATATCGTAAATGTCGTAGCGACGCTCGCGGCCGATCTCCAGCGCGTCCCGAAAGCCCTCGGTCGTGATCAGGCCCGTCTTGGCTCCTTTGCGCTCAATAATCGCGTTGGTGATCAGTGTCGTGCCGTGGACGAGGTGCGAGACATGGCGGGGGCTGAGCGCCGCCCGGCCAAGGAGTTCGCGTACCCCTTGGAGTACGGCCGCGGCCGGGTCGTGCGGAGTTGTCAGCACCTTGCCGACAGCCGTCGCCGTACCATCGTCCGACAGCAGGACAAGGTCCGTGAATGTGCCGCCAATATCTATCCCCAGCCGATACCTTCCAGCCTTCATGGTCGGCACTATACACCACACGCGGCAGGGAGAGAATGTGGACGCTCAGTCTTCGACCTCGACAATCAGCTCAATCTCAACCGCAATGTTGAACGGCAACTGATAGATGCCGACCGCGGAACGGGCGTGGCGGCCGCGCTCGCCGTACAGTTCAACCAGCAGGTCCGAGGCCCCGTTGATGACCTGGGGCTGCTGCTGGAAGTCCTCTGTGCAGTTGACAAAACCGAGCAGCTTGACCACCCGCCTGACCTTGTCGAGGTCACCGAGCGTCTGTTTGAGCGACTGCAAGATGTTCAGCATGACCTGCCTGGCTGCCTCGCAGCCCTGTTCAGTCGTCAGCTCTTTGCCGACCTTGCCCTGGATGAACGCCACCTTGCCGTCCCTGAGCAGGCCCGGACCGTGGCCAGACACAAACACCAGGGAGCCGGCCCGCACGGCCGGCACATAGTTGGCCACCGGCGTTGGAATGGGGGGCAACTCCAGGTTCATGGCGGCCAGTTTCTCTTCAACATCCATGTCCTTCTCCTCAGGTGAAAACCGGGCGGACACAAACCGCCGTCCTTACCCCTCCTCGGCCAGCGCTTCCAGGATGGCCGCGGCCAGCAGCGGCACCATCAATTCATGATGGCCGGTAATCGCGTAGCCCCGGCCCCCGACCCGGGCCGGCCGGCCGACAACGTTCTGGAGCGGACGGTAGTGTTGCTGCATATCGAGATTCACCGTCATAAACTGCGTGAGATTCGCACCCAGATTCTGGGCAATGGCAAACGCCTTCAAGAACACCTCGGGTAGAATCACCGCCGAGCCGATGTTCAGATACACGCCGCTCGACAGCTCGGCAACCAGGCTGCTCAACAGCCGAAAATCGGTAAAGCTGGCCTGCCCTAACAGGGCACCGGCGGCATTGTCCCGCGTATGAATGATATCGGTCCCCAGCGCAACGTGGACCGTGAGCGGCACGCCGAGCTGAAAGGCGGTCGCCAGCAGACTATGGGCTACATAGGGCGGACTGAGCGCGGCGAGTTTCTGGCCCAAGGCTTCGCCCAGTCCCATCTGGCCGGCGCGCACCTCGTCGCGGTCCAGCGCGTCATTCATCAGCCGACCGGTTTCGGTCACCATGCCGAAGCTGCCGTCGCCCAGACCCGAGGCCACGTCTTCGGATGTCTCGCCGATCAGGGCAATCTCAAAGTCATGAATCGGGCCCGCCCCGTTCATGGCGATGGCACTGATACCCCCCCGGCGTATCAGCTCGATAATCCACGGGCTCAGGCCGCACTTGATCAGGTGCGCGCCCATACCCCAGATGACCGGCCTGTCCGCCCGACGGGCAGCAACGATAGCCCGAACCACTGCGGGGAAATCTTGCCCGACCAGAATCTTGGGCAGGTTGTCAAGAAAGGCGCGCAGCCCGCCCCGTGGCTCATACACCGTGGCAAAGTCCTGCACGCTGACCTTGTTGCGCCGCTCGGCCAGCGGATAGGTTGTCACACGGCCGAGATCGATCGGCTTGACAGATGTATACATGGGTTTTCCCAGGGTGAGCTGCGGTCTCTTCTGGATGAGGTGGTCATCAGCGTTCACTTTGCACGCCGAAGGCGCGATCGACCCACTCACACACAATATGGCCGATGGTGATATGCGCCTCTTGGATGCGGGCCGTGTTTGAAGCCGGCACGATCAGCGCCAAGTCCACCAGCCCGGCCAGCCGCCCGCCGCCGTTGCCCAACAGGCCGAGAGTGCTCAGGCCCCGGTGCTTGGCCTCCTCAACCACCCGCACGATATTGGCAGAATTGCCGCTGGTGCTGATCGCCACCAAGACATCGCCGGCCGTGGCCAGGGCGGCGAGCTGGCGGGCAAACAGGGCGGAAAAGTCGTAATCGTTGGCGATGGCGGTCAGAGCCGAGGAATCGGTCGTCAGCGCAATCGCTGCCAAGCCTTGCCGGTCAACCTCAAACCGCCCCACCAGCTCGGCGGCGATATGCTGGGCATCGGCTGCGCTGCCGCCGTTGCCGCACAGCAGGATTTTGTTGCCGCGCTGCAAAGCCCGCACCACGGTGTGGGCGGCGGCCGCGATGTCGGCGGCCAGGGCTTGGGCCACCGCCTGTTTGGTCAGCGCGCTCTCCCACAGCCGTCGGACCACCAGCTCGGCATCCATCCGTTCCAGCAGACGGGTTGACGACTGCTCGGGCACCCTGCTGCCGATGGACACCACCCGTCCGCCGTTGGCTTCCACCACCTCACGGCCCACAATCTGATCGACCGGCCAGTCTCCCCCCTTGGTCAGTACGTCCGGTGCCAGTTGGGCAATAACCCGGGCCGGGGTCGGCTCATCAAAAATCAGCACATGGTCGACACAGGCCAGAGCGGAGAGGACCGCGGCCCGGTCGTACTCGTTCGACACGGGTCGGCCAGGACCTTTGAGCGCACGAACCGAGCGGTCACTGTTGAGGCCAACCATGAGAAGCTGTCCGCAGGCTTTTGCCTGTCCGAGATATTCGACATGCCCGCGGTGCAGCAGGTCAAAGCAGCCGTTGGTGAATACGACCTGGCGGCCCGCCTGTTTGGCCTGCCGGCGCAGGTCTACGGCTTCCTCCAAGCTGATAGGCCTGCCCATACGTGCTCCCTCATGCTTCAAGACGCTGGCGGGGAACTGCCGATGCTTATATCCTCTCCGCCTGGAGCGCATGGGCCGCGAGCGTTGTGAGGCTGGCCGCTCCCTGCTGGGTCAGCCACAGATACAGATATTCGGACGCTTCCACCACTAACAGCTTCTGCTCAATCAGCACGTCGACCGCGCGCAGCAGGTCCTGGCGGGAGTGCCGGGCCAAAGAGCGATAGCCCGGCAAGGCCGCGGTCTTGTCCGCCGGACGCGCGCCGGGCGGTGTTGTGCCGCGCAGAACATGGGCCACCTCAGAGCGCGACAACTGGCCGTCCTGCGTCCGTACCAGGTCTAACACTGCCCGGCAGACCTCAGCCGGTACCGGGTCAGACAGGGTGGAGGAAGCGCTGAGGGCGGGGCGAGCCTGGGGGGGCGGGGCTGGTTCGGAGGGCGGGGTCTCTACAGGCTCAGGAACGGCTTGAGACGGCGTTTCGGTCGGGGTCAAAGCCGCCTTTCTGGTTTGGGGCGGTGGCAGGACAACGCGCGGGTACTGGCCTGGAATCAGACGGAGTGCCCCGGCCTGAATACAGGCGTCAATCTGCTCAATGATTTGATCCTGGGTGAGGCGGGCCAAGGCCGCGTAGTGCGGCGAAGAGTCGAGCTGGAGTTGGTGCACCCGCTTTGACCGGCTGCCGGACAAGACCTGGGCCAAGCCGGACCGGCCGAGGCCGCGTTTCTGGAGGTCGGCTACCGCGGCCAGAATAATCGGGCGGCTGTCGGGCAGGGACGGAGCGGGCTGCGTCTCTTCTGGCAGGCCGATTGTGGTGGGCCGCTCGGCACGGCACACGTCACAGTTCCCGCACTGCTGGCCGACCGTCACTTTTTCCCCAAAGTAACGCAGGATGACGGTTCGCCGGCAGCCCTCAGTCGTCAGATAATCGAGCAGTTCGTCGAGCCGGCGGTAATCGGCCTGTCGCCGCTGCCTGACCAGAGAAAAATCGAGCCGCAAGTCCCGGGCGCTGGTCTGGCCGAGGACGCGGACCGTTGCGCCTGTCCATTCAATATAGCCCTGCGCCTGGAGCAGGGTCAGGGCGACATTGACCTTTTCCTCACTCAGCCCGGGCGCGTGCGGCGGGATGTCGCGCGGCGCGACCGCGTTGACGAGCAGACGATAGATGGAGCGCACCTCGCCAGAGTCTGGATAGCGCTGGTTGATAAAAAAGCGCTGCAAGCCGCTGTCGCGCTTGTCGTACAGCGCGATGCACTGGGCGGGTTGGTTATCCCGGCCGGCCCGGCCCGCCTCCTGATAGTACGCTTCCAACGACCCGGGATGCTGATAGTGAATCACTGCCCGGACATCGGATTTGTCGATACCCATGCCAAAGGCGACGGTGGCCACGATGACCCGCGTGGCTCCGTCAATAAAGGCCTGCTGGTTCTGGCGGCGCAGGGACGGCTCCAGACCGGCGTGGTAGGGGACGGCCTGAATCTGACCTTCGTTGAGTGTCGCGGCCAGCGCTTCGGCGTCCCGTTGGCGTGAGACATACACAATGCAACTGCCGCCAATGGCCCGCAGGAGAGCGATGAGAGCTTCGGGCTTGGCCCTGGTGACACACGGTACCACGGCCAGAAACAGATTCGGACGGTCAAAGGAATTGACCAGCAGAAACGGATCGGCCAAGCTGAGCTGGAAGGCAATCTCGCGCCGGACCGCGGGCGTGGCAGTTGCCGTCAGCGCCAGCACGGCGCGGGGCTTCAGGGCGCGGATCGCCCCTCGCAACTGGAGATAATCGGGCCGAAAATCGTGCCCCCACTGGCTCACGCAGTGGGCCTCGTCAACCACAAACAGCCCGATCGGCACGCGCTGGAGCAGCTCAAGAAAGCCCGGCACCCCAAAGCGCTCCGGGGCAACGTAGAGCAGCTTCAACTGCTGGCTGAGTAGCCGCTGAATCCGCCTCTCACTCTCGGCGCGTGACAGGCTGGAGTTCAGGGCCGCAGAGTACAGAATTCCTCGGGCGTGGAGCTGGTCAACCTGATCCTTCATCAGCGCAATGAGCGGAGAGACGACTACGGTGACGCCCTGGCTGAGCAGGGCTGGGAGTTGGTAGCACAGCGACTTGCCGCCCCCGGTCGGCATAATGGCGACCGTTGAACGACCAGCCAGCACGCTTTCGATCACCTCGCGCTGTCCCGGACGGAACACATCAAAGCCAAAGTAGCGGTGGAGTGCCGTGTCAAGCGCCTGTGGATCGGCGAACGGATCGGCCGAGGCGGTGGTGTGGGAGCCTTCCCCTCTCATAAGGTCATCAACACTCCGCCAAATACGGCGGGATGATACAAGCGCACGACATAGAAGACGATCAGGGCAAGCACGATCATGCCCCAGCGCAATTCGCGGCCGGGGAAGGGCTGTTTTTTCGCCACAATCGCGGCAAAGGGAACAAACGAGGTAGCGGCCTGAAACTCGGCATAGCCGGGCACATCTCTACTCTTGCGCCGGTCCTGATGGCTGGATCCAGCCCAGGCAAATGCCACAAAGCCACCAAAAAAGACGAGATCGCCCAGCCCACCAATCACCGCAATATGGGCCAAGCCAAACAGGAAGGCCGCGGCAAAAACCGGGTGACGGGTAATGCGGGTCAGGCCGTAGGCCTGAGGCCTGCCCTGAGCCAGCAGAGAGCTGGGCGGGCGCTCCAGCACCCCTCCTAGCAGCAGGACAAAGGCGAGCAGCATACAGCCGATGTTGAAGTCACGCGCCAGCAGATACGGCTCCAGGGTGATCCACACCTGCGGCCCGACATGCTTATGCCGGCCATAATACACACACAGGGGCACAAAGGTGGCCAGCGCAACCAGCGAGTATACGCCCTGAAAGAGCCGTTCGCCCCAGGCAGCCACCAGCTTGGGCCGGACCCAGTCCGAAGACAGCAGCAGATGGCTGCCGGCGAACAACAGCCAGCCGGCGGCGATAATCAGGGTTTCGTTCATGGCCACTTGTGCTATCAGCTATTGGGGCCGGGCAAAAGGGGCCGGACGTTTGCGCCAACTCAGGCCGGGCCGGCGGCGCGTTTGGGCAGGTCCCAGCCGCGCGCCAGGGCAAAAATGACCGGGATCACCACCAGGGTGAGCACAGTCGCCGAGACCAGTCCGCCCACCATTGGAGCGGCGATCCGTCGCATGGTCTCGGCCCCGGTCCCCGTCCCCCACATGATGGGCAGCAGCCCGGCAATCGTGGACGTGACCGTCATCAGAATCGGCCGGACGCGCAGCCCGGCTCCTTCGCGCACCGCCTCCAGCAGATCGCCCCGGGTGTGGAGGCGATTCTCGCGCCGGAAGCGGGCCACCGCCTCGTTGAGGAAGACGAGCAGCAGCACGCCCAGCTCGGCAGACACGCCGGCCAGGGCGATGAAACCCACGCCAACGGCGACGCTCAGGTTATAGTCGAGCGCCCACAGCAGCCACACGCCACCGATCAGGCCGAACGGCAGGGTCAGCATGACGATCAAGGTGTCCGACAGCCGGCGGAAGTTCAGGAACAGCAGCAGGAAGATGATGCCAAGGGTGATGGGGACTACAATCTGCAAGCGCTGCGCGGCTCGCTCCATATACTCATACTGCCCGCTCCAGGCCAGACTGTAGCCGGCTGGCAGCCGAAGGTGATGCTCCAGCGTGGCCTTGGCCCGGTTGACCCAGGTGCCGACATCAACGCCGTCGAGGTCCACATAGACCCAGGCGTTAAGGCGGGCGTTCTCGCTCTTGATTGACGGGGGACCTTTTTTGAGCTCAAGGGCGGCGAGCTGCGAGAGGGGGATCTGGGCACCTGTCGGGGTCGGCACCAGGACGCGGCGCAACATGGTCAGGTTGTCGCGCAGTTCGCGTGAGTAGCGCAGGTTGACCGGGTAGCGCTCCAGCCCTTCGACGGTAAAGGTGACGTTGCGGCCGCCAATCGCCGACTCGATGACATCATGGACATCACCGACCGTCAGGCCGTAGCGGGCGATCTCGCGGCGGTCAATCTCAAAGTCGAGGTAGTTGCCGCCGACCACCCGCTCGGCGAATACGCTGAGCGTCCCCGGCTCGTTGCGCAGGAGCGATTCAATCCGCTCGCCGAGCTCCTGGAGGGTCGGCAGATCCGGCCCGGCCACCTTGATGCCGACCGGCGTCTTGATGCCGGTTGAGAGCATGTCGATGCGCGTCTTGATCGGCATCGTCCAGGCGTTGGTCACGCCGGGCAGGCGCACGGCCCGGTCGAGTTCGGCAATGAGCTTCTGGACCGTCATGCCGGGCCGCCACTGCTCGGGCGGCTTGAGGGTGATAGTGGTCTCAATCATGGACAGCGGGGCCGGGTCGGTGGCCGTTTCGGCTCGGCCCACCTTGCCGAAGACGTGCCGGACCTCGGGAAACTGGCGGATCATGCGGTCGGTCTGCTGGAGAATCTCGCGCGCCTTGGTGATGGACAGGCCGGGCAGGGTGGTGGGCATGTAGAGGAGGTCGCCCTCGTTGAGCGGCGGCATGAACTCGGAGCCGAGCTGGCCTAGCGGCACGAGCGTTGCCGCCAGCACACCAACCGCGGTGATGATGACGACCGCCTTGCGGCGCAGGACAAAGCGGATGACCGGGGCATAGGCCCACAGCAGCAAGCGGTTCAGGGGGTTGCGGTGTTCGGGCACGAGGCGGCCGCGGATGAACCAGACCATGAATAGCGGCACGATGGTGATGGCCAGAACGGCCGCCCCGGCCATTGCATAGGTCTTGGTAAAGGCCAGGGGTGAGAAGAGCCGGCCCTCCTGGGCCTGGAGACTGAAGACGGGGAAGAAGGAAACGGTGATAATGAGCAGCGAGAAGAACAGCGAGGGGCCGACCTCGGTGGCCGCGTCAATCAGGAGCTCGGTCCTGGGCTTTGTGCCGGCGCTGCGCTCCAGGTGCTTGTGGGCGTTCTCGACCATAACGACTGCGGCGTCAACCATTGCCCCAATGGCGATGGCGATGCCGCCGAGCGACATGATGTTGGCGTTGAGACCCTGGTGGTACATGACGATGAACGATACCAGGATGCCGAGCGGCAGGGTGAGAATGGCCACAAAGGCGCTGCGGGCGTGGAAGAGGAAGAGCACGCACACCAGGGCCACAATGGCAATCTCTTCAAGCAGCTTCTCCTGGAGGGTGTCTACGGCCCGGTTGATCAGCCCCGCCCGGTCGTACACCTCAATGAGTTCAACCCCGGCGGGCAGTCCGGCCTTGAGGGTCTGGAGCTTGGCCTTGACGTCGTGAATGACTTCAAGGGCGTTGTCGCCGAAGCGCATCACCACAATGCCGGCAACAACCTCGCCCTCGCCGTTCAGATCAGTCAGGCCACGGCGCAGCTCAGGGCCGGCATGGATGTGGGCCACATCGCGCAGCAGCACCGGCGTGCCGCGCCCGTCCGTGCCAATGGCGATCTGCTCCAGGTCGGCGATGGACTTGAGGTAGCCCCGGCCCCGAACCATGAACTCGGATTCGGCTATTTCAATCAGCCGCCCGCCGACGTCGCTGTTGCTGCGCTGGATGGCACGGCGCACCTGCGAGAGGGGAATGCCATAGGCGGCCAGCGCGTTGGGGGCAACCTCTACCTGATACTGGCGGACAAACCCCCCGACCGAGGCGACCTCGGCCACACCGGGAACCGTCTGGAGTTCATAGCGCAGGTACCAGTCCTGGATTGAGCGCAGCTCGGCCAAGTCACGCTCACCGCTGCGATCAACCAGGGCGTATTCGTATACCCAGCCGACCCCGGTGGCGTCCGGGCCGAGGGCGGGGGTTACGCCGGCCGGCAGCCGGCCGGAGACAGAGTTCAGGTATTCCAGCACCCGCGAGCGCGCCCAATACAGATCGGTCCCGTCCTCAAAGATCACATACACAAACGAGAAGCCGAAGAAGGAGTAGCCGCGCACACTCTTGGCAAAGGGGACGGCCAGCATGGCCGTTGTCAGCGGATAGGTGACTTGGTCCTCAACCACCTGCGGGGCCTGGCCGGGGTATTCGGTGAAGACGATGACCTGCACATCGGACAGGTCGGGGATGGCGTCAAGCGGCATGTTGTAGGCGGCATAGCCGCCCCACAGGACGAGTACGAGCGTGGCCAGCCCGACGAGCAGGGGATTGCGCGCCGAGCCGACGATGATCTGGCGCAGCATGGGCTACTCCCCGGCTCAGGGCTCGGTACCGGTCGCCTCGTACTCCATCAGGGCGTGACCGGCGTGGTTGACCAGCCCGTGGGGCAGCCGGGGCGGCGTATGGCCGGCGTGGGTAGGGGCCGACGCCGGTGCCCCGGTTTCCCCATGCTCCATCATAGCGTGACCGGCGGAGCCGACCAGCCCATGCCCGGAAGGCGTATGGGCGGCATGGGCTGGAGTGGCCACCTGCGTCCCGGCTCTCTCGTGCTTCATCGCCGGCGTCGCCACCAACATTTTCTGTATGGCTTCCTGGAGCTTGCTTTCGCTGTCGATGAGGAACTGGCCGGAGGTCACGACCCGGTCACCTTCGGCCAAGCCGTCCTGCACCTCAACCCAGCCGTCACCGCTGTCAACGCCAAGCCGGACTTCCCGAGGCGCAAAGCGCCCACCGCCATTGGTGACAACAACGAGCGAGCGCCGGCCAGAGCGGATGACAGCTTCCTCTGGAACAGCGAGTACATCCTCGCGTGCCCCGGTCTCAATTGTCACGTTGGCGAACATGTCAGGCTTGAGCAGGAGGCCAGGGTTGTCGAGTTCAATCCGAACGCGGGCGGTGCGCGTCTTGGGGTCAAGGAACAGGGAGACGTAGGTCACAGTCCCCTCGAAGGTATGTCCGGGCAGATAGCTCAGTTCGATGGTCGCGTTCTGACCCTCTCGGACCCAGGGCAGTTCATACTCGTACACATCGGCGTAGAGCCACACCCGGGAAAGGTCGGCAATTGTATACAGGTTGTTGTTCGGCCCGATTTCCATGCCCTGCCGCACCATGAGGTGGGTGACCACGCCTTCTGTCGGGGCATTGAGGGTCAGGGTTTTTTGCACCTGTCCGGTCTCCAGCAGGCGTTCAATGTCGCGCTCAGCGATGTCCCACAGTTCGAGGCGCCGCCGCGCGGCCCGGAAGAGTTCCGCTCCCCCGCGCGACACATCCTCAAAGCGGCTCCGGCGCGTGGAGTCGCGGTAGCGCTTCGCCAACAACAACTCTTCCGCGGTAGAGACCAGCTCGGGCGAGTATATCTCCAGCAAGGGCTGGCCGTGTTTGACTAGATCACCCTCGTAGCCGACAAAGAGGCGCTCGATCCAGCCCTGCACCTTGGTGTGCACATGGCTCACGCGGCGCTCGTCATAGGTCACGCGGCCCACGGTGCGGACTTTGCGAGAGAGGGCGCGTCGGGCGGCCGGCTCCGTGCGGACGCCCATGCTCTGGATGAGCATCGGAGCTATTCGGACACTGTCTGCACCGCCTGCGGCTGTCTCACCCAGGCAGACAGGTACTAAGTCCATGCCCATCGGGCTCTGGCCCGGCTCGTCACGGATATAGGTCGGGTCCATTGGTGCCTTCCAGTAGAGGGGATTGGCACCGGCCGGGCAAGGGCCGGCCGGGCTGGCCGCGGACAAAGGACCTGGGGAGTCCGGCCCGAGCCGCGCACCAACCCACCAGCCGCCGAGTGCCGCCGCGATAACAGTCGCAAGCATCGCGAGCCATTGCCTGGTCTTCATCGCAGCGATGCCCCCACGCTGGCCTCAATCGCCGCGAAGGCGGCGCGGCGGTCAGCGATGGCCCGTTCGAGCCGTAGCTGGGCGTTGAGCAGCCGCACTTGGCTGTCAATCAGGCTCAGGAAACTCCCCTTGTCTACCGTGTAGTCCGAACGGCTCGAATTCAGCGATTGACGCGCCTGGGGCAGCAGGCCGTCCTCGATCAGGGAGATCGTCCGGTCGGCACGTTCCAGGTCCGCATAACGTGCCCGCACCTCATCGCGCAGGCCGGCGCGGCCCTTGCGATATTCCGCCTTGCTTCTGCGGATGAGCGCGTCTCGCTCGGCGACCTGCGCCCGCCACTTGCGGCGGTCAAGCGGGAGCTGGATCACCAGGCTCGCGCCGAGGAAGTCGTCACCGTTCACCGGGTCCCCCCTGACCCGCCGGCGCAGGCGGTAGCCAAAACCGAGGTCGAAATCGGGGTATCCCTCCAGCCTGGCGACATGCTGGCGATGCTCGGCCTCCTCAACCCGTCTGGCCAGGGCGCGCAGCCGCGGGCTGCTTGACTCCAACTGATCGAGGAGCAGGTCCAGGTCCGGCAGCGGTGCCGGGTCGCGGAGCGACGCCGTCGGGGGAAACCACAGGCTGGGGGGCAAGTCAAGCAGGCCGGCCAGCCGAGCTTCGGCAGAACGGCTAGTCGCTTCGCGCCGCAGGCGTTCGTCAAGCAGCTCGGTCAGCGCGACCTGAGCGCGGATGACATCCTGCTGGAGACCCTCCCCAACCCGGTACTTGGCCTCGGCGATCTTGGCCAACTGGCGCAGAAGGTCGATGTTCTCCGCGGTGACATCAAGCGCGCGCTGGGCAAAGCCGAGCTCAACCCAGGCGCGTTCGACCGTGGCCGCGATCCGTCGGGACTCGTCGCCGAGCGTCTCTCGAGCCGCCGCGGCCGCGGAGTGCGCCACGGCGCGTTGGCTGCCGAGAATGCCCGGAAAGGGCAGTTTCTGGCTCAGGCCGAACTGCTGGCCGGAAAGCGGGGTCGAGCGCAGGTCAAAATCGTCGGTCGGCACATTGCTGAGATCGTAGCGAAAGCGAGGGTCGGGCAGCACGCCGGCCGGATATACGCGCTGCTCGGCGGCCTTGACGTTCATCCGGGCGACCTCAAGGTCAGGGCTGGCATCCTCGGCACGCTCAAGACACCAGGCCAGAGGCAGCGGGTCCGGCGGCGTCTCAGCAGGGACGCCCGACATGCCCAGCAGGCTGAGGCCGAGGCCACACAACAGCCACAGCCGCACGCGGCAGGACTTCGCCGCAACGCTCTCCTCAGCCTGCGTCATCTCGCCGCCTCTAAGCCAACGAGAGAATGACGAAGTTGAGGGACAGACGGGTTGTCGGCTATCCGCAGAGTCCGCTTTGGTGCCATGGGACGAACATAGCCTATTCTCTGACTTTCTGGCAACTCGAAGGGAGATGTTCTGTGCCAACTGTCGGCGCATCGCTGGCTACAATCAGGATTTTATCATATCTCCCAACCACCGCGCAGGGTAGAGATAGTCACAATCTCGCCATCCAATTGCAAATAGACGCTAATTGATCGTCATTCGTCAAATTTGCGGCATTATCCATAACGTCAGATTGTAACTGCACAAATATCTCCTTCGCCATATCGTTTTCTATAGCGGCACCTACAAAAAACGTATGGGGGCTGAGGTTCTTCAATGAAAATGCTTGCCTGATTCTTCCCAGTGCTGAATTTGCAGTCTTCCAATGCTCGTCGGCACCGGCGGGGTCAATACCCCCTTTTAACTCTCCAAGCGCGATGTATTTTTCCGGCTGATGGTGTGCCGAGTGTGTATTGTTTCCAAAAATCATATCTTCGGGAGTTGAATGAAAAATACATACATCAACATTCTTCCCGACTATCGGGACGGTGAGATTATAGACCAGGGTCCTGGGCATATCATTGACGATCCAACTGATTCCTTTTACATTACTTTCGTCATCTTTTGAGGCCCCAATCCATTCTCTGCCTTTCAGAGGGAGCCAGCAATAATCTGAACCAGAAATGTTGAGTGCCGAGATCAATCCTCTTGTCAGCTTTCGTTCACCCATAGCCCCGGCAAGATTCCTCATCGAACCACCAAACGCATCACCCTTGGTAAGCAGAAATCTATACACAAGCTCTTCAACAAAATCGGCTCCAAATGGTTCCAGAAAATTTTCGATGAGTCCTTCTATTGCCTCCAGTTTGTCTTTATCAGACAGATGGTTTGTCGCTTTCTGTGAGACACCTGCCGCAGCAAGCAGGGAATTCCTGATGGGGGAAAATTCTATCCCTGACAGTTGACGCGGGCGGGTTGTTTGAGACACAACGGATTTGAGCGCTCTCGCCTCCGCAACAAGCGGAGTCGCTTTTCTGTTCTTTTCCAGAGCGAGAGAGACAAATCCAGACCGAGTAGCCTCGTGTGGAGTGATCAGATCTATGGGGGATTTCAAATGATGTTCGCAGGTACGACGCTTATTCAAAACCGTTTCTCCCATACATAGACGCATTTGCGTAAAGCTTCTCTCCCGTGAACGCCCATCTGTTGGCTGCTGTTTCCTTTTCCTTTGGGAAGCAGAAGGATTTTTTTCATCCGCAAACCCAATTCAGACGCCATATCAGACAAAATCATATCGACTGAAATTCCTACGCCAGCATATCGGACATTATCGTTTACGACAAACATCAGACCGTTTTTCTTCAAGACGCGGGCGCATTCATAAATAACGCAGGCCATCTCGTAGAAATAGCCCTTCACCATTCGTGGCAAGCCGTTGTTATTCAGCCTCTTGCGGGTTTTTTGTGTTTCAAGATATCCTATTATTGTCTGGAGCAGACTTTGATGATCGGCCACCTCTACTGCGCTCTTCCACTTGGGATTGATATGTATCAGGTCCTTTTCTCTGTTCTCGACCGTACAACTGAGCATTCGCTGCCGAAGCTCAGCAAGCCCCTGTTCGTCAGTGCCTAAGAGCGCAAGTTCGAGAGCATAAGTGCAGGTATAATCGTAACGGTTACAATACGGGGGGGAGGTCACAACCGCATCATATCTTTCTCCGCTCAGGGCAGGAAGGATATCAAGGCAGGAACCGCGGAATAAGGTGACAGGACCGGGTAGCCTATTCCGCTTCGCAAAGAGATCGTCGCCTCTATGCTTCTGATCACGGTCGGATAATATCTCGTCAATTTTTTGACAGATGGCTTCGTCAAAACTCGGGATATATCCTTTGCCAAAAAGTTTCTTGCCCGATCGTCGCCCGGAACGATGATCCCAGCGGAGGTACTGCCCATCTTTCCTCGTATAACTCACCGACTCAAGGACACACAGAAGCGCGAACTTCAACATGCTCTCGACACGGGCATTCTCTTTCTCACCCTGTGTCAAATAACGCTCAATACTCCGGTGGGTTTCGACAGGGTACGCCCCGTTGGTAATTCGTAAGATGTTGAGAGATTGTCGGCGCTCTGCCTGTGTCCAGGGCTTGTCCCGCTGCCATCGTCCAAGGCTCTCCATATCCTTCTCGTCTAACTCGTGTTCGGCACAATTTCGCGCGCTGATAATTTCTTGGCCGATAGGCAGCAGTTCTATACCATCAACCGAAAAGCCAAGCTCGCTCGCGGCAAACAGGGTCGTTCCCGATCCGGCAAACGGGTCCAGGAGTTTTCCGTTGGGTTCCACCTTCCATGACTTCACCAGATATTTCACCAATTTCTGGGAGAAGCCTTCCTTGAACTTATACCAGCGATAAACTGGGCGCTGTTTATTCGCCTGAAAGCTGACCAGCGGTCTTGTCAGCGCCGGGTCGGTAACGAAGGCCTGTTCAAATTTCTTGAACAAGCGACGATCCAGACGCGCAATCAGGCGGGTATAGTCCTCATCAGACAGATGGCTGTCCATACCCCTCTCACGCAAAGGCAGGCGCGTGTCAGCCGTCCGGGTTCTTACCTCCGGCTGCTGGGACCCAGCCAACGGTTTTGCTCTTTGCTCAATTATGCAATGACATACCCACCGTTGGGGCTGATGGCTTGGCCAACCACAAAGTTTGACTCCTCAGACGCCAGATAGACAGCCAGATTGGCAATGTCCTGAGGTGAGCCAAACTGACCGGCGGGTGTCGCCATGGCGATCGCCCGGCGGACATTATCGTTCAGCCCTTCGGTCATAGGCGTATCAATATAGCCGGGCGCAATCGCGTTAACCTGCACCCCGCTGACAATCGCCTCACGGGCCAGCGCCCGGGTAAAGCCCAGGATGCCGGCTTTGGCCGCGCTGTAATGCGGCGCGCCGGCGCAGCCGGTCATGCCGCAGATGGAAGCAATGCTGATAATTTTGCCCGATTTCTGTTTGTGCATGATTTTGAGCGCCTCGCGGCTACAGTAAAACGTGCCGTCAAGATGAACGCTCAGCATCCGCCGCCACTCTTCGTCGGTCATAGTCTGGGTGGCTTCAAGCGCGGTCTTGATTTTGCCCGTCTTTGCCAGCTCGGCCTGTTGCTTGGCCAACACCCTGTTAAAACGCGCCCGAACGGTCGGGTTATCCAGACCAATCCCGGCATTATTGACCAAGATGTCGAGCCGCGAGAAGCGCTCTGTCAGTTTGGCAAACATTTGGGCCACCTGGCGGCTTTTGGACACGTCGGCCCTGACCGCCAGGCCGTGTCCCTGCTGGCCACACTCCTCAACAACCTGCCGGGCGTTCTCAACCCGCAGATCGTTACACACCACGGTTGCCCCTTCGCGGGCAAAACTGAGACAAATCGCCCGGCCAATGCCCGATGCTCCGCCGGTGACCAGCGCCACTTTTCCATCCAAACGTCCCATAACTACTCCTTATCGCTACTCCGTCCAAAACGGACCGGGATAGAGGGGCTGTGCTTCAGCTACCTGCGGCGGCCAGACGATTTCTTTGCGCCCGTGCTGCCATTGGGTGACAAGCATCGGATGGGCGATCTGGCAGCCGGTTTTTGCGTCAATAGCATACGGCCCGTACAGTGTGGTCAGCGCAGCCGGCTGGCCGCCTCTCGCAGAGCGCGCTGATTTCGACTGCCGGCCGGTTCTCTACGGCGCTGGGCGATGATCCCGGCGGCGTAGCCCCGAACCGCCGGATAATCAACCGGTACCGTGGCGCTCTTGAGGTCATGGAACAGAAAGGTTTCTTCCGACGGTCCACAATCTGCACGATAGCGGACCTGCGGCTCCCACTGGCTCGGCGCAAAAAATTCGTTTGTGATAGGTGGCATGGGGCTTCCTCTTAGTATTTGGCGACCACCTGACGACCAAGCTCCTCACCGTGGAGCTGGGCCGGAATCCGGGCTTGTTAGTATTTGGCGATCACCTGGCGACTAAGCTCCTCAATCGTCTGCCGGCCGTCGCTCACGATCTGAATCGCAACCTGCTTCAGCCCGACGGCCTCCAGGGCTTTGAGGCGAGCGATAATTTCTTCTCCGGTTCCGGTCAGCGAAAAGCCGCGGATGAGTGTCTCGTCCAGATATTTTTCTTCGCCCGGCTTCATATGGATCAAATGGCCCTCGTGGATCTCCAAATACAGCCGGTCGGCCGGTGTGCTCAGACCGGCGACGTATTCCTGGTCGTAGCGCTCGTACAACTGTTGCAGACCCGGGGGCAGATCAGCTGCCACCGCAGAGCGCTCCCACAGGGCGTGCAGGGCAACCACCGCAAACGGGCCGACCCGCTCCACCACGCGCGGCGCGGCCGCGGACTCTCCGGGCTGCAAGACACAACTCGTTGTCAACATCATGTTGGGCAGGGAGCCGGCCTGACGCCCAACTTTATCCGCGCCGAGTTGGACCCGAGCCAAGTTTTTCTGAAAGCTGTCAGGGTCGCTCAGGGTCGTAATCCAGCCGTCAGCCAGCTCCCCGGTCAGGGCCAGGGCTTTGGGGCCGTTGGCGGCGATGTAGATCGGAACAGGATCGTCGAGATTGATGTAACCGCGGTCGGGATGCAGAAATCTGATCCAGCGTTGCCGCTCACCATCGCGATACAAAACCTCTTCGCCTCGCAGCAGAGCCCGACACTGTTCGGTCTGTTCGCGCAGCACGCCGAGCGGCAGGGGCGGCAAACCCATAGTATTGCGGCCAGTAAAGCCGGTGCCGAGGCCAAGAATCACTCGGCCCGGGGCGAGTTGGTTAATCGTCGCAATCGAATGGGCGGTAACGGGCGCAATCCGGTTAGCGGGAATCGCTACTCCAGTGCCTAAGGTCAGGGTTGTGGTCTTCTCGGCGGCCAGGGCCATGCACACATAGACATCGCTGTAGAGCATCTGTGAGTCATAAAACCAGGCGTGAGAAAAGCCGTGGTCTTCGGCAATCACCAGGTCTTTCCAGGCGTCTGGCCGGGCGGGACAGGCAATCGCAAACTCCATTGTGTTCTCCTTCTAGGGGCGTTCAGCTTCATGTGGTTGGAGGGCACGTTTACTCTTTACCAGGCGAGATAGCCGAGCAACCCGGGCAGACGTTCAATAACGATATCGGCATCAACCGGCCAGTACGGCTCACGCCTGTTGGTGAGCAAAACCGTCCAGGCTCCGGCCGCTCGGCCAGCCTGGATGTCATGCCGAAAGTCGCCAACCATCACCAGCCGCTCCGGGCCAGTCCCGAACCGTTGGGCGACGAAACGCAGGGCGGCCGGATCGGGCTTTGGCGGCGCGTCTTCTCGGGCGACCAAGAGGTCAGCCCGAATGCCGAGCTGACAACACACCGCCCGCAGCGAGGTCCGACTGTTACGGGTAATAATGGCTATTGGCAAAGACATCGCCTGCACCGCGCGCAAGGTGTGTTCCGCCCCGTCATTCCACTCCACATGCTCCACCCCATCCTGCTCAAAGGCTTCGATTATGGCCCTGGCCCGCTCTTGCTCAGCCGGCGGCAGCCGATCCAGCCAGGCAAGAATGTCCCCATCGGCAAGTCCTAGCTCAGCCCGCAGCTTGGCAAAGTCGAGATATGGTTTGGTCAGCGTGCTGTCGAGGTCAAAGGCCACCGCAGCCAGGGGGTGGGATTGGTTCTGAATTCTGATGAAGTGGTGGGCGTTCATGTCAAGGCCCGCAAGCAACGGACAGGCGCACTAGCCGCAGGGTACTGGTTCGCTGCTGGAATGGCAACACGGTGAACGCCGATGACCACGGGCATTCACCGGCATTTGAGGAAGAGAGCCTCGTTGACCGTGGCGGTCAGCCAGGCTTGACGCTTCGGCCCGACTCGGTCAGGCTGAACGAAGATTGCATGGTCAGGGTGACACACCGCTTGGGGAACAGCGTATGACACGGCAGTTTGATGTCAGCATTGTTGGCGGAGGCATCATCGGTCTGGCCACCGGACTGGAACTCACCCGACGCCTGCCCCGGCTGAAACTCGCCATTGTGGAGAAAGAAGACCGGCTGGCCAGCCACCAGACCGGCCATAACAGCGGCGTGATCCACTCCGGCCTCTACTACAAGCCCGGCTCTCTCAAAGCCCAGACCTGTGTGCGCGGTGCCCAGGATTTGCTCGCCTTTTGTGAACAACACGACATTCCCTACGAACGCTGCGGCAAGGTCGTCGTCGCCACCTCGCCGGCTGAACTGCCCCGGCTCGAGGAACTCCACCGACGCGGAACGGCCAACGGCGTGCAGGGCTTGGCAATGATTGGGCTGGAACGGTTACGGGAGATCGAACCGCACGCCACCGGCCTGAGGGCGCTCCATGTGCCGAGCACCGGTATTATTGACTTTTCTCGGGTGGCACAGACCTATGCCCGACTGGTCCAGGACCGCGGAGGCGAAATTCTGCTCAAACATCAGGTTCGGACGCTGCGCCACACCCACGGCAAGCTGGCCCTGGAAACCACCGGCGACGCCATTCAGACCACCTGTCTGATCAACTGTGGGGGTCTGTTCTGTGACCGCCTGGCGCGCCTGGCCGGGGCGCAGCCCGAGTTACAAATCGTCCCCTTCCGGGGCGAGTATTATACCCTGGCGACCCGGCGTCGCGGGCTGGTGAACAATCTTATTTACCCGGTTCCCGACCCGGCCCTGCCGTTTCTTGGCGTGCATTTCACCCGGACGATCGACGGTATGGTCGAGGCGGGTCCGAACGCCGTTCTGGCCTTAGCTCGCGAGGGCTATCGCAAATCCGACTTCAACTGGCACGATACACGAGAAACCCTGAGCTTCCCCGGTTTTTGGAGCATGGCTCGCAAGTATTGGCGGACCGGCATCGGGGAAATGTACCGCTCGTTCAACAAACGTGCGTTTCTCAGCGCCCTGCAACGGCTGCTGCCAGACCTGGTTGAGTCCGACCTCCAGCCGGGCGGGAGCGGGGTGCGGGCGCAGGCGATTGCCTCTAGCGGCGCACTGGTGGATGACTTTGTGATTGCCGGGACTGGCAATGCGCTACACATACTGAACGCTCCGTCACCCGGTGCGACCGCTTCGCTGGCAATCGGCCGGATGATTGTTGAGCGAGCCGTGCAGGTATTTGATCTGTAGGGCTTGTCTCCTGCCAGAGCAGACAACGGCCGCCAGGAAGTCAGGACACCGCTCTTTGCGTCATGGGCACGACACACCAGGTCTTTATCGCCCTAGGTTCCAATCTCGGCGATCGACAGGCATATTACCGACAAGCCAGGGATCGCATTGCCGCCCTCCCCGCCACCGCCCTCGTTGGTCAGTCTTCCCGGTATGAAACCCAGCCGCTCGGTGAGGCGCGGAACTGGTATCTGAACGGGGTGATCGAAATCCGCACCGAGCTGGCGGCCGAGGTTTTGCTCAACCGCCTCCAGGCCATCGAACGCGCGCTCGGTCGGGTGCGCTCAGCCACTCGCTGGACCTCGCGTACCCTGGATCTCGATATCCTGTTCTTTGACCACAAGCGTATCAACACCCCTCAGTTACACATCCCTCACCCCGAACTGCACAAGCGGCGTTTTGTACTTGAACCCTTGTGTGAGATTGCCCCCGGTTTTTATCATCCCCACCTCCGGCGGACGGTTGCCGAGTTGCTGGCTGAACTGGACGACGAGAAACGGGTCATCAAGCTTCCGACCCACAGCCGTGAACGCGCCTCCTGTCGTTCGGCGTGTCAGGCTGCCTCCTCAACTAAAGCCGCCTCTACCCGCTCTGCCCATTCGCGCAACAGCTCGGCCCGCTCGTGAAATTCGGTCAGGTCTCCCTTCAGGACCCGCAGACGCTCAGTCTCCTTGACCAAGGCGGCATACACGGCGAGCAAGTGTTCAAACCGCTGGAGCGAGGTCCGGCCGGCGTAGAAGCGCTTGACAATCGGGACAAAATCCTGGGCGCGCTCCAAGGGATACACAAACTCGTTCATCATCCCCGGCGTAATGACTCTGCCATCCTCCAAAAAGCTGCCCATTTTATCGGTCATGGCCAGCAGGAGTTCGACGTGGGTCCGCATCAGCTTGGGGTATTTGAGCCAGTAGCAGCCGCTGAGGCTGATACACACGACGAACGCACAGGCCACCATCGCGGCGTTCTCGTATCGACAATTATACCGGGGATCTTGACGATCCCGGAAAGCCGATCCTAACATGGGAAGAAGGTCAACAGACCGAGTGTGACCGAGACGATCGAACAACCCCGGAACCGGGCCAAAGAGTGGGTATTTGTTCATGTTCCAGCTTCCTCCGGTGTACTTTGAACGTCTTCTCGATAGCTTCCCCGACATCGTTATCTCCGTCGATCGAAGAGGCCAGATCATCTTCTACAACGATGGCGCAAGCAAGGCCCTGGGCTATACCTTTGAGGAGTTGCGGGAGGCACATCGCCGCGGCCATCGGGTGATGCTGTATCCCAACCTGACCGAAGCCCGGCGGGTCTTGGAGGCGCTGCGCGGCGAGGAGTTTGACGAAAAGGGCAAGGTCAAAAACTTTGAGACGACACTGGTGGCCAAGAACGGTGAACACATTCCCGTCTCGTTCTCCGGCTCGCTCATCTATAACGAGCAGGGAGAGGAGATCGGCTCAATTGGTTTCCATCGCGATATGCGAGGGATCCACCTGCCCTCGGAATACTTCGAGCTTCTGCTCGAAAGCTCGCTCGATATCGTCATTGCGGTGGACCGTAGAGGTCAGATCGTCTTCTACAACGACGGCGCGCAGCAAACCCTGGGCTATACCTCGGCGGAAATTCACGGCAAACGGGTGTGGCCGACGATTTATCCCAGCCTGGAGGAAGCGCGCCGCGTCATGGACGCCATGCGGAGCGAAGAGAGCAGCGAAAGGGGCAAGGTCAAAAACTTGGAGATAACCCTGGTATGCAAAAACGGCGATCACATTCCGGCTGCCATCTCCGGCTCGCTCATCTATGACAGCGGGGACTATGAGGTCGGCTCGGTCGGCTTTATCAAGGATCTGCGCGACATCCGCCGCCGCGACCAACTGGCCACCCTGGGCGAGCTGGCGGTTGGGCTGGCCCACCGGATCAACAATCCGCTGGAGATCGTTTTCAACAACCTTGATGTCCTTAACAAACATATGGCTCAGACCTTTCCCGACGAAGAATACGTCGTCCAGGAAGAGCGGGTGGAGTCTATCGAGCGCGAGCTGTTGAAGATTCGGACGATTATTGGCCGTATCGACGAGATGGCCCACGGCGCACGCTACGATACCACCGAGTATCTCCACGGTTCGCGGATGGCCGACCTCGGTCGTGACGAGCAGATTATTGCTCCCCACCACAGTCACCAGAAAGCGCCCAGCCAGGATTTGGCCGGTCTGACGATTCTGGTTGTCGATGACGATCTAGGCGTGTGTTACTCGCTGCGCGATGTCCTGCAGGAAGACGGCGCACAGGTTGAAGTTACCACCGGCGGCCTGCCGGCGCTCAACATCCTGACCTACAAAACGGTCAATCTCGTCATCAGCGATGTGGTTATGCCCGACCTTGACGGCTATGACCTGTATATGGAAGTCCGGGAGCGCTTTCCCGACATCCCGGTCGTCCTGATGACGGCCTATTTCTTTGACAAAGACCACGTTATCAAGCGCAGCAAGATCGAAGGTTTGCAGGAAGTGGTGTTCAAGAAACCGCTCGATCCAAAGAAGCTCAAGGCAATCATCCTGCAACGCTGTCGTCCCACACGCCCGACGCAATAACGTGTCTCGCAGTCTCCTCCCAGCCACTCACCATTCGCCTTGGCAGACACCTGAGAGTAGCCCATCTTGACGCCCTGCAGGCGATAGATAGAATGATCATTCCACAACCTTCGTGTGTATCTCAAGTTCTAACCAGAGAGGACAAGGTTCATGCCAACACCTTTAGAACAGTGGGTTGAAGAAACCGCCGCCCAGACCAAACCCAAACGTATCCACTGGTGTGACGGCTCTGAGCAAGAAAACCAAGGCCTGATCGAAGAGATGCTCAACTCCGGCCTCCTGATCGAGCTCAACCGCAAAAAGTATCCCGACTGTTACCTGCATCGCAGCGACCCCAACGATGTCGCCCGTACCGAACACCTCACCTTTGTCAACACTGCCGAGCAAAAAGATGCCGGCCCGAATAACAACTGGATGCCGCCGGCTGAGGCCAAAGAGACAGCCGGTGCCCTGTTCAGCGGGGCGATGAAAGACCGCACCATGTATGTAGTGCCCTACATCATGGGCCCCCAAGCCTCACCCTACAGCCAGCTCGGGGTGGAAATCACCGATAGCGCGTATGTGGCCGCCAGCATGAGAATTATGACCCGGATGGGCAAGGCCGCCCTGGACCGTCTCGGCTCCTCCGACAACTATGTCAAAGGACTCCACTCGCTGGGCGACCTGAGCCCCGACCGACGCTATATCATGCACTTCCCCGGAGAGCGGGCGATCTGGTCGGTCGGCTCCGGCTACGGCGGCAACGCGCTGCTGGGCAAAAAGTGTTTTGCCCTGCGGCTGGGCAGCTATATGGCACGCGAAGAGGGCTGGCTGGCTGAGCATATGCTGATTATCGGCATTGAAGAGCCGAGCGGCCGCACGACCTATATGGCGGCCGCCTTTCCGAGCGCCTGCGGGAAAACCAATCTGGCCATGCTCGTCCCACCGGGCAGCCAGCAGGGCTACAAAGTCTGGACGGTCGGGGACGATATCTCGTGGATGAATATCGGTCCCGACGGTCGGCTGTGGGCGATTAACCCGGAGGCCGGCTTCTTTGGCGTCGCGCCGGGCACCAACTCCCACACCAACCCCAATATGATGGCTACGGTCGGCTCCAACTCCCTGTTTACCAATGTAGCCCTGACCCCGGACGGCTGTCCCTACTGGGAAGGCATGGACGGCCCGGCCCCGATTGAAGCCCTGGACTGGCAGGGCCGGCCGTGGACCCCGGCCAGCGAGACCAAGGCCGCCCATCCGAACTCCCGTTTCACCACCCCGGCGCGTCAGTGTCCGGTGATATCACCGGAGTGGGAAAACCCCCAGGGCGTACCGATTTCGGCCATTTTATTTGGCGGTCGGCGGGCCGACCTGATCCCCCTGATTTTTCAGTCCTTGAGTTGGCAGCACGGCGTCTTTCTGGGCTCGACCATGGCGTCCGAGACCACCGCCGCGGCCACTGGCAAAGTCGGGGTGATCCGGCGCGACCCGATGGCCATGCTGCCCTTCTGCGGCTACAACATGGGCGATTATTTTGGCCACTGGATGGACATGGGTACCCGGATCGCCAACCCGCCCAAAATTTTTCGCGTCAACTGGTTCCGCATGTCCGAGAACTACAACTATCTGTGGCCCGGCTTTGGCGAAAATCTGCGCGCCCTGCGCTGGGCGCTGAGTCGCGTCCACGGCGAGGTCGGTGCCCGCGAAGCCGAGATTGGCTATCTGCCCTACGCCAAAGACATTGACACCAGCGGTTTGAACGTAACCCCAGAGATAATGGAAGAACTCCTGGCGGTTGACCGCGAGGGCTGGCAGCACGCCACCGAGGGCCAGAAGGAGTTCTTTACCCAGTTTGGAGATCGTATGCCGCAGGCCATGTGGCAGGAACACGCATCGCTGAAACGTCGGCTTGGCCTGTAATGGCGATCCGCATTACCAAGGTCTACACCCGCAACGGCGACGGCGGTTTCACCAGACTCGTCGGCGGCCAGAAGGTCGCCAAAGACGCCGCCCGGGTTGAAGCCTACGGCACGGTTGATGAACTGAACGCCGTTATTGGCTTGGCCCGGGTCTTCAACGACGAACTCAAGGACAGCCTCAAAGCGTCCAAAGCCCTGGACCATATTTTCCGCCGGCTGCAAAACCAGCTCTTTGACCTGGGCAGCGAGTTGGCCACCCCGCCGGATTTTTCCTACCAGGGCATGTTTCGGGTCGGCTCACGGGAAGTCAGGGCTTTGGAGCGGACGATTGACCGGCTTCAGACAGACCTGGAACCGCTCAACTCTTTTGTCCTGCCCGGCGGCGGAAAAGTCAGCGGCTTTCTACACCAGGCGCGGACCGTATGTCGGCGGGCGGAGCGCGACCTTGTTCGGCTGTCGCGGGAAGAAGACCTCAGTCCCTGGCTGCTGAAATACGTCAACCGGCTGAGCGACCTGCTGTTCGTGCTGTCGCGCTGGGTGAGTACCCATCTGGGCGAGCCGGAGTATCTGTGGGAACGCGGCCTGCGGGGCCACGACCGGGCCAAGCGGGCCAAGCCCACCACACCCAAGGCCACAGGAGAAAGGCCGAGCGATGGCTGAAGCACCTCTCTATTTCAAGCAGATTGAAATCGGGCCGATGCGGAACTTCGCCTATATTATCGGCGATCCACACACCCGCGAGGCGCTTGTGATTGATGCGGCGTGGGATATTCCGGCCCTGGTCAATGTCGCCCAACAGGACGGCTACACCATCGGCAAAGCCCTGGTCAGCCACTATCATCAAGACCATCTGGGCGGCGAGTTTTCCGACCACCATATCCAAGGCGCGGCCGAACTGCTCGAGCAGGTCAAGGCCAAAGTCTATATTCACAAGGCCGAAGCCGGGTTCCTGCACCGGCTCACCGGGCTGTCCGACTCCGACCTCGTCAAAGTAGAGGGCGGCGATACCACCGAAGTCGGCAACATAACGGTCACGTTCATTCACACCCCAGGCCACACCCCGGGATCGCAGTGTTTTTTGATCGGCCACAGCCTGGTAGCCGGGGACACCCTGTTCATCAACTCGTGCGGTCGGGTTGACCTGCCCGGCAGCAGCCCGGAAGACCTGTACTACAGCTTGCAGACCCTCTCAAAACTCGCTGATGAGACCAGGCTGTTTCCCGGCCACAACTATGGCGGCCAGCCGTCCGATACGCTGGGCAACCAGAAAAAACACAACATGTATCTGCACCTGACCACCCGCAGCCTTCAGGAGTTTCTGTCCGCACTGGGATACTAACCATGCCAATCCGCAAGAAACGCGGCAATTTCCTCGAAGACTTTCAGCCCGGGCAGTACTTTCGCCATAAAGTCGGCAAGACACTGACCGAGGGCCTGTTCAACGCCTTCACCGAGTTCGGCATGACCACCAACCCCCTGTCCAAAAACCTGCGCTACGCCACCCGCTACGGCTACCGCGGCTTGGTCGCTCCGCCGGGTCTGGTCATGAACATGGTCTTCAGCCAGAGCGTTGAGGATATTTCCGAGAACGCCCGGGCCAACCTGGAGTACCAGGACATGCGCTTTGGCACACCGGTGTATATTGGCGATACGATTGAGGTCGAGACCCACATCATCGGCCTCACACCCTCGTCGCGTGACCCGGACCGGGGGGTTGTTCATGTGCAGACCACCGGTCGCAACCAGGATGACGAGGTCGTGCTGACCCTGCGACGCAAGGTCCAGGTCTGGAAGGAGAAGACCGATGTGCCGGTCAAGGCCGGCGAGCTGGCGACTCTTCCAGAAATTCGATGTGAGCTAGGCGTGCCGGCCTATGACGCGAGCCGAAACTATCCCAGCCTGGCGCACTTGAGCAACGCCGATACCTATTTTGAGGACCTGAGCCCCGGCCAGACCATTGAGCACTCCCGTGGCCGAACCGTGACCGCCAGCCACATGGAACTCACCGCCATGCTCGACAACACCTCTCAGGTCCACACCAACCAGCACCTGATCGACCAGAATCCGGCCAAATATATCGGTGGACGGCTGATCGTGTACGGCGGCCTGGTGTTCAACCTGTGCTTGGGACTGTCCTGCCCCGACGTGGGCGACAACGCCGTCGGCGATATGGTCTATCCCAGCGGCCGCCATACCGGTCCGGTGTTTGTCGGCGATACCGTGTTTGCCTCCACCGAGATCAGCGACCGGCGCGACTATCCCGGCCGGCCCGACCTGGGCATTGTGGCAGCGATCCTGCGCGGCCATAAGTTTGTGGAAAAAGACGGCGGCTGGGACCGGCGCGACGTGTTCTATCTGGAGCGCGAAATGGCAGTCAAACGGCGCAGCCATTACGCCTGAAGCCAGCGGCTGGAAGCCGTATTCGCCCGACACACAAGGAGGGAAGATTCATGGCACACGATATCGCAGCCCGCATTCAAGCTCTGGAAGCCCAGATGCAGGTCCTGCAGGACCGCGAGGCGGTCCGGGCGCTGCGCTATCGCTATCACCAGTGTATCAATGAAGGGAAGCTGGCCGAGATTCCCGAACTGTTTACCGAAGACGGCGACCTGGACTTTGGCTATCTGGGCAAAGCGCGGGGCCGGGAAGAGTTGACCGTACTTTTCGGCGGCGTCTCCCAGCTCTTGTCGTTTGTCAAGCAGTTTGTCCACAACAAAGGATGGAACACGACCATGGACCGGTCGTCGTCGTGTTCCACCATCTTTCATGCCGTTGAGCTTGAGGAGGACGCCGGGACCGGGTTCAGCTACAGGGTGAGCCCTACCTGCGTGGCCGCCCGCTGCACCGACGAGTACGCCAGGGAGAACGGCCGCTGGAAGTTCAAAAGATACATCTCACCCCATACTTCACCGTGCCGCTGAGAGAGGGCTGGACCTGGGAAGATCGTCTCAAAATGGGGCGGTAGACGGGCGGGCGTTTCAGATACGGCACGGGCCGACCGACCAATTGAACTGTTCGGCCTCCTCCATCACATCAGACAGAGCCACATCTTGACACCGCCCGGTCAGATGTTCCATGCTGCCGCTCACCATCACCGCAAGGAGGGGACAGTATGGCTTCACCACCCATGAGCACTACAGTAGCGCGTTTTGCCGAGCTCAAACCGATTGACTACTCCAGCTTCATCAAGGACTACAGGCCGGACGGCACCCAGGGCTATGGCCTGATCGGCAAGGCCGGTAAGACCAAGCCGCCTATTGCCGGCGATCACGGTTTCTACCTGGGCATCAACAAGGTCAGCCCCGGCAAGGGCGCTCCCCTGCACAGCCATCCCAAGCCGGAGGTGTTTGTGGTCCTCGATGGTCGGTGGACATTTTTCTGGGGGGAGAACGGCGAGCACGAGGTCACCCTCGGCCCCTGGGACACGATCTCCTTTCCCGCCCGGACCAACGAGGGCTTCCGCAATATCGGTGACAAAGACGGCCACCTGCTCGTCGTGTTGAGAGGCTCTGAGGTCGGCGAGGTGACGTTTACCCGGAACAAGGCCGCCTGAGCCCAGAGCCATGTTCAGGAAGGAGGAAAACGGCCACAACGTGGTAGTCACCTCCGCGGTGTGGGACATGAATGCCGCCATCAGCCGGGCCATTCAGGAGCTCCGGGAGGGCCGTTTCAAGGCCGCGGACTACCGGGAATGGAGCATGATGCGGCGGGGCGGGGCCAGGCTTGCCCCCTGTTATGAGCTCGAGGACCGCATCCCTGCCGCGGCCAAGGCCAGGGTCAGGCAGGTCAAGGCCGACATCCTGGCCGGACATTTTACTGTCGAGATCAACGACGCACAACCCGAATCAACCTACTGACAGACACAAGGAGGAATACCCGTGGCGATATTTTCGGTCGATCAAGTTGCAATTTTTGGCAAAGGCGTATTGCAGGCCGAGGGCGTGGTGGTCGATACACACGGCAACGTCTACGGCGGCGGGCGGAACGGCGTCATGTACAAGGCCACGCTGGACGGGGCGGTCAGCGAGTGCGCCCGGCTGCCCGAAGGCTCGATTCCAAACGGCATCACCCTCGACCGTGAGGGCAACATCGTCTACTGCGACCTCGGCAAGCAGGCGGTAATGAAGGTCTCTCCGAGTGGCCAGGTATCGCTGGTGGCCGACCGGGTAGACAATGTCAAGCTGAGCCTGCCCAATTTTGCCAGCTACGACGGCGAGGGCAACCTGTACATATCCAACTCCAGCACGGCCACCATCGAATCCGTCCTGAACGAGATGAAAACCCCGGCCCCCAACGGTGCCCTCGTCCGCGTCCGGCCCAACGGCCAGGGCGATGTAGTGGCGACCGGCCTGTATCTGGCCAACGGCACCGCCATTGACCCCAACGAAGACGCCGTCTATGTGCTGGAGAGCACCCGCAACGACTGTCTGCGTATCCAGCTCAACAAGGACGGAACCTTCGGCAAGCCCGAAGTCTACTCAGAGGGCTTCCCGGCCCTGCCCGACGGCATGGCCTTTGACACCGACCGCAACCTGTACATCACCCTGCCGGCCCGGATTGAAAACGGCGGCATGACCCCGGCCCATCAGATCATCAAGGTCGATACCGCCGGCGAGTGGACCATGCTCGTTGATGACCCAGCAGGGCAGAAACTCAACTTTCCGACCAACTGCGCCTTTGGCGGGCCGGGCCTCCAGACCCTGTACTTTGCCAACCTGGAGGGCGACCATTTCAGTTGTGTACAGACCTCAGTCACCGGCCACCCGCTCTACCACCAGCGTTAGGACAAGAGCGCACCGCAACCGACCGCCCAGACAAGAAAGGAAAGCAATGACACTGACATTAGCCTTAGCTCAGCAGTGGATCAGCGCGTGCGAACACAAAGCCCACGACCAGGGCTGGCAGATGAGCTTTGTGGTGGTTGACGCCGCCGGCAATCCGGTCGCTTCGGCGCGCATGGACGGGGCACGCTGGATGACCACCGGCATCGCCCAGAGCAAGGCGTTTACCGCCGCAACGTTTAAGCGCAGCTCAAGAGAGGTTGGCGAGCTGGCCGAGGCCAGACCGCAGTTGATTGACAACGTGATACACATTGTCGGCCGCCCCCTGCTGCTGGCCGGCGGCGGCTTGCCGCTCATCGTCGGCGGTGAATTGCTCGGCGGCGTTGGAGCCAGCGGTGGGACGGAAGACGAAGACATCAGGTGCGCCGAGGCCGGCTTGGCCGCGGTCGGTGCCGATGTCTGAGCATCTGCGGCAGCCGGGCTACCAGAGATTCCTTTGTGCGGGCTAATCAGACTCCTTGGGCCCGATATCCCGGTCCCACAGGAACTTGGCAAGGGGCAGGGTGGCGATGCCGAGGGCAATCTGCCAGATGCCAGCCGCCCCCCCTTGGTCCATGCTCTGGTATCCGTTCAGAATCCAGTAGCAGCCAACAAAAACAAGTGCCAGTGCCGTGGCTTTCATAGGCGTCTCCTCATGTCCCGGTCGGCGGTTGGCTCTCGTATGACACGCGGCCGCCAAGTGGGTCAAGCTGCTCAGCCGGCGCTCAGGTCCCTGACCGTCCCCTGCCGGCTCGGGTCAGGCTGTGATAGACCATCGCAATCCAGCGCTCGGCGGTGATTGAGCCGCTCGCCCAGTCTTTCCACTCATCGGGCAGGCCAGCCGCCCGGATCTGCTCCAGGCTCTTCCCGGCGTCGATCTGCCGGCGGACGAACCCGGTCGTTGCGACCAGCATCCGGTGATAGGCGTGCAGCTCGGCTTTGCCGGACAGGGGGCCGTGGCCGGGTATAATCTGCACATCGTCGGCCACCTGACCGAGCACAGTGGCGATATTGGCGGTGAACTGCTCGACATCGCCCCCGCTGTCAAGGTCAACAAACGGAAAGCTGCCGGCAAAAAAATGGTCGCCCAGATGGACGACATTTGAGCCGGTAAAGAACACCACACTGTCCCCGTCGGTATGGCCGCGGGGGAAGTGGACCACCCTGACCTCTTCGCCGTTGAAGTGAATCGACACCGATTCGTCAAAGGTGACGACCGGCCAGGCCGCCGGCGGGGCGGCAGGAATGGCACGGTCGCCGATCCGCTGCCCGGTCATCAGCCGCTTGCGGACATTGGTATGGGCAATGATCGGGGCCTGCGTGCCAAACACCGGATTGCCGCCGGTATGGTCGCCATGCCAGTGGGTGTTCAGAATGAATCTGAGCGGCCCGCCGCCCAAGCCGCTCAGCGCGGCCTTGATCTTATCGGCCAGGGGCGCGAACTGATCGTCAACAATCAGCAGCCCGTCGGGGCCGACCGAGACCCCGATATTCCCGGCCGGGGCGGTGGCCGTCAGCATATGGATGGGGCCGCGCAGTGCGGTGGCCGAGATTTCGACGCCGCTGAAGTCCTGCTGAGCCAGGCTTGCCCCGGCACTCAGCAGGACCGTCGCAAGCCAAGCCGTGATAGCGACACATCGTTTCATGTGGTCTCTCCCTTCCTGTAGCCGCCGCGGCGCGGCCTGGCCGGCTGTATACATCATCTCCCCGACCAATGCTCTGGCCGCCGTAAGGTCGGCCACACACTTCTCCATGACTGGCGGGCTGACTCTTGGCCGAGCTATACCCCGCTCGGTCGTGTTGGCCTGCTCTTGCGGCAGCCACACATTATAAAAGCGTTTCTCTGAATTGTCCGCCTCTCTCTCCACTAATGGCGGATTACACTTATCAAACTCTTTGGCAATTTGCTCGTGTATGCGGTGTTCCGGCCAGTGACAAATAGCCGCCACCTTGGCCCGGAAGCCGAGCATGGTCAGAAGAGAGTTGTTGCGCTCGCCCTCTGGGTATTCCGTTTGCTTGTGAAGCGCCCGAACATCATCTTTGGTGTTCTGCCACGACAGGGCAGAGGTGATATCCGCCTCAATGGCCGCCTTGCTCTTCCTGGTTTGCCCTGGCCTTCCATTGTCTTCGGGAAGACTTGCCTGCTGGGCGCTCGGCTTGAACACCCTGGTGACGGCGTTTATGTCGTTCCAAACCATACGCTCTCACGGCTGTGGGTTATCACTATGACCGAACACCAGGACACGCCGCTTGCCGCTAACCCGGCTTCCCGGTCCGGGCAAATGCCGTGATGACCCGGCGCAAACTGTGGACTCTTCATCAATGGGCTTTTTCCTGGTGGCAGGGCCTTTCCCGGTCAAACCAGGGACCCCAGGTCAATTGCTCACGGCCAAGGCTGAGCGGGTCTTTGAACCACCCACGATAGCGCTTGGTGGCCGGGTTGTAGACGCATATTCCGTCCGACAGAGCCGGGAAAATGCGGAATGCCTGTTCTGGCTTGTAGTCAACATCTATGCCGAGCGCCGACACGACGTGCCCAACAGAAGAAGATGGTTTCGTTCCACTACCGGCGGCCAAGCCATAGCTCCAACCGGCGGCCAGCCAAGTGTCAACATGTTCAACGGCCGCAACGGGTGTCAAGCCGAAAGTATTATCTGGCCGGGCTTCCGGCTTTGACCAGCCGGAGCCTTTTCCGTCCGAGCCGGTCGGGTGCTTTCCGCTCTTCATCACTCGGATAGCGTAGACGCCGAGTGTGAACAGGGTCGTCAGAAACTCTGCCGCTAACGGTGTTAGAGCCTTGTAGCCCGGTTCTTCTGGAGGGGTAAGCGCAGGTTGCACATGGCCTCCAGAGGACTGACCGTTTGACTGTGGCAAGCCCAAGGTGTAGCATCCCCCTGCGTCAGCCTGGTTAGTTCGTTGCCCGCATACCAGGGGATTGAAACACACCGTTTGGGTCGCAATATCTACCTGCTCAGGTTTCATCCGGTCTTCGGGCCGGGTGTTGCGGTCAGACCGTCAAGCGTGTACCCTGCTCTTTGTCAAACTGGTCTCCATCTGCCGGTTTTGGTGCAACGCATTCAAACTCGGCATTTGGGGGCCAGGGACGACGCATCACCAGCACCCCGTTTCTTGATTGAGGCGGGGTGTTGTCGTACCCGGGGCAATGCTGATTGTGTTCGCGCTGTCCGCTCTGTTCGCTTCGTCCTGCTCCGGGGTCGGAGCGGTACTACCACCTTTGGTTCCTTCTCCTCCTCCCCTACCACACGGTTCAGCCTCATCCAGCCCGCTCTTTTGAAGAGGGAATGGTCAGAACAGAGGAGTTTTTGAGTAACGGGGTGTGGCGCTACCGGGGCAATGCGGCAAAGGTGGACGCTATAGGCCTGAACGGGGACGCTGTCAGGCGGCTGTGTGAGGGCGATATCTTGGCCCAACTTGAACACCTTCGGGGTGATCGGATCACCATCTCCGCTTTTCAAAGGCGGTGGGGCGTTCCTCCTGATGTCCTCATTGCCAAGGTGGAGGAGATCGTTTTGAGGGTCGTTCCTCAATGCTGGTGGTAGTACCCAGAAGGAGAGGCAATGAGGATTTTTCTACCCCTGCTGTCCGCTCTGTTCGCTTCGTCATGCTCCGGTGAAGGAGATGAACCGACCGGTCGGAGACCGGAGAATGAGGCGGCTCGGAGATATTTTGAAAGGCTCTCTCCGAGCCACCAATTTAATGAGGGGTTTATGAGAGGGGCCGAAAACGGCCTTACAGGAGTGTACGGGAAGCCCAGGCCAGGGCGGCTGACTTTGATGCGCGAGGCGGAAACGGTGATGCGATTCGGAAACGATGCGAAGAGAATGTTCTTTCGACGGGGGAGAATGCGCATACCCTCACCACGGATAAAGGGTTTATCGCCGCAATCAAAGAGATGACCGAAAGACTTGCCCCGCAATGCTGGCAAGGTCGCCGCTGATGACCATGTGTGATTGCCCATACCTCTGCGGAAGTGTCTTCAAAGACTGGCTCAATGGCGGTGACACCATCCCGTCGGTCTACAGTACCGCCGCCGGACCGGCCAGCCCGCTCCCGTCTTGCTTCAGGGTCCCGGCTTCGGCTAGGGTCAGGGCGTGACCTCAGCGGACCGGCCGGCACGGCTGGGCATCGTAGCGGAAAATCTGGAAAAAAGAACCCCTGGACAATGGACTACGCGTATCGCTTGAGCGGCTTGCCAGCGCGCCGCCGGCTCGGGATCGTGCCGGTCCTCGTGGCCATCTTGTCCGCCAGCCTCCCCGGCTGCCGCTTGAGCCAGGACCCGGACAGGCCGGCCCTGCTGGTGTTTGCCGCGGCCAGTCTCCAAGACCTGGTGAAAGACCTCGGCCAGCGTTTCGGCCAGGACCAGGGCGTTGAACTGGTCTATAATTTTGCCGGCTCACACACCCTGGCCCAGCAGATTGAGGCCGCCCCGGTGGCCGATGTGTTTCTGTCCGCGGATGTCCGCTGGGTTGATGTTCTTGAACGGGCCGGCCGGCTGCTCGCCGACAGCCGCCGCAATCTCGTGTCCAACCGACTGGTGGTGATCGGCCACCAGGATGCCACCCTGAGGCTGACCGATCCCCGCCAGTTGGCCGAGGCCGACTTTTCGTTTCTGGCCCTGGCCAATCCAGACGGGGCACCGGCCGGTCGCTATGCCAAGGCGTTTCTGCAATCGGTCCGGGTCGGCGAGCACAGCCTCTGGGAGCTGCTCAAAGACCGGCTCGCACCAACACCGGATGTGCAGGCCGCCCTGGGCCTGGTCGAATCCGACCCGGCCATCATTGGCATCGTATACCGGACTGACGCCGCCCGCTCGTCCCGGGTGGCGGTCCGCTATGAGGTGCCGGCCCTGCCCCGGCAGCCGATTGTGTACTGCGCGGCGGCGGTTACAGGCCGTTCCAACCCCGCCCTGGCCCGGCGCTTTCTCGACTTTCTGAGCGGTCCTGAGGCCCGGGCAGTGTTTGTCAGCTATGGCTTCGTCATTGACCCATCACTTGCTGTCCGACCGGACACCGGGCACGGACAATGATATGCCTCACTGGTCATCAGCGTCCGTGCCCGTGGAGGAGCGAGTCAAAGTCTGATGCCAGCTCATGACATCTTCTCCATCCTGCCCATCCTGCTGCTGACCCTCAAGACCGCCTCGGTCGCTACGGTCTGTGTGACGGTCCCAGCCACCCTGCTGGGCTATGCCCTGGCCCGGTGCGATTTCCGGGGCAAAGACCTGCTGTCCGCGCTCGTCGGCCTGCCGCTGGTTCTGCCACCGACCGCGGTCGGCTTTGTGCTGCTGCGCCTGTTCGCCGTTGACGGTCCCCTGGGACGCCAGACCCTGGGGCTTGAGCTGGGGCTGCTCCTCAGTTGGCGAGCCGCGGCTCTGGCCGCCGCGGTGATGTCTTTTCCACTCGTCGCCCGCACCGCCAGAGTCACCTTTGAAGGCATTGACCCGCGGCTTGAAATGATGGCCAGAACCCTGGGCCACAGCGCGCTGGCCACCTTTTTTCGCTATACCCTGCCGCTGGCCAGACGCGGTCTGCTGGCCGGCGTCATCCTTGGCTTTACCCGGGCCCTGGGCGAGTTTGGGGCGACCGTCACTATTGCCGGGAACATTCCGGGCCGGACCCAGACCCTGGCCGCGGCCATCTTCAGTGCCCAGCAGGTCGGCGATACACGCCAGGCCTCTCTTTTGATGCTGCTGGCCGTTGGGCTGGGGATTGTCGCCATTCTGAGCGCCGAACTCCTGTCCCGTACGCCGAGAGCGGCCCCATGACTGCGCTGGCCTCTCCGGCTCACGGCCTTGTTGTCCGCGTGCGGTTGGCGCTGGGCCGGTTTGAGCTGGCCGTCAATATCACTACCCATCACCAGGTGACTGGCATCTTTGGCGTGTCAGGCTCGGGCAAGACCAGCCTGCTCGAAACCATCTGTGGACTGCGCCGCCAAGCCCACGGCTTCATTTGTCTTGACGGGGAGGTGTGGCTGGACACGACCAGCCGCATCTTTGTCAAACCCGAGCGGCGCGACATCGGCTATGTGCCCCAGGACGGCCTGCTCTTTCCGCATAAAGATGTCCGCCACAACCTGCTGTCCGGTGCCAAACGGGCGGCCCGCAACGGCCACCCGCTCGGGGTAAGGCTGCGGCTGGTGGCCGAGATTCTTGAACTCGGTCCGCTGCTCGACCGCAGCGTGACTACCCTGTCGGGCGGAGAGCGCCAACGGGTGGCGCTGGGCCGGGCGATTTGCTCCGGGCCACGCCTGCTGCTGCTTGACGAACCGTTCGCGTCGCTTGACCTGGCCCTGCGGCGCAAACTGCTGCCCTTTATCCGCCGCATTCGTTCCGAGTTTCGGATTCCGATGCTGTTTGTGTCGCACGACCCCCTCGAAGTCCAGGCCTTATGCGACGATCTGATTGTGCTCAGACAGGGCACTCCAATCGCCCACGGTGAGCCACGCCAGGTCTTGACCGACCCGGATGTCTTTTCGTTGACTGAGCAGCAGGGGTTTGAAAATATCGTGCCGTGTCGCCTGCTTGACACCCAGGCCAGCGCCAGCTGGGTCCGCTTGGGACACCAACCCCTCGGGACCGACAGGGAGGCGGGGGTCAAGTTCACCACCATGAAGGCTGAGGCAGGGCCGGGCGCACTCATGCTGGTCAGTATTCCGGCCAACGATATTATGATTGCGACTCAGCGGCCCCAGGGGCTCTCAGCCCGCAACATTGTTCCGGCGCGTATTGCCCGGCTGTGCTGGGTCGACTCGGTCGGGCTGGTCACTGCGGAGCTCGCCGCCGGCCTGCCGCCCTTGACGATTGAAATCACAGAACGAAGTTTTGTGGAGTTGGGACTTCGCCTTGGGCGGCGGATCTTTCTGGTCATCAAGGCGAGCTCGTGCCGTCTGCACGAAGGAGAACGCCCCGCCTCAGGCCAATTTCGGTAGCGGTCTGGGGAGCAGCACTTCCCGGTAACGACGACACAACCTTTTGGATTGCCCTCAGGAACATGGGGAGCGTACACAGGCCGCTTTGTCAAACGCGCAGGATGCGATACGGAAGCCAGCTATGGATCGCTTCGTCGGAGTCTCTACCAGGGGATAGTCCGGGAGCACCGGGACCCGGAAGGGCGGCTGCGGCTCAAAGTCGAGGTTTTTGAAGTGCCCGGCGTGTAAACCCTGTCCGGCGTCGGAGAAAAAGACGCCTCACGGTGCCCGTGGGTCGTATTGGTGTCGCGAGGCGTCTTTCACGGTCTGGCTGCCGGTTCAGGCTGTTCCGTCATCCCCATGATGATGCTAGCCTGTCGCCATGCAACACCCCTCCCTGTCTGAGACGCGCCGTCGGAGCTATTGGCGCGACACTCTGAGGATTGTGGCGGCCTTATTGAGTATCTGGTTCGGCGTGTCTTTTGGCCTGTCCATCCTCTGTGTTGACGCCCTGGGCAGCGTCCGGGTGGGTGGCTTCCGACTGGGGTTCTGGATGGCCCAACAAGGCTCGCTGTATGTCTTTGTTGTCCTGATCTTCGTCTATGTGTGGCTCATGAACCGCCTGGACCGGGCCTACGGCGTAGACGAACACGACCCGACGCGAGGAGCGGCCTCGTGATGGACATCGATCCGGTCAAACTGTGGACCTTCATCATCGTCGGACTCTCCTTTGCCCTCTATATCGGGATCGCCTGGCGAGCCAAGGCCGAGTCAACCAGCGATTTTTATGTTGCCGGCTCCCGGGTCGGGGCGGTGGCCAATGGCATGGCGACCGCGGCCGGTTGGATGAGCGCAGCGTCGTTTCTCTCAATGGCCGGCATGATGTCTTTCCTGGGCCGCGACGGTGCCATGTATCTCATGGGCTGGACCGGCGGCTATGTGCTGCTCGCGCTGTTGCTCGCGCCGTATCTGCGCAAGTTCGGCAAGTACACCGTGCCGGATTTTGTTGGCGAGCGGTATGACTCGCAGACCGCTCGCATCGTCGCCCTGGTCTGCGCCATCTTTGTCTCGTTGACCTATGTGGCCGGTCAGATGCGCGGGGTGGGGGTGGTGTTTGCCCGGTTTTTGGAAGTGCCGGTCGAGCTCGGCGTGGTCATTGGCATGGCTCTTGTCCTCATCTACGCCGTGGCCGGCGGACAAAAAGGCATTACCTATACCCAGGTTGCGCAGTACTGTGTGTTGATCTTTGCCTATATGCTGCCGAGCGTTTTTCTTTCCCTGCTGATGACCGATACGCTCCTGCCGCAGCTCGGGTTTGGCGCGGAACTCACTGCCGAGCCGGGCGTCTCGCTGCTCGATAAGCTCGACGGGCTCAGCCAGGACCTCGGCTTTGCCGCGTACACCGGGCGGGGCAGCAAAACCGTGGTTGATGTCTTTTTTATTACCTTGTCGCTGATGGTCGGGACCGCGGGGCTGCCGCATGTGATCACCCGCTTTTTTACCGTTCCTCGGGTGAGGGACGCGCGCCTCTCCGCCGGCTGGGCGCTGCTCTTTATTGTCATCCTGTACGCGACCGCGCCGGCCGTGGCGGCCTTTGCCCGGACCACCCTCCTGACCAGCGTCCACAACGCCGACTATGCTCAGGTGCCCGCCTGGTTCTCCAAGTGGGAGGATACCGGCCTGATTCGCTTTGTTGACAAAAATCAGGACGGCCGTATCCAGTATTACAACGACCAGAATCCGGCTTTTGCCGACCGGGCGACCGGCCTGGGCTGGCAGGGCAATGAGTTGCACATTGACCGCGATATCATCGTGCTGGCCACCCCGGAGATGGCCCGGCTACCGGCTTGGCTCGTGGCCCTCGTCGCGGCCGGCGGGCTGGCCGCGGCCCTGTCTACAGCCGCCGGCCTGCTGCTCGTCCTGTCTACCTCCATCTCCCACGACCTGATGAAACAGGTCCTCCGCCCTCACATGACCGAGCGGCACGAGTTGCGCGCCGCGCGGCTGGCCGCGGTCGTAGCGATTCTGCTTGCCGGCTATTTCGGCATCAACCCGCCGGGCTTTGTCGCCGAGGTCGTAGCCTTTGCCTTTGGTCTGGCCGCAGCGAGCTTCTTCCCGGCCCTGGTCCTGGGCATTTTCTCCACGCGCATGAACCACTACGGCGCGGTTGCCGGGATGGTCAGCGGGATGGGGTTCACCAGCCTCTACATCCTCTATTTCACGTTCATCCGCCCCGAGGCCAACACGGCCGCCCACTGGCTGTGGGGCATCTCACCGGAAGGCATTGGCGGGCTTGGCATGGTGCTCAACTGTGGGGTGGCGGTCCTCGTCGCGTCCCCTCACCCGCCCTCCGGCCCAAGCCGTCCAGGACATGGTGGAAGACATCCGCATCCCCGGGTCCGGTTGCCGGTCCTCGTGGACACTGATGGGAAGGGACATGGAGCCGATGGGATTTGAACCCACGACCTCTAGGGTGCGATCCTAGCGCTCTCCCAGCTGAGCTACGGCCCCACAGCAGAGGGGAGTCGTCTTCTCCGGTTGAGGGGCAGGCAAGACGATTCACCTTGTGAAGCCCTGGACTCTACCAGCCGGGTGTGGTTTTTGCAAGCCGAGGCACCCCCTCTCTCTCGCCCAGAGGGGCAGGGAAAAAGGCCGCATCGTTTCAACGGATCGAGGGGAAGACGAAATGATGCGGCCGTATTAAGGACGGGATCAGCTCAGACCGACTTGCAGAAACGTCACAATAGCTCTGAGGCCGAGGTTGTCGTACTGGGCGTTGATATCGGAGCGAAAGATAAAATGAATCAACCCGTCTTCGGCCTGGGCTTCTGGCGGAGGATTCTGATCCCAGGCACCCTGTTCACAGGCGTTCATCAAGGACTCGTCAATTGAATAGCTGCCGGAGCGGCTGCGTAAGACCAACCCGACCAGCTCACCATCTCCCGACAGCTTGGCCTCGATAGTTACCCAGTCGCGGGCCGCAATCACATCGTCGAGCCTGAGGTTTCTGCGCTGAGCAATCACCAGATGCTCAAACACGCGCTGGGCTACCCGACGGACAAACGGGGCAAACCGGTGCGCCTTGGTGTTGAGCAAGGTCATGTTGCCGCGACGCACGTCGGGCAGGTGATCCGGCGTTCCCGCCGGGCCGGGCAGGGACAAGGGACTCCGCCGGGCCGGAGGGGCCATGCTCAGCAGCTCGTTGCCGGTTGGGGTGCGCCGTTCGTCCTGCCGCTCCTGCTCTTTGCCGCGGTCTCTGATAAACGCCTGGGCTAATAAATCGGCTGGGCTGGCAAACAACTGGGGGCTGCGTTTTGGGGCCTTGGGAGCGCCCGGGTCGGGGGCCGCCAGGTTTTTCTGCTTCAGCGGGTTGTCAAGCGGCGGTTTGAGCGCGGCGAGTTGGGGAGGTTCCTGGGGTGGCTGGGGCTGTTCGGGGTTTGCGGCCGGCAGCGGCGTGCCAACGGCAACTGTTTCTTCCTCCGCGGTGGTATTCCGGTCGCTCAGGAAGCGTGTCTGGTCCGGGACCTGCTCATTGATGACATCGGGCGGATTGACGATCTGCTCGGGCAGGGATTGGGGCGGCGGTTCGGCTTTGTTCTCTTCGGCCTGCTCTTCTTTTGGCGCTTCCTCAGAAGTGCCTGGCTCAACGGTCAGCCGCTCAGGTTCCTCGGCCGGCAGCAGTTCCACCTCGGTCAACTGTTCTGCCTCGGGCCGGCCCCCCGGCCTGAGCGCGGGAAACAAAAGCAGCAGGAGCAGGTGGAAAAGGAGCGAGAGGAGCAGGAACAGGACGAGCGGGTCGCGCTGCTGGGGGCGTACAAGGGTGAGGGTGGACGTTGACATCGGCTGCATTCTAGCCTTCCTGGCCGGAGCCTGCAAGAAAAGGGTTCGCCCGCCTTTTGAAGACCCGTCCCCCCTTGCGAACCTGGCCGGAGCCTGCAAGAAAAGGGTTCGCCCGCCTTGCCGGCGGGCAGAGACATCGCATATAGTAAGAAGATTATGTTTGGTCTTGGTATGGGAGAGCTGCTGATCATCCTGGTTATTGTCCTGGTCATTTTTGGCGCACGGAAATTGCCGGCTATTGGCGAGGGTCTGGGCAAGGGGATTCAGAACTTTCGAAAATCGGTCAAGTCGCCGGAAATTGATGTCACGCCAGACGGCGAGGACAAAAGAGAGCGGTGATGACAGATAGGAAGAGGACGCCGCGACGACCGGTCCGGTCCCGGCGTCCTCAGGCCTGACCGCGCCATTCTCTAGGTATCTTCAAACTGAACAGACACCACCCGTCCTGAAACCTCTGAGACAGAGCCGGGCGGCCGGGTAAAGACCAGCAGGCAGTTTGCGGCACGGCCGGCCGGGATGTGGAAGTCTCTTGGCGGTACGAGTTTCTGGATGGTATCCATATCACGGGCCGTCAAGCTTTCGAGCAGCGCAGCGTTGGCCTCATGACCGCAGAACACGAGTTGCTGTCCAACTTGCTTGCCGACCCCGTTGTAGAGCGTCCCCTCAATCTGCACCAGCCTGGCAGACACGCTCGCGGTATTCCGCGCCGTGCCGGCGACGGCAAACACCCGACGGTTATCTTTGCTCAGCCAAAAACTGCCGCTCAGCTTGTCCAGCCGAATATGGCGGGCGGAGAACGGCTCGGAGGCAAAGAAGTGCCCCACCACTGGAAGCTGGCGGAGTGCCAGCTTTGTCTGCCGAGGGTAGGAAAGTGCCGCATAACTCAGCAGGGCATAGCCGCACACAAAAGACCCGATCACGGCAAACACGGCACGAACAGAAAGCAGGGCTTCGGGTGGCTTGTCGGCAGGTGGCGAAGCGGCTTCGACGTGGCCTATGTGGGGGGCCGGCTCAGCCGGCTTGGACACCGGCGGTCCGGCGTTCGACTCTGGGCCGTGCCTCGGCGCTTTCTCTGGCATGGTCAGCGGCTCGGCTTGGATGTCTGGGGCGTCTTCAGAGACCGGCCCGCCATCTGGTTCGGCCGGCACATCGTCCTCATCCTGCCTCGCATGCCCGGTTTGCCCGGCGCGGTTATCCATCCCGGCCGGTGGGGGCAGCTCAATTTCTTGACGGACGAATGCCGGGACGCGGCTTGGCGCATCGGCAGCGTTGACGCTGGACTCGGCCTCGCGATCGCCCTGGTGTTCGTTTTGGCGGGCAGACTCGGGCTGAGACGAGGAGCTCACCGGCTCGGTATCAGGTTCTGGACACCTCCCCGTCCATATCACCGGAGGCGTATAGGCAAAAATGTGTCCACAGTCCTCCTGGCAACACTCGAACGAGGTCTCGCCTGCCACCACCAGGCTCGCGTCAACCCGGTAGCGCGTCTTACACGCCGGACATTCAACCGTCACAACAGCCCCTCTGCCAGAGTGGTTCATTATACAGAAAGAAGTGCAGAAAAATCAACTACATTGACGGCAAGGCACAAGAGAAACTATAATAAGGCGAATCTGGGTCCTCAGCACCGGGGAGCGGCGTGACTCTGATAGCTATCGTGCGTCTTGTCTTCATCGCCCTGAACACTGTCTTTTGGAGCGTACCGGTTCTACTGCTCGCGCCTCTTGATGCGTACGCCCAGCGTGCGGCCGGCTATATCCGGTTCTGGGCCAAGAGCAATCTGTTTGTGTGTGGGGTAAAGGTTGATGTCCGTGGCCGGGAACACCTTGATCCCCGACAAGCCTATGTGTTCATGGCCAATCATCAGAGCATGTTTGATATTCTGGTGCTGATGGCCAGCCTTGAGGCGTTTCAACTGCGTTGGGTCGCCAAACACGAACTGCGCAAGGCCCCGCTCTTGGGTCTGTGCATGGCCCGGACTCATCAGGTCCTGGTTGATCGCCAGAGCCGAGCCCAGGCGGTGGCAACGATACGAAAAGTCAAAGCGCTGCTGCACGCCGGGATCTCGGTCCTGTTTTTTCCTGAAGGGACCCGCAGCCAGGACGGACGCCTGCTGCCGTTCAAACCCGGAGGATTCGCCGTTGCCATGGAGACCGGCAGCCCGGTTGTTCCGGTTACGGTCAATGGTGGGCGGGATATCCTCCCCTCGGGTAGCTGGAAAATCCGGTCTGGGCGGATGAGTGTCGTCTTCAGCTCGCCGATTGCCAGAGATCCGTCGGTGGCGAGAAAAACGGCCCGACAGGACTTGATGGTCCAGGTTGAAGAAGCGATTGCCCAACACCAGACGCTCTGGGGTGCAGCGGACAAGGGCCGCTCGGCCGGCCTCTCCCGAACCTCTGGAGGGTGCCTCGTCTTGGGCGGCGAGCGTCGGACATGTCTATGAGTGAGGGCCGGCTGCGTATTATTCCCCTCGGCGGCCTCGGCGAGATTGGCCTCAACTTCATGCTGATCGAATACTGCCCGGCCGAAGGCGGCCGCCCAACGGCCATTGCCGTTGACTGTGGCCTGATGTTTCCCGAGCAGGAGATGCTCGGCATTGACGTAGTTATCCCGGATTTCGGCTATCTGCACCAGCACTCTCATCTCCAGGCGGTCATCTTCACCCACGGCCACGAGGACCATATTGGCGGCCTGCCCTATCTCCTCCAGGACTTCAATGTCCCAGTCTATGGCACACCGTTCACCCTGGGGCTGATCCGCGACAGGCTGGCCGAGCGGGGTTTGCTTGAGCAGACGACCCTCCACGAGTTTCGTCCCCGTCAGGAATGGCAAATCGGACCGTTTCGCATAGAGGGCATTCCGGTGACACACAGCATTGTGGATGCCTCGGCCTTAGCCATTACGACTCCCCTCGGCACCATTATCCACAGCGGTGATTTCAAGATCGACCATACGCCTGTTGACGACCAGCAAACCGACCTGGCGCGTTTGGCCGAATGGGGAGAACGCGGCGTCCTGATCCTGTTGGCCGACTCAACAAATGTCGAGCGTCCTGGCTCAAACCCGTCAGAGCGCAGCCTGACCCGGCCACTTGAACACATTATTGCCCAATCCCAGGGCAAGGTCTTGGTCGCCACCTTTGCCTCCCACATCCACCGTATTCGGCAGATTCTTGACCTGTCACTCAAACAGGGCCGAGCCGTCGGCGTGGTTGGCAGACGGCTGGTCAGCAATATCGGTATCGCCCAGGACACCGGCCATTTATCTCTTGGGCCGGATGTCCTGCTTGATGTTGGTCAGGTCGCGCGGCGCGCCCCGCAGACCGTGACCCTGCTCACCACCGGCTCCCAGGGCGAACCGATGTCGGCCCTGTCGCGGATTGCCGTCGGTGCCCACCCCCAGGTCCAGCTCGCCGCGGGCGACACCGTGGTCCTGTCGTCTCGGGTCATTCCCGGCAATGAGCGCACAATCGCCCGGCTGCTTGACCACCTGTCTCGCCGCGGAGCCGATATCTATTACGAGGCGATCTCGTGCGTCCATGTCTCCGGTCATGCCTGCCAGGACGAGTTGCGCCTGATGCTCAACCTGGTTCGCCCCCGGTACTTCGTTCCCATCCACGGCGAATATCGCCATCTGGTCTGTCACTCGGCCTTGGCTCGTCAGGTCGGTATCGGGCCGGACGAGGTCTTTCTGTTGGAAAACGGCCAAGTGCTGGAGCTTGACCGCCACGGCGCGTTTCAGACCGACTCCGTTCAGGCCGGACGGGTGTTTGTCGACGGTTTGGCAGGCATTGAGGAAGAGCTGCTGCGTGACCGCCGCCGTATGGCCAGCGATGGGATCATAGTCGCTATCCTCAGCATTGACCAACAGACCGGAGAACTCGTCAGCGGACCGGAGCTGCTGTCGCGCGGGTTCTTAGCCAACACCAACGGCGAGGGCTTGCGCGAGGCCAAGGAGGTCGTGCGGAATGCGCTCGGCGAACGGCCGCCGGAGTCCCGAACCGATACAGGGACGGTCAAGGAGCAGGTCCGGCTGTCGCTCCGCCGCTATTTTCGCCGTACCCTGGGGCGTCGGCCGGTAGTCTTAGCGCTTGTGACGGAGATGTGAGGAGGAGGGAGTCGTGTCGGTATCCAAGCCAGAGCCCGGACACCGTTCCGTTGGCTCTGAGATCGTGGGGGTCGCCCTGGTCGCTGTGGCGATTTTTTCAGGCCTCGCTTTTTTGTCCTACCAGCCGGTCCATCCGCAGACAAATCTCGTTGGCATCATCGGCTATCTGCTGGCCGACCTGTTCTGCTCGGCGCTGGGCAAAATGAGCTATATTGTCCCGGCCCTGGCCATGTACACCGCAGGGCTGCAGTTCCGGCTGTGGCACCGCCCGGCCGTGCCCTCCCAGATGCTGTCGCTGGGCGTCTTCAGTCTGGCCATGACGGCCCTGTTCTCCCTGTGGTACGGGGACCGGCCAGCGGTCGAGTCTGGCGGCTGGCTCGGCGGCTGGCTCGCCGTGTCTCTCCTCCACGGCTTCAACCAACTCGGGGCCTATCTGGTGCTGATTCCTGTTCTCGTGATCTCTCTGATGGGGATTGTCCGCCTGTCTTTGCACGCCCTGGGCGGCCGGCTGATGAGGTCTGGCCGGTTCGTTGGCGAGCGCTGCGCCGGCTGGCTGGGACCGCTGGCCGACCGGCTCCGTGCCGGGCTCGGCGGTCTCGCCGCGTTTGTTCCCAGCCACCGGCCTGGCCGGCCGATGGCCGCCAAGCCCTATCTTCTGGAGGCCGAACCCCGGTTTATTGCGCCCGAGCCGCCAGCAGAGACCGAGCCCCGGTTCGTCACCCCCGAACCTGAACCGGAGACGCCCGCGCCGGCCAAAAAAGCCACCCCCAAAAAGCCACGCCACAAAGCTGAGGAGCAGCCCGGAGCAGCACAGCCACCGCCAATCATCATTAACCGTCTGCCACCTGCCCCCGCGCCCAAAGCCAGTCGGCCACGTCCGGCCCCTGCCCCCGACAGCGAAAAACCCTATAGCCTGCCCGGCCTGGAGTTGCTTGACCCACCGCCCGAATCCCGCCGCAAGGTCGATGAGGACGCCCTGTACGCCAGCTCGCAGATTCTCCAGAGCAAACTGACCGACTTTGGCGTCAAGGGCAAGGTCGTAGCTGTCCGGCCCGGCCCGGTCATCACCACCTACGAGTTCGAGCCCGCCCCAGGGGTCAAGGTCAACCGAGTGGTATCGCTGGCCGACGACCTGCAAATGGCCCTGCGGGCGGTCTCGGTGCGTATCCTGGCCCCGATTCCAGGCAAGGCGGTGGTCGGCATCGAGGTCTCAAACCCCGACCGCGAAAAAGTTTACCTGCGCGAGATTCTGGACTGTCCGGGCTTCCAGCAGACCGAATCGCCGCTCGGCCTGGCCCTGGGCAAAGACCCGATCGGCAATCCGGTTGTCGCCGACCTCGCCCGCATGCCCCACCTGTTGGTGGCCGGTGCCACCGGAACCGGCAAGTCAGTCTCGCTCAACGCTATGATTATGAGCCTGCTGTACCGGGCCAGCCCGCGTGACGTGCGCTTCATTATGATCGACCCCAAGATGCTGGAGCTCTCCCTGTACGAAAACCTCCCCCACCAGCTCTCGCAGGTCATTACCAACCCCAAAGAGGCCGGTGCCGCCCTCCAGGAAGTCGTGCGACGCATGGAGCACCGCTACAAACTGCTGCGGGACAAAGGGGCGCGCAATATCGCCTCCTACAATCACGCCCTGGAGCACGGCGAGACAGACGACGTGATCAAGCTGACCGAGGTCGTGCAGGACGAAGGCGACGAACTCGCCGACGGGCCTGGGCTGGACGAGCGGCCGCCCCCAGCCCCGCCGACAAGTTCAGCAAGCGGGGAGCTGGTCCACCAGCATCTGCCCTATCTGGTCGTTATTGTCGACGAGCTGGCCGACCTGATGCTGACCGTTGGCCGCGAGATAGAGGAGCCGATTACCCGTCTGGCCCAGATGGGCCGCGCCTCGGGCATTCACCTCATCCTGGCCACCCAGCGTCCCTCGGTCGATGTGATTACCGGCCTGATCAAGGCCAACTTCCCGGCCCGGGTGTCCTTTCAGGTGTCCTCCCGGATCGACTCCCGGACGATCCTGGACGCCGCCGGGGCAGAACGCCTGCTGGGTGCCGGCGACATGCTGTTCCTGCCGCCGGGCAGCGCCAAACCACAGCGTATTCACGGCGCATTTGTGTCGGAGCCGGAGATCAGCAAGGCGGCAGTGGCGATTAAGAAGCAGGCCAGGCCGGTGTTTGACTCCGAACTGGTCAGCGCCCTGGAAAAGGCCCACAGCCGGAAGAGCGTTGATGCCGACGACGATGACACGCATGACGAGCTATACGAACAGGCCCGGGACCTGGTCATTGAGAGCCGCCAAGCGTCTATTTCCTGGGTCCAACGCCGCCTGCGGGTCGGCTATAACCGCGCCGCCCGGATGATTGAACGCATGGAACGCGAAGGGCTGATCGCCCCCGCCGCGGAAGCGGGTAAACCACGCGAGGTGCTGGTTGAAGCCGCGGTCGAAGAGTGAAGACCCCACGGCTAAACGAAAAACACCCGAATGAACAAACACATCTCGTACTGGGTAGTGATCAGCCTGACGGTTCAGGCCGTTTTTTTCCGCCCGCCCGTGACCCCACTGGCCGGCGAACCCGCCCCGCCACCTCAGCCCGCAGCCCTTGGAGTGACAGAGATTGTCGCCCGGCTCCAGACCCGCTACCAGGAAACCCGGGGCTTTCAGGCCGACTTTGTCCAGCAGGTCGAGGCCGCACGTTTCGGCTACACCCTGAGCTCTCAGGGTAAGGTGTTCTTCAAGAAACCGGGCAAGATGCGCTGGGACTTCAGCCAGCCGGCGCAACTCCTCATCTCAGACGGGGCTTTCTTGTGGTTCTATCAGGCGGCCGAGCACCAAGTCGTCAAAACTCCGTTTCACCAGGCTTTTCAGTCTCATACTCCTCTCTCTTTCCTGACCGGCGTAGGGCACCTGGAGGACGACTTTGCGGTCAGTTTGCAGGACACGGCCGCGGAAACCTACATCCTGAACCTCAGCCCGAAGCGCGACGCCGACGCGACAGGGCACTTGACCCTGGCGGTGGACGCCACGACCTTTGATATTGTCCGGGCAACGGTGAGCGACCCGCTGGGCAATATCACTCGTTTGCACTTTACCAATATCACCCGCAACCTCCCGCTGCCGGACAGCCTCTTTCAGTTTACTGTTCCGGCCGGTGCGGATATTATCGAGCCCCTGCCGGCCTCCTGACCCACGCTTGACCGGCCGGCCAAACTTGCCTGGACACAAGGCCTCACACCACTGGAGGACACCCGTATGGAATCGCTCCGCGGCAAGGTAGCTATTGTGGGCGCAGCCGACACCGAGGTCGGCGTCGTCCCCCACCTGAGCGCGACCCAGATGTATGTCAAAGCGGCCAGGCTGGCCCTTGAAGATGCCGGCATCACCAAAGACGATGTTGATGGGCTGATTACCTGCAACTCGTGGGTCGAGCCGTATATGTACCACGCCGAGATGATTGCCGAGTACATGCAGATTTTTCCCCGCTACTGCCTCAACGTCGCCACCGGCGGGGGAACAACCCTGGCCATCATGCAGCACGCCGCAACGGCCATTGCCACCGGCGTATGCAACACCGTCCTGATCACTATGGCCGACACTATGCTCTCCGGCCTCTCGCGCGACCGGGCGATTGAGGCCATGTCCACGGCCGGCCATGCCCAGTTTGAGCGGCCCTACGGTCCCCCCATCCCCGGCTTCTACGCCTTGATCGCCCAGGCCCATATCCACGCCTACGGCACGACCAGCGAACAGCTCGCCGCGGTCTCGGTGGCCTGCCGCAAACACGCCTCGCTGAATCCGGCCGCCCAGATGCGCGCGCCCATTACGGTCGACGATGTACTGAACTCAAAGATGATCGCCGACCCCCTGCACTTGCTCGACTGCTCGCTGGTGTCAGACGGTGGGGCGGCAATTATCATGACCGCCGCGCAGCGGGCCAGAGACTTCCGTCCGCCACCGGTCTATCTGCTCGGCATTGGCGAGGGCCACTCGCACGAGCACATCAGTCAGGCCCGAAATCTGACCACCTCCGCGGCCAAAGAGGCCGGGGAGCGGACCTACGCCATGGCCGGCCTCGGCCCCCAGGACATTGACGTGGCCGAGCTGTACGACTGTTTTACCCCGGTCGTCCTTGTCGAACTCGAAGACCTCGGCTTCTGCTCCAAGGGCGAGGGCGGACGCTTTGTGGAGGACGGGCGGATTGAGCTCGGCGGCGAGCTGCCGGTCAATACCCACGGGGGGCTGATGTCCCACTGCCATCCGGGCCACCCGGGTTCCATGTTCTCAGTCACCGAAGCCGTCTTGCAGCTGCGCGGCGCGTGTGGCCCGCGTCAGGTCCAGGATGCCGAGGTAGCGTTTGTTCACGCCCAGGGCGGCATTATGTCTACCCACTGCTCCATGATTCTGGCAAAGGAGAGAGGCTGATGGCGGCGAACAAACCCATTCCGCAACCGACCGGCGAGACCCGGCCCTACTGGGACGGCTGTAAAAACCACGAGCTGCGGCTCCAGCAATGCACCGCCTGCGGCCACCGTCAGTTCTACCCGCGCCTCTACTGCACCGCCTGTATGAGCGAGGAGGTAGAATGGATCATCGCCTCGGGCCGGGGCACAGTGCTGTCGTTTACCACCGTCTATCGGCCAGTCAGCAAGGCGTTTGCCGACGAGGTACCGTATGTGGTCGCCCTGATCACGCTTGACGAAGGCCCACAGATGATGAGCAACATTGTCGGCTGCTCCCCCCACCAAGTCAAGATAGGCAAGACGGTTGAAGTCACCTTTGAGGACTGGACCGAAGACATCTCGGTGCCGAAGTTCAGGCTGGCAGAGTAGCATTGAGCACCTGCGGCCGCTCGCTGAGACGATCTATCAACAGCCAGTTCGATAACCCTAGCTAGAGCTAGGCTGTTATACCTAGCAGAAGGAGCGAAAATGACCGCAACATTACTGATTCTGATTCTGATGGTGTTGGTGTTCCATACAGCCCCCCCCCCCGGCCTTCGGGCAAATGGCTACGTCAACCGCAACATCGACCCCAACAATGCCCGGTCCCTATGTCAATTGGGCTATCAGCTATGCGGCGTCCTCATGTGCCCCGGAACCACCCGGAGGCTACCCGTCCAACTGGAATATCCGGCACCAAGCCGCGTTTGCATGGCGCGCTGGTGCTGTCGCTCCGGCAGGGGAATCGGCGTTAGTGCCGGAGTGCGACCGGAACCGCATCCTGTGTCATACCGGGCCCCCGTATACCCATCACTCTACCGGGGATGAAGTCGGGCTGGGCATGTCCTGTGCAGAACTCGGGCTGCCCAGGTTCGGCCTGCCTGTCGTCTCGACCAGTGAGCGGCCTCACCCCTATGACATACGCACAGCAGCAGGCTATCGGGAAGGGGCTATCCGCTATACGGCCGCCTTGTGTGCTACCAGTACGCCGGCCAACCCCATTTATAGTTTGATAGACCCGCCCGGAGGTTTCCCGGCAGTGACCGACATGAGCCAGGCCCGGTTTGCGTGGGTGAATCCTGGCAGTGACAGATCCGCCCCCGAGATTATACCTGACGGGGAATATGCTTTGACACCGGCCTGTAGCAGGAACGCATTTACGGGGGCGACAGTAGTTCAGCCGTTATGCCTGTCAGGGCCACCGTATAGCACGCCCACCTCCTGGCAATTAACCGCATATGGGGGGGCTCTGATCGGGATGGGCAGGTCCTGTGCACAACTCCTCCTGCCCCCTCTCGCCGCGACCGTCCTCCCCGCAATGACGCCGCTGTGGAACGGCCTCTGGTCTCTTGTTGACCTGCCAAGCGGCCGCACCTGGTACGGGCAACTTGTGCCACCACCCACACCCGCACCACGACCACGCACACCCCCGCCCGCCCCCGACGGCAAACTGGAAGTCCCAGGCCCCGGGTCTTTTCAAAGCGGGATCGGCTTTGTCTCGGGCTGGGTCTGTGAAGGCCGGTCTGTCAGCATTGTCATTGACGACGGTCTACACCTGCCGCCCGTTGCCCGGAATATCAGCCGCGGCGATACCGAAGACATATGCGGGGATCGGGATAACGGGTTCATTGTGCAAATGAACTGGAACCTGCTGGGAGACGGGGATTACACCGCCTCCCTTGTCGTTGACGGGCAAACCGTACAACGCAACGCCTTCACCGTGACCACACTCGGGCAAGAGTTCATCCGGGAAGCAGAGAAGAATGTTGTGGTGAACGATTTTCCAAGCCCGGGGGAAAACCCGCTTCTGAAATGGCAAGAGCCCGTGCAAGGCTTTGTCATTGCTCCATCCGAAGCAACGGAGGCCGCGCAACGTGTGCCACCACCCCCACCCGCGCCCGCCCTCGCGCTGGAAGCTGAAGCCCCCGTCGGCAACCTGGAAGTCCCAGGCCCCGGGTCTTTTCAAAGCGGGATCGGCTTTGTCTCGGGCTGGGTCTGTGAAGGCCAGTCTGTCGCCATTGTCATTGACGACACGCTACACCTGCCACCCGTTGCCCGGAATATCAGCCGCGGCGATACCAAATGGATATGCGGGGATCGGGATAACGGGTTCATTGTGCAAATGAACTGGAACCTGATGGAGGATGGAGATTACACCGCATCACTTGTCGTAGACGGGCAAACCATACAACGCAACGCCTTCACCGTGACCACACTCGGGCAAGAGTTCATCCGGGGAGCGGAGAAGGATGTTGTGGTGAACGACTTTCCAAGCCCGGGGGAGAACCCACTTCTGAAATGGCAAGAGCCCGTGCAAGGCTTTGTCATTGCTCCATCCGAAGCAGGGGAATGAACAATGCGTGTTGCATCTAATCTCACCCTTCCGATTCTGCCCTCAAGGCGGAATTGGCGACAGGGGTCCCCATGCCCCTTCGCAAGGGGGAGGACGGGTCTTCAAAATGGAAAGGAAGGGAGCCTTGCCCCCAGATTGAGCCCGGGGCAAGCCGGGCTTCTCTCATTTTTGTACTGTTAGAGGCTTGTTCGAAGGCAATTGTGTCATCCCCCGCATCAAAAACCCGTGTGGTTGCGGGGAGATAGGACAGAAGGGGCTTTTTGTGCGGGTTCATCCTGCAATGGAACTGGAACCTGATGGAAGGAGGATCGAAACAATGACACTCATGAATAGTCAGTCCTGCCTCTTGCTGGTAGTTGGTGCGCTATTCACTCTCGGTTGCGTGCTATCACCGCTCACAGGAGCGGAGGCACAGGACCCGAAGGAGCTCACTGCCAGTCTAGCGAAAAACAGCAGAGAAATAATGTTGCTCTACCGTAAGAGAGCGGACGAAGCGGACGCCAAGGGCCAAGACGGTGACGCTATCCGGCGGGAGTGTCAGCGTCATTTCGAGGCCGAGCTCTATGAGGAGCGACTGATGAGGTACAGCTACACTTCCCCTAGTATACAGGCCACTTCGCCCCTGAGGGAGCAAATCTACGAGAGCCAGATGCTCGCATGCCGGCGGTGAACCCCTTGCTTGACCTACCCAGCCCGGATGCAACCGGGAAGCGCCTGGTTGGGCATGATTTTGTTTCTGAGGTCTATCCCGGGGGCCCAAGCCCCCCGGCAACATCATTACAGCCCCGGCCGCGGCCGGGTGAAAGGGGAAGAAGTATGACCACAGCGATTTTGATTCTGATGGTGGTGGTGTTCCACACCGTGCCGGCCTTGGGGCAAACCCGGGGCAACCTGGAAGTTCCTGCCCGGGATTCCCTCCAGAGCGGGATCGGCTTTATGTCCGGCTGGGTCTGCTCCGGGCGGAATGTGGAAATAGTCGTGAACGAATCGCAACGCCTTTCGGTCGCTCGGAATATCCCCCGTGCTGATACGGAAAGCGAATGCGGTGACACCAATAACGGCTTTATCACGCAAATAAACTGGAACCTGCTTGGGTCCAGTAGGCACACCGTGGCGCTTGTCGTAGACGGGGAGACGATTCAAGAACACGCCTTCAGCGTTTCCACACCTGACGAAGAATTCCTCAGAGGGGTAGATCGGACTGTTGAGTTGAACGATTTCCCGAGCCCGGGGGAATCTGCGCGTCTCAGGTGGCAAGAAGCCACACAGAGCTTTGTTCTAGAGTTTATCCGGGAGGAGTACCAGTACTGGGAAAGCGGGAATGTGCCGATCGTCTATCCCCCTGGAATCCTTCCGCTCACAGGCGGCCCCCCGGAGAGAAATTTTCTCCTCGCGAATAACTTTTTGACTCTCGTGGGGGGATACGACACCACGCTTGATGAAAGTGGGGAGTGGAATATCTTGGCAACGGGTATCACCTGGGACACGCTGACATATCTCCGGTTCAATATCACTAGTACAGCCACAATAAACGAATTGCTGAGCTTGACGCGCGGACCGACCCAAGATGCGGCGCTAAGGCAAAGCACTATCCTGATCTGGGATCGACAAGCCGGGGAAGCCCCCCGCTATCAACCCACCTGGGCATATGCGCGTGTTGGCCGCCCGACACGGGCGGGAAACATCGTCACCATTCCGATCAGGGAGGTGTTCGACTCAGCAGGTGTGCTGCCTGGCCGTGCTATCCGTCCTGATGCCGAATTGACAGTTCAATATAATGTGTGGTGGTTGGCTTCCTCTACACGCTCGGGGGGTTTCACCATGACTTCCCCCTACCCGTGTGGCCCCGGAGGGCAAGTCAGATGCTAAGCAAGCGGGAAGCAGAGAAGGATGTTGTGGTGAACGACTTTCCCAGCCCGGGGGAATCCCCGCGTCTTAAATGGCAAGAGCCCGTGCAAGGCTTTGTCATCGTTCCATCCGAAGAAGCGGAGTAACACCCGGCGCTGAAACGGCCCGGCTGTTTAGTCGGGCTTTTTTTGTGCGAGCCAGGACTTGACAACTAACCCTGATTGTAATGAGGCAGCTAGAGAGAGGCATACACAATGTCTTTCAGGTGTGGGGACCCCAAGCCAGGGCCCAAAAAGAAAAACAAGTCCGACCGAGGCGCATCCGGTTAGAGTAGACTCCGAGCACAGCCATGAACGCACTAGCGGAATGGGGAGAGACGCTGAAATGCCCGAATGGAGATCGGCAAGGTGAAACCCTCCGTCTCCAAGATTGGCAACGCACCCTGCTTTATGCGGTTGAGGATGATGCCGTTGGCAGTATCGGTTGCTCAACCGGCAAAGGTCCGGGCAAGACAACCCTGCCAGCCGCCTTAGCGTGTGCTTATCTCTCTCCAACCGGCCCGGCCTATCGGGAAGGCAACGAGATAATTGTTGTTGCCGGAAGCCTGACATTGACAAAGCCTTTTTTGGGCCAACTGCCTGGCTTCCTGAACCAGCTACACCCGGATCAACCGAGCTTGACGGGTAGCCGCAAGCTGGGCGGTGAATTCCGTGTCCGTAGGGCGGGCAATGTATTTGACACGCTTGCATACATCCCCGGTCGTTGCCAACTGCATGTTTTGTCCGGCAACCCCGCCCAACTGCATGGTCATCAGCCGGTGATTGTAGTGGGCGATGAAGCAGCACATTGGAATGCCCGGAAATCGGAAGACGCGCTAAACCTGGCAATATCGGTATTCACTCCTGAAAATGCGAGATCACCGTGGCTGTGTGGCTCAAAACCTCTTTCCTGAGCCGGACAGATGGAAGCCACAGATCGTAGAAAATGCCGAACACCAAATCTTTTTGTGGCAGAGTTGTCACCGAATCCACCCGGAGTTTGCAAGAGCACACCAGACCGCTCTCGACAAGCCCCGCCTGTGCCACTATGCTGCACGCCGGGCAGCGGGGCCATACATGGACACAGACGCTTGTATTCTAACCGGACGAGTCTGGGTGGTGACAGGCGATGTGTCGGCTGCTGCGCTCTTCAGCCGGCTGGCTGAGCCCGGGCGTGCGGAGGAGGGGGAGACTATCCTGCTGGCGACCGGCCGGCTCGGAGACGGCCCAGGGGCAGCCCGGACCGCCGAAGCCCTGCGCCGTAACGGCATCCGGGCCGTTATTGCCCCAGGCTTTGCCCGACCTTTTTTCCGTATCTGCATCAATATCGGCCTCGCCCCGCTCACCGTGTGGGAGGCGGCGGAGATTCGGGCCGGCGACCGTCTGCGCATTGATATCAACGACACGGTCGTCAAAGACCTCAGCGCTGGGACGCGCTACGCGGCGCGGGGTCTGTCAGACCTCCATATTGACATCCTGAGTTGTGGGGGGATGAGCGGCTATGCGCGGGCGCTTCGGGCCGAGCGGTCGCACTCGGGCTGAGGGGTCTGCGCCTCACAACCCCTCTCCGGCCACGCCGCTCTTTTCTCCGCTTCGGCCCCTTGGTAACATGAGCGCGTTTGGAGGCGAGCCAGTGCGACGGATTCGAGATTTACGCAAATACGGCCTGGCCGACAGCCTGCTGGAGATTTGGGAGCGCCAGCAGGGGGAGTTTCTGCTGCCCGTCCAAGAGATTGCTGTACAGCGCTACGGTCTGTTTGAAGGCCGCAGCCTGGTCATTTCCTCGCCCACCTCTTCGGGCAAGACCTTTGTGGGCGAGATGGCCGCCATGCGGGCCACCTTTGCCGGCAAACGGGTCTTGTACCTGACCCCGCTGCGCGCCCTGGCCGAAGAAAAATACCAGACCTTCTGCGACCGCTATGGCGCGTATGGAGTCAAGGTCGCCGTTGCCACCCGCGACCACCACGAGTTTGACCAGGCGATTGAACAGGGCGACTATCAGCTGGCCGTCCTGGTGTATGAGCGGCTGTCGCAGCTCCTGGTCCGCCGTCCCCATCTGCTGCGCAGCGTTGCGCTGGTCGTGGTGGACGAGTTGCAAATGCTGAGCGAGGCCGAACGTGGGGCAGGGCTGGAGCTGAGCCTGGCAAAACTCTTAGGCTCTGAGCCGAGACCGCAGCTGCTGGGGCTGTCCGCAGTCTTGGGCGAGGCCGAACACATTGCCGAGTGGCTGGAAGCCGACCTGCTGCTGCAAGATGAGCGGCCGGTCGAGCTGTACCGCGGCGTCCTGCTGAACGGAGCATTTCGCTACAAAGCCTATAACACCGGAGAAGAAGGCCAGGAGCAGCTTGTTGAGGTCAAGAGCGAAGAGCCGACCGAGATTTTACTGGCCGCGGTCAAACAGCTGGCGCACCGGGAAGAGCAGATATTGATCTTCCTCAAGAGCAAGCGCGACACCGTGCGGTGTGCCCTGGCCCTGGCCGACAGTGCCCAACTGCCGCCCGCCCCCACCGCCCTGGCCGAACTCGACCGCTGCGAAGAAACCGCGCTCAAAGCCCAACTCAAAACCGCCTGTGCCGGCGGGGTGGCGTTTCATCACGCGGACCTCACCTCTGAGGAACGCGGCGTGGTGGAAGCCGCCTATCGGCGCGGAGAGCTGCGGGTGATTGCCTGCACCACCACCCTCGCCTTTGGCGTCAACCTGCCGGCCTCGACCGTGTTTGTTGAGCCGATGAAGTGGGAGACAGACGAGCGGACAGGCACACCGGTCGAGGTCCCGGTGTCGTGGGCCGAGTACGAAAATATCTCTGGCCGAGCCGGGCGCCTGGGCTTTCATGAAGAGTTTGGCCGCTCCATCGTCATCGCCGTCAACCAGTTTCAGGCCGACCTGCTGTGGAACGGCTACATTCTGGGCGAGCAGGAACAGTTTGCCCTGGCCCCCGGCCAAGCCGGTTTTGCCGACCGGGTGCTGAACCTCATTGCCTCCAAGGTCTGCTCCACCGCCGATGAGGTGGTGTCGTTCTGTGGCCTGACCTATCTGGGTTTTCTGCGACGGGGGGCCGACTCATCCCAGGCCGCGGACAAGGCCCACGAGGTCGAACAGACCCTTGCCGAGCTGGTGCGGGCCCAGCTCGTCATCCGCGGCGAAGACGGCCGGCTCGAAGCCTCCAGCCTGGGCGAAGTCGCCGCTCGCCGGGGTATTCAGGCCGCCACCGCGGTCAAGCTGGCCCGCTTTTTCAGCCAGGCCCGGGACCGGGCTGTGCCCGAGCTGGAGTTGTTTCACCTGTTCAGCCTGACCGCGGACGGCAAACGGGTCTATGTACCGCTGTCCAGCACCGAACACCGCAGCCGCATATATGAAAGCATGCTGAATGAGCAGCTGCCCGATGGCGACGATCCGCCCGGCGAGGAGCTCAAACGCCTCTTGCACGCCGACATGCTCCCGACCAGCACGGAGGTCCGTTCGGCTAAACTCTCCCTGTTACTGGGCGAATGGATCAGGGGCGGTGCGCTGTCCGGCCTGGAGAGCCGCTATCGGTGTTACGCCGGCACGATCAGATCGCTGACCGATGAGATCGGCTGGCTGGCCGACGCGGCCAACGAGGTGGCCGAGGTGATGGGCTGGAGCAGAGCCGACCGCCTCAAGGACTTGGCCGACAGTGTGCGTTTCGGCGTCAGGCCGGACGGCTTGGCCCTCGCCCGTGCGTTGCCCGGCCTTGACCGGGAATCGGTCCGCGCCCTGGTAGCGGCCGGCTTTGACTCGCCCACGGCAGTCCAAGAGGCGTCCCCGGAGGTCCTGGCCGCCTACCTGTCGCCCGGTCAGATTGAGACCCTGAACGCCGCCGGCTGAGCCGTTCAGCCACGCGCTTCGTGTAGCCAGCCACCGCCCCGAGCATCACACAAGGCAGTTTCGTTCATGCCCGACAGCATCGCCCCCGACGACATCACTCCTGCCAGCCTGGCTCTTGCCCTCGAAACCCTCGCCCTGGAAGACCTTGCGCCCGGGCTGCTCAACCGCCTGAGGCACGCTCTCGGCCAAGCGGCCGCCGACCCGACAGGGGACCTGCGCCACCTAGGCCGGCCTATCGCTCGCCGCTCTCAGCACGGCAGCCTGAGCCTCTTTGTGCCCGATGAGCCACCCCCCCACGCGCCACTGCGGCTGGCAACGTTTGACCGACACGGACGCCTGTTGCTCCTCCTCACGTGGCGGGGCGAGGGCAGCGACCGGACCCTCCAACGCTTTAAGGTCCGCGGACTCGATGGCCGCTTCCTGGGTGTCAGCGCGGCCACGGCTTCACATCTCGGTTGGGGCCTCTCGGACTGCCTGTGGACCTTGGACGGGGAGGTCGGCTTTCAGCAGCAGCGTTTCCTGACCCTGTTCCGGGCGGTGCGCTACACCGACGTGGCAGCGATCCCACCTCTCGATGACCCCGGTAGCCTGCCGCCCGGTGCCGGCTCAAGCGTGCTCAATGTCTTCGCGCTGCTGAGCCAGGACCAGGGCAAACGCGCCCTCCGCTACCGTGGTCCCTACCCCAGCGAACGACTGTTTGGCACACTGCGCGAAGCCTTCCACAGCGGCGGAGAAGCCGGGAGTGCGCGGGAACGCTTCACCCGTGGTGCCCAGGAAGCCGCCCTGCGCCTGGAAATGCGAGAGGCCGAGGTCGACTGGACGCCCTCGCCATATGAATACTTCTTTCCAGCAGCCCACACCTGCGTCCAGCTGCGCAAGGGGATTGAGAAGGTGTATGACCGGGGCCGGGTATACTGTCATCCCGAGCTGTCGGTCAACGCCCACGCCTTACGCACCGACTACACCGAGGACGGCCAAGTGTACTATACCGCCAGCCTGACGCTGCTCGGCCAATCGGTTGAAGACCATCTTGTTCTCAGTGTCGAGGGCACAATCCTGGCCCGCCCTCTCCCCCCCCACCGCTGGCATGTCCGAGAGCCAAGCCAACTGTCGGACGAGTTGAAAGCGGTCTTCGTCCGTCTGATTGCGGCCGAGAGCGCCCCGGCCTTACAGCCCGAGATGTGGCCGGTCGTTGACGCCATGCGGCTGAGCTGGGGGACGGTCCGGGGCGAATTATGGGAGGAGAGAAAAACCGGGCTTGTGCTCCATGCCGGGATGGTGGCTGTCTACCGCGAGGCGCTCGCCGGAGCACAGAGTGCCGGCCAGGCGCTCTTACTGGCCGCCCGCTTCACCTCTGAGTTGGCCCGGCTCATCGGCCCCCTGGTCCGCATGCGCGCCCAGGCCCGCCTGGCCCGGCGCTCTCTGGAAGACCAGCGGGTAGCACTCCTGTTTCATACGCCGGCCGACCGGGGTTTGTCGAACGACGATCTGCGTGCCGTCCTCTCCCGGCTGGCCCTCGGGGAGGACCTGCCGGCGGTCAGTGCCGAGGATTAATCACGGCTCAACTCGGCCCCCCAAACTCCCCCTTGGGGTCATTCATCCCAGATAGGCCCTGGCAATCTCCACCGTCTGACAGTGGGCCTCAACAATCACACTGATGTCACGCGCATAGCCACCGCCCAACGTCACAACGAGGGGCAGGCCGGCCTGCCGAGCAAAGGCCGCTACAAGCCGGTCCCGCTCTCTGACCCCGCGCATGGTCAGCCCCAGCTTGCCAAAACGGTCGCCGGCCAGGACATCGACGCCGGCCTGGTAAAAAACAAGCTCAGGCGTGCAGCACTCCAGGAGGCGGGGGAGGGCTGTGCGGAGGCAATCGAGATAGGGCTCATCCGTGGTCCGGTCGGGCAGGGCAATGTCCCAGGAACTGCGCTCTTTGCGGGCGGGGTAATTGTTTGCGGCGTGCATGGAGAACGTAAAGACATCCGGGTCGGTCTGACACAGGGCCGCGGTGCCGTTGCCCTGGTGGACATCGAGGTCAATAATCAGAAAATGCCGGGCCGCACCCTCGTGCCGGAGTCGTCGCAGGCTGATGACCATATCGTGAAAGATGCAGTAGCCCTCGCCGTGGTCGGCAAAGGCGTGGTGGGTGCCACCGGCCAGGTTCACCCCAAGCCCGTCGGTCAGGGCGGCACGGGCCGCTTCCAGGGTCCCGCCAATCACCACAAAGGCGCGGCGGACCAAGGTCGCTGACCAGGGCAGGCCGAGCCGCAGCAGGGCCGGGCGCTCAAGCGTGCCGCTACAGAAGGCGTGGACATACCCTGGAGTATGCACGCGCAGGATGTCGGCGCGCGGGACCGGCTGGGGCACGACGATTTCATTCTGCGTGAGGACGCCCTTGGCCAGGAGACGTTCCGGGACCAGGCGGTATTTCTCCATCGGATACGAGTGACGCCCCAGCGAAACGGTGTAGCCGGCAGAGCTAAAGGCGCGCACCACGGCCCCCCGGTGTGTTCCCTGGCACGGCAGGCACCAACCAACCGCTGTCCGTCGGAAGGGATGGGGCACAGCTCAGGAAGGGCGGCGGCGCTTCTGCACCGCAGAAGGGGGGGGGTTGGACAAGTGGAGCCGAGCAGGATCGAACTGCCGACCTCTTGACTGCCAGTCAAGCGCTCTCCCAGCTGAGCTACGGCCCCACGAAGGTCGGGCGATGGTGTCACGTTCTGTCTGGGGAGTCAAGCGCGTCTAGCCCGGGCCACCCGCCAGAGCGATTGGCCCATCGCCGACCTCAACAGAGGCCTCAAAGCGGTGGTTCAGCACGCCATACACGCCGAGATAGCTGCCCTGTCCACTCCGACCGAACAGCGAGACGTAGAAGCGCAATCCGTTTGGAGAGATGACTATCCCGTTGGGTTCGTCATAGACTGAGCGGTAGCCCCGTCGCGTAACCGGGAGCTTATCGAGACTGCTCCGCGTCGCCGCATCAATAATGGACACCGTATAATCGAGCGCGTTGGTGATAAAAGCCTTGTGTCCATCGGGCGAGAATGCGACCTTCTGGGGCAGGAGTCCGATGCGGCCCTCATCCGCTTCTCTGGTCAGGGTCTCCACCACGCTTCCCGTGTTCGTGCTGATGATCGAGACGCTGTTATCGCCGCGGTTGACCACATACACTTCCGCGGCGTGCGGGCGGACCGCAATACCGTTGGGTTCGTTGCCAACGGCGATCGTGGTCAGCGGCCTGTGTGCCACCAGGTCAAGAACCGACACGGTCCCGTCCCCATAGTTGGTGACATAGGCCCGTGTGCCGGCGCTATTGATGGCGATCTCTTGAGGTTCATGGCCGACTGCTATGGTGGTCTCAACGGTGCGTAACGCCGTGTTGATCACGCTGACCCGACCGTAGCCGGCGTTGACCACATAGGCATATCTCCCATCCGGCGCAAAGCCCACGCCAACAGGCGTGTCGCCGACATCAATGGCATCAATGACGGTCCTGGTGGTGAGGTCAATGACCGACACGGAGGCACTGTTGGCGTTGGTCACATACGCGACCGCATTGGTCGGGCTGACGGCTATCGACCGGGGATTTGCGCCGACGGGTATGGTGCGTTCCTCTTCATAGGTCGCGGGGCTCACCACGGAAACAGTATTGTCTCCGCTATTGGCGACCAAAACTGGCGCGCCCCCCGTGCATTGGCTGAAATCGAGATTACAACTCGCACCGCAGCTCAAGCTGCCGCCAGAAAACCCCGTGCTTTGACATGTCTGTCCACCAAAGGCCGCGCCGTCGCACTCTTCGTTGGATTCCATACTCCCGTTGCCGCATTCGCCCTGCACAACAAAACACTGGCAACTTTCCTGCCAGATGAAACTGGCGTTGATGTCGCGGCTGACTTGGCTGGCCTTATCTCGAACCCTCACCCGGTCGAGAAATACGGTCTCAGAAGACACGCTCACTTCGGCGTTCGTCAGGTCAAAGTGGTCCAGAAATTCCGAGTCGCCCAGCCTCACGGTCTCCACGCTGCGGCTCTGGGTGTGCGAAGTGCCGCTCGTGTCCTCAACGGTCAACTCGAAGGTGTGTGGTCCGCTGGGTAAGAGATTAAAGTTGGTGACGAGTCCAAAACCACTTTCGGCTGCCCACGGCCGCTCAGGAAAAAATGCCTGGACATCTCCGCGAGAAGAACAGCACGGCACATCTATGGGCACGGTGTCGTCAATCCTGAGCTCGATATTGCTTGGCGTGGCAGCCGGAGTATTGGAAAATGCCCAGCCTGACACCAGACCGATACCGCCGGCAAAGTCTCCAGACGGATTTTCAAGGATGGACGACACAGGTGCGCTATCAACGACGATCAGCTGGCCGCTGGACTCGACTGCGATATCAACCGGCACCCGCAACTCAGGCCCACTGCCGGTGTCCGGCCCTGAGATGACGCTGCGCTCGCCGGTACCTGGATCGACCCGGAACACGGCCCGAGCGCCTTCATCCAGGACCGCCAGCTGACCATCTGACTCAATGACCAGGGCGCGAACGCGGCTGAAAGGCGGCCCGCCGCCGGTCCCCGCACCCGACACGAGCGTCCGATTGCCGCTGGCTGGATCGACCCGGACCAGAGCGTTGAGACCAACATCAACAACGACGAACTGGCCGTCAGGCGCAACATCAATATCAACCGGGGTCAGCCAGCCCTCATCCGACAGAACGGTCCGCTCTTCGGTGTCCCGGTCAAGGCGAACAATCGCTGCCAGGTCGGCATCGGCCACTACGAGCCGACAGTCCTCTTGCGTACAGTTGTGCTCAATCGCAATGCCAAACGGTGCCCTCAGGTTGACCGGGTCGGTCTCACCCTCAAGCCCTATATCCGAGATAATGGTCCGGCGGTCGTCGTTCATTTCAATAACGCCGGATTGGCCGGAATCCGCAATCACAAGCGTGCCGTCCAGGCCCGACGCTGCCCCATAGGCCGCAACTCCATTTGGCCGCAGAAAGGCTGCCCCAGCTCCAGACACGGCGTGTCGTCGGCCTGTCACGGGATCAACCCGGATGAGTGCCCCGCGGCCAAAATCGGTCACTGCGATCTGGCCGTCCGGCTCAACCGTGACTCCTTGTGGGATCAGCCAGGTCGGCCCAGGGTTGGTCTGTGCCTCGTCGCCTCCGGTCTGTGTATTGCGCAGGTCTTCTTCAGTCGGGACGTTCACATCAGACACAATCGTCCGCCTGCCGCTGACCGGGTCAATCCGAATGATGGCCGGGTTTTGCACCCAGTCGGGCTGGACGGCCTGGTCCTCGGCGTCCGCCTGCATACGCTCAGCAGCTCGGTCCTCGGCATATACCTGAGCAGCCTGGAGGCTCTCGCTTTGTGCGGCAGCCGCGGAGGAGACTGGCTCATCTGCGTTCTGTGAGGCGACAATACCCACCGCCTGGAGGTTTTCTTGCCACGCCAGGCTGAGACGGACCTCCTCAGAGGCACCGCTGGCGTTGTCCCGGGCGACCGCTCTTTCGATCAGAATCTGGTGTTTGTCCTCGCTCAGTTCTGCCCTGGCCTGGGTGAGATCAAGCGAACTGAGAAATGCAAACCCACCGGGCCTGACGGTTTCAATTGTGTGCTCGTATATCTCTCGGGTGCCGGTCGTGTCCTCAATCTCAAGGGTGAGGGTATGGGTGCCTTCTTTGAGCAGACCAAAATTAAAGACCTGCCCAAATCCGCTCTGGAGGGCTTGGGGATAATCGGAATACGCATTCGCCACATCCCTCCGTTCGGAACAGCACGGGAGCCGGCTGGCTTCTCCGTTATCAATCCGTACACGGACCGTGACAGACGCGCCCGGCTCGGTCGAGAAGGCCCAGCCCGACAGCACGCTCACTCCGCTGACGACTTGAGCCTGAGCCGGATTTTCAAAGGAGAACTCAATGGCGGCCAAGCCGCTGCGGGGCAAGACAAACATCAGCCCGCTCCACACGAACACGACGCTGAATCGGCCCAGGATATGTGTCATCTCTCTTCCGCCCCTCCTTGAACCCGGTCTCTTATGCAACACGAAACCCTCGTGTTCTGGGCATTGCAACGGCCACCACGCACAGCCCGGCGGCATCCGCCTGGCGGACAACTGCGGGTCTGTCCACAATCAAAGTTGTCTCGGCCTCGACGGCGAGCACGCGAGCCTCGACGGCCCGCATCTCTTGAAGCGTCTCCGGGCCAACCGTTGGCACATCAAAGCGCAGGTCCTGGTGGGGTTTACTCACTTTGACGATCACCAGCCCAGGCCCGCCCAGCTCTCCAGCGCGTCGAATCGCGGCATTTGTTCCCTCCAGCCCTTCGACAGCAAACACCGTGCCGCGCTTGACCACCACGCTCTGGCCAATGTCCCAGAGGCCGATTTCCCTGGCTACTTCGACCCCCAGCCGGATGTCCTGCCACTGCTTGTCATCTGGAGCGGCTTGGGTGAGCACTCCCGGCTGGGGAACCAGGACGGGCAGCAAGCGGGTGGATTCCACTACCCTGATGCCCTCGCTTTCCAGCTCTCGGGCAATGCCACGCAGGATCACATCGTCCTTCAGACTCGGCAGCCGGCTGATAAACGCCAAGCCACGCGCGTCGGGTTGGATATTGGTCAGTGCGCCGGATTTGTGGATCCCGCCAGCCATGACCGCTTGGCTGACGCCGGCGGCCTTGAAGATGTCGATAATCCTGCCCAGCTCTCCAACCCGAACCCAGCTCAGCTCAGACACCAGGTCGTTCAGCGTCTCCAGCGTCTCGCCCTGATGGGCGACCGCCACAATGTCGAGCCCTTGGGCGCGGGCCGCCTCAACAAAGAGGAGGGGAAAGCGGCCGTTCCCTGCGATCAGCCCTAATCGAGACATCCTGTCTGCCTGTGAGGGTCTGCCGGACCCCTACCCGGAAGCCTCATCGGTGTCGGCAGACACCCCGCCCCGCGGCCGGCAAACCCCACGCTGGGAATGCGAGATAAACTCCACGAGGTGGGCAACCTCGGGACAGCCGCTATGCTCCTGGTTGACGCGGGCGAGAGCCTGTTTGAGTGGTTCGCCCTCGGTAAACAAGGTTCGGTAGGCTCTTTTCAGTATCTCCAACTGGGCGATCGTAAAACCACGCCGTTTGAGCCCAATCAGGTTCAGGCCGAACAGATAGGCCCGGTCGCCTTGCGCCATGCAGTACGGCGGAACATCGAGAGAGACCATGGCCCCGGCACCGACAATCGCCGATTCACCAATCCGAGCGAATTGATGGATGCCGACCAGAGCGCCTACTATCACAAAGTCTTCAAGCGTCACATGGCCGCCCAGATTGGCGCTATTGGCCATCACAATATGGTTGCCCAGCGTACAATCGTGGGCGATGTGCGAGTAGACCATGAACAGATTATGGTTGCCGACCCGGGTGACCATGCCGCCTCCGGCCGTGCCGGGCTGGAGAGTGGCGAACTCCCGAACGGTGTTGTGGTCGCCAATAATCAGCCGACTGTCTTCGCCGGCATACTTTTTATCCTGGGGAATCGCCCCAATACTGGCGAACTGAAAAATGTGGTTCTGCCGCCCGATTGCCGTCCGGCCCTCAATGACGGCGTGAGGACCGACCTGGGTTCCCCGCCCAATCCTGACGTGCGGCCCAATGACCGTATACGGTCCAACCTGGACCTCGCTATCGAGCTCGGCACCTGGCGCAACGACTGCCGAGGGGTGTATGTGTGTGGCTGCCGTCATGGTCGCTTCCCATCTTTTCGCCTGTCAGCCTGACTGCCGTCCTGAGGGTCTGCCTCCGCAAGCGTAAACTCCAGTTCGGCCGCCACCGTATTGTCCACTGAGGCGGTGCCACACATCTTCCAGAATTTTCCCCGCCGGTAGACGGTCTCAGCCTCCAAACGGAGCTGATCGCCCGGAGTGACTTGACGCCGAAAGCGCACCTTGTCAAGCGCTGTCAGCAGCGCCTGCCGGGGCCGACCACTTTCTGGCGTAGACGAGCAGACCAGAATGCCTCCGGCCTGGACAACGGCTTCACACAGCAAGACGCCAGGCATGACTGGATAGTCGGGAAAATGACCTGGGAAAAAAGGCTCGTTGATGGTCACGTTTTTGAGCGCCACAACCCGCTCGGCAGCGACAATCTCCACGACCCGATCGACGAGCAGGAAAGGGTAGCGGTGGGGCAGCAGGGCTGCAACAGTATCCATAGAAGCAGGGAGCGCAGCCCAAGACGCGCGGACTCACGTCCTGGACTGCGCAATTTTCTCTTTTGAGGGCTAGAACATCGAACTGAAACGGCTGCCACCGCCACCCTGTCCGATACCGCCAAAACCACCAAACGAAAAGTGAACGCTACTGGTACGCTCATCCTTCTTGGCATTCAGCGGTCTTCCCAACTCAATGCGAATCGGACCAAACGGCGATTTCCAGCGCACTCCGGCTCCGACAGAATAGCGTAAATCGCCAAGGTCAATGCCTTGGGCATTGGTGAAAGCGTTCCCAATATCGTTGAACAGTACCCCTTTGAGGTTGAGGCCCGGGACAAGCGGGACAAGGACCTCATTGTTAATAATCAGCTGGTGGCTGCCACCGATAGGACGATGGTAGGTGCGTGCTTTTCGCCCATCGGGCGAGCCACCGTCACTCACCACGACCACCACTTCTTCACGAGGGCCGAGGCTACGCTCGCCAAAGCCCCGGATCGAGTTTATGCCGCCCGGGAAGTAGCGATCAAACAGGGGTACGTCATCCTTGAGGATGCGTGTGCGTTGAGTCGCAATGTGACGATTTTCAGTAAAATCGACATCACCCATGCCATAGCCGAAGACACCGCCGGTCATCAGGGTAAACTGGCCAAAGCGGCGACTGCGCCAAACGGGCAAAAAGTAGCGACCCTCAAGCTCAATCTTGGTGTAATCGGCACTCCCGCCGGGTCCGGCATACGAGAAGGAGATTTGTTGCAGCGAGCCGGCTGTCGGCTCAAAGGGGTGGTCAAGGGTATCCCGCATGAGCACCGGCGAGACCAACGAGGAAGTTTGCGACCCCCGCTCGGCACGGACGGCATCCGGCGTAATCGGATCAAAATTACTAATCCGTGACCTCTCCCATTGATACTGGAAACCAACCTCCACATCACTCAGGGAGTAGCCCCAGAACGAGCTGTAGCCCAGCGCGGTCAAGGGATAGAACAGGCGGAATCCTCCGCCGGTTCCTGAGCGGTCAAAGTCCTCAAAGATAAACCGCCAGTCAAACAGCTCCAGCCCAAGCCGCAGGTGGGAATCCATGAAATACGGATCCATGAAATTCACCTGCGTATTCCGATACCGGGTTCCGATACTGCCCCCGACAATGAGCCGCTGGCCCCGCCCCAGGAGGTTGTTTTCCTGAATCCGGGCATTCCCGACCACGCTGGTTGCCGAGTTGAACCCGGCCCCTATGCTGAACGAGCCGGTCTGGGCTTCTTTGACATCGACGAGCACGTTCAGGAGATCTTTGCGTTTGCCCCGCTGGGTGGTGAGATTGACATCGTCAAACAGCCCCAGCCGCCTCACCCGGTCGCGACTGAACTGAAGAGCCGAGGCGGCGAACAGACTTTGCTCAACAATCGACAGTTCGCGCCGAATGACTTTGTCCCGGGTCTTGCTGTTACCGGCAATAGCAATCTGGTCGATGTAGACCTCGGGGCCTGTATTCACCCGGTAGGAGACATGCACGAGTTTCCCGTCGGGCTGGACCTCAGTTTCCGGCTCAACGTTGACAAAAGCGTAGCCCTGGTCACTGAAATATCCGGTCAGGTTAAACACGTCATCGCGCAGGACACTGGCCTTGAACGTCCGTTTTGACCGCAGGGTCAAGACCTGTTTTGCCGCGGCTTCACCGCCCACGACATCGCCCACAACACGGACCTCACCGACCTTATACTTGGGCCCTTCCTCAAGGCGGATAGTGACGAGCAAACCGTCTTCACGGTGGGTCACCTCCGGCTCATCAATACGGACATTGATATACCCATTATCGTAATACCACGCCGTCAGGCGTTCGACATCGGTCTTGAGCGCTTCATTACTCAGGACTCCAAACGGCAGAAAACGGGACAACCAGTTCTTCTTCCTGGTCTGCATAAAACCGGCCAGGAGCTTGTCGGAGAAAACCTGGTTGCCCTCAAAAATAATATCAACCACACTCGTTTTTGTGTTCTCAGCAATCGTAAAAGAGACAATTGTTTCGCCGTTGACGGTCGATTCGGTCCGGTACGAAATATCCGTATCCAGATACCCCTTTTCCTCGTACAGGGTTTGTACCTCGAGAATCCCGCTGCGAATTCGGACTGGGTTCAGAATGGTCCGGGGATGGATTTTCAGCGCCGTCAGGATCTCTTCCTGGCTGACTTTCTTGTGCCCTTCCACCCGGACTTGGCGGATAAGCGGGCGCTCCCACACCCAGTACGTCAATACCTGTTGGCCGTCGTGCTCGTCCAGACGGGCCTCGATATTCTTGAAGAAGCCCATCTCGTAGATCGAACGAATATCCGCATCAACCGTCTCAAGGTTGAGCGGCTGGCCGGGCTGGGATGATAAACGGATACGGATCGACTCAGTATCGACCCGCTCATTCCCGCCGATAGCGATTTCGCTCAGAATTGTCTGTTGAGGAGGGGGTGGGGGCTCTTCGGCTCGGCTGGGCGGCCGCCCCATCGCTGACGTATCCCCACGCCCCTGACCGGGAAGGCCAAGCAGGGCCACGCCGAAGGCCAAGGCCAGCCACAGTGTTCTCGCTATTCCCCGCATTGGCGCACCTCTTCCCATCCGGGCTTCCCTAACAAAATCCCCCCGGATTGTAAAGCCGTTCAGCCCGACCCGGAGCCATCCGGGACCGCGTTCGCCTGGGGTGGGAGTTCGTGCAGCCGGCCCGCCTCGAGCCGTAGCGTCCGACCCATACAGGAAGCCACTTTTTCGTTGTGGGTCACAATCACCACGGTAATGTTCATGGCCTGATTAAAATTGAGCAACAGTTGCAGGACACCTTCCCCCGTCCCAGGATCAAGGTTTCCGGTTGGCTCATCGGCCAGCACCAGACGGGGTTGCAACACCAGTGCCCGCGCCACCGCCACCCGCTGCTGTTCGCCCCCAGACAGTTCTCCGGGCCGGTGCGTCAGCCGATCTTTGAGCCCGACCTGCTCAAGAATCCTGGTCGCCCGCCGGTTCGCCTCAGAGCGATGGACTCGGGCGATCAGTCCGGGCAACATCACGTTCTCAACCGCGCTGAAATCGGACAGCAAATGGTGGAATTGGAAAACAAACCCGATTTCCCGGTTGCGCAGGACAGCCAGATCATCGCTCGGCAGGGCAAAGACATCCTGGCCGTCCAGCCACACCTTGCCCGCGCTCGGCCGATCAAGCGTGCCGAGGATATACAGCAAGGTACTTTTGCCAACCCCGGACTCGCCAATAATAGCGATGCGTTCCGCCCGCCGGATGGCGAGGTTCAGGCCGCGAAAGACCTGGACCGTTTGCTCCTTATCGCCGTAGTGTTTGCTGAGCTGTTCGGCTCGAATCAAAACCTGCGCCACACGACCTCTACTCGTAACGGATGACTTCAACTGGCGCTAAATGGGCAGCCTGACGGGCGGGATAAATCGTAGCCCCCAGGCAAATGACGATAGAGGCCAGGCCGACGATAAGAAAATTGTAGACAGACATTTTAATCGGCACGGTCGAAACGTACCATACATCGGGCGGGAGCTCGATAAACTCGTAACGCTGGAGCAACCAGCACAGGATACAACCGGTCAGCGTCCCCAACAGCGTCCCAATCAGTCCAATAATCAGCCCTTTGTAGATGAAAATCCGCCCGATCGCCGCATCCGAAGCGCCCATCGACTTCAGCAGAGCAATATCCTTGCGCTTTTCCATAACGACCATGATCAGGGTCGCAATGATGTTAAACGCGGCAACCAGTACGATCAGCAAAAGCACAATCGAATACACAAATTTCTCCAGGCTCAGGGCTGCAAACAGGTTTCGGTTGATTTCGGTCCAGTCGCGGGCTTTGTAGGGAAAACCGAGCAGATCCTCAATCTGGCGGGCAATCGGCCGCGCGTTGTAGACTTCCTGGAGCCGAATCTCAAGCCCAGACACCTGTCGGCCAAGTTTGAAGAACTGCTGGGCGTCGTGGAGGGCCATGTATAAGAGGCCACTATCGTACTCGACCATGCCGGAATCAAACAGGCCGACTACCACAAAGCGTTTGAAGCGAGGTGCCAGGCCGAGCGGTCCCGGGGTGCCGCCAATGGGAGAGACCAGGGTAATGGGGTCGCCGAGTAAGAGGCCGAGCTGATTGGCCAGATCCTCACCGATCACAATCCCTGGCAGCTCAACGCTGTGCTCTGTCGTGCCATTGCGAACGCTCACCACCTGCTTTTGACCGAGCTGGGCCAACTCCCCCTCTTTGATATGATTTTCGATATTGACCACCGCACTGGCCAGGGCAGGCTCAACCCCGCGCACTACAACCCCGGATACTCCACGCTGTGAACTGACCATCACCTGGCCATAGAGGAAGGGTGCCGCGGCGGAGACCCCTGGCATCTGGTGTACCCGTTCCATCACCGGCTCATAGGCGTCAAAGAGACCGTTCAGGCTGGACAGCAGGATATGCGGATTAAAGCCCAGAATCCGACTCCGTAAATCTTCCTCAAACCCGGTCATAATGGCCAGGGTGACATTGAGCACCATCACCCCAATCAAGACCCCGAGGGTCGATATCGTTGTAATCAGAGAGATAAATATCTCGCGCCGCTTAGCGCGCAGATAGCGGACACTGATAAAGAGTTCGTAACGCACGGAAAAGTTTCGCTCCCCAACCCTCAGGCATGAGCCTCAAACGACACCAGAGCCCCCTTGCATCAACTCCGGGGAATCCTAGTCTTTGACAACTTCAACCCAGGATTCAGCGTACGGGACGACCTCGCCAATCACGGCCGCGGCTGGGGTACCGGCATTCTTGAGCGCTTGCACACAGGCGTTCGCCTCAGACTCAGGAACGGCCATGAGCAGGCCGCCCGAGGTCTGTGGATCAAAGGCGACTTCATCAAGCCGGGCAGCGACCTGTGGGGACACGCGGACTTTATCGGCCAGATAGTTCCGGTTGCGCTTGCACCCGCCGGTAATGTAGCCCTCGCTGGCCAAGCGCAACGCGCCCGGCAAGACCGGGAAATGGGCGGCCCGCAGCCGGAGGCTGGCCCCACTGCCGTGCGCCATCTCATACCCGTGACCCATCAGACTGAACCCGGTCACATCGGTACACGCGTGGACCGTATAGCGCGCCATGACGCGGCTGGCAGTTCGGTTCAGGCTCAGCATCGAATCAACCGCTGCCGCGTATTCCGTATCCTGAAGGTGGCGGCGTTTGAGCGCCGTTGTGACAATACCTGTGCCAAGCGGTTTGGTCAGGAGCAGCACATCACCCACCTGAGCGCCGACATTGCGAACCACGCTGCGGGGGTGAACCACCCCAGTCACGGCCAAGCCGTATTTAATCTCATCATCGGCAACCGAATGCCCCCCGACCAGCACCGCCCCAGCCTCACGGACCTTTTCCGCCCCACCCTGGAGGATCTCGGCAAGCACAGTCTTATCGAAACCTTCCTGGGGAAAGCATACGATATTCATCGCCGTCTTCGGTTCGCCGCCCATGGCATACACATCGCTGAGCGCGTTGGTGGCTGAAATAAGTCCATAGGTGTAGGGATCATCTACCACCGGGGTGAAAAAATCGACCGTGTTAATAATGGCTACGTCATCCTGTAGCCGAAAGACACCGGCATCGTCAGAGGTCTCAACGCCAACCAACAGGTCAGGATGCCGCTCACGCGGCAGCCCGCTCAGGACATGTTCAAGGTCCGCCGGACCTAATTTCCCCGCTCACCCTGAGGCTTTCACTTTTTCGGTCAGGCGGATTCTCGAACGCTGATCCTCAGCCCGTGTCAGTGTTGTACCCATAGTGTCCTGTATGGTGGAGGGCTTGCCAAGCGTATCTAGGCTTTGCGCAATTTCCGCACATCGCCAACCCGCAGCGTCAGCCCAGTCCGGTCAAAGTACTCCAGTAAGGGGATGGCCGTTTTCCGACTGATCCCCAACACATCCCGAAATGTTGCGGCCGATATTTCTCCGTGACCAGTAAGCTGTTCAGCCAGGGCAGCCCGGGCCCGCTCCAGGCTCGTCCAACTCAGATACAGCTCTGGGGCAACCTTCACCACCTTGTGTTGAGACTCCAACACGTTGAGCAAGTCCCCGAGCTGCTTGCGTGGGACGGACAGCTTTGCCTCCAGGTCTTTGACCTCCGGCGGCGTGAAGCCACCGTCGTCCAACAGCCGCTCAAGACGGGCGCTCAACACCTGCTCAGCCTCGCTCAACTCCACGCGGTGTGACGGCAGGCGGAGCGTGCTCTGCTCGCGCACGGCGATACGCTCAGCGACCAATTTGTCCGTCACCGCCCGAAAAATTTTGGGCGGAAGAGCGAGCTGACTCCGCAGCGACTCCATCTCCATGCCTCGGGCCAGGGGCGTGCGGGCATGAAAGTCGGCCAAGACACGCTCCACCGCCGCGGTGAGCCGCCGCCACTTGCTAAGCGCGGCATACGCCTCAGGCTGCTCGGCGTCCGGCAGAGGAAGAGTCTCCATATCGGAGAGCAACAGCGGGGCGACTTCTTTTTCCTGAGCGTTGACGCCCTGATAGATGTCCTCCAGTGAAACGGCAAACTCGGGCTGGACTTCAATATAGGCGCGGCAGGCCTGGAGCAGGTTGGGCGTCCGCAGCAGGGCCAGCCGCTCTTGCAACTCGCCCGGTCTGGCCCGCAATCGGCGGTGGCGGGGAGCAAAGGGATTGACGACCTCGCCCCCTCCGAGCGTGGCCTGGGCGGTTTGATTCCGCAGAATAAAGCGGTCGCCGCGCAGAGCCAGCACCGCTTCCTCCAGGACAATCTGGGCAAAGGCGGTCGAGCGGGGAGCCAGGCTGTCTTGACCATGCAGCAGAATGATTTTCCCCAGCGCCTCAGCCGTCCCGACATGCACCCGGACCCGCTCATGGTTGACGACCTCGCGCCTGGCCCCAGGTCTGATCTCAACCCAGGCGTCAAAACGCTTAGTCGTGCGGGTAATTTTCGGATGACACACCACATGGCCGCGCGTAATCGCGCTCTTTTCCAGACCGGCCAGATTAAGCGCTACACGCTGGCCCCAACCGGCCTCGGCGACCGCCTCACCGTGGACCTGCACCGAGCGCACCCGGGTCTGCTCTCCGCCGGGCAGGAGCCTGACAGTCGCCCCGCCCTGCACGCTGCCGGCGGTCGCCGTGCCCGTCACCACCACGCCGTGCCCCTTCATCACAAACGCCCGGTCAACCGGCAGCCGGAAATAGCCCGGCCGGGACGGCCGCTCATAGCCGGCCAGCCGCTCGGCAATCGTGTCGCGGAGTTCCTCAATACCCCGGCCGGTCAGCGAAGACACCGCCACCACCGGCGCGCCCTCCAGGCTTGTGTCAAGGCTCAGGATTTCAATCTCTTCGCGCACATCGGCCAGTCGCTCGGCGTCAACCAAGTCGGCTTTGGTCATCACAAAGATGCCATTGCTGAGGCCCAATACATGCAGAAAATCCAGGTGCTCTTCGCTCTGCGGCATGACGCCGTCGTCCGCGGCAACGGTGAAGACAACCAGATCGACGCCGTGCGCCCCGGCCAGCATATTGCGAATGAAGCGCTCATGGCCGGGCACATCGATAATCCCCGCCCGCTCGCCGTTGGGCAGGTCCAGACAGGCAAAGCCCAGTTCAATGGAAATGCCGCGTTCCTGTTCCTCCTGGAGGCGGTCGGTGTCCTGGCCGGTCAGGGCCTTAACCAGAGCCGTTTTTCCGTGGTCAATGTGACCGGCCGTCCCGATAACGTGTGGCATGGGCTCGCTCCCGCGCAGGCGAGCGGTATTCTGGCAAAAAGGGCGGGAAAAAGGAATCCCGTCCGGGGAGCAGTACACCGGAGCGGAGAGTATGGAGACGGCGGTCAGTCGGAATTTTCCTCCCGACGGTTGGCCTTCAGGAACTCTTCAGGGTCCGTGAATGCCGTGAAGAACAAGGGCCTTCCACTGAAGGCGAGAGGAGAGACGGGGCCAATCGCCATAAACGGAAACTCTTGCAGGTCTCGCCTTGGAAAACTCTGGGGAGCACGGAAGGACTGATAGAGTTCAAGCGCCCGTTTGTCGCTCCCCGCAAAAGCTCTGAGGCGGTCTGATTCCGTTCCCATTGCAAGCCCGAATCCGAAGGCAAGGATTCGTAACTGCTGAAGTATTTCGTTGTCCAGACCGCCTGGCGTCTGACTGATGAAAAACCATCCGATCCCGTACTTCCGCGTCTCTCGAACCGCTCTCCGTAGCGCAGCTCATCTTCCGATCCAGGGGAGACCTCTATCAGGCGCGGACGGATCTTCGATGGGACCACCTCGTTTCCTGAGGCAATGCGCCGAAGAAGTGTGTGCTCCTTCCGAAACAAGCCGCCCTTTGCCCGCTCAATCCTCTGCTCAACCGCTGCGGTATGGAGCGTGCGGATTCTTTCTTTGGAGAGATCGTTCGGCGGAAGGAGCGTCCCGTTTCGGATACGAAAACCCTGAGTCCTCAGAGAGCGCCTGATCGTGGCCACCAGGGCGGCATGATCAATTGTGGTGTCCAAAGGTCGCTGTCCTCAAGCTCACTGTACATCGCCCAAGTGTCTCTTCCGGCTTTCGTCACAACCGCGGCCAAGTAGCATTGTGCCGCCGCCGCTGCATGAACCGAATTGACGCGGGCTGGAACATTCTCCACGAGGGAGAATTTCCCTCTGTGCCCCAACATACATATGTAATTCGGCGTTCAACGAGTGTATTCATGTCGCTCAGCCGCAGACCTCCGCGCCTTCGATGGTATCGGCCAGAAAGGCGGCAACCTGGTCAAGGCTGATGCGCTCCTGCTGGAGGGTGTCGCGGTGGCGCACGGTCACGGTCTGGTAGCTGAGGGTCTGGCCGTCAATGGTGAAGCAGTACGGGGTGCCGGCTTCGTCCATGCGGGCGTAACGCTTGCCGATGCTCTGCTTGGCGTCGGTTTGGACGGCGTACTTGGGCCGCAACTCGCGGTAGAGCTTGTCGGCAATCTCAGGCATGGCTTCTTTGTTGACCAGCGGGAAGATGGCCGCCTTGATTGGGGCGAGTCTGGGGTGAAACTTCATGTAGACCTTGCTGGGCCGCTGCTCATCCGGGGTGTAGGCTTCGCACAGCGCCGCCAGGGTCCCCCGGTCAGCCCCAGCGCTGGGCTCAATGACATGCGGGAAATAGCGCTCGTTGCGGGCCGGGTCAAAGTAGCGCAGCTTATCGCCCTGGCCGCAATGCACGGCGTGCTGACGCAGGTCGTAATCGGCACGGTGGGCAATGCCCTCCAGCTCGCCATAGCCGGGCGCGGTAAACGGGAAGCGGTATTCGACATCGCTCGTTCCGGCCCCGTCTCTGGCGTAGTGGGCGAGTTCGTCCTGGTCGTGCTCGCGCAGGGTCAGGTTCTCGCCGGCCAGGCCAATCGACCGCCACCAAGTGAAGCGCGTATCGCGCCAATACTGATACCACTCCGCGGCCTGCTCGGGGTGAATAAAGAACTCCAACTCCATCTGCTCAAACTCGCGGGAACGGAACGTGAAGTTGCGTGGCGTAACCTCGTTCCGAAACGCCTTACCTATCTGGGCAATGCCAAACGGCACTTTCACCCGGTTGCTATCCAGCACATTCCAGAACTGGGTGAAGATGCCCTGGGCGGTCTCCGGGCGCAGATAGGCGACCGCGGACGGGTCTTCGACCGCGCCGGTGGTAGTCTTGAACATCAGGTTGAAGGGTTTGGGCGCGGTGAGTTCCCCGCCGCAGAACGAGCACGGCGTTATGCCCTGTGTGGAATCGTCGGATACGGACGGAACCACCAGATGTTTGACCAAATCGTCGAGTTCGAGCGGGAGCGGCAGATCGTCATGGGATTCGCCCATTTTCACAGGGGGTGGATTGCTGGCGACCCTTGCCTCGACATTGACGACGACAACTTCCCTCAGCTTGGCCAGCGTCTTATCCGGCTCACGCACCAAGCCCAAGCCGGGTGCCAGCTTGCCCGATTTCTGACCCCAGCGCCGCACCTGTCTGAGGTTCGGTCGGCCCTTGGCGTACAACTCGGCCAGTGAGGCATACCAGGCGCTTTCGCGGACCATCTCCCAGGCGTGGTCGGAACGGATCAGCTTCCTGCACTGCCGGCAGGTGCTCATCAGGTCGGCAAAGCCGCCCACATGGCCCGAGGCTTCCCACACCTTGGGGTTCATAATGATGGTCGCGTCAACCGGAACGATATCAATCGGCTTGCCGTCAGGACCGGCGGCCGGGCAGCGGACCACGTCCTGCCACCAGGCTTCCTTGAGGTTGCGTTTCAGCTCAGCACCGAGCGGGCCGTAGTCCCAGAACCCGTTGATGCCTCCGTACAGCTCGGACGACTGAAAAATGAAGCCCCGGCGTCTACACAGGGCAACGATGGAGTCCATAGATTTGGCGGATGCTTCACTCATACACTCGTCTTCCGGTGAGAGGGAAAAGGGGCCGGCAAGCAATTCGGCGCTGTCCGTCTAGTGTTCAGGCCGCGTGCCGTGAAACTGAGACAGCCGGTTAATCACAAAGGCGCGCGAATCGCTGTAGTACAGGCCGCGCATTTTCAGCGCCCGTTTATCGGGTTCTTCGGCCAACAGTTCTTCCAACAGATAGTCCGGCCCCCGGATATACATACTCGGGGTTCGGATACGCAGATCGGAAAGAAAGCGCTCACGGAGAAACCTGTGGCCGGAACTATGCACATCGTAGAGGGCGAAAAGGATTGTGTGTTTTTTCACCTCAAGGGTCAGGACATCGTTACCGGACCGGCTCTGGACCATCCCGGTGAACTCGATCAGCGCGGTGCCTCGGGTACCCATTTGAGCGACAAGCGGTGGGGCGAGGCCCAGCAACAGGATCAGGCCAGACAGCAAGGAGAGCGATGTCTGAGCCGACCAGGGCAGCGTCGAGCCTTGTAATCCCATATCCCTAGGTCAACACCTCAGCGGCGCGTAAGGCCGCGACCTCCTCGGCCGAGTATCCCAGGAGATTGTGCAGAACAGCATCGGTGTCTTGGCCCAGGCACGGGGCTGGCCGGCGGACCTGACAGGGCGTGTCAGAAAAGACCCAGGGCACACCGGCATGACGCCGGGTGCCGACTTCAGGATGCTCGCGCTCGACAAAAAAGCCACGTTCTTGCAGGTGCTGATCCTGGGCCAGGTCTTTGTTGGTAAGAGCCGGAAAAACCGCCACTCCAGCGGCTTGCAGGGTGTGGGTGACATCGCTATCGGTCCGGGCTTGGGTCCACTCGCCAATCACCGCTTCAAGCGCATCTTCATTTTTTTTGCGGTCGGCCAGGCTGGCAAAACGGGTGTCGGTCGCCAGCTCAGGCTGGCCCATCCCCCGACACAGACGCCGCCATTCGTCCTCGTTGGCCACGACAATACTTACCCAGCGGTCTTGACCCTGACACCGGAATAGCCCGTGCGGGGCCATATGCGCGTCCCGATTGCCGGCCCGGGGCGGCGGCTCGCCGTGCATCTGCTGGGCCATCAGCCCCTCGCCCAACAGGGCGACCGAGGTCTCCCACTGGGACAGGTCGATATACTGGCCCTCGCCCGTCCGGGCCCGGTGCATGAGCGCCGCCAGCACGGCAAACGCGCCGTGCAGTCCGCCGTTGGGGTCGCCATACGAGAAGCCGACGTGCATGGGCGGAAACCCCGGAAACCCCGTCACCGACGACAAGCCGCTCATCGGCACCTGGGCCGGGCCGTAGGACACATACGCACTCTCCGGCCCTGTCGCGCCATACCCCGACATGGAGATCATAATGAGATCGGGCTTCAACTGCTTGAGGACCCCATAGCCGAGGCCCATCTTGTTCATCACCCCCCCGGCAAAGTTCTCGGCCACCACATCGCTGACGGCGACCAGCTTTTTGGCGATGTCTCTCCCCTCTGGCTTCTTCAGATTCAGACAGATGGACGCCTTGCTCTGGTTGTACTGGTTGTAATAGCCGCTGCGGTTGGGCCCCGGCCCACCGTCGGCAAAAGGCGGAATGCGACGGGTGACGCACACCCGGTTCCGGGTTTCAATCCGAATCACCTCAGCGCCCAGATGGGCCAGTTGCAGGGTCGCAAACGGGCCGGCCCACACCCAGGTGAAGTCGGCCACGCGAATACCGGACAGGGGAATCTGATTGTCCATTGGGGTGCTCTCTTCAGATGACGCGGTGTTCTTTCAGCCGCTCCAATTCCGCCTGCCCCAGCCCCAAGCGTCCACCAAACACCTCGGCTTTATGCTGTCCCAGACACGGGGCCGGACGCCGCAGCGCCCACGGCGAGGCCGAGAACTGATACGGAGCGCCCGGGTAGCGCAGCGTCCCCGCTTCAGGATGGCCTATGGTGGCAAAGAAACCGCGGGCGTTCAGGTGGGGGGAGTCCAGGAGATCGCCCATTGTTGACACCGGCGCAAACGGCACCCGTCTGGCCTGGGCGGCATGATAGGTTTCCTGAACCGACTTATCCTTCAGGTAGTCTTCCAGCAGGGGCTTCAGCGCGTCCCAGTTGGCCGACCGCGAGGGGAAATCCTGAAACAGGTCCATTGACGCCCACTCAGGCTTGCCCATCATCTCCATCGCTCCATTCCACTGGTGATCTTCAATCGCCAAGACATAGATGTAGCCGTCACGGCACGGCAGCACATCCTGCGGAATGAGCCGAAAGCCGAGACGTGAGGCCACACTGCCGTCATACGGCCAGGAGATATAATTGTTCTCCATAATAGCGACCAGACACTCCTGCACAGACACATCAATGTGTTGTCCCTGCCCAGTCGTGAAACGTCTGAACAGCGCGCCAAGAGAGCCGACCGCGGCGTTGACCCCGGCCTGCAAGCCGGCCTGCTGACCGAACGCCTTGAGCGGCGGCAGGTCTTCTCGCCCCGAGGCACCGCTCAGATAGACAATACCGCCCGCGCTCCACATGGTCAGATCGTGGGCGTGGTACTCCCGATTGGGGCCGGTCTGGCCAAACGGAGAGATTGAGGTCATGACCAGGCCAGGATTCAGCTTGTGGAGTTCTTCGTAGTCCAGGCCACGCGCCGCCATGTGTGGTGGCGGATAATTGTGGACGAGCAGGTCGGCCTCTTGCACCAGACCCCGGAACAACTCTTGACCCCTGGCGTGTTGCAAGTCGAGTGTGACCCCAAGCTTGTTGGTGTTCAGGTAGAGGAACAGCCCGCTCTTTTCCAGATGGGGCGTGCCAGGATACGGCCCTCGCCGTCGGGCGTCGTCGCCGCCGGGCTCTTCAACCTTTATCACCTCAGCCCCAAGGTCGGCCATCAGCTTGGCAGCATACGCCGCGCCGACCATATGACCACACTCAACAACACGAATCCCGTGCAGGGGACCTGCAGAAATCCCGGCAACCATAGGCGTCCTTTGCTTTGACTCGAAGACAGACCGTCTGATACTAGACAAGCAATGTATGGCCCGCAAGGGCGCACTCTCAGACCAAGGAGGAGAGGCTATGGCAGAATCTGGACGCTACCAGAAAGGTGCCGCCAAAATGAAAGAACTGTTTGGCGCGGAACCACGACCGGGCATGATGCAGGACGATTTTCTGAACATTACGGTCGAGAACCTGTTCGGTGATATCTGGGGCCGGCCGGGTCTGGAAACCCGCGAGCGCTCAATGATTACAGTCGCCGCGCTGACCGTCCTGGCCCGCAGCCCGGAACTCAAGGTCCATATCCGGGGGGCGCTCAACATCGGCCTCAGCCGCGAAAAAATCCAGGAGATCATGATTCATCTGGCCCACTATGGCGGCTGGCCGGTCGGGGTGAACGGGCTGCGGATTGCGCAAGAGGTGTTTGACTCCATTGATAAAAAGGACGCCGGCTAGAGCAGGGAACGCCGGCTCCCTTACCCCTCCCCCAAGGGGGGAGAGCACGCCTCCCTACAGACGGATCAGCCGGCGGTAGGCGTCAAGCATGGATGCCTGGTCGCTGGCCGAGTAGAACACGTTGACACAGATGACCTCATCAACGATACCCTCGTAGTCGGCCAAACGTTGGCGCGCCTCGTCCGGCGTGCCAGCGATTGTCAAACGGTCAACCGCCTCGTCCGGGATAGCCTCAACCGCCCGCTCCAGCCTGCCCTCGGGCACATACCGACAGGCCGCATCGGCCGCGGCCGAAAAGCCATGTTCGCGCAGCATGTACTCGTAATACGGGTGCGGCAGAGGCGCAAACAGCCGGCAGATCGCCTCGCGGGCCGCCCGCCTGGCCCTCTCGCGGTCGTCGTCAATCGCTACCATAGCCCCCATCAGAAAGCCCAACTGGCGGGGGTCACGCCCGGCCTGCTCAGCCGCGGCCCGCGCCGCCGGCTGAATCATATCCCGCGCATACTCGGCGGACAGGATAGCACCTAAGGCCAAGCCGTCAGCCACCCGCCCAGCGACCTTGACCATGCGGGGAAAAACCGCCGACAGATAGATGGGCACCTTGTCGCGCAGCGGCGTGACCGCCGGTACCCAGTTCATACGATGGATCTCGCCCTCGTATAAGACCCGCTCACCGGCCCTGGTGTGGAAAATCCGGCGCAGCAGTTCCACATACTCGGTCATCTTCTGGTATGGACGCTCGTGGACGACGCCCTGCCAGTCGGCGTTGATGAAACGGTTGCCGCTGCCCACCCCCAGCAGCAGCCGCCCTCCGGACAACTCATCGACATCAACCGCGCTCATCCCGGTAATAAACGGGCTGCGGCCATAGGCGTTGAGCACATAGGTACCGAGCCGCACCCGTTCGGTTGACAGCGCCAGCGCGGTGAGCGGCACAAAGGCGCTCCGCCACGCCTCGGTGACATACAGCGAATCAAGACCCGCCGTCTCGGCCTCCTGGGCGATCCGTATCATGTCCTGTTGCGCCATCCCGCCGCCGGGAAAAATCAGTCCGCGTCGCATAGGCTTCTTCTCCTTCCTTGCAGTCCGAGCGGCTTACGGCCGCACCACCACCAGCCCGTCCCGCACGGCCGGGCCGCCGTCCTCGGTTCGGACCTCAAAGTGAATCGCCTCGCCGTGTGGGGTGGCGCGGCGCGACACAATACGCACGGTAAGCTCTGAGGGCATCAGCACCATCGCCCCAAACCGACACGCCACACGTTTGACCAGATCGGGCCGGCTATCGGCTTCCAGCTCAAGCACGCGCGATACCCCCATCGCCAGGGTCGCCGTGCCGTGCAGAATAATCGCCGGCAGACCCGCCGCGGCGGCAACCGCGGCGTCGGTATGGACCGGGTTCCAGATGCGCGCACACTCGGTATAGACATGGGCGGCCCCAGGTCCAATCGAGACCGGCACCTCGGCCCGCGCCGACCCGTCGTTGCCGAGGGCGGGGATGGGCGGAGGAAGATCGCACGCCCCACGGTCCGGGCCGTTGACCTCAACTCCACGATAGATCGCCCCCTGCCAGGTCGAACTCACCAGCTCGCCCTTGGCGTCCGTCGTGTCGAGGCGGACCGTTTGACAGGCTCCGGGTCTGCGCCGCTCAACCCCGACAATCGTAGCCCGAGTGGTCAGCCTGTCTCCGGCCCGGATTGGCCGGTGGATCACCAACTCATGGGTAGCGTGGACCGCCCGCACATACTCCTCTTGGCCGAGCGAGGCGTTGACCGGATGGTTGCGCATGGCCACAATCACCGGCCATTCCACACACACCGGAAACACGGGATGCGCAATCACGCCCCCAGGGCGCAGGGTATCGAGATAACACGGCAGGCTATCCCCAATGCCGGTGGCGTAGGCCATCGCCCAGCGGGCATCAACATCCTGCACCACAAGCTCGCCTGAACTGCCAACACTGTCTGAACTGAGTGGCATGTTTTCCTCCTCACGTTTCTTCGTACTGGCCTGCTACAACAAACCGCCTGATCCCGCAAGCCGTTTGCGTCTCCCCTCCGTCTCGGGGTACAAAAGCAGCGAGGCGGGCTACACGGGGAGAGACGGCAATGCGATACATCATCTACGGAGCCGGCGGGATTGGCGGCGGGATTGGCGGCCAACTGTTTCGGCACGGCCATCAGGTCGTCCTCATCTGTCGCGGCGACCATCTCGACGCCATCCAGCACCGGGGTCTGGCCCTCAAAACCCCACACGAGAGCCTGCGCCTCAACATCCCGGCCGTCGGCCATCCGTCACAACTCAGCTTTGGCGAGCACGATATGGTGCTGCTGTGCATGAAATCCCAGGATACCGAACACGCCCTGCGCGATCTGTATCAGGCCGCCGGCGACACGCTGCCCGTGGTGTGCGCCCAAAACGGCGTCGATAACGAGCGCATGGCCGCCCGGCGTTTTCGGCACGTCTACGGCATGGTGGTGTGGATGCCCGGAACCTGTCTGGAGCCCGGCGTGGTGCTCAATCATGCGGTCCCGGTCGGCGGCATTCTTGACGCCGGCCGCTACCCCGGCGGCGTTGATGAGCGCATTACTCATCTCACCGCCGAGCTGAGCCACAGCGGTTTCAGCGCCCGGCCCGAGCCTGACATCATGCGCTGGAAGTACAGCAAACTGCTGTCCAATGTGCAGAACGCCCTCCAAGCCGCGTGCGGGCTTGAGGCCCGAACCACAGACTTCGGGCGGGCGGTCCGGGCAGAGACACGGGCGTGCTATGAGGCGGCCGGCATTGCCTTTGCCCCCGAGGCCGAGTTGCGGGTGCGGGTGCGCAGCCGGCTCAGACTCGTCGATATTGAGGGCTACCCGCGTGGCGGCGGCTCGTCGTGGCAGAGCCTCAAACGCGGGCTGCCAACCATTGAGGCCGATTTTCTGAACGGCGAGATTGCGCTCCTCGGCCAGCAGCACGGCGTCCCCACCCCCTATAACCGCGTCCTCCAACGTATTGCCAACCACATGGCGGCGACCGGTCAAGCACCCGGCAGCTATCGCGTTGAAGACCTGCACCAACTGGTCAACGCGGAACGCTGAGGCCCCAGCGGCCTTCCGGTTGTGTCTGAATCGGTTATACTGGGGTCCATGTCTCTTCCCCTTGTTGCCGACCTGCCGGACTGGATAGAGTATATTGAGGGCTGCTCCCCCATCGTGCTGGTCGCTCCCCACGGCGGGCGCCGGCCGAGCGACGCGCCAATTCAGGACAGTGTCAAGGTCAACGATCTGCACACCGCCGGGCTGACCCACCAGTTGGCCGCCCGGACCGGTGGCTATGCGCTCATCAATCGGGCGCTTGACCGCAACGAAATTGATCTCAACCGGGTCAGCCAGGTGCGCACCGATGCCCCGTGGTTTCCCGCCGCGCTGCTCGAAATCGTGTCCCACCTGGTAGCCCAGCATGGCACGGCCAAGCTGTTTTTTGTCCACGGCTGGAATGTGGTCCAGCAGGTGTGCGACCTGGGGGTTGGCTTAAAACAACACGGGACCCGCCTCGTACCCGCCGGCAAGGGTGCGCCAACCGTTGGTGCCGCCTTCCTGTCTGAAGAGCTGCTGCCGTTTCAGACCGCGGGGACGGCTGCCGGGCTCGATGTGGCACTCGGTCGCCGCTATCCAGCCGCGGCAAAGAACAACTTCATGCAGGTCTTCAGCCCGCGTTTTGTCCAGGACGAATCGCTCCCGATTCGTACCCTGGCAGAGCTGTCAAGCCAGGAAAAGATTCACGCCGTCCAACTTGAACTCGGCGTAGGGCTGCGCTGGCCCGGCCCCGGCCGGGACCGCTTTATTGAACTCTTTTGTCGGACCTTGGGTCAAGCGTCCGAGCCTTTGCCGCGGCGCGGCCGCGACTTTTCTGACCTGAGCCTGGCCGGCTCAAACGCCTCCGCCGGTCGAGACGGTGCGTTTCTGCCCGTTCACCACGCCCCGCAACCAAGCCGCATAAGCCTCCATTTCCACGATCCGGTCAGCGGCTTGGGCCTGACGGGCGGGATTGAATTTGACGCCGGCGCGGCTACCCACTCGGGCCGACTGCTGGTATCGCTGGGCGGGACTGAGATGTTGCTGTTTACCGGCGAGGACGACGCCAGCCCACATCCCAACCAGGTCCGTATTGGCAGCTATGTCTGGCAGCGTCATGCCGATGGCCTGGCGATCTCGTATCGCGGCACGGCCATGCGCTTTTCCCACCCGCAGGCGTTTATCCGCTTAGAGGACGGCTTGGCCGCCTCCTGGATTGAGCCGGTTGACCTGCAGCTCCAGCTGAGCATCCCACCGCCCTCCAGCCAGCCGCCGGTGCCGGTCTACCTCGCCCGCCTGCACGGTGAGCTCCGCTTGCGCGACCGCCGAGTCGCCCTTGACGCCTGGGGGTTCATGGACATGTTGCGCGCCGAGGAAGCCGGCCGCCTGCTGCCCCGGCAGCTCGTCTCGCTGCCGTTCGGCCCGGACCTGGGCCTCTTCCTGGTTCGCACCGAGATGCCCGAAGGACCACACTCGGCCGGGGTCATCTATGCCCACGGCCGGCCCTATCCGGTGCGCCCGGCCGACTGGGACCTGGACTATATCCATGACCATGGCCGGCCGGTCACGTTTCATCTGTCCCTCAACCCGGACCTGCCGGACCTCTCCCTCAGCCTGCGCTGCCGGGGAGAAACCACAACGGCTATTCCGGTGGTCCGGCATGTAACCGGGGGCCGGGCCTTGGCCGTCACGTTCGGGATGGCCAAGACCTGCTGGCAGGGTCGGCAAGCGCGTGGTGTGTATGAGTTTTCAGAGTTTCTGAAAAAACCCTAGGAAAAGCGCCCGTCCTCGCTCTGCGGCTCTTGCACTTCACGCGCCGGAAGACGGAGCTCGCGAACCACTTCCCCAGACCCTCCCAGCCGGCGGAACGGCTCGTCGTCAAATGAGATCTCTACCCCTCCGGCGTTGCCGACCGTCAGGATGAAATGCCGGTTCGCTTCCCAGCGCAGTTGCTCGCCAGGTTGAAGCAGGACCTCCTGGGGGAGTCCATCATCAATCATGACATGTAGCCAGGTTGTTTCCAGCGCGCGGACATGGAGCTGATGAAGCCCGGCAGTCTGGACGGCCGGCTCTGGCGGCTCAGATGCCAGCGGGGCAGACAGCGGGGCCGGTTCTGGGGTTTGCGAGATTTCCACACGGGGCTGTTGTTCGCTGATGGGCGGCCGCTCGCCGCTGGGAGCGGGGTCGGCCGGCACTGCCTCAGCCACGACCGAACTGCCGGCCGGTTCCTCTTCTTCCGCCCGCCAAGCAGGCGGCACAATGGACTGGACAATAAGCCCGACACCGACCAAGCCGCCCACCAGCACCACCAGCGGCACAGTCCAGGCCGAAAGCCGGGCCGGCCTCAGAGGACTGAGGGGTTCGTCAAGCGGAGTTCTGACCGGACTGATCGTGGTCTTTTGCAGTTCGGCGACAAACTGCCCCACCGTGTCATCTGGATTGAGGCCCAGATAGACGGCGTAGGTCCGCAGAAACGGGATGAGGTACATCGGGTCAACCAGCAGACGATAGTCGCCGCCGGCCTCCAGGGCCTGGAGATAGGACAGAGGAACATTCGCCGCCCGGGCCGCGTCTGGCAGAGAGACACCTCGCTGCTCGCGCGCCTGCCTGAGCACCGTGGAAACCGAATCAGTCACCAAGCCATCCATAGCCGCACTTCTCCTCTCTCTCGCAGAACATGGGCCTGGCCCCCTTCACACCAGACCGTCAAGCGGCCGGCCGGCCTGGTCAGCGTTCTCCTTTGGCAGCCGGGCGGTTTTTTCCTGTAAAAAACCCAGGAACTCCTGTACGGCAGGCGTAGACTGCCGCCCCCGTTTGGAAATAATACCGAGCGGGCGGGTCAGGGCTTCATCCCGAATCTGCACCGCAACCAGGGTTTCATTTTTTACTTCCTGGCCAATGGCCGGCTCCGGCACGATAGACACCCCGGCCCCAATCTCGACCCCGCGCTTAATAGTCTCGATATTGTCCATCTCCATCACATACCGCACCTTGACGCCATTCTGCCGGAAGATGCGGTCCAAGGCCCGTCGGGTGGCAATATCACGCTCAAAGCCGACGAACTTTTCGGTATTGAGCTGCGTAATTGACAGCTCAGACAAGGTCGCAAACGGATGCTGGGGGTCACAGATCAGTACAAGGCGATCCTCACGAAAAGGAGTGACCAGAATCCGGGGGCGCTTACTCGGATAGGCGACAATACCCAGGTCAATATCCCCACGGCTCACCTCATCATAGATTTTATTGGCCCGGGTATATTCAAGGTGAATATTGACCTCAGGAAAAGCCTGGAGGTAGCGTTTGAGCGGGGAGGACAGCTCGTACAGGCCGACGCTATACACCGTCGCAACCCGCACCGTGCCGGCCACCGATCGCGACAGGCTGTGCAAGCTGTCCCCAATCTCCCGATATTTCTGGAGAATCTCCTGGCCGACCTCATAGAACACCTGGCCGGCCTCGGTGAGCCGGACATTGCCTTTGGAGCGCTCAACCAGCTCTCGGCCGTAGCGCTCCTCAAGACTCCGAATCTGCTGACTGACCGCAGACTGGGTCACAAAATTCTGTGAGGCTGCCAGCGAGAAGCTGCCCGTCTTGGCCAGATCACAAAAAACCTTGAGCGTTTCAATATGCATGTTCCTAATAATGAGATGAAGGTTTTTTCACTTTACTTATAGCTCAGATTTCGTTATTCTGCCAGGCTCACACATGGGCAGCGGGGTGCAGCCCTTCACTCATAGCGCTGCGGTAAGGAGAGGATTTATGTTTGAGCCGGACACCCTTCTCCCAGAACAGTTTTTCAGCGTTCTGGGAAGAAAACCTTTGCAAGGAGAAGAGCGCCTCCTCCTGGCTATGCTAGAGGATGCGGTGCATTGTTTCCAGACCTATCTGCTGGCACGGAAACCACACGAACGTCGTCTGTTCCAGGAAGCCCAGGAATGGATCGAGTCAACCGACCCCCACTGGTTTTTCTCGTTTGAGAATGTCTGTGAAATCCTTGGTATCCATCCCGGGCGGATGCGCGAAGCTCTCCAAGAGTGGAGAGAACAACAAATCGTCGTTCAGCACCAGAAAACGGCCGAGCTTGAGATGAGCCAGAGCATCCCTGTTCAGCCCGGACTCTCCCAGCCCGAAATGGTCCAGCTCGCCACCTAGGCCCGTCAAGCGGGGTGTTGAGCGCACCCCGCGTCCTTCCTCCGCGCACCGCACTCACCCGACCGCGCTCTCCAGCACCGCAAACAGACACACCGCCCCCGTCTCCACGATCTCGCCCAGCGCTCCGATCGCATCTCCGGTCACCCCGTCCAAGCGCCGATTACAGTATAAGACCCAGCCGATCATGACGCTCGCCAGCCCCAGGAAGACGAGCAAGCCGCCCACTTCTACCAGGCTCAACATCAGGAGCAGCGTCGTCACGCTGGCCGCGCCAAACTCCCGAAACTCAACGCCCCGCACAAACGCTGCGCCAAGGCCGTGGCTGCCGGCCGGACGCGAGCTATAGGCCATCACCACACACGCCCAGCGGCCCAACATCGGACATAAGAGCACCGCCGCCCCCCGGTAGCCAGTATCAAGACAGGCAAAAGCCAACGCTTTCAGGCTCACGATAGCCACCAGTGCTGTCACCCCGACAAGGCCCCAGGGGCGGTTTTTCATGTCAGCCAGACGGCGGGCCCGCGATTTACGGCCCAGCAGTCCAACCGCGCTAGCGGCCACACCTCTGAGCTGCAAGCCACGACTCAACAGGCCCAAGAGGACGACCGAGACCCCGCTCAGCAGGCCGACCGGCAGCATCGGGCGCAGCAGGCTGTCCACGCCCCAGACCGTGGCTCCGAGCAGCAGACCGACCAGCGGAAAAAAGACCCCCGATCGACCAAAATGGGCATGGTTGAGCACCGGCGGGCGAATGAAGTAGAGGCAGGTCAGAAATTGGCAGGCGGTCAGGAAGTCACGCAACACCTCGGCTGCTATAGCACGTCCCACAACCAGCGCAAACGCAGACCTTGCAGAGTGTTCGGCGAATACGCGGTTCCCCGGACATGACCTTGGGGCCTGTTTCCATGCGGCCCGTCACGGCCATCGTTCTTCTCGTGAGGACTACCCCGCACCACCGGCCAGCGGCGGGAAGATGCTCAGGCTGTCGCCGTCGGCCAGGGCCCGGTCAAACTCGCGGATCTGTTCGCCGTTGACCAGCACCATCTGGGCCAGGTCTTGCGGGATGTCGAGCTGCTGGATCACGTCGCGTATGGTGGCGTCCTGGCCGAGCGTCAGGACTGCCTTGCCGGCTTTGGTGCCGGCCGGCAGCTTTTTGCGCAAGGTGGCAAACAGCCTGAGTTTGACTTCCATCAGTCGGCCTTTCCAATCCCCGGCGTGGGTGTCGGACTCAGGGCACGGTAGCGCTCGGACTGGGCGCTGACCAGCGGTGTGTGAGTGGCGGTCTTATCCCAGGCCGGCGGCGTTTTGCCGTCAACCCGATAGGCGCGGTCACGGGACGGCGCACCGAGCAGCGTCTGCCCGATAAGGGTCTGGGCCGCCCCGCTGGCAACATAGGCACGGCGGATATCGGTCGGGTGGGCCTTGATGTAGGCGGCCCACTCGCCGAGGGGCTGCTGGGTCTGAATCAAGCCCTTGACCATGCCCACATCGTTCAGCATCGTCACGTCGTCAATCGGCCCGACAAACAGAGCACCAACGATGCGGTCTTCGTACCACACATACTTGCGGTAGAGCGGTCGGCTGGGGTTGAACACCCGTGTGGTGTCGTACCCCTCGTCCCGCCACAGGCCGAAGCTGGCGCAGTGCAACTTGACCACGTCGAGGACGTTAAGCAGCAGGCTGCCCGGATAATGGGTCTCGTGGCCGGCCATATTGGCCCCGGCAATCCGGCCGTGGTCAACCGCGGTCGGCTGGATGGCGTGGGCGGTAGCGGGGGTGTCGTGGCCGGTTCGGCCGGCCAGAATATCCGGTCCAATCGCGACGTCGCCGGCCGCATAAATCCCCGGGATATTGGTCTGCATCTGGTCGTCAACCGGGATACCGCCAAGTTCGACAGTGACCCCCGAACCGTCCAGAAAAGCGACATTGGGGCGAATGCCGGTGGCCATGATGACAAGGTCCGCCTCAAGCGTCTGTCCTGAACTGAGCGACAGCGACAGTTTCCCACCGTCGTTGCGCCGAATCTCTTGGACCTGGGCGGCGGTATGGACGGCGATATCACGGGCTACAAGCCAGCCCTCCACCGCACCGGCACCGGTCGCGTCCAGCATCCGTGGCAGGACTTGGCTTTCCGCTTCCACCACTGACAGCTTCCAGTTCAGTTTGGCCATAGCGTTCAGGACGATACAGCCAATAAAGCCCGCGCCGATGAGCACCGCGCTCGGCCTGGCCCGGGCTTTGGCGATCACCTGTTGCGCATCGTCCAGGGTCCAGAACGAGTACACTCCCTCCAGGTTATTGCCCGGAACCGGTGGCTGCCGGGCGGACGAACCGGTCGCTATCAGCAGGCGGTCAAACGCGCGGGTCGTACCGTCGCTGAGCGTCACCGTCTTTTGCGCGCCATTGACCCGTGTGACCGTGGTGCCGAGCAGCGCCTCGATATTCCGCTCGGCAAAATAGTCCTCAGCGCCGGTAAAGACATGCGTTTCCGGGATTTCCCGGGCCAGATAATACGGCAGCACCATACGGGAGTAGACCGGTTCGCCGGAGATCAGGCTGACCGCCGCGGCAGGGTCGCAGGCCCGAATCGTTTCGGCCGCGGCCACGCCTGCCGGGCCCGCGCCAATAATGATATGTTGTGCCATCGCTTGATCCCTCAGGCTTCGTCCAAGCCCAACTCTTTCAGCTTCTCCGGCGTCAGCCTGCCGTCTGTATCCCAGCCGCGCAGCTGATAGTACTCGGGCAGCATCTCGCCCAGACGGTTGACCTTGCCCTTGGCCGGGCCGGACGGCAGCGGTTCCTCCAGAATCCGCTTGGGCAGGATGTCTGCGCCGCTGCCCACTCCGGCCCGCTCGTTCCAGTGTCGCTCCAGATTCCAGATCCGCTCGCCAATGGTCAGCAACTCTTCGAGACTGAAATTGACCCCGGTGGCCGCGGCCAACTGCGGCAGCATCTCTTCCAGCCCTACGCCAAAGGTCAGGAACTGACACAGCCCGGTTGCGTCAACCGTTGAGGTAGCGTCCTGAAACAGCTTGGTGATTTCGGCCTTGCCTTCGGTGTCGTTGGGGTCCATCTGCCGCGGCAGACCCAGAATCTCAGCCGCCACCGTATACGCTTTGAGGTGGCACGCGCCCCGGTTCGAGGTGGCATAGCCCAGGCCCATGCCCTGAATCGCGCGGGCTTCATAGGCGGCAAACTCCTGACCGCGCACGCCCATGAAGAACTCTGGACGGCCGAACTTCTCGGTCATGCGCTTTGAGCCTTCGGCCAGCTCGGCCCCAAAACCCCGACGATAGGCGATCCGCTCGGCCATGCTCAGCAGCGCCTCGGCACTACCAAAATCCAGCGGAATCCCGGTCTGTTCGAGCGACACGACTTTCTTTTCGTACAGCTCCATTGCCGCGGCCACTGTCGCGCCAAAGCTGATCGAGTCCATGCCGAGATCGTTGCATAACCAGTTGGCCTTGATCAGGGCGTCCAGGTCGCCGATGCCACACTCCGAGCCCATGGCCCAGGCGGCTTCATACTCCGGTCCTTCGCCGGCGATCTTCCAGTTGCGTGGGCTGGTGCTGACCTCGTATTTGCTTGATGCCTCGCCCGGCAGGGTTGAAACCCGTCCACACGCAATCGCACATGAGAAACAGGCTTTATTGGCCACCAGCCGCGTCTCGGTCAGCGTCTCTCCACTGATGTCTTCGGCCTCTTCAAACACCGACTGCTGGTGGTTGCGGGTCGGGAGCGCGCCGTGTTCGTTGATGACATTGACCAGGACCTCGGTGCCGTACACCGGCAGACCCTGCGAGGTGACGGGCGATTCGCGGAGCTTTTCTTTCATCTCCCACATGGCTTTCATAAAGGCCGGCGGGTTGGCCAGCGTGACCCCGCCGGTCCCTCGCACGGCAATCGCCTTGAGATTTTTTGAGCCCATGACCGCGCCAACCCCGGAGCGGCCGGCCGCCCGGTGCAGATCGTTCATGATGCAGGCAAAGCGCACCAGGTTCTCACCGGCTGGGCCGATGCTGGCGATAATCGTGTCGGGCACGCCCAGCTCGGCGCGCAGATGCTCCTCGGTCTCCCAGACCGTTTTGCCCCACAGGTGGTCGGCTTCGCGGATTTCGACCGTTTCGTCATAGACCCACAGGTAACACGGAGACGATGCCCGGCCTTCGACAATAAGCAGGTCATAGCCGGCAAACTTGAGTTCCGGCCCCCAGTACCCGCCCGAATTCGAGGTCGTGATCGCGTTGGTCAGCGGCCCCTTGGTGACAACCATGTAGCGCGACCCGCACGACGCGCTGGTTCCGGTCAGCGGGCCGGTCACAAACAGCAGCTTGTTGTCAGGGGCGAGCGCGTCAACCGTCGGGTCCATCTCCTCGGTCAGATAGCGGGCACCGAGCCCGCGTCCGCCAACATACTCTCTGGCCCACTGTTCGTTCAGAGGCTCTTTGGTGACGGTCCGCTCCGTCAGATTGATACGCAGCACCGTTCCTGTCCATCCGTTTGCCATACGCCGCCTCCCTATGTGTCAGCCGATTCGGGCACCTTGAAACCATGATTGACCCGGTCCGCCCAGCCGCTCAACCAGTCGGCCTGTTCCATGTCCACATATTCGAGGGCACCGGTCGGGCACGAGTGGACGCAGGCCGGCTCGCCGCCGCACAGGTCACACTTGAGGGCCTTACGGGTGTCTGGATTGTAAAAAACCGTCCCATAGGGGCAGGCCACCGTGCAGACGGCACAGCCGACACACACATCGTCCATAACGACCTTGGCCTCCGTGTCAGGGTCAATAGCGATCGCGTTGACCGGGCAGGCGGTCAGACACCAGGCTTCTTCGCACTGAAAGCAGGTGTAGGGCGAGTACACGGCCTGCTCGTCAAAGATGTGGACCCGGATCACAGAGCGGGCCGGTTGAAAAGTCCCGGTTTGGACAAACGCGCAGGCCAGCTCGCACTGCACGCAGCCCGTGCATTTATCGGTAATAACACGGAGCTGTTTCATACACCCTCCTTCCTCTCATGGGACCAGCCCCAGAGTACTCAACCAAGCCTATCCTAAACCTCTGCGCGCAGAGATCAACTGTCAGGGACAGCCCCGCCGCTCACCCGACCAGTCTCGTGCGCTCCGATGTGGCCCTCTCCCACCCTGACGACGAATGTGGTATACTGGGACAGGTGTTCAGCAGGAGGAATTGTATGTCCAACGCTTACCGACGCCTTGTGTGCCTCTTCGCCGCAATCCTTGTGTTCCATGCGCCGACCTCGGCCGCCGACACGCCGGCCGAACGGAGCTGGAGGCTTGTGTCAGAGCTGATGCCCGAAGAACTTCAGCGTCTCGACTTTTCGACCGATACGCCGCGCGATGCCACCATCCCGTATATGCCGGCAGAGCCCTACCCCTTTGAGCCGCCCTACACGCCCGAAGAAATCGGCTTTCGCGCGATGGAATTCCCCCATATGCCACGCTGGAACTGTGTCCAGATCGAAGACAGCGGCACCCTGACCCCGACCGGCTATTTGTTCATTAACCAGATTATTGTCCTGGTCCAATATCAGGAGCCGGCCGGCCTGATGGGCCAGATTCGGGCCAAACCCGGCGACATCTTCTCACGCTGGCTGAGCCAGGATATCGCTCCGCCGGAAAAGCACGGCAACCAACTGCTGTTTACCACCTATCGGACCGATAAAGAGCTCACCAAGAAGGCCGACATGTTCGGCTACTCGCCGACCCTGCGCCGCGTGCGTCGCTTTCCCCAGCCGCGGCGTCAAGACAAATTTCCCAACCAGCCGGTCGCCTATGACGACTTTTTAGGCCGTGACGCCTGGGAGTTCTCGTGGCGGGTGATTGGTACCGATGTGCTGTACGAGACCGCCCGGTTTCCAACCACCCGGCGATTCATGACCCTGCGCGCAAAAGACGGCTCCTTTATCGACGTGCCGGCCTCAGACCTCAAGCTGATGGGCGAAGCCTACCCCTACTACACCGAAGACAGGGGCGTCCGCACCTATGTGATGGAGGCCACGGCAAAACAGGACTGGCTGCCCGGCTATTACGCGCCCCGGATTCTGTACTGGGTTGACCAGGAATACTTCTATCCCCTGCGCATCGAGGCCTATGGCCCGGAGGGCGAGCTTGTCTTGATTGAAGAGCGCCTCGCCGAGCTGATGAACCCCGCACTCAAGGAGCGGGGCTATCACAATCTGCTCTCCCTGTGGTGGGACCCGCAGCAGGACTTCTATTCCTACGGGGTGCACGATGCGATGGAGTTGCGCGAGTGGAGCCAGGCGGATAAGGATGTGTTCTTCAATCCTGACTTCATGCGTCGCGGCTGGTTTCCAGTGCCGCTCAAAACCCAAGCCGGGGTGAACAGCCCCGAAGAGTTCTATCTGCGCCCCCATCTATACCGGGACAAGTTTCCGACCGAGCGAACGATTACGCTGCCGGCGGCACTTGAAGCCCGCATCAAGGCCCAGAACGAAGCCGGGCATATTGTCTTTATCGGCGGGGAGGCTGCTCCTTCAGAGTAGGCCGGCCCGGCGCGCATCGGCCACATGGGGAAGGCGCGCCTCAGCCGCCGGCGATACCGACCATGAAGATGACCGTCTCGCCGTCTTCCAGGCTATCGTCAATAAAAACCCGATTGCCCTGTGAGTCGAGATACAGCGTGCCCTTGGTGTTCAGGTCGTTCGTGTCAGGATCGATCAATAGCGCCTGCATCTCGGGGCCGTATTTCCGGGTCATCAGCTCGGCCAACTCAGACACCAGCGGCTGCTCCAACTGAAAGCTCTCTCCCGCCACCTGGGTAATTTCCCGGAAACGGGCTTGATATTCTGTGTGTACCGTAATCACGCCAGGGTCCCCTGTTGCTGAGCGGCCCTCCTCCGACAGGAAAGGGCCTCCAGGCTTTAGTCCGGCAGACCGGGCTCATCGATCGGCGCTTTGAGCACCCGCACCGGCTTGCGACCCTGTTCGCCGGCCAGGGCTCTGTCCGCGGCCAGTACATCGGCCACGTCTTCCAGACCCAACTCTTCGAGTTTGGAGCGCGTTTGCAGACCGGTTGTGTTGTCCCAGCCGCGCCACTCGTAGTACTCGTCCAGGACCTGGTCAAACATATCGGCCGCCACCCGGCCTTCGTACATGCCTTCCGGCGTGGGCTCGTGCATCCAGCGCTCACAGATGGTGTCGTGTTCCCGCCGCATCCCCAGGCGCGAGTTGAAGGCTTTCTCCAGGTTACAGATCCGTTCGCCGTCCCGCATCAACTCTTCCTTGGTCCGGTCGATTCCGGTCACCTCGGCGTAGGCTTTGCCGTAGTAGCTCTCCGGCGCATAGCCCAGCGGGTCAAGCAGCCAGTGGAATATGCACACCCCGTAGGAGTTGATCAGCGCCACCTGATTCTCAATAACCGCGGTGCAGGCACCTTTGAGGTCGGGCACGGTTGGATCGCCGGCGATTGGTGTCCCAAAATACGCTTTGGACAGGTCTTTGCGCTGGAATTTTTCGATCAGGCCAATGCCTTTGAGATGGTCGGCCCCGCGCGACGCGACCGCCATATTGTTCATCCAGGTCGGAAACGGCCGCATCTCTTCGGTGAAGCTGGCCCCGCCCTTGCCGTAGATAGCGTATTTCATGAAGTTCTGGCCCATCTTCCCGGAGTAGCGCAGCGCCCCCCAGTAGGCTCCATCGCGGAACATCCAGCCGAACGGGTTCTCCTGGTAGACCACACTCCGCACCAGGCTCTCAATATCGTCCATGTTGCCCCATTCGAGCCGCTGGGGTTTGCCGAACAGTTCGGCCACGTCGGCGTCGGAGATCAGCTCCCGCTGCCTCAACTCCATGATGAAGCTGATGGAACAGCTCAGGTCCTGGTTATCAATGCCGTACTCGTTGGTGATCTTGCCCCAGTGGGCCACTTCTGCCCAGTCGCGGACGTCAAGCGCCCCGGCGCTGCTGCCGGTGGTCAGATACTCGGGATGGCGGAAGGACTCACCAATATATTTTCCGGCCCGGTCTGACTCATGGCCCTCTATCTTATACCGACCGTCGCAGGCGATGTAGCAGTCAGAGGAGCAGACCTCGGAGTATTTGTGGTACTTCCTGACCCAGTTGTCGGAGCGGACTTCTTCGCCCCGGAACAGGCTGCCCTGGTTGTTGCGCCAGAAATTGCCGCCGATCCGCTGGTACATCTCTACCGCCCCCAGCGTACCCCGCCGCTTAAAGCCGTAGCCAGCCTCATTCGTGTCAATTTTGTTACGAAAATCGTCCGACCAGTCCAGCAGACCCTTGGGGTTATCGACCTTGATGCCCAGATTGCCCTGGACCGCAATGGCTTTGAGGTTCTTGGAGCCCATCACCGCCCCGCCGCCGCAGCGGGCGTGAATCCGCCAGCCGTCCGAGATCACACCGGCAATGCCGACCTGGTTCTCACCAGCCTGACCAATGGACAGCGTGTACGCCTGTGACGGATAGTCCCCCAACTCTTTTTGCAGCACGGCGTGCGTCTCTGAGCTGTCCTTCCCCCACAGGTGTCGGGCATCACAGATCGTCACCTCGTCATTGGCAATATGCAGATAGACCGGCCTGGGCGCTCTGCCGGTCACGGCAATATAGTCATAGCCGCTGAAGCGAATGGCGTAGGGGAACTTGCCGCCACCGGTCGAGTCGCCAAAAATCCCGTAACATGGACTTTTGAACGTAATGCGGCCCTTGACCCCAATACCCGCTCCGGTGCCGGCCAGCGGCCCGACGCCAAACACAAAGATATTGTCCGGCCCGCGCGGATCACAGTTGATATCGTGGTTCAGGAAATGCTCCCACATAATCCAGTTGTTCACCCCCGAGCCACCAATCCAACGCTCAAACAGCGAGTGGGGAATCACCTCGGTCTTGATCTCGTTGGCGCTTAAATCAACCCGCAGTAGACGACTTTCCATAGCTGAGACTCCTTGTTATCCGGGTTATCCGGCCCGCTCCGAGCGTCAGGCAGAGCTGCTGATTTTCCCCTTTGACAGCATGGCTTGCATGATGCCGACTTCATCCCGTTGCTCTGGCGTTTGGCGCAGTATGGCGCTGAACGCCGCCTTTTCCTCAAAGAACAGCACACTTGAGCGGTTGTACTGTTTTCCCGCGTTCAACAGTTCAGGCCGGGTTGAGCACGCCTTGACACACGCCGGGTCGCCCCCGCACAGGTCGCATTTGAGCACCTCACCGCTGGGAGCGACAAAAACCGTGTCAAACGGACAGGCCGGCACACATTCCATGCACTGGATGCACCGGTCCTGGTCAATAATGGCGGCTTGGGTGACGGGGTCATAGTAGAAGGCGTCCGTTGGGCACACCTTGGCGCACGGCGGAGGGTTGGCGCAGTGGTGGCAGATCTCGGCCACAAAGCCGAAGCCATCCTTGCTGACCCGCGTATCTACGGCCGGCACATGCTCAATTTTGATGCGGGTCCACAGCGGATTGAGCTCCCCCTCGGGCGAGTGGATGAGCGAGCAGGCCACCTCGCAGATTTTGCAATCGGTGCAAAGGTTTTGCAGGGCAAAGAGCTTTGTGTTGACGTTGGGGACTTTTTCGCCCGGTTGATACCAGACCTCCCCATTGGCCATCTCTTTCTGGGGTGACGCAGACATACGGCCCTCCTTCCGTATTCGCCATGTAATCCGGTTCTTGATTGCCTGTCAAGGAAAAAAGACGTATGGAGGAAGAGAAATATCCGAGACGCCGAAGGAGACCAGCCGCATGAGTGACAGTAAACCAACCGAGGCCCTGTTACATCCCACACTGGGCAAACTGCCCGCCCGCAAAGTTCTGGAATGTCTCTTTGCCCTGTCGCCGGACGGCCCGTATATGCACCATCACCTTGAAGAGATCACCGTGACAGAAGATGCCGGCGGTATCGTCTACCGCCTGAACGGCCAGCCGCCGGCTGCCGGCCGCGAGCGCTGCCGGATTATTCCGCCTCTGGTCAACGAGTTCGACAGCTTCGAAAGCGTGGCCTGAGCCGCCTCAGCGTCGTAAGGAGCCTGCGTATGAATCACCCGGCTATGAGCCCCCCGGAAGTCAGCGCCGCCCTGAGCGGCGAGCATCCCGTGACCTATGTCGATGTGCGGACGGTGGCCGAGTTTTCCACCGGCCACCCCAAGGGCAGGGTGGTGAATATCCCGCTGGTCTTTTTCCATCCCACCACTAAAGCGGTCTTCCCCAACCAGAGCTTTCTCCAGGTGGTGGAAGACCTGTACGCCAAAGACGCGCCGCTGATCACCGGCTGCGACGACGGGGAGCGGGCCGGTCAGGCGGCCCACAAGCTGGCCGAAGCCGGCTACCGCGATGTGCGTGTCATGCTGGGCGGCTTTCCCGGCTGGCGCAAACATCAGCTCCCCACCACCCAGGACAACCGGGACGGCATCAGCTATGTCTCGCTGCTGACCCGGGTCAAACGCAAGAAGAGCAGGAAAAGGGCCGCGCATTGAGAAAGCAGAACCTTCACCTACAGATGAGCCGAGGATCTCGATTTCCCGGCAGAAATACCCCTTTGACAGCCGAAACAATAGACTGCGCCGCCGAAGCGCGCTTTGTGCTGAAAGCAAAACCGCGCGACCTTCTCCGATACACCCTTTTTACATCTTGCACAGAAGTAGCGACCGGTTTCCGGGCTCTGTCGCTGTTCGGCCTTGCGTTCCACCGGGCTTGAAGCCGCTCTGCCGCTGACCGTGGTACTCGGTGTGGCCTTAGCGGGGATTCCGAACTTCTTTCGATAGTCAATACGAGCGGGGCAATGCCGCAAGGCCAGGGAACGGGCAATGCCTCGGAGCGTGTTTTGCCTGACGATCCCGGCGAGACGGTCCAGGTTGGAAAGGATTGACGAGCGCTTCTCAAGCCTGGCTTTCAACATATCAGACTTCACGACCATACTGGTATCGAAGGTAGCTGGGGAGGGCCGTATGATCTGGGATGTCGGCGATACCAGAATAATACTTTCAAAGAGGGGCTCGATCTTGACCCATAGCCGTTTTGGCATGAACGCCTGATCCTCCAGATACTGTTCCAGAAAAAAGACATGGCGTTTGTTCTGCTCAATAGGTGAGGGAATCGCTTGGGCGCGCCCGTTGAAAAAGAACGAAAATTCCCCGGACTGCGAGATTCTGAGACCCTGGCTATAGTGCTTTGATTCGATAACGAAGAACTCCAGGAAACGATTGATGAGCAGATGGTCAATCTGGGCGACATTGCCAGCATCCTCCAGGCGCAGATCGTGCAGAATGGCCCAGTCTTTTGAGTTTTGCCAATAAAAATCAATGTAATAGGCAGAGTCCTTTTCACCTCTTTCACCTGAGCGCAGGAGTTTCAATTCTTTTTTGACCATCTCCCGTTTGTTATATGGCAGGTCTAGTGCTGACAGCGCGTTCAACTCGTCTATCTGGAGTTGCAGCGAATCTTTTTTCTTGACAATCATTGTCAGGGGACGCCTCTTGTGGCGGGCTCTGCCGATTCTGTTAGTTAGCATCACCCCCACTGGACTTGTCAATAGTCTCACAGCCCGTCTCAAGCCCGGTCAGTTGCCCTCCTTGTCCATTGGTTTTATCTTTGCACCATGAGCAGAGTGGTGACTGAACTGTATGTGGAAGCACTGGACAGGATAGAAAGGAGGACATGATGGCGAAAGAATATACGCTCGAAATGATCAAGGAGGAGTTAGACGAGTTCCTTGAGACTGAGGAACTCCTCAAAGAACGCGGGGGTTCAGATGAGGTCGCAGCCTTGTTCCGCCAACGGATGTACAGTCGGGCCTTTGTGCTCAAGGCGAAGGCTGACATCCTGATGTGGGAGCAGGGCATGGGCGACCGCCATGAGGAGGTGACTGCGGGCTTGCGCTCAGCAAGTATGGTGGATGAAAGGGAAGAGGGATGGAACAAGAAGCTGGCCTCGGCCAGTGAGGTCATCTCGCTTCCAAGATGTGTGTCCCAATCACTCAAGCACAGAAAGCCCAACCTTGTGAAAATGTCTTCGGGGGTGGAAGTCCCTATCAGATCATGGAAGGGCCTTGTCGTCGCTATTGCGAAGGAGCTTATTAAACAAGGCCGGGTGACACGCAGAGATTGCCCGGCTTGCTGGAAGGGGAGCACCCCCCTACTCACTGTACAACCTCCGATAGAGAAGGCTGCCTACTATACGCAGCTGCCGAACGGCATCTATGTGTATTCACACGGCAACAGCAATAGCTGTGTGCAGTTGGCGATACAGATCCTCAAGCAGTTCGGCGAGGACCCTGCCAAATTCCATCTCCGGCTGAGGGCGCACCACGCAGCCCGCCCTGGTCAGCCCGGCTGGAATAGTGCTAAGTAAGGCATCAGACACACACGGGCTCACACCATGTCCCACAAAGGAGGTTCCCCATGATTCGCCCCGAACGTATTGGCCACGCCGTTATCAAGGTCCGTGACCTGGACCGCTCGCGCAAGTTCTACACCGAAGTCCTGGGTATGCAGATCATGAAGGATGTGCCTGAGATTCGGGCCGTCTTCCTGGCCAACCACGGCCGCGATCATCACGAGTTGGCCCTGTTTGAAATCGGCTCCACGGCCGAGGCCCCGAACCCCAAGGCGATCGGGCTGGCCCACATCGCCTTCCGCCTCAGCAACCAGCAGGAACTCAAGGCCGCCTATGAAGAACTCAAGGAAAAAGGCGTGCCGGTTCACTTTACGGTCAACCACGGCATCACCAGAAGCGTCTACTTTGAAGACCCGGACGGCTACGAACTCGAAGTCTACTGCGATAACGACCCGGCCGAATATGTGCGCTACCCCAACGCCTACCTCGGCATGGAAAAGCTTGACTACGCCGAGCAGGACAAAGGCGTGCGCGACGTGATCGCGGCCATGCGGCAATAGACGCGGGCAGGGGTTCTGACGGGTATTCACAGCGGTGCCAGAGTATCGGAAAGCCTGGGGGTGTTTCTGCCCCAAGCCCATATGCGGGCGGCCGAAGTCCTGCGGCAACTCAGTGGCAGCGGCCTGTGATCCTGGCCCCGACCGGGAAAGACCTCCAGAATCCCGACATTGCGGCCTGCCTTGAACAATACCCGGCTGGCAAGGACCTGCCGGCCCGAGCGCGCATTCAACTCTTCAAGCTGGCCTGGGACATGCTGGGCGAGCGGTTCGGCAGTCGCCAACTCCAGTACGAATGGTTTTACGCCGGCGACCCCAATTTCACCCGCGCCCGCTTCTACACGCTCGCCGGCGGTCAAGCAGCACAAGGCAATGGTCGACCGCCTGTTGGACAGGACCGCCGACTGAGCGGCCCGCTCGCACCAGCCCGGCTCAGGCAGTCGCCTTGATCTCGCTCGTATCGTCAAGACCCAGCGCCCGGATTGAGGCTTGGAAGCGCTCCTGCATAACCGCATCGTCGTCAACAAAATCCCGCGTCAGACAGCAGAACTCCAGTTGCAGGCCGTTGGGATCTTTGAAATAGATTGACTTGGCCCAGTCGTGGTCAACCACCTCGGACACGGCCACGCCCTTGTCCAGCAACTCCTGACGCCTGGCCTCCAGACCGGCCTCGGTCCCGGCCTCAAATGCAAAATGATAAAAGGCGTTCGGCACGCCCAGCCCCCGGTTGATACCGGTGTCGTATTCCCTGGGCACGCCCGGCACATCGCGGGCCTCCATAAAGGCCAACAGCTGGTCGCGGCCGGTATCAAAAAAGATGTGCCGGATCTGCCCGCCCTCCTTCACCGTGATCGTATCGCAGCGTACCGGCTTGAAGCCCAGGATATTCTCGTAAAAGTCACGGGTTTTGTCCAAGTCCAAGGTGGACATACCAAGATGCGAAAAGCCTTTCTGAGCCATAAACACCCTCCTTAGCGCCTGCCCGCCATTGCCGGCAGACAGGCAGGTTCATATCTCTACTTTAGCACAGCTCCGCCCCTCCCGAAAAGCCGTCATCAGATTCGGCGCTCAGCCTTGACGATCCGGGCGGCGTGCAGTAGGACAGAACGCATGGCCGGTCTCGCATTCGATACGCACAAAGCCGTCAAGGCGCTCCGGGAAGCCGGGGCCGATGAACCCCTGGCCGAAGCCGTCGTTGTCACGATTGGCGACGCTCTCGGCGAGAACATCGCCACCAAGACCGAGTTGGGCGGAGCCAAGACCGAACTCAAGGCCGACGTCGCCGCAGTCGGGGCCGAACTGGGCGAAGCCAAAGCCGAACTCAAGGCCGACGTCGCCGCAGTCAGGACCGAACTGGGCGAAACCAAGACCGAACTCAAGGCCGACGTCGCCGCAGTCAGGACCGAACTGGGCGAAACCAAGACCGAACTCAAGGCCGACGTCGCCGCAGTCAGGACCGAACTGGGCGAAGTCAAAGCCGAACTCAAGGCCGACGTCGCCGCAGTCAGGGCCGAACTGGGCGAAGTCAAAGCCGAACTCAAGGCCGACGTCGCCGCAGTCAGGGCCGAACTGGGCGAAGTCAAAGCCGAACTCAAGGCCGACGTCGCCGCAGTCAGGACCGAACTGGGCGAAACCAAGACCGAACTCAAGGCCGACGTCGCCGCAGTCAGGATTGACTTGGCGGAAATGGAAACGCGCCTCTACCGCCACCTGTGGGCGATGGCCGTCGGCATTGTGGGGTTGACGGTCAGCCTCACCGTCGCCTTGGTGAAGCTGACATCGTGACCAGACTTGGAGCCCGGCTGAGCGAAGCCCGGGCCGCCAGACCGGACCCCCAAGCACACTCAGTACAGGAGGCCACAGCGTGTTGCCACGGCCAGGCATTGAGGATGTTCTCGAATACGGCAGAGCACTCGGCTTGGCCCTCAGCCAGGCCGAAGCCCGCAGCATGCAGTCCCGCATGGCTCAGCACATCGCCAGCTTTGAGTCTTTTCACGAGCTGCGTATTGAGGAAGACCAACTGCCCCTCACCGCTACCGACCGAGACCCGGGCTACCGTCCGACCGAGAAGGATCATATCAGCGTAGCCGGCATCCAGCTCAGCCTTGGCTCGCACTTCATGGACGGCTATATCCCTGACTTTGACGCCAGCATCGTCACCCGGCTGCTGGCGGCCGGCGGAACGATTGTCGGCAAAATGAACATGGAGAACTTCTCATTCCCTGGTTGACTGGACCAGCTTTTTTCCGCCGGCCACGGCTGGGAGATGATCCGCTCAAACAGGGCTTGCAGGACTTGCAGGGCTTGACACACCAGCCCGAACGATTTTCTATGGATTCATGCCCAGTCCACAGTCCGGCATCGTGCCCGAACCCAGCCACAATGCCCTGTTCGCGGTTCTGCGCGTCTGCGAGCCAACACACAACGGCCCCTCTGTCGCCACCATCCTGGCCGGCGTCCCGGCCCTGCTCGACAGCCTTGGCGCAAGCCACCGGGATGCGGCCCTGGTGGGAACGGTCGGCTTTGGCTCAGGCTTCTGGGATGTCATCTCCCCGGCCAGACGCCCGGCGGGGCTGCGGCCCTTCACCGCTCTTGACAGCCGCGGCAAAACCGCGCCGAGCACCGGCGGGGATGTGCTCCTGCATATTCTCTCCAAGCGCCGGGACCTGAACTTTGAACTGCTCCTGCGGCTGGGCAAGCGGCTGGGCGACCGGGTCAAAGTCCTTGACGAAGTTCACGCGTTCCGCTATCTCGATTCCCGCGACCTGACCGGCTTTATTGACGGCACCGAAAACCCGTCAGGAGGCGAAGAGCGGGCGGCAGTCGCCCTCATTGGTGACGAGGACCCCGACTTTGCCGGCGGGAGCTATGTCTTTGTCCAGCGCTATGTCCACCAACTGAACACATGGGCCGCCCTCTCCGAGCCGGAACAGGAAGCGGCCATCGGACGCAGCAAGGCCGACAGCACAGAGCTGCCCGCCGGCAGCAAACCGCGGAGCGCCCACATCAGCCGGGTCGTGATTGAGGAGAACGGCGAGGAGTTGGAGATCGTCCGCCACAGTTTTCCCTACGGCACGCTGAACGAGCACGGCCTGTTTTTCATTGCCTACACCCGCAACCTGGATATTCCAGAAACAATGCTGCACCGGATGCTCGGCGCTACCGGCGACGGCCACCACGACCGCCTGATGGACTTTACCCAGGCCGTCTCAGGCGCGCACTTCTTTGCCCCGTCGGTCGAGCTGCTGACCCGGCTCTAGCCTCACCCGCCGGCCTCAAGCCGGCCTGCCACGGATCGCTCTCGCCCTGGCTTCCAGCCGCAGCGCCTCATCCACCCGGTCTGCCCGGCGCAGCAGCGGGGCGTACTTCTCCATCAGCAGGGCTACCGCAGGGTGGTCAGCGCCGAGCTTCTGCTGTCGAAGCTCCAGGGCACGCTGAAAAATCGGGGCGGCGTCGGCATCCCGGCCCTGAGCAACCGCAACCTCGGCCTGACCGCACAGGGCCGTTGCCACCGAATGATGCTCAGGCCCAAAAAAGCGGGTGCGGATGCTGAGCGAGCGCGCAAACAGGGCCGACGCCTCCTCATAGCGCGTCTGCTCCATATACACCGCGGCCAGATTATTGAGACAGTTGGTGACCCGCCAGTGGTCGGGGCCGACAAGGGCCTCGGCAATCGCCAGGACTTGTTGCAGGAAGGTCTCGGCCTCGTCCAGTTTGCCCAACTCACGGTACAGCGAGGCCAGGTTGTTCAGGCTCTGGGCCACAAAGGGATGGTCCGGGCCGTAGTGCTCACGCCGGATGCTCAGCGCCCGCTCATAGTGCTGTTCGGCCTCTTGGAGTTTGCCCTGGTTGTGGCACAGGTTGGCCAGGTTATTGAGCACCATCGCCACCCGCGTATCTTTTGGGCCAAACGCCTCAACCAGCTCCAGCGCCTCACGAAAGTGCTGCTCCGCCTGCTCATACGTCCCCTGCTGATAGAGCCGGAACCCGTCCTCATTGATCGTCTGCCACTGCCTGTCTGCGCTCATGTTCCCCTCCATTCCCCGCCGGGAGTCAAGTAACCAGCGGGGCGAGAGAGGTCAGCCTGGCAGACTGTCCGTGCCTCGGCCCATGCGTGGCGAAGGTCGGCTTCGCTGCCCAGTGGCGCACGGCCCCGGGACAGGCGGGACTTACTGGGGCGTGTGCCGTGATTTCAGCCATTCAAAGAGATAGCGTACCACGGCCGTCAACGATCCCCCTAATCCCAAGGGAATTGCAATCGCGACATTTTCCAGCCAGGTCGCCACGGCCGCAACGCCCAGAAGTGCAAGCGAGACGACCGTTGACCCATTAAGCAGAAGCCGTTCATTTCGCCGAGCCTGCGCCGCATCTGCAATCACCCCATCAAGCGCCTTCTCTGCCATCGTCACAATACGATTGGCTGTGTCAGGCAATGTACGCTCATACTGCGCAAAGTCTTCCGGGGGTGGAAGCGGACCGGAAAATTTCGTCACGGCCTGAATGAATTGGGCCTTGTCCTCTTCCGGTAGTTGCCTGAGCAACTCGGCCAGATGATCCAGAGCTTCTCGAACTGCCGGAGGCTCAGCCATGATCGTCTCTGTTCTCCACGGACAGTTGGTCCATAGTATGTGACAAGGCGTCTCGCAGCATCATCCTCTGCTTCCAGCAATACGGAGGGGCGGGGGGGCGAATGGAAAATGATCCTGGCGGCGTATTGACCTGTGCCAGAGCTTGCCACCATGTTGGCGGCTTCCGTTTCGTGCGGGAGCCGGATTTGAGCAGAGCAAGGGAAAGGGCAAGAAGCCGCTCTTTCGTATCCGGGGCAGAAAACTTGTTCTTGGACGGACCCCGGATGTAGCCATGTCCGACTGATGTCTCATGTGGTTCCATGCTTATCACTCCGATTGGTTATCCTCACTCATCACTTCTCCTACACCTATTATGAAATGTCAAGCAGCTAAGCAAATGTGGTCGGCATGTTCGGCCCCGCGGCGACGACTCTCGCCCTACATGAACAGCAGCCCTCCGGCCAGCACGACAATCTGCCCAGGGCCGACCCTCAAGGCCCCAAGTGTTGCGGCACGTTGGGCGGCTGAGGTGGCCCTCTCAAAATCGGTCATGGTGGCGGTCCTGCTATGAGAATCGTCAGGTAGGGAATTCCTGCGGAAAAGAGGAAGCAATCCATGTTTCCATGAGGTCTTTGAGTTCTGCAACCGAAAAGACGCCAAGCTCCTGCGAGGCCGAGCGGACGCCGATGAGTCGCCGCATCTTTTGCAGGGACTTGGCTTTGAACAGCGGATTCTTTTCGTCTTCGTTCACTGATTCGGATAAGGCCCATATCAGGGCAGTACGCACCTTCCCGTCACCCAAGATGGAATTTCTTGATACGACAAGATTGATCAACCCTTCCCAATACTCCTGTGAATATCCTAAAACCTTGGCGACGGCTGTCAATTCTGCCTCTGTGTTGTCGCACACCTGACGAGCCAGATAGCGACGCCACCACGCCCGTGCGAACGGGCAATTCACATAGACGCTTCTGTTGCCGCGCGCCTCTGGCAGTCCGCTCATATGCCGCAAGGCCCTGCGCACAGTCCCATCTATTTCCTTGTCACTGCCGCCCTGCAAAACCTGGTCAATTCGTGCAAGACCGCTCGGCGGACTGCCACTGTCAGCGGCAAGAAAACTCGACTGAATTCGACCCTTCTCAATATGGCGTAAGGTCATAAATCCCCAGAAGGCGACCCGGCAGGCGCTTGCCGGAGGGATGGACTCATAAAACTCAAAAATCTGTCGCTCGGTGCTCTTGGGTGGCTTTGTGAATTCAGCCTCGGTCAGATTCTCCTCAAGGATTGGGAGGTCGTCGCCGGCTGCTATCTCGACCCGCTTTTTCATCCACGCCGAATAACCAGCGCTGGAGCGCAGGACTTTCAGAAACTCTTTTTGTTCATCAGACCCTTTTGTCCTGAGAAGGTTTTTCCGCAGCGCGGTATAGGAGGCGTCATCAAACTGCTTGTAGTTCATGCTACTCCTCCAATTCAACCGAAGGTTTATGCGGATAGAGTTGTGTTGCTACCTTATCAGCAGAAAAATCCTCATCGTCCCAAACGGGCAGATTGTGCCGGCGCAACTCATCAGCCAGGGCCTTGAGATTACTGAATTGCTCCCATTCCGCCCTCTCATCTTCTTCTTCACTCTGGCTCCTGTAGTCCTGTTTCAGAATCTCGAAACAGCGGCTCACGATATGGGTTAGAATGCTCCTACGATGATTTTCATGCCCTCCGGCATTTTGGAGAAATGGGTATAAATCTGAAGCGACAGAAACCCGGAAATAAAATCCCTCCTCCTCACACTGACTCACCTCAAAACTGCCCGCCGGCATCTTTTGGTCCTGATTGATTACAAGCAGCTCGTGAGCGGATGAAGACGTTCTCGAATAGCCGCGTAATGCCAACCGTGCACCTTTGGGAAATGTTATCTCTGGCCCCTGCCACGCTCCCGCTACCCCGTCGTCGCTTCCCAGACGCACACGAAATTCAGCGACGGAAACAATGAGCGGACGCAGCATAGGCGGCTCACCCACGACAGCCATGTCCCATTTGATATCCTGGAGCGCGTCAGCAGAAAGGTCCAGCTTTCTGTATCCGGTGAGAGGAACCGCAACCAGGCACCCGTACTTGGCCTGACCTTGGCGGATCACTCGATCCAGAAAAGGGACCTGTGAAATCTTGTGACAGATCGTTACGCCGGTGTCATCGGTCTGGGGGATTACCTCAGCCGTATAGCCTCCGTCTGGATAGGAAAGATTGCCGTCCTCCAAAACCGGATATGGAAGCGCTCTGAGAACTTCGCCAGCCTGTGCCATCACTGGGTCTCCTATTTCGCAGAATTGGCAGCGCGGCGAATAATCTCCGTCTTGAGCACCACCGGAATGTCGGGAGAAACGGCAACACCTTTGGGAAGCTCGTAATCAATTTCCATGTTCAGGGGTTTGTCAGGATCAAGGCTGCCAAGTCGGACTCCAAGCGCGTGACCTTCTTCATCACAGGTCAGATTGCTCCTGGGCACTTTCCCTGCCATTGACCTTGACAGTCTTCAGTCTCACGAACTCTTCGCCCCCTGTGTCGTCGCAGGTTTCATCGAGGCTTTCATCCAAGGCGAATCGGATTTCACCATCGGGGCAGCGTTCTTCAGGGCGGATCTCGAATCGGCAGGATCGTGCGCCAGTAGGGACGGAAAGGCCACGGAGCCGGAGGGCGTTACCCGCCTGGCGAAAGCTGCCACGTCCGCCCCTGTGCCGGCGACCCGTCGTGGTCGTTCCTTTTCCCTGGTTTTCAGGTTCTTGAAGGCTCTGGCCCGTCTTCTACTTCACCCTCCCCTGCGGTCATCGCCCTGCTCCTCCGTCTTGGGACCTCACGGAATTTGCCCGCTACCGAAGAGCGCCGCCCGCCCGGGGCAGAGCCGTAGGTTTTGATCGACAGAACATCGTGGACTCTGAATTGTTCACTGTCATACAAGGGGATAATCTCGCGGATTTTAGAGGCTATGGCCTCCATCGCTTCGGTCAACTCCTTCCGTTCGGCTTGCTGGAGTCTTTTCAACCCGACATCATTGTGCAGCGGCCCTTCGGCTTTGCGAATGAGCTGGTGAATTTTTCCACCAGCCTCAGCCTCCAGCAGTACGACACAGTGAAATGGCTTTCGTCCAGCAAAATGGGATTCGCGGAGCTTACCCGGCAGCTTATTCGTAATCCACATCCCATTCCGGCAAAGATCAATGTTCGTCTTGCCATCCTCCCACGACCCGCCATTTCAGAGAAACGTTCCCAAGCTCGGTTTCAACAGTCACGTCCTGCCCTGTCCGCATCGTCTCGGATGCGGCAAATGCCCGGGAGCCAGATAAAAACTTGCTGCGGGTTCGCTTCTGATGCTGGAGTTTAGCCAATGTGGCGTCAATGTTGGCATGGTTCAGAACTTTGGTATCGCCCTCACTCCCCGCAAACTCAACTTGAAGCTCTTCCCGTGCAAACGCCGCAAAGAAATTACACGCCGCGGCGTTCGATATAATACCCCATAAATCGTCCGATTCACGTTCACGAAAACAATTGAACCCCGGAACAGCTACAACCGTGCCGGACTGCCACTGGTCAGCGATCCACTCCAGCCTGCTCTTGATGTACTCAGGAATTTCGTTGTTCTGTGGAAAAACATACCGCTCGAAAAGGTCGTCTTGCTTGAGTTCCTTGACAAAATAGCCGTCCTTGCCCCTCGACTTACCTTCTTTGCTCTGGTGGGACGCAAGGATGGCGTGACCCGCTGCAATCATGTGTCCCGGCTTAGTGAGGCCGCCGTACAAGACGTATCGCAGGTCCGAAGCGGGAACGACGGTAAGATGTCCGTTCCCAACAGCGCCGGTACTGGTTTCGCTCTTAACGCTCAGCCCCATCCGCTAGCATCCCTTTCATCCTCTCTTTATCAAGGCCGATACCGTTGTCGAGAATGTACAGTGTTGTAGACAGTTCAGAACGCAGGCAATGCTGAATAGCCTTCACGATGTTCTTTGCTTGGTCCGATAAGGTCCCATCAGGCCGCAATTTCTCCTGAGCTTGCTTGGCACGGTCAAAGACCCTTCGATACTGCCGAATGCCCGGTACTTCGCTCAGGGCATGCCTTTTCATCTCAAAGCGAATATGGGCAACACCCCGCCCGGCCTCGCGTGCCGCGTCCAACGAATTTTGCATGAGTTCCCGGACAATGGCCGCCGGATTAAGATCACTGAAGCCGGCGAGACCGGCCGCGGTAAAGCCCGCTATCTCTCCTGCCGGTCCGAAACGGAGATCGGCCTTAAGCCCACCGCTCATCTTTCTTCCCCCTTCCCCGGTGCGGTTCGTTCAATCAGCGTCCGCAAGGCTTCTCCCTGCTGGCGGAGGACTTCCATTGTTTCTTCGTGGTGCTCGGCGTGCTGTTGTTCACGGCGTTCGCCCATCCGTGCTTCGCCCATCCGTGCCACGGAGCGAATGCCGGAGCCAACGACTCCGGCCTGAATCAGCCCGACCACCAGGGCAACCCCGGCCTGGAGATGGGCGGCAGTGACGGCGGCCTGTTGCAAGGCGAGCGTGGCCTGTTGGCAGGTGGTGAGTGTGGCAGCGGTGTCAAACATCAGCTTCTCCCTTTTCAGTCCGTACAGTCACAGGGCAGAACGCTGTCTTCGTAGGGAGCGATGGCGGTGTCAGTGTCTGGCAGTTCCCCCAGCCGTGTATACGAAAACCCGCTTGCTCCAAAAAACCCGATGAAGTTATCGGGGACCGTCCCCCGGATAGTCCGCTGCTCGGCCTCAAGGTCGCGGCCATAGTGCTGTTCCATCCTGACCCACCAGTCCAGATCGCAGGGCGTCTGCTTCAGTCTCGTGTCACCGTTGTCTGAGAGCAGGCGGCGCGTCCTCTGCAATACCCGAACGCCCTTGAGAAAACAATAGGTGCAGTTGGACAGGGCATTCTGCGTGCGCTCCATCTCCAGGTCCCAGGTCTGGTTCTTCCAGAATGCCGTGACCTCCTCCGCTGTCACCCCCATATCGCTCAGCGGGAGATAGACATATTCCCCCTCAGACCCGGCGGCATGGGGGCCACCCTCGTTGCGTTGGCGCACCCGGGCCACGCGCCGCATTTCATCGTGCCGGAGTCCGACAAACGCCAGGTATTCCATGCCCTCGGGGCCGAGGCGGGCTTGCTGGCCGAGGCTTTTTCCCGCACGGGACGGATTCGTGATGGAGCACGGGCCGGTCGAATAGTCGGCAAACCGCTGCGCGGGACGGAACACGGGGCGCGAGCGAACACACCGCTTTTTCTCCAGAAAAATATGTCGTGGAACGCTGCCCTGATATCGGAGATGATGCTCGTACATTTCATCGTCGTCAAGCCGGCTGCGTTTCCCAAAATGGCCGAGGCGTGCGGTGTGGGATGTGCAGGCAAACCAGTCTGTCAGAAATGCCCGCGTGGTCTCCAGTTTCAGGCGTGATGTACAGGTCCGCTTGAACTGGTTCGGCACATACCCCGTCCACGACAGCAGTTCCTCAAAGACCTCGCCGCGCCAACAGTACCCGTCTGGCTGTGTCTCGGAGCGGGGGACAGGCTGAACCAGACGGTACGATGGAAGGCGCACCCACTCCCCGCGTCTGGCGTCCTCATGGGTCTGAAACTCCACCAGAAAAAACGGCAGGCCGTAGCGGCTTTCGACAGCCGCTTTGCACTGGCGGACAAACTCGTAGGTGGCGGGGTGCTCCGCCGAGGTGTTGTTGAACACCACCACGTCACCCCGTTCGGCGTGGAGGAGACCGGCTTCACACAGGACAAAGAGCATCATGCCGCTCGTCCTGCCGCCCGAGAATTTGACGACGTGAGGCAGGTCTTCATGGCCTGGCAACTCGTACCAGAAGGGGAGAGCGGCGTCGTGGGCAGCACGGCTCCCGCCGTGCAGGGCGCGCGTCCTCCTCAGGGGTGGGACCGCTCTGATCCCGCGGTCAGGCATCGTCTCTCCCGCCCTGGCGTCGCATTATGGACATGGTCCTGTCCATACGTTCTTTCTCCCGTCAAGATATTTTCTTACTGGAATGAACCCGGAGAGAGAAGAGGCCGGCGGGGCGGACGCGCATCCGCCCCGCCGGTTACAGACGGCTTCAGGCCCGGGCCAGGGGGCCACGCAACAACTGACCGGGCAGCGCCCCGGTGTGTTCGTTATTGCGCAGCACGACCTGTCCATTGACCACGGTGGCCAGGAAACCGGCCGCTTTCTGCTTGAGCCGGCGGGCACCGGCCGGCAGGTCATGGGTCAACTCGGGCATGAGCGGGGCCACGGTGTCGGGGTTGAAGACCACCACATCGGCGGTCATCCCCTCGCGCAGCAGGCCGCGGTTGCTCAGCCCCCATTGCGAGGCCGGCACAAAGCTCAGCATTCGCACCGCCTCTTCAAGCGTCACCTGCTGTTTCTCGCGCACCCAGTAGCTGAGCAGGTGGGTTTGCAGGGAGGAGTCCATGATCTGAGACACATGCGCTCCGGAGTCCGAGAAGGTCACAACCGAACGCGGATGCTTAATCATCTGGAGGGCGTGGTCTTGGTCCTCGTTGGCCAGGGGTTGCAGGTAGAACTGCTTGAGGCCCTTGGCAAGGGCCAGGTCAATGAACACCTCGACCGGGTCTTTGCCCTGCTCCGCGGCTACCTCGGCCACCGAGCGATGGGGCGGGTTAGGCCGGTCCACGACGAACAGCCAGTCATAATCTGCGGCCCGGGCCTCGGGGCCGGTTCCCCGACCGCCGTCCGGCTCCTGGCTCCGCGCCTCTTCAATCAGATGACGCCGGAAGTCGGGGTCGCGTAGCGCGGCCTCTTTTTCCTGGAGCGCGGCCATTTTTTTCAGCCGCCGCCAGGTCGGCAGACGGTCAAACGGGGTGTTGGTCTCAAACGACAGCACGGCGTTCAGCGAGCGGCTGTGGACCTGGAGGAACATCCGGCCGCCGGCCGCCGCGGTCTCATCGGCCAGGTCGTAATAGGACTGCCAGCAGTCCGGGGCCCGCCGCATAGTAAACATGCCGTAGGTCACGGGCACGCCGGTATCGACCGCCAGGGCTTTGAGGCGGTCCTGATAGTCCCGGATGCGCTCGGGGTCGCGCCCTGTGTCTTCGCCGGCGATCTCAAAAATACCGGCCCCCAACTCGCCCATCACCCCGACCAGTTGGCGGACTTCCTCCCAGTTGGCCAAGCGGCTGGCCACCGGCTGGCGTTGCGGCGTCTGGTGGTTGCGTGTCCGTGAGGTGGTAAAACCTATTGCGCCGGCCTGAATGGCCCCGCGCACCTGCCGCTTCATGCGCTCCAGGTCATCCCCGGTCGCCTCGTCGGTAAACGCCCGCTCGCCCATGACATAGGTCCGCAGCGCTGAGTGGCCCATGTAGGCCGCGTAGTTGATGCCTTTGGGCAGGCGCTCCACGCTGTCGAGGTACTCGGGAAAGGTCTCCCAGGTCCAGTTGATGCCGGCGTTCATGGCCTCGGGCGCAATGTCTTCGGCGCGCTCCAGGTTACGCATCACCATGTCTTTTTCGCTCTCCTTGCACGGGGCGAGCGAAAATCCGCAGTTGCCCATAATCACGCTGGTAATACCGTGCCAGCATGAACATGTCCCCAGCGGGTCCCAGGACACCTGGGCGTCCATATGGGTGTGGCCGTCAATAAAACCGGGGGCGACAACATGGCCCTCGGCGTCAATCGCCTCGGTGGCGCTTGCTCCCCGAATCCGGCCAACTGAGGCGATTGTGCCGTCAACGATGCCGACATCGGCCCGAAAACGCGGCAGGCCTGAGCCGTCCACCACCGTTCCATTATGAATAATCAGATCGTACTGCATGGGACCTCCTTGTGTGTCCTAGGGGTCAATCCGGGCCGAGGCGTAGCCACTGATCACCTCAACCCCGTCCTGATTCACGGTCGAGACATCGAGTTCGACAACCGGCTGCTCGCCCTCCATCCGAATCTCTGTGACGGTCGCCTTCGCGGTCAGGCTGTCGCCCGGCCAGACCTGGCGGGTAAACCGCACGCCATACCTGGTCAGACGCCCGTCGCCAACATAGTTGGTCAACATTTTGCCGGTCATGCCCATGCTGAGCATTCCGTGGGCAAACACCGACGGATACCCGGCAACCTTGGTGGTAAACACCTCATCGGTGTGGACCGGGTTGTAGTCCCCGGACGCGCCGGCGTACTGCACCAACTGGGTTCGGGTAAGGTTTTCGACGACTTGCTCTTCATGGCGATCGCCGACTTTGAGCTGACGTGCTGATAAGGCCATGATGCTCCTCCCTATTGATCGACCGGGCGCTCGGTCTGCACCCCAACGCCGCGGGCGGTAATCACCAGCTCCCCGTTCCGGTCCCGGTACTCAGTGATGGTCTCTGAAAAAATCAGCTTGCCCGAGCGCTTGCCCTGCTTCTCCCACTTCTTGCCCGGCTTCTCGGTGGCGGTCAGCACATCGCCCGGTCTGAGGTGGCGGTGATACTCAAAGTGCTGCTCAGCGTGCAATCCGCCACCGCCTCCGCCGCCACCGCCGCCTTCCTTCTTCTGGACGCCGGTCGGTTCCTTGCCCGAGCCGAACCACGGCTTGCCGACTTTGGGCCGCAGAAAATAGTCCGGGTCAAACTGGGCGCTGGCCTGGGCAAAGGTCGGCGGGGCGATGATCGTCCCCGGCTCGGTGTCACGGGCGTAGTTTTCGTCAGAATAGATGCGGTTCTCGTCACCAACCGAGCGGGCAAACATCAGAATATGGCTCGCCTCGACCGGGAATGTGTCTACTGCCATGATACGCTCTCCCTTCTCCTCGCGGGCTGCGCTAGGCGCTGAGGTGTTTGTCGTAAAACGTCAGGACCCGGTGCCACATGTCCTGGGCGGCAACCGGCCGGTAGCTGTCCCGGTAGTCGGCAAAAAAGGCGTGGCCGGCGTTGGGATACATCCGCATTTCATACGTCTTGCCGTGCCGGTCAAGCTCGGCCTTGAGCCGCTCGGCGTGCTCGGGCGAGGGGTTGGGGTCTTCTTCGCCAAACAGCCCCAGCAGCGGACAGTTCAGGTCCTTCACCATGTCAATCGGCGCGACCGGACGGGTGTCCTCATGCTCGTTAGGGCCGTCCTGGGTGATGAAACCGCCAGCCGAGTCCGCCGCGGCATCCAGGTTTTTGCTGGTGCAGCCAAACATCAGGGTATAGCGTCCGCCCGAACAGAAGCCGATCGCGCCAACCTTGCCGTTGGAGTCGGCCTGGCTCTTGATGTATTGGGCACCGGCGTCGAGGTCGCCCATAGCTTGTGAATCAGGAACCGAGAACATGACCTTCATCACGTTCTGGAGCATGGTATCCGGGTTGCTCAGGTCGGGCGTGCCTTCGCGCGTGTACATGTCCGGGGCCAGGGCGATATAGCCTTCTCTGGCAAAGCGGTCGGCCACATCCTTGATATGATCGTTCAAACCAAAGGCTTCCATAATCACAATCACGCCGGGATGCGGGCCCGCTGTGGTTGGCCGGCTCAGATATGCGCTGACGGGAGCGCCGCCATGACCGGGGTAGGACATCATTTCAGACTGGACCTCGGGTGGTCTCATACGCTTCACCTCCCATAGAGAATTGTGTGATGCCGGGAGCATATGTCCGCTGCCCTCTTCTTGCAAGCCTCAGCCCCCCGGCCGGGTTGCGGGTTGCCGGGGGAGGCGGTTCAGCGCCCGGAAACAAAAACACCGCAAACCAAGGCGCATCCGGTTGATCCACACTCCGAGCGGATTGAACCCGGCAAAACACAATGAAGACTCCAACCGACACCTTTTCCGGTCTACGCGCCGGGGTGTCGGTGTGTCAGCAAGGGGGCCCTTGGCCCGGTGTGGGCTAGGGGAGGGTGATACCGATAGCGCCTAGGTCAATGTAGGGAGCTAAGGGGGGAGGGGCTGAACCCCTTTCCAGACCGCCTAAACCCCGACATTCTGGCTTTGATACTCTCCCGGGCCGGGGCGTCCGGCTGAATTGGCTCAGGCAGATTATGCATCCCTCCCGGTCGGTGTGTCAACGGGCACATCTTGACTTTTTTTGGGCCGGGCTTCCAGTATGCAGTATGGAGGAAGCTAGGGCACTGATGCAAGACTACGCCCATCCCGAGACCCTGGTTGAGACCGCCTGGGTCGCTGCCCATCTGAACGACCCGCAGGTGCGGATCGTTGACACGCATATTGACCCGACGCCGTACACATCGGGCCATATCCCCGGGGCGGTTTTCTGGAACGCCCCCGAGACCCTGCTCAAGCCGGATTGGAGCATCAATTTTGATACAAAATCGGTGGAAGAACTGTGTGGCCGCTCGGGCATTGCCAACGACACTACCGTCATCGTCTACAGCGACCATAGCGCGATGGCTCCGTGGGTGTTCTGGTTTCTCAGAGCCGTCGGTCATGCCGATGTGCGCGTTCTCAACGGCGGACGCAAGAAGTGGGTCGCCGACGGCCACCCGCTCACGCCCGAGGAGCCGACCGTCTCAGCCGCCACCTATCGCGCCCAGGACCCCGACCCAGACCTGCGCGCCCTCCAGGACAGCGTCCGAGCCGCGGTCGGCAAGGAGGACCGGGTCTTGCTTGATGTCCGAACGCCCGAGGAATACCGGGGTGATCTGTTTATGCTCGAACCACCCCAGGGGACCGAGCGGGCCGGCCATATTCCCGGGGCAACCCATCTCTATTATGAAGCCGCCCTCAACGAGGACGAGACATTCAAGTCCGCGGACGAACTGGCGGCCCTGTACGCGGGCCAGGGCGTCAGCGCGGATAAGGAAACGATCACCTATTGCGCGGTCGGCATCCGCTCGGCCCATACCTGGTTTGTCCTGACCCAGCTGCTCGGCTATCCCCATGTCCGCAGCTTTGACGCCTCGTGGAATCTGTGGGGCCGGCTGCCCGACACGCCGGTTGAGGGAAAAGGGGGGCCGTAAGTTGAATCGCTACCGGGTTCTTGACCGGGGGCCACCGAGCGGGGCTTGCTGTGCGGTCAGATTCTGAGGGATTTGGGTACCGACGTGATTAAAGTGGTGGGTGCTGGAAACCATCCTGGGCTACAAGCGGATTACCGAACTCGCCGCCGGCGTACTGGAGTAAGCCGAGCTGCCACGCTGCGACAGAAGTAGGGAACAGCGTTTTCTGGAGAAGCCAATGCTCAAACGCCTGTATGTCAACAATTACAAGTGCCTGGTGAATTTTGAGTTGTCTCTTGCCCGAGCAACTCTGCTTGTGGGCCTCAATGGCAGCGGCAAATCCACCGTTTTTGACGTGCTGGAATACCTGCGCGAGTTCGCAGCGGGTGAGGCGTTAGAAGATGAGGCGGATGTTGAGGATATTTTCCCGTCCGATTCACTCACCCGATGGCAGAATTCCAATCTGCAAAGGTTTGAACTGACCGTAAGCGGAGGGCCTGCCGAAATTACTGAAGACTACCACTACCTCCTTGAACTGGAACACGACCGCGCCCGCCGACGCTGTCGAGTGCGCCGTGAGATAGTACAGATTCGACCATCTGCCGACCCGCTGTTCCGGTTCGAGGGCGGGGAAGTGAGCTTGTTTCGAGATAACGGCTCAGCAGGCCCACGGTTTCCCTTTGACTGGACCCGCTCCGGCCTCACCACCGTAGTAGAACGGCATGACAATACGCGCCTGTCGTGGTTCAAAAAATGGCTCCAGGACCTGTACACAGTTCGTCTCAACCCGTTTTCCATGCGCAGCCAAGCACGGCGGGAAGTGTCCCACCCGAAGACAAACCTGGCTGACTTTGCCCGCTGGTATCGCCATCTGATGCAGGAACGCCCGAGAGAGGTTGGTAAGCTGTTTGACTCGCTGGGACAAATCCTTGACGGCTTCCGCGCCTTGGAACTCATCCAGGACGGAGAAATCAGCCGAACGCTCAAGGTCCGGTTTGCAATGGGACACGAGGGGGAGCCTCAGAAATCTTTTCGGCTTGGCTTTCGGGAGCTGTCAGACGGGCAACGGGCATTAATCGCCCTGTACACCTTGCTGCACATGGCAAAGGGTCAGACGACCACGTTGTGTCTGGATGAACCTGACAATTTTGTCACCCTGGCCGAAATTCAGCCCTTGATCTCCGAATTCTGCGACGCGACCGAGGAGAATGGCTCCCAAGTCGTTTTCGCCTCGCACCACCCGGAAATCATCGATCACCCCGCTATCGAGAGCAAGCTCCTCTTTCGCCGAGATAACGGCGGGCCAACGCGCATCGGTCCCCTTGAACGCACGGCCCTTCCATCCTCAGAGGTAATAGCGCGCGGCTGGGAGAATGATGAAGCGGCACGCTGACGTTATTATCCTCTGTGAAGACCGCGCCCACGCAAACTTCATCCGTCATTACTTGAAGAAACGGGGCTTCAACAATCGGAAAATCCGTATCATGCCGAGGTGCAGCCCCGCGTCGGGTGCTCAGTTCGTTGAAGCCAACTATGCAACTCAGGTGAAAGCCTATCGCAGCAAGGCCAACTACTTGTCAGTCGCACTGCTGACGGTCATTGATGCGGACACACAAGCTGTTGAGCAGATTCATGAGCGTCTTGAAGAACAGTTGCAAGATGCCGGTCTTGAGCAACGTAAGGCAGAAGAACGTATCGCCGTCTTGGTTCCAAAGCGGAATATCGAGACCTGGATTGTGTATCTTCTGGGTATCACCGTTAATGAAGAAACAGACTACAAAAAGTGCCGGCTGGCGAAAGACCCGCAAGCCCCCAAGCAGGCCGGCATCGCTTTAGCCGAACAGTTCGCACAGGGGCCAAAAGGCAAGTGTCCGCAGTCATTGCAAGCGGCATGGTCTGAATTGAAGGACCGCCTGCCTGGGTAACGATAGCGAATCACCCGTTTTGGTCCTCACCATCCCCGTCTTTGGCTTCTTGTTCCAACTCAGGAATTTCCTCATATCCGGGAAGAACCTCTGTGCCCTCTGTTTCGGGCCGGGAGCCTGGATACAATCGCAACAGGTCCCATTCATTTATGGAAGCTCGAACCTTATACCGCATCCTGCCTTGAAAACCCGCACCGCCTGCTCTTTGCTCTATCGGCGGTGCATCCCAGCCGTAAGCAGTGCTATAGATGTCTCTCAGTTTCTCGATCGTTGTATGCACATCTTCATCAGTCGGAGAGGTTAATTGAGTCGTTTCCTGTTCAAGGATTCTCATACCCGTTTCAGCCCTCTCCGCGGCAAGAGTCTCTCCCTTTACTCCCTCGCTTGTTCCTGCTCTCGTGAAACGCCAGAATCACGAAACCGGAGGTAGCCTGGCACACCATCCCGAGATGCGCAAGCCATGAGAACGCCCTCGTGCTCTCTGCCGGCTGGCCGGTAGCCAATCGGCCCATTTCTCCTATCAGTTCGAGCTGTTCGCCTTGACTCCATCTGCAAGAATTGCGACTCTGGAAGAGACGGTGCTGAGGATAGGCCTGGGGGGCCACCACGGCAACGCTGAGACCGGGCATAACGGCCCGGACAGCGTGATGCTCAACGTTTCGCAGACCGGCTGGGTCGGCACTGGCCATCGCCGTGAGAAGAAATCCTGAGCAGCTTGGCGATGAAGGGAGGAACGGGGATGGACACATCTCAGATTGGCGTGGTCAAAGACTTATTTCGCTATCCGGTTAAATCCATGCTGGGGGAGAGGCTCGGCGAGCTTGACATCAGCCCCACGGGCGTGGTCGGAGACCGCGCCTACGCCCTGCGCGAGGCCAACGGCCGGGTAGTCACGGCCAAGAAGTGGGCGCAGATGTTGGAATTCTCGGCCCGCTATGAGACCCCACCCACGGCGGCGGACTTGGCCCCGCTCAGCATCAGCCTGCCGGACGGGCGGCAGGTGCAGGCCGAGGCTCCCGACGCCTCGGCCGCGCTGTCCACCGCGCTGGGACGCCAGGTCACGCTTGAGCGCGCCCAGAGCGAGCAGCGCAACAAGGCCGAGATCGACCCGGCGACGGTCTTTGGTGACGTGCCACTCAAAGAGGCCGCGCCTGAGTTTGCCGCCAAGCCGCTGCCCGACTTTTTTCCCCTGCCGCCCGGCACCTTTTTTGACTCGGCCAGCATTCATGTCCTGGCCAGCGGCACGCTGGCCCATGTGGCCACGCTTATTGGCGACGACGCGCAGCTTGACGCGCGCCGTTTTCGGCCCAATATCGTCGTTGAGACCGACCCCGGACAAGCCGTATTTGTTGAGGACACCTGGCTCAAGGGCAGCCTTGAGGTCGGCCGGCAGCTCAGGATCGTCCAGCTCCAGCCGGCCCTGCGGTGCGTGATGACCACCCACCAACAGGAGGACCTCAAGCGCGATATGCGGATTCTGCGCACAGTCGCCCGGCAGCATCACAACAAACTTGGCGTGTTTGCCGCCGTTGGTACGCCCGGTACCGTCCGGGTCGGCGACCCGGTCTTCCTGGTCAAAGACGAGTCCGGCGCAAGACCATGACAACCGACGAACAGATACGACAGGCCAGAATTGACCTGACCGCGGCCCTGCGCTGGGCCGACCGGCTGGGACTTGGCGAGGGCATCTGTAATCACTTCAGTCTGGCCGTGCCCGGCACGCCCGATCGTTTTTTGCTCAACCCCCAGGGTCTCCACTGGTCCGAGCTGCGGGCCAGCGACCTGCTCAGCGTTGACTCGGCCGGCCACATCGTTGAGGGCCACGGCCAGACCGAACCGACCGCGTTTTTTATTCACTCCCGCATCCACCTCAGCCACCCGTCGGCCAAATGCGTACTCCACACCCACATGCCGTATGCGGCCGCGCTGTGCGCACTCGACCGCGGCCGACTTGAATGGGTCAGCCAGCAATCGCTGCGTTTCTACGCGCGGGTAGCGTATGAACACGAATACAACGGCCTGGCCCTCAACGAGGCCGAGGGCCAACGGATCAGCGACAAGCTCACCAACCACACAGTAGTCTTTCTGGCCAACCACGGGGTGATCGTCACCGGGCCGGACGTGGCTACCGCGTTTGACGACCTGTACTATCTGGAGCGGGCATGCATGATCCAGGTCCTGGCCCAGTCCACCGGTCAGCCGCTCAAACATATCCCCGCCGAGGTCTGCCTGCGTGCCTGCCGGCAGTTCGAGACCGAACGCAAGCAGGCCCACTCCCACCTTGAAGCCATCAAACGGATTCTGAGCCGCGAGACACCCGAGTTCTCAGCCTAGGGTCTGGCCAAGCCTGTTGCAAGCCGAGACAATGCTATACAACCGACAAGAAGGAGGGACGACGTATGGCAAAAGACTTTACCATCTGCGTAGGAACAGTCGGGGCGGGCGTGTGGTACAGTTCAAACGGCGGGGACAACTGGCGCAGGAGCAAAATGAAACTGCCCTTTGCCGATGAGCCGGGTGAAATCCAAATCCGGGCCCTGGCCGTTTCGCCTCACAACCCGAACCAGCTCTATGCCGGCTCTGAGGCCGGCATCTACCGCAGCGACGACCGTGGGGCGAGCTGGGACTATATTGAGTCTCCCATGTACGGCAAGCAGATCTGGTCGGTGGCGGTCAGCCCGGACGATCCAAACGAGGTGTGGGCCGGCACCAAACCGCCGGCCGTGTACCGCACCACAGACGGCGGCCAGACCTGGGAGCGGGCCGCGGTCGAGACGGCCAGGGAATGCCTGGCCGGCGCTCCCAAGGTCACGAACATCACCTTTGACCCGCGTGACTCCAAAACACTGTGGGTCGGGGTTGAGATTGACGGCGTGTATCGCAGCCAGGACCGCGGGGCGAGCTGGGAGCGTCTGCCCGACCTCGGCGACAGCGTCCTCAACCAGGATGTCCACGGCCTGACCATCAGCAACGGGCCGGAGCCGAAGGTGCTGGTGTCAACGCCGGACGGCATCTGGTCCAGTCCCAACGAGGGAAAAGACTGGGCGTTGCACGGCTTTCCTCGTTTTTACCAGAAAGACCACATCTCCTACTGCCGCGGCGTAGCCGTCAAACCCGACGACCCGGATACCATCTTTGTCGGCAACGGCGATTTTGTGCCGGGCAAGATCGGAGCCATCCAGCGTTCGACCGACGGGGGCAGAACCTGGCGGGCGGCCGACCTGCCGGTGACTCCGAACTCGACGATCTACTGGTTTGGCACGCATCCGGCCGACCCGAACATCATCGTGGCCAACAGCCTGCACGGCTATGTGTATACCAGCACCGATGGCGGCACCTCGTGGGAAAAGGTCGAGCGTGAGTTTGGCGAGGTCCGGGCCATCGCCTGGACGCCGAACTCACCACCTGCGGACGGCCCCCCGCTGTACCGTCAGCCTTGAAATTCGAATGACTGGATTGGGGCAGCCTCCCCGGCCGGCGGGCAAGGTTCAGACACTACGGAAATCAACTCTACGCATAAGGAAGAAGACATGGCAGAGTTTGACGTGGCGATCACAGACGGCACGATTATCGACGGCACGAGGGCCCCACGCTACCGCGCCGACCTGGGGATCAAGAACGGCAAGGAGGCCACAATCGGCCGGCTGAGCCTGGAGGAAACCCACTTTCGGCCGAGCCGGCTGATGGCCTGGGCGGCGTGCATCACGGATCGAGGGACGCTGCGCAACGCCCAGGCCGGCTAGAGCCGGTCCGGCAGCCTGTCCCCCGGGCGCAGCCTCGCCCGGGGGTGCCTGTATTGGAGGAATGCTATGGACATGACAAATCGGCTGGACCCGGAACTGGCCGGCCCGCTCGACACCTGGCTCAAAGTCACCGGCGGCGGGATCAAGCTGCACGACATTCCAGCCGCGCGGCGGATGATGGACGACCTAGTGATGGCCCAAATGGCCAAGCTGGCACCGATTGAGGGGATCAGCGCTGAGGACCATCAGGTGCCTGGTCCCGAGGCTGGGCCCGAGGTGTTTGTGCGGGTCTATCAGCCCGACGAGCGGCCGGCCAGCCTGCCCGCTCTGGTGTGGATTCATGGCGGCGGCTACGTCCTGGGCAGCGTTGAACGGGACGATGTGCTGGCCAGACACCTGTCCAGAGTCGGGCAGTGTCTGGTGGCTTCGGTCGAGTACCGGCTGGCCCCCGAGCACCCTTTTCCAGCCCCGGTTGAGGACTGCTACGCCGCGCTGAAATGGCTGGCGGCCCACAGCGACGACTTCGGGGTCGATCGGTCACGGATCGCCATTGGCGGAGCGAGCGCGGGCGGGGGACTGGCCGCGGGGCTGGCCCTGCTGACCCGCGACCGGGCCGAGGTCGAGCTGTGCTTTCAACTGCTGATCTATCCCATGCTTGACGACCGCAACGTTGCCGCGGCCAGCCAGACGAGGCCGGATACCCTGGTGTGGAGCCGGGAGAACAACCTGATGGGCTGGCGCGCCTATCTGGGCCGTGAGCCGGGCGGGCCGGAGGTATCACCGTATGCCGCCGCGGCCCGGGCGACCGATCTGGGCGGCTTGCCGCCGGCCTATATTCCGGTCGGCGACCTGGACCTGTTCCTGGATGAGAATGTGAGCTACGCGCAGCGGCTGCTGGCAGCCGGGGTGCCGACCGAGTTGCATGTCTATCCGGGCGGCTTCCACGGCTTCAACGGCTTTGTGCCTGGGGCGCAAATCTCGCAGCGCTTCAACACCGAGCGCGACAAGACCCTCAGACGTATGCTTCACCGCTAACGGCGACCGCTCCCGCCTGTCCGGCGGGTGGGGCCGCCGGTGTCGGGGTCCGGCCATCATAGTGTACGCATTCGCCGAGTTCGGCAGATGAGGGCAGGAGCGTGGGCAGCCCTCCGGGGGCGTACTCGGGCGTGGCTCAACAGCGCAGACCAGCCGCTCCTGACATCGGCGTCGTGGTCGGCTCAGTGCGGGGTGAGCGCCATCGCCATCATGACCGAGCGCTCAATTTCGGCGATCACGCCGGTGACTTCGCGGCCGATCAGGTCCATCTTGCGCAGCTGCTGAACACGCGGAGCGGCCCGCTCGATCTCCCGGGCGGAGAAGATGTCGGGCAGGAAGTTGCAGGCATCGGCCAGACAGATGAGGGCGACATCCCGGGGGTCGGGGGTATCGTCAGACAGCAACACGTCTGCAATCCGCAGCCTGACCTCGCGCTCAACCCGCCCGTCAATCGTCGGATAACGCCGTGAACGGAAGACCCACAGAAACTTCTCGTCCTGCGACTCCAGAATGCCGCGCTCAATCAGACTGGCCAGGGCCTGGCCGCGGATTTCGGTCGCTCCCTGCCCGGCCAGCGCCTCTATCCAGCCCCTGGTGTTCTGTGTTTCGTGGGAATCCGCGATACGGTCCAGGACCCGGTCAAGCATGGGGTTGCCAGTCGGTGTCCGGTCAAGGATCACGAGGCGCTCTGGGTCGGTGTCAATGCGGTTGGCGAACGCCAGGTCCATCAGGGCCGCGCCGGCAAGGACATGTTCCACCGAGCCGCCGCGGACCGGCAGGAACACCCCGTCGTCGTCCAGCATCAACAGCAGTATCTCTTCGGCGAAGGTCAGCACGGCGCGCTCTCACGACTCGGCCGCCAGGGCGGCTTCGCGCGTGTCGTAGTATTCAAGCATCGTCAGGAAGCCGCTGATCTCCATGACCGATTTCGACGCCGGCTGGAGCGCGCAGACCGTCAGCTTACCGCCGCCTTGCTGGCATTTCTTGGCTCCAACGAGCACGGCGCGCAGGCCGGCGCTGCTGATGTAGTTCATCTTGCCGCAGTCAAGCAGAATGCGGGTATCGCCGCGGGCGACGATCTCCGAAATACGCTTCTCCACATCTGGCGCGCTAAAGCCGTCAACACGCCCGTCAAGCGCGACAACAACCACCGGATCTTTGATTGTCTCTTCGATTTCCATTGGGCAGCCCTTCCCTACAATTGCAATGTGGACACCCGCGGTGGACACCCGCGTTCACTCGTTTGCTCAGAGCGGTATGCACTCACTCCCTAACACAGGCAGCCATAGCACGGCGGCGGCTCTGCGGCAACCCCTCGTGTGAGCGGCCAATCGTCACCTTGGCGAGGCCGGCAATTGGTGGCAGAATGCGGAAGCATCTCAGCAAGCAAGCGAGGAGATGAGTATGCACAACGGGATTCTCTCAGGACTGCGGGTGATCGACTGCGGAACCTATGTCGCCGGGCCGGCCTCAGCGACGATCATGTCGGATTTCGGGGCCGAGGTGTTCAAGGTTGAGCGGCCCCAAGGCGGGGATCTGTACCGGCTCATGGGTGAGCTGCCGGGGTTTGCCAAGGCTGAGCTCAACTGGCCCTGGATTCTGACCAGCCGCAACAAGAAGAGCGTCGCCCTTGACCTTGATTCGGACCAGGGCCGGGAAGCCCTCATCCGTCTGGGTCAAAACCGCGGACGTGTTTGTCACCAATTACCAGCACCCGCTGCTCAACAAGTTCCGGCTGAACTGGGATGACCTGCGGCCTGAGAACGAACGCCTCATCTACGCCCATCTGACCGGCTACGGCGATACGGGCGAGGACGCCGACGCGCCGACCTTTGACGCGCTGGCGTATTGGGCGCGCTCGGGCCTGATGATGAGCGTGGTCGGCATGGACGGCACGCCCGGCGGTCCACGGCCGGGCATGGGCGATCACCCGACCTCGGTGTCGCTGTTCGGGGCGGTGATGCTCGGCCTGTACTACCGCGAGCGGACCGGACGGGGGCTCAAGGTCGGGACCTCGTTGCTGGCCAGCGGTGCCTGGGCCAACGCCTGCGACCTCCAGGCCAGGTTCTGTAACGCCAGCTTTCCAGAACGCCGCAGCGACGGCACGCCGCCCAACCCGCTGGCGGCCGGCTACCGGAGCGGCGACGGCAAAGCCTTTCTGGTTGTCCTGCTTGACCCGGACAAGGAGTTCCCCAATCTGTGCGCCGCCCTCGGCCAGGCCGAGCTGGCGACCAACCCGCTGTTCACCACCAATGAAGCCAGGGCGGAAAACGCCGCGGCCCTGTTCGCTATTCTCCAGTCGCAGTTTGAGTCGCGCGACCTGGCCGAATGGCGCGGGCTGTTCAAGCGGGCTGACATCAAATGGGCCCCCCTGCCGCAGCGTGACGAGGTGGTTGAAGACCCCCAGATGCGGGCCGCGGAAGCGTTTATCGACCTGGAGTATCCCGGCCACGGTCAACTGACGACCATCAACAGCCCTATTTTTACCAGCGCCGGCGACAAGCGCACGCCGACCGCGGCCCCGCAGCTCGGCGCGCATACCCGCGCCGTGTTGCAAGACCTGGGCTATAGCGAGGAGGCAATTGCCGCCCTTATTGAGAATGGAGCGGCAGCAACGGGCGAATGATTGATGAGACTGACCGGCGCAGTCGAGACCTACCTGAGCGAGCTGGGCCGGGTGCGGGCCTCGGGCGGGGCCACCGGCGAGCGCTCGTATTATGGGCCGCTGGCCAACCTGCTGAACGCGGTCGGGAGTGCGCTCAGGCCCAAGGTTGTCTGCGTTGGTGAACTGGCCGACCAGGGGGCCGGCCATCCCGACTTTGGCCTGTACACGGCCAGACAGCTCCAGAAGAGCCAGCCCAAGCAGGGGCAGGTTCCAGAACGGGGCGTGGTTGAGGTCAAGCCCGCGGCTGACGACGCCTGGCTGACCGCGGCGAGCCGGCAGGCCAGCCGCTATTGGCACCGCTACCGGCTGGTGCTGGTGACAAATACGCGCGATTTTGTGCTGCTTGGCGAGAACGCCGCCGGCCAGCCGGCCACGCTCGAAACCTTCCGCCTAGCTGACAGCGCCGCAGCATTCGAGCGTCTGCTTGAAACGCCGCGCGCCTTCGCCCGCACGGTCGGCCCCGGCCTCGGCGAATACCTGGCCCGGGCGCTCTCACACCGGGCGCGCCTGACCGACCCCAAAGACCTGGCCTGGCTGCTGGCCTCCTACGCCCGCGACGCCCTGGCCCGGGTTGAGGCGGCCGGCGACGCCCCGCAACTCGCCACCATCCGCGCCGCGCTTGAAGAAGCCTTAGGCGTCCACTTTGAGGGCGAGCGCGGGGGGCGCTTCTTTCGCTCAACCCTGGTCCAGACCCTCTTCTACGGGGTGTTTTCGGCCTGGGTGTTATGGGCGCGGCAGCGGCCAGCCGCCGCCTTTGATTGGCGTATTGCCGTGTGGCATCTGCGCGCGCCCGTTTTGCGAGCACTGTTTCAACAACTGTCTGACCCCGGTCGTCTGCGTCCGCTGGGCTTGGTCAAAGTCCTGGACTGGACGGCCGCGGCCCTGGGCCGGGTGGATCGGGCCGCCTTCTTTGCCACGTTCAGCGAAGGCGACGCCGTGCCCTATTTCTATGAACCCTTCCTCCAGGCCTTTGACCCCGAACTCCGCAAACAACTCGGGGTGTGGTACACGCCGGCCGAGGTGGTCCGCTACATGGTTGCCCGCGTAGACACCGCCCTCAAGCACGATCTGGGCATTGCCGATGGCCTGGCCAGCGACAAGGTGTATGTCCTTGACCCGTGCTGCGGCACCGGGGCCTATCTGGCCGAGGCGCTGCGCCGGATTGCCGCCAATCTGGCCGGCAAGGGGCTGGGTGCGCTGACCGGGGCGGCGGTGAAACGGGCGGCTACCGAGCGGGTGTTCGGCTTTGAGATCATGCCCGCCCCGTTTGTGGTGGCTCACTTGCAGGTTGGCCTGACCATGCAGGCACTTGACGCCCCGCTGGCAGACACCGGCCAGAGCGTCCCGGCGGAGCGTCCCGGGGTTTTTCTGACCAACGCCCTGACCGGCTGGGAGCCTCGGACGACCAAGCCCCTGCCGTTTCCAGAACTGGAAGACGAGCGCGACCGGGCCGAGCAGGTCAAGCGCGATACGCCCATCCTGGTCATTCTGGGCAACCCGCCCTACAACGGCTTTGCCGGCCTGGCCGTAGACGAAGAGCGGGAGTTGTCGGACGCCTACCGGACGACCAGGCGCGTCCGCCGGCCCGAAGGCCAGGGCTTGAACGACCTGTATGCCCGTTTCTTCCGCATGGCCGAGCGGCGGATTGCCAAGACCGGCCAGGGCGTGGTGTGCTTCCTCTCCAACTATTCGTGGCTGGACGGGCTGTCGTTTACCGGGATGCGCGAGCGCTATCTCGAAGCCTTTGACGCCATTCGGATCGACTGCCTGAACGGCGACAAGTACAAGACCGGCAAGCTCGCGCCGGACGGCACGCCCGACCCCAGCATTTTTTCCACGCCCAGCGATAGCGTCGGCATCCAGGTCGGGACCGCCATTGCGACCCTGGTCCGCAAAGCCGACCATAGGCCGGCCCAGACCGTCGGCTTCCGCCACCTGTGGGGGCCGGCCAAGCGGGAAGACCTGCTGGAGAGCGCAGAGACAGAGCCGGCCACGCTGTACGATACCCTCACGCCGGCCCTGCCGCTCGGCCTGCCGTTTGCGCCGGCCGCGGTCAGCGCTCAGTGGTCCGCCTGGCCGGCCCTGCCCGAACTGCTCCCGGTCTCGTTTCCGGGGGTCAATACCGGCCGTGACGGGTTTCTGGTTGATGTTGATCTCGACCGGCTGAAGACACGGCTCTGCGACTACTTCAACCGGGACCTGAGCCATGAAGAAATTGGGCGGCGCTATCCCACGGCAATGAAGACGACAGGGCGGTTTGACGCGCGTGCGGCGCGCAATATGCTACTTGCGGGCGGGGGGCCTCGTGAATCTGGGTTCACCCGACACGCCTATCGACCGTTCGACAACCGTTGGCTCTATTGGGAAGAAGATAGTGGTTTGTTTGATCGTCCACGCCCGGAGTACAGGCCACATGTATTTGACGGCAATCTATGGCTGGCGACGAACAAACGCGAAATCCATGAAGAGTTTTCACACGGGAATGTCGTCCGCCATCTTGCCGGCTGGAAGTTGGGAAGCTGGGGAATCCATTGTTTTCCGGCTTGGCTCCGTGACGCTAGTGACCTCGGAGCCGACGGCAACAGCCCGCACCACCGGCCTAACCTGTCAGCCGCCGCCCGTCGCTATCTCGACCGCCTCGGCGCAAGCGTGGAAGACCTGTTTCACCACATCCTGGCCGTGCTGCACGACCCCGCCTATCGGGAAGCCAACGCCGGCGCGCTGCGCATGGAATGGCCGCGCATCCCGCTGCCCGGCTGGCCCGACGGCGATAGTGAAGGGGCGGCAGAGGAACTAGCCGCATCGGCAGCCCGGGGCCGGGAACTGGCCGCCTTGCTCAACTCCGAAACCCCGGTCCCCGGTGTGACGACCGGACCCTTGCGCCCAGAGCTCGCCGTGATTGCCGTGCCGGCCACCGCGGACGGGCGCAACATGGCCGGCGACGACTTCGCGCTGACCGCCGGCTGGGGTCACTTCGGGACGGGCGACGCGGTGATGCCCGGCCAAGGCCGGGCGGTGGCAAGGGAGTACACCACGGCTGAGACAACGGCGCTCGGGGAGAACGCGCCGACGCTGGGCGCAACCACCTTTGACATCCATCTGAACGCCCGCGCCTTTTGGCGCAACATCCCCGCCACAGTCTGGCGCTACAAGCTCGGCGGCTACCCGGTCCTCAAGAAATGGCTCTCCTACCGGGAGCGGAAGGTGCTGGGCCGGCCGCTGTTGCCCGAAGAGGTGCAGCACTTCACCGATGTGGCACGACGGATCGGGGCGATACTGCTGACATCTGCTTTGACCGAACCATGAGTCATGGTAGAACAGAGTCGACAATGTATCGTCACGATACCTGGATGAATCATGAAAAACTCTGAACGCACCTGGGCAACTTTGTGGGCAATTTTGCTCATACTCACAAGCGTAGGGGTGTCCATTCTTTTTGTGTACATAGCGGCCACGCGCGTCTTGACCGGCTTGGAAAACGGCCTTTTTCAGGTTTTTATCTTATTTACGAGCCTGACTGGTTCGTTCATTTTCGGCCGCCGGCCAGCAATCAATGCGGCGAAGGCACTCATCAGACCGCACGCGCGCTCCGCGTTCCGTCGTCTCGTCTCCCTCTATCGCAGTCTCCAGCGGGTATCGCGGGCCATAGAAAGTTGCACCTCTCCTGCCGAATACCCAATAACGCTTGCTACACTCAAAGCAATTGTTGGTGAACAATTGGCTACAGCGGATGACGCGCTGGAAGATTGGGTGGACATCGTTCCAGAAGATGTGCAGGAATTGCGAGAAAAACTACAGACAGCGAGGGACTGACAATGACCAAAGCGATCCGCGGAAAAGTTGCCCGAGTTCTTAACGCGCGCGAAGTTGCGCTCAATATCGGCTCCGCAGACGGAGTGGCTGTTGGCATGTACTTCGACGTCATGGATGCGGAAGGGGAAGATATTACGGACCCTGATACAGGTGAAACATTAGGGTCCATCCAACGCGCAAAAGTCAGGGTTCGCACTATTCATGTTCAAGAGAAGCTGTCTCTCGCGGCTACATACAGGCAGAGGAGAGTCAACACTGGGGGAATGCTGCCGGGCGCAAGTTTCTCGAAGTTCCTCATGCAGCCAGAATGGGTGAGTGAATACGAAACGTTGAAATCAACGGAGAAAACGCGGGAGCCCCTGAGTGAGGAAGAGAGCTATGTAGCAATCGGAGACCCCGTTGTCCAAGTCATTGACAACAGGGAGGAAGTAGCAAGGGAAACTGAGTTGCCTCAAAACCTCGCAACCGCCTCTCCTGAGTCCCAGAGGTCGGATTAGCGCAGCGGAAGCCCCCTGCGGGCTGTCGTCAGGAGGAGCGAGTCATGTACAACCCGCCACACCTGGCAGGCGCGAGACCGGGCCGCCCGCCTCACGGTTGAGAAGTTCACGGCCTAGCCGCGGCCGTCGGTCGGATGAGCCGCAGGCGTAATCCGCCAGGCGCGTTGCTGCCTGGCTGGGCCGGCCCTTCCTCTTGACGGGTCAGACAGCGTGCAGTAGGACAGAGCACATGGCCGGCCTCGCATTCGACACCTATAAAGCCGTCAAGGCCCTCCGGGAAGCCGGGGCGGACGAACCCCTGGCCGAAGCCGTTGTTGTGACGATTGGCGACGCGCTCGGCGAGAATGTCGCCACCAAGGCCGACTTGGCCGCACTCAAGGCCGACCTGACCGAAGTCGAGGCCGCACTCAAGGCCGACTTGGCCGAAGTCAAGGTCAACCTGGCAGAAATGGAAACCCGCCTCTACCGCCACCTGTGGATGATGGCCGCCGGCGTTGTCGGGCTGACGGTCAGTCTCACCGTCGCCCTGGTCAAGCTGACCTCGTGACTATCCGCAGAGGTAATTTCGTAGCGCGTTGCTGCATGGCCGGGCCGGCCCTTCCTCTTGACGAGTCAGACAGCGTGCCGTAGGACAGAGCGTGTGGCCGGCCTCGCATTCGACACCCATAAAGCCGTCAAGGCCCTCCGGGAAGCCGGGGCGGACGAACCCCTGGCCGAAGCCGTTGTTGTGACAATTGGCGACGCGCTCGGCGAGAATGTCGCCACCAAGGCCGACCTGGCCGAAATCAAGGTCAACCTGGCCGAAATGGAAACCCGCCTCTACCGCCACCTGCGGATGATGGCCGCCGGCGTTGTCGGGCTGACGGTCAGTCTCACCGTCGCCCTGGTCAAACTGACCTCGTGACCAAGCCGACAGCCCCCGCTTGAGACACGCAACGCCCGTTGCTGCAACAAGCTGGCGGCTGTTGTCAGGAGGAACGAGACATGTACAACCCGCCACACCCCGGAGGAATCGTGAGACGGCAGGGCATTGAGGCGATTGGCCTGTCTGTGACGCGGGCATGGGAATCACACGTCAAGCGCTGTCCGATCTGGTCAACGAAAAAGCCCCAGCGTCTCGGTTGAAACGGCCTTTCGTCTGTCCGAGGCGTTCGGGTCAAGCTCCGATACCTGGCTCGGCATGCAGATGGCCTATGACCTCTGGCAGGCGCGAGAGCGAGCCGCCCACCTCACGGTTACAAAGTTCACAGCCTCGCCGTGGCTGTAGATCGGATGAGCCGCAGGCGTAATCCGCCAGGCGCGTTGCTGCCTGGCTGGGCCGGTCCTTCCTCTTGACGGGCCGGACAGGGTGCAATAGGACAGAGCGCATGGCCGGCCTCGCATTCGACACCCATAAAGCCGTCAAGGCCCTCCGGGAAGCCGGGGCGGATGAACCCCTGGCCGAAGCCGTTGTAGTGACAATTGGCGACGCGCTCGGCGAGAATGTCGCCACCAAGGCCGACCTGACCGGAGTCAAGGCCGACCTGGCCGAAGTCAAGGCCGAGCTCAAGACCGACCTGGCCGAAGTCAAGATCGAGCTCAAGACCGACTTGGCCGAAGTCAAGGCCGAGCTCAAGACCGACCTGGCCGAAGTCAAGGTCAACCTGGCAGAAATGGAAACCCGCCTCTACCGCCACCTGTGGATGATGGCCGCCGGCATTGTCGGGCTGACGGTCAGCCTGACTGTGGCCCTGGTGAAGCTGACCTCGTGACCAGGCCGACAGCCCGCGATTGAGACACGCTACACCCGTTGCCATGACAGACCAATCCATCAAAGCCAGGGTGTCGGATTACGCCTGCGACTCATCTGACCTACGCGCTAGCAGTATGGCCGGCAGGTCGTGGATGGATCGCACAACGCGGCTGGCACGCGAAAAATCCTGGGACTGGGTGAAGGCGTGCTCGATCACGATACACTCCAGGCCGGCCGCCACCGCGGAGCGGAGACCGCGTTCAGAATCCTCAATCGCAATCGCCTCGTGGGGCTGCGCCCCGAACCGCTCCAGTGCGCTCAGGTAGGGGTCGGGGGCCGGTTTGCTACGCGCGTAATCGCCGTTGGCAACCACGAAGTCCATATAGGACAGGATCGTCCGGTCTTGGTGGATCAGGGCGAAGTCGTCCTTCCTGGCCGTGGTGACAATCGCCATTGAAAAGAACGGCGACAGTTCGGCCAGCACGCTCAGTGCGCCTGGAACTTCAATATCTTCGGTCCGCAGACGCTCCTGGTAGGAGCGGTTCCGCTTGCTGCGCTGGACGTTGATGAGCTCTTCCGAGACGCCCCGCTGCCGGGCCAGCTCCCACATGGTCCGCCCCTGGGTCGTCCAGGCCACATATTCGGCTTTGTCAAAAGATATCCCGATTTCAGCCAGGGCGTGCCGGGTCGAGAGGAAGTACCAGTGTTCGGTATCGACGAGCACGCCGTCGTGGTCCCACAGAATGTATTGCAGCATCGGGGCGTTCTCGTCCAGCGGCGTCTCCTCAGTCTTTCTCCGCCCAGCTCTTTTCGTAGTCGGTACTCATCCGCAGCCGGGCCCGCAGGTGTTGAATCTTCCATTCGCCGTCAATTCTGACGTAGTCGTCCCTGGTAGCGGGCGGCCAGCCACTTGGCCTGATTGTTCTGATAAAAGGTGAACGGCCCAAAAAAGTACCAGCGTGCGCTCGCCCGGTCGCCGTCAACCTTGATGACCGGGTTGAGCACCTGGTGCTGAGAAAAACGAATCAGGGTCTGGAACTTTTTGAACAGATCGCGGATAGCCGCATGACCCTGGGCCTGCCCAAAGCCGCCGCCCTCCCAGATGCCGTCCGGGGCAAAAATCGTGGTGATACGAGCCGGGTTATGGTCATCGTCACAGATGTCGCAATACTCGGCCTTGAGCTGCTTGATGGCCTCAATGTCCTCCATGCGGGTCAGGCGTTTTTCCAGTTCGGTCATGTCCATTGGGGGGTCCTCCTTTCAGTTCACTTCAATTCCCTACAGGCCGCTCGCGTCTCCTTCCCGTTCTAGGAGATCAGCCCCCGGCCGTCAACAATTCGGCCGCCAACACCACGCTGTCTTGCCCGGCAGGTCTCCCCTGGGCTGGAGTTGAGGCCCTCGTCAGGGAGGGCCATGTCTCCACCGCTGCCCGCGGCAAAACTGACCCATATCTGGCCGACCCCTACCCGTTGGATGACTATCGGCCTGGTTTATTGCACCTGGGTACTGAGGTTCATCAACCGGGTGAATATCTCCATTACGGCCAAGTACATCATGCCCAAGTACGGCCTCAGCGAGATGTAGATCGGCCGGATTTTCAGCGCTTTTGCGTTCGGCTATGCCGGCTCTCAGATCCCCGGCGGCTGGCTGGGCGACCGCTTTGGATCCAGAGGGGTGATGGCCGGGGCGAGCCAGAGGACGATGAAAGACCGGGGCTTTTCGCGGCCCCGCGACCTGCCCGCCTCTGGTACGACGCCTGGCATCCAGCACGAATCAGACGCCATGCGGGGGTCTGCCTGTCGGAAGTACGTGACCCCGTGCCGGTCTTGGCCTCAACGCCGCCGGGGTGTACGGTGTCGCGCAGGAGGACAAAACACATGGCACGCATTCCATACGTTGAAAAAGACGCAGCGAGTGACGAGACCAAGGAACTGTACGCCACCTTTGAACAACAGTTCGGCATCCCCCAGGTCCCCAATGTCGTCAAGGCACTGTCCAACAGCCCCGGGCTGGCCAGGCGCGTCTTTCCGCTGGCCAATTACTTCATGAACGAGTCGGCCCTTGACCCCCGGCTGCGGGAGCTGGCGGTGCTGACCCTGATGGACCGGCTTCACTGCAAGTATGGGTTTGTCCGGCATATCGACATCGCCGAACGAACCGGCATTTCGCGCGAGCAGATCGACAGCATCGGCGCGTATCAGACCAGCGAGCTGTTCAGCGACAACGACAAGCTGATTATCCGCTATGCTGAAGAGTTGACCCAGCGGGGACAGGTTGATGACGGGCTGTTTCGGCAGGTCCAAGACCTGATTGGGCAGGATAATGTCCTGGAGCTGACCGCGGCGACCGCCTTCTGGAACATGATGGCGCGCAACCTGAACGCCCTCCAGGTCGACCTGGAATAAGAGGGCGCTAAGGCTCGCTCCCTACACCGGGGACGAAGGCGGCACGGCCGGCCAGCTCCGGGGCCGTGACCGCGGCCCCGGCCCCGAGGCTGAACAGCCCGATACAGCCCCCAAACGCCCAGTCGTAGCTGCCCGTATGGTCAAAAATCGCTCCGGCGATGACCGGGCCGGCGGCCCCCCCGAAGCTGAGGCCGATTGTACCCAGTACCCCGGCGATGGTCCCAAACGCCCGCCGACCAAAATCATGCCCAACGGTCAGCGGCCACAGCACAATCATCCCGCCGTAGCCCAGACCAAACTAGGGGCACGAACAGGACCAGGCTCCAGGCCCCCAACAGGTCAAGAGACATCAGAAACCCGGTCCCGGCCGCCTGCATGAGGAGACAGACTGCCAGAATATGGTGCGGACGGGGGAAATGCTCGCTGAGCCAGCCGGCCGCAAAGCGTCCGGCCATGCTCATGCCCAGCCCACTGGCATCGGACCGATGCCGGCCAGCCCAACGCCCAGGAGCAGATACCAGCCGTAATAGCCGCTCAGATTTTCGACCGCGCTCAGGAAGAGCAGGGCTACGCCGTCAATCACCGCGCTGAGCAGAAAGACCCGCTTGGCCCCAATGTGATCCACCAGCCAGCCCCAGCCGGGCAGGACCAGCCCGCCGACCAGCAGGTACAGCCAGAAGGCCGTTGCGGTTTCGGCGCGTGACCAGCCAGACTCTTCGGTCAGCGGCTTGAGAAAGGTCGAAAAGGTGCAGGTGAAGCCGCCGTCAATGATCGACACAAAAAACAGGACGGCAATGATGAACCAGCCGTGGAAGAAGCCGGCCGGTCCTTCGCCATCCGTAGCGTGCGTGTCTGTCATGCGAAACAAGGCTGAGAAGAGGCCGTCTTCTCAGTGCCTCTCTCAAGCTCCCTGGCGACGGACGAAACAGGGCCAGGAGCCGCCTGCGCTCAGTCAACACACTCAGTCAAAATGATACACCCGGGCGGCATTTCCACCGGCGATCCTGGCTTTTTCCTCCGCGCTGCAATCGGCCGGAATATCCTCCAGAATCTGCCAGGTGCGGGGGAAGGTCGCCTCCGGGTGAGGGTAGTCCGAGCCCCACTGGAGATTGTCCACGCCGATGAGGTGGCGGTGCTTGATGCCGAGGGCGTCTTCCCGAAAGCCCGGAAACACGTTGCGGTGGAAGTACTGGCTGGGCAGCATATCGCCCGGGTAGCGGTCCCAGCAGCCCTTCTTGAACAGGTCACGCGCGCGTTGGATGTAGTTGTGGTCGAGCCGGTCAATGAAGTCGGGCACCCGCGACAGCTCCATCTCGACCGCGCCGACCTGGAGTTCTGGGTAGCGGACAAAGACGCCGCTGTAGATCATCTGGGCCAGCGACATCCGCACCCGGTAGTCGGCGTTGGCCAGAAAGGCCGGCGTCAACTCGTCAAACACAAAGGTCTGGCCCGGACCGGGCCGGTTGGTGCCGATGTGGAGGCCGGGCGGCATATCCAGGTCCTGGGCCGCGGCCTACAGCCTGTCGTACTCGGGCAAATCGCAGGTCTGGCCCTCGCGCGGGAGCAGGTGAGCATGGCCCCGGCCAGCCCCAGGTTGGCGCAACGTTCCAGCTCTGTGATGCCGGCCGGCAGATCGTCAATGTCGAGCATGGCGATGCCCTTGAGCTTGTTGGGAAACGGCCGGCAGAACTCGGCCAGCCAGTCGTTGCAGGCGCGGAAGATGGCCGTCATCAGCTCGCTGTCCGACATGGTGAACAGCAGCAGGCCGACCGTCGGATAGATCACCCCGCCGTCCACCCCGTCCAGCTCCATATCCGTGACGTGCTCCTCCGGCAGGTAGCCGCCGGGCCGGACGTTGTCCATCGTGTCGGCACTGCTCAGTTTTTCGGGTTCCTCAAAGCGCCGCCCGGTCTGGCCCCCGGCAAACGCACCCATGACCTTGCGACCGTCGCAGAACCACCAGTCGCCCCCGTCGTCAAGACGCACAACGTGCGGGGCACGGTCGCGTCACTTGGACGCAACTCTTGTTGACCACAGGTCGGCCGGTTCAAAAATGTGATTATCCGAGGAGATGATCCTGTATGTGTCGGTCATAATCCCTCCTGCTGTGGTGTCGGACAGCAGCGTCGGAGCGGACCGCCCGCCCCGACGCCGGCCCCCCAAGCGGTCGCACGCCGGGGTTACAGTTCGGGCGGGGCCAGAATCGTGAAGCCGAAGAACGGGTCGCTGCCGGTCCGCAGGGTATGCGGGGCACCGGCCGGAATCATCAGCACGTCACCGGCCTTGAGGTCTTGTTCTTTGCCCGACACCCGGGCGGTCGCCCCGCCGTCAATCACGTAGATGATCTGGTCGCCCTTGTGGGTATTCTCGCTGTCGTTGCTGTAGTTGGCCGGCAGGTTGAACACCACCGTCTGGCTCTGCTCGGTCTCCTGGAGCTTCTGGACCGGCTTGTCCTTGTGGTCAAAAACATTCGCCACATCCAGACCGCCGGCCCCGTTGGCCGCGCCCAACTCAGTCATCTGGGTCTCGAACAGTTCATCCGAAATAAGCCCTTTGCGGTAGGCCTTCAGGAGTTGCTGTACCTCAAAATCGCGTGTCGCCATAGCGTGTCTCCTTTCCTGACTGATTTCTCTCCGCCATACCCCCAGACCATCATAAAAGTCAAGCTGTTGTGGATGGAGAGAGCTCAACGAATCAGCGATATCATCTCGAAGCGGGAGCCTTTCGTTTCGAAAATTGAAGCCGTGGTGGGCAATCTCAATTCTCTGGGGACAGCGCTTCGTCGCCTTGAAGAACAGACGTCTCTGCCGATCTCCTCGAAAAATGAGATCGTGCTTGTCCGTTACCCGTTCTCCGACCTTACCGGCTCAAAGGTTCGCCCTGCCGTCGTCGTCAACGCGCCTCATCCGTCCCAAGACCTCATCATTGTCCCCCTCACAAGCAGGACCACAGCATTGCTGAGGGGCAAATTTGTCCTCGCCGAATGGAAGAGAGCAGGTTTGAACATCGAGACAGCCGTCAAGCGTGGTCTCTATGCCATAGACCAAAAGCTGGTGAGAAAGAGTATCGGAACCCCGCTGAAAGAGGACGCTGAAAAACTGGAAAGAGCGTTACATGATATGGTTGGATCTCGCGTATAGTCGGATTAGCGGACCGTAAGCCGACCTGCGGCCTGTTGTAATCAGATGCCGGCGGAAGTACCCGCAGAGCGACCGCGGCAATCCTGTGCGGTCGCTCTGGAGCAAGTGCCGCCCCAGACGCTCCGCAACCACGCCGGCCAAGCCTTCCCCATCACCTCCGGTTTGAGCGGCTCCAGGACCATATCCCCGGCTCTCCTTGCAGAGCCATATTCCCCCGCGTAGCGGATATCCGGCCGCGGAAACAGCCGGACTGAGCCGCGCCCCGCCCTTGCCAGCCCCCGGCTCGGCAGAGTAATGAACACAGGAGCATGAGTCATAAGGAGGAGCACATGGACATCGGCGTATTCTTTTTCACCTCGGCCGAGTCGGCCGACCCGGCTGTTGTGGCCAAAAAAGCCGAAGACCTCGGCTTTGCCTCAATCTGGGTCCCGGAACATCCGGTCCTGCCGGTTCACACCACCGTCGGCTACCCGGCCGCGCCCGACCGGCCCATTCCGCGTACAATCGGCATCATCTCCGACCCCTTTGTGTCCCTGGCCCGGGCCTCAGCCACGACGAGCACGATCAAGCTCGGCACCGGCATCTGCCTTGTTCCAGAGCGCAACCCCCTGCTCCTGGCCAAAGAGATCGCCACCCTCGACCATTACTCCGGCGGGCGCTTTTTGTTCGGCATTGGTGCCGGCTGGCAAAAAGAAGAGTGCGAAGTCATGGGCGGAGATTTTCCGCGACGCTGGACCCAGACCCGCGACTCGGTGCTGGCCATGAAAGAGCTGTGGACCACCGACGAGTCCGAGTATCACGGGCGGTATTATGACTTTCCGCCCCTCAAATGCTTCCCCAAACCCGCCCAGAAGCCCCACCCGCCGGTCCTGCTGGGCGGCTCGGCCAGGAATGTGTTCAAGCGCACGGTTGAGTGGGGCGACGGCTGGATGCCGGTCAGCACCTCGCCTACCACGATCAAAGACGGCCGCCGGAAACTTGACGAACTGGCCGCCGAAGCCGGCCGTGACCCGGCTTCCATCAGTATCCTGGCCTTTGGCCAGCCCGGCCAGTTGCGCAAAAAGGAAGACCTCCAGGGGCTGGAAGAAGCCGGGGCCGGGCACGCCATTATCTGGCTCAGCGCATTTCAGCAGGACGCCGTTGTCGCCGAGTTGGAAGAACTCGCCACCGAGATGTTGGGCTAGTGAAGAGCCGCCGGCACAAGGAGGTGAGGGTGAAACATCAGCGCGCCGTTCTTGTCGCTCTGCTGATCCTGGCAGCCCTCGCGCTCAACTGGGGTGTGCTGGCGCTCTTCGACCAGAACAGCGCCGACCGGGCCGAACACAGTCTGGTCGGGATTATTCTGCTCATGGCCTATGTCACCCTGCGTGCCAGGAACCGCGCTATCGGCGTCTTTTTCGTCGCCCTCATCCCGTGTTACCTCGGCACGGTTTTTCCAGACCTGGACATCAGGCTGCTGGGCATTGGCAGCCACCGTAACCCCCTCTTCCACAGCAGCCTGTCTTTTTTCGCCCTGGCGCTGATCGTCGGGCAGCGGGCCGGGCTGCTGGCTGCGATGCTGGTCGGCTACGGGGTGGGCCTGGCCAGTCATCTGTGGTGGGATGTGCTCTATTACGGCGATGTCCGCTGGCTGCCGGGCAGTACCCTTGACCGCCTGTGGCTGGGCGTGCATGGCCTGCTGTGCCTGACTACGCCGGGGGGAGCCAAAAACGCTTTTGGCTAAGCTGGTAAAAGCCGCAGGCTCGTTGTAAGACACAGACAGAATGGCAGTATTGATGGCAGTATCAAGGAGGGGACTATGCCACAGGTATACACCAACGCCCGGCTGATTGACGGCCTGGCTGATCAGCCCCCAGGCCGGCGTGTCCATTATCGTTGAGGGCGAGCGCATCACCGGGGTCAGCAGCGGCCAGGCACCGACCCCGGCCGGGGCCGAGGTCATTGACCTGGCCGGCAAGACGGTCGTACCCGGTCTGATCGACACCCACGTCCATGCCACATTCCTGGACAGCGCATCGCTGCCCCTGTTTCTGGCCGCCGGCGTGACCACCGCCCGGGATGTCGGCGGCAAGCTGGAGAAGGTCAAACAGCTGCGCGAAGACCTGAAAACCGGCACCAAGCTCGGCCCACGCCTGTTCATCCTCGGCCCGCTGCTCGACGGCGTAGACCAGAGCTTTGACTACGCCAGCGAGCTGGGCGAGATGCTCGACAGCGTGCCCTCGCCGGAGGCCGTGCCGCACAAGATCGGCGCTCTGCTCAAGGCCGGCGTTGACGGGGTGAAGCTGTACTTCACCCTCCCGCCCGACACGGCCAAAGCGATCATCCGCTTTGTTGACAAGCGTGTACCAGTCACCGGCCACCTCGGCTATACCCACTCTCTCGAACTCATCAACGAGGGCATTGACGGCCTGGAGCACATATGGATCTCGCCCTACAACGAGTTCTGCGCTCTGGACATGCAGTTTGGTGCCGGCGCATCCATGATGGACCCCAACTTCTGGACCCAGATTACCAAAGGCTGGGAAGAGGCCGACCTCCAGGGTGAAGGGGCCAAGACCTGGTTCGGGGCGATGGTTGACAAACAGGTCAACATGGGCACAACGCTTGACCTGTTGTGGCTGGCCAAGTTCGGCACCGAAGCCGCCCTCAAAGACCCCGACCGCCGCTATATCCCCCCGATGGCCCTCAGACGCCAGCGGGCTATGGCCGCCCGTCTTGGCGAACGGCCCGACTGGGACATGCATCCCGGCGTGTTTGACCCCGCATCCTGCCTCAGAGCCTTGGAGAAACACCAGGAGGCGACCCGCATCCTGCACGAGTCCGGGGGGCTGGTGGTTGGCGGTACCGACTGCGGCGGCCTGCCCTACCCACCGCCGGGCTTTGCCCTGCTGCGCGAGCTTGAGCTCCTGGCCGAAGCGATCGGCGCGATGGATGCGATCAAGGCGGTCACATCGGTCGCCGCCCGCTATCTACGCCAACAGGACAATGTCGGCAGCGTAGCTCCGGGCCGCTATGCGGATTTTTCGATTCTTGACGGCGACCCGCTCCGCGATGTGCGTGAGCTGCGCAGCACAACCACGGTTGTACGGGGCGGGGTGCGCTATGACCCGGCCCAGCTGCTGGAGCAGGTCCCACACTCCGAGGCCGCCCGCTAGTGCCGCCTTCACATCCGCCAAGACAGAGCAATGGACCAGCGCCGTTTCAACCGTGAGTTGCTCGCCTTTCTGGCCGCCTCGCCGACCGCCTTCCACGCCGTTGAACAGATGGCCTTGCGCCTGGTAGCCGGCGGCTTTGCGCGCCTGGCCGAGGCCGACGCTTGGCGGCTGGTCCCAGGCGGTCGCTATTTCACCACCCGCAACGACTCGGCGCTTCTTGCCTGGACCATGCCGCTTGAAGGCTCGCCGGTCGAGAGCGGTTTTCGGATGGTCGGGGCGCATACCGACTCGCCCTGCCTCAAGGTCAAACCCCAGCCTGAACTGCACCGCCACGGCTACACCCAGCTCGGGGTTGAGGTCTACGGCGGGGCTCTGCTCAACCCGTGGTTCGACCGTGATCTGTCGCTCGCCGGCCGGGTCAGTTATCTGAATCGGCACGGCCAGCTCGACCACCGTTTGATCGATTTCTCACAGGCGGTGGCCATCATTCCCAGTCTGGCCATTCATCTCGACCGTGAGGCCAACGCCAGCCGCTCGGTCAACGCCCAGACCTGTCTCCCACCCGTCCTCGGCCAGACCGGGGAAAAACCGGACTTGAGAACCATCCTCCAGCAACGGCTTGAGGCCGCCGGCGGCTCGGATGTCGCCCAGGTCCTGGACTATGAACTGTTTTTCTATCCCACCCAGCCCCCGGAGTTCATCGGCCTTGAACATGAGTTTATCGCCTCGGCCCGGCTCGACAACCTGCTGAGCTGTTTTATCGGCCTGTACGCCCTGCTCGCCGCCGACACCGACCAGGCCGCCCTGCTCATCGCCAACGACCATGAAGAGGTCGGCAGCGCCTCAACATCCGGGGCGCGCGGTCCGATGCTCAGGCAAATGCTGGAGCGGGTCTTGCCCGACCCCCAGCAGCGCGGCCGGGCGCTCTCGCGGTCGCTGATGATTTCCACCGATAACGCCCACGGCCTGCACCCCAACTTCCCCGACCGACACGACGACAACCACGGCCCGCTGCTCAACCACGGCCCGGTCATCAAACTCAACGCCAACCAGCACTACGCCAGCAACAGCGAGACCAGCGCCGTCTTCCGCAAACTGGCGGCAGAGGAAGACACGCCGGTGCAGGTCTTTGCGGTGCGCAGCGACATGGCCTGCGGCAGCACAATCGGCCCGCTGACCGCGGCCGAGATTGGCGTGCCGACCGTGGATGTGGGCGTGCCCCAGTGGGCCATGCACTCTGCGCGTGAGGTCGCCGGAGTACACGACGCCTTCAACCTGAGCCGGATTGTGCGCCGGTTTTTCAGAACGGCCGCACTGTAGGGGATGCCATGCGTCAGGCCAGCCATCGTATCGGGCTCAACGCCAGGCTGGGCTAGGTGCCCCGGGCGCTCGCCTGCCTCTGGAGCGCACTGGCCCGATACAACGCTTGAGACCGGCTTTGACAACGGATAAGGATAGGACCATGCTGGACCAGGCGCTCGACTTCCAGGCCGAAAGCGACACCTTTTTTGAACTGCTCAACGGCCTGACCGAACCGGACTGGAGCCGGACAACCCAGTTCAAGGGCTGGACCATCAACGATGTGCTGGCCCACATCCATCTCGGCAACTATCTGGCCGACCTGTCCTTGCAGGACAGCCAGGCCTTCCTTGACTGTATCCAGACCTTCGGCAGAGGGTCCCCCAACCGCCTCCAGGCCACCCACGCCTGGCTGGGCGGCCTGCGGGGCCGCGCCCTGCTGGAGCGCTGGCGAGCGTTCTACACCGACATGGCCGGCCGATTTGCCAGCGCCGACCCCAAGCTGCGGGTCAAATGGGTCGGGCCGGATATGAGTGTGCGCTCCAGCATCAGCGCCCGGCAGATGGAAACCTGGGCCCACGCCCAGGCCGTGTATGACATGCTGGGCCGGGAGCGGACCGCAACCGACCGCCTCAAAAATATCGCCGTCATGGGCATCAACACCCTCGCCTGGACCTTTCGCAACAGAGGGCTGCCCGTTCCCGCCGCCCCGCCCCATGTCCGGCTCCGCGCCCCCTCGGGCGAAGTCTGGGAGTGGCAGCCAGCCGACGAGCGCAACACGGTTCAGGGACAGGCTCTGGAGTTCTGCCAGGTCGTGACCCAGGTGCGCAATATCGCCGACACGAGCCTCCAGACGCGAGGCGATACCGCCACCGCCTGGATGTCTATCGCCCAGTGTTTCGCCGGACCGCCCGAGAACCCGCCGCCGCCAGGCAGCCGTTTTCGGCAGACAGGACCTGCCTGAGTTGTGCGCCTGACACGCCTGCAAGTGTCTGATACCGGAGACCACATGGCCCAACGCATCCGCTTGACAACATGTCTGATTGCCGTCTGGCTCGTGGCCGCGGCCGAGGCGGGCCAAGCCTCAGACCAGGTGCCAGGCACCTCGCCCGAGCCCCGGAGCTGGCGGACGCTGGTCGAGTTGGACGAGCAGGAGCGGGCCGAGTTCGACCCGCGGACCCACACCCCGCGCGACTCCCACTACCCCTATATTCCAGCCGAGCGTTACCCGTTTGAGCCGCCCTATACGGCCGAGGAGATGGGCTTTCGGGCGATGGAGTTCAGCCACTCGCCGCGCTGGTCGTGCAACCTGATTGACGTGAGCGGCAAACTGACCAGCCAGGGCTATCTCTTCACCTCCAAACTCTACAGCCCGATCTTCTATGTGCCCAACGCCAAGGGGCTGACCGGCTTTGCCGGAGAGCTGTACGGCACGCTGCCAGGCCAACCCACCCGCCAGATTACCGGCCAGGATGTTTTTCCGCCTGAGACCTACGGCAATCAGATGAACCTGATCCAGTACCGGACCGACCGGGAGCACCCCACCCGCTGGGACCTGTTTGTGTACACCGACGGGCTGCGGCGCGTCCGCCGCCAGCCGTCTCCGCGGCGGGGGGATAAACTCGCCCAGGGCTCAGAGGGGTTTGACGACGTGTTTGGCCGCGATCCGTGGGAGTTTGACTGGGAGGTGCTGGGGACGGATGTGCTGGACGAAACCATCCGTTTTCCCTCAACCCGCCCGACCGTCACCCTGGCCCGTCCCGACGGAACCTTCTATACGGTGGCGAGCAAAGACCTGCGGCTCATGGGCGAGCACTACCCGTTTTATACGGCTGAGGGCGGGGTGCGGTGCTGGGTCGTCAAAGCCCGGGTCAAAGAAGACTGGTTGCCCAACTATTATGCGCCAACGATAATCTACTGGCTGGACCGGCACTATTTTTATCCGCTGCGCATTGAGCAGTACGGCCGCGACGGCAATCTGATCTTTGTTGAAACCCGCCTTGCCGAGCATCTCAACCCGGCTATGGGCGAGCAGGGCTACGGCATGCATTTCAACTACTACTGGGATGTCAGCCTCGACTACATGGGCTACAGCGTTCACGACGCCCACATTGTCCGCGAGTGGTCGGAGCGGGACCAACAGGTCTTTTTCAGTCCTGCCGTGCTGCCCCGCAAATGGCATTTCGCCCCACTCAAGAGTCAGGTTGAAGTTACCGTGCCCGAGCAGTTTTTTCTGCGCCCCCGCCTCGACCGCGACAAGTTTCCCCAGCACCGCACAATCGAACTGCCAGCCGCCCTTGAAGAACGGCTCAGGGCACAAGAGGCGGCCGGCTATGTGGTCTTTGGTAATGAAGACAGTTAGAGGCCGCAGCCTTCTCTACGCAGCAGAGGAAAACCCATGAGCAGCCTTGCTTTTGACACCCACAAGGCCGCCGCTGCGCTGAAGCAGGCGGGGTTTGACGGGGTCCAGGCGGCAGCCATCACCGAATATCATCAATTATCAGAGAACTTCCTCTCCAAGAGCTTCTTCACCCCGAGGTAGGCCCCTCCCGCAAGCGCGCCCGCGCCAGCGACCCAGCCTATCGGCGTTGCCGCCGCCGCTCCAAGGCCAAGGGCGGCGAGAATGCCCGATGCTGGGAAAGATGTGATGGCGACCACCGAACTGGAGGCAACCGCCACCCCGACACCGGCAGCGCAAGCGACCCCCACGGCCGTTGACAGGTTCTTCCGCGCTTTGAAGGTCATGGCTGCTGAGTTGAGCAGGGCCGGCGGTGGTGGTTTTTCTGAGTTTCTGAAATTGCCCCTCCAGATGCTCCAAGACTATCATTTTCTCTTCTCTACGCCGGGGGTTTTCCTCCTCGTCAATAAGCTCTTTGAGGTGTTTGCGGAAAGACTCCACAATAACGTCCCGGTTGCAGTCTTTGTTTTCGTTGCAGAATCCGACAGCGGGCATCCTGCACGCCTCCCCTCTGCGCCCGCAGGCACCCCGCCCGCTACAACTCCATCGGCAGCACCAGATATTCGCCGTAGATAAAGTCGCGGTGCTCAAGCAGAGCCGGATCGAGCGCGCTGTTGATCTCCGGGTCAACCGCCTCAAAGGCTTTGCGCAACCCCTCTACCATTGGGCATTTGTCCGGCGGCAGGGGCGCGACCACAGCGGCAAAGGTCGCCCAGTACACGTCCAGCGCGCTCAGGCTCTCGCCGAGCAGAAACCGGCTGCCGGCGGCTTTCTGCGCCCGCAGCCGATCGGACAAGAGCCGCAGCACCTCAATCGTCCGTTTGCGGACCTGGGGGCCGATGCCGGGTCGATAGCCGTACTTTGAGCCGAGATACCGGGCGACTCCGGCATCCATTGGAAACGCGGCGTTTGGGTCAAGCGCCCGGTCAACCATGACCAGCCGGATGCTCCAGCCAAAGCCCAGCTCGCCGCAGATTTCGTGGGCCAGCCCGAACAGCAGCGCCCGCCGGGCCGGGTCTTCAGGAATCAGCCGTGGCTCGGGGGCCAGGCGTTCGGCCAGCAGCAGAATCTCGGCCCAGCCCGAACGGGCCGGCTCGTTCTCGTACATCATCGCCGGTCCGCTATCGACCCCGGTCCATTTGACCAGAGCCGTGTTGTCGCCGCCCGGGACATAGCGCGTCCCGACACACGGAATCCGCTTGATATGAAAGAACCCCTTGGCCGCTTCGCCCCACGGGCTGGGAGCACCGCCGACAAATGCGCCGCGTAGCCCGGTACTCTTCTTCGCCGTTTCAAGGTCTACAAATTCCATCTCTTTGTCCTCCTGTTCTTATTGACTATCACTCTTGATAAGATTCCGCTAAATCCAAACAGCCAGCTTGTCCTTATGCTCAAGGAAAAGAGACGTTATCTTCTCGGCGGTGTGATTGCAATAGTTTCCGTCCTCTTTGCCCGTAAAACCCTTATGGGCTGGGAAGAACTTGCTGGCTATGCTGCGATGCAGCAAAGGAAGAATGTTGATTTTCTCGGGGTCAAAGTCCTCAACTCGCTGATTGAATTCCCTGCCTAATGATTTCGCGGTCCAGCCCCTCTATTTCTGAATTTCCCTTCAAACTTCGTCTGGCAAACTCAAATGCGAATTGGCCAAACGTGAAGACCACTCTCGGAGTGTATGCGCCAAAATCGCACCTCTCTTTTGGAAGTTTTGGCTGCCATTTGAGGACGCCAGACGCTGGTTTATCTTGAGAGTGAGGGTGAGTGTCCGCTTCAGCAGGGTGTCCGTTTCAGCGCCACACGGTAGTTACTCCAGGCGGCCACTATTTGGTTGACCCGGTCCCGCTTGTACCTCGACCTCCCCCCTGAAGTGTCCGCGCCACACGGGACAGCGCCATACGGCCGCGGCCACCGACTTGGCCAGGGCCTGCACCACCGCGTTTGCTCAACGATCGTATTGCACACGGCTGGGTGAGTTCCGTAGGAGCGGGTTCAATTCCCTCACCCGACCGCGTCGCAAGGAAGAAATTTTCAAGGTTTCAATCCTCACCCGGCCCGAAGGCCGGATGCTGCAAGGTGACAGCATCGTTCTTCGCGGAGTGTGCGGGTTCACTCCCCTTCTTCGGATGGAACGATGACAAAGCCTTGCACCGGCTCTTGCCACCTGAGACGCGGAGACTCCCCCGGGCTCGGGAAATCGTCCACCACCACATCCTTACTCGGCTCCCCCGGATGTACTCTTGCCCGAGCGTGGTCACGGTGAAGGTGTGGCGCTGGAGGGTCTGGCCCATCAACGACAAGGGATGCGGTGTAGGCCCATCCTCCATCAGGTTCCAGTTCCAGACCAGGATGAAGCCGTTCTCCCGGTCGCCGCAGACCGCTTCGGTGTCTGCCTGGTCCAGGCCGCGGTGAGCTGTTGCATCCGGAAGCCGGAGCCCATCATCAATGTAAATCTCGACCTCTTGCCCCTCACAGGCCCATCCCCTGATGTAGCCGATCCCGCTCTGAAAAGACCCGTGGCCTGGGACTTGGGGTTTTCTGTGAGCGACTGTAATTTCTCAGTGACCCAACGCTTGACCAGGGCATCGGGGGAAAGCCCACGGCTGCGGGCCGCTCCTTCGAGTTGGGTATACAGGTCGGGCTCAAGAGTGAGCCGATGCCTGCGCTGGGCACGCACTTCAAAGCGTACCTCAGCCGTCTCTTGGGTGTGATCGGCCAGGCTGTGGGAATCCCAGAACTGTCCGGCCTCTTCCGGGGTGGTCGCTCGAGAGAGGCCGGTCCGTCTGTCCCTGTCATTTTCGTTCATGGCGTCTCCGCTCCTTTCTATCCATATCGCGGGCGCTCAGGATCAGAGCTCGTTCAGTCTCTTTGTGGATGAAGAAGACGATCATATAGCGCCCTGCATCAGTCTGTCCAGTTGCAGCATACACATCTTCTCCTGAACAATAGCCTCGCTCAACAAACCAGTAGCGAGGGCGATTGAAAAAGACTTCCTCCACTTCATCATATTAAAGGCCGAAGGAGCGTTTGACTTCGAGAAAGAGGCGGTCGTTTTTGCCGGTGAAATGTCGCCTGCGGAGCCGCTTGGCCGGGGCCGCGTACTGGCCGAAGAAGCCCGAGCAGGGGCCGATGAAGAAGTCGAGGCCGAGCGTCACCGACAGAAAATCGTTGATCTGATACTCGACCTGGGGCCGAATCAGGAGTTCGCCAAAGTTGATGCCGTAGAGCGCGATCAACTGGGGAAACAGGGTTTCGTTGAGGAAATCGGCACGCAGGAAGACCGACACGATGTTGTTGACCGCTTCGTCCGGGATGTCCTTGGGTTTGTTGAAAATCACATTCTGAAAAAACTGGAAGTTGGCCATCAGGTTGTCGTTGACCGTCCAGTCCAGGCCCAGCACATAGGACAGGTATTCCCGCTGGCGGATGCCGTCCGGCTCGCTGGGGTCGGTGGACACAAAGTGCGGCCCCAGGGTCAGGCCGCCCTCTCCTCTGATGACAAACACGTCAAAGGCATAGTTGAATGTCCCGCCCAGCAGGTGAAAACGGGTGTGGCGCGGCTCGATCAGAACCTGGCTGCCGCCAAGGGTGCGCCGAAAGGCGACCGGAAAATCGCTCCAGGCATAAAAATAGTTCAGCGACAGGTCCATATTGCGCAAAAAGCGGGTGATCCGAAAGCCGACCTCAGAATCGCTCAGCCGGCCGTCCTGGGGTTTTCTGGTCTTGGCGAGCTGAACGAAGGGAGACTGAAGGAGCAGGTCGAGCTGTCCGGCGCTTCTGAACTGCCACTCGCTGCCGAGGTCTGCGGCCCGGTTTTCCTCAAAGTCGAGAAACCACACCCCCTCAAACATCCAATCCTTGAAGGTGTAATTGAGCCGCGTGCCCCACAGCGGGATACGCGCGTCAATGAAGTCGTCAAGGATGAACTCCCGGAAGTCCTGGGGGTTGATGACATCAAGAATCCGCAGGCCGAGCGACTCGCCCCACACTACCTGCTGGCGGCCCAGACGAAGGTCAAAATCCCCATAGACAATTTCAAGATAGAGCTCACGCAACTCGGCCTGAAAAAAATCGTCGCTGGCCCAGCGGTCAATCGGCCCGGCGGCAAAGTCGTGGGTGTCGCTCTCCAGGTGGCCGGCCGGGTCAAGCAGGGCGCGGCTAATCATGTTCAGCGTCACCCAGTCGTTCAGTTCGCCCTCAAGGTCGGTCTCCAGCCAGTTCTGGACCTTGGAGAACTGACGGGGCGAGTGCAGCCGAAGGGCCGTCTCATTTTTGACAAAGGCTGTCCCGTCAACCCGCTCCTGCCACAGCTCTTTGAGGCGGCCGGGGGCGGACTTTGTGGCCGGCGGCGAGGGAATGACCAGGGCCGGCTCGGCCTCAGACGGGGCCGGCCGCGTGGAGGGCGGCGGCGTTTCCGGGGGCGGGTCCAGGGCAAGGACCGGGGCAGAGGCCGGAGCCGGCGGTAGAATTGGCTCGGCGGGGACGCTGGCGACCAGGGCGGTCGGGGGTGCGTCGCGGAACAAGACCTGGGTCCGGGCCGCTTCGGGGGTGGGCAGGGAGAAGACCAGGCGCAGCCGGTTGTCAGTGTGGTAGACCTCAAAAGGCGGGATGTGAGAGCCGGCGAGGTCAACCACAAACCGCAGCCGCGACGGGTGGGAGGCGGCGCGCACGCTTTGGACGAGCCCAACGCCGGCCGGGTATTGCGCCGACGGCCCGCGTGGGACCGGCCCGGTCACGTCCAGCACGACCCTGGACGGGGCGGACAGGGCAAACGAGCGCCAGCTGTCTGGAGGCTGGGAGAAGAGGAAGCTGAGCGTCTTGTGAGCGCCCTCCACCCCGAGCTGGAGTTCTTGCAGGTACAGTGTTGAGGCTGAGGACAGCGAGGCGAGGGACGTGCCAGCGCCCGGCGGGAAGAGGAGTTGGGTGTAGGTACCTCGGCCGCTGGGGGCGGTTTGCAGGACCGCGGTCAGGCGCGGGCCGTCACGCTCAATGGTATAGGCCGGTACGCTGGCGGTCTTCAGGTCAAGCACAAACCGCAGGCGCTGGGGATGCGCACCCTGGCGGACGCGCCACAGCGTTTCGTCCTGTGTCGGGTAGCTGGCCGACCGGGCTTTGCCGACCGGGCCGCTCACGTCAATGACCAGGCGCGCCGGGGCGGACAGGGCAAAGGCATGCACCGCGGTCGGGGCGGTCGAGAACTGCCAGCTTACGCTCTTCTGACTGGCGGCGATGTGGAGCCGGATTTCCTGGACCTGGAGAGATGGGGCGGCCTGGGCCTCGGCGGTCTGAGTACCAGGCCAGGCCAGGCTTGCGGCCCACACCAGGGCTACCGCCAGACGGATTGGCCGTGTGTGACGGCCGGCGGCTCTCATGCTCGTGCCTGTCGTCCACGTCATACGCGGTCCCTAGGGCGCTCCTTTGCGCAAGGACCGCTCGGTGAACAGACTCTCTCTGAGGTCCTGATTGAACTTCACATTCGAGATGTCCAGTTCGGTCTTGTGGCCGGTGAGCTGGTTTTCGACCACAATCCGCTGCCCATTCCAGATGCCGTCAATCAGCGTCCAGTCCTGATACATGATCTTGAGCAGCCGGCCCTTGCGGTCGTAGAATTCGACCTTGGGCGTTGTCCACGTCTCGGCATTCACCCAGGTCAGCTTCTTGCTGTAGATATAGTTCGGCTTTTTGGCCACCGCCTGAACGACATACATCTTGGTGCCGCCATCATGTTCAACCCGGAGCAAGGTGTGGATGTCTTCCCCGACCTCCCGGTCACCCATGTCGTCATAGATCATGTCGCTGCCCATGAACGAGTTTTCCCTGTCGCCCGAGGCGATCCGGCGGACCTTGCGCAGGGCCGGCAGGTAGATCCACTGGTCGTCATCGGCCTCGGCGTCCTCCTGGGACCAGTTCAGAAAGGTGGTGTCTTTCACATCCGGCGGCGAGTCAAAATAGATGAACGACTTGCTCGACAGGCCATCCTTGCCGTCATAGTCCTTCCAGTAGCGCAGGGTGTGACGCTTGCGCTGTTTGCCGGCCTTGTTGGTCAGCGTCCAGGTCGCCTCAGACACCTGATCGTCGCCGTCCTCACGCTCATCAACATTGATCGCAATCTGGAGGCCGCTCGGCTCGCCCGGAATCTCTTCCGCTCCAGCCAGCCCGGTGGCCAACAGCATGACTCCAGCCACTATCAACACCTGCATTGTTCTTCTCCTTCTCTCCGTCTTGTGTCCTGCGGTCAGGACGAGTTGTCCGAGGCCATACACACAGCGGGGCGTGAACGAGCTCATGTCGAGTGCGCTCCCTCCTGTTCCCGACCAAACCCGACGCGCGCGCCCCGCTCTGGCCGTACAGCCTCGACCGCAGGCGGTCTCTCCGCGTACACAAAGCGGGGTTTGCAGGTGTTCAGCACCGCCGGCAGGACGGTCATTGACACCAGCAAACAGGCGCTCATATTCAAGGCCAGCATTGCCCCGAGGTAAAAATTGGGCAGAAAGTTCGAGCTCAAAAAGACCAGAAAGCCGCTGACCACGACGAGGGCGTTAAAGAAAATGGCCTTGCCCGAGGTGGCCATAGTCGCCTCGGTAATGTCCCGGGGGTCGGTCAGACCCTCCTGGACCTTGAGGCGATACTTATTGAGAAAGTGGATCGTGTAGTCAATGCCGATCCCGATCACCATCGACGCGGTCAGCGACTTGCCGACCTCCAGCGGGATACCAAGCAGCCCCATCATCCCAAAGCTGAAAATCATGACCATGCTGATCGGAAGGACGTTGACCAGGCCGGCCACCCAGGAGCGAAACATGAACGCGGTCAGCAAAAAGACGGCGACCAGCGAGGTCACCAGGCTGGACAACTGACCGGCTACTACCAGCTCACTCATCCGGTTCATCATATAGCCGGCCCCGGCATAGCCGATACGAAAATCACTGTCCGTCTCCCAGCCGACAAGCGTCGGGGTCATCCCGGCCAGCCACATGCCAAAGCGGACGCTCAGGGGGTTGGCCGAGCCGCCCGCCCGCCCGCTGTCGGCCGGCCCCTCGGACGCACGGCCAAACTCATGGACGGCAAAGGCCTCAATTTTCCGGATTACCCGCAGGACATCCTGAGAGCTGTCCGAGCGCAGGAACACCATCAGATTGGCGTGCTGATAGTCATAGTCAACGATTTCGTCAAAGTCGTCCGGGTCGCCCGAGAACGAGTACAGCAGCAGATACTGGGCAACCAGGGAGCGCTCGGCCGGGATGACTTCCATCTCGGGCCGGTCCTCGTTCATGACCCGGTTCATGCGCTTGACATACTCGGCCAGCGACAGCGAGCCGCCGACCACCGGGTCCTGCTCAATCTCGGCCTGGAGGCGGTCGAGTTTGTCAAGGAGGACGGGGTCCTTGAGTAAATCCGGCTGACGGCCCTCAATGGCGACGTAGATCGGCAGTGTGCCCTGGAACTTGCTCCGCAAAACCTCGTCCCCAATCCGCACCGGGCTGTGCGGATCGAACGCGCCAATCCACGAGCTATCGACTACAATCTGCTGGGTGCCGACCACACACGCGCCCATCACCAGACCGGCCGGCAGCAGGACCAACAGCGGGCGGCGCGCCACTCCGCGCCCCAGCCAGGACAGGGCGCTTGCCGCCCAGCCGGCGGCCGCCAGCTTGCCACTGCGGTCCATCTGGCGGCGGAGGCCGGTGCTGACGGTCGGCCTGAGCAGGCTCAGCACGGCGGGGAAAAAGGTCAGGGAGAAGACCATGGCCGCCAGCACTCCAAGCGCGGTAAACAGGCCAAAGTACCGGACCGGCAGCATGGCCGCGGTCAGGAAAGACAGAAAGCCGGCCGCGGTGGTCAGCGAGGTGAACATCACGGGCTTCCACATCTCCCGCATGGCGAGCAACACGGCGTCCGAGGAGGTGATATCCGGCTGCTCCAGCACGGCGTCGTAGTAACGGCTCAGGATGTGGATCCCGTCCGCCACCCCGACCGCCATCAGGACCACCGGCATCATGGTCGAGATGAAATACAGCGGCACCCCAAGGGCGGTCATGACACCGAGGGTCCAGATCACCGCCACGACAACGACGGCCAGGGGCAGGAGGACGCCGCGCAGGCTGCGGTAGGTCAGATACAGGCCGCCCAGCACAACGACCACAATGAGCGGCAGAAAGGTCTGCATATCGCGCCGCCCGTCTTCCTCAAACGTCACCTCCATCGCGCCGCGGCCGGTAATGTGCATGATCTCGGGAGCGCCGGCGTCTCGCTTGGCCTGGACCATTTCCCGCAGGGTCCGGTAAATGGCCGCGCGCTTGGCCACGCCCTCAAGCGTCCCCTCGGACGACTCCATCTTGGCTATGATCAGCAGCCCGGTTCCGTCCTGTGAGACGATCCAGTTGACGAACATGCTGTTCTCGAACAGCACCTGTTTGAGCTCGCGCAGGGCGGTCTGGCGTTCCGGCACCTGCTCCATCAATGCCTCAACGGCCATGCCGTCCGCGGTCCCGGTGATCGTATCGAGGGTGGCAACGCTGGCCACATCTTCGTCACGGATGGCTTTGATGCCCGGCAAGAGCGCGATCTTTTCGGAGAACTCCTTGACCAAACCGAGGGTGCGGGGGTTGAAGACGCCGTTCTCCTGCGGGTTGTCATTCAGGACCCCGACGATGATGAGGTTGCGGATGCCAAACCGATCCTCAACCAACTGGTGATAGACCTGGACCGGGTCGTTGGGCGGGATCATGGCCTCGGCATCACCCTCAAAGCGCAGGTGGCGCAGTTCCAGACAGGCGAGACCGGTACACGCCAGGACGAGCGCGATGACCGGCCAGCGAAAACGGATGATCGTTCGAAAGACAGCTTCCATCTACACATGCTCCTGTGGCGAAGCCGACGGTTTTGACCGTCCGTACCACGACGGACATGATAATTAACCGAACCGTTAGTTAAGTCAAAAGCATGTACTTGACTCCCAAGGGATGAGGCCTGTAATGCTCCAATCCTCTGCGGAGACAACCCATGAACGACCGCGACGGTGGTACACAGGGAGCACGCGGAGCACTTTGAGCCCGTCGCGCCCATCTACAAGGAGCTCGCCGCATGAACGCTGCGCCCCCGCAACCGGACCCCCTCGCCAAGGCGGGGCCAACCAAATAGAAAAGGTGGCTGGATTCTCACAACTGAGGAATACGAGCGTCGCCGTGACGACATCGAGCTTGACTAGCGGCTGTGGGAGTCAAGCATGGAATTCCCCCCAATTGCCCTGTTGACCACTCTCTGGGTTCAGGGTGCCCAGGTCGGCTGGCCGGACAGGACAATATCAAAGACCGGCACGCCGATCAGATAGAGCAGAACGGGCAGGATCAGGACACCGAGCAGGTTCAGCCCCAGGCCGGCCCAGAACATCTGCGGCAGGCTGATCCGCCGGCTGGCGAACACAATCGCGTTGGGCGCGGTGGCGGTCGGCAGCATAAAGGCAAACGAGGCTGCAAAGGTGGCCGGAATCATGAGCAGCAGGGGATCAATGCTCATGCCGGTCGCGGTCGCGGCCAGGATGGGCATCATCAGGGTGGTGGTAGCCGTATTGCTGGTCACTTCGGTCAGGCCGACCAACAGGGCGCACACCGCAAAAATCGCGCCGAAGGGCGACAGGTCTTGCAGAAAGCCGAGCTGGTTGCCGACCCACTCGGCCAGACCCGACGCGCCGACCCCCCGGGCCAGGGCCAGGCTGCCACCAAGCAGGACCAGAATCCCCCACGGCATACGCGCAAACACACCCCGATCGAGCAGGCAGCGGCCGTCTCCCCGTCCGGTCGGAATCACAAACAGCAGGGTGGCCATGAGCATCGCCACCGTGGAATCCTTGATATTGGTCGGAACCGGAAACAGGTGGACCCAGCCGGGGACCGTCAGCGGGCCGAGCGGCAGGTCTTCGCGCAACATCCACAGCAGCGCGGTGAGGGAAAACAGGACCAGGACCCGCCGTTCGGGCCGGCTCATCGGGCCGAGGGTCTGCAACTGTTCGGCCAGGAAGCCGCGGTCGGCCTGCCAGCCGCCCGTCGGTACCCGGAACACGATATAGACCAGATAGAACCAGACGCACACCAGCATGACCGCCGCGGTCGGCAGACCGAACAGCATCCAGTACAGAAAGCTGATGCCGGGCGCGTCTGGAAACAGGCTCTCAAAAGCGCCCAGAAACACCGCGTTGGGCGGCGTGCCGACCGGGGTGCTGACGCCGCCGATTGAGGCACTGTAGGCCAGGCCGAGGATCAGCGCGGTGGCAAAACCGCGGCTCGTATCATAGCCCTGGGCGTCGGCATGGCTGAGAATGGCCAGGGCGATCGGCAGCATGACCACGGTCGAAGCGGTGTTCGACATCCACATTGACAGCAGAGCCGCGGCACCGAAGAAGCCCAGGATCAGCCGGCGGGGCGAGCCGCCGATACGCGACACAATCCAGAGCGCGACCCGCCGGTGCAGCCCCCACTGCTCGGTCGCCAGGGCCAGAAAAAACGCGCCAAAAAAGAGAAACATAATCTGGCCGGCATAGGCGCTCGACACCTCACCGGCCGGCAGAATATCGAGTACTGGAAACAGGAACAGGGGCACGAAGGCGGTGACGGTCAGGTCTACCGCTTCGCTGATCCACCACACCGCCATCAGCCCTGCAACGGCCGCGGTTCGCCACGCGGCCAGACTCATCCCGTCGGGCGGCGGCAGCAGCAGCAGCGTGACACACAGCCCTATCCCGCCCAGCAGGCCCAGCCGGCGGCGTGTCGGCGTGGAAGATTCGGCGTCCGGCGTCATCACAGCCTCGCGTTCTTCGGAGTGGACGGGCAGTCTAGCAGCCCGGCTCCGGCTTGAAAAAGGGGGGACGCCGGCAAGAATACACGCTATGCTGTCCAACAGAGAGGAGGAACATACGATGAAATATGGCTTACATCTGGCCGGCGGGGCGTCGGTGTGTGACCGGGCAGGGCTGCGTGAGGTGGCAAGGGCGGCTGAGGAGGAGGGCTACGATTGCATTCTGATCGGCGATCATATTGTGCTGCCCAAAACCATCACCACCCCCTGGCCGTATGAAGAGTATAACGACGGCAAGCCCAACTACGACATCTATACCCGGATGGAGTGGCTTGACCCGTTTGATACGGTCGCCTTTCTGGCCGGCGTGACCGAAAAAGTCCGGCTGGGCCTCGGCGTGTTGATCGTCCCCTACCGGCATCCGTTCGACGTGGCTCGACGGGTGGCGACTATCGATGTCCTGAGCGGCGGGCGTTTTGTGCTCGGCACCGGGGTGGGCTGGCTGGCCGAGGAGTTCAGGCTGCTGGGCATACCGTTTGAGCGGCGGGGAAGACGGACGCGCGAATATATTGAGGTGATGAAGGCGCTATGGACCGAGGACAAGCCGCGCTTCTCGGGCGAGTTCGTGCAGTTGAACGAGGATGTCAATGTGCTGCCGCGGCCCGTGCAGAAACCCCATCCCCCGATCTGGGTCGGCGGAGAGTCGGTGTATGCTCTGAAACGGGTGGTCGACTTTGGTGACGGCTGGCATATCGCGCTGCTGACATTTGAGCAGATCGCCACCATGCTTGAGCAGCTCAAACGCCTGGCCGGGGAAGCCGGCAGGGACTACGCGGCCCTGGAACTGACCGCCATGAGTGACCCGACCCGCATGACCCAAGACACGGTACGGCGCTACCGTGACTTTGGCGTGAAGACCTTGTTCACCCTGCCGCTGAGTCGGGACCCCGACGGCATACTCCGGGAGGTCCGGGAGTTTGCCAAAAGGGTGCAGGACGCGGGCTGACCCTCCGGGCCGGCGTTGCCGGCCCGAGCGTCGCCGCGCTACAGGTTTGCCGAGGGGACGACGAGCTTCTCGGCCAGCTTTTCAATCTCGCCCCGGATTTTACTTGGATCATCGGCAAAGCCGCCGACAATCACCTGATCGACGCCAAGGTCGCGGTAACGCTTGATCTGGTCCATCTCCACCGGCGAGCCAAGGCCCGGAGAGACCGCAAAGCTCAGTGTGTCGGGGTCACGGCCGGCCGCGGTGGCGTACTCTTTCATGCGCGGAATCTTTTCCTGGGCATCCCCGGGGGTGACATTCACCCCAAACCAGCCGTCGCCGACCTCACCGACCCGCTTGAGGGCCGGCGTGCTCTCCCCGCCAAAAATAATCGGCGGGTGGGGTTTCTGGACCGGCTTGGGCAGCATGACCGACTTGGGAAAGCTACAGAACTCCCCGCTGAACTCTGGCTCGTCCTCGGTCCACAGCAGCTTCATGGCCTGGAGGTACTCGCGGGTCCGCTGGGCGCGGCGCGGCCACGGCACCCCCACCGCGGCAAACTCCTCGGCCAGCCAGCCGACGCCAACGCCAAAATCAAACCGCCCGCCCGAGAGTTTGTCGAGGCTGGCGACTTCCTTGGCCGTAACCACCGGGTTGCGTTCCGGCACCAGGCAGATGCCGGTCCCGAGGCGGATGTTTCTGGTCGTGGCCGCGGCAAACGTCAGGGTCGCAAACGGGTCAAGAATATCGACCTGGGTCGACATGGGGAGCCGCCCATCCCGGGAGTAGGGATATTGGGAGGCGTACTGGTTGATCAACACCACATGCTCGGGTGCCCACAAGGAGTGAAAGCCGGCCTGGTCAGCCGTCTGAGCGGTGAGCGTGATATGCTCAGGCTCAGCCCCGATGCCAATTCCAACTGCGAAATACCCAATCTTCATCGCTGTCTCCTCTCTTTACACGTTCTCATCTTTACGCCTGCTCAAGACTTGGCGCGTGCCTCACGCCCCTTGTCCGGGGTCGGGTCTGTGACCAGCCCGTATATCTGGCGGCCCTCATGGTCCTCTGGCAGATGCTCGGTAATCGGCAGACCTTCGGGGGTGACAAACAGCAGACAGTGACAATACTTCCACCGTTTCATCTCGTCGCAGGCGCAGACCCATTCACGGCTGCGCTCGACCTCGGCTTTTTTATCCGGGTAGAAGTTGCACGGGCACAGCGGCCGGCCCACCTGGTCGATATTGCTGGCCAGCCCCAGAATGACCGACTCGGTGACTTCCGTATCCGGGTGGGCGGAGGTGCCCGTTTTGTGGAGATATTTCTCAACGTAAATCCGCATCCGTTTGACGCTTTTTTCCGACGGCGGTTCCATCCCGACACTTCCTTTCCAGTTGTTGGTCTCTCCTGTTTTTATGCCAGCCTGGGCAAAAGATAAAGGGCTTGAGAGGTAGCGGCATGGCAGAAGCAGAAATTTACATCTCCTGAGCTGTCGTGGCCTTCGGTCCAGTCAACCACTTCCGCCTTCTTTGAAGGTATCTGTGTGGTAGATGGTATCAACACCCAGCATCTCTTTTGCGTCTTCATTCTGTTGCGGCCGTTGCCATCCCCTCCCCTCCGTTGGCGGGGTACTCCAGGAGCTTTGAGCGGGGATTGCAAGGCGGAGAAGCCGGCGGGCGATTATGCAAGCCTGACGAAAAGGGATATACGAGAGTGACACCCGCGCCCGGTTGCCGCCAGCCGCCTGGATGGGACGGAGCAGAGCCAAGCGAGGAGGCACAGCCATGCTGGAGGACCTGCACATACGCAACTACCGCGTCTTCAACGACCTCACAGTTGAGCACTTGAGCCGCATCAACCTTATTGCCGGCAAGAACAATTCCGGCAAGACAAGTCTGCTGGAGGCGATTTTTCTGCTGTCCGGGGCGGGAAATCTGCAACTGGTGTTGAATATCATGGCTTTCCGGGGGATCGGCCCAGAGGCCGGACACCCGCAGACCATACGGGAAACCTTGAAGCCGCTCTTTTCTGCGCTGGATATGGACAGCACCGTCACAATCACCGGGCATCATACATCCGCCGGTCCGCTGGCCCTGACAATCAAGCTAGGGAAGCCGTCTACTACCGAACCCCCGCCCGGGCTAGGTTTTTTGGCTTTTGCACCTCTGACAATCGAGTCAGGGAAGCCGTCTACTACCGAACTGCCCCTTACTGACACTGTCGGGACGCATATGGCGGACCTTCCCGAGGTGCGTCAGCTTATGTCTTCATTCAAGAGCAACGCAACGGGAGAAGTCAAGGGTCACATGCACGTGACCGGACAAGCGGTCCAGCTTGCGACGCCTGATGTGGAACTAGCGTTTCCCGGCAGGTTTATTTTTTCTCGTGGGGGAAATCTCACAGAAGATGCCAGACTGCTGGGAAGGCTGAGACAACAGAAGCAGGGCGATGTCCTCCTGGAAGCACTGCGGGTCATTGAGCCGAGGCTGCAAAGCGTTGAAGACAATTCTGCCAGCGGCACGCCCCTGATCTGGGGCGATATCGGCTTATCCGAACTGATACCGCTGCCGGTCATGGGCGAGGGCATGACCCGAATCGCCCGGCTGATTCTCGCCATCGCCTCCACGCCGGGCGGTGTCGTTCTGGTGGATGAGATCGAAAACGGCCTGCACCACTCTGTGCTGCCCAAGGTCTGGGAAGTCGTTGACACTGCGGCCAGGCAATTCAACACCCAGATATTTGCAACCACACACAGTTTTGAGTGTGCAGAGGCGGCGCGGCCATTTCTATGTTCTGGAAAATTTCGCCTGCACCGGCTTGAAGTCAGCGGCACGGAGAACCGCTGCGTCACCTATGAGCCGGAAGCAATCGCCGCCGCGCTTCGACACAACCTGGAGATTCGCTAGATATGGCACAATCGGCACCGATTGCATCAACAATCCAACTGCTCGTTGAGGGCAATGACCAGCGCAACTTCTTTGAGGCGTTCATTAAGCATCTCTCGCTTACAGATGTTCAGATTCAGAACTTCGGCGGCGTGAAGGAACTGCGCGGCTTCCTGCTTGCGCTTGTGAGCGCGCCAGGATTTCGTGACACCGTGCAGAGCGTCGGCATCGTCCGGGACGCGGAAACCAATGCCCGAAGCGCGTTTCAGAGCGTTCAGTGTTCGTTGAAGAATGCCGGGCTGCCTGTACCGGCCCAGCCTGAAGAACGCGCCGGCAGCAGTCCGGCGGCGACGGTGCTGATACTGCCCGACGGAAATCAGCCGGGGATGCTCGAAACCGTGCTTTGCCAGAGCTTTGCGGGTGCCCCGGAGGAACGATGTATTGACGACTTTTTCCGGTGCGTCGAGCCTCTGCCAGGCGCGTCTATCCAACGCCCGGACAAGGCGCGGGCGCAAGCCTACTTGGCGACAAAGCCCGATCCGCACCTTTCCGCAGGCATGGCGGCGAAGCGGAGCTACTGGAACCTGAACCACGCCGCGTTTGGGCGGATTCAGCAGTTTCTCAGCGGGCTGTAGGGGCTGAACCCGGAGCAGGACATGGCGAAACCAGGAAAAAAAGCCACGAAGAACATTGAGGTCTACACCCACCCCGGCAAGGAACGGGTGAACAACCCGCCGGTCGGCTTGGTGACGCCCGACACCGACAAGGACGCCGGCCGGCAGACCTACGCCTACGACCCGCATCTTGACCCGCAGTTGCAGTGGGCCGGCAAGGCCGAGCATACCTCATTTGCGGTACCGACCGTCTCCCTGCACGTCCACGAGCGGATTGACCCCCGCGCCATCATTGAGGCCGTGCGCCGGCAGGGCGGGGCGGACGACTCGCAGATGTCGCTGTTCTCCAGCCAGGAGGAGAACCCGCCCATCCGCCAAGCCATTGAGTTCTACCAGCACAAACACAACTGGACCAACCGGCTTGTCGCCGGCGACAGCCTGCTGGTGATGAACAGCCTGTTGCAAAAAGAACGGCTCGGCGGCCAGGTCCAGATGATCTACCTTGACCCGCCCTACGGCATCCGCTACGGCTCCAACTTCCAGCCCTTCATCAACAAGCGCGATGTCAAAGACGGCAAAGACGAAGACCTGACCCAGGAGCCGGAGACCATCCGCGCCTTCCGCGACACCTGGGAGCTGGGCATTCACTCCTACCTGGCCTACCTGCGCGACCGCCTGCTGCTGGCCCGGGATCTGCTGACCGAGAGCGGCAGCATCTTTGTGCAGATCAGTGATGAGAATGTCCATCTGGTTCGCAACCTGATGGATGAAGTATTTGGGAGAACCAACTTTATTTCGGTAATCAGTTTCCAGACGACATCCGGTTTTGCGACAAAAACACTCGCAACACTCGGAGATTTTCTTATCTGGTATGCTCACGACAAGACCAAGGTAAAGGTCCACAAACTCTATGAGAAACAGCCCTTTGTTCCCGGGGAAGGAAACGCCCGCTGGCTTCTTCTGCCGGACGGATCATATCGGGGCGTCACCGCTGCGGAACGCCGCGGTGACGCTGCGCTTCCTCAAGAAGCGCGCTTTTACAATCCTGACAACATTCAATCACAGGGTGCCGCCGCCGAGCCGCAACCTTTTGAGCATGAAGGGAAAACCTATCGTCCAGGTCCGAACTCGCATTGGAAGGCCAACTACCCACAGGGCATGGAACGACTGGCCGCCGAGGGCCGCATCCACGTTGCCAGAAACAGCATCCGATATCGCCGCTTCTTTGATGACTTTCCACTTCAGGAACGGGGCAACATCTGGACCGATACCATTACCGGAAGTTTTACGGACGAGAAAATCTATGCCGTCCAAACCAACACCAAGGTCATTGAACGCTGCCTGTTGCTGACCACCGACCCCGGCGACCTGGTCTTTGATCCTACCTGCGGGTCGGGAACAACCGCCCTGATTGCCGAACAATGGGGCCGACGCTGGATCAGCTGCGACACCTCGCGTATTTCCATTGCGCTCGCCAGGCGACGCCTCATGACATCAGTGTTTGCGTTCTACACGCTTGCACATCCCGATGAAAGGGTCGGAAGCGGCCTGAGATACGAAGGAGCCAAACGGACGACCTTGGAAAGTATTGCGAACGGCCAGCCGCCCGAGGAAGTAACCTTGTATGACCGCCCCCTTGTAGACACCACAAAAGCCCGCGTCACCGGCCCCTTCACCATTGAGGCAGTCCCCGCTCCGGTCGTCAAAACAGTAGACGAACTGCTTGAGCCGGAGCACACACCGCACCACGCCGATCGCTCACTTGCCCGCTCCGGCGAAACACTGCGCCAGGACGAATGGCGCGACGAACTGCTGAAAACCGGCATTCGCGGCAAAGCCGGCCAGCGCATCGCCTTTGTCCGGCTCGAACCCCTGCCGGCCACACGCTGGCTGCACGCCGAAGGCGAAACCCGGCCCGAGCCCGCGGCGGGAGCGGGCAGGATGCCCGCGCTCCCAGGCACCCCAGAGCGTGTCGTCGTATCCTTCGGCCCCGACCACGCCCCCCTGGAGCAACGCCAAGTCGAACACGCCTGGGAAGAGGCCCGCACCCTGAGCCCCAAACCGGGGCTGCTGGTCTTTGCCGCTTTTCAGTTTGACCCCGAGGCCGCCAAGGACATTGACGAACTCAAACCTGAGCTGACCGGGATGCAGTTCCTCAAGGTCCAGATGAACGCCGACCTGCTGACCGACGACCTCAAGAAGCAGCGTGCCAGCAACGAGAGCTTCTGGCTCATCGGCCAGCCGGATGTGCAGCTTGAGCCGGACGGGCCGGGCGCATATCGCGTCTCCGTACTCGGCTTTGACTACTACAACACCAGGACAGGCAGGGTTGAGTCCGGCAGCGCAGACCAGATCGCCATGTGGCTGCTGGACCCCGACTATGACGGCCGCAGCCTCTTTCCCCGCCAGGTCTTCTTCCCCCTGGCCAACGCCCGAGACGGTTGGGCGAGGCTGGCCCGCAGCCTCAGAGCCCAGATTGACCCCGAGCGGATAGAAGCCTACCGCGGCACAGTCTCGCTGCCCTTTGAGCCGGGCATACACCGCCGCATCGCCGTCAAGATCATTGATGACCGGGGCATCGAAAGCCTCAAGGTTGCGGAGATCACATGAGAAGAGGAAAAGATAAGCGCCCCTATTCCCATCCCACAAGCCCAACTCGGGGAGTTCTGCCAGCGTTGGCAGATCACCGAACTCGCCCTCTTCGGCTCGGTCTTACGCGACGACTTCAGACCTGACAGCGACGTGGATATCCTGGTCCGTTTTGCGGAGGCAAGCCGGCATACGCTCTTTGACCTGAGCCCGCATGGAGGCCGGGTTGCAGACGATATTCGGACGGCAGGTTGACCTTGTCATAGTACCTGTCGTAGAAGTGGGCCCAGACATGCATGTTCCAGCACAGTTTCGGGAAAACCATCCAGAAGTGCCCTGGAGCGAGATGAGGGGGATGCGAAACCAGATGATTCATCACTACGGCGATGTGGACCTGCATATTGTGTGGCATACGGCCCAGGATAACATCTTCACAACTCCTGAAACTGCTTGAACCATTGGTGCCTCCAGAGGCGGAGTAGTATCCGGCAGGCAAAATTGTGCAAGGTCAAAGGTCATACGATGAGCAAACCGACGAAGGCCCAGGCGATAGAGCGTCTACGCAGAGCACTGGATGCGATACCTGCCTTAGAGAGATTGGACGGCACCGATTCCTCGTTCGAGAAGTGGAGGAGAAACACAAAAATCGCTATCACCCACACGTTTGAGGACGAACCAGATCACATTCAGGAATTCAACGATATTGATTATTTCCCCTTTTATAATTATAAATTGCCGCCCCATAAGAAGCGTGACATCTACCTGAGAGGCTTGAAATCAGCAGCCGCAGTACTCGAATCAATGATTGATGAAGTCAAGAATTATTGGCTGGAAGAAGACAATCAGCCTTCGCCTTCTTCTGCTCCCGAACAGGATGAACATCCAAACACCAAAGAAGTCTTCGTCATTCACGGAAGGGACGACGCAGCCAGGCAAACAGTGGCGAGATTCATCGAAAAACTGAACCTCACACCAGTGATATTGCACGAGCAGCCGAACCAGGGCCGGACAATAATCGAAAAGTTTGAGCAACACGCACAAGTCGGGTTTGCCGTGGCTCTGTTGACGCCGGACGATGTGGGCGCGCTTCGGGGCAGTAATGGTTTTAAACCCCGTGCCAGACAGAATGTCGTGTTTGAGTTGGGGTACTTTCTCGGACGCCTTGGCCGAAATCGGGTCTGCGCCCTGGTCAAAGGAGAAGACCTGGAAAGACCGTCAGACTATGACGGGGTTGTGTATATTCCACTGGATCATTACGGGGGTTGGAGGGAAAAACTTCTTAAAGAATTAAGGAACGCCGGCCTTGAGATTGATGCGAATCGTATGGTGGAGTAAAGACAATGACCGCCCATATTCCCATCCCAACAAGACTAACTTCGGGAGTTCTGCCAGCCGGATGGAGGTCGGATTAGCAAAGCGTAATCCAACAGGGCCGGGTGTCGTGCGGATGAGCCGGCCGACGGCTAAGCCGACCTGCGACTTTGAGCCGGGCGTCCACCGCCGCATCGCCGTCAAGATCATTGACAACCGTGGTATCGAAAGCCTCAAGATGATCGAGATTGCCTGAGTGACGGGGAAAAGGGGGCTGAACCGGGATGTATAGGATTCGGGTGATCAGGGGTGCTTATTCCCTCAATATGAGGGTATTAGATTTTTTGACGGGGGCAATGCTTGACAAGTGGGGGGCGTACATTCTGAACATGCAGTCCTACGGCCCTGCGGTGAGAAAGGAGACTATGCCGATGTCCGCTTCGTGGCGAGCAGGGGGGTTGACATATTTGGGGGGGTGACATATCTGCGGCGAGAAAGAGATTATGCCGATGCCTGCTTTCCTGTCTTTGCCTACCTTGCCAGATGCTGTGCTGAGGTTGCTGCCCCGGCTTCGGCCTCGCAAGACCACCATCGGCGTGTCGTGCCTGCTGGCTCCGACCCTGGTGATGAGGTTGCTGCCCCGGCTTCGGCCTCCCAAGTCCCATCACACGACCATTCCTGCCTTGCCAGATACCCCCTACACCCTCCTGCGCCCTATTCCAGTCCAACTTGAACCGGCTGAGGATGGGGGATGGATGGCATGTTTTGAGGAAGCAAACATCAGCATGCCGGGCAGTGACCAGGAAGACGCCCTACAGATGCTTGCTGAGGACATTGTGGCGACCTTCGCCCTGTTCCTCGCAGAAGAAGCGACCCTGGGCCCCGGCCCTCAACGCCAACTCGCCGTCCTCAAGCAGTACCTCCAGGTCTGCTAGCCGTGTCCTTTACCCGACACGAGGCCCGGGCTATTGCGACGAAGCTCGGGGCGGAAGTCCAAACCCATCACAAGAAGCACGATAGGGCCATTATCCGCTATGACGGCAGCATCGTCGCACACTACGGCATCCGCCGCGCAAGCCGGGAAGTGGGGCATGACCATATCCCACGCCAATTGCATGTTTCCCGTCAGCAGGCATTAGCCCTCGTCCAATGCTCCCTTGACAGGGACAGCTACTTTGCCATTTTGCGTGGGCAAGGTTTGCTTCCCTGAAGAGGATCAGCGCGAATAGCCCGCCTCGTGTCCTCTCAGCCGGAATGCCCAGCAAAACGATTGACCGGCTCATCATCAACTCACCCTATGAGGAGCCGGGGCAGCACTGGCGCTACGACCGCGAGACACGGCTGTTTGAGCTGACCGAAGGCCGCCGACCGGCCGGCTATGTCGTGGCCTCAGGTAACAGGGCGTTCGATGACCCCGGCATCTTTGTCGAAATCCCGCTGGTCAACCAGATTCGCCCCCGCGTCAAAGCCTGGCGCGAAGCCGGCTGGCCCGGCGTCACCGCCCCCACCAGACGGCTCCTGACCCACTGGACCGACCCGGAGGAGTTCCAGACCCGACGCTTTTTCTTTTGTCAACTGGAGGCCGTGGAAACGCTCATCTGGCTGACAGAGACGCCGGACGCCAATATGGACATTCCCACCGACGGTGGGGCATTTCAACGCCTGTGCGCCAAAATGGCGACCGGCACCGGCAAGACGATTGTCATGGGCATGGTCATTGCCTGGCATATTCTGAACAAAGTCGCCGCCCCGCAGGACCCCCGGTTCTCCGCCCAGGTCCTGGTTATCGCCCCAGGGCTGACGGTCAAGAGCCGGCTGGCGGTCCTCAGCCCGTCCCACCCGGACAACTATTATGAGACCTTCCGCATTGTACCGTCCGCGCTGCTTGACCGGTTGCGTCAGGGTAAGGTCCTCGTCCGCAACTGGCACGCGCTCAACTGGGAGACCGAGGACGCAGTCGCCCGCCGGCGCAGCGTAGATAAGCGCGGGGCCAAGAGCAACGAAGCCTACGCCCGGGCCGTGCTGGGCGAGCTGGCCCCCGCGCGCGAGCTGCTGGTCATCAATGACGAAGCCCACCACGCCTGGCGTGCGCCGGCCGGCACCAGGCTCAGGGGGGTTGCCCGGGACCAGCTTGAGGAAGCCACCAAGTGGGTTGGCGGCCTTGACCGCATCCACACGGCGCGGCGCATCCTGGCCTGCTATGACTTCTCGGCCACCCCGTTTGCGCAGACCGGCCGGCAGCGCGCTGAGGAGGGAATGCCGAAGGGCGACGGTTTGGGCTTGTTTGGCTGGATCGTCAGCGATTTCGGGCTGAATGACGCGATTGAGGCCGGCTTGGTCAAAACCCCACGGGTGGTCATCCGGGACGATGCCGTGCCCGACGCCAGGACCTACAGGTCACGGCTCTATCACATCTACAACGACCCGGAGGTCAAGGACGACCTGAACCGGCCGGCCGGGCCGGAAGTCCCGCTGCCCGACCTGGTGCTCAACGGCTATGCGCTGCTCGGCTACGACTGGCGGGAGACGGCCAGGGCGTGGCAGCGGGACGGGTTCGCCACCCCACCGGTGATGATTACGGTTGCCAACCGGACTGAAACCGCGGCCCGGGTCAAGCACGCCTTTGACCACCAGAGAATCCACATTGCCGAGCTGGGCGACCCCCGCTACACGCTGCACATTGACTCAAAAGCCCTGGACGCCGCGGAGGCCGCGGAAGAGCCGCTGGCCGCTCCCGGCCAGAGCGACGGGCGCAGGCTGACCAGAAAGGAACAGGCCGAGCTCCTGCGCCGGCAGGTGGATACGGTGGGCCAGGCCGGCAAGCCCGGCGAGCGGATACACAACGTTATTTCGGTCGGGATGTTGTCTGAGGGCTGGGACGCCAGGACCGTCACCCACATCATGGGCCTGCGCGCCTTCAGCAGCCAGTTGTTGTGTGAACAGGTGGTTGGCCGCGGCCTGCGCCGGACCTCTTATGAGCTCAATGCAGACGGGCGTTTCACGCCGGAGTATGTCAACATTTTCGGCGTGCCGTTCACCTTTCTGCCCCACGAGTCCGGGGACGGCCCGCTCCTGCCGCCCGAGTCAAAGCCGGCGGTTGAGCCGCTGGCCGACAAGGCCAGCTTTGCCATTAGCTGGCCGCATATCATCCGCATTGACCATGTGCCGACCCCGCGGCTGGCCCTGGATTGGGAGGCGGTCCAGCCCCTTGAGCTCAACGCCAGCCAGACCGTGCAGTTGGCCGAGCTGGCCCCGACCGTTGACGGCAAGCCGGACATGACCAGCATTGCGGCGATTGAACTGGAACGCTTGGCCCGGGAGTTTCGCACCCAGCGCATCATCTTTGAAGCCGCCGGCGAGGTGTACGAGCAGATGCGCCAGAGCTGGCCGGGGAGCAGGGAGGTGCTGCTGGCCCAGCTTGTGCGTCTGGTTGAGCAGTTCATCGGCTCTGGTCATATCCGCCTCACTCCTGCCGTGTTCCATCGGGACGCCCTGAAAAGACGCCTGCTCATTACCCTGAACATGACCAGGCTGGTCCAGCATATCTGGGAGGCGATCCGTTTCGAGAACACCGACCGGCTGGAGCCGGTCTTCGACCGTGACCAGCCGGTCCGCTCAACCGGCGATATGGCAACCTGGTATACGGGCAAACCGTGGGCCTGGACTGCCCGCAGCCATATCAACCGCTGCGTCCATGACGGGGCCTGGGAGGCGTCCGAAGCCTGGGAGCTGGACCGCAACCCGCTGGTGGCCGCCTGGGCGAAAAACGACCATCTCGGCTTTGAGGTGTTCTATGTCTATCGCGGCGTGGTGGGCAAATACCGGCCCGATTTTCTCATCCGGCTCAGGGCGGGGAATATGCTGGTGCTGGAGACCAAGGGCCGGGACGGTGAGAGGGAGCGGACCAAACGCCGCTTTCTTGACGAGTGGGTGCGGGCCGTCAACTCCCACGCCGGCTTTGGCCGCTGGTCCTGGGCCGTGTCCACCGACCCCGGCGACCTCAAGGATATCCTCATCCGCCACGCAAGGCTTGAGACCTCAGGCGGACAGGGCTGGCCTGGGTCAGCAAGCAAGGATCAGTCCTATGTCCGAAGTGCAGATTGATCAACCCCGCTACCCCACCTACGGCCAAGTGCTCGCCGACCAGATCAAGGAGGCGGACGCCCAGGAGATCGACACATCCGAGGCAGAGGCCAACCGGCATCGCCTCTACCCTGCTGTTCCCTGAAATCGTCAGGCAGATTTGGTATCAGAACGACTACCAGCTCTATGATATAGCCTATGCTTCGCGCCGTTCACAGCAGAAACAGAATGCGAGAATGGCTATCCTGAACAACCGAGCCAAGCGTGACAAGGTTCCGCTTACCGACATCTCGGAAATTCTGACCTTTGTCGCGTACTGACTGAATGAAAGTCGATGAAAAACTCTTGGAGAAAGCGAGAAACAGCCCGGCTCATCTCGCTTTTGACGATTTAATCAAATTTGTGGAGCAGCCAGGCTGGAAGCATTCGGAATACGAAAGGCAGTCATCACACCTTACTGGAACAGGTGAAAGAAATGCTGAGGCGAGCAGAAGAGATGGGGATAATAGAGAAACGGGGGAACCCATGACTATAGAGAAATTGCCGCCTTATACATACGAGTGGATAAGGTGTACGGAATCAGCAGACATTGAGGCACGCTGCGTAGAGCTTCCCGACCTGTCGGCCTATGGAGAAACGCCCGAAGAGGCGCTTGACGAGATCAAAACAGCCGTTTCGAGCTGGCTGGAAGTCCTGGAAAGGGACGGCCTGCCCTTTCCCGCACCGCTTCATGCGCTGAAAGCATCGTGAGCTTCCCGGCCGTATCGCCTGTCATTGCCTGATACTTCCGCCTGACCCTTTCTTCCGCGGTGTCTGAACGCTAGGATAGCCGACTATGGCTCATCCAGACTCTGGTGCCCCTGCCCTGTCGCCGACCGCCCAAGACCTGCTGGACCTGCTGCGGGAACGCATCCTGCTGTTTGACGGGGCGATGGGCACGTCGATTCAGGACCTGCATCTTGAGGCCGCGGCCTTTGGCGGGCATGACTACGAAGGCTGCAATGAAAATCTGGCGCTGACCGCCCCGCACCTTATTGCCGATATCCATAGCGGGTTTCTCCAAGCCGGCTCCGACATCATTGAGACGAATACTTTTGGCGCGACGCGCATCGTCCTGGCCGAATATGGGCTTGAGGACAAGGCCCCGTTAATCAATCAGGCCGCGGCGGAAATCGCCCGGCAGGTGGCCGACCGACACACCACGCCGGCAAAACCCCGCTTTGTGGCCGGCTCGATGGGACCGACCACAAAGACGATCTCCGTGACCGGCGGGGCGACATTTGCCGGGATGCGGGCCGCCTACGCCGAACAGGCCGATGGGCTGGTGCGCGGCCACGTTGACCTGCTCATCCTGGAGACCGCTCAGGATACCCTGAACCTGAAGGCCGGCTTGCTCGGCATTGACGATGCTTTTTCTGGCCTTGGCCGGCGAGTCCCGGTGATTGTGTGTGGCACAATCGAAACGATGGGTACCACGCTGGCCGGTCAGGGCGTTGAGGCGCTGTATGTTTCGCTGGCCCACCGGGAACTGCTGGCGATTGGCCTCAACTGCGCGACCGGCCCGGACTTCATGACCGACCACCTGCGCACCCTGTCAGGATTGTCCCGCTTTCCGGTCGTGTGCATGCCCAACGCCGGCCTGCCGGATGAAGACGGGTATTACAATGAATCTCCCGAACTCCTCACGGCCAAGCTGGAGCGCTTTGTCGACGAGGGCTGGGTGAACATGATCGGCGGCTGCTGCGGCACCACCCCGGCCCATCTGCGGCTCTTGTCTCAGATGCTCGCCGGCAAAAAGCCGCGCCACCACCGCGCACCACGACGCAGCGTGGTATGCGGGCTTGAGCCGCTGGTCATTGACGAAGACAAGCGGCCGGTGCTGGTTGGAGAACGGACCAATGTCATTGGCTCACGCAAGTTCAAACGCCTGATTACCGAAGGGGCGTTTGAGGAGGCGGCGGAGATTGGGCGGCGGCAGGTGCGGGGCGGTGCCCAGGTGCTTGATGTGTGTCTGGCCGACCCGGACCGTGAAGAACGTGAAGACATGACGACCTTTCTGGACCTCCTGGTCAAAAAGGTCAAAGTCCCGCTGATGCTTGACTCGACCGATGCGCGGGTCATGGAAGCCGCGCTCGAGCGCTGCCAGGGCAAGGCCATCATCAACTCGATCAACCTCGAAGACGGTGAGGATCGCTTTCAAAAAATCGTCCCCCTGCTCAAACGCTACGGCGCGGCCGTGGTGGTCGGCTGCATTGACGAAGACCCCGCTCAGGGCATGGCCGTCACCCGCCAGCGCAAGCTGGCAATCGCTCGGCGCAGCTATGCACTGCTGACCCAACAGTACGGCCTGGAGCCGGAAGACCTGATCTTTGACCCGCTGGTGTTTCCGCTCGGTACCGGCGACCAGAATTATATTGGCGCTGGCCAGGAAACGCTTGAAGGCGTGCGGCTCATCAAACACGCTCTGCCCGAGTGCAAAACCATCCTCGGCATCAGCAATGTCTCTTTCGGTCTGCCGTCGGCCGGCCGCGAGGTGCTGAACTCGGTCTTTTTATACGATTGTGTCAAAGCCGGCCTGGATATGGCGATCGTCAACACCGAAAAGCTGGAGCGCTACGCCTCTATCCCGGAAGAAGAACGGCGGCTGGCAGAGGACTTGATCTACTGGCGGGGCGAGGACCCGGTCGCCGCCTTTGCCGCCCATTTCCGCCAGCGACACACGAGCAACAAGACGGAGACAGACCGGGAGCTGCCGCTCGATGAACGGCTGGCGCGGTATATCATTGAGGGATCGAAAGACGGGCTGACTGGCGACCTGAACGAGGCCCTGCACGGCAGAAAACCGCTCGCTATCATTAACGGCCCGCTCATGGCCGGTATGGATGAGGTCGGGCGGCTGTTCAACACCAACGAACTTATTGTGGCCGAGGTGTTGCAGAGCGCCGAGTCCATGAAGGCGGCGGTTGCCCACCTTGAGCCGTTTATGGAAAAAACCGCTGAAGCGCTCAAGGGTACGGTCGTGCTGGCTACGGTCAAGGGTGATGTCCACGATATTGGCAAAAATCTGGTCGAGATTATCCTGGGCAATAACGGCTATCGAGTCGTCAATCTGGGCATCAAGGTCCCGCCGGAAACCCTGATTGATGCCTACCGGGAACACCGGCCCGATATCATCGGGCTGTCCGGTTTGCTGGTCAAATCTGCCCAACAGATGGTGGTGACGGCTCAGGACCTGCATAACGCCGGGGTTCAGTGTCCGATTCTGGTTGGCGGAGCCGCCCTGACCGCCCGGTTTACCGCCAACAAAATTGCCCCGGAGTACGGGAACCTCGTCTGTTATGCCAACGATGCGATGAACGGTCTTGATTTGGCCAATCAGCTCGTTGAGCCCGACAAACGGGCCTGCCTCGTCCAGAAAATCGCGGCTGAACAGAAACGTTTGGCTCAGCAGGCGGCAAAGCCGATGCGCGTCGCCAGGAACGGGCGGACGGCTCCCCCCACGTCATCGGTGCCCCATGACCACCCCATACCAAGTCCGCCGGACTTGCGTTTGCATGTGATTGAGGACTACGACCTCGAAGAGATTTTTTCCTATGTCAACCCGACCATGCTGTACGGCAAACACCTGGGGCTCAAGGGCAACCTCGCCACGCTGCTTGAACAGCAGGATGAGAAAGCCGTGGGTCTGCACACCCGGGTTCGTGCCCTGCAAGATCGTGTCCTGACGAAAAGTTTGATGCGCGCCAAGGGGCTCTACAAGTTCTTTCCCGTCCAGTCTGACGGCACTACGCTGCTGGTGTATAACGCGGCCGGCAATCAGGTGGTCGAGACCTTCGAGTTTCCACGTCAGTTGCACGGCGAGGGGCTGTGTCTGAGCGACTTTGTTGCCCCGCGAACCGCCGGCCGGATGGATTATATTGCCCTCTTTGCGGTGACCTGCGGCGGTGGCGTCCGTGAACTCTCAGAGCACTACAAACAGGCCGGGCAGTATTTTGTGTCGCACGCGCTGCAAGCCCTGGCGATCGAAAGCGCCGAGGGTTTTGCCGAACTCCTGCACCGACGGCTGCGCGAGATGTGGGGCTTTGCCGACCCGGCCGACCTGACCATGCGCGACCGCTTCAAGGCCCGCTACCGGGGGGTGCGGGTCAGTTTTGGCTATCCGGCCTGCCCGCGTCTGGAAGACCAGCGCATTCTCTTTCGGCTCTTGCCGGCAACACAAACCATCGGCCTCCGGCTTACCGAAGGCTGTATGATGGAGCCCGAGGCCTCGGTCTCAGCCCTCGTTTTCCATCATCCTCAGGCGCGCTACTTCAGCATTCTGGAAGAAGAGCTGAGCGAGTTTGAGCAAAGGCTGGGCGCGGCCGGCTGAGGCCCGCGGCCGCCAAACCAGCACCGGCTTACTCAGCCTTCCGAATCTTCGTCCAGGTCCAACCAGAAGCCGGGCAGGACTGGCTCACCCCGCTCGGCAGAGCGACCGTGCCTTCTCTTGACAAAGCCGGGCCACCCGACTAGTCAGAGGGCAGCTTTTTTCCTGAGAGGAGCATATGCCAACAAAATACGTTGATGTTGACGGCTATGCGGTCCATTACTTCCATACCGGCCACACAACCCTGCCCGCAGTCGTTCCAGATGTCAGCCGGGGCCAACTGATCCTGTACATTCACGGGGCGGGGAGCAACGGGCATTTTGCCCATAAGCTGCTCGATATCCTGTCGGCCAGGCACAGTCCCCTCTCTTTCGATTTTCCGGCCCACGGCCGCTCAAGCGGCATAGACAGCCTGGGCAGTATCACCGCCTATAGCGATTTCACCTACAGTTTGTGGAAAACGATCGGCGTTCGTCCGGCGGTATTGATGGGTCACTCCATGGGCGGAGCAATTGCCCTGGACCTGGCCCTGCGCCGGCCCGATATGGTCAACGGCCTGATCCTGACCTGCACGGCCGCCACATTCAACATTCCAGACGAGCGGGTTGAGACCTGGGCACAGGTCATGAAGGGCCGCCAATCCCAGCCGTTTACCAGAGATTCCTGCTCGCCCGCGACGCAGCAGGCAATTGTCCAGGAGGGCTGGATGGAGCAGATTAAGACGGACCCGCGCGTCCGCCACTCCGATCTGGTGGCTTGCCAACAGGTCGATCTGAGGCCCAAACTGAGCGAGATCAGGACACCAACGCTGATTCTGGCCGGCGGGGACGATACCGCCACGCCGGTTGCCCAGAGCGAAGAGCTGCGCGCCCGGATTCCCGGTGCCCAACTCAGGATTATTGCAGATGCCGGCCACTGGCTCCCAATCGAAAAGCCGCAGGCGGCGTGCGATGCCATTGAGGCGTTTTTCGGCTCATCAGCGAAAGAGGACAGAGCATGAGCATCACAGGAAAAACCGCGGTCGCCGGCGTCTACGAGCATCCGCTCCGCTGGGCACCGCACAAAACCCAGTACCAGATTATGGCCGAGAGCGCCCGCGGCGCGCTGGACGACGCCGGCCTGAAGCTGAAGGACGTCAATGGGCTGTTTACCTCCGGGGTGAGCGGGATGGGCATCATCTCCCTGGCCGAGCACCTGAATCTGAACCCCGATTATCTGGACTCCAATTCGATTGGCGGCTCGTCTTTTGTGTCGCACACCGCCCACGCGGCCGCAGCGATTGCGGCCGGCTACTGCAACGTTGGCCTGATTCTGTACGGCAGCAAATGGTCGTCCGACCGGTTTGCGATTGGCACGGCCGGGGGTGGGGCGGGGGATCCGCCCGATCAGCACGAAAACAGCTTCGGGCCGACTACGGTCGGGGCCTATGCCCTGGTTGCCCAACGCCATATGTACGAATTTGGAACGACCAGCGAGCAGCTGGCTGAAATCGCCGTGATCACCAGACGGCACGCCTCGCTCAATCCCAACGCCAAGTTCCGCGACCCCATCACGGTCGAAGATGTGCTGAAATCGCGGCTGGTGTCCTCCCCGCTCCACCTGCTGGACTGCTGCATGATCTCAGACGGCGGGGGCGCGCTTGTGGTCACCTCGGCCGAACGCGCGCGTGACCTGAGAAAAAAGCCTGTCTACATCCAGGGAGCTGCCGAAGCCTGCTGTCACACCAGCGCCGGCCGGCGGGACCTGACCGATGCGGCGGCCAAACAGTCCGGCCCCAAGGCCCTGCAACGGGCGGGTGTGACGCATGCAGACATCGACATGGCCATGATCTACGACTCGTTCACTATCACCGTATGTGTCACCCTGGAGAGCCTGGGCTTCTGCGGCAAGGGAGAGGGCGGCGCATTTGTCCAGAACGGCCGGATTGGGCTGGGCGGTGCGCTGCCGCTCAACACCGATGGCGGCGGGCTGTCGTCAAATCACCCTGGTATGCGCGGTATTTTTCTGGTCATTGAGGCCACCAGACAGCTGCGCGGCGAGTGCGAAGACCGCCAGGTCCAGGACTGTCAGCTGGCGTTCTGCCACGGCACCGGAGGAACCCTGGGGCTGCGGCATAGCGGAGCAAGTCTGGTCTTGAGTGTGTAAGGGAGAGGTATCATGGCTGAAGAAAAAAAATACCGAAAACCCCTGCCCCGTCTTGACGAGGAAAACCGCCCCTTTTGGGAAGCCTGCGCCCGGCACGAACTCTATGTCCAGAAATGCCGCGGCTGTGGCACAGTCTTTTATTACCCGCGCGCTTTTTGCCCAGAAGACCTGTCCACTGACCTCGAATGGCTCAAATGCAGCGGCAAAGGCACGGTCTATACCTACACGGCAACCTGCCAGAATCAGAGTGCCGGTTTCCGTAACACGCTGCCCTACATCATGGCCTATGTGGAACTGGAAGAAGGCGTGCGCATGCTGACCAACATCGTTGACTGTACACCCGAAGAGGTCAGCATCGGTATGCCGGTTGAGGTCACTTTTGAGGACGCTACGCCGGAGATCTCCATTCCGCTGTTTCGTCCGGTCCGGTGACGACCCCGTCCGTCCGGCAGGCCAGACGCGGCGGCGTCCGAACGCTCTGCCGTCCATTGCCAGACCGGGACAGTTCTGACACTATAAGCGCCTGTATTGACCAAAAGCCGAGCCGTTCGCCAAGCTATCCCAAGCTATCTCAGGGCAGAGACTATGGCATGTATTATTGATCTCCACTCGCACTCCGAAGCCTCAGACGATAGCCGTGCCCCTGTCGAGGCCTACCTGAAATGGCTGGCCCGCAAACGTGAAGAGCGTCCCATTGACGGCTTGGTCTTAACCGAGCACCGCAAATTTGATTCCGCCAGCGATTACCGCGCCCTCGAAGACAAATACGGCCTGCTCATCCTCAAAGCCTCCGAGGTTGAGACCGAGTACGGCCACATTCTGGTCTATGGAGTCAACGACGCTATCCTCAAACGCTTCGATTTCTCCAATGTCCGGCTGCCGGCCCAGCAGGTCATCACCGAGGTCGCCCGGATGGGCGGCATTGCCATGCCGTGTCATCCCGGTCGGCCAACCATCGGCCTCATTGAACATTACGAAACAATGCCCCCGCTCGAAGGCGTATGCGGGGTTGAAGCCCTCAATGGGGGCAGTAAAAAAGGCGAAAACGAGCGGGTGGCTGAGTTGATCGACCAGCATGGCTACCACGCCTTTGGCGGCAGCGACTCGCACCTGGTGAGCTTTATCGGCATCTGCGCCACCGAATTTGACCAGGACATCAACTCGACCGAAACCCTGGTCAACGCCCTCCGCAGCGGTGGCTACCGGCCGGTAGACTTTCGGGTGCGCAGAACCCAGGCCTCAAGCGCAGCCTGAAGGACACGACTATGGCACTCGATTTTGACCGTTCCATCCTGGGGACTGTCTTTGATGAAACCTCGTTTGCCCCAATTACCAGAGAGGAGATTCTGGAGTTTGCGGCAGCCCTGGGAGAGACCAATCCGCTCTATACGGATGAAGCCGCGGCGGCCGGCGGCCCGTACCGCGGCTTGGTTGCTCCGCCGACATTTGTTACCAAGCTGCGCCCGAACAAAATGACGCCCGAGAATATGCCCCAGTTCGGCAAGGTCGGCTTTGACGGCGGCAGAGACCTTGATGTGTCCGAGCCGGTCCGGCCAGGCGACACGCTCACGATGGTCAGTACAATTCACGACATCTATGAAAAAACCGGGCGCAGCGGCAGCATGTATTTCATCGTCCTGCGCAACGAAGTCAGCAATCAGCACGGCGACAAAGTGGCCGTGATCGACCACAGGATTATGCAGCGATGAGCAGCTTATATTTTGAAGAAGTCGAAGAGGGCGACGAGTTCCCGACCCTGGACCTGTTTCTGACCAAGGACCAGGTCCGTCGCTATGCGCGGACCGCCAATATGAATTTTCCACGCTTTACCGATGACGAGGGTGCCCGCAAGGAGGGCCTGCCCGGCATGATTGCGCCCGGCGTCATGAGCATGGGACTGCTGGCGCGGATGATCAGCGACTGGAACCCCGCCGCCCGTATTACCCGTATCGGAACGACATTTCGCAGCCCGGTCCTGCCCGATACCCATATCCACCTGTGTGGCGCAGTGACCCAGAAAGACGAACAGACCCATACGGCCGAGTGCGATATTTGGATGGAAAACGACGACAGTGAACGCTGGGTCATTGGCACCGCAACCCTTGCCCTGCCGACACAATCGGCCTGACGGTCCTGCCGAGGAGAGCTGTCCCATGAGCAGTCGAATCGTTCTTCTCTCAGTTGTATTGCTGATGTGCCCTGCCCTGGGCTGGCTGACCCCGGCCCAGGCCCAGCTTGGCGACGGTCTTGAAGACTCGCTGGACGCCAGCGCCCAGGTGTACGAAACTTCCCGGCTCGAAACCTTCAACGAAGCCATGTTTGATGTGAACCTGTGGCTGGATGAGAAAGTCATGCGGCCGGTGGCCAGAAGCTATGAAAAAATCGTTCCCACGGGGACCCGCCTGGGGGTGCAACGCTTCTTCCTCAACCTCGGCGTCGTTCCTCGGGTCGCCAACAGCCTGCTTCAGCTCAAATTCAACGGGGCGGCACGGGAATTGAGCCGATTCATGGTCAATACAACGGTCGGAGGACTCGGCTTCTTTGACGTAGCCAAAACCCAGTTCGGGCTTCAGGAGAGCAACGAAGACTTCGGGCAGACGCTGGGCCACTACGGCATGGAAGGCGGGGCCTACCTCGTCCTGCCCTTCTTTGGTCCGGCCACCGTCCGCGACGCCGTGGGCTTTGTGGTGGATGGGGCGATGGACCCGAAACAGTACATCCTGTCCGGCACCCATAACCTTGCGGTCAGCACTGGAACGACCGTCACCAATGTCGTCAACGAACGCTCGTTGAACCTGGAGTTGTTTGAGCAGGTTGACCGCTTCTCGCTCGACCTCTACAGCGCCGCCCAGGACTTCTACCTGCAACGCCGAGAGCAGCAGATCAAGGAATAGCAGCCATGCCATATCGCCGCCAAGCTCTGTGCTTCGCCGTGGGTCTGGTGCTGGCCTGGGCCGGGCCGGCTCAGGCCGAGCCCCCGACCCACATGACCCGACAGTTGATTGAATCTATTATTGCCTGCACAGAAACGAACGGAGACCAGCCGAGCGACTGTGATGTGGAAAAAATTGAGGACCATCTGGCCATCGCCCAGCTCGCCCGCTGGCTGATGGGCCCCCACTGGAAGGACCTCGGCCAGGAAAAGCAGAACGATTTCGCCGCCCTGCTCGCCCGCCTGCTGCGCGATGTCGCCTATCCACGCGCCGCCGCATTTCTCTCCAGCAACCAGATTGTGTACGGCCACAACCACGTTGAAGGTAAAGAGGCCATTGTGGAAACCTTGCTCGTTGACGCCGAAGAGGGCCAGGTTGCGATCACCTACCGCCTCCACCTCATTGACGACCGCTGGAAGGTCTGGGATGTGCATCTCGATGGGGTGAGCATGGCCGGCAACCTGCGCAAACAGGTGCAATCCATCATGGCCCGCAAGTCCTACGAGGAGCTGGTCAAACGCATGCAGGACAAACTCACATGGGACGGGTCAGGGTAAGCGCCAAGTGAAGACCACGCGTCTGCCGTCGTCCGCCCCTTCTGCCCGTCCTTTTCCGCCAGATATGACCAGGGAGCAGCGTGCCCTGTCCTCCCTGGCTCGCCTGACCACGACGTATCCGGGCCTGGTTCTGGCCGTGTGTCTGGCCCTGGTCGGCGTGGCGCTCGGCTACACCGCCTTGTACCTGGAGTTTGTCACCGGCCGCAACGACCTCATTGACAGCGATAAACCGTATATCAAGCTGGAGGAGCAATACACCGAGGAGTTTGGCAGCGTTGACCAGTTCTTTGTTGTGGTTGAGCCGAGGACCCCTCGTCTCACCAGATCGGAGGGCAGGCGAGACGAGGGGTCCTTGCAGGATATTGAGCAGGGCAAAGCCTTTGTGGTCCAGCTTGACGAACTCCTGGCCCGTGAGACGCGCTACATCAAAGAAGTCTTCTATCAGATAGACACCAGCTCCCTCGACGGCAAAAAGCTCCTCTACCTGTCCACCGAGGACCTGCAAAACCTGCTCAACGATATTGCCGGCTCTCGTGAGCTGATCCATGAGATCACCGCCGCCCCGGGCATCAACACCCTGTTTGAGGCCATAAACCACCAGATCGCCCAAGCAACCGTCTCACACTTGGTCGGCGGTCTGTTGGACCTGGGTCCTTTTGAAGACGAACCCGAGCAGGAAGCCGGCGGTGAGACGCCGACACCGCAGATCGGTTTTCTCAACTCCCTGCTGTACGAGATGGACCAGGCCCTCAGCAAGGACGCATCGCGTCATCAGACCGGGAGTGAGCAGGAGACACGATACGTCCTCAACCCGACCCAAGGACCCCTCGTCTCGCCTTCCCTCCGATCTGGTGAAACGAAGGGCCCTCATCGCTATCAGTCCCCCTGGGAAGAGTTCTTCGGCGATACCCAGGCGCTGTCGGACGAGGGCTTCCTGGTGTCCGGCAACCGTCGGTTTCTCTTCATGCTGATCGAACCCGCCGAACCGGAAGAGGCCGGCCTGACTGATCTGCAAGACGCCATCACCACGATCCGGCGCATTATTCACGACCTGCGCCCGGACTTCCCCGGACTTGACGCCGGTCTGACCGGCATTGAGGTCCTTGATACCGATGAGATGACCAGCGCCCAGAGCGACGCACCGGCCGCCACGCTGGCCACCACGCTGGGCATTGGCCTGCTGTACCTGAGCTTTTTTCAGCGCATCCGGCATCCGCTGCTCATTCTCTCGTCATTACTGGTCGGGCTGTGCTGGACCATGGGCTTTGTCACCCTGGCGGTCGGCCACCTGACCATTATCAGCGTGTTTGTCGCTCCCCTGCTGCTGGGCCTGGCCGACGATTTCGGCGTCCACTTCATGACCCGCTACGAGGAAGAACGCAGCGCCGGCAGAGACCCGGTTGCGGCCCTCCAGCAGGTCGCTATTCATACCGGGCCGAGCATTATCGCCGGGGCATGTACAACCGCCCTGGCCTTTGCAGCCATTATGCTGGCCGATTTCCGGGGTATGCAGGAACTCGGCCTGATGTCCAGCGTCGGTATGCTGCTGTCCCTGCTGGCCATGTTCAGCTTCCTGCCGGCCCTCGTCGTGGTGGTCGAACGCATCCGTCCCTGGCGGGTCCGCATCCCCCGCCGGCGTTTCCTGAGCGCCGGCTTTGCCGGTCTGGGGAGGCTGGTCGAGAACAGACGGCGGCCGGTTCTGGTGTTGGCCGCTCTGCTGACGCTGGGGGCGCTGGCGGTCCTGCCGACCGTCCGGTTTGACTATGACCTGCTCAACCTCCAAGCCCACGGCACGCCTTCGGTCGAGTGGGAGAGACGCATTATTGCCCATTCCGAACGCGCGTCCTGGAACGCCCTGGCTACGGCTTCAAGCCCCGAGGCCGCCATGCGGAAAGCCGCCGCCTTTGAAGCCCTGCCCGTCGTCGAAACGGTCGAAAGCGTGGCCTCGTTCATTCCCGCCGGACAGGACCGGCGCCTGCCGCTGATATCCGCCCTCCAACCCCTGTTGGCCGACCTGCCCCCGACCCTCGCCCCCGCTCCGCCGGTTGTGGTATCCGCCCTGCAACGCTCTCTTGACCAGATTCGGTTCAAGGTCCGGGAGAGCAACGAGGACTGGGACCCCGAAAAAAGGCCCACCGAGAGCGAGCTGAGCACCGCCCGCGACCGGCTGAAAACTATTGTCGCCCGTTTGCAAACCCTGCCCGAGCCCGAAGCCCGGGCCGCGCTCAGCCAGTTTCAAGCCGACCTGTTCCGCGACTTTGCCGAGGTCTGGAGCCTGCTGCGGACAAACATTCATCCCGCCGGTCCGATTACCATGACCGACATTCCGCCCCAGCTCAAAAAACGCTTTGTGAGCCGTGACGAGGACAAGTTCCTGCTCCAGATTTATCCCAAACACAATATCCGTGAGCAGCAGGCCCTCGAAGCCTTTATCCGCCAGCTGCGCGAAGTAGACCCCGATGTCACCGGCTCGCCGGTCATTGGCTATGAGTCAATTCACGCCATGCAGCAGGGCTACCTTGAAGCCGCGCTCTACGCCCTGCTTGCGATTGTGATCGTCACCTTTGGGACCTTACGGCGCGCCGCCGATACCCTGCTCGCCCTCCTGCCGCTCGGTCTGGGGATGATCTGGACGGCCGGCCTGATGTGGCTGTGCAAGCTCCAGTTCAACGTGGCCAACCTGGTCGCCGCTCCGCTCATTATCGGCATCGGCATAGAAACGGCATTCACCTCGTCCACCGTTTTCGAGAGGACCCGCAGACGACACCGGCCAGCCTGGTCGCCGGCAGCACCGGCCAAGCCGTCGCCCTGTTTTCGCTGACGACTATGGTCGGCTTTGGCAGCCTGATGATCGCCAAATACTATGGCGTTTTCAGCATGGGCCTGCTCCTCTCGCTGGCAGTCGGCAGCGTCCTCATTGCCTCCCTCGTCGTACTTCCGATGCTGATGTCCCGCCCGGCACACCACAGGGCGCGGTCCGAAAGCAACCGCGTCTAGGCTGACAGCGACCGTCATGATTACTGGAAGCGACTTTCTCAAGACGCTGCAAGCTGAAGGCTTCGATTTTTTTACCGGAGTGCCCTGCTCACTGGTCAAGAGCCTGATCGCCTGCCTCGAAGAGGCGGGCGGCTACATCCCGGAGACCCGCGAAGACGCCGCAGTCGGTCTGGCGGCCGGTGCCTACATGGCCGGCAAACAGCCAGTCGTGATTATGCAGAACTCGGCCCTAGGCGTGTGTCTCAACGCCCTCGCCTCGCTGAGCCTGCTCTACGACCTGCCGTGTCTGCTGCTCGTCACCTGGCGCGGCTACCAGGGACACGACGCGCCGGAGCATCTCATCATGGGAGACATCTCCCCCCGCTTATTCGAGACCCTGCACATTCCCTATCGGGTCTTGCAGGCCGACACCGCCGGCCAGGACGCCGGCTGGGCCGCCCGGACCCTCCACCACAGCAAAAAACCGGTGGCCCTGCTGCTCCCTCCAGGGATACTGGCGTGAAACTGGCAGACGCCCTAAGCGTGGTGATCCCCCTCCTGGACGACGAGCTCGTTGTGCATGCCAACGGTTTCATTTCGCGCCAATCCTTCACCCTCAGCGACCGGCCGGGCAACTTCTACATGATCGGCTCAATGGGACTCGCCTCATCTATCGGGCTCGGCCTTGCCCTCACCCGTCCCGACCGTCGGGTCGTGGTCTTTGACGGCGACGGCAACGTATTCATGAATATGGGCTCCTTGGCGCTCATTGGCGCTACCCAGCCGTCCAACTTCGTCCATATCGTGTTTGACAACGAAGCCTATGGATCAACCGGCAACCAGCGCACAATCTCGGCTCAAGTCGCCCTTGACGACATCGCCCGCTCCAGCGGCTACCCGCGCGTCAGCCGGGTTGAAACCCCAGACGCTCTCAACACCGCGGCAAGCGCACTGCTCGGTCAGGCCGGCCCCTCGTTTCTGCTCATTAAAATTGAACCCGACTGGCAAGCACGCCCCATCGGCCGCATCACCCACGAACCGCCCCGGATTGCGCAGCGGTTTATGGCTGCGATCAAAACACGCCCTTGACCCCGCACTGCCGAGTTGCCCATGCACACCATCCTCCTCAACCCCGGCCCGGTCAACGTCTCCCCGCGCGTCCAGCAGGCTCTGTTGCGCGGCGACCTGTGCCACCGTGAAGCAGAGTTCTCGGACCTGCTGCGGGCCATCCGCTCAAAGCTCCTGCGGGCCTTTGCCCCCCAGGACTACACCTCGGTCGTCATCAGCGGCTCAGGCACCTCCGCAGTCGAAGCCATGCTGTCCTCAGCCCTGCCCCCGGGAAAAAAACTCCTGGTCATCAACAACGGCATCTACGGCGAGCGTATGCTGCGCATGGCCACAGCCCACCGGATACCGAGCGTCGAGCTGCGCTACGCCTGGACCGAGCCGCCCGACATCGCTCAGATCGAAGCCAGGCTCCAGGCCGACCCGTCTATCGGCGGCGTCGCCCTCGTCCACCATGAGACAACCACCGGGCTGTTGAACCCGGTCTCCGAGGTCGGGGCCCTGACCAGGCGGCTCGGGCGTGTGTTCCTGCTCGATGCGGTCAGCGCCTTGGCCGGCGAAGAGCTTGACCTTGCCGGCGACCAGGTTGACCTGGGTGCCTGTACGGCCAACAAATGCGTCCAGGGTCTGCCCGGAGTGGCCTTTGTGTTGGTGCGGACGAGTCTGATGGAGGCCATGCAACACTACCCGGCCAGCTCGCTCTCTCTTCACCTGCCCGTCCACTGGGCAGCCCAGGAACGCAACAGCGTTCCCTTTACCCCCTCGGTGCAAGCCTGGTACGCCCTTGATGCCGCCCTTGATGAACTGCTGGAAGAAACCGTGGCGGCACGCATCGAACGCTACCGCGCTGCCTCCCAGCTGCTGCGGACCGGCTTCAGTCGGCTGGGCCTGCGGTTTCTTCTGCCGCCCGAACGGCGGGTCAACTCGCTCACCGCACTTCACTTACCCGACACCAAGAGCTACCACGCCCTGCATGACCAGCTCAAACAACGCGGCTTTGTCATCTACGAAGGCCAAGGTCGGCTCCAGACCGACATCTTCCGGGTCGCCAACATGGGCCATCTGAGCCTGGACGACTTTCGCCGTTTCCTCCACCACCTCGAAGACATACTGGGCTGATTCTTGCAGCTTCCCCGCCATGAAAGCCATTATTCTTGCCGCGGGTATCGGCAAACGCTTCCAAGCCGCCGCCGACCAGCGCCCCAAGTGCCTGATTGAACTCCACGGGCGGACGCTCCTGGAACGAAGCCTGGCCGCCCTTGGCGCGGCCGGGGTCAGCCGGGCGGTGGTCGTCGTTGGCTATCGGGGCGAGATGGTTGAGCAGAAGATTGGGCCTCAGTGCGCCGGCGTCCAGGTCTCCTACATCACCAACCCCCGTTACGAGCGGGGGGCGATCGTGTCGCTGTGGAGCGCCCGCGAAGAGTTTGACGACGACCTCCTCATCATGGATGCCGATGTCCTGTTCCCGGCCGCCCTGCTCCACCGGCTCATCACCTCCCCCCATCCGAACTGCTTTCTGCTCGACGCCAGAACGGCCAATACCGGCGAAGAACAAATGCTGCTGACCCGGGGCGGCCGGGTAGTGACGATCATCCGGGGCGGGTCCGGGGACTACGACCTGATTGGCGAGTCCATCGGCTTCCTCAAGGTTTCGCGTGACGACGCGGCCCTCCTGCGCGCCATTCTTGACGAGCAGATTGCCCAGGGGCGGGACACCATCGAGCACGAAGAAGCCTACCCGCTTTTCCTCGCCCAGCGCGTTGTCGGCTTTGAGCGGGTTGAAGACCTGCCGTGGATAGAAATAGACTTTCCCCACGACTTGGAGCAGGCCGAGCGGGAAGTCCTGCCGCGCATTCTTGCCCTCGACCGGGCCTGAACGCCCATGCTCCCCTCCCTCCTCAGCCCCCTGACCCGCCTGTCACCGGCGGTGCTGGCCGGCCTGCTGACGCTGTTGGCAGGTCTCAGCTTCCTGTGGAAGCTGGGCGACGGGCCAATCTCCCGGACGATGGAGGGGCGGGAAGCCCTGGTCATGCAAGAGATGCTGCACAGCGGCAACTGGGTGCTGCCGCTGCGCAACGGAGAGACGGTCCCTTCCAAGCCGCCCTTGTTGCACTGGCTCGGGGCCGGTGTCGCCCGGCTGAGCGGGGGAATGTCAGAATGGGCGGCCCGATTTCCGTCTGCCCTGTTCTCTGCCCTGAGCGTCGGCCTGACCTGTTTGCTCGGCTGTCGGCTGGCCAACCGTGAGGTCGGCCTCCTGGCCCCGCTGCTGTTGCTCACCACGCCTCTGTTTGCCGAAATGGCGCGTGAAGCCTGGGTCGATTCGGCCCTGGCCTTTTTTGTCCTGGCCAGCCTGAGCAGCTTTGCCGCCATGTATGAGGCCGACACCTGGCGGGGCTGGCGCAGCCTGGCTTTTGGGCTGTCCCTGGCCGGCGGGGGTCTCAGCAAAGGTCCGGTCGGCCTCATTCTGCCCAGCCTGGTAATTGGCCTCTACCTCACAGCCCAGGGCCAACTGTCATGCGTCCGGCGGCTGCTCAGCCCGACCACCGCCGTAGTGGCCGTTGGCATTCCGCTGAGCTGGTATGTCCTGGCCTTCAATCAGGAGGGCTGGGCATTTTTTCACAAGCAACTGCTCCAGGAAAACGTCTTACGCTTCACCTCCGGTTCGGGCAAAAGGGTCCCCTCCTCAGCCTTTTTTGTCGTGCCGTTTATCGTCAGCGGCCTGCCCTGGAGCCTGCTGTTCGGCTTTGGCCTGTGGCACTTTGCCGGCCAGGCCCCTGTCCGGGAGAAGGGAGTACTGGTCCTGCTGTGGTGGCTGGCGACCGTCGCCTTTTTCTCGGTCGCCGCCGGCAAGCGCACCGTCTATCTGCTGCCCCTGTACCCGGCGGTCGCCCTGTTTGCCGCGGAATGGGGCTGGGCACACGTCCCCGGCCAGGCAAAACCGCTCGCCCCCTGGCTGCGAGCAGGGCTTATCCTGATCGCTATTAGCCTCAGCCTGGCAACCCTGCTGGCCGCGGCCTCTATCGCACTCGGCTGGCTCACCGCTGAATCGGCCGCGGTAGAGCTGCTGTTTGGCGATGACAAATGGAAGAGCGTGGCCCGCTTCATCCGCTTTGTGGCCGAGCAGCCGGGCTATGGCACGACGCTGCTGGCCGTCGTATGCGGATGCGGGCTGGGGGCAGTCTGGACGGCAACACAAGGCCGCTGGCAGACCAGCCTGTGGCTGGTGCTGTGCCTCCTGCTGCTGACGACCGCAGGCCTCTCACCTTGTACCCGGGCCTATGCCAAAGAGTTCAAAGCCCTGACCGGCTTTGCCGCCCACATCAGCCGGACGGTCGGCACCGAGCAGCCCATATTCTTCTACACCCCCCAGCCCTATTCCTCAGAGTTTGACGAGTTCTCCCAGGTCTATTTTTACCTTGGCCGCCCGGTCCCCCTCGCCGCGTGCGCCGAGCAGCCCGACTTCTCCCGCTGCCGGCCGGGCTACTACATCCTCCGGGAACGGCACTGGCGACCCCTGCCCCACACGCCCGGCACCCATCTGATAGTGGCCAGCCGCAGCGTCTCAGGACCGGATGCGCGCGTGCGCCTGGTTCTGGTCCGCCGGGATGAAAGCGCCCCTGGCAGCGGAACCGGTACGCCCTGACGCCTGTCAGGCTTGGCCACGCTGTTGAAGCTCGCTCCACTCGGCGTCGACACTCCGGCCGGCGCTCGAGAAATTCTCAGCGGTCTACAGGCCGCCCACCGTCACAGCCCCGGCCGGCAGCGCGATAGTCGCGTGACGAGCAGGAGCTTCGCCGATGCAGCCAACATCGATCTCCCGCCCAAGCGCGTCCTGAACAGACCCAAGGAGCTTCGCTTGCATCCCGCCCCAGCTCCAGATACAGGGGAGCGGATGGCTGCCGCAGCTTCCTCCCCTCCATCCCCCCCGCTTGGTGAGCGTCCTGCCGGTCTGGTCCAGACCGGCCTTGCCGCCTGGCTGCGCCGCTACCGACGCATTGTCCCCATCCCGCTGTGCGTCCTGGTGCTGATATTCCTCCCCCCCATCTCGCCGCTGGCCAGCCCGGGGCTTGACCTCGCCGGCGATCTCCTTGGCACGGCGGTGTGTCTGCTCGGGCAGTGGCTCCGGGTCTGGGCCTGGGGCAGCAACGCCGCGGTCGGCAAGGCCGGCGTGCGCGAGCGCGGCCCCTACGCCCTGATGCGCCACCCCCTGTACGCCGGCAACTTTCTCATCGTGCTCGGCCTCGTCCTGGTCTATCATAACCCCTGGGTCTATCCGCTCTTCCTGCTGCCCTTTGCCTATCTGTACCACGCCATCACCACGATGGAGGAACAACGCCTGCACTGGCGCTTTCCCTGTGACTACGAAGGCTATCGGGAAGTCGCCGTGCCCCGCTTTCTCCCAACCCTCTCCCATCTGGGCAGGGCCTTCGACACAACCCGGCCGTTTGGCTGGCGGCTGGCTTGGCGCAAAGAGTATGAGTCGGTCTGCGGCTGGCTGGCCGGCATTGTCGGCATTCAGCTCTATGAGCGGGTTGCGGCCTGTGGCTGGACGGCCGCTTGGCCGGCTACCCGCCTGTGGCTCGGCCTGCTGCTGCTGGTCGGCTTGGCCAATGTGGGCCTGAAGGTCCTCAAAAGATATCAATAGAGAGGACAGTCAGCCCTCTTTGACCGCTGCCTTGAAAAGCCGTGTTCTGTGTTCGGGGAGAGAGTCACCCTCTCCATGAAGAAGCCGTCCGGCAAGAGCACTGGTCAGAAGAGCAAATACGGCTGATCCCCCTATGGCTGAAAGATGCCAGACAGACTCGGGGTCAACCCGTGTGCTCCCCCCAGAATGCCCGATTAAGAAAGTGAGAGGAACACAAAAGGCAACGAGACTGAGAAAAACTGAAGCGATAATGCCGGTTATCCACCTTCCCATCGTTTCTGCCGTTTGCTCTTTCCATCCTTCTTCCCGCCTCTGCTGTCAAGCACCCCTCAACGTCGATCTGTCCCTGTTCCTGTCGAGCGACTTCTGCAAGTTCTGGAATAATAGCCTGCTGTGCTGCTCCTGCTTCTTTGTCACGCAGCGCCAGCGTTCTCCTTACTGGATTCAGCCATGCGAGCGCTATACTACAGCTCACGGAAATCTGACAGAGCAAGGAGGATTTTCTGCTTTTGAAAAAACGCCTCATCGTCAACGGTGACGATTTTGGGCTGTCTGAGCGGGTCAACGCGGCCATCCTGTACGCCCATCAGCACGGGATTCTGACCAATGCCAGCCTGATGGTCACTGCCAAGGCCTGGCGCGGGGCGGTCGAGCTGGCGCGGGCCACACCGAGCCTCCAGGTTGGCCTGCACCTGACCCTGGTCCAAGGGCGGGCGGTCCTGTCGCATCCTCACCTCCAACGGCTGATCGACCGCGGCGGGAACTTTCTCCACAATCCGACCCGGGCCGGGCTGCGCTACTGCTTCTCGCCCCGCGCTCGCTCTCAGGTCCGGGACGAATGCCGGGCCCAGATTGAGCGCTTTCTGGCCACCGGTTTGCCGCTGGCCCATATTGACGGGCACCTCCACATGCACCTCCACCCCGTTGTCCTGGACAGCCTGCTGGAGCTGGCCCCGGAGTATGGCGTCCGGGCGGTGCGGCTGACCCGGGAAGTGCTGGCCTGTAGCCTGGCACTTGACCCGCGCGCCGCGCTTCGCAAACGCTGGGAGTCTTTCATCTTTCGCCGGCTGGCCCGACACGCAGAAAAGAAACTGGCAGGTGCCGGCCTGGTCTGGCCGGATGCGCTGTTTGGCCTGCACCAGAGCGGAGCGGTGGATGAGCCCTACCTGCTCGGCCTGCTGCCCCGTTTGCAGGCCGGCGTGACCGAACTGTACTGCCACCCCGCCTTTCTGCCCTGTCCCGAGGCCCGGCGCTGGACACCGGGCTATCGCCGCGACCTTGAGCTGGCCGCCCTGACCAGCCGGGCCGTTCGGCACTTGCTCCACCGCCAGGATATTGAACTGATCGGCTACCGCGATCTGTACCAGCCGCGGAGCGCCTAGCGCCGCCCGTTCGTCCGCCCGGCGGCTCTGTTGCCAGCCGGCTACAAGGGCTCACTGTGTGAGGCTTCGGGCAGGGCATCTGCGTCGGCAATGAGCGCCATCGTGCCATCCCGACGAATCCGAAAGGTATGCTCTCGCCAGCGGACGGTATTCCCGCCCAGGCTCCAGACCCAAATCCCAAACGCCAGAAGATCGGTGATGAGGATAAGGCCAAAGGTGGCCAGGGGCAGCCTGACCCCGAGAAAACAGCGCCCCAGCAGCGTGGCCGAGAGACAGCGGACCGCCAGGGTCAGCCCGGACAGGACGGCCAACAGGGGTGTTGTCCAGCCCGACAGAAGCCCCAGCACGGCCCAGACCGTGCCATGCGTCACCACCGTCCCCACATAGCCGGACGGACGGCACAGGCGCTGAGTGCGTGCCCAGCGCAACTGGTGAGACACCAGTTCCCGCAGGCTGGCTACGTCAGGGTAGGTTTCTACGACATAGGGCAGGATGCGCACCTGATAGCCGGCGCGGCTGGCAAAGTTGCCCAGATGATAATCGTCGGCCAGGTAATCGGCCAGGGCCGCAAAGCCGCCGATCGCCTCGGCACACGAACGGGTCACCGCTACGGTTGCCCCAAAGGCGTAGCTGGGCCGCTCAACCCAGCTGGCCAGGAGGACCGCCGGCATAAAGGAGGTGTTGATCAGCACCGATTCGAGGAGGGCCGGCAGGGGTTGGCGGGTGACGCTGCTGTAGGGACAGGTCACGACGCCGACCTGTGGGCCGCTCAGGGGCGGAATGATGCGCCGCAGGTAGTCGGCGGCGACCCGCACGTCGCTGTCGCTGATCACAAAAATGTCGTATTTGGCCCGCTGTGACAGCGCGTGCAGCGTGTTCACCTTGTGGTTGCTGCCGACCGGCTCGGGATTGACGACGAGCGACATATCGCACCCCGGGAAGTCGTGCTGTAGGCGTTGGACGACGGCGACCGCGGGATCATGCAGGTCGCGCACGCCAAACAAGAGCTGAAAGGCTGGATAGTCAAGGCGGCAGAAACTCGCCAGATGCGCGTACAGGGCGGGCGTCGCCCCCTTGAGGGGCTTGAAAATGGACACCGGCGGATACACCGCCGGGGGGGTGGGACGCGGCCAAAACAGGTGCCAGGCGGCAACCACGGACAAGAGGTAATACACCGAGGCGACACACAGCAGAATGGCGAGGAGGGTCGTAAGCATAAGGCGGGCGGGCGGAGGGGGAGCTGCTCAGCCTCTCAAGACCAGATGACCCGATTGGTCTTCCCGGGCAAGACGGCCTAGGCGGCTGGTGAGGCGCTCTTGCCGGCCATCTGACGCCGGGTGCGCATGGTCCGAAAGAAGTCTTTGCCTTCTTGCCACATCCGTTTGCGTTCGTCGGAATCGGCGACCATCTTTTTCACGGCTTTGACGATGTAGCGGGGACGCAGGTAGTAAGAGGTGTAAAACCGCTCGACCGCCGCGAATATCTCTTCGCTCGACAGATGGGGGTAGTTGATCACGCATTGCTGATAGCCCGTCTCGTCCACCATGTCTTCCGGTTTGATGAGGCCGTGGGCTACGGCGTGGTCGTAGAAGGCGGTCCCGGGATACGGCGAGGCCAGGGAGACCTGGAGCGTCTCGGGGTTCATTTCCCGCGCAAAACGCATGGTCTCCTGCATGGTTTCCCGCGTTTCACCAGGCAGGCCGAGGATGAATGTGCCGTGAATCAGAATACCGAGCTTGTGGCAGTCTTTGGTAAACCGCCGGGCGGTTTCAAGCGCAACGCCTTTTCTGATGTTTTTCAGAATCTGGGCGTTGCCGGACTCATAGCCAATCACAAACAGGCGCAGGCCGCCCTCTTTCATGATCTTGAGCGTGTCGTAGTCCACATTGGCTCGCGAGTTTGTTGACCAGCACAGGCCGAGCGGCCCCAGTCGCCGGGCGATCTCCCGGGCCCGCTTGGGGTCGGCGGTGAAGGTGTCGTCGTCAAAGAATATCTCCTTCAGGCCCGGAAACAGGCGGGGCATGGCCTGGACCTCGGCAATGACATTCTCCACCGAGCGGGTCCGGTAGGAGTGGCCGGTCGTGACCTGGGGCCAGAGGCAGAAGGTGCAGCGGGCCGGACAGCCCCGGCCGGTGTACAGGGACACATACGGGTACTGACAGTAGGGGCTGTTGTACTTGTGGAAGTCCAGGTCGCGGGCATACAGGGAGGTGACAAAGGGCAGGCGGTCCAGCTCGTCGCTGGTCATTGGCGTGCGGTCGAGATTATGCACAATCCGCCCGTTCTTCCGATAGCTGATGCCGCGAACCTGCGCCCAGTCCAGACCCTCGGCAAGCTCTTTCATCGACCAGTCAAACTCTTTGCGGGCGGCGATATCAATGGCGGTAGAGGCTTGCAGGGTCTGGTCGGGCATGGCCGTTGGATGACCGCCGACAAAGGCGACGGTCGCCCCCGGATTGGTGTCCTTGATCATCTCGGCGGTTTGCACATCCAGCTTGAACGAGGGCGTGCTGGTATGCAGGACCACGAAGTCATACGCCTTGGCAATGGCGACACACTCGGCCTGACTCCGCCCCTCGGGCGGAGCATCAAGCACCCGGCTGTCTTGAATCATGCCGGCCGGGTAACACAGCCAGGTTGGATACCAGAAGGACCACACCTCCCGCGTCGCCTGATAGCGAGACCCCGCCCCGCCGTCAAAGTTGTCGTAGGTCGGGGGGTTTAAGAACAATGTGCGCATTCCCTCCTCCTTACCGCATCGGTCTCCACATCGCTGCCCTACATACCAGAGAACGGCCAGCCGGCATAGGGGGCGACGGCCCGGCCGCTCAGGGCAGGGTCAATGATGCCTCGTGATATCCCCCCCTCGATCGGTCATCAGGATGCGTCATCAGCCCGCCAGGCATAGCCGGCGCGGGTCAGGAAGAGCAGGCCGATCCCGTTATAGACCGCCTCGCGCGCCCGTTTCAGGACCATCAGGGCCAGTCCGGCCCCGACATCGATGCCGAGCAGACGGCTCAAAAAGACCCCGGCAGTCTCTCTGACGCCCAGTGCGCCGGGAATCACCAAAGCCGCGGCCGTCACGGGTTGCACCATAGACTCGATAATCAGCGCCTCAACCGGACTGACCCGCAGGCCGATCAGGGCAAAGATGACCCAGATTTCAACCGCGCCCAGCAACCAGCCCGCCAAGTGGTACAGGGTCGCGACAAGAAAGGGGCGCGGGTTGCGGTCGTATAACTCGAGGAGCTGGGCGTCGATACGCCGCGCGCCGGCTTCCCAGCGGCGCGGGGCCGACCAGTGTGGAAACCAGCGCGCCAGGCCCCGGACACCCTTTTCCATCAGACCGCGCCGCTGCCAATGGATCAGACCCAGGACAAAGCCGCAGGAGACAGCCAGCAGCAGAGCCATTACCCACCAGCTATGCAGCCCCCAGCCAACGCGCACCAGAAAAAACGGCAGGCCGATAAGAATAAAGAGGACCTGAGAGACGGTCAGCGCGGTTTTGGCAGCCACAACCGAGGCCATGCCCACCTCGGGACGAATCCCACGCCGGCGCAGCAGGTAGACCTTGAAGGCTTCGCCGCCGATGGAGGCGGTCGGGGTGAGGTTATTGATCGCCTCTCCGGCAATCCGGCTCAGCGAGAAATACCACAGCGGGATGGGTCGGACCGCGGCGTCGCGCCGGACCAGCCACGACCAGCCCTTGGCATCACAGGCGGCAATCGCGGCGTAGGGCAGCAGGACAATTGGGGCGAACCAGCCCAGCCGAGCCGCATAGCTGGCCACCTCGGACAGCCCGACCGTCCACACCAGGACGCCGAGCAGCCCCAGGCCAAGCGCCCCGGCCAGCAGGTGGGGGCCACGGTGCGTCCGTGCGCGGATGGTCATACGGGCAGGAGGGGGAGGGAGCTCACAGTTGGGCCGCAATGGCCTCGGCGAGTCGGGTACCGTCCTCAGTGCTCAACGAGCCGGCCGGCCAGTCAAGGCCAAGCCCGGAGCCGTCGGAGAATTTCGGGATGATATGAAAATGCACATGCCCGACAGCCTGATGGGCGGCCGCGCCGTTGTTCTGGAGTACATTGAAATCCTGCGCGCCGGTCGCCCGCAGCACCGCCCGACTCAGCCGGGGCAACACCCGCCCGAGGGCGGCCGCGGAGTCGTCTGACAACTGATCGAGCGTCGTTGCGGGCTCTTTGGGGATGACCAGGGTATGACCTGGGCTGAGCGGGCCGATATCCAGAAAAGCCAGGACCTTGTCATCCTCGTACACCCGATGACAGGGAATGTCCCCGGCGATAATCCGTGTAAAAATCGTGTCAGGCATGGGGCAAGCGTAGCCCAGGCCCTGGAGGGAAACCAGCCCCAGGCGTCTCACCCGCCGGCGAAACACCACATGTAGTCCGCAGTTACAGGACAGGCTTGCACTCTGGCGTGTTTTGGGCCTAAAGGAAAGGTGCGCGTAAAAAGGAGGCTGTTATGACTGCTGTTGATGCCCACCGTATTTCGACCGTGGACGAACTGCGGGCCATTATTGGCACGCCCAGCGACCTCGTGCCCCACAAGCTGTGGACCGCCCTGGACGACACCTGCGTGGATTTTATCCAGCGCTCGCCTTTTCTCCTGCTGGCAACCTCGGACGCCGAGGGCAACATGGATGTGTCGCCCAAGGGCGACGGCCCCGGCTTTGTCGCCGTGGAGGACGCAAGTACGCTGCTCATTCCAGACCGCAGCGGCAACAAGCTGATATTCGGCCTGCAAAATATCCTGTCCAACCCTCACATCGGGCTGATCTTTCTCATTCCCGGCACGAGCGAAACGCTGCGGGTCAACGGCACGGCAGCCCTCACCAGGGACCCGGCCATTCTGGAGGGCCTGTCAGCCCGGGGCAAGCCCGCGGTGGTCGCCATTCGCGTCCACATCACAGAAGTCTTCTACCACTGCGCCAAGGCATTGCTGCGCGCCCACCTGTGGCAGTCCGAGACCTGGCCGGAAAAGAAACCCATTTCGTTCGGCAAAATTCTGGCCGGCAAAATGGGCGGCGACACCACGATGGCCGAGCGGATCGACCAGTTCGTAGAGCAGGATTACCGGACGAACCTGTAGGCAGCCGATGCCCAGCCACTTCTTCGCCTATCTGTCGCGCATGAAGTTCATCCGCCGCTGGGGGCTGATGCACAGCACCTACCCGGAGAATATCCAGGAGCATAGCGCTCAGGTGGCGATGGTGGCCCACACCTTAGCGATTATCCGCAATCGGGTGTGTGGCGGTCAGGTCAACCCTGAGCGAACCGCGACCCTGGCCCTGTACCACGACGCCGGCGAGGTCCTGACCGGCGACCTGCCCACCCCGGTCAAATACGTCACCCCCGCCATCACGGCCGCCTACCGCGGTCTGGAGCAGACCGCCAACGCCACGCTGCTCAGCATGATCCCCGCCGAACTCCAGGCCGATTACCGTGCCTGCTTTGAGCCTCGGGCTGCGGACGCCGGCTGCCTGGAGCTGGTCAAGGCCGCCGACAAACTGTGCGCCTATCTGAAATGCGTGCAAGAGACGCGCGCCGGCAACGCCGAGTTCAGCCAGGCCGAACAGGCGCTCCGGGCCACGGTCAAAGGGCTGGACCTGCCCGAAGTGCGCTATTTCCTCGATACCTTTGCGCCGAGCTTCCGCCTGACCCTGGATGAACTCACCTGACCGTGTCGCGCGGGATGGAGCGGTCCTGTGTGCGCGGGCATCTTGCCCGCAGGGCCGGCAGGAGGATTTCAACCCCCCTCCCTGGCCCTCCCCCTCCAGGGGGAGGGAAGAAGAAGGATGATCTTCCCCGTGAGGGAGGAGGAGGCGATGAGCATTTCGGATATCCCTGACAGGCGATAGCGGCCAGCCGCCGCAGGCTACCTGGCGTAGCCTGGCTTCACCTTTGAGCCTTGGGCCTCAGAGGCTATCTGATTCAGCGTCTCAGCCGTTTCGGCAGGTGCTTGTCGCTGCCCCACCAGGACGACAGGCACGCCGAACCGAGTCTCGTTCGTCGCGTAATTGCCGCCTTTGCTCCTCTTGCTGCTGTCCTTCTTTTCGTTACGCCGAGTGAGGTTTTGAGGGGTTGTCAAGTCTGATCTATCATTCCCCTTCCAGAAGATTGGCCAGCCTGCGGGCCGCACTGCGCCCGGGCTGTTGCGCCCAGCGAGCAGCAACCCCGTCTCTTCCTCCCACCGCGGCAAGACCGACCCGGCCACGCTCATGGCGCAACTCAGCCACAGCCCAGGCAATTTCCTGCTCTGCCCGTCGTGAACCGAGCGTCCTGTTAGCCTGTAGATACTGGTAATGCTCAGCAATTACCGTCTTCAACCGGTCAAGGTTCAGGTTGCTCAGCGCGCTGACGGCCAGAACAGGGCTTGACCACAAGGACGAACCGTGTCGCCCTCCCCCCGGTCTGTTGACGCGGTTCATCCTCTCCCCCGAACCCGGCCCCAACGCCAGAGCGGCCCTAACCTCAGCCACGGCCCTCTCGGCCAGGGCTTCGTTGTCGGCCTTATTGACAGCCAGGATATCGGGGATTTCCATCACCCCGGCTTTGATGAACTGCACCACATCGCCCGAGAAGGGCTGGACGACCAACACCACCGTATCGGCGATGTGCGCAATGTCGGTCTCGCTCTGGCCGACGCCGACCGTCTCAACCAGCACCACATCACAGAGATGACGCAGCAGAAACACGGCCAGAAACGCCTCCCGGCTCAAACCCCCCAGCCAGTCGCGGGCGGCAAAACTGCGGGCATAGACCGGGGCCGCGGGGGGAAGGCCCAGCCGGCTGCGGTCGCCCAGCAGCGCCCCACCAGAAACCTTGCTTGACGGGTCTACCGCAACAATGCCGAGCCGCCGCCCGGCCTGAGCCGAGCGTGTAATCAGACGCGCAATCAGCGAGCTCTTGCCGACCCCGGGCGGGCCGGTCATCCCGACGATGTGGGCCGGGGCCGGCAGGGCCGCCAGTTCATCCAGCAGCGCCAGAGCCGATTCCTGGCGCTGGGGCCGGCGGTCTTCGAGCAGATTGAGGGCCGCGGCTATGGCTTTTCGTTCAAAACGCAGCAGGGCGTGGAGGTCAATGGGAAGGACAGGAGGAGTGCGCATATTCAGAGGTCTCCTCTTGACCCTCCTTGTAAAAACCCTGGAGCAGAATACAATAAGTGGATCGGGCGTTGGCTATTGTGTCGCATCACGGCCTGTCAGCGCTTTCACCGCTGTTTGGGAACTGTTTTCGCCTTGGCCTGTTTTGCTTTGGCTGTCCTCATTGCTCAGGAGTAACAATATGGATATCGGGGGGTATCTTTTTATGGCTGGTGCCGTGATCGTACTGATTTTGACTATCCTCATTGGTCGGGAGTAACAAGCTGGCAGCGTGGTGTCTGTCCCGTTTCTGGCAGGCAGCCCGGACAGGTTTACCGTTCCGTTCCCCCGGCCACCTCAACCAGGTCCGAGACAATCCGAACCATCTCAAAGTCCTTGGGCGTGTACACGCGCGCGACGCCAGCCCGCCGCAAGGACTCGGCGTCGTCCTCGGGAATAATACCGCCGACCACGACCGGCACCTCGCCTAGCCCCTCGGCTTTGAGGCCGTCAAGGACCTCCGGTACCAGGCGCAGGTGCGAGCCGGACAGGATGCTCAGGCCAATGACGTGGACGCCTTCATCCCGGGCGCTGGCAACGATCTGCTCCGGGGTAAGCCGAATCCCCTCGTACACGACTTCCATCCCGGCGTCCCGACACCACACCGCCACCTGCTCGGCCCCGTTGGAATGACCGTCCAGGCCAGGCTTGCCGACCAGCACCTTGAGCGGCCGGCCCAACACCTCGGCCGCCCCGCGGACCCGCTCACGGACGGCTTGCACCTGCTCGGCCCCGGCGTCCCGGCGTGCCGCGTGCGCACCGCCAAGGCCGGTCGGGGCCCGAAACGCGCCAAACACGGCCCGCAGCGCGTCGCTCCACTCGCCAGTCGTCACGCCGGCGTGGGCGCAGCGGATTGAGGCCGGCATAATGTTTGACCCGCCAGTCGCCGCGTCGGCCAGGCCGGCCAGAGCGGCATCAACCTCAGCCTGGTTGCGGGCCGACCGAAAGGCGCGCAGACGCTCAACCTGATCGCGCTCTGCGGCTTCGTCCACCTTGAGAATAGAAGACGACTTCCCGCTGTACAGGGGCGAGGGCGCAGTCTCGGTAAAGGCATTCACCCCAACGACGATCTGCTCCCTGGCGTTAATCCGCCGTACCCGTTCGGTATGGCTGGCCACCAACTGCTCCTTGATGGAGTCCAGGGCGGCGACCGCCCCACCCATGTCCAGCACCCGCCGCAGCTCCTGGCCGGCCGCGGTCTTGAGGCCGGCGGTCTTCCCCTCAATGACCTTGCTGCCCTCAAAGATATCCCCATACTCCAGAAGGTCGGTCTCAAAGGCCAGAATCTGCTGAATCCGCAAACTCCACTGCTGATCCCAGGGCCGGGGCAGCCCCAGAGCCTCATTCCAGGTCGGCAACTGCATGGCCCGGCAGCGGGCGTCTTTGCTGAGGGTTACACCCAGGGCCTCCAGGACAATCCGGGGAACATTGTTCTCGGGCTGGGCCTCGGTCAGACCCAGGGAGTTGACCTGCACGCCGTAGCGAAAGCGGCGCAGCTTTGGCTCGGTCACGCCGTAGCGGTCACGCGCCAGCTCGTCCCACAACTGGCCAAAGGCGCGCAGCTTGCACACCTCCTCAATGAAACGCACGCTCGCATTGACAAAGAAGCTCACCCGGCCCACCGCCGCGGCCAACTGCCCGGGGCTGAGCTGGCCGGAGTCGCGCACCGTATCCAGAATGGCGACCGCGGTGCCAAGCGCATAGGCCACCTCCTGGACCGGCGTCGCCCCGGCTTCCTGCAAATGGTAGGAACACACATTGACCGGGTTCCACTTCGGGACATGGGCCACCGTGTAGGTCATGACATCGCTGACCAGCCGCAGGCTTGGCCGGGGCGGAAAAATATACGTCCCGCGCGACAGATATTCCTTGACAATATCGTTCTGGGTCGTGCCTTGAAGGGCTGCCGGCTCCACGCCCTGACGCTCGGCCAGGGCGAGATAGAGGGCCAGCAGCCAGGCCGCGGTGGCGTTGATCGTCATGGAGGTGTTCGTCTGGCCGAGCGGAATCTCGTGGAACAGCACCTCCATATCGTCCAGATGACAGACCGGCACGCCGACCTTGCCGACCTCGCCCCGGGCCAGCGGGTGGTCGCTGTCATAGCCGGTCTGGGTCGGCAGGTCAAAGGCCACCGACAGGCCGGTCTGGCCCTTGCTGAGGTTCAGCCGGTAGAGCGCATTGCTGGCCTCAGCCGTGGAGTGACCGGAGTAGGTCCGCATGACCCAGGGGGTATCTCGTGACATTGGGCTTCTCCTTTGGCCGGGGCGGTCTAGCGCGACAGCAGCTGCAGCAACACGCCGTGGGTATGCCTGGGGCTGACCAGGGCCATCGGCCCGGCTGAGCCGCTGAGCATCCTGGCCGGAATCCCGCCCTCGGCCAAGGTCTGGACCGCGGCCTCCAGATGGTCAACATCCAGCGACAGCAGGTAGAGGCCCTCGCCCTTGTTGTCGAGAAACTGCCCGATCGGGCTGGCCTCGCCCAAGGGGGTGACGATTTCTATTGCGGCATCCCCAATCGGCAACAATGTCTGGCGCAGCCCCAGGCCCGGCGCGTCCCTGGCCGCCTCCCGCTCCAGCCCGAAATGGTGCTGACAGGTCGCGACCGCGGCCTCCAGGTCCTTGACCGCAATCACCACATGATCGAGCCGCCTGGCGCGAAAGCGCCGCTCGCGCCCCCGGCTCAGCAGCGAGGCATGTTCGGCACGCTCGACCGGCTGGGCGTATTCAACCAGGACGCTGCAACACGCCTGGGGGTGCAGAAACGCGATCCGCCCGGCCAGGCCGGGGCGGGGCTGCTGGTCAATCAGCCGGATGCCCTTGTCTGTGGCGTCCTGGAGTTCGGCTTCGATATTATCGGTCTCAAAACACAGGTGGTGCAGGCCGCCGCCCGTTTTGTCCAGGAATCGGGCCACCCCGGAATCTGTAGTCAGCGGCTCAAGCAGCTCAATCTCACTCTCCCCAACGGGCAGCAGGGCAGCTTTGACACCCTGGTCTGCGATGCTGGCCACCTTACCCAGCGGCAGGCCAAGGGTATCACGATAAAAAGCGTAAGCGTCCTCAACATTGCGGACGACAATCCCAACGTGGTGAATCTTTGACAGCATGGCACACCCTCACTAGCCGACCCGTTTCATCAAGGACGCCTCGTCTTATCCGGTCGAGCGGCCGGCAAGACGCTGCGTCCTGTGCTCCAGAATATCGTAGCCGGTAATAGCCTGACTCTTGGCCGCCTGCTCAACCAGATAGGACTGCTCAACCGTGCCGGCCTGGACGGCTTTGGCCAGGTCCATCAGGGCGATCTTGATCGTCGCCTCGTCAATCATCTCCCCGGTCTCGGGGTCGGGCATCGAGCCGCCGCCCTGCTCGTGGTACAGGTCAAGGACCCGCATGGCGTAGCCGACCTGCTCCTCAGTCGGGGTAAAGCAGGCGTTGGCAATAGCCGCCTGCTGGGGGTGGATGACCCAGGTGCCGTCCATGCCTATGTTGGCCGAGCCGACATTCTTCTCCCGCAGGCCGGCTTCAATCCCGGCCACTTTTTCGGGCGGGTCGTCCCGCCGCCACAGCGGCAGATACACATTATCAACGGCGTGCAGCCCGGCCGCTTTGGCCGCCACCACCACGGCCTGCTTGGAATAGTGAAAGTTGACGTTCTGGTCTTTGACAATCTCCCGAATCCCCAGCGTCGCGGCAAAGTCGGCAATGCCGAAGATCAGCCCGGCCATCCGGTCTGAGGCGCTGGCGATGTCGTAGACCCTGACCACCGCCTGGGGGACTTCGATCAGCGCCTCAAGCTGTACCCGGCTCTGCCAGCCGGCCTGTTTCTCCAGGCTGGCCAGCAGAGTAGACACATATCGGATGTCGTCCGGGCCGTGGACCTTGGGCAGGACAAGGCCGTGGAACTTGTCCACCGCCCCCAGCATGATCGCCTCAATGTCGCCCAGAAAGAACTCCGAGCGGATGTTATTGGGCCGCACAGTCACGACTTTTTTGCCGAAATCCAGACTGCCCAGCGCCTCCACCACACAGTTCCGGCTCTGCGGACCTTTGAACTCGTAGGGGCAGGCGTCCTCAAAGTCCATCATCACATGATCAACCGGCGATTTGACCGGATCGGCCGCGTTCTGGTGGAGCTTCATACTGTGACCGGGGTAGGTCATCTCGGTCCGCGGGATCACAAAACGCTTGCCTTCATTGAGCACAAACATGGGGTCCTCCTCATCTGTCGACAGTCACAGCGGTGTTTAGCAGATTCAGGCCAGTGACCCAACTGCCCTAGCCCGGATTCGGACCGGGTGGTATGCCTGGACAGGCAGCGAAGGAGACCTGCGCGAAGGAGACCCGTATGACCGACGTACTGCGGCAGACCGAGACCATTGTAGCCGCCTTGCAGAAAGTCCGCGACACCGCCCTCCACCACGGCCGCAGCCTGACCAGCAACGGCACGGCCATTGACGAGCACCAGGTCCACGCCGAGCGGCTGGCCTATCTGGCGACCGAGGTCGAAGCCGCCCACGCCCTGCTCCTCTACGCCAAGGCCGCCAGCCAGGGCGGCGACACCGGGGTCGGCGACAAGGCACTCGGCTTTGCCGCCGAGGTCGGCCACAAGCTGCTCGCCGAGGTCGATACGCATCTGGCCGACTTTGGGTTTTCCGAGGCATTTGTGGCCGACACGCTGGGCAGTGCCACGGTCAAGGCGGCCATTCGCTCAGGCGCGCAAGAGGAGCGTTTCCGTCGCATCGGGCGGGCCGAGTTGGCCACCCAGGGCACCAACAACTCGTGGCTGGACAGCGACATCGGGCTGATGACGCGCGACTCGGTGCGGCAGTTTGCCAGGACCGAAGTCGCCCCGCTTGCCGAAACCGTCCATCGCAACAACGCCCTCATCCCCGAGCATATTATCACCAGCATGGCCGAACTCGGCTATTTCGGCATGTCGGTCCCCGAAGAGTACGGCGGCGGCAACATGGGCAATCTGGCCATGATTCTTACCACCGAAGAGCTGTCCGCGGCCTCGCTCGGCGTGGCCGGCAGCCTGATTACCCGGCCCGAAATTCTCATCAAGGCCCTGCTGCGGGGCGGCACCGAGGCCCAGAAGCAGACATGGCTGCCGCCGGTAGCGGCCGGGCGGCTGATGGTCGCCATTTCGGTCACCGAGCCTGATACCGGCTCGGATGTGGCCTCAGTGGCGTGCAGAGCCGAGCCGGCCACGGTCGGCGGCAGGCCCGGCTATATCCTCAGCGGCGCAAAAGCCTGGTGTACGTTTGCCGGGCGGGCCGATATCATCGCCCTGTTGGCCCGGACCAACCCCGACATGCGCTCCGGGGCGCGGGGTCTGTCGCTGTTCATCGTTGAGAAAGACGCTTTTGACGGCCATGCGTTTACCATGACACAGCCCACGGGCGGCATGATGCAGGGCGACGCAATCCCGACCCTGGGCTACCGGGGCATGCATTCGTATGTGCTGAACTGCGACCGGTACTTTGTGCCGGCTGAAAATCTGGTGGGTGAAGAAGCCGGGCTGAACAGAGGCTTTTATCTGCAAATGGCGGGCTTTGCCGCGGGACGCTTACAGACCGGCGGGCGGGCCACCGGCCTGGCCCAGGCCGCCTTGGAAGTCAGCGCCGCCTATGCCGGCGAGCGCAAGCAGTTCGGAGCCGCGCTGGGCGATTTTCAGCTCACCCAGTACAAGCTGGGCCGCATGGCCAGCCACTTGGCTGCCGCCCGGCACCTGACCTATGCCGCGGCCCCGGCTATGGACAAGGACGAGTCGGCCAGCCTGACCGCAGCGATGGCCAAGCTGCTGGCCTGTGACGTGGCCGTGTGGGTCAGCCAGGAGGGCCAGCTGATACACGGCGGCTGGGGCTATGGCGAGGAGTACGCCATCTCACGCTATGTGGTGGACGCCCTGGTGCTACCGATCTTTGAGGGCGTCAAGCCGGTGCTGGAACTCAAGGTCATTGCCAGAATCCTGCTGGCCTGACGCCGGGCCTGTCAGGCCGCCCCGCGCTGGATGGTGACGGCCTCGCGCAAGCCGTCAAGCAAGCCTTCGAGATGGGCCAGGCGCTCGCGGAGTTTGACCTGCTAGCTGGTCAAGAGAAGTAAACCGCTGGCCAAAGTCCCGGCGCAACTCCGCTGACTCCGCCCCAAAGTCCCGGCGCAACTCCGCCAACTCCGCCCGGAGGGCCCGTTGGCTGGTCAGGATCAGGCCGGTCAGGGTCAGCCCAACAGTGCGAGACTCACAGAGGACTCAGGGGAAGGAGAGTGCCAGGCGAAAACCCAGATAGCTGTCCCGGTCGTCCGGCTCGCCACCACCGCGAAATGCCACCCGGCACTGGTCGGCGGAATGGGCCAAGCCGCCGCCGCGAATCACCCGAGCTCTGCCCGACGAGGGGCCGCGGGGGTCACGCACTGGTTCGGACGGGTAGGCCTCATACCAGTCCGCTACCCACTCCCACACGTTCCCGTGCATGTCATACAGACCCCAGTCGTTGGGCCGCTTGCCGCCCACCGTATGGGGTTCTCTGCCAGAGTTGGCCTCGTACCAGGCATACATCCCTAAGCGTTGCTCCGCGTCCCCAAAATGGTAGGCAGCCTGCGTCCCGGCCCGGGCCGCGTACTCCCATTCGGCTTCGGTCGGCAGCCGGTACGACGCCCTCTCCTCTTGGGCGTTCAGCCTGTCAATAAAGGTCTGAACATCCTCCCACGACACACGCTCAACCGGGCACAGGTAGCAGTTGGAGAAGCGCGACGGATTGTTGCCCATCACCCGACGCCACTGAGCTTGGGTCACTTCGTATTTTCCCAGATAAAACGCCCGGCTGATCGTCACTTGATGGACCGGCTTTTCCCTCGGAGTGATGTTGTCTGCCCCCATCTGAAACTCGCCCGGCTGAATAAGCACAAACTCCATCCCGATGCCATTGGTGAACTCGGCACTCATGGCCAAGGCGGCCCGCTCACGGGCAGCCCGTTCGGCCATCTCGCGCTGCCGGCGCGCTTCTTCCGCCGCCGCCCGCGCCGCGGCTTCCCGTTGTTGGCGCGCTTCTTCCGCCGCCGCCCGCTCGGCCGCCTCACGCTCCCGGCGCGCTTCTTCAACCCGCCGTTGCTCCGCCGCCGCCCGCTCGGCCGCCTCACGTTGTTGGCGCTGTTCTTCAACCCGCCGTTGCTCTGCCGCCGCCCGCTCGGCCGCCTCACGCTCCCGGCGCTGTTCTTCGACCCGCCGTTGCTCCGCCGCCGCCCGCGCCGCGGCTTCCCGTTGTTGGCGCGCTTCTTCCGCCGCCGCCCGCTCGGCCGCCTCACGCTCCCGCTGCTCTTCTGCCCGCCGCCGCTCGGCTGTCCGCGCCCGCGCTATCAGTCCGTCCGCCTGGGCGCGTGTCAAAAAGCCCGTCGCTTCAAATCCCTCAGCCGTCTGCCACGCCCGCAGGGCCTGTCGGGTAGCCGGCCCGAACAGCCCGTCTACCAACTCTACCGGGTAGTTCAGCGACACCAGTCCCCGCTGGACCATGACCCGCGCCTCCTGGTCCAGGCCGAGCCCCCATTCCAGACATATCCGCGCCGCCGCTGCATACGCCCCATTTGGGTAGACTTGCAGATAGGCCTGCACCTCGTCCTCTCGCTCACAATTCACGCTTCCCCAGAAGGCGTCCTCAATCTCCCGCCCGGCCTGAGCTCGAACCACAGCCGGCAGGACCAGCAACAACAGGAGAATCACCTCCCCGCCCGTCCATCGGACCTGCCGGCCGCGCGGCCGACGCATAACGTATCTGGCTGTTGACCACGGCATGAGTTCACATCCCTTCTGAATCCGGGCCTTGGGTGGGAAGATGGATGCTGTATGTTTTCGCCGATGTGCTAATGGGGGCTATCCAATGCACGGCGGCCACAAATGTCAAGATGCACCGTGTATGTGACGCCGCGCTCTCCCGACCGGCATGGGCGAGGAGAGGGGGAAAGCCGAGCCGGGGCACGCGCCAGGCTGCCGGGACCTTGGCCACTTCGGGGTCACGCCGGCCTGGCACTCGGGGGGTCAGGGAGAGCGCGCTAAGCGGAAGCCGAGGTAGTAGGTGGAGATACCGGATGCATCGCTGTTCCGAGAGGCAGCATGGCAAAGACGGGCGGGTCCTGTCCAGCCGCCGCCCCGTGAGATACGGCGGATGCCGGTAGCGGGGCCGAGGGGGTTGGTGACTGCACCGGCGGGATACGGCCCATACCAGTCGGCTGTCCACTCCCAGACATTCCCGATCATGTCATACAGGCCAAACGCATTCGGCTGCTTTTCCCCGACCGGGTGCGGTCCACAGCGCGAGGAGTCGTACTGCTTCTCGGGCCACCGGTGACACCGTACCCCCCCCCGGTAGGAGACCCCGCTGTTCCCTCCATACCAGGCGATCGCATCGAGGCCCGGCGCGTTGTTCCAGCCCCGTATATCCAGGACCCCGGTGTATATCAGGGTCTGCGTCCCGGCCCGGGCCGCGTACTCCCACTCCGCTTCGGTCGGCAGGCGATACCGTCCCCCTCCTTCAGAGGCATTCAGCCTCCCGATAAAAGTCTGGACCTCCTCCCAGGACACGGTCTCGACCGGGCAGTTCGCACCACAGTTAGAGAACGTAGACGGGTTGTCACCCATGACCGCCTGCCACTGACCCTGGGTGACTTCGGTTTTTCCCAGATAGAAAGGCTGGCTCAGCGTCACCTGATGGACCGGACCTGAACTCGGACCGCCGCCGTCTGCCCCCATCTGAAACTCGCCCGGTGGAATGAGCACAAACTCCATCCCGAAGGCCGTTGTGAACTCTGGTGCCAGGCTTTCCAGGAGTGCCCGTTGCCGGCGCTGTTCTGCGACTTGCCGCCGCGCCGCTTCCGCCGCCGCCCGTTCCGCGGCTTCCCGTTGTTGGCGCGCTTCTTCCGCTTCACGCCGCGCCTCTTCTGCTCGCTCCGCCATCGCCCGTTGCCGGCGCTGTTCTGCGACTTGCCGCCGCGCCGCTTCCGCCGCCGCCCGTTCCGCGGCTTCCCGTTGTTGGCGCGCTTCTTCCGCTTCACGCCGCGCCTCTTCTGCTCGCTCCGCCATCGCCCGCTGCCGGCGCACTTCCTCAGCCGCCGCCCGTTCCTGCTCTTGTGCTGCTGCGGCCCGCCCCTGTGCTATGAGCGCATCCGCCTGCTCTCCGGTCAAATACCCGGTCGCCGCAAAGCCCTTCTGCCCCTGCCAGAGCCGCAGGGCCGCCCGTGTTGTCGGCCCGAACAGCCCGTCTGCCGGGCCCATTTCGTAGTCCAGCGAGGCCAGACCCTGCTGGATCGCGATGCGCGCCTCCCGGTCCAAGTCCAAACCACGCTCCAGACAGCCCAGCGCTTGGGTCACATAGGCCCCCTCCGGGTAGGTCTTCAGATAGGTCTCCATGTCCTCGTCGTCCTCACACGCAACACCCTCCCAGAACGCGTCCTCTACTTCCCGCTCGGTCTGACCGCCGGCCGGACCGGGCGGCGTCAGGAGGAACAGAAGCCCCACAAGCACGGCGCTGTTTGTGCCTCGGCTGAACATCCCTGTCTTAATCCGCCAGCTTTCTTTCGGCCAGCCTGGCCAAGGGGCTGTCGGGGTAGCGATCGATGAAGTGTCTGTAGGATTCGGGCGTGTCAATTTTTTGCGCTTCCTCCCAATCGTTGATGGCGTTGGCGGTCGCCGGGTCGGGTGGCGCACTTCTCAGCACCGGCCTGGACTGGTCTGTGGAGCCAGGGCCGACCATGGCGGCCAAGTCTGGATAGAGCAACCACAGCCCGGCCCCGAGGACCACCGCCCCGACCACGGCCAGCGCTGCTTTGGAGACAAGGTCCAAGCCGCCTGCCGGAGACGAGGCACGCGACTTCTTCGCCGGCGCGGCAGCCGGGGCCGGATGTGTGGACGAGGCCGGGACTGCCGCGCCGTTGCCCCCAACGAAGGCTTCCCGCCAGGCCTCAATGGTCTGCGGTCGGTCTTCTTCGTTGACCCGAATTGCCCAGTCTATGGCCGCCAGAAAACCGGTGTCATACGTCCCTTTCCCCACTTCAGCCGCGGGGGGCAGGTCCAAGTCACCCTTGCGCTGAGCGCGCGCCCGCGTCACCGCATCGTGCAGCTGCAACTCGGCATCGCCGAGGCCGCTCACGCACCGATAGGCCACCATCCCCAGCGCGTACAGGTCGCTCCACGGCCCGATATCGTCTTCACTGCTGCCGTACTGTTCAATTGGCGCATAGCCGGGCGTCAGGATTGAGTTGATGCTTCTCGACCTCTGCTCAACCGCCTGGCGGGCCGCGCCAAAGTCCACCAGGACCGTGCTGCCATCCTGGCGCAGCATGATGTTGCTGGGCTTGATGTCCCGATGCACATAGCCCACCGCATGCACATCCTCCAGCCCGTCAAGCGCTTCGTCGATAATGCGTTGCAGATCCCCGCTCGGCAGGGTGGGATATTTGCTCAGCAGGTGACTCAAGGTCTGGCCGTCAATATATTCCAGTACCAGGTAGGCCGTGCCGTTGGCCTCGAAAAAACGGTATACTTTGTTCAGGTGCGGGTGGTCAAAGCGAGCCAGGATACGCGCTTCGGTCAGGAAGCGTTCCAGCCCCCAGCGGTAGTCTGTGGCTGCGGCATCGGAGTGGGGCGTCACCGAGCCACCGGCGACACGGGTGGCAAAGTCGCGCGGCAGGTATTCCTTGAGTGCCACAGGCTTGTCGAGGTGGGTGTCGTCGGCCAGATAGGTGACGCCAAAGCCGCCATGACCGAGCACATCCCGGATCTCGTATTCCTCTAAGCGGGTCCCTGTTGGCAGGGCGTTGATGTACTCCATGATCATTTCCCCCCGATGAAATGCGCATGTTGCCGCCCGTGCGGCCACCGATGGAGCCAGATTTCATGCAGCCGAACTCACCAAGGGCATTAGCGCAGAGCGGTCGGAAATGTCAAGTCACACAGGGCGGCGGAAGAGCCGCTTGCAGGACACAGCCGCTCAGCCGGCTTACAGCAGGTGAAAGTCGCGCAGCACCCCCGCCACGGCCGGGTCCCGCTGTCCCAAGACCCTCAGGGCGTCCAACAGGGCCTCGAGCCGCCGGCGGTTGCCGCCGATATCCTCTTCAAGACTGCGCACCGCCCGCTCAAACGGGCGAATCATGGTCCGCCGGTCCCACAGCGCAAAGCCGATGATGGCCGCCACCAGGGCGGTGAAGGCGGCCAGGACCGCCAGGGTCAGTTGAGCCTGGCGGGTAAACTGCCGGTCAAGGTCGAGCCGCAGTTGCCGCATATCGGCGCGGAGTTGCTCATTCTGGCGGTTCATGTCGGCCCGCAGTTGGTGGACAGCCTCCCGCAAGCCGCCCTGCCCTTCTTCAAGCCGGGTCAGCCGCTCGGCAATCTCCCGGTCGGTCAGGGCCGGCGCGGCCTCCACCGCCCACAGACGGCTAGGCACGAGCATCAACGCCAGGACGCAGTAGAGAACAAAGCGGCTCACAGGAGCATTCAAAGTCCGACTGCCAGCAATGTCAAGCTACCGGGGGCAGTGCCTGAGGTCAGAGGGGTTCGCGCCAAGCGGAAGGCCGGCGTCTTCCTGAAAGCTCATTCCCCCGGTGCGCAGCGATAGTCCCGGCAAAGCCGGAACCCCAGTTGATGCCCTGTGCGTTCCCGCTGGCGGTGGTATTCAGCCGTCTATGCGCACGCTGAGGTCCAGGTCGCCGAGTTGGAGGCGGCTGGCGTCGTCAAGCGGCTGGGGCTGGCCCGGTTCAACCGGGCTGCCGTTGACCTGCGTGCCGTTGGTTGAGCCGAGGTCCTCAATCATGATCTGCCCCGAGTCCAGGAAGAGCCGGAAGTGCCGACGGGATATCTGTTCGTGGTTGATGACAAAGGACGATTCCAATGGGCTTCTGCCGACGATGGCACCCGGCTGGTCAACCAGGGAAGCGCCGGGGATTTTGAGGGCAACGGGCGGCCGTGTGCCTTCAAGAAACACATCCGGCGTGCTGCTGCGCAGTTGGTCCCGGGCCGAGACCTCGGACAGCGCGGACTGCATCCGGCGCGTTGCGGCTTCTGCGGCGCGTAGCCGGCGGCGCTTGCTGCGCAGCGCCCCGAGAATACCGAGCAGCAACAGCCCGCCAATCATGGACGCATAGCGCAGTGTCCGACGCTGTTGCTGCCGGGCTTCCCACTCCAGCCGTTCTGCGGCTTCCCGGTCGCGTTGCAGGGCCGCTTCTCTCTCCTGGGCCGCGCGTTCGGCCGCGGCGCGTTCCTGGGCCGCGCGTCCGGCCTCTTCGTTTTTCTGTTGCAGGGCCGCGGCGGCTTCTCGGGCTCTCTGTTCGGCGGCACGTGTGGCCTGCTCAGCGGCTTCTTTTTCCTGCTGGGCTTGCCGGAGGGCGGCTTCCTGTTCCTGCCGGGCTTGCCGGACTCTTTGGGCGGCTGCGGCGCGTTCGCGTTGCAGGGCGGCTTCACTTTGCCGGGCCGCGCGTTCGGCCGCGGCGCGTTCGCGTTGCAGGGCTTGGGCCTGTTCCTGCCGGGTTTGCGCTACCCGCCAGCGCGTTTCTTCTTCGAGGCTCGGGCATTCGGTCTTGACCAGCGGCAAGGAGAGCTTGACGGAGGCCAGCAGGCGGCCCACCGGGGCCGAGCTCAGCGACCGGGCACTCCCGTGCTGCCTGGGATCAAGCTGGCGCAGAAATACCCCCTGCCGCTGTAACACGTTGACCCCAACCGCCTGGTAGCACCGATTCAACAACGGTGCACCGGCCGATTCCCGGCTGAACAAGGCGTTATGGGTGATGAACCCGGAGCCGGCCGCGGTGAGGTGGGTCACGGTCCCGGTAATGGGGGTGAAACGGTCTGGTCCGGACGGACTGAAGCTGACCGCAATCAGCGGTGCCGTGGCCGGAGGGTCGGCCCTGGCGAAGGACAGGCCGGCGACGCCGTGCCCGGTGCCGGACAGCTTGAGAAGCATCACCCCGGCCGCCTGGTCTACGGCGAGTCGGTCGGCAGGAAAAACCCGGCCCTCAGCATTCGAGACCAGATACGAAGGCTGGTTTGCCAGGGGTCGGGCAGCGGTCACAATATGGCCCAGCTCGCTGACACCGAAGCCCGGCACTTGTGTGTCATTGCTGTCTGTGACCGTGACCAGCGATCGTGTGACCGCGGGAAAGTCGAGCCGGGGGCGGGCCGGCGGCTGAGGTGGTCTCGCCGGCGCGGGACGGGGCGGGTCGCAGGGACTGGGCGGTCGAGGCTCAGCCGCTGTGGCCGGCGCGGAGACCAGGAGGATGGACAGGACGATCAGAGAGGTCACGGCGGTCTTCCTAGCGTCTGTTGCCGAACACATGGTTTTTGAGCCGGGTCAACACGCCGGCAGGTTCCGCCTCCAGCTCAAAAGCAGCTCGACTGATGTGGATGTTTTTCTGCTGCTGTCCGGCCGCCAGCTCGGTCGGCGCTTCCATCTCCGCCAGCGTGGCGTTCAGGCCGCGCCCTTTGCGCCCCACCCGGTAGACCATGACCGTTGCATTGTCCTGACCGGACGCTTCGCCTACCGCGTCAAGCAGGGCACGGGCGAGTCCCCGGGCGTCTCTCCCCTGCTCTGCGATCAGGCCGCTTATCCGCGCCTCAGACAGAACCTCAAGGCCGTCGCTGGCCAGCAGCAACACGTCATCGGCTTTGAGCCGATAGCCGTCCGCGGCGATCTCGACCAGGGGCAGATCGCCGCCGGAGATGGCAGACCGCAGATGATGCGCCCTCGGGTCTGCCAGGGCCTCTTCTCGGGTCATCCTGCCAAGTTCGACCAGATCAAACAGCAGCGGGCGCATGGAGTGATCTTCGTTCAGCCGGCAGAGCTGGCCGGCCCGGAACAGCCACAGCACAGAATCGCCCACGCTGGCCCAGTACAGACGCTGGCCCAGCACCAGGGCAGCCACCAGGGTCGAACCCATTTCCGCCAGAGCGGCATCGGACTGCTGTTTGGCTCTGACCGCAGCGTTGGCGGCCTCAACGCCGGCCCGGAGGTTGGTCGCGACCTCAGCCGCGGCCCGGCGAAAGCCGGTCCAGAACGCCTGCACAACCGTGTTGCTGGCCACCGCCCCCCCGGCGTGGCCGCCCATGCCGTCGGCCAGCACCAGCAGCAGCCGGTCGCCGGCCGACCGCTCGCCGGTCAGCAGGGTCAGCGCGAAACTGTCTTCCTGATACTCGCGGCTACCCCGGATCTGCTCGCCGGCCACCCACTGTTCTACGGCATTCCACGACGCTCTAGTGTTCATAGTCTTCCCAGTCAAACCGCTCGCCACACAGCGGAACGAACACCAGGACGGTCTCGCCAATGGTTATTTTGGAGAAGCCTGGCAGCGCGGTCGGGACGAGCACGGGGGCATCGCCCAGATAGGTCAGGTTCTTGCCGCCGCCGTGCTGGAGGTAGAACTTCTTGCCCCTGGGGTCATAGATGACGACCGCATGATGGCGACGGGAAATCATCCTGTCGCCAAAATCGATACAGACCCGCTCACCGCGGTCCCGGCCAATGGGGTTCATGCCGTGGCCAAGGGTCATGGTCCGGCCCTGGCCCGGCCCCGAGACCACCACCAGCCAGCCCACCGGCGGATCGTCCAGTGCCGTGGCTGTGCCGTGGGGCGGCTGCCCCGCCGCTTGCCTGGCCCCGGGCCGGTAGATACGGGTCAGGTCGGTGGGACTGTCGTCGGCGACTTCCCGCTCCCGGCTGCTGGCGCGCCGGGACCTGGCGATCACCGTCCTGGCCTCATAGCCCGACCGCGGGGTGCGGGCCGTGGCCGGGGAAGACGACCTGGCGATCACCGTCCTGGCCTCATAGCCCGACCGCTCGGGCCCGGGGGCCTCAACGCCCCCGGAGGGGTGGCGGGCAGGTGAACGCCCGGCCCCGGCTTCCCCCTTGGGCTGAAACTCGTCCTCAAAGGAAGCGTGCGTCTTTTCCTCAATGCCCTCTCGGTCCGGCCGTTTTACCTGCATACTTCCCCCCCATCGAAATTTGATACAGGCGGTGAATCAGCTGAGCCAGGCGGTCTTGCCGGATGCCGTATGGTGATGCTCTGGTTCATCAGGCTTTGCCTTTAATCGGATTTTTTCCCATATGCAACAGGTTCGCCGGGCTCCTGATTGTGCGCGACACGGTGGCTGGCGTCCAGTTTCTCTTCTTGTTCTCTTCCTGGCAGATCGTGTGCTCGCGCCCGTCTTCGTTTACGAAGGTGTCGTTGGTGCGCGCGCAGCCGGTGACGAACCAGAGCGACGCAGGTCAGTGTCAATCAAGAGTTCATATCGTCAGCGAGAGCACGTCCCGGTAGCGGGCCACAAAGCGTCGGTCGATCCAGTCCTTGAGCCGCCACGCCGGGCGGCTATGCGACACCAGCCGCTTATAGCGCAACAGCGCCCTGCCGTCCGCGGTGTTCAAAATTGACAGGAAGCTGGCCTGCGGCCTGTAGCGCGGGGCCGGCCGACCGTACAGCCTGGCCGCCAGACTGTCCCACAGCACCGGGCCTTGGCGGACCGCGTACACGCCGGCTTTTGGGGTGTGGGGGTAGGCGGTCAGGCTGGCGCAGTCACCCACGGCGAACACCCGCCCGTCATCAAGCGCGTGCAGGCTGTCCGTGACCAGCAGGAAGCCTCTATCGTCCAGCGACAGACCGCAGTTGCCGAACACCGCCGGCGGGGCCGGCCCGCTCAGCCAGACGGTCAACTGGGCCGGCAGCGAACGGCCGTTGGCCAACTCGACCGCCTCGGCATGAACCTGGCGCACGCGCTGGCCGGTACACACCGCAATGTTTCTGCGGGCAAGAATCCGCCCGGCCCGGCGGCGAAACGCGGCCGAATAGCCGCCCAGCATGATAGACGCCGCCTCAAACAATGACACCTGACGGGGCCGGCCGGCCCGCCGCAGCACGGCCTCAAGCGCACACGCCATCTCAAAGCCGGCCGGCCCACCGCCGACCACCGCAATACGGCACACGCCGGCCTTGTGTTCCTGTGCCAGGGCTTCAATGCGCCGCCGCAGGTCAAGAGCTTGAGAGAAGGGTTTGAGGACAAGCGCATAGCACCCGGCCGCCTCGGCCCCCGCGGCTTGGGAGCCAAGGTTGAACGAGACCAGGTCGTAGGCAACCGGCTCAACCCCGGCCAGCCGCACCGTCTGCCGGGTCGGGTCAAGCCCGAGTGCCTCAGCCCTGATAAAGCGCCCGTTCGCCCGCCGGGTCAGGCCGGCGACATCAATCCTGACAGCCTCTTGCGGGTATATCCCGGCCACATAACCGGGCAGCATACCCGAGTAGTGCTGCTCGTCATCCAGAGAAACAACGGTCAGCTCAACCTTCGGCAGGGGGGTAAGGATACACCGCCGCAGCACTTCGAGATGGGCGTGGCCGGCTCCGACAAGGACGAGGCGGGTGGGTTCAGAGCCGACCTTGGCCCGCATATCTTCAGCGCTTCCTCGGCTCCAGACCCTCAAACCACGGTAACACCAGCTCTGCGTTGATGCTTGACGTATAGGCGTGCCCCCAGTCGGGCAACTCTTTGTAGGTCGCGTTGTAGCCGATGTGGCAGAGCAGCTCATAGCCCTGCCGAACCGTGGCCACCGGGAAAATAAAGTCGTGTGCGCCGTGTACGATGTAGATTGGCAGGTCTTGGCCCTGCTTGCGGCGCAGCATGGGGTCAAGCATGGCGTGGAAATCGCCCGCAATCGGGGCAATGCCGGCAAACATATCCGGCTGGCTCAGGCCGAGCAGGTAGGTGAAGGTTCCGCCGTCGGACAGGCCGGACAGGTAGACCCGACTCGTATCGACCGCATAGGCGGCGGCCACTTCCTCAAACATCCTGGTGATCGACTCGACGTCGAGCCGCGGTTGGAGGACCGACCAAGTCACATCCACGGACTTGGGCGACAGCAACAGGTAGCCTTTGCTCTTGGCCGGCCGCAGCCAGGACCAGATATAGTCCTCGCCGCGGCCATAGCCGCCGTGCAGACAGATAATCACAGGCCATTCCTTGTCCGGGCGGTAATACTCCGGCACATACAGCGAGTAGGCCGCGTGGGCGTCGGTGGGCCTGGTGTGCATCAGGCCGACCGGCACCTCGGCCTCGGGTGCCGGTATTTCCAGGGCGTCTCGATGTGGCAGCGCTTCGGGCAGCAACCAGTAGTCCTGGAGGGTCGGGGTATGGGCACGGATGTCGTACAGCAGGTTCATCGCCTTGCACAAGGCCCAGCGGCTGTGCAGAAACGCCACCGAAAAATCGTTGCCCGCCGGCTTCAAAAACGCCTCGGCGGCGTTGTCGCACTGGACGAGGGCGGCGCTCAAGGTCGCATGAAACCCGGTCAGCGAGTCCGGGGGCGAAAGCGCGGCCAACCCAGCCCTCAGGGTCGGGAACATGTCGCCCGTCACCTCCTGGAGCCGGGCCTGGGAGTCGCCGATCCTGCTGAAATGGATATGCTCTTGGATCGACTCAAATGTCCGCAGAAAACGGAGCAGTTTCTCCTCAGCCGCCTCAATACCCCGGAGGTAGTGTTCGTCCGCCATCTCGCCCTCCCTTATCGCAGTCTGGGACCCTAGCAGCCGGGCAGGTCCGGCCGCAAGAGTCGGCGCAGCCGCCTGCTGGCCGACCGGCGCAGTCTTCCAGAACGGTCGGCTGACGCGCGGCTCAGCCGCCCTGTCATGTCTCGATCAGCCTGACCCCCACCGCGTGCCGTCCGTGTGGCCCCTGGGCAATCTCAAAGGCGACCTGGTCGCCCGGGCTCAGACCGCGGTCGCCCCGCCCCGGAATGCCGCTGAAGTGGACAACGAGGTCTTCGCCCTGCTCCGAGTGTATCAGCCCCCGCCCGGCTGCGAACCACGCCACCCTCCCCCGTCCCCGACCGACTGTCCGCCACGGTTTGACCGCGGTCTGTTCGTCCCAACAGGCGGCCGGAACGCGGACTGCTTTCACCGCCGGGGTATTCCAGGCGGCGTGGGCATAATCGGTCAGCCGCGCCCTGACCACCCGGATATCACGGCGCAGCTCTTCCACACTCGGCCGCCCGGCCAGCCACCAGCCGACATACACGCTGTGGATGGTCAGATCGGGCGCTCAACACAGGGTATGCGCGCGTGCAGGCAGTCGAGCTGTTCCTGGCGGGTGTACTCATTGTCGCAACGCCCTCCGAGGCACCACTCCCCCGGGTATCGAGTCCGAACCCCGACATAGCCCTTGCGGGCCAAATAGCTGTGGGTGCGCCAATCCCGCGCAACCTTGTTGTCGTTTTTGCGGTACGGGTGGGCCTCAACAATGGCCGGAAACGGTCCGTCGTTTGGAGCGGCCGGCATGTACAGGCGGCCGCCGAGCCTGACCCCGTCGGGCATGGGGATGGCGAGCTGGGGAACGGTGCGTATCGGGTAGTCCGCAGAGTTTTTCATACCACTTTCCCTTGCGAGCTCCGGCACAAAAAAGATAGCGTTGACGACCGATGACAGGAAGCGATCGACGCTCTCGTTTCAAGCCCGCGCAGAGTACCAGGCGAGAGCCGCCCGGCCAACCAAGGGGCAAGCCGTATGCCACGGGCGCGTATCAACGCCAGCGTACCCCTGTACCATGCCCTTGACGAGTACATCGCTATCTTCGTCAGCAGACGGATGAAAGCCAAAGCCAAAAACGCAATATCCTGCACCATGCCCTTGACGAGTACATCGCTATCTTCAGCCTGTGCCGGCGGCCTGGACCTCCGCCATCTTCTCCCCTTCTCTCTCGGAGAGCTGCAAGCGTGCCGGCGACGCTGAGCGACACGCCGGACAGTGTGTGGCTGACCGAGCCGGCGGCGGCCGCCCCGCCGCTGCGTGGCCGGGTACGGGCCGACCTCGCTGTGGTCGGCGGCGGGATAACAGGGCTGAGCGCCGCCTACCATTTCAAGCGGTGCTACCCCGACAAACATATTGTGGTGCTTGAAGGGCAGCGGGTCGGCTTTGGGGCGAGCGGGCGCAGCAGCGGCTTTATCTCCCGTGAATATCACGGCTGGGACAGTATCTTTTTTGACCGGGGAGCGGCCGCGGTCGAACCTTACGCCCGGTACGCCGAGCGCGGCTATGGGCATCTGGTCCACACCATTACACGGGAAGCGATTGACTGTGACCTCCGGGAGGGCGGCGCGCTCCGGCTGGCCAAAAAAGACGCCGAGGCGCGGACGCTGGAGAAACAGGTAGCAGCCTACGCCCAGCTTGGCCAATCGGTTCAACTCTGGCAGGGCACTGACCTGGCCGCCAGGATCCGCTCGGAGTTTTATCCGGCCGCAGTGTTCCTGCCCCACTGGGCCACCCTGCATCCGGGCAAACTCGTCCGGGGTCTCAGAACCGCGGTCGAGGGTCTGGGCGTCCACATCTATGAGCACACTCCGGTGCAGCGGCTGCGGCGGGGCAAACCGGTCGAGCTGGTCTGCCCGGACGGCCAGGTCAGGGCCGACACGGCCGTTATCGCCACCAACGCCTACACGCCTCAACTCGGCCTGTTCAGGCGGATTCTGATGCCCCTCCATCTGTACGTCATGGTGACCCGACCGCTGGACAAGACCGTCATCGGCCACGGTGCCTGGACCAGCCTGCCGGGCCGGTATGAAATGGACGCCACCCATACCATTCGTCTCACCCCCGATGGCCGCCTGCTGATCAGGGGCGGTGCCCGCTACGACTACAACAGTCGGGTGGCCTACCGTCACCAGCCCAGGGCCTATCAGCGCCTGGCCGAGCGACTGGTCAAACGCTATCCCTATCTGGGCAGGGTTCAAGCCGCCCACAACTGGAGTGGCGTAATGGCGCTGACCCGCGCCCATACGCCGCTGCTGGGACGGCTGGACACGGACAAAAGTCTCCTGTTCAGCGTCGGCTATAACGGCTTCGGCCTGGTGAGCGGATTTTATGGCGGCAGGCTGATGTGCGAGCTGTACGCAGACCAGCCTGACCCGGATGTGGCGCTGATGTCTTCTCCGGCCACAACCGGCTGGCTGCCACCCGAGCCGCTGCGCTATCTGCACATGAATGCGGCTCTGGCCCTCCGCCGCCATCGTCTGTGAGGGCTGCTACTGCAAAGGCGAAAAACTGGCCGGCGTCAGGATTTTGTTGTACTGGCTTACAATCATAGCCTGGGCGCGGGGCCGGAAGGCCTGTAGGGCGGGGTCTGCGCCCTGAGCGGCCCGAGCTTGGGCGCGGTGATTCATATCCTCGTAGGCCCAGATATGGACCACCTCGTTGAGCGGCCCGACCTCGGTTGACCACCAGCCGACCAGCTTGGAGTATTTGCTGATGACGGGCAGGGCTTCCTGCTCTATCAGGGTTTGGAACTCCGGGACCTTGCCCGGCTGTAAGGTGTACACCCGCATTTCGTAGATCATACGATAGCCCTCCTTCAGGCAGTAGTTGGCTGGTGGCTAAAAGTGCGCGATCAGACGGCCCTGGACGCCGGAGTCCATGCCGCCCTCGCGCGTCAGGCTGGTCTCGCCGCTGACCTGGGCGGCCAGGCTGGCACCGACCCCAAACTCAATGCCGCCGCCGAAGACTGCGGCCGGCTCGTTGTCGGCCACCTGGCCGGACACGGCTTGGCCGGAGCCGAGCCTGCCCCTGACCTTCTCTTCGTCACCAAAGTCATACTCGCCGGTGATGCGCAGGTGCGGGGCGAGCCACACTGCGCCAAACTGTACCAGGCTGGACACCTGGCCGCCGATAAAGCCGACCCAGCTTTCGTGGACGCTGCTTCTGACCGACAGGGAGAGCGGGCCGGCGTTTTCCCGGTAGCCGTCGAGCTGTGATTCGGTCCAGCGGCCGCCGATGAGCGGCCCAAAGATCGTGTTGCCATACTGGAAGTTGTAGCCGCCGCTCAGCAGGGCAAACCAGGTTGAGCCTTTGGGGTCGGCTGAGGCGGTGGGACGCGGGCCGAAGCCGGTGGGACGCGAGAAGCGGTAGTCGTCCGCAGCATAGCCGACGGCCGCGTCCACATACATCGCCCGGTTGCTCACCGTGCTGTAGACGGTCCCGAACCAGCTCTCCAGGTCAGCCCGCCCCCGGCCTCCGTCCAACTCCAGGTCGGCCTCGCTGTAGCCAAACCCGGCCCCGAGCATGGCCGACTGGTGGAACCGCCAGTCCAGCCCCAGCAGCCCGGCGGTCGTGTCATAGTCAAAGCCGCGCTGGCCGGCGTCGCCGTCCCGGTCGCCCATACCGAAGTCGCCGGTGAGGTGCAGGGAGAACTGTCCCAGCTGGGCGGCGTCCGTACCAAATCCGGAACGCGCCGACAGCAGGCGGGCTTCCATCAGGCGTTGCTGCGAGCGCGATGACAGCAGCCCCAGCATGGAGCGGGCGGTGATGTCGGCCCCGGCGTTGGCCTTCATGTCGAGATAGGCGGCCACATACTGGCCGGTAATCTGGTGTGTCCGGGCGGTCGGATGGATGCCGTCATAGAAGAGGCCGGCGTTGGCCGTCTCTGGAGTTGAACAGTCACGCACCTCGGGGCTGGACACCTCCGTATAGAAACAGGGGTGCCGGGTGTCGCTCAAGCCGTAGAGAGCCGGGTTGTCCACCATGTCGGCGAACAGGTCGTCCATGGCCACCAGCGTGATGTCAAGCTCACGCGCGGATTCAAGCGCGGTCACCGCGGTGAGCAGGGCGGTATTGTGGGCCACAGTGAACTGGCTGAGGCCGGCCGAGACCGCCGGGCCGAGGGCGAGCGCGCGTGGCGTCCTGCCCATATCCGGCAGGTTCAGGACGGCAAACCGTCTCTGACCGGCCTCGGCCAGCGTGCTGAGGCCGGTGTTGATATTGCCGATGACCGTGCCAACCAGGGTCTGGGGAGTGAGCGCGCCGGCGGCAATGCGGCCGGCATTGTTCACATAGTCGTTGCCCCCGATGAAGTAGACGGCCAGGCTGTTCGGACCGGCCAGCCCCTGCCCGACCGCCCTGCCGACCTGATCGAGCGCGTCAACGTTCAGCAGGTTGAGCAACGACGCAGCAGCCGGGTCTGGGGAGGTGTTCGTCTCTCCCGACTCTGCGCCGGCAAAGGCGAGGTTGAAGACATTTGACTCAGACACGCCGAGCAGGCCGGGCAACGCCTCGGCATAGGTCGGGCCGTTGGAATACCGGCCCGAGTAATACAGCGGGCTGGGCGGCTGCACCGGCACCTGGGGATTGCGGGCGTTCAGGTCGGTGGTTGACCGGTACAGGTTGCCGGCGTCGGTCAGGCTGTCGCCGATGAAAAACAGGCTGGTCTGGGCCACAGCCGGCCGGCCGGTCAAGGTGCCGGCCAGCAGCAGCCCCACGGCGAGGCTCAACCGGACAAGCCGCCGGCTCCTGCCTGTGGTCCGCGATGTCAACATGGTGCTCCCTTCGTCTGATGTGTCCGTGTCAGGCTAGGCGTCGGCAAAGGCCGGCGCAACCCTGGTGGCGAACAGCTCAATGTCTTCTATCAACTGTGCCTGTGGCTCTAAGCCGTTATAGGCGACCAGGGAAAAATACTCGAACGGAATCTCGCTGTATATCTCGTCGATCTGGCGTTTCACCTCATCAACCGTACCGGCCACAATCAGGCCGGTGTTCATCACCCGCTCAAACAGTGAGCCGCGTCCTTCGGCCAGCAGCACAGGGAAAAAATGGCATGCAAACTGTGAGAAAAACGGCACGATCGTCCGGTCCACCTTCTCATACGCCTCTTGGCGCGTTTTGCCGACAAACAGGAAACGCAGCAAGCCCTGAGCCTGGCCCGGGGCAAGGGTTCTGCCGACCTCGGCCGCCCCCTCACGATAGGCCAGGTCTTGCGCGCGCGCGCCCTGGAGAGGCGCGAAGTAACAGCAGGTGAAGCCCTCTTGTCCCGACCAGCGGGCCGATTCGGCGCTGCCCGAGGAGCTGATGAACACCGGCGGGTGGGGCTGTTGATACGGTGCCGGCACGACGCTGATCTGGCGCACACGGTGGTGTTCGTCGATCTCGCCCGGGGCCCCGTACTCCTGAGCGCAGGGGTAGGCCGGATAGTTCTCAATGCCGGTATAGGGGTAGGGCACCTTGAAAGACGCGCCGTCGTGGGCAAAGCTCTGCTGCGTCCAGGCTTTTTTCACAATCGTGACCATTTCACGAAAGATGCGCAGGTTGTTCTCGTCGGCCTCGGCCTGCTCGGGCGACTCGCGGTGCGACAGGGTAGGCAGCGACTGGTAGGCCTGGCCGAGGGTCCGTACCCAACGCGCCTGGTAGCCGCGGGCAAACCCGACAAAAAAACGGCCTTTCAGAATATGATCCAACAGGGCGGTCTCTTCGGCCACCCGCAGCGGGTCATGCGTACCCATCACATAGCCGAGCTGGCCCATCCGCATACGCGTGGCATACGGCCCGAGCCAAGCGTTCATGATGCCCGGGCAGGGCAGCATCTCAAACCCCTCGGAATGAAAATGGTGCTCAATAAAACTCATGCCCCAGTAGCCCAACTCATCGGCCGCCCTGACAATATCGACCATGCCGTCAATGATCTCGGCATATTTCTCAACATTCCGTCCAACCGGTTTGAGCCGTCTGCGCTCGGCGTTCGAGCTGACCGGCATGGACGGGACCATCTGAATCATTGTTTTCACCCGTGTCCTCCTTTGCCCTGCCCCTTAAACCTGCTCAGTCTCACAGCGTCAAGCCCGCCCCGGCCTGTTCTGTCTCGCTTGCGTCCGCGGCCGAGGTTTTGTATAGGGAATCCTGCTCGTAAGCTGCCGTGTCAGGTCCGCGAGATAGTGGTTCCAGTACACAGACTTTATGCAGGGAAGAGAAAAATGGCAACGACCAGGGTAGAGATTCATCTGGGAGACAACCTGGAGATTGTGCGGACGTTTCCGAGCGAGTCCTTCAATCTGGTCTACATTGATCCGCCATTCAATACGGGGAAGCGACAGGGACGAACCACCTTGAAAACGGTCCGGGACCCGCACGGGGACCGTACCGGGTATCAGGGCCAGCGGTATCGCACGATTCGGTTGAGTACGGCAGCATACGACGATTCCTTCGGGCAGTATCACGAGTTTCTGGAGCCGAGATTGCGAGAGGCCCATCGGGTCCTCAAAAAGACGGGTTCCTTTTTCTTTCATATTGATTACCGGGAAGTCCACTATTGCAAAATACTGCTGGATCATATCTTCGGGAGGGCATCCTTTATCAACGAAATTATCTGGGCCTATGATTACGGCGCGAGGTCAAAGCGGAGATGGTCCCCGAAGCACGACAACATTCTCTGGTACGCAAAAACATCCGATGCCTACACATACCGTTATGCAGATATCGACCGCATTCCCTATATGGCCCCCGGCCTTGTCGGGAAAGAAAAAGCAGAACGCGGAAAGACGCCAACAGATACCTGGTGGCACACGATTGTGCCGACCAATGGAGGAGAAAAAACAGGATACCCGACACAGAAGCCGCTGGCTGTCCTGAATCGCATTATACGCACACATTCAAATCCGGGGGACGCCATCCTGGATTTTTTCGCGGGGAGTGGGACGACAGGAGAAGCAGCGTTCACGAACGGGCGGGATGTTGTCCTGGTCGACAACAATCCAGAGGCGATTCGGGTAATGAAACACCGCCTGGAGCACGCAAAGCCGACCATCTATGAAGAGGGAAAGCAGATTTCAGAGCCTTGGGAACGTCGAGACTTGTTTGACGGGACCGGATAAGGATTTCAGAATGTCACACATAACAGATGCAGAAGTTCGGATTCTCGAAAGGCATTCAGAGATGCTCAGTCAAGCATGTTCGGCGAAGGGGAGGGAATGGGAAGGGAGTCCCTTCGGATGGATACGGCAGATACCTTCGAGACGAAGAGGGGCGGTCGGGGAGAAGCTCGTAGAAGGCTATCTGGCCTGTAAAGGATTTACTGTCGATCGGAGCCCAGACTCTGAAGCGGATCGTTTGATAGATGGGATTAGAGCAGAGATAAAAATGAGTACGTTATGGGAAAATGGAACCTATACCTTCCAACAGTTGCGGGATCAGAATTATCAGTTTGCGATATGTCTCGGCATTAGTCCGTTTGACGCCCACTGCTGGGTTCTCCCGAAGCAAACAATCATGAACCAGTGGGAGCTTGGAGGGATCAGATCACAACATGGCGGGGCCGGGGGAACCGATACGAGATGGTTGAAGGTGAATCCAGAAGATGTACCCGCGTGGCTGAATGATTGCGGGGGTACGCTAAGTCAGGCTGTGCAACGCATTGCCGGGATAGTGACAATATCAACTTAGAGGCGCCTCATTATCGCTCCGGCAGATACTACCTGAGACATGGGGCTGGCTGAGTGACGCAGCCGCGCCCCCCGAAGGCGTGCCGGTCTACTTCATGCCCAGCGCATCCAGCCCGGCCTGGGCGGCCTCGATATCTTCGGCCTCCGTCCCTCCGCTGGCACCGACCCCGCCCAGCAGCTTGCCATCAACCCTGATAGGCAAACCGCCGCCGGCCGGCAGCAAGGGCTCACCGATCAGCTTCTGCACACTTTTGAACAGATGGGGGCGATCCTCGGCAAACTCTTCGACCGAGGCTGAGGGGCGACCAAAGGTGGCCGAGGTCAAGGCTTTGCTATGGGCCACCTTGGGTGTCATCCAGCGCGTGCCGTCCATACGGACCAGGGCGACCGGACGACCAAAACTATCGACCACCGCAAAGCTCATGGCCCAGCCTTCCTGTTCGGCCCTGGCCTTGGCCGCGGCAATAATCGCCTCGGCCATCGCCAGGCTCACCAGAGACGGTGCGCCGGCTTCTTGGGCGCGTAGCGAAAGAGGGCTGAGAATGAGGCTGACCACGATCCACAGTCCAACAAAAGATATCTTTTTCATGCCGTTTGCCTCTCCTTTCTTCTGACGGCTACTGGAAAGATCATACAGCCTCAGCCCCGTCCTGTCCAGACTGTGGGCGACCGGCATGCCAGGACAACGCGAGAAAGATAAATCATCTTGTCTTCCTCTCGAAAGCTGCTAGGATGATTCCTCTGTGAGGACACAGCGTGGCAGACGCCCATCATCACGCCCATCATCACGGCCCAGGTTTCCGTTTCTGTCCCAAGTGCGGAGGCCGGCTGGAACGCAAAAGAGTCAAGGCCACTGAGCCCGAGCGTCGCGTATGCGGCAGTTGTGCGTTTATCTTCTACGAAGACCCAAAAATCGCCGCCTGTACCATCCCGGTTATCGACAACAAGATCGTCCTGCTCAAGCGCGGCATCGAGCCCAGCTATGGCAAATGGGTCTTTCCCGGCGGGTTTATGGACCGGGGCGAGCGGGTCGAGGGCGCGGCCATTCGGGAAACCTGGGAAGAGGTGAATCTCAAAGTCGAAATCGACCGGCTGCTCAACATCTACTCGTATGCCGGCTACCCGGTCGTCATCGTGGTCTATCTGGTCACTATCGTGGGCGGACAACTCACAGCCAGGGACGAAACGCTCGAGACGGCGACCTTTGCTCCAGATGAGATTCCGTGGGGCGAACTGGCCTTTGACAGTACCCGGGACGCGCTGCGGGAGTATGTGGCCTTACACACCGCGTCCTAGGCGCGCCGCCCTGTACTAGTCCAGCCACTCCCGCTGGCCGTTGATAAAGCTGCGCACACTCTCTGCCGTTGTCCGCGGCCGTTCGATATTGAACAGGTGGCTGGCGTTAGACAGGATGAGCAGTTCAGCATTCGGAATCTGGCGCGACAACACCACCGAGTTCTCAGGCGGGACAAGCCCGTCCTGCTTGCCGGTCATGACCAGACAGGGCGCAGTGATCTGAGGCAGACGGGCGTAGGTATCGTGGCTCTGGATGGCCGCCATCTGGCTGACCATGCCGTGCTTGGGCGTCGGATGGACCGCGGACAGCCGGTTCAACTCAAGCAGGGTGTCCATATGTTTCTGCGTGAACCACGGCGTCACCGCCACCTTGGTCATGGCCAGCGCGGCGTCTTCGACACTCACCGATTCAATGTGCTCCAGCATACGCCGCACCTCGGGGTCGCTGGACAGGGTAGCGTTCTCGCCCCCACAGTGTGTACAGCCCAGGATCAGGCTTTTGACCCGCCCGGGGTGACGCAGGGCGAACTCCTGGGCAATCATCCCGCCCATCGAGATGCCGAAGATATGGGCGTGGTCAATGCCGAGGCCGTCAAGCAGCCCGGCCGTGTCGTCGGCAAACAGCGGCATTGAGTACGGTACAGCCGGCTTCTCACTCTGGCCCACGCCCCGGTTGTCAAACGCAATCGTCCGAAAAGATTGGGCAAAGGCCGGGATATTCCAGTGCCAGCCGATAGAGCTGATGGTAAAGCCCATGATCAGAATCAGGGGATCGCCACTGCCGTGTTCTTCATAGTACAGCGAAATCCCGTTGGACTGGAGATGCGGCATCGCTCAAGCACTCCTTACAGATAGTGAATAAAGTTCTTCATCGCCGACAGCAGGGCTTCGAGGTCGGCGTAATCGTGCAGCTCGTCGTACAGGAAAGAATACTGGCTGCGGACCTCGGCCTCGTCCTGCTCGGCCTCGTCCACCGCCACCGCGGCCTCAAACTCTTTGAGCATGGCCTGGGTCTGGAGTTTGGTCTCAACCGGAATGGTGTCGTCGGTCGCGATCAACAGGCGTGTCTGATGGATCAGACGGCCAACGATATAGGCGTCGCTGTGCTCAGCCATACCCTTACGCGCCCCCGCCCAGCTTCTTCTCCTGCAACTCCCGCTTCCAATCCAGCACACGGGCCTTGGCGGCCTCGGCCTCAGCCTCGGCAATCATGCCCTTCTGCTGGTAGAAGCGGGACAGGATGGTGAACCCCATCGCGTCATCCGGGGTCAGGGCGATCAACTGCTTGGCCGTCTCAATCGCCTCGTCAAGCATATCTTTATCGGCGTAGGCGTGGGCCAGATCGTGGACGGCATCGACGTGGGTGGGGTCACTGTCGAGAATCGCCTTGTAGGTCTCAATCGCCCGGTCGGCCTCCCCGTCACACAGCAGATCGTAGGCCCGGTCGTACAGTTCTTCAATGGATGACATAGCTGCCTCTCCTCACGGCACGGAGTCTTGGGCTTCTGGTGTAGCCCATTTACACCACACAGCCAAGCCCGCTACAGTCCAGCCTGTGGTGACGGTCGAAGCCGAGGTGCTCAATTTTATTGCCGCCCCTGAAGGCAAGGATTTCAATGCTCTGGCCCTGGCCGTTTTTGCCCACCAGTTCGAGCGCAACGAGCCGTATCAGCGCTTTTGCACGGCCCGGGGGGCCAGCCCGGCCACGCTCACCCGCTGGCAGGACATCCCGGCGGTGCCGACCGTGGCCTTCAAAGAGCTGGACCTCGCCTGCGGCCCGCCTCAGAAGATTTTTCGGACCAGCGGCACCACCCGTGGCCAGGCCAAACGCGGCCGTCACCTCGTCCCCGACCTGTGCCTGTACCACGCCTCGGCCCTGGCCCATTTTGATCGCTGCGTGCTGCCCGACGGCCTGCGGCTCAGGGTGCTGGCATTGATCCCATCGCCCAGCGTCCGCCCGGACTCTTCGCTGAGCCAGATGGCCGAGTGGATTATCACCGGGCGTGGGCAAGCCGGCAGCCGGTTTTTTATTGACCCCACCGGCCTTCAGCTCGAGGCCTTTGCCACCGCCCTGGCCGAGGCCCAAACCGAGGGCAGCCCGGTCTGTATTCTGGCCATTACCGCCGCCCTGGTGGCCTTCTTCGACTGGTGCGCCGGCCAGCAGACGGCTTTCGCCCTGCCGGCCGGCAGCCGCGTCATGGACACCGGCGGCGATAAAGGTCAGTGCCGGCCGCTGTCTCGGAACGGGTTTCTGCACGCCTGCTGGAAGTACCTGAAGGTCGCCGGCTATTCGTGTGTCAATGAGTATGGCATGACCGAGATGGCCTCACAGTTTTATGACAATGTGTTGCACAACCGATTTCATCACAGCACCGAGCCGCGCTATAAAATCGGCCCGGCCTGGACCCGCACGCTCGTGGTTGACCCGGACAGCCTCCAGGCCGTTCCGCCGGGCCAGCCCGGCATCCTGCGTCACCTTGACCTGGCCAACTGCGGCTCGGTCATGGCGATTCAGACCGATGATATCGGCCATCTGACGCGGGCCGGGTTCGAGCTGAGCGGCCGCGCCCCGGGTGCTGAGGCACGCGGGTGCGCCCTGGCCCTGGACGAGTTTCTGGCCGCGCTGGACAAGACCTGACCCGCCGCGGTGGCGTTTGCCTGCCTATGGCCGCCCTCACGCCCGACTCCCTGCGTACCATTATCAGCGGCCTGCTGACCGCCCGAGAACGCTACCTCGTCCGGCGTCCGGTCCAGGATATTCTGGCCAGTATCGGCGCGGTTGTGGCTCGCTTTCTTGACCCCGGTTCACGCGAACGCCAGCACGCCGAGGCGCTCCTGCCGGCAGAAAGCGGACTCTCACCGGAGATGGTCCGGCATAGCCTGCCGCTTCTTTTCCAAGCCTGTCAGCCCGAGTGCTTAGGCGGTCTTGTGGCCGCTGAACTCGGCACCAGTGCCGTCCTCGACCGGGTTGAGCACGGCCTCCGCGCCCGGGGGCCGCGCTTGACGGGCCACATCCTGGCCGGCAATCTCCCAGGTGCCGGCCTGGACGACATCATCTTCTCCCTGCTGGTAAAATCAGCCACCCTGGTGAAAGCCGCTTCCTCAAGCGCCGGCCTGCAACGGCTGTTCGCCCACAGCCTGCGTCAGCACGACCCCGAGCTGGGCTCCTGCCTGGCCGTAGTCACCTGGCCGGGCGGCACAGCCGAGCTTGAGGCCCTTGCGTTTTCCGAGGCCGAGCTGGTCGTGGCCTCAGGTTCAGACGAAAGTCTGGCGGCGATTCGTCACCGCGTTTCGGGACGATTCATCGGCTACGGCCATAAGCTGAGCCTGAGTCTGCTCACCCACGAAGCCCTTGAGCAGGCCCACGAGGCAGCCGAGCGGACGGCCTACGATGTGGCTCTGTTTGACCAGCACGGCTGCCTGTCCCCCCAGCTGGTCTATGTCGAAGACCACGGTGCAGTCTCACCCGCGGCGTTTGCCCGGCTGTTGGCAGGTGCGCTGGCAGACTGGCAGACCCGCTTACCCCGGGGGCGGATCAGCCCGGCGGCCAGCCGCCGGATACGCCGGGTGCGGGACGAAGCCGAATGGCAGACCCTGGCCGGCAAAGACATCGTCCTCCACGCCAGCCCGGGGGGAACGGAGTGGACGGTGATCTATGAGGCCGACCCGAGGTTTGTCCCCTCACCGCTCTACCGCACGGTCCGGGTCAAACCGCTCGCCGGGCTCGAACGACTCGACGCGCTGCTCGCTCCGTGGCGGCCCTATCTCGAAGCGGTCGGAACGGTCGTGCCGAGCGAGAGCCACCGTCGCCAGACGCTGCTCGAAGTCCTGGCCGGCGGTGGGCTGAGCCGCATCTGTCCGGTCGGCACAATGCAGACACCGCCGCTCGGCTGGCGACACGGCGGTCGGCCACGGCTGGCCGACCTGGTAAGCTGGACGGCCATTGAATAAGAAGCTCCTCCCACTCGTAAAACCGCAGATAAGCCTCTTCCTCTCTATTCTGGTCTATTCGCAAACCTGGAGCACTATTTGCTCGGGATACTCTCGATGTTTGTCAGTTATGGCATCAACTATCCCGAGATCCAAGAAAACTGCACTGGCCACAATCTTCGCTCCAATCCGGGATCCAACTTGCAGGCTGTATGTTTCCCCTTGTTCGTCCTCACATTCAATCCGAAGCGGATCATCACTCCGACGAATGGACGCCAACGCAGGCGGTTCAACTTTCCAGGAGCCCCTTTTATTGGACACAGTACAAGTGACTGCGCGCGGTTTGCAGCCCGGGGCCACAAATGACAACTGCTGCGTTGGGTCATTCGTTATGGTTGCACAGCCTCCAAGGAAGAGTATTGAAGAAGAAATAGCAGCCATCGTCAACGATCTGGGCATCAACGGACTCCTTTCCAGTGGCGACAGAGCTCGCGTCGCCGAGATATGGAAGATGCACAAACAGGAAAAGCAGCCAGGCGAACCAAAGTTCAACGGACCGCAAAGGCAGCCCTCCCAACTGTTTTTCCAGACTAATCAGCCAACCTTTTGAAGTCAATAGTATCCTGCTTCGTCCCATTGGTGTCTCAAGAAACGGCAACAAACTTCCTCCAGGACGCACAACCCAAAACCAGGCTGCCCCCGTTTGCCGGCGATATCGGCCCAGCGTATGCTTTGCCCCTATGAGCGCCCTGCGTGACGATTTCCTGCGTTTTGTGTGTCAAACCTCGCCCGAACCGATGGGCATTGAGGTGGCTTCGGCCCGCGGCTGCGTGGTGGTGGACACCGCCGGCAGAGAGTATCTGGACCTGCTGTCCGGCATCGGCGTTGCCAGCATCGGCCACGCCCACCCCGCGGTAGTCACGGCTGTCCAGGACCAGGCCGCCCGCTATCTGCATACGATGGTCTACGGCGAATACATCCAGGAGCCCCAGGTACGGCTGGCCCGTCGCTTAGCCGATATAACGCCCGAGCCGCTGTCTGTTACCTATTTCACCAACAGCGGGACCGAAGCGGTGGAAGGCGCGCTCAAAACCGCCCGCAAATACACCGGCCGCTCACGCCTGGTCAGTTTTGTGGGCAGCTTCCACGGCGACACCCTCGGCGCGGTCTCGGTCGGCGGCAATCCAGCCTACCGCACGCCGTTTGAACCGCTGCTGCCAACGGTGACGTTTCTCGCCTTTAACGACAGCCGGGCGCTCGGCGCGATCGACGACAGCGTCGCCGCCGTCATTATTGAGCCGATCCAGGGCGAGGGCGGCGTGCGGATTCCAGATGCCGGGTTTCTGCCGGCCCTGCGCCGGCGCTGTTCTGAGGTCGGCGCAGTGCTGATATTTGACGAGGTCATCACCGGTTTTGGCCGGACGGGAAAAGTCTTTGCCGCCGAACACTGGCAGGTCGTCCCTGACATCCTGGTGCTGGCCAAAGCCCTGGGTGGCGGTATGCCGCTCGGAGCATTCATGAGCAGGCCGGACATCTTGCAAACCCTGTCGACCGACCCACCCCTGGCCCATGTGACGACCTTCGGCGGCCATCCGGTGTGCTGTGCGGCCGGCTTGGCCGCCCTGGACGTCATGCTTACCGACCGGCTTCCCTGGCGGGCCGAGGGAAAGGGGCACGAGTTCATGACCAGACTGCGCGCCCTGCTCGGCCGTGGCGGGCTGACCGGAGTCCGGGGCCGGGGGCTGCTGATCGGGCTGGACTTTCACCATCCCGGGGCAAGCCAGCGTTTTGTCAAGCGGTGTTTTGCCGACGGCCTGGTGCTGGGCTGGACGCTGCACGACGATAGCGTCGTGCGCCTGGCCCCTCCCCTGATTATCTCGTCTGCCGAGATTGACCAAGCCATTGCGATCATGGCCAAAGCGCTCGGTGGTAGCGAGAGACCATCATGAAAAGGGGGCCATGTATGATCTGGACTGGCGGCTCTCAGCATACTGGGCTCCTCGGTTCGGGAAAAGGCCCCAAGACGACACAAAGCTAACAAAACTTCGTATAGCCTTTTTGGACCTGAAAAGGGGGATTGGGTAAGCCTCCGCCCAAGCAGTAGCAAGCCTCTGTGTGACCACACCCACACTAACCCCTTGTGACCGAGCCGGGCGGCAATACCCGGTGAAAGGACACCCTATGACCAACGAACAAAGGACGGCGCTGAACGAACTACGGCAGAAGACCTTGCGGGAAGCCGAAGAGCGGATGAACAAAGAAGGCCGGAATGGGCGGGCGGAGATTGCCGGGCAATCGCCTTTTGTGCTCACACCCGAAGGTTGGGCCAAGCTGGCTGACGACCTGGCGACAGTGATTGACCCAGAGGCAACCTGGCCAGACGATCTCGGTGAACAAGAACGCCTGGACGCAATACATGCGTGGCTCTTCGAGAAAGACCAACCGGGTGAAACCCCGGATGAGGCGGTGGAGGGCTACCTGAACACCCCGTCTACCGAGTGACCACACCCACACCCATGCTGGGCGGATACCCGGTGAAAGGACACGCTATGACCGACACACAATTGACCAACACAGACATCCCTGCGGGCTACTCCAGGATGACATTCCTTTGCCTCAACGAACTCATGCGTTGGCTTGAGCGTTGGGGCAAAGAGAAGAACCAGACCGTGCCGGAGCTCACGTGCGACCTGGTATCGGCGGCGGTGGCCTTCAAGCCGGAATCGGATGACCCGGCGATACAGCCGGAGAATGCGATAAAAAAGAACGCACACCCCGGTTACACCTGGCTAACCTTCGTCTGCCCTACCCCAGTATTCCAAGAGCTGCAACGGCGACGCCAACGCTTCGAGAGGAGAGGTGAATCCCGGTCTGAGGCAGAAATACTTACCACCCTGGTAGCGGGTATCCTGGGGGTCAAACTGGAAACAAATGCCCCGGAGATCGTGCACCAGAACGCCATACTTGAAGCCGCAGGTAAGACACCCGAAAGCGTGCTTGAAGCCTACCGGGCCAAGAAGGCAGAGGACGACAACCGCAAGGACGGCTAGCCCATTTCAAAGCCCGGCCGGGCCAACACCCGGCCGGGCTTTCGGCGTTGTCAGCGGGCGCTGGGCGCACGATCACAGGGCTGGCAAGAACAATGCCAACACCGCAAAAAAGGCGAATAATAAGCGGCCGCATAGACAGCCCGCACGGGCTTGAAGTGGTGCGTTTTTTTGTTAGGAGTAATCGCAGTTCTATCACAACTCGGCTGTGTTGTGGGTCAAGCGGCAAGAAAGGAGGCACACCTGTGACGAAACGAAAACAATCGCTCAATCCGGGGCAACGGGAAAAAGCACTGAACTTCCCGATCCCGGCTGAACTCTGGAAAAGCTCCCGTATGGAAGCGGCCGCCCAAGGCGTCGGAGCGGGTGAGTTCTACAAGCGGGCGGTTGAGCAATATACCAAACGGCTGAAAGCCGAGCGGGAGGCGGGCGCTGAGGTGCGGGTGTAGTGACCCACACACAGCGTCGCTGAAACGACAAGCCCACACCCGAAGCCCCAAACCCCTGCCGAGCGTGCGGGGCAAACGAAAGGATCGACCCATGCTTTACAAAGGAGAAGCAAGCGTTTTTACACCAGAGCAGCTGGCCCGCATAAGTGAAACTCGGCGAGCCGTATTCAATGCCTATGCCGAGCGCGAGATCAAGGCCGGCCGTGTCCCAGAGGGGAAAAAGGTCAAGATATTTCAGACCCCATTTATCTTTGAAACCCCAGAAGGCTGGCGTGCACTCGAGGCCAAGCTGCCGGGGATTATCGAGCCGGATGCGCGTTGGCTAAGCTGGCTGGAGCCGGACGTCATTGAAGACCTGACCTACAACTGGTTCTGGGGGCGGGAAGGGGCAGCAGAGGACTTGACCTGTAATATAGTCAAGGGCAGCAAGCTGCTCGATGGCTCCCCGGCCGTCGAGGCTGGTGATGCCCTTGTCTAATCACTCACTCCCAAGCCTTGGCTTTGAGCGGGCGCTGAACGCGCAAGCCCGGTCCGGCAAGGGGTAGTGTGACCGAGCGAGGCGGCTTTGACAAGAACCCAAACCAGAGCGAAAGGAACCGGCATGGTGGTCATGGAAGACGATGTAACGGACATCAGCAACAAGGTATAGGAATCCGCATATCCCACATTCTTCAACATACACGGTCACAGCGTCATTCACAGACGAAGGCCTCTTATAACTGTAACAGGAAGACTCATCAGAACCGTGAGCCGCCCCCCCATCCAAAAACACAGGCCAAAACAAACGCCATAGAAAATAAGGACTTCAGCATACCAGCACCTCCATGCCCCATGACAGCACAATGCGGTTCATCCTCATCAGGCTGATCGCACGGTCAGGCTGCACCCCATTTCCGGTCACGGCCCAATGTTTCCCCAGGCATTCACCTTGGTGGGGGTGATGCGCACCATAGCGTTGCGGCCAAAGCGCAGGTCCATCGCCCGATACTGCGGGTAGCGGCCACGGAGCAGGGCCAGGGCGCGGCCGTATTCGGCCCGGTCCTCAACCAGGGCGGTCGTGCCCCGCACCATCACATACGCCAGCCGGGTCCAGTCGTCGGCATAATCGTCAACCACCAGCGCCGCCTGGGGATTCTCCATCATGTTCTGAATGCGCTTGAGCGGTTTGCCCGTCTGGCGCTTGGGCTTGTGGTCAACCACAAAGTAGAAGTGCTGGCCGTCACAGGCATAACAAAACGGGATGACGTGCGGCTCGCCGTCCCGACCGGCCGTTGCCAGGCGGGCCACCTGATGGGCGTCAAGAAAGCGCCGCACGGGTTCTGAAATCTGCTCAGACATAGGTTAGACCGCGGGGGCGTGCCCCTCAAAGGTCTGCCAGGCTTCCCGGTAGAGGTCTTCAGCCCGGCCCGAGTAGCGGGGCGAGAAGTGAAAGACGACCAGTTTCCTGACCCGCGCCGCCCGGGCCAGCAGACCGGCTTGGTGGGCCGTCAGATGGTAGCGGCGGGCGGCCTGGCCGTGGTCGGCGTGCAGAAAAGGCGACTCACAGAACAACACATCCGCGGCGTGTGCCAGTGCGGCAATCCGAGCCGCGTTGTCCGGGCTGTAGAGCGTATCCACCACATAGGCGAGCTTGTGGCCCGGGCGCTGGGTGAGCAGCCGGTCGCGCAGCGCTCCGAGCGCAAACGCCCGCCCATACCGGCGTCCGTCGTGTCGCCACTCGGCCCGAATGCAATGGTCGTCCGGCCGCTCGGCGCGCACCGCGCGTTTCAGTTCAGTCAGCCACGGCCCGGGGCCAAGCCCGAGTTCGGCCAACACCGATGTGTCGACATTCAGGTGCATTTCTTCCTCGAGGGCGAAGGCCAGCGAGTCGATCCGATGGTCGAGATGCGCGGTCTGCACGCAAAATCCGGCGTCCTCTACCAGCATCCCGGTAAACGGCAGCGAAGCCAGCGGGCGAGAGCGAAAACCCGTGGCCGCCTCAAAGCGTGCCCGCGGCATGGTCTGGCGTCCGACTTCGGTCACTTCAATGGCAAAACCGCTGCCGTTCAGCAGGTTCCAGGTATAGCCCCGAAGCTTCCCGGCCACACAGGCCAGGATGCCCGGCGGTCCAAACAGCCGGAGGGTCTTCTGCTGGGACAGAAACACCCGCAACAGACGATCGAAGCCAATGAAGTGATCCATGTGGCAGTGAGAGACAAATACATGGCTCAGCCGGAGTATTTCGGCGGTAGACAGGGCGTCGTTGTGGCCGAGGTCACACAGCAGCGCCCGTCCCTGCCCGGGCAGGGAGATATACAGGCCGGGGTCGCCAAACGGCCCGTTCACCAGACGCGCGGCCGGGGTCATCACCGGGGCATTATCCCGGCTCGTCGCCGCCTTTGCAAGACGGCCTTGTCCGGTGCACACCAGCCGCGGGGGACATTGACAGCGCCGGGCGGGAGCGTTAGCCATGTGGGACAGGCGGACCGTCTGGAGAGGAAGAGAGCAGCTATGGCAACCATGATTACGAGCGAGTGCATCAACTGCGGAGCCTGCGAGCCGGAATGCCCGAATACGGCCATTTACCAGGGCGGGGCAGGGTGGGACCTGAACGGCGTGAACAGCCCTGCCATCTCGGACGATATCTTCTACATCGTGCCCCAGAAGTGTACCGAGTGTGTCGGCTTTTTTGACCAGGAAGCCTGCGCCGCGGTCTGTCCGGTTGACTGCTGCGTCCCCAACCCGGATATCCCGGAAGCAGAACCGGTCTTGATCGCCCGGGCCAAAGAGTTGCACCCGGAAGAAACCTTTGGGGATGATTTTCCGTCTCGCTTCAAAGGTGCCGACGCCGCCGAACCTGCCGCCGAGCCAGCCGCGGCTGCCGAACCCGCCCCAGTCGCCGCTCCGCCACCCGCGGCCCCAGCAGCAGGCGTAGAGGCTTCAACGCTCACCATTCCCGAAGTCAATGACTGGGAGGTTCCGCTGAGTTGCTATCAATGCGAACAGGAATACGCGCTGGCCTTTGAACGCTTTCGGATTGGCACGGTGCTGAACTGCCCCAACCCCTCCTGCACGGCCAGCCTGGCCGTCACCTCAACCATGTACAAAAACGTAGCCAACGCCCTCGACGCCTTCCATGCCGGCTGGAACGCCGATTTTGACGCCTTCCGGGAAAAGCGACGCCAGGAGCTCGAAGCGTTTGAGGCCGAAAAACAGGCCGAGCTTGAAGACTTTGCCACCACCCTCAGAAAAGCGGTGGCTGCGGTCAAACCGGCGGGTAAACCGTGGCGGCGGCTGTCCCTGCTCGGCTTTCAGCGCGTAGGATAGGGCAGCTCAAGTGTCGTACTTCCTGCCCAATCTCCATCGCCTCGGGCACGCCCCGAGCAGGTTCGTCATTTCCTCAAAACAGCCTCAGCTCGACATCGGGAAACCTGCCGGCCGCGGCCGCACCACAATCAGGGCCGCTGAGCAGTTGGCGCAGACGGGTAGCCGGGGCAGGCATACGGTTTTCCTCGTGGCTGCTTATGGCCACAGGACGGCAATGGACAGCTTGGCGGCCGGCAGTGAGACAGGGGCGATCTCGGCCTCGCTGGCGGGCCGCAGGACCTCGGCATAGCCGTCAGCCCCGGCCTGACGGTAGACCTCAAGCTGCCTGTTGCGCAGGTCAAGCAGCCAGACTTCGGGGATACCATGACGGGAGTACAGCGGGAGCTTGATTTCCCGGTCATAGCGGATGCTGGTATCTGAGACTTCAATGATGAGCAGCACATCTTGCGGCTCTGGATGTGAGGTCCGGTAGAAGTCGGCTCGCCGACGCAGGAGGGCAAAGTCGGGCTGTGGTTCCGAATGCCGGCCGAGACGGATGGGATTCTGCGGCGACACCAGAGCCAGCCTGGAAAACGTCCGGTTCAATATATCGGTCAGTTGAATGACTGTACCGGCGTGATCGCTACCGATGGGGGCCATATCGATGAGCCTGCCTTCAAGCAGTTCCACCCGCTCATGGGGGCCGAAGATGCCGGCCTCGCCCATCTTGTGATAGTCGTCCACGCTCAGGCGATGCTGGGGCAGCAGGAGGTCGGGCTGGTGCATTGGGATTCCTCCCCACTAGTCCAAGGCGTGAAGAAAGGGGTACCGGAAGTGGAGGGTGTGGCCAAAGCCGTGCTGAATCCAGATCGTCTCAGACGCACTCCACGGGTCGGTGCAGTCATCAACCTGGGTGAGGTCATCAACCTGGCAGTGCATGGCGGAGTGATTGGCCGTCCGCTGTGGCATGGCGGTTTTCCTCCCCGGGAGCGCGGGCGTCCCGCCCGCAGCCCTCACCACTCTGTACGCGCGGGCGGAAGCGCCCCGTCGGGACGCGGAGCCTGAACGATCTCCTCGTTGCTGACAATATCCTTCCGCAAATACTCCGCAAGCAGCGTGCCCGCGCGGCGCAGGAGCTCAGCCTTGTCGTCAAACACCGCTTCGCACACCCACTCGCCCTGAATCCAGCAGTCAAACGAGGCTTCGTCAATAAAGTTGAACTCCAGCAGCCGCTCATACATCGGCGTTCCGGTGATAAGGGCCCGCAGCGACAGGCCGGAATCGATCAGCACGGCGTAGGCATCGGCGGGAATGGGCAGCGCCCGCTTGACCCGTTCAGTCTCTCGGGGCGGACAGCGGTCTGTGAGCAGTGAACAGTAGGCCCACTCGCCCGGTTTGGGGTTGGCCTGTTGGATCAATTTGATGTTGGGATCGCTGAGCCACTCCCGCGCTTCTTCTTGATCGTAGTTTTCAACACTGCGAAAGAATCCTGACCCGGCAGGTTCGCGTTGGTCTGCGGACTGCGCATCAGAGCCACCCAAGCCCGGCCCCGAGCGCCCGGCGGCAGGTGCGGGTCTGTCCTCGGGTTCCCGCCAGTCCTCACGGTGCGGCTCGGAACGAGCGGGACGGGCCGCCCCCCCTGGCTGCCGTGTTGCGCGGGGCGGGGGGGAGGGCCGCCCGGCCGGGGAGCCGGCCCGCGGTCTGGCCATTTTTCTGTTCTGCGCCCCCGGAGCTTTGGCCCGGCCCCGGCCGGGCCGGGTCGGGGGGCTGTCCGACTTTGCGGCTCGGCCCTCCTCGGCCCGCGTCGTCTTCTCCTGAGTGCGCCTCCGCCCCCGGTTTCTGCTGGACCGGCTGCGTTTCTTCCGCCGCGCCTCTCCGACGGATGGCTCAGCCGCTTTGTTCTCATCGTCCGGCATGTCTTACCTGTGGGGGAAAAAGTACGAAAAGCCGGCGAGGAAGATGTGCGAGTTCAGGCCGTCATTTTCGTCGTACAGGCTGGCGTTCGAGGTGTGACGGAACCGGTAGCCCAGGCTGAGGGACCGGTTATCGTCCAGAACATACGACAGACCGGCTCCGGCCATCTCGGTGAAACTGAAGCCCCCGCCGAGGTCATAGCCCCGGTAGTCATGATAGAGGAGGCCTAAGCCGCCCTCAATATACGGAGACAGCCGGCTGCCGAGGTCAACATGGTAGCTTAAGACCGGCAGCATGAGACCGGCCTCAATTGAGGCGTTGCGCTTTCTCCCCCGCATTCCCCCTGTGACGGTCCTCCCGTCTCTCCCGTTTGAGTCGCGCACCACTGCGGACAGGAACGGCTCGGTCGCAATCTCAAACGCACCTTCAGGAAAGAGCCACGGCTTTCCTTGAAAGAGGATATAGCCGATGTGAAAGTTGAGCGGCACACTATCGACATTCTGTTCGCTGATGGAGTAGCCCGAGCGCAGGCCGACATTCCACGAACCTTGGCCCCGCCCCGTCTGTTGGGCGTGGACCGCGCTCACGCCCAGCAAGAGCATTCCCAACAAGCCGGCCACGCCTATCGCCTTTTTCATGATCCCCTCTCCCGTATCCAGGCGTCCGCCCCCTGGGAACGCGGGCGTCCCGCCCGCGGCAGGTTTCGCTCCTATCCTACCCGTCCGGCTTGTGCAAGTCGCGTGACAGCGCGGTCTCAACAAAGTCGCGCCGTGCCTCATCCCACCGAAAAGCTTTGATGGTGTACACCTCGCGGTCATAGACCGAGACCACCAGATAGGCCGTCTCTGGATAGGCCGGCTCATCGCCAAACATGGCTTGGCGTTTGTCCTCGGCCGAAAAATAGGCGTCGTGATCCGGGTGCGAATGGTACCAGGCGGTCAGCTCGGCGTTGCCGCTGTCGGCCTCTTGCATCACCGCCAACACCTGCGTGGGCTGCATGAAATACGCCGTGGCGGCATCACGCGGATAAGTCTCCGCGTCCTTGGTGTGCATGGCGTTCTGGATATTGTCAATGCGCCGCACCTCGGCCTGACCGTCCCGGGTCAGGATGGCCCCGCAGCATTCGTCGGGAAACGTGTCCTGGGCGTGTTGACACAGGGCGTGCCAGGTCGTTGCGTCCAGGTGAAGCATATCCCGCTCCTTTCCTCAGCCCGGCTTGCGCGCCAACACCAGACCGGTGAAGGCCGGTGGCGGCAGGCTGATCTTCTGCCCATCGACAAAGCCGATGTCGTGCAGCCAGCCAATGAGTTCTTCGCCCGGATACGCTTCCCCGTGGGGGAACACCAGCATCATGAACAGCGAGAAGACCGCCGGTTGGACCGGCTCTATCAGGTTTGGCTCGGGCATAATACCGTGAATGAGGAGCCGGCCGCCGGGCTCCAGGGCTGCAAAGGCTTTGCCCAGCACCATCTTACAGGTCTCGCGGCCCTCGGTCTGGAGCATATTCGACAGGAGGATCGTATCATGGCCGCGGCCAAAGTCATCGCTGACATAGTTGCCCTCGCGGACCGTGACCCGGCCGGCCATTCCCTCCCGCTCAATAATGGCGCGCGTGCGGCGCAAAACAGGCGGCAGGTCAAAGACGGTGGCGGCGAGCTGCGGAAAGGTCTGACACAGGCGGATTGAGTACACCCCTGAGCCGCCGGCAACGTCAAGCAGACGACGGGACGGGCCGAGGTCCACGAGGCCGGCGATCCGCCCGGCCAAGCCCTTGCCCAACTCAAACAGCCCGTGGACATAATTATCCAGCACCTCGGGCGACGCCTGCTCAAGCTCTGCGCCGGTCAAGGGCAAGACCGGCCTATCGGTGCGAATGGCCTCGGCCAGCTTGCCCCAGGCCTGGTAGCGGTCACTGGCCTGCTTGAGCATATTGCCCACATACCCCGGTCTGTCCCTGACCAGAAAGGCATCGGCTACCGGCGCGTTGCGGTAGCGTTCGGCCTCCTTGGTCACAAAGCCGAGGGCTGCGCTGGCGTTGAGCAGACGCGCCACACCGCGCAGGGGCAGGCCGGTGTGGGCGGCCAGCCCGGCGGCCGTCATCGGCCCGCCAGCCAGCGGGGAAAACAGGTCAAGCTGCACAGCCCCGAGCATCACCGCGGCCTGCTCAAATCCGTTCACAATGTTCATCAGGCCCGGCATATCGGCCGGGAGTGGTTCAGGCATGGTCTTCCCTCCTGCCTCTGAGCTTCCTGCCGGCCTGCCCTGAGACGGCAGCATTTACCTTTGCTGGCAGCGTTGTTATAGTGGCACGAAATCCGCAGAGGAGTCCAGGCTGATGCTGAGTATTGAGGAATTTGGCAAACTCGAGCTGCGGGTGGCGACCGTCACCGCGGCCGACCCCCACCCCAAGGCCGACCGTTTGTTGGTGCTCAGGGTTGATCTTGGCGACGAGCAGCGTCAACTCGTCGCCGGCATTCGGAACCACTATACGCCCGAGGCCCTGGTCGGCAGACAGATCGTGGTGGTAGCCAATCTTCAGCCAGCGAGGCTGCGGGGGGTCGAGAGTCAGGGGATGCTGCTGGCCGCCACCGATGCCGACAGCGGCAGCGTGATTCTCTTAAGCCCAGCCCGGCAGGTCGCCCCCGGCTCCAAAGTGTCCTGATCGCCAGCGTCCGTCATGTTTCAGAAAGCAATCCGCGTGATGCCCTCAACAAGGTCAAAATGGGCATCATTCCTCAACACCGGGAGAGCGTACTGGCGGGCGAGTGCGGCAATCCAGGCGTCGTTGGGAGGGATGGGGCTCCCTGCTCGTTTCAATTCCAAACGGACCTCGGCATAGACTCCGGCCGTCACGCGGTGACGGTAGCGAGATTGGCAAATACCGAAATAATACTCACCAGGAACGATGCTGGGAACAAACGAGCCGGTCGGCAGTTCGTAATGGGGACTGAACCTCCGGGGGATCTTCCGCCCACGCCGACAAAGCGTTCGTGTCTGACATCATGCGCTGTCGCCAAGTTCGAGGCGCTTGAATTCGTCCTCAATCATCTCGGCGACGCGACGGTTTTCAGGTGTCAGCCTTGCCGACTATGCTCTCCAAAGCGGCGACCTAAGCGAATACGGCCGCCTGGTACCAGGCGTCAGCCTTGCCGACTATGCTCTTCAAAGCGCAGATTTGCTCAGAGTCCCGAACTTCTTTAATATTCTTCTTGGATCTATAAAGAAAGGACTCTCTCGCTTGAGCGTTCTGTTTCTCTTTTAGGAAGCACCTGTAGTTCTCGAATTCCTGAAAAAGAGCATCACAGAGCTGCCTCACATTGAGGATAAGGTTGGGAACCCCGTCAATTATCCTTACTGAGAGGTGTTTGCCTTCTTTCCACGCGATAGCGATGCACAAGGTTTGTTCATTGAACCGAATATTATACCCATCGTACCGGTGAACGAGACCATTCCTGAGAGCCCTGTATATGGGTTCTGCGGCCTTCCTGTAGGGACTATCCTCGGGCAAAGGCAAAAGCTCTTTGAAAACTTCCGTTCCCTGACCTTTCCCGTACCTATACTCAGCCAACGTATCACAGGCGCAAGCAACAAGGAGAGCTACGGCATAGTTCCCTCCCACCTCGAGATCAAGAATGCGCTTCAAATCGGCTTCAATGAAACCAAATGTCTCATTGAAGTTTTTCTCAATCTCTCCAAAACTGACAGCCATCGTTTCTTCCCTCTCACAGTTTGACCAACACGGATGAGCGCCGTTCGATATTCAGATTTCAATCACCCGGTTGTCCGCCCGTGCTTGTCTGAACGTCTCAAAGTCTTTGAGCGGGCTGTCTTTCACGATCGCCACGATGCCGCTGAGAGCCATATCCATCGCGTGTTCATTCTTTTCCTGCATGGCAGTATGAAGAACGTCAAACAAGCCGTTCAGCGCGTCTTTGCGTTCCGCAAACCGTTGCGCGAAATACTTCAGGATAATTTCTCTTTCAGACTCGATAAGTCTGACGGCAATGTCGCGCCTTGCTGCGATGCGTTCCCGCTCTGTCTGTTGCTCCTCTACGGTTTTGCGGTACGAGAGATATTCTACCAAGACTTCGAACGGATTCAGGTTCCGAACAATCCCTTTGCCGAGAACCCGCCCAACAGATTTTCCGACTGAGGATGTCGCCATGCTCAGATGATCCTCCCGTCGTTATCAAGGATCGCAATATCCAAAAGCTGCCCCAAGGACACCGCCACCTGTGCAACCCGGTAAGCGTCATGTGCATTGTCGGGCGAAGATGAAGAGAGCAGGTCTTCCAATTCATTCTTCAGCTTGATGGTGCTCTCTTTCAATTCAGTGACGCGAGCGAGAACAGCGTCCAAATCCGCGACCAGTTTCCGCTTCTTCGCCTCGTCAATGTCCAACTCAGCAATGTATTTTGCTACTTGATTCTCTACCTCGCCCGCCTGCTTAAGCCTCCAAAAACCAATAGCGAGACTGGGAACCCGCCCAACAAATTTTCCGACTACTGAGGATGTCGCCATGCTCAGATAATCCTCCCGTCGTTATCAAGGATCGCAATATCCAAAAGCTGCCCCAAGGACGCCGCCACCTTTGCAACCCGGTAAGCGTCATGGTCATTGTCGGGCGAAGATGAAGAGAGCCTGGTCAGCGTCTTGATAGCCCGCCATACGCGCTTGGGGTAAGAGAGCAGGTCTTCCAATTCATTCTTCAGCTTGATGGTGCTCTCTTTCAATTCAGTGACGCGAGCGAGAACAGCGTCCAAAGCTGCGACCCCTTTCCGCTTCTCCGCCTCGTCAATGTCCAACTCAGCAATGCCTTTTTCTACTTGATTCTCTACATCGCCCGCCTGCTTAAGCCCCCAAAGACCAATAACGAGAATGGCCGGTCCGACAACAAAACCGCCGAGAACTACCGTTCCAGCGGCAACACCGCCTCCGCCCGCGGCTAAGGTCCCTCCTCCCAACCACGCTAGCGTCGCACTTTTTGCGGCAGCGCCCGACAATGTTGCAATCGCGGTTCCGGTGCTGGCACTTGCGAGCGTTGTCACCAGTCCGTAAGCCGCCGCCGCAGTAGCAGCCCCTGAACCAAGAGCGGAAGCGCCTCCCGCAAGAATATCGCGCGCGGAAACAGAGGCTTTTCTGAACTGGACACGCTGTTCAGGGGTGATGTTGAATTTTTCAAAAAGCTCTCTGTCCTTGAGTTTGGCCCGGTCAAGGAACTTCACCGCTTTGCCAAGAATCACCGTCGCTTCAAGACGGGTCTTGCCAAGGTCCTCGAACCTTGAAGCCACACAGGCGTATTTTTCTTCATACCTCCGAACCGCTTCCTCGTATCGTCTGCGGCGATCCGCGTATTTTTGCTGAGCTTCCTTAATCCGCTCCTTGGCACTGACATAGGCCACACCACCGCTGAAAGCGCACGCAGCGGCGACTACTCCCCAAATAAGTAAGGGTATTGGCATATCAACTTCCTCCCTTTAGGAGACGAATGCCGTCTTCGTCAAGGAACTTCACCGCTTCGCCAAGAGTCGCCACCGCTTCAAGACGGGTCTTGCCAAGGTCCTCGAACCTTGAAGCCACACAGGCGTGTTTTTCTTCATACCTCCGAACCGTTTCCTCGTATCGTCTGCGGCGATCCGCGTATTTTTGCTGAGCTTCCTTAATCCGCCTCTCGGCACTGGCAATCCGCCTCTCGGCACTGGCAGCGGCCTCAGCGGCAACTGCTTCCCAAATATTAGGAGGTATTAGCATATCAGTTTACTCCATTCAGGAAACGAATAACGGATCAAAATGGCCTGTGTCAAGGGACAATTCAGCTTCTGGCGATACCACGATCTATTCCTTGCCGGCAAAGCGGTCAATGCTGACGACCGCCCGCTCGTGCGTGCCCTCGCCGATTTTGGTGCCGTCCTCGTTATAGGCTTCAACCGTGAACTTGAGCCGCCGGCCTGTGATCCCGGTCAGGCTGACCTTGCCGGTGACTTGCTGGCCGATCGGGGTCGGGGCCAGGTGTCTGACATCAATGTGAAAGCCGACCGTCTGCTCGCCGGCGTCCATGTGGGGCGTCAGGAACTCGACACAGGTGCCCTCCATGAGCTGGATCATGGCCGGGGTGGAATACATCTGCGGGGCGTCCGGCCCGAGGTGGACAATGCCCATGTCCGGGGTGGTAGTGATCGTCTGTTCTGAGGACATGCCGGGCTTGAGCGAGTCTTTCATGCGCGTTCCTCTTGTTGTCAGGGGACCAGAGCGGCCCGGGTAATCTCCTTGCGGTCGGACTTGTCCATCGCTTCAGCCGCATTCTTCAGTGGAAACTCGGCGTCAACAAGTTCGTGATACGGGTATTGGTCCATATGCTCGGACAGGAACTGCAAGGCTTTGTGCAGATAGTGGGGGTTATAGGTGGCTACCCCGATAACCGAGATGGACTTGAAGGTGATCAGCGATGGGGAGATTGCCGCTTGCAGGCCCATCGAGATATTGCCCAACTCGGCAACCCGCCCGCCGCTCCGCACCAGTTGAATAGCCTCCTCAAAAGCGGCCGGTACCCCGGCGACTTCCAGCACAATGTCCGGCCCAAGTCCGTGCGTCAGCTCCCGGACGCGCACCGTGCGGTCTTTGACCGAGGCGTATTCGCGCAGGTCAATCACCTCGTCGGCCCCAAACGCCTTGGCCCGCTGCAAGCGCAACTCTACCCCGTCAATGGCGATCACCCGCGCCCCGCGGGCCTTGGCTACGGCCATCGCGTGCAACCCCAGGCCGCCCGCGCCCTGGACCACCAGGGTTTCGTCATAGCGCAGGTTGACCCGGTCGAGGCTGAAAAACACCTGTGACAGGGCGCAGTTGGCCGACGAGGCGGCATGGTCGGGCACATTATCGGGGACTTTGTAGACATGCTGGCCGGGGTGGATGTAGTAGTGGGTCGCCCACGGGGTATGAAAATGCGGCGCTTCGTCTGGAATCAGGCGTTTGGCCCGGATGCTCAGCCCGGTACAGGCCGCGGCATTGCCCTCCCGACAGTTGACGCACAGGCCGCATACCCGGTAGTAGACCGGGGCCACCCGGTCGCCCTCTTTGAGCGGCTGGCCGGCCGTGTCGGTAGTCACGCCTGTGCCCAGGCTGTGCACCCGCCCGACCATCTCGTGCCCGGGCATGGCTCCGCGTCTGCCAAACTCGCCCCGCCACATATGGACCTCAGAGCCGCACACATTGGTCCGCGTTACCTCGGCCAGCAGCGCGCCGGGCTCGGGCCGGGGCAAGTCGTAGTCGTAAAAGTCAATTGTCCGCGCTTCAGGAATAAAGCTGACCGTCCCTTTCATAGCTCTGTCTCCTTTTACATGAACGACGGGGCGTGGTACTCGCCAAAGACATTCCGCAGCCGGTCGGAAATCTCTCCCAGGGTGCTGTACGCGCGCACAGCATCAATGATGACCGGCATCAGATTGCCGCCGTCGCGGGCGGTCGCCTCCACACGCGCCAAGGCCGCCTGGGCCGCGCTCTGATTGCGCTCGGCCCGCACGCCGGCGAGCTTTTCTCTCTGGCGTTTTTCGAGGTTCAGGTCAATTGTGAGCAGCTCGTTGTCCGGCTCCTCTTCAACCGTGAAGTCGTTCACCCCGACAATAATGTGTTCTTTGCGCTCAACCGCCCGCTGGGCACGGAAAGCCGCGTCGTGGATCTCGCGCTGCTGATAGCCGGCCTCAATCGCTTTGACGGCCCCGCCCAGCTTGTCGATATGCTCAATATACTCGACCGCCCGGGCTTCCAGGTCGTCGGTCAATGATTCCACATAGTAGGAGCCGGCCAGCGGGTCAATCGTATCGGCCGCGCCCGATTCACAGGCAATCACCTGCTGGGTGCGCAGGGCGATCCGTACCGCGTCTTCGGTCGGCAGGGCCAGGGCTTCGTCTTTGGAGTTGGTGTGCAGGGAGTTTGTGCCGCCCAAGACTCCGGCGAGGGCCTGGAGCGTCACCCGTATGATATTCGTGTCCGGCTGCTGGGCGGTCAGGGTGGAACCGGCGGTCTGGGCGTGGGTGCGCAGCATCCACGAGCGGGGGTTTGTGGCCCCAAAGCGCTCTTTCATGATCCGTGCCCACAGCCGGCGGGCGGCCCGGAACTTGGCCACCTCCTCAAACAGGCTGTTATGCACATTGAAGAAAAACGACAGGCGCGAGGCAAAGGTGTCCACGTCCAGGCCAATCGACAGGGCGGCATCGACATAGGCAATACCGTCGGCCAGGGTAAAGGCGATCTCCTGGGCGGCGGTCGAGCCGGCCTCGCGGATGTGGTAGCCCGAGATGGAGATCGTATTCCAGTTCGGGACGCGCTCGGCGCAAAAGGCAAAGATATCGGTGATGATCCGCAGCGACGGGCCGGGCGGATAGATATACGTCCCCCGGGCGATATACTCTTTGAGCAGGTCGTTCTGGATTGTGCCGTTGACCGCGTCCCAGGCCACGCCCTGTTTTTCGGCCACCACCAGGTAGAGGGCCAGCAGGATGGACGCCGTCGAGTTGATCGTCATCGAAGTGCTGACCTGCTCGAGCGGAATGCCGTTCAGCAGGGTTTCCATATCAGCCAGCGAATCAATCGCCACCCCGGCCCGCCCGACCTCGCCGGCGGCCAGCGTATGGTCCGAATCGCGGCCCATCTGGGTCGGCAGATCAAAGGCGACCGACAGGCCCGTCTGACCCTGGCCCAACAGATAGCGGTAACGCTCGTTTGACTCCTCAGCCGTGCCAAAGCCGGCGTACTGGCGCATGGTCCAGAACCGGCCCCGGTACATGGTCGGCTGCACCCCGCGGGTGAACGGGTATTGACCCGGAAAGCTCAGCGCCGCCTGGTAGTCCTGAGCAGCCGTATCGGCCGCGGTATACAGCCGTTTGATGGGGATGCCGGACGAGGTCTGGAAGGATGCTTTCCGCTCTGGCGCTCGGGCCAGGGCTTTTTTCAGCGTGGTGTCTTCCCATTCCTGATACGCCTTGACAAGGCTCGTGCTCATAGTGCCTCTCATCAACCGGGATTCGTTCAGATGCACCAGATTCCTCAGATGGATTGCTCAAGCCGGCCCCCGGATTTCTCAGGCCAGTCAGAGCAGTCGGACGAATCACAGCTCAGACAGTCTCCTGCCTAGCCTAAATGGGATACCGAGACAAGGGTCAGGACGTGGCCGGCGGGGTGTGAAAGCGCAGACGCAGCAGGGTAGTCGGTGCCCGGGGGGCGGGGGTTTCCGCCGCGTCGGGAGCGGCACCGAGCGCGCTCAGCCTCTCCCGCAGCTCGGACAGACGGACGGTCGGCAGGGAGAGCACCAGCAGGCCGTCTTCTTCTTTGACCAGCACCAGGCCGGTCATGTGGACCACCGCGGCCTTGACTTGGGAGCGCAGGCCGGCCGGGTCAGCAGCGGACAACCGCCAGGTCCGGGTCTCAATAACGCTTGCGCTTCCTTCGGGCAGGGGCGCATCCTGGGCCCAAGCGGTGGCGAGCATGGCTACAGCCACGATACCCAGCCCCTGGAACAGTGTCTTCATGCCAAGGCCCCCGTTCCTGTACAGAGAAACATTCCGATATCTAAGAGGTCTCATGTTTCTCTTTTTCAAGCTGCCTGACAAGGTCCCGGGCCGCCCGCAGGACGCCCCGCATATCACCCGCCCCCGTCCCTGGGGCAAAACGCACCCGCTCGCACGCCGCCAGGATTTCGGCGATACGGCTCACGCAATCGGCAGATACCCCGCGTTCCGCAACCGTCCCGGCCTCAATCCGGCCCGGCGGCAGGTCGAGCCTGGCCACCAGGTATTCCTGGACGGCGCGCGAGAGCAGATCATAAAATGTGGCCGGGTCAGACTCGCCAAGCGCCCGCTCAGCCGCCTCGAGGCCGTGACGGGCCTGCCGGCCAGCCTGGGCAAAACGCGCGTATCCGGCATCCCGGCTGAGCCGGCGGCGGTCGTACCACACGGCCACGCTCAACAGGCCGAGCGGCACGATATGCCACAGTGCAAAAACCGACCAGAATGGGCCGGATGCAATAGATGCACAGGATGATCGCGCCACTGCTACAATCCTGTCAATTCCACAGATCAGACGCATCCCGGTCGCGTGGCCGTGCAATGGCCCAAGCTCGTCTTTGATGTACACAATATCCTGCCCCAACTCTTCTGGTGCCGGCAGCCCGCCTGCCACACCGACCCGCTGACCCTTGGGCGCGGGCCGCAACAGGAGGCGAATTGGTTGGCTGGTAAGCGTCCGGTATTGGGCTGCCTTGGGATCAAAATAGCTGAAGTAGACCGCAGGAATAGTGTCAAGCACCTCCTCCTGGGGAATCAGGACCTGCTCAAAGACGGTGGTGTCCGGGTCGGGCTGGTCCATCTGAGGGGGATAGGTCCGAAAACCGGAGACATTGACCAAACCCGGCGGCTGGGCGTCGGTCACGTTTCCACTCCCGCTCAGCAGGATGCGCAGGGTGAGCGGGTCCCCGACCTGCAACTGGATTGGATCGGCCGTCACATCCATCCTGAACTGTCCAACCGCCCCGGAAAAGGTGGCCGGGCGGCTCTCTTCCGGCAGGGGGACGACGCGCAGGCTGAGCGCGTTGGAGTGCAGCGTCCGGGGTCGGCGTTCTGTCCCCAACAGGGATTCGGAAAAAAACCGGTCAAACAGGCTGGGCGAGCCGCGCGGAGCCGGGTGTATCATGCTCAGTTGGAGCGAGGCCGGGCCGAGTTCAATTGTCCCCGATCGGAGCGGCACGACCGTCGTCCGAAAGCGCAGGACACTGAACATCTCGCCCCGCACGGTACGCCGCTGTCTGACTGGCTCCTCAAACGGCTCAAGCGACACGCCGTCTCCCGGCAGGACTGGATACTGGGCGTCGACAATGTGCGCACCGCCGACATATAGCATGAGCTCAAGCGGGATACGCTGGTGCAGAAAGACCTCGCGCCTGGGAGTCCTGATCTCAAGCCACACGCCCTCCCCGCTGGGGTCTGGCCGAGCGCGCGGAGCCTGGCCGGGTGAGGCCGGCCGGCCAGGCGGGCGGCCGGGACGAATATCGACCTCAACCGTTCCTGTCTGATACTCCCGCCCCTGGTGTTCAAGGCGAAACGGCCCAAGCGTGAAACGCCCCTCTTGACGCGCCCGCAGCGTGTAGCGATGCCGGACCGAGGCGCTATACCGATTGTTGACAATCGACATCTGGGTCGAAGGACCGCTATAGCTGATATCGAAGCCATCCATCCCGCTCAGTGCGGGCGGCTCAATGTTTTGCACGCCCCGGACCTCAATCACCAGCGTCAGCGGCTCTCCCGGCTCGGCCTGTCGGGGTGTGACTTCCAGCCGGACCTGAATATCCGCCCGCGCCGGCGCGCCTCCCAGGCCGAGCAGCAGGACGACCAGCCAGGTCCCAGACATCCGGCGAGCGTGGCCGCCCATTACCAATCCTCCAGAGGCTCGGCTACGGCTCCGCCCTGCGCCTGCCGAATGAAGTCCGCAGCACGAAGTTCTTCGCTTTTGGCGGTGTCGAGCAGAGCCGAGGCTTCCTCTTCCGACATGTCCGACTCGTCCGACTGCTGCGGTTGGCCGCTGCGGTCCTGCTGCCGCCCGGGGGCGGACTCTTGACGACGGTCGGCCTGAGCCGACTGCTGGTCCTGACCGTCGGGCTGCTGCTTGGGTCGGCCCCGATCTGACTTCGGCTGGTCGGCGTGTTGCGGCTGATTCTGCATACGCTCTTTGAGCTGGCCAATTTTTCTGGCCACCAACTCGTAGTTGAACTTGGCGTCCTGGTCACTGGGATCAAGGCCGAGCGCGCGGCGATAGGCGGCCAGAGCCGAGGTGTAGGCTTTGAGCGCGGCCTGGGGCTGGGCGGCTTCCGCCGCGGCTCCGATTTGATACTGGGTATTGCCCAGGTTATAGGCCGCCCGGGCGGCCTGGGGCTGGCTGCCATCCTGGCTCGGCACCCGGGTAAAAGAGGACAGAGCGGCTGCATAGTCGCCGGCTTTGTAATGGGCAGCCCCCATGTTGAAGTTGACCAGCGGCGAGTCGGGATTATCGACCAAGACCTCGCCGTAGCGCGTCAACGCCTCCGCAAACTGCCCGGCGTGAAACAAACGGTTGCCCTCTTCAAGCGCGCCACGGACCGGGTCAAGCCAGGCCACACTGCCGACCGCCAGACCCACGGCCAGCACGCGCCACAGGCGGCCCGTGTCGCTCAGACCGGGCGCACTTGTGTGTCTCTTCCTCTTCAGTTGCACTTCATTCTCCTCCGGCACGCCGGCTGCGCCGGCTCACCCCAGGTCTGACTCTGGGGAGTACAGCTTCGATCCCGAGCAGCACCAGGGCACCGAACAGCGGCCACTGAAAGCGCTGGTGGAAGCGCCGCTCCACTGTACTCGTCAACACCCGGCCTTCGAGACGACCAATATAGCGCCGATAGACCTCATCAAGGCCCAGCTTTCGGCCGGCGGCATGAATGTATGCCCCGCCGGTCGTAATGGCGATATCCTGCAAAGCGCTGGCATTGAGGCGCGATTTCACAATCCGCCCGTGGCGATCCTTCACAAACGTGGCCTGCCCGTCCTCGCTCACCATGATCAGCTCTCCCTCTGGGGTGCCGATCCCAACCGTATAAATCCGAATCCCCTTGTCACGCGCCTGCTCCGCGGCGGCCTTGACCCGCCCCTCATGATCCTCCCCATCGGTTATCATCAGCAATACAGCGTCTTTACCGGAGCGGCCCTCAAAGGCCTCAATCCCGGTCTGAATCGCGGCCGCCAACGAGGTTCCACCCTTTGGAATAATGCCGACCTCAAGGGCGTAGAGATTTTCGGTCAACGCCCCATAGTCCAGGGTCAGGGGGCATTGCACAAAGGCCGACCCGGCAAAGGGCACCAGCCCGACCCGGTCGCCACGCAACTGTTGGACCAGATCATGGACCGCCAGCTTGGCACGCTCCAGCCGGTTGGGTGTGATGTCTTCGGCCAGCATACTGCGCGAGGTGTCAAGCGCAATCACGATATCCACCCCGCGCCGCTCGAGCGTTTCCCAGCGAAAACCCCACTGGGGACCGGCCAGGGCAACCAGCAACAGGGACACCACCCCAAGCATCAGACCGGCCCGCCATAGCTGATGGCGATTATCGAGGCTGGGCGAAAGAGCCGGCACCAGGGTCTCCAGCAGGCGGGCCTGGGCAAAACGCAGCAGCGCAAGACGACGTTGGCGCAAGGCCCACCACAGACCCGCGCCGAGCAAGGGTACAAGCGCCAGGACCCATAAGAGATGCGGGGCGCGCCAGCTCATCAGGGCAGCTTTCGCAGCAGGCTATGCCGCAGGCCAAGCTCAAGGCCGATCAACACCAGGGCCGGGACCAGCAGCCAGGGGTAGAGTTCATCGTAGTCAAGGTAGCGCGGAACGTCAAACTCGGTGCGCTCAAGCTGATCGATCGTCCGGTAGATGTCTTTGAGGTCCGTGGTGTCGGTCGCTCGGAAATATCGGCCACCGGTCGTATCGGCAATCTGGCGTAAAGTCCGCTCATCAATATCAACCTGGACAGGCCGGTAGACCAGGTTGCCAAAGACATCCCGGGCCGGATGCGGTGCCATGCCCTGTGTCCCGGCTCCAATGGTATAGACTTTGACGCCGAGCGCCCGGGCGGCTTCGGCCGCGGTCAGCGGAGAGATTTTTCCGGCGTTGTTCTGGCCGTCGGTCAACAGGATGACGACCGCGCTCTTGGCCGCCGCCTGTTCGAGACGGCCAACCGCGGTGGCCAGGGCCGAGCCGATCGCCGTACCGTCTTCAATCATCCCGATCCGGGCCCGCTCAAGATTCTGCAAGAGCCAGCCGTGGTCCAGGGTCAGCGGACACTGGGTATACGGCCGGGCGCTGAACAAGACCAGGCCGATCCGGTCGCCTGGGCGCTCGGTGACAAAATCCGTGACCACCGACTTGACCACATCAAGGCGGCTGACGCGCTGCCCCTCCAGGCGAAAATCCTCAGAGCGCATGCTGCCTGAGATATCGACGCTCAGCACGATATCGATCCCGGCTCCGACATATCGGCTCTCCGCTTCGCCGAGCTGAGGCCGGGCCAGGGCCAAGCTCAGCAGGACGAGCGTCAGGCCGCGCACAACCGGCAACACCCAGCGCCAGCGCTGGCGGCCGCCCAGCGGGAGGCCACGCAGCGAGCCGAGGCTCGGGTAGCGCACGGCCGCTTGTCTGGCTCCTCGGCGGTGCCAGACAAAGATGAGGGGCACCAGGACGAGCAGAGCCAGGGCCCACGGATCATGAAAGCGCATCCGATGCCTCGGTCATGGCCGCCGGAGAAGAGGGAGCGGTTTGCTGGTCTTGCTGATTTTGGCGGGGCCGGGTTTCTTCAAGAAAACGCCGGGCGGCCTGGTAGGCGGCTTCGCTCTCCTCCAAGCCCGGCCGGTGGCGGGCGAACTTCACCAGATCGGCCTGGGAGAGAAACTCGGCCAGCCGGTCTTGCTGCGCGGTGCTGAGTTGGCTGTCGCCGGCCGCGGCAGACAGGAACTCTTCGGTCGTCATCTCCGGCGCTTTGAGCCTGAGGCCGTCTTCCAGATAGTCCCGGACAATGGCAGACAACCGCACATGGTACACCTCACACTGCCCCCTTTCAATCAAGCCCTCGGCGCGCAGTCGGCCCAGGGCTTCCACGGCCAGCTGGTAGGCATCGGGAGCCGGCGGGGCCACTGCCGGGGAGGGCCGCCTGCGGTACAAAAACAGCCCGCCGCCAAGCCCGGCCAGGACCAAGACGGCGAGGGCCGCAAGCGCGTATGGCCGCCAGTCAAAGGGCGGGACTTCCGGGGGCTTGATATCCCGGATCGTCGCATTGGGGTCGGCTTGGGCCAGCAGGCTGATGACCGTGACCGGGACATCGTTGCCGTCCACCCGCTGCCGCTCCGCAGTGGACTGCCGATAGTAGACCGTCGGACCGGGCAGCAGGTGTTGGCCGGTCTGAAAAACAGTCAGCCGAAACCAGCGACTCGTCACCACCCGGCCGCTTTCGGTTCGGGGCGGCAGGTCGTCAAAGTCAAGGACGATGAAATCCCCCAACCGCTCGCCCAGCAGCGGGATCTCGACCTCAATGTCGGCCGCGGCCGTCACGCTGATGGTGTAACGGATGGGGTCGCCAATCGTCACCTCGTCCCGGTCAACGCTGGCGCGAACGGTCACGGCTGGAGCCTCGGCCGGTTCGGCGGCGGCCCGGCCAGGCGTTACGCCCCAGACAGACACCACGAGCAGGCCGAACAGGAACACGCCGTCGCCAAGCCACGCCGCCTGACCCCAGTCTTGCCGCGGTCTCAGCTTCACCCGCTCCTCACCCTAGTGGCGGTGCTCGCGTACACGAAAGAAGCGCAGCAGCGCCTCAACATACGCGCGGTCGGTGCGGACGGCAATCGTATCAATGTCCACACCGCGCAGCAGGTGGGCGCGGTGGCGTCTGGCTTCCCCGGCCCGCCGCTCAAACGCCCGGCGGACGCGCCGGCTCCCCGTATCAACCGTCAGCCGCTCACCAGTCTCGGCATCCTGGAAGACCATCAGGCCGACATCCGGTAGCGTCCACTCGCGCGGGTCATCAAGCACCACCCCGATTACGTCGTGCCGGCGACTGGCGATTTTGAGCGCTGGGCCGGCCCCGGCATCCAGAAAATCAGAAATCAGAAACACCACACCGCGCCTCCGGCTGACACGGTTGAGATGCTCAAGCGCGGCGGCGATATCTGTGCCTGCGTGTTGGGCCCGAAAAGACAGGACCTCGCGAATGACCCGCAGGACATGGCGGGTGCCCTTCTTCGGGGCCAGGCTCAGCTCAACCCGGTCGCTGAACATCACCAAGCCGACCTTGTCGTTATTGCTGATCGCCGAAAAGGCAAACAGGGCCGCCATCTCGGCCGCCATCTCGCTCTTGAGCTGCGAGACCGTGCCAAAACGGGTTGAAGCGCTGGCATCAACCACAAGCATCACCGTCAACTCGCGTTCTTCAACAAAGCGTTTGACATGCGGTATCCCGGTCCGGGCGGTGACGTTCCAGTCGATGGCCCGGATATCATCGCCCGGCAGGTAGTGGCGGACCTCGGAAAACTCCATGCCCTGGCCCCTGAACGCGCTCTGGTACTGGCCGGCAAACAGGTCGCTGACCAGGTGGCTCGTCCGCACATGGATTTTGCGGACGGTTTTGAGCTGTTCGGCGCTCAGCATAGGTGCGGTCCTCGCCCATGTACCCGCCTAGGGCACTGGCACACCGTCCAGAATACGCTCCACAATGTGCTCCGCACTGATGTCCTCGGCCTCGGCCTCATAGGTGACGATGACCCGGTGGCGCAACACATCCGGGGCGAGCGATTTCACGTCTTGCGGGGTCACATAGCCGCGACCGTTCAGCAGGGCGTGGGCCTTGGCGGCCAGTGTCAGATACAGGGTCGCCCGCGGCGAGGCACCATACTGGATGAAACGTTGCAGGTCGAGCCGATAGGCGGCCGGTTCACGGGTGGCAAAGATCAGGTCAAGAATATAGTCCTTGACCTTGTCGTCGAGGTAGATGCTATCGACCACACCCCGCAGCCGGATGATATCGTCCGTCTGAAGCACGGTCTGAGCGCCGGGGTGCTCGGCGGTTGATGCCATCACATCCAGAATGCGGCGCTCCTCCTCTTTTGACGGATAGCTGACCCACACTTTCAGCATGAAGCGGTCAACCTGGGCCTCGGGCAGCGGGTAAGTGCCTTCCTGTTCAATCGGATTCTGGGTCGCCAGGACCAGAAACGGCGCGGGCAGCGGGTAGGTTTCTTCCCCGATCGTCACCTGGCCTTCCTGCATGGCTTCAAGCAGGGCGCTCTGCACCTTTGCCGGCGCGCGGTTGATTTCGTCGGCCAGCACGATATTGGCAAAAATCGGGCCTTTCTTGGTGGTAAAGCTCCCGTCGCGCGGACTGTAGACCAGCGTCCCGATGAGATCGGCCGGCAACAGATCGGGGGTGAATTGCAGCCGCTGGAAGCTGGCACTCAGGGTCTGGGCCAGGGTCTTGACCGACAGGGTCTTGGCCAGTCCGGGCACGCCTTCGAGCAGAACATGGCCGTTGGCCAACAGTCCGATCAGGAGCCGGTCGATCAACGCGCGTTGACCAACGACGACCCGACCGATTTCTTCCCGCAAACGGGCGAGCACTGGCGCTTGGGCCTGCGCCTGCTCGTTGAGCGCGCTCATACCGCCCGCTTCCTGCGTCTGTTCGACAGCCTGACCGTCGTCCATAGCGTGTCGTATTCCTCCGTTCGCTGCGCTGTCTTTGACCGTCCCATGTCACGCGGCGTAGAAGTCACCGCCCGCCTCCCCACCTGTTCCGGCTCCCGCCCGGCTTACGCTTGACAAGGGGCAGGGGGGTGTATACGAACAATGCACACAGCATCTTAAGCAAATGTAGGGGATGTATGCGCATTCTTCAATCTCCCTGGTCACCGGGAGCCGCCCGCGTTGTCCGACACAGCGGCCCCCCTTCTCTTTCTCGTTCGAAGGTCAGGATGAACCCCTCTGTTCTGCTCGTCGCCCTGTGGGTAGGCGGGGTCTTGGCGGGGCTCGCTCCCCAGGCGCGGGCGGCGACACGGTCGGTCGCTGAGATTGCCCAGCAGACGATGCCCGCGGTCGTCAATATCTCGACTAGGCACACACCCGATCCACGCTCTCAACGTCGGCGACAGTTTCCGCCTATGCCCGGCCCGGGCGACCCCTTTGAAGAGTTCTTTCGGCGGTTTGGCCCGCAGCGTCCGCCCTCAAGAGAGCAGCGCAGCGTGGGCTCTGGTTTCATTATCAGCCGGGACGGCTATATCGTTACCAACAACCATGTCATTGACGGGGCAGACACCATCATTGTGCGTATGTCTGACGAGGAAGAGTATGAGGCCACCCCGATTGGAACGGATGAAAAGACGGACTTGGCGCTGATCAAGATCGAACCCGCCCAGCTCCTCCCCAGCGTGCCGTTCGGCCAGTCGGCCGGCCTGGAGGTCGGCAATTGGGTCATTGCCATCGGCAACCCGTTTGGTCTGAGCCAGACCGTGACCATCGGGATTGTGAGCGCTAAGGGACGGGTCATCGGTGCCGGCCCCTACGACAATTTTATTCAGACCGACGCCTCCATCAACCCGGGCAATTCCGGCGGGCCGCTGATCAACCTGCAAGGCGAGGTGGTCGGGGTTAACACGGCCATCTACAGCCGGCGCGGCGGCAATATCGGCATTGGCTTCGCCATTCCGATTGATCTGGCCAAGTCGGTTGTGCAGCAACTCAGAGAAAAAGGTTCGGTCACCCGGGGCTGGCTGGGGGTGATGATTCAATCCGTCACCCCGGAGTTGGCCAAATCGTTTGACTTGGCAGACCCCAAGGGTGCCCTGGTGGCCGAGGTCACACCCGACAGCCCAGCCCACAGAGCAGGCCTGGAGCGGGGCGATATTATTGTCGCCTTCAACCAGACCGAGATCGTCAACTCGCGCGAGCTGCCGGCTCTGGTGGCCCAGACGCCGGTTGGCACGCAGGCAATAATCGGCGTCCTGCGCGGCGGCAAAAGCCAGACCTTGACCGTCACCCTGGGCGAACTCAAGGATGAGCGGCAGACCGAAATGGCCAGCGGCGAAGCCAGCCCCGGCAACTGGGGCATGACGGTCACGGCCATCACGCCCGATATCCGCCGACAACTCCAGATCGAAGCCGCTCAAAAAGGCGTTGTCGTGTCCGAGGTTGAGCCGGGGAGCGCGGCCAGTCGGGCCGGCGTTCGGCGCGGGGACGTCATTGAGGAAGTCAACCGCAGAGCGGTGGCATCGGTCAGCGATTTCACGACAATCGTGTCCGAGATGCAGGACCAGGACCGTCTGCTGCTCCTGATTCGTCGCAGCGACTTTACCTCGTTCTTCGCCCTGCGCCGGGAAGACTGACCGGCACCCTCGTTTTACGGCCTGGCCCAAGGCCAGGCATCCCGTCTGCCGCAAGACCGCGCGTTCAGCCGGGAGCCTGTGCCGCTGGCCTCAAAGCGAACGAGGCCCCATCTCAAGGGGCGTCCATATCGTTGGATATGCTCCAGAGCCTCCCCTCACAACTGCTGCCAGTCACCGCCCTTGACCTGGAGACCAGCCGCTGGGGCTTCATTCGTCATCTGGGTGCGCTCACCGACACCGGCCACAGCTTTGCACACAAAGGCGGCGGAGAAAAAGAGGTCCGGGCCGCACTGTCGAGGCTGGACGACGTTTGTCGCGCCTCTCGGTTCATCCTCGGTCATAACCTGCTCAACCATGACCTTCCAGTCTTACGGAGCATCACACCGGAGTTAGCCCTGCTCAACAAACCCGTTATCGACACCCTGTTTCTCTCCCCACTGGCCTTTCCCGGCAACCCCTATCACCGTCTGGTCAAAGACTACAAACTCGTCCGGGATTCGATCAACGACCCCGTCGCCGACGCCCGCCTCGCCCTGTCCGTCTTCACCGAGCAATACCAGGCTTTCCTGGAGCAGCGGACACAGGAGCCGGGGCTACTCCGCTTCTATCACTACTGTTTTGCCACGGCTGCCGATGACAGCGACTACCGGGGTCTGGCCGCGGTATTTCAGTCCCTGATCGAGGAGCCATTCGACTCCGACCAGCAGGCATCTCAGGCCCTGCTGGACATCTGTCACGGGCTGGCCTGTCCACACCAGTTGAGAAAAGTCGTCCTCCACCGTCCCCCCGAACAGAGGGTCAGCCTGCCCTACTGTCTCGCATATCTGACCGTCTCCGGCGGCAATTCTGTGCTGCCCCCGTGGGTCCGCCACCATTTTCCGGCCATACCCGAGCTACTCAAACAGGTCCGCGAGGAACACTGTGGCAGAGAGCGCTGTCCGTACTGCCCCGACAATCACGATCCGGTGCAACACTTGCAGCGCTATTTCGGCTACCCCGGCTTCCGCACCACCGGCGACGGCCGGCCGCTGCAACAAGACCTTGTGAGCGCCGGCATGAGTGGCCAATCACTGCTGGGCATTTTGCCCACCGGCGGCGGCAAGTCCCTCTGTTTTCAGATTCCGGCTCTGGTCCGCTATAAGCGGCGCGGGCTGCTGACCGTGATTATTTCGCCACTGCAAGCCCTGATGAAAGATCAGGTCGACGCCCTCACAAAGAAAACCGGCTCCATCACGGTCGCCGCTCTCTACGGACTGCTGACCCCGCCAGAACGGGGGGCCGTGCTTGAACGGGTCCGGCTGGGCGATATTGGTCTGCTGTATATTTCGCCGGAGCAACTGCGGAACAAGTCGGTGACGCGCGTCCTTTCACAGCGCGAAATTGGCTGCTGGGTTTTTGACGAAGCCCACTGCCTGTCAAAGTGGGGGCACGATTTCCGGCCCGATTACCTCTACTGTAGCCGCTTTATTCGTGAGCAGGCCAACAAGACCCAGCACCCTCCGCCGCCAATTGCCTGCTATACCGCCACCGCCAAAGCCGATGTGATTGAGGATATCTGCGGTCACTTCCAGACCACGCTCGGTCAGGAACTCACCCGCTTTCAGGCCGGTGTCGAGCGTTCCAACCTGTCCTACGAGGTCCATCGTGTCACCCAGGCGGCCAAAAGCGGCAGGATTGCAGAGCTGATTGAGGAGCGCCTTCCCGGAGAGGGAAGCTGCATCATCTATTGCGCCACCCGAAGACAGACAGAAGAACTGAGCGCCTTTCTGAGCCGGAAGGGACTAGCGACCGAGCATTTTCATGGCGGGCTGGAAGCTCCCGCCAAAAAAGACATTCTGGAGCGGTTTATCCACGACCAGCTCCGTATCATCTGCGCCACCAACGCCTTTGGCATGGGCGTTGATAAAGAGAATGTCCGGCTGGTCATTCACGCCGATGTTCCTGGCTCCCTGGAGAACTATCTCCAGGAGGCTGGCCGCGCCGGTCGGGATGAACAGCTGGCCGAATGCGTCCTGCTGTTTGACGAGCAGGATATTGAAGCCCAGTTCAAACTTGGCGCACTCTCAGAAGTCCGGCAACGGGATATCCAGCACATCCTCCGGGGCATCCGGCGTCTGGAGAAGAAGAAACCCGGCCAGGCCGTCGTCCTCACTACCGGTGAACTGCTTCGCGCCGAGGCAGTCAACCCCTCTTTTGACCTGGACGATCGCTCCGCCGATACCAAAGTCAAAACGGCCGTGGCCTCGCTGGAGCGGAGTGGTTTTCTGGAGCGCAACGAGAACGTCAATCAGGTCTTTCAGGGCAAGCCCCTGTTCAGCAGCCTTGCCGAAGCGGCCAGCAAGCTGGACCGCCTGCACCTCTCCCCCCCTCAGCGTCAACGCTGGGACCTGCTCCTGTCCGCCCTCATCAATGCCGACCCGGACGAAGACATCAGCGTTGACCGGCTGGCCGAGCAGATTGGCCACCACCTCACAGACAAGGACCACCTGGCGACCACCGATATCATGGCTATCCTCAACCAGATGACGGATAGCGGACTCGTGTCCCACGGCCTGCTGATGAAAGCCTTTCTGCGACCCAAGGGGAGAAACAACGCCAGGGATGTCCACCAGAAATTGTACCGTCTGGAACGTGCCATGCTGGCCGCGCTGCGGCAAGCCCACCCAGACGACCACGACCAGACCGCCTGCCCACTCGATTTGCGGGCGCTGAACCAGCAGCTGTTGGACGACGGGCTGGAGTTCAGCACCCCCGCTCTGCTGCGCACCCTGCTGAGGAGTCTGTCCGAAGACGGCAGGGGGCTGGCCAGGGCGCGGGGCAGCGTTGCAGTGCGCTACGCGTATCGAGACCACTACCACCTGACGCTGTGCCGGACCTGGACCACCATCGAAGCGATCATGGAGAAACGCCAAGCGCTTTCCCAACGTATTCTGGATACGCTCTATCATGCGATTCCTCCGTCGGAGCAGTCCTCCCAGGGAGAGGTGTTAGTGGAGTTCTCCCTGCAAGCCCTGCGCGACGCGATCAAGCGGGACCTGACTCTGGACGTCCGCGCAGAGAAGGAGCTGGCAGCCATTGAACGCGGCCTGCTGTTTCTCCATGAGCAGGGCGTCATTCTTCTCCAGCACGGCCTGGCGGTCTTCCGTCAGGCCATGACCCTCAAGGTGAATCCCGCGGCGCAGGGGCGTCGCTACAACAAAGGAGACTACGACCCGCTCAGCCGCCACTACAAAGCCCGCGTCACCCAGGTGCATGTGATGAACGAATATGCACATCTGGGACTGGACAAGATGCGCTCCGCCCTGCGACTGGTGCGGGATTATTTTGAGCAGGACACCACCAGCTTTCTCACCCGCTATTTCAGAGACCGGCGGAAGTTGCTGGAACTGGCCACCAGTCAGCGGTCGCTCCGGGATATTGTTGAATCGCTCGGCAACCCGCACCAGCAGGCAATTGTGCAAGCCCCGGCAGACATCAACATGCTGGTGCTGGCCGGACCAGGTTCGGGTAAAACCCGCGTGGTGGTGCATCGCTGCGCCTACCTGACCCGGGTCCAACGCGTTCAGCCGTTCAGTATCCTGGTACTCTGCTACAATCACAGCACCGCCGTCACCCTGCGGAAGCGACTCAAGCATCTGCTGGGCCGTGAAGCCCGAGAGATTATCGTGCAGACCTTCCACGGCTTGGCCCTGCGTCTGACCGGGGCCAGCCTGCACACCGGCCCCCAAGAGGAGGTGTTCAACAACCTCATTCCCAGAGCCACGGCCCTGCTCCGGGGCGATATCCTGCCACTAGGCGTTGCCGCTGACCAGATACGGGAAAAACTGCTGGCCGGCTTCCAGCATATCCTGGTTGATGAATATCAGGACATTGACCAACACCAGTATGACATGATCTCCGCCATTGCCGGTCGGACCCTGAGTGAGGGCGAAGAAAAACTCAGTATTCTGGCGGTGGGCGATGACGACCAGAGCATCTATGGTTTTCGCCGGGCCAATATCACCTACATTCGGCAGTTTGAGCAGGATTATCAGGCAGAGCACCGCTATCTGGTACAAAACTACCGCTCAAGCGGGCATATCATCAACGCGGCCAACAGCCTGATCGCCCGCAACCGGGACCGGATGAAGACCGAGCAGACAATCGCTATCAATGACGCCCGCAAAGGGCTGCCGGCCGGAGGAGTGCTCGCAGGGCGTGATCCTGTCAGCAGGGGCAAGGTCCAGCTTCTTGCCTGCCGCACCATCGGTGCCCAAACCCTGGCCGTGGTGCAGGAACTCAAGCGACTGAAACGGCTGTGGCCTGAGCTGCGGTGGACAGACTGCGCCATTCTTGCCCGCCACGGTATCGGTAAACCGGAGTTGACCCATATGCGTTCGGCTCTGGAAGATGAGCACATCCCCATCAGCCTTCCTCTGGAAACCGGGCAATCCTTCCCTCTGCTCCGTATCAGGGAGTTTGACGCTCTGCTGTGTCATCTGGACCGGCAGCGAGAAGCCTTGATGGACGCCGAGCGGCTGAGGGACTGGATCGCCGAGTTGAACCTTGCTCCCGGCCCTTGGAGCAACAAGTTGGGCACCCTGGTGGAGAGTTGGGAAGCAGAAACCGGCGGTGTTGAGCTGCCCGTCAGCGCTTTTTCTGCGTATCTGGTGGACGCCTTACGCGAGGCTGGCCGCGAGCAGCGTCGCGGAGAAGGGGTTCACCTGGGCACGGTTCATGGCGCGAAGGGTCTGGAGTTTCCGCTTGTGGTTCTGCTGGACGGCGGCTGGCAGACGCGCCACCAGAATGACCGGGAAGAAGAGCGTCGTCTGTTTTATGTCGGCATGACCCGGGCCAGGGACTCCCTGGTCGTCTGTCGGCGACAGGATGTCCAGAACCCGCACCTCGAGCTGCTGGCTGAAGAAGCCTGCCTGGAGCGGTCGGTCTCACCTCCGGGTCAGTACCTGCCCAAGCGCTATCAAGTGCTGGGCATGAGAGACCTCTACCTCAGTTATGCCGGACAGTTTGCGCCGGAGCACACACTTCATACCGTCCTGAGCCGGCTGAACACGGGCGACCCGGTTGTGCTGAAATCTGACCAGCGTGGCACAAAAATCTTCAGTCACGATCTTCCCATTGCCGCCCTGAGTAACAAAGCGCATGGCCGGCATGGGTACGGGCACAGTGGCCGGGTGGTGGCGATGGTACAGCGTCGGCGTGACGACGGGGACGTAGCCTATAGGGACCGCTGCCGGTGTGAAGCCTGGGAGGTCCCACTGGTGGAACTGGTCTGGAATGCGTGAGCCTGGCGACGGGCCGGCCTGCGGGAGAGAGGGAGGCCCTTGGGTCAGGTCGCCTCTTCCCGGTCTTCCTCCTCCAGGGCCGCTTCTGCCGCTTCGGGAGGCGGTTCGAGGGGCAGGACGATCCGCATCTCGGTGAAAGCCCCCTCTTCGGTGTCGAGTTGGATGGAGCCGCCGTGGCGGGTGAGAATGTCGGTGGTCAGGGACAGGCCAAGCCCGGTACCTTCGCCCGGCTTTTTGGTGGTGACAAACGGCTCAAATATCTGCTCACGCATCGCCTCTGGGATACCGATGCCGTTGTCACGGATACAGAACTCGGCCTGCTCCTCAAGGCGACGGCTGGTGATGCGCAACTCCGGATCATAGCCGCCGTTCGCCTGCTGGCGTCTCTCTTCAATCGCCTGGTAGGCGTTGGTGGCCAGGTTGAGAAACACCCGGCCGAGGTCCTGGGGAATGACCGAGAATTGGCCCATGTCTGGGTCAAGGTCATCGGTCAGGGTCACGTTGAAGTTCGTGTTGTGGGCGCGCATGGCATGGTAGGCGAGCTCGACATACTGTTTGAGCAGGGCGTTGACGTCAATCGCCCGCCACTGGCCCGGGGTGGCCCGGGAATGGTCAAGCATGCTGCGCACAATGCTGTCGGCGCGCTGGCCGTGCTCTTTGACCTTCTGGAGGTTGAGCCGCAGGTCTGAGAGGATGGGGCTGATCTCTTCGGACAGGTCAAGCGGCTCGTCTTTGGCTTCCCTCATCACTTCCTCAATCTCATCGACAAGCTCGGCCGAGACATCCGAGAAGTTGTTGACAAAGTTGAGCGGGTTCTTGAGCTCGTGGGCTACGCCGGCGGTCAGCTGGCCGAGTGAGGAGAGCTTTTTCTCGGCAACGATCTGTTCCTGGGCGTTCTTGAGGTTGGCAAGGGTCTGCTCCAGGTCGTGGTTTTTGGTGTTCACCTCTTCGGCCAGCTTCTCGACCAGGTTCAGCCGCTGGACCTCAAGGGCGTGGCGGCGGAAGACTTCCAGGGCCTTGGCCATATCGGTCACTTCGTCATTACCCTTGACCTTGACCGGCACTTCCAGGTTGCCGCCGGCCATAGAGCGCATAGCCGCGGCCAGCCCGACGAGGCGGCGGACGAGGTGGCGGCCCACAAACAGCCAACCGATGAGGAACGCGCCGGTGACGCTCGTGATGTTGAGCATGACCAGGAGCAGCAGCCCGGTCTGGGCCGCGGACTGTGAGGCGTTACTGGCGTTGACGGCGTCGTCGTTAATCCCCGTCACCAGTTTATTCACTTCGGCCAGCAGCAGGCTGGAAGCGGTGCGCGCTTTGGCCAGTGCTTCCTGCTCTTGTTCCAGCCGCAGCAGGCCTTCCTGGCGGAGGGGAATGATCCCGCCGCTGTCGGATTCTCCTATTTGCGCGATGCGTCCCAGGTCTGTACCGAGGTCTCCGCTCAGGAGGCTGTCTGATATGGAGATACGAGACGACAGCCCGGTATAGGCGCGCTGGAAGTTCTGGGCGGCGCTGCGGAAACGTTCCCGCAAGGGCAGAAGAAGCCCCCGGTCGGACAGGACAAAGGCTTCGTCAAGCAGCAGCACGGCCAGGTTGGCTTGGTGGCTTACCTCGGTCAGGTCCCGATAGTAGGCCAGTTCGGTCTCGGAGGCCCGCTCGGCCACCGGGCTGGGCTGGTCGGTCAGGCTGCGCAGACCCTCCACGAGGTAAAAGCCCTGGTCGTCAATAGCGGTCACAATGTGGCGCTCAATGCGCCGGCTGGTCTCGGCCAGCTCTCCCCTGAGACGCTCCAGGATATCGGCGATGACAAGCCGGCGGGCGGCCGAGTCTCGAATCTCTTCCATATAGCCGCCGAGTTCGTTGAGGTGCTCTTTGATCAACTGGGTCCGCTCGCCAAAGGCGGAGCGGGATTCCAACTCGTTGATGAGCGCGCCAAGGGCGCTCCGCTCGTCCGCAACCGCTTTGGCCACGGCCTCATGCTGCTCGGGTGAAGAGGCAGAGATGAGACGCAACGCGCCGTTGACCACCGCGGCGCTCTGGCGGGCCGTGTCTATCGCACTGCTCAGGTTGGGGATGCTGAAATCAGCAAGTCGGGCTTCGTAGCGGAGGATCTGACGAAAGGAAAAATAGGCCACCAGGCTGGCAAGCAGGGTGAGGAGGACGCCGCCTATCAGGCCGAGGTAGAGTTGCGGACCAATCCCAAGCCAGCGCTTCTTGTCTGGTTCTGAGCCATCCGCGGGCATGGCGGGTCGTGCCGCTGGGGTGTCGCTGGCGTCGGCGGTGGGGCGGTCGCTCTTGCTCGTTGCGGTGCCGTCCTGCACACCGGTTGGAAGCGGGCCGTTGGGACTGGCGGGCGGGCGGGCGGTATTATTCATTGCGGCACCATTCTGCGCAACGGCTGAAACTCTCCCCGCTCGTCAATGATTGTCAGATAGACCCGGTCGGACCCCTGGTTGTCATCTGGGCCGTAGCGCAGGGGGAAGCCACTCAGGTCAAGAGTTTCAGCCTCTTGCAACCCTTTCAGGAATTGCTCCCGGGTCGGCTTGCGCCCGGCCAGACGCAGCCCCTCTATCACCAGGCGGCCGGCCAGATAGCCTTCCAGCGACACAAAGCCCGGCACGCTCTCGGGGTCCAGGGCGGCCAGGGCCTGCCGATATTCCCCCACCACAGGCGGGTTGTCATCTCTGGGAAAGGGGACGACCTGGGTGACGTACACCCCGGCTCCATCAGGGCCGAGTTCCCTGGCCAGGGCCGAGCTGCCGACAAAGGAGATGTTGATGAAGTAGGGGTTGAAGCTGATCCGTCGCGCCCAACGGATCATGGCTGCCACCGGTTTGTAGGCCCCGATGATGACGACGGCCTCGGGACGGAAGCGGCGCAGGTCAAGCAGGGCGATCTTCACCGCCTCGGTGTTGCGCAGATAGTCTGCCTCAGCGATGATGTCCATGCCGCGGCGGGTGACGGCGCGGCGCAAGCCCGACAGTCCGGCCCGCCCGTAGGAATCGTTCTGGTACAGGATGCCGATGCGTTGGATGTCCAGGTCCTCGGTGAGGCGGGCCACCATCTCTTCGGTTTCCTGGTAGTACGAGGCCCGCACATTGAGCACATTGGGGCGCGTCTCGGCGTCGCGCAGAAACTCGGCCCCGGTAAAGGGGGCGAGATAGGGAACGCCGGCCTCGGTGGCGATGGGCTGGGCGGCGGTGGAGGTGGGGGTACCGACCGCGCCGACGAGGGCAAAGACGCCACGCTTGATGAGTTCACGGGTGTTGGCGATGGCTGCCTCGGGCTCATAGGCGTCGTCCAGAGACTCAAGGACGAGACGTTGACCGTGGACCCCACCCTGCTCATTGATCCACTTGAAGGCCGTCAGCAGGCCGAGGCGCATCCCCTGGCCGAGTTCGCTGGCCGGCCCGCTCAGGGCCGCGGACTGGCCAAAAACAATCTGGCTGTCTGACCGCGTCTCCGCCGGCGTCAGCCCGAGCAGGACCACCAACAGCGCTATTCGAAAACAGTGAAACATGATGACCACTCTATTCCGTTTCACTATGCAAAGGCCGTGAACGACGATAGCATCCGGTTCTCATGGAAGCGTGGCGTTGAAGCGCATCGCCACGCAGGTGATGTCGTCCGATTGCGGGGCATCGCCGGCAAACGCCTGCACGGCCTCAACCACCTCGTTCACGACTTCATCAACGCTCGCCTGCCCGAGGCTGGTGAGTTTCTGGTCGAGCCGCCCTTCTCCGAACTCCTCCTGGCTGGGGCTCTCGGCCTCGGTGACTCCGTCGGTATACAGGAAGAGCGTGTCACCGGGCGCAAGCTGGACCTCGGCGTTGGTATAGTCGTGCCCGGCGGTTATCCCCAGGACGAGGTTGCCGGTGGGCGGCAACTCTTCAACCTGGGAGCTGTCGCGCACCAGACGGGGAGGATTGTGGCCGCCGTTACAGTATTGCAGGCTGCCGCTGCGCAGGTTGAGCACCGCGTAAAACAGGGTAATAAAAATCAATGCCTCGTTGTCCTCTGCCAGCAGATCGTTCACCCTGCTCAGACAGTCAGCCGGCGATGAAGAGCTTTTGGCCACACTCTTGAGCAGGGTCCGGGTCACCATTGTGAACAGCGCCGCCGGAACCCCCTTACCCGAAACATCGGCGATGACCACCCCGACCAGATGCTCATCAAGGCTGAAAAAATCGTAGAAGTCCCCGCCGATCTCGCGGGCCGGGATCATCCGCGCCTGGATGGTGTGGGTCTCACTACTCGGCGGGGACTTGGGCAGGACAGACATCTGGACTTCCTTGGCCACTTCGAGTTCCCGCGTGATGGCAACCAGCCGGTCGCGCGACTGTAGCGCGCCCTGTAAGGCCTCGATATGTTCGATTGTCTTCTCAAGGGTGATTTCGAGATCGTGAAAATCAATCGGCTTGGTGACAAAATCAAAAGCGCCCCGGTTCATGGCGGTGCGGATATTTTTCATGTCACCGTAGGCGGAGATGATGATCGCCCGTACATCGGGTTTGACATCCTTGAGTTGGCTCAACAGCGTAAGCCCGTCCATCACCGGCATGTTGATGTCCGAGAGCACAAGGTGGATGTCGGGATGCTCGTCAAGCTTTTCGAGCGCCTCCTTGCCGTCATGGGCAAAAATAAACTCGAGTTCGCCGCGGCGGATACGCCGGCGAAATTTCTGACGCACCAGCAGTTCAACATCCTCTTCATCGTCTACCACAAGAAGCCGGATGGGTAAGTTCTCCAAGATAGACCCCTTTCTTTCGGACAAAGTGAAACTGATGACAACTTGTACCGGGAACGAATCGTTTCATCCAGAATCGTCAATCGTCCTTGTGGAATGCGTTTCACAGACTGCTCAGGGCCTCACTGCGGCTGTCGTACATCGCCAGGATGTTGGCGAAACCGCTGATTTCAAAGATATGCGCTATGGGCTCGGCCAGCCCGCAGAAGCGAGTCGCGCCCCCTTCCGCCTGCAAGCGACGGGCCGTTCCCAGGAGTACCCACAGGCCCGCGCTGCTGATGTAGTTCAGGTCGGTCAAATCGAACACGAGGGTTTGTTCGCCGGCTTCCGTCTGTTCCTGGATAGCGTTTTCCAGGATTTCGACATTGCTCCCGTCAACCCGCCCCACGGGACAGACGATTATGGCTTTGTCACTGCGCTCGGTTTGCACCGACAGCGTATTCTCACTCGTCACTGTGCTGCTCCCCCAATCACGATGTGTAAGGTAATACGATTCCGGTCGCCGACACGCTCGTAGGCGCTGCTGTCGGTGAGTTGCTTGGCCAGAAAGACCCCCAGCCCTCCGATCCGTCGCTCCATCAACTCCAGGCTGGTATCCGGCTCCGGGGCTTCTTCAAAGGGGTCAAATGCCGCGCCGTTATCCTCAATCTGCGCCACTACCTGACCGTGGCCAAGCGCGAGACGCAGCCACAGCTCGGGCTCGGCAACCTCCGGCAAGGCGTGGCTGACGCTGTTGGTAATGAGTTCGTCCAGCGCCAAGTTCAGGCGTCCTTGGAGGTCTTCGTCCAAGGCGTGCGCGGCCCCGAAGTCCTGTATGGTCTGGGCGAGCGTGGCAAGGGCCGACAGGTCGGTAGGCAGAGAGACCTCAACGGTGTTGCTGCTCGGTACAGATTCGTCAGGCTTCATCGGGGGCCCTTGTCAGACGCTCATGGGTTGGGTTCGCCCGGGTAATACACATAGGCCCGCTCCAGGGCTTCATGGAATAGTCGGCACGAAGCCACGAACTGAGCGAAACGCTCTTCGTCTCGTCCATCGGCCGCTGGATTGGTCGCAGAACGGGACAGGGCCGCGTCCAGCCGTTCGGCAATACGGTGTAGCTCCGCAGCAGGCCGGCCGCGGGGCCGTGGATCAATGATCTCCAGGCTGCCACGGAGCCGGTCTACCGCAAAACGCAGCGAATAGGGCAGCTCGGGGTCGTACACCAGAAAATTCATCACCTCTTCACCCCTGACCTGGGCCCCATGCACCTGACAGTAGGCCTCAAAGGCATGACAACCCCGCAGCAGGCCGGCCCAGTCTGCCTCCTCCCCGGTCGAGTCCTCGATCGCAGCGCAGTGTGCGCCGATCAGCGAGCCGATGAGCTGGACGCGCTCCAGGAACCGTCCCAGGCGCATGAAGTGCCAGCCGGCATCGCGGCGCATTGAACTGGTGCATACACCGTCAAAAAGCTGCACCGCCTCAACGATAGCCTGGTAGAGCCTGGCGGGTTCTGTAGCCCACACATCTACCAGAGCCAGGGACCGGAGGCGGAGGTATTCGCGGTTGAGGCTTGACCAGATTGCGTTGCTGATGGAGTCGCGGACCTGGCGGGCGTTCTCCCGGGCCGCGGTCAGACAGAACATGATAGAAACGGAGTTATCAACCTCAAAGGTCAGATAGTCAGTCAGGGCGTAGCCATCGGCAAAAAAGAAGTCGTCCGCGTCCTCCTGGTCGCCATAGGTGTCCACGCCTGGCGGACGGGTGTCGATACTGCGGAAGAGCCGTCGCCAGCCGGCGGCGATTTCTCGGGCCGGGCTGGAAGGCAGGCGCTCGAGTTGCAGCCCGAGGAGGCGGGCGGTGTGCTCAGTCCGCTCCAGATAGCGGTTCATCCAGTAGAAGGAATCGGCGACACGGGCAAGTATCATAGCTCGTCCTGTTCAATAATCCAGGCATCTTTGGAACCGCCGCCCTGGCTCGAATTGACCACCAGGCTGCCCCTGCGCAGGGCCACCCGGCACAGCCCGCCCGGTACCAGCCGGGTGTCTACCCCGTGGAGCACAAAGGGTCTGAGGTCAACGTGACGCCCTTCAAGCCGCCCGTCAATAAGACAGGGTGCCCGTGACAGGGCCAGGGTGGGCTGGGAGATGTAGTTGTCGGGCCGGTCGCGGAGCCTGGCCGCAAACTCCTCACGCTCTGCCTGGCTGGCATGCGGCCCGACCAGCATTCCGTACCCGCCCGACTCGCCGACCGCCTTCACCACGAGTTGATCGAGGTGGTCCAGGGTGTAGGCCAACTCATCGGCTTCCCGGCACAGGTGGGTTTCTACATTGTCCAGGAGCGGTTCCTGATCGAGGTAATAGCGGATCATACGCGGCACATAGGCGTACACCGCCTTGTCGTCGGCCACCCCGGTACCAGGCGCGTTGGCCAGGGCGAGGTTGCCGGCACTATAGACCTCAAACAGCCCGGGAACACCCAGGGAGGAATCCGGGCGAAAGACCTGTGGGTCAAGGAAGTCGTCGTCAAGCCGCCGATACAGCACATCCACCGACTGCAACCCCTGGACGGTGCGCATGTACAGACGCTCACCCTGCACAATCAGGTCATCGCCCCTGACCAGTTCAATGCCCATTTCCCGAGCCAGAAAAGCGTGTTCGTAGTAGGCCGAGTTATAGACCCCGGGCGTGAGCAGGGCGATAGTCGGCTCTTCTCCCGGCCGGGGCGTGAGGGAGCGCAAGACCGCCAGGAGTTCCTGGCCATAATGCTCAACCGAGCGGACGCGATAGCGGCGGAAAAGACGGGGGAAGGCGCGCCGGATCGCATCCCGGCAGGCCAGCATGTACGACACCCCGGATGGGACCCGGAGGTTGTCTTCCAGCACCTTGAAGCCTTCCTCGGTCCGTACAATGTCACTGCCACACACCGACACATAGGCCCCGAGCGGAACCTGTACGCCCTCCATCTCGGGCCGGTAGTTGGGGCAGCCGCGCACCAGATCGCGCGGCACAGTGCCATCATTCAGAATGTGGCCAGGGCCGTAGACATCGGCCAGAAAGAGGTTCAGGGCTTGTACCCGCTGGATGAGACCGCACTCCAGACCCTCCCACTCCCGGGCTGGTAGGAGACGGGGGACACAGTCGATGGGAAAAACCCGCTCAACCGACTCCTCGTCCCCGTACACTGTAAAGGTAATGCCTTCGTGGAGAAATGAGCGGGTCACCCGGTCCTGGAGCCGCTCCACCTCGTCCCGGGGCATCTCGCGCATGGCGTCAATAAGCATCCGGTAGTGGACGCGAGGCCGGCCCTCAGACTCAAAGGTCTCATCAAAAAACCGGCTGTCAATCTCGTAGCGCTCAAAGAGCGCCCGCGCCGCGCTGTTGTCCTGGCTGTGATCCGACCCGGCTGAATCGTTGGAGCTCATAGCGCTCGGTATTGCCATTTTTCACCGGCCTGTCAAGTCTTGCCTGCCGCCACCTGCCGCCACGGCCAGAGACGACAACGCCCCCGCCGCGGCGTATCAATCTCAGTCCTCATCAAAATCCCGTACCAGCCACATACGCCCATCCTGGGGCGCGGCCATTCTGGCCAGCCAGCCGGCGCGAGCCGTCAGCTTTTTGCGGGAGACAATGCCCCGGTCCATGAGCAGCGATTCGAGGCCGGCCAGCCAGCACTCATAATATGTCGGCCCGATATCAGGCCCCTGTCGGTCGGCGGCGGCGATATGGACAATCAACCGCGCCTGAAAATCCGCCCAGGCGTAGTGTCCCCGCTCGCACAGCGCAACCGCTATGGCAAAAGCGATACCCTCCCACGGGTCCTGGAACAGCAGCTCGCCGCTCTGCCGCGGCAGGGCGGCCTGTCCGGCCATATCGGCAACCCGACGGTCAGCGCTGATTTCCCGCACCTGTGTATCAAGCCGGACCTCAGCCACGCCAATCATCGCGTCTCGCGTGACCAGCCCTGCCAGTTCGTCTTCGCCCGTACGCTCAGTGCCGACCGGCCGTTGCGGGAGCACCATATAGCGGGTCTGGGCACTGCTGTTCCAGACCAGGATTTCCCGCTCCGGGTCGACCTCCAGACCAAACTCGCCCAGCACCTCACGCGGCCGGCCACCGACCCGCGAGCGGTAGGCGTGGCTCTTATACCAGAACGGCGGCAGGCCCAGGACCGGCCACGGATAGCACGAGCACAAAACGCACACAACCACGTTGTGAACCTGAGGGGTGTTTTCCACCACCATCAGCCGCTCGCCCTGCAAGCCACCAAACCCCAGCTCAGCAATCGCCCCGGCCCCGTTTTGCAGTAGCCGCTCCTTATACGCCGGGTCAACCCAGGCCCGGGCAACCACCTTGGCCCCGTTCAGAGGCCCAATGTCATTCTCATACGCCTCCAGAACCGCATCCAGATCCCGGGGCACCACAAGCCCATCCTCCTCCAGTACAGACTCCAGCGCCTTGGCCCGGATCTCCCGCGCCTTGTTTTCCGTTTGACTGAGCTGCCGTTGCGTACAGGCCGGCGCAGGGCTGTCGTGCCGATCGCTCATGGCCGGCACGCTAATGCCGCCCGACCGGCCAGTCAAGCCACCGCGAGCCGGGTCGCCCTGAGTCCTGTTCTCCAATGACTTGACATTCCCTCTGGCCCAGCCTTGAGTGCCCTCATGAACCGATCCTTTGTCTGCTACATCCTGGCACTCCTCCTCGTACCTGACCCCCTGTGGGCGGTGGAGGCGGCCCCGGCCCTGACCGACCGGGAGATTGCCGAGCGGCTGACCCGGCTTGAAGAAGGGCAGCACGGGCTGCGGGAAGACATGGGCCAGTTGCGGGCCGACATGCAGCACCTCCGCGCCGATATGAACCGCCAGAATGAACCACCTCCACGCCGACAGGCGTCAACTGGTGCGAAAACACAACCCCCGAACCCCCGCATCTTGCTTTCGCTCCTGCTGACGCGATAGGCTACGCCGGCAGAAGGAGGACGCCGCTGTGCATGAGTTTGATTTCGCTGCCCCAGACACCTTACACCAGGCGATTGAGATGCTGAGCCGCGCCAACGGCGAGGCGTGCGCCCTGGCCGGGGGGACCGACCTGATCCCCCAGATCAAAGAAAACCGCCGTCGCCCGGGTCTGGTCATAGACATCAAAAACATTCCAGAACTCAACGTGTTGGCCTACGGCACCGACGGGCTGCGCATCGGTGCCGCGGTGTCGTGTACCCGCATCGCCGGCTTTGCCGCAGTCAGGGAATACTACGTGGCCCTGGCCGAGGCGTGCGGCCTGATCGGCTCGTACCAGATTCAGAACCGGGCCGCGCTGGGCGGGAATATCTGCAACGCCGCGCCATCGGCCGACGCGGTACCGCCGGTCCTGTCATACGGCAGCCGGCTGGTGATTGCCGGTCCGAACGAACACCGCGAGCTGGCGGCAGAGACGTTTTTTATCGGCCCGGGGCAAACCGTTCTGCGCAACGGAGAAGTGCTGCTTGAGATACAGATCCCGCCACCACCGGCCAACTCTGGCGCGGCCTATCTGCGCTTTATCCCGCGCGAGGAAATGGATATTGCGGTGGCCGGAGTTGGCGCGTTTGTTCAGCTCAGCAGCGACGGCCAACGCTGCCAGCAGGCCCGGATCGCGCTCGCCTCGGTTGCGCCCACCCCGGTCCGTGCCACCGAAGCCGAGGCGTTTGTGGCCGGAAAGGTCCTGGACACGACCGCCATCGCCGAGGCCGGCGAGCTGGCGGCCAAAGCGGCGCGGCCTATCTCGGATGTGCGCGGCTCAGCCGCCTATCGGCTCGAGCTGGTCAAGGTCCTGACCCGCCGGACCTTGCAGACCGCACTGCAAAGAGCCACCGGCCATGAAGGGCACGCACAGGTAAGGAGACACCAATGAAACGGACCCTGGAACTCACCCTCAACGGTGACCCCCACACCGCGATTATTGATGCACGCGAGACCTTGCTTGACAGCCTGCGCTATACCCTGGACTGCATGGGCCCCAAGGAGGGCTGCGGAAACGGAAACTGTGGTGCCTGCACCGTCAAACTGAACGGCCACTTGGTCAACGCCTGCTTGGTCTTGGCCCTGGAGGCCGAAGGTGCCGAGGTGCAGACGGTCGAAGGCGTGGCCGACGGAGACCAGCTCCACCCGGTCCAGCGGGCCTTTGTCGATAACGCCGGACTGCAATGCGGGTTTTGCACGCCGGGCTTCATCATGTCGGCAAAATCCCTCTTAGAGCGTAACCCGAATCCCAGCGAAGCCGAAATTCGCCTGGCGATTTCGGGCAACCTGTGCCGCTGCACCGGCTACGACAAGATCGTCAAGGCCATCCAAGCCGCATCCCAGGCTCTTTCACGCGTCGCCTGAAAAAGGAGCATATGTATGGCAGAACACACTGTTATTGGTACACGTCTGGCAAAGGTCGATGGTCCAGAGCGGGTGACCGGCAAGGCCGCTTTTGGCGCAGACCTTCTCCTGCCCAATATGCTGTGGGCCAAGCTGGTCCGCAGCCCCTACAGCCACGCCCGGATTAAAAACATTGATCCCAGCAAAGCCCTGGCCCTGCCCGGGGTCAAAGCCGTCATCTGCGCCGACGACCTGCCGCCCCTGGCCAAGGGCACGACCGCGCCCCTCGTCGGCGAGGTGAGCATTGACATGAGCGCCATCCGGGAGCTGGTCATGGCCTCAGACAAGGCGCGCTATCATGGCCAAGCCGTGGCCGCAGTAGCCGCCACCGATCCGTTCACAGCCGAGGAAGCCGCGGAGTTGGTTGGGGTAGAGTACGAGGAACTGCCGGTGGTCGGCGACGTGCTCCAGGCCATGCAGCCCAATGCCCCGCTGGTACATGAAGACTTGTACACCACCGAAGAGGCGACCCAGGAAAAATCGGCCCAGCCGAGCAACATCGCCACCCACACGGTCTACACCCACGGCGACCCGGAAGCCGGTTTTCAGGAGGCCGATATCGTCCTGGAAAAGACCTATACCACCCAGATGGTCCACCAGGGCTATATGGAACCCCAGGCTTGCGCGGCGCGGGTTGAACCCGACGGCAAGCTGAGCGTCTGGACCTCGGCCCAGGGGCATTTTACCGTTCGCAACCAACTCGTCGCCCTGCTCAATCTGCCGGCCAGCCGTTTGAACATCATTCCAATGGAAATCGGCGGCGGCTTTGGCGGCAAAGCCCTGGCCTTGTTTGAGCCAACTGTTGCCACCCTGGCCCAAAAAACCGGCCGGCCGGTCAAACTCGTGATCTCGCGCGAAGAAGTCCTGCGCGCGACCGGCCCGGGTTCGCCGGCGGTGATTACCGTCAAAGCCGGGGCCAAAAAGAACGGCTCCTTGACGGCCGCCTCAGCCATCATGCGCTACGACGCCGGGGCGTTTCCGGGCTCGCCGGTCTCGCGCGGCCTGCTCGTTGGCCTCGCGCCGTACAAACTGGCCAACCTCCACGCCGAGGGCTACGACGTGGTCACCAACAAACCCCGGGTGGCCGCCTACCGGGCACCGGGCGGCACGCCGGCCGGGTTTGCCGTTGATTCCCTCATGGATGAGCTGGCCGAAGCCCTCAACATTGACCCCCTGGAGTTCCGCCGGCGCAACGCCGCCCAGGAGGGCGATATCCTGCCGCTGGGCATGCCGCTCAACCGCATCGGCCTCAGCCAGATGCTCGACCAGATCACAACCCACCCGTGCTGGACCGAACCCCTGGACGGTCCCAACCGCGGCCGGGGTCTGGCCCTGGGTTATTGGATCGGAGGGTCTTTTACCTCCAGCGCAGAAATCAAGCTCAACCCCGACGCAACGGTAGCGATCTTTGTCGGGACCGTTGACCTGACAGGCACACGGACGACGATCAGCCAGATGGTAGCCGACGAACTCCAGCTCGACCCCAGCCAGGTCACCATCAAAGTCGGTGATACCGACAGCGCACCCTACGCCGACCTCAGCGGCGGCAGCCGGATCACCTATACCATGAGTGCGGCCACCTATCAGGCCTGTCAGGATGTCCTCTGCCAGCTCAAAGCCCGGGCGGCCGAAAAGCTCAAGGTCGCGGCCAACGAGGTCGAGTACGCCCGTGCAAAGCTGTGGGCCACGAGCGACCCACAGCAGGTGGTAACGCTGGAAGAGCTTGCCCGCGAGAGTGTTGCCTGGGGCAGCGGGCCGATCGTCGGCAACGGCAGCACCACCCGCATGCAACCCGCCCACGCCTACGCCGCCCACGTTGCTGATGTAGAAGTTGACCCGGATACGGGCAAGGTGACAATCCTGCGTTACACCTGTTTCCAGGATGTCGGCAAAGCCATCAATCCGGCCCAGGTCGAAGGCCAGATTCAGGGCGGCGCGGCACAGGGCATCGGCTGGGCCCTGAACGAGGAATATGTCTTTGACAAGGGGATACTGACCAACGCCAGCCTGCTCGACTATCGCTGCCCGGTTGCGCTTGACTTGCCATTGATTGAGGTCTCGCTGACCGAGGTCCCAGCCTCAGAAGGCCCCTACGGGCTACGCGGGGTGGGCGAGGTGCCGATTGTACCGCCCGCGGCCGCCCTGGCCAACGCCATCTACCGGGCGACCGGCGTGCGCCTCCAGGAACTCCCGATGAACCCGGAGCGCATATTCTGGGCGCTGCACAAACAAGACGACCAGCCGCTGGCCGCCGCGGACTGAGGACCCACATCATGCCATCAGACCCTTTGACCCGACGCTGGTCGCCGGCCGCACTCGATGCACTGGCCCACAAAGTCGGCACTCCCTTCCTGCTGTATGACGCCGCAGTCATCCGCCAAAAGATCACCGCCATCAACGACATGACAGCCAGCCCGGGTCTCCAGGCCCGCTTTGCCATGAAAGCCTGCTCCGGCCACCAGGTCTTGCACGCCATGCGGCAGAACGGTGTATGGATAGACGCGGTATCGGGCAATGAGGTGTTGCGGGCGCTGCGGGCCGGTTTTCCGTCCGACCAGCATCCCCCCACAATTCTCTACACCGCGGATGTCTTCCGCGATAACGCCCTTGAGGTCATTGTGGCCGAGAACATCCTGCCCAACATCGGTACCCCGTCCATGATTGCGGCCCTGGCCCGGGCCGGCTATCGGGGTGCGATTGGCCTGCGCCTGAACCCCGGCTTCGGTCACGGCCACGTCCAGGCCTGCGATACCGGCGGCCCCAGCTCAAAACACGGGCTGTGGTACGAAGATATCGACGCCATCACAAACGACCTTGAGACTGCCGGCTTCACAGTCAGCCTGCTGCATGCCCATATTGGAACCGGTCCTGAGATTTCCGAGTTTCAGGCCAACATGGGCCGCCTGGTCGATTTTTTTACCGCACACCTGCCGCTCTTTCCCCAGGTCGAGGCGATCAACTTCGGGGGGGGTATTCCCCACCCGTATGCGCCCGGGTCGGCCAGCATTGACCTGGCGGCCTGCGAAGCAGTGTTCCGCTCCGCCCAACAGGCGTTTCAAGAGGCGGCCGGCCGTGCCATCCGGGTCGAGATTGAACCGGGCCGTTTTTTTGTCGCTGACGGGGCGTCTCTCATCACCCGGGTCCACGGCCTGAAATCGACCCGGACCAATCACAAAGGCCCGGGCCAGACCTTTGTGATGGTAGACGCCGGCTTCTGCGACCTCGTCCGTCCGGCCATGTACGGCTCCTACCACCATATCGAAGTCATAGGCCGAGCCGACCAGCCCCAGGCAGACCTGATCGTCGCCGGCCCCATGTGCGAGTCGGGCGACATATTCACCCGTGATGCCGACGAGATGCTTGACCCCCGTCCCCTGCCGATCCCGGAGGTCGGCGACCTGCTCGCCATCCACGACGCCGGTGCCTACGGCGAGACCATGAGTTCCAACTACAACTCGCTCGGTCGCGTGCCCCAGGTGTGGTTCGACACCAGCGGGGCCTATCTGGTATCCCGCCGTCAGACGCTTGACGACATGATTCAGACCGAGTGTTTTGAGGAGTTGTGACGCCCGGGCCGATGTGGCGTGGCCTCTGCATCGCCGTCCTGTGCCTGCTCGCCGGCGGCACGGACGCGGCAGCCGACGCACCCCAGACTGCCTTTCTCCAGGCCAACGCCCTGTACAGCCAGGGGCGGTACGCCGAGGCCACCCGGGCCTATGAACACCTCCTGGCCGCCGGCCATCGCAGCGGCAACCTGTACTTCAACCTGGGCAACGCCTATTTCAAACAGGGCCGGCTTGGCAGAGCGATTCTGAACTATGAGCGGGCCCGCCGCGTCGCGCCCGGCGACACCGATATTGAGACTAACCTGGCCTATGCCCGGTCGGTCGCCGGGGCAGACGGCTGCCCGCCCCGGCTGTGGCACACCCTGGCCTTTCCCCTCACCCACCGCTTCTCTACCAACGCCCTGGTGTGGATGGCGAGTGCCGCCTACAGCCTGGCTCTCGTAGCCTGTGCCGGCTATCTACTGTGGCCCCGCCGGCCGCGCTGGCTGGTGGCCGCGACCCTGCTGGCGGGCGGGCTGTTCGTGGTGGCCGGCCTATCGCTGATGCGCCAGATTTTTCTCAACGACTGGCGACGGCCGGCGGTCGTGCTGGCCGACGGGCAGACGCCGGCCCGCTTTGAACCAGTCGAGACCGGAACCGAGCACTTTGTCCTCAAACAGGGCGCGCTCGTCCGCCTGCTGGCCAGCCGCCCGGGCTGGCATCAGATTGCCCGCTGTGACGGCCGGCGCGGCTGGCTGGCCGATCGCCACCTCGAGTGCCTGTGGAAGTAGCGAGTCGGGACCATCAGCAACACCCTTGTGGATTGTGCAGAAAAATCCGCACTAATCTTGTTGATTGTGAACATCAGAAGCCCTTGTCAAGACAGATCGTCGCTCTCGGCAGCTTGCCGCAAGGCGAGGAAGGCTTGTTTGAGGGACTGGCTGACGGCTGAATCAGGCTCATTGAGAACCAGGGTCTGATACGCATCCAAGTAGTCAGTGCGGATGCGGTAGAACAGGTGCAGGAAGTGTCGCAGAAAACCAACGCAATCCAAAATGGCAATCTCGGTTCCCTCCGTCTTTTCGTAAAACGTGGCCGCGTATGTGGTCACGACAGGGTCAATCACATCCGTGGTCACAAACAGGTAATGATGAATCCTGTTCGGCGATCTGGCGATTTTGGTTACTGCCGCATCAATATCCTCTGGTGTGACACGTTTCGTCTTCATTTCGTAAGCGGTCACGACAGAGTTTTCCCCGATGAGGCAGATTTCTACATCTCCCAACGAGCCGGTCTGCAAATCGGCTGCATTGTGCGGGTTCATCGGCACCATCCATTCAGCAAGCCGCTCCCCCGCCGCTTCATAGGCGGCAGCCACAACAAGGACAGGCAGACGGCTTGCATTCCGACAGGCCAGGTGCTGGCCTATCAGGCTAACGATAGCCTCCGAAGAAAGCGGCAAAGCGCCTTCGTTTCGCTTCAATGTCTCAAGCAATGAATGTATACGGGCCGATTCCTCATTCCGCAGCAGTATCAAGACGCGCACGGTTTCAACAAACAGCACGTTAGCGGTTATCCGTTGCTCGGCCACATCTTCCAACAGTTCGAGTGTCTTTTTGTAGAGGCCGCGCGGCCTGCCAACAAGCTCACGGTCAGTGGTCAGCGGATAGTCGATATTCCGCAGCGTTGGCGTGAGGAAGGCCGTTGTCGGATTGGCGGGCAAGCGGTGGTCGTTGATGAACTTGGTCAGATAGTGTTCATCATAGGTGCGGCCAGAAAAGCTGTCAGCGCTACCGATCGCGGTGTATGGCTTACGCGGATCGACGCTGGGATTGTCCAGCTTTCCGAGAAGGCACGCCATGAGCAAGCGCACCCCAGCGCGATTGCTCATGCAACGGCAGACATCATCAACCCGCCCCCTGATATCAGAGTCAGGGATCACCGACGTGTGCAAGGTCTCAGCAGCGCGTTCATAGATGTGAGGCAGTATTTCTTCTGGCCTCATGCAAAGAGTCTCTTTTGTCCTTCCGGCTCATAATTCGTCCAGAGCACTTCGCGCCGAGTGCCTTTGGTGGAGTGGATGGTCTTGTCCGGGCCACAGGTCTTGAGCCAGCGTCCAGGACTGAAGAGTTCGTCCATCAAGGGATGATCATACCCGGATACGGCCACCATGCCCCTACACGCGTTCACGGCTTGTGCAAACTCGCGGTGCTGGCCCTCGTCCATTTCAAACCCGTAAGCCTTGGCATCGCCGCGTGTGGCGTGCAGGTATGGCGGATCACAGTAGAACAGGGTCTTGGGGCTGTCGTAGAGCCGAATCACATCAATCGCCGGCCTGTTCTCAATCTGCACCCGAAGCAGACGCCGGGCGATATCATCGAGCGCGGCCACACCACCCAGCCAACGGGAAACCACGCCGGACATCCCAGCCCGGCTGGTCTCCTTGCAGTTCGCCCAGCGGCCAAGGGAGGCCGATTGCGCGAGCCCGGTGCGGGTCTGCCGCGCCCTGACGTAAAAACGCCGCGCGCGTTCAACATCGCTGAGGCCGTCCGTGCCACCATAGATGGCGAGATGATATTCTTCACGAGAGAACGGAGTCAGGGCGATCGCTCTCGTCAGTTCCTGGTGACGGTCACGCAAGACCCGAAAGAAGTGCACCACTTCGCCGTCAATGTCGTTACAGGTCTCGACCGACGCTGGCTCTCGATTCAGCAGCACGGCAGCAGAACCGGCGAACGGCTCGCAGTAATGGTGACATGCTGGCAGCAGCGGCAGCAGCCAATCGAGGTGCGAAAACTTCCCGCCATACCAGCCAAAGACAATGCGGCGGCGTCTGTGGCAGGTGACGTGCGAGTGTTCGCGCCGGCCGTCTTCATCAAGATAGATGGGGGAAGGACCGCGGCCGCGTTGTGTCGTGTGGCCTGCCTTGGTCATCGTCTCCTTTCTGCGACGGATTCGGTCTCTCTGCGGCCTAGCCCCAGCCCGCCTCGTCGTCGCTCATCGAGATGTCAAAGGCGGTCTTGCCCAGCAGCTCCAGCGTGTCGTCGGCGTCAACCGGGTGAAACAGGCCGGCCCGCACGTCACGGAAATAGCGCTCAAGGGGCAGCCGCTTGTAGTAGGAAATACCGCCGACGGTGCGCATGGCCAGGTCAACTACGCGCACCGAGTTTTCAATGGCGACGAGTCGGGCGGCCACACTTTTGCGGCCCCACAGGCGGATGTCATCGCGCTCAACCTCGGCCCCGGCTTTCCACATCACCGCCCGCGCGCCCTCAATCAGCATGTCCATCTCACCGACTTTGTTATACACGCTGGGCAGATGGCTCATCGGCCGCTTGTGCGGAAAACGCGACCGCTCGCGCATGAACTCGACTACAAAGTTGCGGGCCGCCACCGCAATGCCGAGATAGACCGCGCCCATTGAGAACGGGGCTTTGAGAAACAGACTCAGGATGCCGCTCCGACTGAAGACCGGCCGCTCCAGAAAAATCGCCTCGTCCGGTACAAAGGCGTTGTGGAGTTCGGTACTGCGGGACTCGGTCGCCCTCATACCCATTGTATTCCAGTCGTCTTTCATCACCAGGCCGGGCGTGTCGCGGGGAATCAAAAACGAAATGATCTTGCCCTCTTTGGGGTTGCTGCCCGGCCCCCAGGTGGCCTCGGAAAAATAGCGATCAACGGCAATGCTCTGGGTGCTGAAAATCTTCTTGCCGCTGACCCTCCAGCCGCCGGGCGCTGGCTCGGCGGTGGCCCTGGGACGCAGCACAGTGACCGCATTATCGGCCTCTGAGCCTGAGCCGCCGACAATCCAGCGGTGCTGCGCGATCTGGCGCAGCAGGGCTTCGGCCCGGGTGTCTTTGGTCGTGCGCCACACATCGGTCACTACGCCGAGAATGTTGAAGTGCATGTTGATCGCCAGCGCGGTCGGCCCGCAGCCCTGGGCCAGTCGCTCCTGGGCCTTGATCCGCTCCAGTAAACTGGCCCCACCTCCCCCCAGCTCGGTCGGGATGGTCATGGTCGAGTAGCCTGTGTGGCGGAGCTGGGCGTAGTTTTCGTAGGGAAAGGAGCGTTCCTCGTCGTGCTGGGCGGCACGCTGGGCAAAATCGTCGGCCATGCGGCCGGCCACCTCGATCCAGCTCTGCTCACCCGGGCGGTGATGTTGTTGCATGTCCATCGGCTTCCCCTCTGTTGCCCTGCTCTGTTGCTCTACCGACATGAATCCGCTGGGGCCACCCGCTCGCGGGCAAACGCGCCGACAGGGGGAAGCACAACGCCGAATTCCATGCGCCTTCCTTGTTCGTCGTCGGAAAAGCAGGGGGCGAGGCCCCTCCCTCAGGGTCTTGCCACGTTTCGGCCCAAACCACAAGCGACGCCGGGCGGCCGGTGGAGGGCGACAAGCGGCCCTGTCAGAATGCCCAGGTGTCGAACGAGTAGGCGAGGGAGACGCCGAATACGTCGGAGGCTGCGGTGTTGCGGCCGTTGATGACCGTGGCGTAGGACAGGCCAAGGCTGATCTGGTCGGTGAGGGCGACGCTGAGGCTGCCGCCGAGGAGTTCCAGTTCTTCCTTGACTTCGGGAAAGCGGGCCGGGGAAAAGACGCCGGGGGCTTCGCCCGGGCCGATGTCGAGGCTGCCCCACGGCGTGTCCACCCGCTCATAGCTGAGGCTCAAGCCTACCCGGTTCCAGAGCAAGGCCCCGCCGGACAGTTTCAGGAACAGGTTGTCGGGGACCTTGTTGTTGCGGTTGCGGTAGCCGAACTCGGCGGACAGGGCGAAGCGGTCGGCAAAAAACTTGCCGGCCAGGCCCGAGACCTCAAACCCGTCACCGCCGTCGCCAAGGGCGTTGATCGCGCCGGTGTCGTAGTCGCCGGCGATGATCCCGCCCACGCGCAGGGCAAGGCTTGGCAACAGGTCGCTCTCGCTCATCGCTTCGTCAAGCAGGCGATAGGTGATGCCGAGGTTCACGTCGGCCAGGCCCTCGGGGCTGCGTTCGTCAATCGAACCGGCTGCCATATGGCTCTGGGCATAGCCGAGGCGCGCGTCCAGGGCGATTTCGTCCGACCAGCCATAGAGCATATCGATCCACACGGTGTGCTGCTGGAGGTCTTCGCCACCGGGGGTCGGGACATTCTTGACCGAGCTGCCCGGTGAGGTCTTGCGGTAGTATTCGTCCGCGGTCTGGTAGGTGTACGACACGGTGACATTGCCAACGCCCGGTGTTGGCAGCCAGGGCGAGCTGCCGGCGAACGAGGGCGAGACGGTCAACGGCGGCGGTTCCTGGCGGGCAACGCGGAACGGTGAGCCCTGCGACAAGACGGGCGAGGCGCTGAGCGCTACAACTGCGCCGGCCAGCGCCGGGATGAACAGGATGAATGCGTACACGCCTCGCATGACTGCCTTCCTTTCTCTTCGTCAGCCTCTCAGCGCTATATCACATCACATTTTTGGCCAAAAAGCCAAACGGCTGCATGCCAACCCAAGATGGTCGCATCAGGTATCGGCCCAGCGCTCCAAGAGCCTTCTGGCTTGGCGGAGGTCGGGGGTGGCCAAGCCGGGAGCAAACCACTCGTCTACCTCGGCAACCAGCCGCCGTGCCTCGTCCGTCCTGTCCTGCGCCTGCCACAGCCGGCCAAGACTCATCGCCGCGCGTAGCTCCAAAGACCTGGCCGCCTGGCGGCGCGCAATCAATAAGGTATTGCCGCACGCCCGGTGGACCTCGATCAGCGAGGCCGGGTCGGGCAGGCTGGAGCGCATCGACAGCAGCCGCTCGCCGAGTTCCTGGGCCGCCTGGAGTTCGCCGCGGATCTCGTGGACTACCCACAGCCCGCGCAGCGCGGAAAACGCGCGGGACGGCTGCCCCGATCTGGTCTCCCAGCTCGTGCGCCCGTACATAGGTATCCTTAGACCTCCTGGTCGGCGTAGCCCTTGGTCGCCAATCAGCCCGGGCCCACGCATGGTCTGAAAATCCATCTCTTGCTCGGCCCGTTCGGCCCCCTCGGGCAGCCTCCCCAAGCAGGGCCGAGCCCTGCCCGAGGTGTTCAAGCGCTTCGACATAGGCTGAGCGTTCAAACGCGCGTTGAACGGTCAACTGCCGCCGCTCGGCCGCCCTGGCCCTGGACACGGGCGACAGAGCGGTTCCGCACTCATCACAAAACTTGGCCGCCGGGCGATTGTGCGTTCCGCAGCGTGGACAGCGCACACGACCCTCTTCCCGGTTGTGAGACTGGCCCCAAGGACGCCGGAGCCAGAAAGCGGGGCAGTACGCAGGCCGTCAGCCCGAGCGCAGCCGCCAGCAGGAGCGCCGCCCCAAGAACGTGCAGGTGCTCGGTCACATAGCCGCCTAGCCACGGACCGAGGACAATGCCGATGCTGAAGGCGACATTATAGAACCCAAACGCCTTGCCGGCCTGGCCGTGGCTCAGCCCGTCCGCAATCAGCGGCATGGACGGGGCCAGGGCGGCCGACAGGGCGATGATCACCCCCAGAGCCAGGACCAAGAACCACCCCGATCCCAAGGCCACAAACAGGCCCGGAATCAGGAAGGCCGCGGCCACCAAGCCCAGGATCATCGGTTCCTGGCGGCCGCGCCAGTCTGACCAGGCACCGATCAGCGGTTGACACAGCAGGGCGGCCGCCCCCCAGGCGGTAAACAACAGACCGATCTCGTGGCGCGACCAGCCGATTCGGGCAAGCTGGAGCGGAAGGAGCATCTCCATCGCGCTGAGCGCAGCGCAGGATACCAGAATGACCAGACAGGCGCTCGTCAGACGCGCCGACAGGACTTGGCGCAGGGCCGCGAGCGACAGATGCTCGGCAGACCCAGCCGTCGTTCGGCGGTCTGGAATGATAACAAAGGCCAAGCCGGCCAGGACAAGGGGCAGGCCGGCAAAATATAGAAACGGCTCACGCGCCCAGCCAACACTGCCGAGGACCGGCCCGCCAATCGCCCCCAGACTGAAGGCAACAGGCACAATACTCATTTCCAGCCCGCGCTGCTCTTTATCGGCCAAGCGGGCGGCCAGTGGCAGGGTGGCCGCCCAGGTCGCCGAGGCAGCCACCCCTTGAGCGAGCCGACACAGCAGCAAAGGCCAGAAGCCCGACACGACCGAAAACGCCACCGCGGTCAGGCCCAGCATCAGCATTCCAGCCGTAAGCCACAGACGCTCTCCGACCCGGTCAACCACATGGCCAAAGGGCAGGTAGAGCATGAGGGAGACCAGCCCATACGAGGCGTAAAAGATGCCCGCCCAGGTTTCGGTCAGGCCCAACTCCCGCGCCAGGGTTGGCAGCACAGGGATAATCAGGGTATAGCCGACCGAGTCGGCAAACATGATAGCGGCGGCAACGCCCAAGACACACCAGCGTGACATCGTGCTCGTTTGACCTGCCCTTCAAGGGCAGGGACTTGGGCCATTACCAGTCATATGCGTTTTCCCGGCCTTCGGGGCAATGGCGGGGCCGCCGGCCATTGTCAGCGTTTATGTCACCAGCAAACGGAGTATGCCACATCCGGCCCGGCGTGCCAACGCCGTGTGCCCCGGCACGATTGATACCTTGATGATGGGCCGCATCACCGGCCACAAACCCCACCGGGCCGAACGCATGGCCGCAAGCCGAGCCGGTCGGGCATCTGGGCAGTCCCCAGGAAATCGCCGAGGCGGTGGTATGGCTGTGCTCCGAGGCGGCCTCGTCGTGCAGTAGGCGCTAGGGCAGGGCCAGGGCCACACCGCCCAGCGCCCAGCAGTAGTAGGCAAACGGTGAGAGACTGCCGGCCCGGGTCAGGCGGACCAGCAGCGGAATGCTGGCGTAGCCAACCCCGGCGGCGACCAGGACACCGAGCGCATAGGACACCAGGTCAAGCCCGCCGGCGACTTCTTCCCAGTGCGACACGAGTTGCAGGACAAAAGCGCCGCCAACGGCCGGAATAGACAGCAAAAACGAATAGCGGACCAGCAGCCCGCGTTCCAGGCCGAGAAAGACGCCGGTCGCAATGGTCGTCCCCGAGCGGGACAGGCCCGGAATAATCGCCAGGCCCTGGGCCAGCCCGCACAGCGCCGCGTCGCCCAGCCGTATCTCGGTCCGGCCCCGCGGCTGCACCCGGTCGGTGGCAAACAGCAGGCCGCCGGTGACCAGCAGGGCCAGCCCGGCACTGTGCGGGGCGCTGAACAGGGCCTCAAACTGCTCACGAAAGCTGAGACCGACCGCCATTGTCGGGACCGAGCCGGCGAGCAGCAGCCACAGCAGACGCCGTGAGGCTGCGGCCTCGGGATGGTGGGGAGAGACGCAGGCCACCGCCAGGAGAGACAGGTCGCGCCGAAAATAGGCACACACCGCGGCCAGCGTGCCCAGATGCAGGGCCGCATCAAGCAGCGCGCCGGGCTGAGAGAAGCCGGGGATGGCGTACCGGGCCACCACCAGATGGCCCGAGCTGCTGACCGGTAGGAACTCGGTCAAGCCCTGGAGCAGACCGAGTAGCAACACCGGCAGGCTGACCCCCACAGCTCGCCTCCCTACAAGCGAGGTCTTCAGACCGAAAAGATATGGATAGAGGCCGCGGCATTCTCTCCGCCGAGCACCCCACCCCCATTCTCGGTCAGACCCACCCGCGCGCCGGGCACTTGGCGTTCCTCGGCCTGAGCGCGCAGCTGCCAGAAAATTTCGGCAATCTGGGCCACCCCGGTGGCCCCCACCGGATGACCCTTGGCCAGCAGGCCGCCGCTCGGGTTGACCGGCAGCCGGCCGCCCAGCGAGGTGAGGCCGTCGGCAACCAGCCGGCCGCCGCCGCCGGCCTCACACAGCCCCAGCTCTTCGTACACCAGCAGCTCGGCCGGCGCGGTGGCGTCGTGGACCTCAACGACGTCAAGCTCGTCCGGCCCAATCCCGGCCATAGCGTAGGCTGTGTCGGCCACCTTGGTCACAATACCGGGGGCGTGCGGGGCGCGCTTCTGGCTTGAGCCGAGCGTAGACGCTCTGACAAAGACCGGCCTGGACGTGAACTGACGGGCTTTGGCAGCAGTGGTGACAATAACCGCCGCCGCCCCGTCGCCAATCGGCGAGCACATCAGGCGGGTCAGCGGCTCGGCGACCGGCGGGGCGGCCAGAACCTCGTCAACGGTGCGCGGGGTCTGGTACTGGGCGTGTGGATTGAGGCTGCCGTTGGTGTGGTTTTTGGCCGCAATCCGGGCGTAGTGTTCTTTGGTCGTCCCATACTCGGCCATGTGGCGGCGGGCCAGATTGGCGTAATAGTCCATGAACACACTGCGTGATTCACCCGCCCCGACACTCTGCTCTCCGCTCATTTCACGCGCAAAGGTCTCGGCCCGCTCCAGGTCGATGGCGCTGCCAATGGCCTCGAAGGTCCGCCGTTTTTCGGTGTGGAAGAGCTTCTCCATGCCGAGGGCCAGCACCGTGTCATACAGGCCCGAGGCAACGTACAGCCAGGCCAGATGAAAAGCGGTGGACGAGCTGGCGCAGGCGTTTTCGGTGTTGATGACCGGGATGCCGCCAATCCCCATCTCGCGCAACACGACCTGACCGCGAATGCACTCCTGGCCGGTGACGAGGCCGGCCACCGCGTTGCCGACCGCCGCGGCGTCGAGCGCGCGCCGCTTGACGCCGGCCGCGCGCAGCGCGCCCTCCACCGCCTCCCGAGCCAAGTCTTTCATACTCCGATCGAGATATTTGCCAAAACGGGTCATGCTCGCGCCGATGACTGCAACCTCTCGCATACGCGCCTCCTGTTTGCGCCGTCGTCTGCCAATCTTCGCCAATCCGCTCCTGCCTGCTAAGCTGCCCAAGCTTAGCAGGCAGGAGCGCACACGCAAAGGAGACCGGCATGGAAGACGCACTGGCAGTGGTGGGGCATTGGATCGGTTTACTCAAGGCGGCCAAGTTTGCCGTGGCCGAGGTCAACCGCGACTGTGAGGAGCGCGTCGCCGCCGGGAGTGCGGAAGCCGAAGACGAGTTCCGCCACGACCTCGATACGGTCTTTGAAGCCCTGAGCGCCCTGATCGTCCGCTTGGAGGAGCAAGCGGAAAGCCTGGAGGACGAGTTGGAGGACGAGTGAGAGGCCGGCCGGCGAGACGCTATTCTTTGGCCGGCTCGGGGCGGCCCCAGTCCTGCCAGCGCAGCAGTCGAAAGCGGCCGGCCCCCAGCCGTTCAACAACGCCGGCCACCCGGCGCGTCACCTGACTCCCATCCAGGAAGCCGACGCTCGAAATCGTCATGACGGTCGGCAGGCTCAGGCTCCCCGAACTCCGCCCATAGGCGGCCAGCAGGCCCGAGGCGTCAGGCCCGGACATCTCGGCCCGCTGCCCGGCAAGCTGCTCGGCCTCCTCGGCGTCAATGCCTAACACCGCCTGTAAGACCAGCGGGCCGGCCGTCATCAGGTTGACCCGGTCCGCTCCGTATACGGTAAAGACCTCGGTCAGAACGCGCTCGTACAGCTCGGGGCTGACCCCGCGCACCAGCAACAGCTCGTCCGGGGTGTCAAACGGGCCGTCCTTGGCCGGATAGGGCAGCGGCAGGCTGAGATAATAGTCGCTCTCGGCCCCGTTCAGGCGCTCGAGCGGGTCCGGGTCGCGCCAGTCCAGAATAGCGCCGGCCAACTCCTGCGCCGGCCCGGGTGCCAGGTCAAGATGGTCAAACATCTCCCGCAGGGCCGGCTCCTCAACGGTGTTGAGATTGACCTTGCCGTGCTCATCCCTGACTCGGACCCGATAGCCGCCGGCCCCAAACGCTTCGCCGACCCAGCGCCCGTCACCCCGCAGCCAGATGTCGACCGGGTCGGGATCGGCCGACGGATCGAGCGCCCCCGGGGTATTGGCCAGGTCCTCGCCCGCCGCGGCCGCCCGCAGGACAGCGTGCAGGGTTCGGTGAAAACCGGCCTGGGCCAGATAATAGGCCCGGGTTTGATCGGCATGGGTCAAGGCGGTCAGCGCCTCGACCTGCATCGTCCGCGACAGCTCAAAGGACACCACCATCAGCGCCATCAGCGCCCACAACACCACAACCAGGACAAGGCCCCGCTCGTTTTTCATGCCTGTCGCCGCCTGGCCCGCCTCCCGCCTTCAAGGGCTGCCGCTCTGCGGGCTGGCCCGCAGTTCCGGGGGAGCGGTGCGGCCCTGGACCGGGACCTCCAACTGCCACTCCAGGGGCAACTGGCCGAGCCGGGCGCGCCAGGCGCAGCGGATGGCCTTGGGCAAACGCCTATATTCCTGGCCGTCCCATTCGTCGGCCCACTCGTCTTGGGTCTCGAGCTGCCCGAAATAGCCCCAACGCAGCTCGTCCACCTGGGCAAGCAGCCGGGATTCCTGCACCACGCCGCCCTCAACATCGTTGAGCAGGTCAACCGGCAGGACGGGGGCGCTGGTGCGGACCCACAGGCTGCGCTGCCCGTCCTCTTCTCTGAGAAAATAGGTGATTTTGCTCAGCCCGCCCACCTCGGCGCGTCCGTCTCCAGAGATAAAACTCAGCTCCTGGGGTCCGCCAAAAAAATACACAAAGGTTTCGCCCTCGTCCTGGAGGGTGAGCGGATAGGCCGATTTGAGCTGTCGGGTCAGCAGCGACAGCGCGGCCCGGGCATGCTGGTTGTCGAGCGCCCGCGCCGTTCCCCGCGCGGTAGCTTCGGCCCCGATATTGAGAGCGGTGTAGACCGCCACAATGATCAGGCTGAAGATGGTCAGGCTGATCAGCAGCTCCAGCAGGGTAAAGCCGGCCGCCAGGCGTTTCACGGCTCCAGCTCCTCGGCCGCGTCCGTGTCGAGGCCGGCCTCGGCCTCTTCGGTAAAAGCACGCAGCGAGCGCAGGACAAAGACTTTGGGCACGAAAGATTCCTGCCACTCGATCCTCACCTCAAGCTCTTTGAGATGCAGAACATCCGTCGGGCTCTCCCCCTCGGAGCGCAAGCGGTCAGCGTCGTCTGGAGGGCGTTCCCGGACCAGGGTCTGCCAGCTATAGCCGTCGGGCAATTCCCCGGTCTGCTCGCCGTCTTCAAGAACGGTCTGGGCAAAGAGCCGCTCCATGATATTTTGTCCGTACAGCGCGGCCTGGGTGCGAGAGGATGCCCTGCCACCGAGCCGTATGCTGCCGGCGAAGAGTTCCAGGACGGTCACGAGGCCAACCGCCAATATCATCAGGGCGATCATGACTTCAAGCAGGGTAAAGCCGGCCCAAGCCGGCGGCTGCCGGGTCCTGGCCGGCGCGCGGTGTGGCGTGTCCATCCCTCAGCCTCCTTCGCGGCGGACGCTGACCGTGCCCAGGAGCGGGTCAAGGGCGACGACAAAGGCTGGCCGGGAGCCGGCGGCTGGCCCGACCCGAGCCTGCTCAATCCGAATTTCTCCCCCGGAGTTTGTCCCATCTGGATAAAAACGAAACTCCACCTCGTCATCCTCGCCCAGCCACCGACCGGAGGCCGACAACAGGCCGTCTCGGGGCGCGACCTCGACCACTGCGCCGCTGCCTTGGTGGCGGTAGGCGTTGCTGCGCGGCTCTACCACAAAGACCTGCTGCTCGGCGCGCTGGACGGCATACAGCCGCATCAGGCCGAGCGCCGAGCGCAGCCGCCAGGCGGTCTGCTGGGGGTCGCCCCGGCTCAAGCGCTGTCCGATCATCGGCACCGCCAGGCCGACGGTGATGCTCAGAATCAGCACGACCAGGAGCAGTTCCAGGAAGCTGAAGCCGCTGGTCTGTTTCCACCTTGGGCGCATTGGAGGGAGGCTTGTCCTGCTGCCGCTTCAAGGGTGAGACACCCGGCGGGCCACCGCGGGCCGGGTGGTCTTACTCGTCTGCCGGGACGTTTTTGAGGGCCTGTATTTTGAAGATAATGACCAGGCCGGCCAGACCGGTCGCCACCAGACAGCGGACCTCGCTGAGTGGCGTCGGCGAGGCCAGCAACTCTTGCCCACACACAACAATCACGAGCACCATCAGGCCGACCACGGCCCGGTCCCAGAGTTTGCGCATCGCTCGTCCCCTACAGTGAACGATGATGACCTGCGGCAGCAGCAGGCTGTCATCACGCCCGCTGCCTAACGGATCACCTCCGGCCGGCGGGTCAAATCTTTGGTGATATTTTTCTGATGGGCCTCCAGCGTCCCGCCGCCAATCTCCAGCAGCTTGGCGTCCCGCCATAAGCGCTCAACCACATACTCGCTGAAATAGCCGTAGCCGCCCAAGACCTGCATGGCGTTGTCGGCCACCTGCTTGGCCATGCTGGTGGCAACGAGCTTGACGCCATCCGAGTCGAGCCGCTGGCCCGGGCTATCGAGGCTCATCCGTGCGGCGGTGTGGTACACATAGGTGCGGGCGGCCATGTACTGGGCGTAGGAATCGGCAATATAGCGCTGAACCTGTCCAAAGGCGTTGATCGGCTCGCCGTAGGCCGTCCGTTCGCTGGCGTAGCGGGTCATGATTTCGACACACCGACCGGCAATCCCGGTCGACATGGCAGCAAGCGTGACCCGTTCGATTTCGAGGTTGCGCATCATGTGCAACAGGCTCTCGCCCTCTTGGCCGAGACGGTTCTCAACCGGTACCGCACAGTCTTCAAATACCAGCTCAGCGGTCGTTGAGGCCCGCATCCCGGTTTTGCCGTGCAGGCGTTGGCCGAGTGAGAAGCCGGGGAAGTCCTTCTCGACCACAAACGAACTCAGCCCCCGGTCGGTTCTGGCGTAGACCAGGAAGATATCGCCCGGCGTGGTATCATTGAGGGCACCGTTGGTGATGAACATTTTGCGGCCGTTCAGATGATAGCTATCCCCGCGCCGGACCGCCCGGGACTTCATGCCCAGCACATCGGTGCCGGCCGACGGCTCGGTCATGCACATGCCGCCCACCCACTCACCCGATAGCACTTTATCAAGATAGCGCCGGCGCTGGGCGTCGTTGGCGTTGCGGCAGAAATTATTCACAAACAGTATCGCGTGGGCCAAATAGGCCAGACACAAGCCCGGGTCAACGGCCGACAGCTCTTCGTGGACGATGACGGCCGCCACCGCGTCCATACCGGCCCCGCCGTAGCGCTCCGGCACCGATATCCCAAGCAGGCCCAGGTCGCCCAACTGCCGGAACAGGCCGAGGTTGAAGCGCTCTTGTCTGTCCGCTTCGAGCGCCTGGGGTTCAACCCGCTCACGCGCAAAATCGCGCACCGTTTGGCGCAACAGGGCGTGCTCGTCGCTGGGCTGAAAAAGGCCGTCGGTCTTCATGCCCCGCTCTCTTCACGCTTTCTTGAACGGGCGGCTCCAGGCCGTCCCGGCAGCCCCATTGGTGTCGGACAGCAACTGCCGGACCTGCGACTCAACAGCCGTGCCGGCAAAGAAGTCGGGGTTCATCCCCGTCCACAGGCGGACCGGATTGGCAAACACAAAGTCGCGAAAATCGTCCGGGCTGATAACGCTGTCCTCAACCCCTTCATACGCCTCGCCCAACACGTCGGTCATATTCGGTACGTCAAAATGACCGATGTCCGAGCCAAAGACCGCGTTCAGCCTGGCCCCGAACGGATTCACCTGACGATTAAACGCCCAGGCGTTGACCGGATCATCGGCCTCGCAGCCAAAATAGAAATTCGACACAAACAAATCCCGGATATCCTCGGCGCGCTCAATCTGACACCGGGCAAAGTCGTCAAGTTCGTCGGGGCGGTCGGTCAGCAACCCGTGGCCGATGGCGGCGCGCAGCTCGCCGGCCTTCTCCACCACCCCGGCAGAGCCGTAGCGTTGGACGAGGTCCATGAGCAGTTCGTGATTCAGGTTGGCCGGATCGACCGCCTCCAGCGCCCCGGGGTTGCGCTTGCTCCAGTGGCCGATCAGATCGCTGTACAGGCTGCACGCCCAGCCAACCCCGCCCTCCAGAAAGGACAGGCGCAGGCCCGGAAAGCGCCGGGTCACTCCGTTTAGAAAGATGGACTTGCAGACGGCTTCGCTGGCCGCGGCAAAATGGCCGATGTGATTATACACAAAGTTGGAGATTGAGGTCCGCAGCCCGATCCCTGACGAGGCCGAATGAAAGCTGGGCGGGATGCCGAGTTCCAGGCACTTGGCCCACACCGGGTCGTAATCGTGTTCGCTGTCCAGCCCCAGGGTGTCGTGCCACTGGGCGTAGCGGCTCGCCTCGGGCGTGTTTTTGGCCACCGCCGGGACCGGTCGGCGCTGGAGGCTGGCCAGCATGGCCGCCTTGGCACCGAGGTTCCTGGCCACAAACTCCAACTCTTCGACCGCCTCTTGAGGCGTGTGCATGGGAACCACCGCGGCCGGGGTCAAGCGGTCTTCCAGGCCCTTGAACTGATCGGCCGTATACATGTTAAACGCCCGGCAGGCGGCCCGGCGGACCTCTTCATCCCGCAGAAAGGGCGCAAACAGAGCCCCGCCGGTGGGGTACATGACCGAAAAATCCAGCCCCAGCTCGTCCATCCGTTCGTACAGCAGTCCGGGCAGCATGGCTGTCGCCCGGTCGCGCGTGTTCCTGGCCGGCACGCCCCACCAGGCGGGTTGCAGCATCCGCCGCTCACGGCGGTCTTGGGGCGACATCCGGGCCCACTTTTTATTGCCGAACTGGTTGGCGACCTGCTGGTAGCGTTCAACAATGCGCCGGCCGCCGACCTGGCGCAGATAATCCAGGGCCGCGGGTTCAAACTCGATCCAGTGACCGTCAGAGTCAATCACCGGATGACCCAGACGGGCGTGAATGCTTGCCGGGGATGGGTATGACATCGCGTTCGTCTCCTTCGCGTCAGATCGTGGACCGCAGCGCGGTCTGCCGGGATATCCTACTCGGCCCAGCGCCCGATTCCCAGACCCGCGGTCCGGGAGCTGCGCTGTCAGACCGAATCAGGAGAACACCAGACAGACCCGCACGGGAGCGAGTTCGTGCAGGTCTGAGGGCTGGGACAGCGGATAGTTGAGCACCGGATAGAAAGGAGTGTGGCCGGAGCGGATTCTCCCGGCCTGCCGCAACACCTGGCGAACATAGTGCTGCGTCGTCCGATAGGGACGGTAGGCCCGCTGTTCCAGGCGGGTCGGCCCCATATTATAGGCGGCCAGGGCGGTCTCCATATCGTCAAAGCGGGACAGCATGGTTTTGAGATAGGACAGCCCGCCGTATACCAGGACCGGCAGGGCGTACTCAGACCGGGACAGGCCGACTTCCTCCAGGGCGACAGGTCTGATTTGCAGCGGTCCACGACCACCTCGCGGGCCACGTTTCATCGGGTCTCGGGCGTCGCTCTCCTGGAGCAAGAGCGCAACGGCCAAGGTCTCGTCCAACTCCAGCTCCCGCGCCAGGCAGCGGGTATACTCCTCAAGGGTAGGCCCACCCCGGACCGGTGCCTCCTCCGGGGTCTTGTCCATGACCGGCGGCTGCGGATCCACCTGTACCGCCGCTGTCTTCCTCGGATTTTGACTCGGCTCCGGCTCTTGGCCAGGAATCGGCGCGACACGCATCGGTGGCCGAAGGATAAGGAGCGCGACGCTCAGCAGCGCAACAGCCAGGCAGCCATAGCGATACGCCGGATGACTCGGAAGGGGGGACAGGTCAGTGTTCATACGACACATTTCTCCTTGGGACGCAAGGTTCCTCAGCAGGCGCAATGCAACACGGCAGGGCTGACGGGAACGGGTTGGCGCGTCTCACTCAGAAGCGATGATAGCCAGGGGGGTTATTCCACCTGACATTGATTTGCTGTGACAAATCTTCTGATCAAGTTTCCTGGCATGAGGGATTTCCCCGTGGGCTGCGGGCAGGATGCCCGCGCTCCCAGGCTAGGTCTGCAACGGCAGACGCCCCGCTTGACCAGCTTGCCGAGCGGACAATTTCTCTGGCTGCCCCCGCCTTCTTGTCAGCGCCAGGCGGCAGCGGAACAGCCGGGAGTCGTCCTACAGTACCAAAATTACCCGCACGATGGAAGACCCTTCGGGCAAAGCCCTGCCCCTTACCCCTCACTCTTGGGCCAGAGCAAAAACCCACAGCACGCCGCCCTGCGGAACGTGGACCGTGCGGCCAAAGGCTTTGTCAAGCAACTCTTGTTTGCGCTGGGCGTCCACGCCCCAGCCGGACTGCACGGCGATATACTGCACGCCGTCAATCGCATAGCTGCTGGGCACGCCGGTCACGCCCGAGTTGGTCCGCTGCCGCCACACCACCTCGCCGGTTCTGGCGTCAAAGGCGCGGAAGTAGCGGTCGTTGGTGCCGCCCGAGAACACCAGGCCGCCGCCGGTGGTCAGCACCGGTCCCCAGTTATGGGACCGAAAGGTCGTCGTCCAGACCCGCTTGCCGGTGTTCATGTCCCAGGCTTGCAGCTCACCGATATGCTCCTTGGCATCCTCGTGCAGGATGACCTCGATATCCAAGATGTTCAGACCGATGAACAGCTCGCCCGGCCGGTAGGTGGCCGGCTCGCCCCGCATGGCTCCACACAGGTTTTCGTTGGCCGGGATGTACACATAGCCGGTCTTGGGGCTGTAGGCCGAGGGCGGCCAGTCTTTCCCGCCCCAGACCGAGGGGCAGAACTCGGCCCGCTTACCGATATCGGGAATCCGGGCCGGGTCATACTCGGGCCGGCCGGTCTTGGGATCAAGCCGGGTGAACACATTTTGGCGGACAAAGGGCCGGCCATCGACAAAACTGATGGTGCCGGCGCTGCGCTCCAGCAGCCACAGGTAGCCGTCACGGCCGGCGTGGACCAGCCCTTTGAAGGTGCGGCCGTCCCGCTCCACATCAATCAACAGCGGGGCGGACACCTCGTCCCAGTCCCAGGAGCCGTTCCAGTGATACTGGTGCCAGCCCTTGAGTTCACCGCTGTCGGCGTCCAGGGCGATGACCGAGGTAGCGTACAGATTATCGCCGGGACGAGCGCTGCCCATGAACGGCCCGCCGTTACCCGTCCCCCAGTAGGTCAGGTTGGTTGCCGGGTCATAACTGCCGGTGATCCAGATCGGCACCCCGCCGGTTTTCCAGGTGTCGCCGGCCCAGGTGTCGTGGCCAGGTTGGCCGGGACCCGGAATGGTGTAGGTTTTCCACACTGACTCACCCGTCTCGGCGTCAAACGCCTGGATAAACCCCCGAATGCCCATCTCACCGCCGGACACGCCCACGACCACCTTGCCCTTCACAATCAGGGGGGCCAGGGTCATGTAATAGCCGGCCAGGTAATTCTCGACCTCGGTCTCCCACACCACCGCCCCGGTCCTGGCGTCAAGGGCCACCAGATAGGCGTCGACCGTAGCGACATACACCTTGTCGCCATACAGGCCGACCCCTCTGTTGGTCGGGTGCAACTGGAACAGGTCCTCGGGCAGCTCACGGCGATAGCGCCAGAGCAGGTCGCCTTTTCTGGCGTCAAGGGCCAACACCTGGTTGCGTGGGGTGGTGATGAACATCACCCCGTTATTGACAATCGGCGGGGCTTGATGGCCCTCATCAACCCCGGTCGAAAAGGTCCACACCGGCACCAGCCTGTTCACATTCCGGGGCGTGATCTGGTCCAGCGGGCTGTAGCCCCAGCCGTTGTATGTCGCCCGGTACATCAGCCAGTTTTCCGGCTCGGGTGTGAGCAGCCGCTCGTCGGTGACTGGGCTGTAGTCAAGAGCCTCGGCGGCCGCAGAGCCGGGCAGCAATCCGACGCTCAGCAGAATGACGAGAACGCGCAGGAGGGACATAGCTATTTCCTTTGCTTGCCGGCGGCCGGCCTGAACTCGATGTGCAGCGCCTTGAGCGCCCGCAGGGTGAAGTTAGGGACAACGCTGAAGTCGTTCTTGCCCGGCGCAAACCACATCGCCTCAACGCGGTCGAGCAGCGCCTTGAAGGCCCAGTACAGCTCTCGCCGGGCGAGCGGTGCGCCCAGGCAGTGATGGACGCCGGAGCCAAACGCCAGATGCCGGCCGGGCTTGTCACGCTCCAGGTCCAGCGCCTCGGGGCAGTCAAACTCGCGCCCGTCACGGTTGGCGGCGGCATAGCGGATGTTCAGGATGGAGCCTTTGGGGATGGCAACGCCGTGCAGCTCAAGGTCGGTGGTGGTCGTGCGGAAGAGCCCCTGCACCGGGCTTTCCAGGCGCAGCACCTCTTCGACAAAGGTGCGCAGGTGGGTGTCCGGGTCGGCCTTGAGCAGCCGCCAGGCAGTCGGGTTCTCAATGAGCAGTTTGACGCCAAAGCCGATGGCGTTGGTCGAGGTCTCGGAGCCGCCAACAAAGGTATCGGCCATCATTTCGGCGTGCAGCTCGTTGTCGTTCAGCGGCCGGCCCCACTCGGGAATGACGCGGTTGACCAGCTCGGACAGCAGGGTGTCGTCCGGCTGCCGGCGCAGCCGCTCAAAGATGGGCTGAAAATAGTGCTGGGCCTCTATCTCCATCTCTACCGACCAGTGTTCTTGTTCCTCGGTCTGCATCATGCCGAGGCGTTGCACCCAGGCGTCTGTCCAGGCTTTGATCTTCCAGATATCGGCTTCGGGCACGCCCATCTGCCGGCCGATGACGATCAGGGGCAGCGGCACGGCGAGCTGCCGCACCCAGTCGCAGCGGCCGTCATCAAGAAAACCGTCAATGAGCCGGTAGGCGGTCTGCTCAACAAAGGGGTCCATCGCCTTGAGCCTGGCCGGGCGGAAGGCTTCGTTGAACATGGCCCGCATCTGGCGGTGGCTGGGGGCGTCGCGGCCGGCCAGGGTCTCGGCCGGCAGCCAGCCCTTGTCTTCGTACAGCGTGCGCATCCGCTCGGCGCGCTGCGGGTCAATCCGCTCGCGCGCCCCGCCCTGGCCGCCGCGCATACCGTTGACGCAGCGTTCGGTATCGAGCAGGACACGGCGCACATCCTCAAAACGGGTGATGACATAGAAGCCGGTCAGCGGGTCTTTCCACACCGGGGCCTCGTCGCGCAGCTTTTCGTAGGCGTGATATGGGCAGTTCTGCAAGCCCACGTCCAGCAGGTTGATATCGTCAAGGGATACGGGCCTGACCGGCCGGTAGGGCGCTTTGTCGGTCATTCCGGTGCTCCTCACTGTTTCTTGCCGCCGACCCTGCCGCTGAACGGTCCGGCAACCCGCAGACTGCCGGCGGCGATTTGCAGCGGCAGGGCCGGCAGCGGCTTGGGCGCGGGTCCGCCGTGAACCCGCGCCCGGTCTTTGGGGTCAAAGGCTGAGGAATGGCACGGACACACAAAATGCTGTTGCGCGGCGTCCCACTCGGAGACGGTGCAGCCAGTGTGGGTACACACCCCGGAATAGGCCACAATGCCGTCCACCGCGTCCGGTCGGGTTCTGGTACTCAACTCTTCCGGGGCGAAGCGGACCAGGAGAATCTGGTTCAGGCGTGAGCGGTCGCGGGCGACTTGGGTTTGCGGGTCTCTGGGATAGGCCGGGACCGGCGGGCCGCCGAGCGGGATATCAGCCCGGGTGATCAGCCGTCCGTCGTTTTCCCAGAACGGATAGACCAGTTCATCCCCGGCCTGAGGGCGGAGTTTTCTGGGGTCGGCCTTCCTCTTGGGAGCACTGGCCGCCCTGTCGGCCAGTGACAAGCTCGCCCCGGCCGCCCCGAGCAGCGACTTGAGCAGCGTCCGCCGGCTCAGACCCCAGCCGTGCGGACAGCCGGCGCAGTTCATGGTCGGAGGCTCCTTTGCATCGGACTCTTCTACTGCCGGGGGCGAGCGGAGTCAATGTGAGGCCGGGAATCTGAGCCCGCGGCAGGGGAATAAGCGGGGCGTGTTGACAGCCAGAAACGCCGTCCGGTAGAACGGCAGCCCGTGCCGGGATGGCGGAATTGGCAGACGCAGTGGACTCAAAATCCACCGCTGGTGACAGCATGCGAGTTCGAGTCTCGCTCCCGGCATTTGTCTTGTTTCTCCCATCCGCTTGCTTCTCAGCATAAGCCCTGATAATCCGTTACCTGTAAAGTAATGTGAAGCAGATACCAGGGTGGAAATCGTCTTTCGGGCTACACGGCTCGCCAAAATGTTCAACTCTGCCCGCGATCTCCAGGCGAAATACGGCCTCGACATGGCGCGGGCCATTATGAAGCGTCTTGCAGTTCTCAAGAACGCCAGGACACTATCAGAAGTCCCGACCGACAAACCGGAGCGACGCCATCAGCTTAGTGGCCGGCGGAGCGGTCAGTACGCCGTCGATCTCGTGCATCCCTGCCGGCTGGTTTTCAAACCAGACCATGAACCGCTGCCACGCAGGGCGGATGGAGGGGTGGACACGGACCAAGTAACCGCGATTACCATTATTGAAATAGTGGACTACCACTGAAGGAGGTTAAGGACATGGCGACAGAGGCGTATCGATACCGGCCTGACTACGCTGTTGCGCCGGGCGCAATCTTGTCAGAACACCTTGAGGTGCGTAACATCTCGCAGGCCGAGTTCGCCCGGCGGTGTGGCCGCTCCTCAAAGCTCATCAGTGAGATCATCGCTGGAAAGGCACCGGTTGAGCCGGAAACGGCTCTGCAATTCGAGAAAGTCCTGGGTGTCGACGCCGGCATCTGGCTCGGCATTGAAACAGATTATCAACTGCATCGAGCGCGTGAGGCTGAGACGCAAAAAACCCAAGAGGCATCTTCCTGGGCAAAGGCGTTTCCTCTCAAAGAGTTAGTGAGGCGAAGGATCATGGAAAAGCCTTCCTCGGATTCCAACACGGTGGCACAGCTGCTGACCTTCTTTGGGGTCGGGTCGGTCGAGGCCTGGCACGCGAAGCTCGAACGGATGAGCGTTGCCTATCGACATTCGCCGAGCTTCGGGAGCGAAACACCTGCGCTGGCAACCTGGCTGCGGCTTGGGGAGCTGGAGGCAGAGCAGCGGGAATGTGCCGATTACGGCGCGGATCAGTTCAGGCGGGCGTTGAGAAAGATTCGTGGACTCACCCAGACACCGGTAGGAGACGCTCTGGAAAAGGCGCAACAACTCTGCAACAACGCCGGCGTTGTGCTGACTCCGCTCAAACCTTTCCCCAAAACCGCCCTCAGCGGTGCCGCCTGGTGGCTGACCCCTCGCAAGGCGGTGATTACGCTCAGCCTACGCCATAAAACAGACGATCACCTGTGGTTCAGCCTGTTCCACGAAGCGGCCCACCTCCTGCTGCATAGCAAGAAGACTGTTTTTCTTGACGGGACACAGAAGAATAGCACGGGTACGGAAGGACGGGGCATGAAGGCGACCGGTCGTGACCTGTCCTTCATTGAGACAGAGGCCGACAAGTGGGCGTCCGATTTTCTTGTTCCCCGCTCCAGTTGGGAGCAGTTTGTTAACGCGGCTTCCTATAGCGAAAGGGGTATCCGTCAATTCGCCGAGGAACAGGAGATAGCCCCGGGCATCATTGTCGGAAGGCTTCAGCATGAAAATCGTCTCAGCTGGGGGACGTCTCTGAACACACTGAAAGTCCGGCTGAAGTGGAAGACGGCAGCGTGAACGAGCCACGCAGGTCTGCAACCATGTCTGAGCGGCAATCGGTCCCGGATTCGGTGGAAAAATTTGACCGCCTGAAGACCGTCCTGCGGACGATGTTTCAGCTCGACCGCGGGGAGCTCGACTTCGGCCTGTACCGGCTCATGAATCTGAAAGCCGGGGAGATTACGCAGTTCCTCGACACCGAGCTGGGGCCGCAGGTCCGGGCGGTCCTCGCCGGCATGAGCACCAGCCGGCAGGCCGACCTGAGCAAGGAACTGGAGCAGGCCAGGCAACAGGCCAAGGGGCTGGGCGTTGACCCGGACACCACCCCGGCGGTCCGGGAGTTGCAACGCCGGTATGCCAATACGAAGGCAGACGCCGCCGCAGAGGCCGAGGTCTACAATCACCTGGCCACCTTCTTTGGCCGCTATTATGACGAGGGCGACTTCATGTCGCTGCGCCGCTATTCGGGCGGGGGCCGGCCGACCTACCTGATTCCCTACGACGGCGAGGAGGTGAAGCTGCACTGGGCCAACGCCGACCAGTACTACGTCAAGTCCACCGAGAACTACGCCTCCTACGTTTTCACGCTGGCCGCGGACGCCGGAACCCGTCGGGTCCGCTTTGAGATTGCCCGGGCGGACACCGAGCAGGACGACGTGAAGGCCAGCCGCGGCCGCCAGCGTCGCTTTGTGCTGGCCGAGGGTGCGGAGGCGGTTGGCGTTGACACGGGCGAGCTGGTCGTGCGCTTTGCGCACCGGCCTTTGACGGCCAGCGAGAAGCGGGCCTCCCCCGCCGGCAGCCGGCAGCAGGACCGGCTCAACGAGGCGGCACGGGAGCGCATCCTGAAAGCCGTGCCCGTAGACTGGCTGAGGCTGCTGGCCAGCCCTGCCCCGACCGAGGGCCAGCCCGAGCGCACCGTGCTGGACAAGCACCTTGCCGTCTACACGGCCAGGAACAGCTTTGATTATTTCATTCACAAGGACTTGGGCGGCTTTCTGCGGGGCGAGTTGGACCTGTACCTGAAGACCGAGGTGTTGGACCTGGACGACCTGGCGATCTCTCAGGGTGACGGGGACGACCCCGCCCGCCTGGGCCGGGCCTTGGGCCGCCTGCGGGCTGTCCGTCAGGTGGCGGACACGCTCATCACCTTTCTGGCCCAGATTGAGGACTTTCAAAAACAGCTCTGGCTCAAAAAGAAGTGTGTGCTCGACACCCACTATTGCGTGACGCTCGACCGGGTGCCCGAAGCGTTCTACCCCGAGATCGCGGCCAACGCCGCCCAGCAGGCCGAATGGGTACGGCTGTTTGCCATTGACCGGCTTGGGGCCGATCTGAACAGCCCCGGCTACACCACCCCTCTGAGCGTCGGGTTTCTGAAAGCCAACCCTTTTCTGGTGCTGGACACCCGCCACTTTGACCGCGCCCTGATCGACCGGCTGCTGGCCGCCCTGTCAGACGCCGGGCCGCTTGACGAGCAGATGGACGGCCTGCTGGTTCACGGCGAGAACTTCCAGGCTTTGAACCTGCTCCAGACGCGCTATCAGGGGCAGGTGCAGTGCGTCTACATTGACCCGCCGTATAATACGGACTCTAAGGACTTCATATACAAGGATGGGTATCGCCATTCGAGTTGGTCAACCATGATCTCCGATCGTCTGGCCGTCATCCCTCCGTTTATGACCACAAGTTCGGCAATTTTTGTGTCAATTGACGAGAATGAGCAGCCAAATCTACGTCAGCATATGAATTCGATATTTGGGGAGAGTAATTTCGTTGCCGATATGGTTTGGGCTGCTGGCAGAAAGAATGATTCTCGCCTGATATCCGTATCGCACGAATATATTGTTTGCTACTCGCGGGATAAACAACGGCTTTCTTCGATTGAATGGAAACAACGAAAGAAGGGACTTGATGACATTTATTCGTTCTACAAGAAATTAAAGCGACAACACGGCACCGATTACGTTACCATGACCGAGGCGCTGAAGAATTGGTTCCGGGCTCTCCCGGCCGGTCATCCAGCAAAAGCCCATAGACATTACAGCCATATTGATTCACGAGGAATATATTTCCCAGCCGATATTTCGTGGCCGGGCGGGGGTGGACCAAAGTACGAGGTGCTGCATCCTGAGACAGGAAAGCCGGTTGCGGTACCGTCGCGCGGTTGGATGACCGCTGATCCGGTGAAGATGCGCGAATGGATCGCCAATAATTCAGTCCATTTTGGTGAAGACGAGAAATCTGTTCCTTGCATCAAATCCTACCTTGGAGATCACGAATATCAGGCCCCCTATAGTGTATTCTACCAGGATGGACGCGCCGCGACGAAGCGACTGCGCCATATTCTCGGACAGGAGAACTTCGGCTATCCAAAGGATGAGGACATCATCGCAGAGATCGTCCAGATGGTCGCGTCAAGCAATGACTCGGTTATTGACTTCTTCGCCGGCTCTGGCACGACCGGCCATGCAGTCATCAATCTCAACCGGGAGGACAACGGCCGCCGCAGATATATTCTGGTTGAGGTCGGCCACCACTTTGACACGGTGCTGCTGCCACGCATGAAAAAAGTCGTCTATGCGCCCGACTGGAAGGACGGCCGGCCAGTTGCGCCCGCCGGCGTCAGCCACTTCTTCAAATACCTCCGCCTCGAATCCTACGAAGACACGCTTGACAGCCTCGAACTGACCCCCCGCTCAGACGAGCAGGACGCCCTGCTGACCGCCAACCCGGCCCTGGCCGAAGATTACCTGCTGCGCTACGCCCTTGGCGAAGAAACGGCCGCCAGCCCATGCCTGCTGGGCACGCCCTTCGCCGACCCCTTCGCCTACACCCTGTCAGTCGTGCGGGACGGCGTGCGCCGGAAAGTGCCGGTTGACCTGCCCGAAACCTTCACCCTCCTGCTCGGCCTGCGCATCTCAGCCCACCGCCGCCTGGACGGCGTGCTGACCGTCACCGGGACCGCTGCCGAGGGCCACCGCTGCCTCATCCTGTGGCGCAACCTGAACCAGACCGACAACGCCAGCCTGAGCGACTGGTTCACCCGCCACCGGCCGGCCTTTGCCGAGCCGTTTGATCTGCTCTACGTCAACGGCGACCACACCCTGAACGCTTTGCGACAGCCAGACGACACCTGGACGGCCGAGACCATTGAGCCGGTCTTCCGGGAGCTGATGTTTGCCAATGCCCGGAAAATGTAGAGAATGCAGGGCGGGTGAGCCGCCGGGCGTAACCCGACAATCCCGGCTCTACCCCCGCCCAGAAGGAGAAAAGATGAGCCCGGAGTTTCTTGCCATCGTCACCGTCGGCACCGCCCTGGCCGCCCTGATCCTGACCGGCCAGCGGACCATCCGCACCGACCTGGCCGCCCAACGCCAGGACTTGGCCGCCCAACGCCAGGACCTGGCCGCCCAACGCCAGGACCTGGCCGCTTTGCGGGAGCGAATGGCTCACCTCGAGGGGCTGCTGGAAGGCCTCCGGGAAGCCCTCACACGCGAGCGGGCAGCCTAGAGGCCTGGGGATGAGGGGGGCTACTCTCAATCGCCAGGAAGGGCCGGGCAGGAGGCCCGCCCGGGTGCGTGGGCGTCTCGCCCGCAGAAGGCCGGGCAGGCGGGCAAGATGCCCGCGTTCCCAGGTCCAGGTCTGCAACCATGTCTGAACGGCAATCGGTCCCGGATTCGGTAGAAAAATTTGACCGCCTGAAGACCATCCTGCGGACGATGTTTCAGCTCGACCGCGGGGAGCTCGACTTCGGCCTGTACCGGCTCATGAATCTGAAAGCCGGGGAGATTACGCAGTTCCTCGACACCGAGCTGGGGCCGCAGGTCCGGGCGGTCCTCGCCGGCATGAGCGCCAGCCGGCAGGCCGACCTGAGCAAGGAACTGGAGCAGGCCAGGCAACAGGCCAAGGGGCTGGGCGTTGACCCGGACACCACCCCGGCGGTCCGGGAGTTGCAACGCCGGTATGCCAATACGAAAGCAGACGCCGACGCAGAGGCCGAGGTCTACAATCACCTGGCCACCTTCTTTGGCCGCTATTATGATGAGGGCGACTTCATGTCGCTGCGCCGCTATTCGGGCGGGGGCCGGCCGACCTACCTGATTCCCTACGACGGCGAGGAGGTGAAGCTGCACTGGGCCAACGCCGACCAGTACTACGTCAAGTCCACCGAGAACTACGCCTCCTACGTTTTCACGCTGGCCGCGGACGCCGGAACCCGCCGGGTCCGCTTTGAGATTGTCCGGGCGGACACCGAGCAGGACGACGTGAAGGCCAGCCGCGGCCGCCAGCGTCGCTTTGTGCTGGCCGAGGGTGCGGAGGCGGTTGGCGTTGACACGGGCGAGCTGGTCGTGCGCTTTGCGCACCGGCCTTTGACGGCCAGCGAGAAGCGGGCCTCCCCCGCCGGCAGCCGGCAGCAGGACCGGCTCAACGAGGCGGCACGGGAGCGCATCCTGAAAGCCGTGCCCGTGGACTGGCTGAGGCCGCTGGCCAGCCCTGCCCCGACCGAGGGCCAGCCCGAGCGCACCGTGCTGGACAAGCACCTTGCCGTCTACACGGCCAGGAACAGCTTTGATTATTTCATTCACAAGGACTTGGGCGGCTTTCTGCGGCGCGAGTTGGACCTGTACCTGAAGACCGAGGTGTTGGACCTGGACGACCTGGCGATCTCTCAGGGTGACGGGGGCGACCCCGTCCGCCTGGGCCGGGCCTTGGGCCGCCTGCGGGCTGTCCGTCAGGTGGCGGACACGCTCATCACCTTTCTGGCCCAGATTGAGGACTTTCAAAAACAGCTCTGGCTCAAAAAGAAGTGTGTGCTCGACACCCACTATTGCGTGACGCTCGACCGTGTGCCCGAAGCGTTCTACCCCGAGATCGCGGCCAACGCCGCCCAGCAGACCGAATGGGTACGGCTGTTTGCCATTGACCGGCTTGGGGCCGAGCTGAACAGCCCCGGCTACACCACCCCTCTGAGCGTCGGGTTTCTGAAAGCCAACCCCTTTCTGGTGCTGGACACCCGCCACTTTGACCGCGCCCTGATCGACCGGCTGCTGGCCGCCCTGTCAGACGCCGGGCCGCTTGACGAGCAGATGGACGGCCTGCTGGTCCACGGCGAGAACTTCCAGGCTTTGAACCTGCTCCAGACGCGCTATCAGGGGCAGGTGCAGTGCGTCTACATTGACCCGCCGTATAACACCGACGCCTCGGCGATTTTGTACAAAAACGACTACAAGGATTCGTCATGGCTCTCGCTGATGACAGACCGCCTGACGCTGGCGCGTGAGTGTCTGAGGCATGACGGAATCCTGTGCGTGGCAATTGACGACGAAGAAGTGTCGCTATTGCGGCTCATCATGCGAAGCCTGTTCCCAAGAGAATTGGGGATCGTCCCGGTCCGGTCCAACCCTGCCGGGCGTAAATCGAGAGGCCAGTTTTCACCGACTCACGAATACGCGCTGTTTTCTGGCAATGCCGGTGCCGTTCCTGGAACTCTCGATAAGACCGACAATGAACTGGCCCGCTATCCCCTTGTTGATGAAAACGGGAGATACGCATGGACCAATTTAGTGCGCAGCGGGTCGGGTGACAGACGGCAAGACCGGCCAACGATGTTCTACCCGATTTATGTCAGGACAAACGACGCGCTTCGCGTGCCTGCAATGAAGTGGGACGCAGACAAACAGGCGTACAAAATATTAGAAGGAACGAGAAAAGACGAAGTTGCTATATGGCCGATTACGGCGGTAGATGGGAATCCGGTTGAGAAGCGCTGGCATCGCGGGCCGGACCGCATAACGGCTCTGCCGTCCGACTACAGGGTGCGCCGAGATGAAAAGGTCGGCGGTGGCGAGAATGGCATCAAAATAGATTTCAAAGCCCGCATGGATACGAACTCCATGCCCAAGACATGGTGGGACGACAGAAAATACGCCTCAGCTAATCTTGGCGCGAAGGCGATGAAGGACATTTTCAGAGAAAAAGACTTTGACTTCGCCAAGGCGGTTGGTTTGGTTGAAGATTGTCTTCGCGCCTCCCTGTGTGGTTCGCGTTCTGTCGTTCTGGACTTTTTCGCCGGCTCTGGCACGACCGGCCATGCAGTCATCAATCTCAACCGGGAGGACAACGGTCGCCGCAGATATATTCTGGTTGAGGTCGGCCACCACTTTGACACGGTGCTGCTGCCACGCATGAAAAAAGTCGTCTATGCGCCCGACTGGAAGGACGGCCGGCCAGTTGCGCCCGCCGGCGTCAGCCAGCTCTTCAAATACCTCCGCCTCGAATCCTACGAAGACACGCTTGACAGCCTCGAACTGACCCCCCGCTCAGACGAGCAGGACGCACTGCTGATCGCCACCCCGGCCCTGGCCGAAGATTACCTGCTGCGCTACGCCCTTGGCGAAGAAACGGCCGCCAGCCCATGCCTGCTGGGCACGCCCTTCGCCGACCCCTTCGCCTACACCCTGTCGGTCGTGCGGGACGGCGTGCGCCGGAAAGTGCCGGTTGACCTGCCCGAAACCTTCACCCTCCTGCTCGGCCTGCGCATCTCAGCCCACCGCCGCCTGGACGGCGTGCTGACCGTCACCGGGACCGCTGCCGAGGGCCACCGCTGCCTCATCCTGTGGCGCAACCTGAACCAGACCGACAACGCCAGCCTGAGCGACTGGTTCACCCGCCACCGGCCGGCCTTTGCCGAGCCGTTTGATCTGCTCTACGTCAACGGCGACCACACCCTGAACGCTTTGCGACAGCCAGACGACACCTGGACGGCCGAGACCATCGAGCCGGTCTTCCGGGAGCTGATGTTTGCCAATGCCCGGACAATGTAGAGAATACAGGGCGGGTGAGCCGCCGGGCGTAACCCGACAATCCCGGCTCCACCCCCGCCCAGAAGGAGAAAAGATGAGCCCGGAGTTTCTTGCCATCGTCACCGTCGGCACGGCCCTGGCCGCCCTGATCCTGACCGGCCAGCGGACCATCCGCGCCGACCTGGCCGCCCAACGCCAGGACCTGGCCGCCCAACGCCAGGACTTGGCCGCTTTGCGGGAGCGAATGGCTCACCTCGAGGGGCTGCTGGAAGGCCTCCGGGAAGCCCTCACACGCGAGCGGGCAGCCTAGAGGCCTGGGGATGAGGGGGGCTACTCTCAATCGCCAGGAAGGGCCGGGCAGGAGGCCCGCCCGGGTGCATGGGCGTCTCGCCCGTAGAAGGCCGGGCCTGCGGGCAAGATGCCCGCGTTCCCAGGTCCAGGTCTGCAATCATGTCTGAACGGCAATCGGTCCCGGATTCGGTGAAAAAATTTGACCGCCTGAAGACCATCCTGCGGACGATGTTTCAGCTCGACCGTGGGGAGCTCGATTTCGGCCTGTACCGGCTCATGAATCTGAAAGCCGGGGAGATTACGCAGTTCCTCGACACCGAGCTGTGGCCGCAGGTCCGGGCGGTCCTCGCCGGCATGAGCGCCAGCCGGCAGGCCGACCTGAGCGCTGAAACGCCAGCGGATGCAGGGCGAGGTAGCCACCAGGCCTGACCTGAGGGGGGGCTACTCTCAATCGCAATGGATAGCGGGCAGGAGACCCCCTTGGGAACGCGGGCGTCTCGCCCGCAGAAGGCCGGGCAGGATGCCCGTGATCCCAGGGATCAGGATGTTCCCGGCACGGCAAAGAGCTCGAGTAATAATCAAGGATTCTGCCCATGCGTCAGACAGGCCCCACGCCCCTGCAAAACCGCCTCGTGCTGCACCGCTTTGTCTGCCGGGAGTTCGGCTATGAGGCCATGCCGGCCATGCTGGACCGGCTGCGCAACGTGCCGGCCCGGCTTGACCCCAGCGGTGAGAGCGAGTACGCCCGCGCCCTGTACCTGAACCCGGCTCGCGCTACGGTCAGCCCCGAGCAGCTTGCCACCTACGACGCCAACATTACGGCCCACAGCCGCCGGCTGCGCCTGGCCGGCGAACACGGGCGGACCTGGAAGCCCTATCAGTACCTCGCCCTGCTGTTCACCGAACACTACCTGCACCGCTATTTTGACGACCCCGAAGGGCTGCGGGCGGACCTGAACGCGGCCCGGACCGAAGAGCGGCTGACCGCGGCCATGCCCGAGTATACGCCCGAGGAACTGCGCACCCTGGCCTTTCAGAGCGCTACCGGCTCGGGCAAGACCCTCCTCATGCACGCCCACATCCTGCAATTCCAACACGCCCTCACGCGGGCCGGCCAGCGGCTCAACAACATCGTCCTGCTGACGCCCAACGAGCAGATGTCGGGCCAGCACGAACGCGAGCTGCGGGCCAGCGGCCTGCCGGCGCGGCTGTTCTCTGCCGAAGCCAGGGCCGAACTGTTCTCACCCATCGAGATCATTGACCTGAACAAGCTGGCCGACAAAAAGGGCGTCAAGCGGGTGGCCGTGCAGGATTTTGGCGACAACAACCTTGTCCTGGTTGATGAAGGACACCTGGGCGCGTCCGGCAGGGTGTGGCGCGAGCGGCGCAAGGAGCTGTCCCGCGGCGGCTTTACCTTCGAGTATTCGGCCACCTTCAACCAGATTGCCACCCGCCGGGAAACCGAACTGCTCAATGCCTACGGCAAGTGCCTGCTGTTTGACTACGCCTACCGTCAGTTTCACGACGACGGCTACGGCAAGGACTACGCCATCTCCAACCTGCCGAGCGGGATGGAGGACGCCAGCAGCCCCATGTACCTGCTCGGCTGCCTGCTGACCTTCTACCAGCAGTGCCGCATCTGGCGGGACAGGGGCGCGGGCTGGGCGGCCTTCAATCTTGCCAGGCCGCTGTTGGTCTTTCTGGGCAAAACCGTCACCGGCACCAGACGGGCCGACGCCCAGACCACGTCTGATGTTGCGCGCATCCTGGACTTCCTGGCCTGGCTGCTGGCCCACGCGCCGGCGGTCCGGCCCATGCTTGCCCGCCTGCTGGCCGGTCAGTCCGGCCTGTCTGACGAGCAAGGCCGGGAGTATTTTGCCGGCCGCTTTGCCTCTCTCACACAGCGCCCCGCCGGCGACCTGTACGCCGATATGTGTCAGCTCCTGTTCCACGGCCCGGGCCGGCTCCATGTCGTCTATCTGACCGCCGGCGAAGGCGAACTGCACCTGCGCAGCGGCGATAACCCGGTGTTCGGCGTGGTCAACATCGGCGACGCCGCGGCCCTCTACAGCCTGCTGACCGAACAGGCCAACCCCGACCTGTCTGCCGAGCGGGAAGCCGGCTTTGCCGAGCGACTGTTCGCCGATGTGGACCGGCCGGACTCGCCGGTCCACATGGTCATTGGCGCGCGGCGCTTTATTGCCGGCTGGAACTCCTGGCGGGTCAGCACAATGGGGCTGATGCATGTCGGGGTAGGCGAAGGCCCGGAGATCATCCAGATGTTCGGCCGCGGCGTGCGGCTCAAAGGCTGGCGCGCCGGCCTCAAACGCCACCGCTACAGCGAAGCGCCACCGCCCAAGGACAGCGCCGAGCTGGCCGAACTGGAAACGCTGTACATCTTCGGGCTGCGTGCCAACTACATGCAGACCTTCCGCGACCTGCTGCAACAGGAGGGCATGCGGGTTGAGCGGGAAACCGTCAGGCTGCCCGTGACCTGGAACCTGGGCCGGCGGCACAACCTGAAACTGATCCGTATCCGGGCCGACCGGAAATTTGAACACTCGGACGAGCGCCCGCTGCTGCCCAACCCCGACGAGCCGGGCCGGCCACTGGTGACGCTCGACCTGTACACGCAGGTGCAGTCTGTGGCCCCCAGGCAGGGCGGCCCCATGCAGCCCAGACACCCGGTCAGACTTGAGCCGCGCCATACCGGCTTTTTCAACCGCAACCGGCTCTACGACGCGCTGCTGAGACGAAAGCGGCATGAGGGCTGGCACAACCTGCTCATCAGACCGGAGACGGTCGGGCGTCTGTTGCAGGATAGCGACTGGTATAATCTGTATATGCCGGCGGAGCGCTTGAACGTGAGCGATTTTCAGGGCGTAAAGGCGCTGGAAGACATCGCCCTTGCGCTCATCACCGCCTATGCCGAGCAGTTCTGGCGCGGTCAGCGCCGGCGCTGGGAGAGCGACAACATGGAGGTGGTCAGGCTGGACGAGGCTGACCCCGACACTGTGCGGACTTACGAGCTGTCAGTGGATGCCGTACACAGTCAGCTGATTGACGACCTGCGCCAACTGGCGGCGAATGTCCGGGAAGGCTATTGCGAGAGCCTGCAACTCGGCGTCATGCTGGCCGAGGCTCATGCCTATCAGCCGCTTGTGTACGCCAGGGAGGGCTGCAAGGTCAGCGTCAGACCGCTGGCCCTGGACGAGCATGAGAAACTGACGGTCGAGAGACTGGCGGCCCTGGCCAAGGGCCGGGACCCGTGTCTGGGCGGCAGAGAGCTGTACCTGATCCGTAACCTGAGCCGGGGCCGGGGCGTGTCGTTTTTTGACGACTGCGGCTATTACCCCGACTTCATCGTCTGGCTGAAAAGCCCGGACTGCCAGCACGTCATTTTTCTTGACCCCAAAGGGCTGAGCCGGTTCGGGGCCAGAGAACGCCGAAAGGTCGAGTTGCACCACACCATCAAAGCCCTTGAAGAGCGGATTCGGAAAACCGACCCCGACCTGCGCCTGCACGCCTGTGTCCTGTCCGTCACCCCGGCCAACCAGATTGACGACGGCAGCCGCCCTGCCTCTGACTGGCAGCACGACGGCGTCTATTTCCTGGGGGAACCCGATTGCCTGAAGCGGGTGATTGAACATGCCGTGGGCGCGTAGCCGTCGCCCGGGTCGGCGACGAGCACACGGAAGGAGTTGACGAGCCGCCAGTTCGGATTATCAGCCCTGCCCCAGCGGCGCATCGGCGATTTTCAGCAGTTGCTTGCCCAGGTTTTTGCCCTCGAACAGACGCAGGAAGGTGCGCGGAGCGTTGGCAAAGCCGGTCTGGATGTCTTCCTGGTGGACGAGCTGCCCGCTGTCCAGCCAGGCCTGCAGCTCTTGCACAGCCTCGGCAAAGCGGGGGTAATAATCGACCAGGATAAAACCCTCCATGCGTGCCCGCTGAAGAATCAGATTGAAATAGTTTCCGGGGCCGGGCCGGAGTTCTTCGTCGTTGTAGCGGGAGATGCCGCCGCACAGCACGATGCGCGCCTTCATCGCAATCCGGGCCAGGACCGCGTCCAGAATCTGGCCGCCAACATTGTCAAAAAAGAGGTGGATGCCATCCGGGCACAGCTCCTGCAGCCGGCCGGCGACATCTTCGGACTTGTAGTCAATCGCCGCGTCAAAACGAGCCGTATCGGTCAGCCAGGTACACTTGTCCGGCCCGCCGGCAATGCCAACCACCCGGCAACCCTTGATTCTGGCGATCTGCCCGGCAATAGAGCCGGTCGCCCCGGCCGCCCCGGACACCACACAGGTTTCCCCGGCCTTGGGCTGGCCGATATCGAGCACCCCAAAATAGGCGGTCAGGCCGGTGATGCCGAGCACCCCGAGCGGGGCGGTCAGCGATGCCCCGGGGGGGACTTTTGAAGCCGGCATCAGGCCGCCCTTGCCGGTGGTGACGGCGTAGTCCTGCCAGCCAAAGCCGCCCTGTACATAGTCTCCGGGCTGATAGTCGGGGTGTCTGGAAGCAGTCACCTGTCCGGTGGTGACGGCCCGCATGACCTCGCCGAGCTGGATCGGCGGAATATAGCTGGGCCGGTCGTCCATCCAGCCCCGCATGGCCGGTTCAAAGGCAATATAGCAGTTGCGGACCAGAAACTGGCCGTCTTGCAGCTCTGGAACAGGCGCTTCGTGATATTCAAAATCGGACGCTTTGACCATGCCCCGGGGGCGGGCGGCCAGCAGCCATTGGCGGTTCATCATGGTTTCCTCCCTCTTGGGGTGTTTGCTCTGTCAGAGGCCGGCAAAGTAGGTGCGGACAATCCGCGCCACCTCGTCCGGCCTCTCCATAGGCAGAAAATGGCTGGTACCCGGGACCGTGACCAGACGGGCGCGGGGAATGCGCCGGGCGGCACACTCGGCAATCGCAAACAGCGGCGGGTCTGTCTGTGCGCCGCGGATGACCAGCGTCGGACAGTCCACCCGGCTCAGCGGGGCGTACAGGTCGGCAAGCGGGGCCTGGGCGAAGACATGGGCTTCAACCCTGACCGGACACTTGAGCCGGATGCGTCCGTCGGGCAGCCTGGCCGTGCCGTGATTGACGTAATCCCACAGGACTGCTTCCTGCCAGCCGGCAAAAGCGGCTTTGGTCCGGTAGGCGTCAAACACCTGTTGGCGCGAGTCCCACACCTCCCGCCGGCGCAAGGTCTGCTCAACCAGCGGGCGGTTGGTCGGAGAGGCCGGCCGCAGCTCGGGCGGAAAGGTCACTGGCTCCAGCAGGGTCAGGCCCTTCACCCGGCCCTTATGTTCGGCCGCGTAGCCGGCCAGCAGGGCCGCCCCGCTGGAATGACCCAGCCCATAAAAATCCTGGAGCCGCAGCTCGGCAATCACCGCGGCGACATCCCGGGCCATGTCCTGCCAGTGGGTATCTCGGAGGGCCGGCTTGTCGCTATCGCCCTGGCCGCGCAGGTCAAGGGTGTAGACCCGGTAGGCGTCTTCAAGATGGCGTATGAACTCGCGGTAGACCCGGCCGAGAAACCCGTTGGCGTGGACCAGCAGCAGGTCCGGCCCAGCGCCGCCCCAGTCGGCGATGTGGAGCTTGACGCCGTCCACCTCAATGAATCGGCTGCGGGGCTTCATGGCGTTCCTGGTGTAAACCACGCGCCGGCATTTGTCCAGTCAGCAGGCGCAGCGTGGAATCGGGTGCGTGTCCCTTGCGCACCCCCTCGGCCTTTTGGTAAAAGGCGTATTGAACGCTGAAACGACCTTGCGAAGGAGGACTGCGTATGAGTGCCCACGAGATCGAAGCCCTCACCAGAGAGTTCTTTGACACCTTCACCCGCAATGACATGGCCGCGGCGGCAAACATGCTGTCCGATAACCTTGAGGTCATTGACCATGTGCCCTATCGGTTTGATACCAAACAGGAGTTTGTCGAGTTTCTCCACGGCGCGATGGCCGGCATTGAGGCCGGAACCTTTGGCTGTCGCCAGTTGTCGTGCCGGGTGTTCAACGACAACGGGGCGGTAGCCAACACCTACGACACCTTCTCAGGCGTGGGGAGAGGCGGCAAACCCATCAATAGCCACGGCCGCACCACCCTGGTCTTTGCCAGAGAAGGCGGCCAGTGGAAGATCGTCAGCTGCCACTTCTCGCCGCTGCCCAGCCACTAAACGCGCTATCCTTATTGATTGGAGAGGAGGACCGCTCATGAGTGCAGAAATTGAGGCCCTGGCCCACGGATTCTTCAACGCCTTCACCCGAAACGACATCCAGGCCGCCCTGGATATGCTGTCCGATGACCTTGAGGTCATTGACCATGTGCCCTATCGGTTTGACACCAAACAGGAGTTTGGCGAGTTTCTCCACGGCGCAATGGCCGGCATTGAGTCAAACACCTCCGCCATACGGCAGCTCTCGTGCCGGGTGTTCAACGACAGCCTGGCCGTCGCCAACGGCTACGATACCTTCAGCGGGGTGACAAAAAGCGGGCAGACGCAGAGCCTGAACGGCCGCACCACCCTGGTCTTTGCCAAAGAAGGCGGCCAGTGGAAGATCGTCAGCTGCCACTTCTCGCCGCTGCCGACACACTAGCCGCGCCCCCTCCGCCCAATCCTGCATACCCACGGAGCATTCCAGGCCGCGTCTAAGGAGGACAAGCGAATGGCGGATATGTTGAAAGACAAGGTGGCACTCATCACCGGCGGGAGTTCGGGCATTGGCCGGGCGACCGCCCTGGCCTGCGCCCGCGAGGGGGCCAGGGTGGCGGTCGCCGATATCGTGGCGGCCGGCGGCCGGGAGACCGTCCGGCTCATCAAAGAAGCCGGCGGCGAGGCGCTGTTCATCCAGGCCAACATGACCCGGGCGAGCGAACTGGAGGCGATGGTCAACACCGTCGTCAAGACCTACGGGCGGCTTGACTGCGCCCACAACAACGCCGGCATTGAAGGCGCGCTGGGCAAGACCGCCGACTACGACGAGGCGGCCTGGGACCGGGTCATCGCCATCAACCTGACCGGGGTGTGGCTGTGCATGAAATACGAGATTCCGGCCATGCTCAATACCGGCGGCGGAGCGATGGTCAACACCGCCTCGGCCGCTGGCCTGCTGGGCGTGCCGCATATGCCGGCCTACGCGGCCAGCAAACACGGCGTGATCGGCCTGACCAAGACGGCCGCCCTGGAATACGCCAAGGCCGGCGTCCGGGTCAACGCGGTCTGCCCGGGCATCATCCAAACCCCGATGGTAGAACGGCTGACCGGCGAGCGGCCGGGCATGTTTGAAAAGATCGCGACCGCCGAGCCGGTCGGACGGGTTGGCCAGCCGGAGGAGATCGCCGAGTCGGTGGTCTGGCTGTGTTCGGACGCGGCCTCTTTTGTGACCGGCCACGCCATGTCGGTTGACGGTGGCGTTGTGGCCCAGTGAGGACATGGAGACACACATGCGGTACGGCGTACACCTAGGCGGCGGCGCGGTCATGGGCAAGCCCTCAGCCGCCCAGCAGATTGGCGAGCTGGCCGACGAACTCGGCTACGACGGCATTGTGACCGGCGACCACATCACGATTCCCAAACAGATCGGCTCAACCTATCCGTACACCAGGCTGGCCGAGTCAATGGGCTACAACCCCTATGCGGTGTTCACCAGCATGGACTGGCTGGACGCGTTTACGGTGCTCAGCCTGTTGGTGCCAGTGACCAAGACGGTCCGCCTGGGCACGAGCGTCACGATTGTGCCCTACCGCCACCCCCTCGACATGGCCCGGGTAGTGGCCAGCCTCGATGTCGCTTCCGGCGGGCGGATTATTTTTGGGGCCGGTGTCGGCTGGATGCGCGAAGAGTTTGCGCTGCTCGGCGTGCCATACACAGAGCGCGCGCCACGCACCCGCGAATACCTGCGCGTGATGCAAGAGGTCTGGACCAAGGACACCCCCCGCTTTGACGGTACCTATGTCCAGATAGACAAAGACCTGCACTTTGCCCCCAAGCCGGTCCAACAGCCCCATCCGGCCATCTGGGTCGGTGGAGAATCCACCCCGGCCTTGAAGCGAGTGGTGGAGTTCGGCTCGGGCTGGCATATCGGCCCGGTCGACATTGAAGATGTCCGGCCCCGCTTTGAGGAACTGCGGGGGCTGATGGCAGCCGCCGGCCGCAGCTACGACGAGCTGGAGATTACCTGGATGGTCGACAACACGCGCACAGACGCAGCCGCCATCCGGGCCTATCGTGACCTCGGGGTCCACGGCTTATATGTCACCGCGGCCGCGGCCGACCCGGACGCGGTATGCGCGATCATGCGCGACTTCCCCAGGAAAGTGCAGGATGCGGTGGGCTGAGGCCCGAGAACGGCTATCGGCCACAGGAGCCGGAAGACCCCCCGTGTCGCCCCGGCCCCCTCTGGAACGCCAGTCACCGGGCCGGGGCCGACCGGCTGAGCCAGCCCGCTGTGTCAATCCGATAATATCGGCCTGATACAAGACGGGCATTGCAAAGACATGACGCCCACGCCACCCCCTGGCCGGCCTCTCTGAACACAGCAGCGGAATCAGGACCTTAGCGCGTGTCCGGCCAGGCCCAAGCGGTTGGCACGTTTTCCGTACATACAAGAGGAGAGCCTTCCTTTTCTCTCCCCAACGCAACGCTCCGGTCCCTCCTCCGGACGTTGGCCCAAGCCCCCGGGTCCCCTGCCCCCGGGGGCTTTTTCAGGCTCCTGTCATCAGATAGTGTGTGGCCGGCTATGCTTACACCCACACACCGCACCCCTCTGAGTTGGACTGTGCCGCTGAGTGCCGCCATCAGCGTGTTTCTGCTGTGGTTGATCTACTGGAAACCGGCCGCCGCCAGCCCGGCCGGCTGGGTCATGGCGCTACCGGCCACCAATGCCCTGTGTAACGGGCTGAGCGCGTGCTGCCTGGTGGCAGGACTGGTGTATATCCGCCGCGGCCGGCGGACGGCTCACATCCGCTGTATGCTGGGCGCGCTGGCGTGCTCCGGCCTGTTTCTGGCCGGTTATATTGTCTACTATCATTTTCACGGCGATACGCCGTTTCCGGGCCAGGGCCCCGTGCGACCGCTCTACTTCACCATTCTCATCAGCCACATTGTCCTGTCCATCGTTGCCCTGCCGCTGGTCTTGACCACGCTCTATTACGCCGCCACCGCCCAGTACCAGACCCACCGCCGGCTGGCCCGCTATACCTTGCCCATCTGGCTGTATGTCTCAGTCACCGGCGTAGCCGTATTTTTCTTTTTGCGCGCCTACACCTCCTGAACCGGGACGGAGCTATGCGTAGCGGCCCTGCTGACCGACACCCACCCGCTGAGCACGATACGAATGGCCTTGCCTACAGGGCCAAAGTCAACACTGCCCTGGGATCCATGCATGACGCCGAGTTCCAACTCAAAGGGGAAAGCCCGGCAGCCGGGGCAGGGCTGCGAAAGAGGAGAGAGAAGCCTGTGGAGCAGGGACAACTCAACTGGATCGCCAACTTTATCTGGGGGATTGCCGACGATGTGCTGCGCGACCTGTATGTGCGCGGCAAGTACCGCGACGTGATCCTGCCGATGACCGTGTTGCGCCGGCTGGACGCCCTGCTGGAGCCCAGCAAACAGGCCGTGCTCGACTTGAAGGAGCAGCTCGACGCGGCCGGCGTCACCAATCAGGACGCGGCCCTGCGCCAAGCGAGCGGCCAGGCCTTCTACAACACCTCGCGGTTCACCCTGCGGAGCCTGCGCGCCCGGTCTGCTCAGCAGCAGCTCCGGGCCGACTTTGAGGCCTGGCTTGACGGCTTTTCGCCCAATGTGCAGGACATCCTGGACCGGTTCGAGTTCCGCCATCAGGTCCCGCGACTGTCTTCGGGCGATGCGCTGGGCAGTGTGATCGAGAAACTGCCCTCGCCCGAGGTCAATCTCAGCCCCGAGCCGGTGAGGATGCATGACGGCTCGGTCAGGCTGCCCGGCCTGGACAACCACGCGATGGGCACGATCTTTGAAGAGCTGGTCCGGCGCTTCAACGAAGAGAACAATGAGGAGGCCGGCGAGCACTGGACGCCTCGCGACGCTGTCAAGCTGATGGCCAACCTGGTCTTTCTGCCGGTCGCCGACGAACTGGAGTCCGGCACCTATCTGCTGTACGACGGGGCATGCGGAACGGGCGGCATGTTGACGGTGGCCGAAGACACCCTGCGCGAGCTGGCCGAGGCGCGCGGCAAGCAGGTAGCGACCCACCTGTACGGCCAGGAGATCAACGCCGAGACCTACGCCATCTGCAAGGCCGACCTGCTGCTCAAGGGCGAGGGCGAAGCCGCGGACAACATTATCGGCGGCGGCGAGCACTCGACCTTGTCCAACGACGCCTTTCCGGCCCCTGCGTTTGATTTCATGCTCTCCAACCCGCCCTACGGCAAGAGCTGGAAGACCGACCTGGAGCGGCTGGGCGGCAAGGCCGGTATCCGCGACCGGCGCTTTGTTGTCGAGCACGACGGCGACCCGGAGTTCTCGCTGCTCACTCGCTCCAGCGACGGCCAGATGCTGTTCCTGAACCACAGCCCGGCCGGGCGGGTAAACCCGGCAGGAGGAGTGAAAATGACCGCAGGTATTCTAGTGCTGGTGGTGGTGTTCTACACGGCCGCGGCCTTCGGACAAACGGCAACATCGCCTGCAACATCGACACCGCCTTATGACGTGAGCACGGGAGAAGGCTATCGGGAGCGGTTGACCGAAGAACAACGGATAGCGGCAATGCGTGAGCTGCAGCTGGAAATCGCGCGGGAGGTTATCCGTCAACCGCTAGGTACCCCCTCGATCGTTACCACACCCGAAGGTTGGAAAACCATAGCGGATCGACTGGCCAAGGCGGCCGGAGGAGTTTGGCAGGACGGCTTGACCGAATGCGACATTAAGCAAGTGGCCTCTGACTGGCTCAATGAGACAGACATATGCAGTGAAGAAGTAATCGGGGCAAGGCCGATGTTAGAGATAAAAGATGCCTGGTGCGATGAAACCCCGGAAGAGATGGTGTTCCGACACCTGGACTTCCCGTCGGACGAGTGACCGCCTACCCCTGGCGCTGAAACGCCTACCCACACCCGAAGCCGGGCGGGGAAACCCGGCAGGAAGGAGCGAAAATGACCACAGGTATTCTAGTGCTGCTGGTGGTGGTATTCCACACGGCCCCGGCCTTCGGACAAACGGCAACATCGACACCGTCTTATGACGTGAGCACGGGAGAAGGCTATCGGGAGCGGTTGACCAGAACAACGGATAGCGGCAATGCGTGAGCTGCGGTGGGAAATCTTGCGGGAGATTGTCGAGCGACAAAAGCAACATGTCTCGTCAAACCTGACTTGGAAAACCACATATGTCAACTATGCGGATCGACTGGCCAAGGCGGCCGGAGGAGTCTGGCAGGACGGCTTGACCGAAGGCAGCCTTAGCTCACTTGCCTACAACTGGCTCTGGCAGAAGGACCAAGACGGGAAAACCCCGGAGGAGGTAGTGCTCCGACACCTGCGTTTCCCGTCGGAATGAGTAGCCCACACCCACACCTGGCTTAGCCAGAGACGCACAGCGTAACGATCTCAGGGCGGTCAAGGTAATATAGGCGTGTCCGCATTTTTGCCTTGACCAACGCCTTACGGCATCAGGTATGTGACCACGCGCCGCCGGATTAGGCTTACCGCTTCCGTTGGGATTGCTCAACGCCTTGCGGCATCTGGTATGTGACCAGCTACCTTCCTTTAGGTTTCAATCCCCAACCAAGCCGTTGCCCGGTTGCTGTGGGCGGAGCGGAAAGGACACGGAAAGGACACAATGAAAGTTTCAATCCCCTGGAAATCGGGGCAACTTGCTCAACGCCTTCCGGCATCCGCCATACTTGCCGCCCTACCTCCCCTTCCTCCCTCCCTCTAGCTCCCCTTCAAGGCATGATGGAAAATGGCGAAAATGTAATGCAGCAATGCAAGGCCGCCAGGCCGGGAGATGGTAGTCAAACCAGACAGGTACCGAGTCTTTCCCTCACCCTGCCCATGATATCCCTCAGTATCAATGCTGATCCGGGCGTCTGGAAGTTCCGTTCTGAATCACCACATCGCCGGCCATCGCTTCAGCCTCTAGGCTGCGTCTTGATCGAACGCCGCTCTGGCTTTGCGCACCACTTCGGGGTCGCTATCGCTGAGCAGGTGGCGAAGAATGCGCCTCCCGCTCTCGCCCCCGAACTGCACGGCCCTGATAATCAGGTCTTTTCTGACTTCGGAGTCCGGGTCCAGGACCAGAGCGCTCAGAATTCTTTCCCCCTCTTCCCCTCCCAATTGGGTCGCGTACAGCGCTATCGCCTTTCTCACCTCAGGGTCCGGGTCAAGCAGCAGGATGCTCACCACGTTGTAGCCTTTTCTGTTGCAGGCCAGGTCACGAGGGCTGAACGCCACCGCTTTTCTCACCTTCGGGTTCTGGTCCCGAGCCAGCCTGAGAAACGCGCCGTTCCTGGTCTGCTCTCCCAACTGGCAGACATGCCGGACGACTTCCGCCCGGACTCCAGGGTCCGGGTCGGCCATCAGCGTGTTGACAAGGGCTTCGCCGGCCTGGCCGCCCAACTGGCAGGCGCGCAGCACTACCACTTTCCGCACCTCCGGGTCTTCGTCACCCACGAGTCGGGACAGGACCCGCACCGCTGGCTCGCCCCCCAGTTGATGCGCCCCGGAAGCGGCCATGAGCTTCACCGAGCGCTCTTCGTCTGGACTGGCCAGAATCAGGAGCAGCTCGGTCGCCGCTTCCTCGCCCAAGAGGTGGGCATTGAGAGCGATATCTATGCGAACTTGGGTTTCCTGGTCCTGAAGGAGAGCGTCAACAAGGCGTCTGCCTCTTTCGTTTCCGAGTTTGCCGGCGTGTTGGGCGACCAGGCGTCGAACAGCCAGGGCTTTGTCCTGGGCCAGAAGAGCAAGAACCGCTTCCCCCTCATGGCCTCCGAGTTCAGTCGCTCTGATGACCACTTCTTTTCTCACCTCAAGGCTCGGGTCATCTGCCAGGCTGGTGAGAAATTGCTCCCCGGTTTCGCCTCCCACCAGACTGGCATACCGTGCCACCGTCTTTTTCACGGCGGGGACGGGATCATTGACCAGCAGGCTGAAAATGTCCCTCGCCGTCTCCTCTCCGGCTTGATAGGCGCTGAGAGCGCTTTCCTCTCTGACTTCACTGGAGGGATGCCTGGCCATGTCTTGCAGCTGCTGGAGGCGATTCCGCTCTCCCGGAGGGACCTGTTGGGCGGGGAGCGGCGGAAGGAGAAGGAAGAGACAGGAAAACACCCCTGCGACAACGAAGCAGGGGAAGCGCGTCGTCATGATACTCCCGATTCTGCGGGCAGGATGCCCGCGATCCCGGAAGGCGAAGCGCTGCATCACGATACCCTCCCGGTTGCAGTGCTACTGTGCACGATCCGGTTCAAGGTGTCAACGATTCGGTTTATGACAGCTCGGCCAAGAGCGCTCGGGCCTGGCCTGCATCAACAATCTCTTCGTCTTCATCACGGCTCAGACTCTCTTCCAACAGGCCGCGTGCCTCAGTCCATCGCCCCTCGGCCTGCCACACCCGGCTCAGACCCAAGACCGCCCGCAGCTCCCACAGCCCGGCCTGCTGTCCACGGGCAAGAGCAATCGCCCGTTGAAAATACTCCTCAACCCCGGAGTGAGCCGGAGGGTTCTGCCCTTTGCCCTTTGCCCTTTGCCTGTCTTGGGCAAGCAGAATCCCGGCTTTAATCCGGTACAGCTCGGCCTCACAAAACCGCTCGTGCGTCGTCCCGACCAGCTCCACGGCCTCCTCCACAGCCTGCAAACCGTCCGCAAGCCGGCCGGCTGTGGCATACGCCTCGGCCAGGACCGCCAGATAATAGGGCCGCATGACTTCCGCCCCGGTGCTTCCCCAGTCGTCCAGACCCTGGCGGATCTGCTCGATCCTGCCGGCCGCCTGAGGCTGGCTGTCGGCCACCAGGATCGTCCCCATGGCCAGCCAATAGGCGAAGCCGTGTTCCCGCGACACCGCGAGCGTCTCCTCGGCAAACAGCCGGGTGTCGCGCTCGTCCCGGCACATATGGGACACAAGGGCCGCACAGCCCAGCGCGTAGGCCAGGCTGTGGGGGTGGGCGAGTCGGCGGGCCAGGGACACGGCCTGCCGCACGCTGCTGCGGGCCTGGCGTGAGAACCCGAGCAGACACATCGAAAAGGCAGTATACGAGCGGCATACCACACCCGGGTCTTGAACAAAGCCGTCAGCCCGGCGCTTGTGGGGGTCGTCCAGCGCCAGCCCTTTCTCAAGGTGCGCCCGCGCCCGGTTGAACTCGCCCATATGAAAGTGGGTAATCCCCAGGGCGTTATGGGCCGAAAGCAGCGGGGTCGGCTCGTTCTGACGCTCGGCCAGGGCCAGGAACTGCTCCCCCAACTGGCGGGCGGTGTAGAGTTCGCCCCGGATCAGGGCCGCCGCACCCAGCCCGCGCAGCGCCAGAAAGAGCTGGCGGGTCTCGCCAGCCGCTTCACACAGGCTGCGCGCCCGGCTGTAGACTTCCTCCACTTCTGGAGCGGCATAGCCTTTGGTCATCGCCAGCGGAACACCGAGGCTCAGCAACAGGGCGATTCCCTGTTGCATGCGGTCCTGACGGTCTGCGGGAGCGTCCGGGGTGTCCTGCCTGTCCAGCAGGGACAGCCCGCGTGACAGATGGGTGATGGCCTCCTGGTAGGCGCGCCGGCGCAGGGCGTTGTGGGCCGCCTGCTGCCGATACGGAACGGCACGGTCAAAGACCCGGGCCTGCTCAAAGTGCATGGCCAACTCCGCGGCAATCTCTCCGGCCCGCCCGCCATACGCCTGCTCCTCCCTCTCTCCAATGGCGCGGTGGAGCTGGAGGCGTCGGCCGGCCGGAATACGCCCATACAAAACGTTCTGATAGAGCGAGTGGATAAACCGGTAACGGCCGGCCACCGTTCCGTCCGGCCATTCGGTCCAGCCGTCGGCGTATAAAAATTTTCCCCGGCGGGCCAAGGTCTGGCAGTACTCTTCGGCCTGAACGGCCGTCCCGTTGCTGCCACCAAGCGCCGCGGCTGAAAACTCGACTCCGGCCACACTGGCCGTCTCAAGCAACTGCTGGTAGTGCGGATTCAGGTGGTCAATCTGTTTTTCGATCATCTGTCGCAAACTGTCGGGCACCCAGTCCCGCCCATCGTCCACACCCGCCAGGTCGAACAGCCGCGCCTCAACCTCCCAGCGACCGTCGGGCAGAATGGCCGCTGACTCCTTCGCCTTTTCGGCCAGGTAGCCGCGGGCCACCAGATAGTCCAGCAAATTCACCAAAAAGAGCGGATTGCCGTCCGTCTGCCGGTGCAGCAATCCGGTCAGCCGGGCATGGTCTGAGGCAGTGAGCGGGAAGCGACCGGCCAGATATTCCCCGACCGCCGAGGCCGGCAGAAAAGCCAGCGACAGTTCTCTACAGTGGCGGTGTATGCGCAACTCCTGGACGAGGGCGGCGAGTGGATGGTCGGCGTTTGAGATATCGGCCGGTCGGTAGGTCGCCACGACCAACAGGCGGGCCACCTCTTGCCGCTGGGCCAGGACGGACAGCAGAGCCAGGGTGGAATGATCGCTCCATTGCAGGTCTTCAAGGACCAGCACAAGGCTGACCTGGACGGTCAGGGCTTCCAGAGCTTTGACCATCTCGCGCAGCATCCGCTCACGGGTGACGCCCTGAGTTCTGCGCTGGAGCGCTTCGAGTTCCCCCGGCTCAAGCAGAGACGGGAGCTGGGCCAACCAGCTTGGGGCGTGCTGGGCCAAGACGGCCGGCAGGCGTTTCCCGTCGGCCCGCCGACACAGCCGCTCCAGGGCTTCCAGGACCGGCATATACGCCTCGCCCGCCCCGTGCTGCTCAATACACTGGCCGCGTCCGACCCACACCGAGGCGTGGCGCTCAACCTGGCGCAAAAAAGCCTCAACCAACGTTGTTTTGCCGATGCCGGCTTCGCCGGTCACAAAGACAAGCTGACGGGTCCCGGCCCGGGCACGACCAAACCAGCCGTGGAGCAGAGCGAGTTCCTGCTCACGGCCGACGAGGGGCGGAATGGAAGAGGGGGGATGGGAGAGCGGGGATTCGGCGGCGGCAGACAGCGGGGCAATAAACCGATAGCCGCGGCGATGGACGGTCTCAATGAACCGGGGCCGTTTTGCCGTGTCGCCGAGGGTGCGCCGGATACGCCGGATACAGACCTTGAGCACCCCTTCGCTGACCGTTGTCCCAGACCACACGGAGTTGAGCAGTTCCTGTTTGGTGACCAGCTGACCGGGCTGGTCCACCAGGCACTGCAATACGGCAAAGTCCTTGGGCTTGAGGGCAATGGACTGGGTTCCGCGCCAGAGACATTCATTCCCCGGGTCAAGGCGAAAGGGGGAAAAGCTGATCTGTACTCCAGATTTCATATCTTCACTTATATCAAAGCGTTACCACAAGGTCACGAGAATATCACCAGAATATCACTTTTGTATCATGACTCCCCAAGCCAGGTCAGGTTAGATTTTTCAGAGTATGGGACGAAGCCCGTACCCTGTACAAGGAAGGAGAGGGAGGTATGCAGGATAAGACGTATGTGATTACCGAGATTGTTGGCGTCTCGGACCATTCAATCTCTCAGGCGGTGTCCAACGCGATCGGTCGCGCCAATCAGACCCTCAAAGCTCTGGACTGGTTTGAGGTCAAAGAAGTCCGCGGAACGATTGTTGACGGCAAGGTGGGGCAGTATCAGGTCACGCTTGACCTTGGATTCCGTTACCTCAGCGATGAAGAGATGCGCAGCTGGGCCACCGGCTAGGAGTGGCACCGTCCACACCCGCCCGACACCCGGAAAGGAGCAATCATGCAGGAAAAAACGTATAAGCTGATCGAACTCGTCGGTGTCTCAGAGACATCTATTGAAGACGGGATCCAAAACGCCATCAGCCGAGCCAGCCAGACGCTGAACAACCTGGACTGGTTCGAGGTCGTCGAAGCCCGTGGCCTGATTCAGGAAGGCAGGGTCAACCAGTTTCAGGTCAAAATCAAGGTCGGCTTCCGTTTGAATCTGTAATCTCCCTGTTCCAGCCCCCGGGCTGGAGGAGTCAGCACTGCTCCAGCCACTCCGCTACCCCGTGCGAGATAAGGAGAAACAGATGCAGTTCACCCTTCACCTGGACCCAAAAGACCTTCACCTGGGCCGCGCCACGGTCCAACATATCCACGACAAAGCCGCCAGGCTGGCCGCCCTCTATCCCCGCATCCTGAAGTGTCGGGTTGTGCTGGAAGGGCCGGTTCACCACCACCGCAAAGGCGGCCCGTACACCGCCCGGATTGATCTGACCGTTCCCGGAGCGGAGCTGGTGGTCAACCATCACGAAACGACCGACCTGCGGCGGGCGATTCGAGAGGCGTTTGAGGCCGCCCGCCGACGCCTGGAAGATTATGGTCAGCACCGACGCGGGGAGGTCAAGAAACACCAGCCACCCACTCACCGCTCTGAGGAAACGGTCTCCTCCGGGCTCCAGGAGCCGTGACGCTCCGCCCAGCCGTCGGCTGGGCGGCTTCTCGATTCAGAGTTCGTCTGTGCTCAGGCGGACAATCCGTTTGCGGACTTCGGCGGCGAACGGCGCAGCCGGGTCCAGGATGACCGCCTGTTTATAGGCCTCCAGCGCTTCCTGCTTTTGCTCAATCTGTTCAAGGGCTTCGCCGAGATTGGCATACGCGTAGGCATAGTCTGGCTGGAGCTCGGTCGCCTGTCGCCACTCTTTGGCCGCGCCCTGCCAGTCACCCGTTGACGCGAGCAGATGACCGAGCCGATTATGGACATGGGCCGAAGTCGGCACCAGCTTGAGGGCCGCGTTGTACGCGTTCAAAGCCCCTTTGCGATCACCTGTGGACTCGCAGGCCTGGGCCAGATGCACATAGGCGGTGGCGTTCTCGGGGTCGAGCCGCACGGAGGTCTGAAGCATGCTGATCGCTTCCTCGGTCTCGCCCTGGTCCTGGAGGGCAAGGCCGAGCAGGTGGTGCGCCTTGGCATTATTTGGCGCGAGACGGGCCGTCTCGCGCCATTCAACAATCGCTTCAGCGACTTTTCCCTGGTCGTACAGGATTTGTCCTTTTCCCAGATGACGCCGGGCCGAACTGGACAGGCTGGGCCCGGACAGCGTTTTTCCGGCCGGCCGGCTCAGCGTATCTTTCGGAGCGAGGGCGGCAAGCTGCTGAGACGAGGCGGACGCTCCTGGGGTTTGAGCCTGGGAGCGGCTCGGCGCAGGGGCGACGGACGGCTGACGATCAGCCGCCGCGCTGCCGGACGGAACGGTTGAAGGGCTCAGCAGGGAGTATGTCTGCTGCGGCACCTGAGGGGCGGGAGACGGACGCAGGAGTGAAGCCCCGGGGACGAGACGGGGAACTGGCGCGTCCGCACCGGCGGGCCGGGACGCCCCGGCCTGGATAGGCGGGCGCTCTTCAGGCACGAACAAACGGGGGGCCGGAGCGGGCTGGGGCGGGCTGGGGGTCGCCTTGGGTGTCTGCGCGGCCTGAACGGCCGGCTGGGGAGCAGGCGTGGGGGGAGCGGCCGGCGGTTCGGACGGCCCGGTTTGGCTCAGCCCGGCGACGGCCCGCGTTTTGCGGACCGCGCCACGGCGTGCAAAGAGAACCTGAGCCGGGGCGGCGGTCGCCTCTCGGCCCGAGACCTGAAGGCTGGCGGTCACTCGCTCCCGAGTCTGTTCAACAGAAAAGGGCGGAATGAAGCTCTTCTTGAGATCAAGCACAAAGCGGATGTATTCCTGATGAAAACCTACCCGCACACGCTGAATAAGGCTGTCCTGGACGGTATACTTGGCCGACGCCAAGGGCCGGAACGGGCCCTGGACATCAATCACGACCCGAGGCGGGGAGCCGAGGGCGAAAGCCTTGAGCGCAGCCGGAGGCTGGGAGAACTGCAAGGAGACGAGTTTGCCCTGGCCGGTATCAGAAAGCTCAACCTGCTCCAGGCGGAGCACCTCGGCCTGAGAAAAAACGGCCCCCACCCCACTGCCGATCCACACCATAAGCAGGGCGACCCAGCGGTGCGGTCGTCGCCTCTGCGAAGGTCGTCCTGTCCGTTCTCGTGTCATCGTTCCTGCCCGGCGAGCAGAACGCCCCGGCGTCCCGCTTCCTCCCTGACCTGTCTACCCCTGTAGCGAATGCCAGGTCAAGCCACAATCGCCGAATGTCTGGACTCCCGGCTACGAACGATGCATGATAGCGTAATGCTGAAGGCTGTGTCGATGCGTCTCCGCGGTCTCGGGGTCACGCTGACCTGGAGGCTGCTGCTTGTTGCCCTCATCGCGGGGAATACGGGGGTGTCGCAGGCGTCCGAACAGCGGGCCGGCCCGCCCGAGTGGGCAGGCGACCTGAGGCCTATCCCGGCGGCAGACTGGAGCCGCGACCGGGCGGCCCATCTGCTGGAGCGGGCCGGCTTTGGCGGAACGCCCCAGGAGATTGACCACCTGGCCTCGCTGACACCCACCGCCGCGGTCGAATGGCTGGTCAACTATCAGGCCGTTGTCAACGATCACCTGCCGCCCTTTGACGAATCCAACATTTTTGACCCTCCGGTTGAGCCGTTTCCCAAGAGCCGGATTGACGCGGTACGGATGGCCCGGGCCAACGGCGAGGCCATGGGCGTCGCCATCAAGCCGGGCGGCGACCGGCCGCTCCAGCCGGTGGTCAACCGGTTTTTTTACTGGCTGCGGGCCGACTATCTCGAAGTCCGCCGGGCGGCCCAGTGGTGGGCCAACCGGATGCTGACCACCAGGCGGCCGCTGGAGGAAAAGCTGGCCCTGTTCTGGCACGGGCACTTTGCCACCTCCGACGCCAAGCTGCGCGACTACCGCAAATCGCTCAAACAGCTGGCCCTGTTCCACACACACGGCAACGGCAACTTCCGCGACCTGCTCATCGGCGTAGCCCAAGACCCGGCCATGCTGGTGTATCTGGACGCCGGCGAAAACATCAAAGGCAGCCCGAACGAAAACTTTGGCCGTGAAATTCTGGAACTGTTCACCCTGGGCGTCGGCAATTATACCGAAACCGATATCCGGGAAGCGGCCCGCGCCTTTACCGGCTGGACGAATGACGGCCTGCGCTTTGTGGTCAAGCCCGAGCTGCACGACGACGGCCCCAAAACCTTTTTGGGCCGCCACGGTAATTTTGACGGGGTGGAGATTATCGACATTATTCTGGAGCAGGACGCCGCGGCCCGCTTCATCGCCGCCAAGCTGTACCGCTTTTTTGTCCACACCGACCCCTCAGCCGGGTTAGTCGTCGAACTCGGCCAGCGTTTCAAGACCGACGGCTACCACATTGGTCGGCTGCTGCGAACCATCTTTCTGTCGCGCGACTTCTACAGCCTGCCGGCCTACGCCACCCAGATCAAAAGCCCGGTCCATCTGGTGGTCTCGACCTGTCGCAAGCTGGGTCTGGACGCAATTCCCGGCGTGCCTGACTTCAACACGACTACCCGCACCCTGGGCCAGGAACTCTTCCACCCGCCCAATGTTGCCGGCTGGGAAGGCGGCCGGAGCTGGGTCACGCCGGCCCTGCTGCTGGAGCGGGGCAATTTTGCCCGCCAGGTGCTCTTTCCAGATATTGCCAATTTTCAGCCGCCCGACCAGCGTATGCCGGAGCTGAACCGCAAGGTCGCGGTCAAGCTCGCTCAGGGTTATGAGATCACTGAGGCGACCAGAGAGCGCGGTCCGGGGATGGGCGACACCGCGGCGGGCGGCATAGACGGTGCCGCCATGTCCGACACCGTGCCGGCGGTCTCCATGTTCAACCGGATGGCCGGGGCGGACGAGGATTTTAATACGCGCTACGGCAGCACCCACGGCTGGATGGAAGCCTTCCGACGGGTCAAACCCATCCCCCGCCGGGCGGCGCAGCTCAGCCTGACAGCTATGGTGACTGAAGCCGGCTTGCAGACCAGCGCCGAAGTGGTTGACTATTTTGCTGCTCGCCTGCTGAGGCTGCCGCTCAGCGCGGATGAGCGGCAGGTGTTGATCGACTTTTTGAGCCGGGAGCTCGGCACGGACACCATCGCACCGGCCCTGAGCTATCTGGAAGAGCCGGTCCGGCTGGTGGTGCATCTGATTATGAGCACGCCCGCCTATCAGCTGGGATAAGGGGGAAGCTGTCCATGTCTGCCACGTTCAATCGTTTCTTTACCCGTCGTGAGGCGCTGCGGGCCGGCGCGTGCGGCCTGGGCCTTGGTCTGGGAGCCCTCAACCGCCCGCTGGCGGCCTGGGCCGATTCCTCCCGCCGGCCACACCTCGATCGCATTTTGGTCGTGGTTGAACTGTCAGGCGGCAATGACGGCTTGAATACGCTTGTCCCGTATGGCGACGACAGATACTACCAACTCCGCCCCACGCTCGGCATTCCGGCCAGGAGCCTGCGCACCATTGACGATCATTTCGGCTTTCATCCCGCCCTGTCCGGCTTTGAGCGGCTCTACGGGGACGGCAAACTCGCCATTGTGCATGGCTGCGGGTATGACAAGCCGCGCCTGTCCCACTTCTCGTCCATGGGCTTCTGGCACACCGGCATTCCCCATACGGGCGAAAAACTCGGCTGGCTCGGCCGTCTGGCCGACGCCACAGACCCGCAGGGCAGACGTAACTACTTGGTCAATATCGCCACCACCCAATCGCCGGCAGTGCGCAGCCGGCATCACTCGCCGCTGGTCTTTTACGACCCGGAGCACTTTTCACGCAGCGGGCTGTATCAACAGCAGGCTGTCTTTCAGCGCTTAAGCCAGCGCCGGCCGACCCCCAACGCCTCGCTCGCCTTTCTGAATGGCCTGGTGGAAAACGCCACCCACAGCGCCGCCTTTGTCCGCCAGGCCTGGGCCGACTACCACACCCCGGTCGATTACGGTGCCCGCTCGGCCGGTTTGGGGCTGGACCTGCGCAAAGTCGCCGCACTGATCAGCGCCGCCATGCCGGCCCGCCTGTACTATGTCAGTTATGCCGGCAACGTGTTTGACACCCATGTCCACCAGCTCGACCTGCACGCCCGGATTCTGACCTATGCCTCGGACGCACTCCGGGCCTTTCTTGAAGACCTCGGCCGGCTCGGCCGGGGCCGGGATGTCACCGTCATGGTCTTTACCGAGTTCGGCCGTCGCGTCCCGGAGAACGCCAGCAAGGGCACCGACCACGGCACGGCCACCCCGGTGTTTGTGCTCGGCGACCGGGTCAAAGGCGGCCTGTACGGCCGCCCACCCGGCCTGACCGACCTCGATGACGGCAACCTGCGCTACACCACCGAATTCCGGCGGGTGTACGCCAGCCTGATCACAGGCTGGCTGGGCTATCCTGACCCGGCCTCGCTGCTGCGGGGCGAGTTTGAGCCCTTTGACATGTTTGTGTGATGAAGCCCGGCCCGCTGAAGGTGACACCTATGCCATGTTGGCGGCCTCTCCCTGCATCCAGGGCAGTGCAGATCGCCAGCGGAGTAACTCCATTCAACATCTCTTACCGCATCCCATCAATAACAAAGTTCTGAGAACTCTCTTCCCAACGGATGGAGGTTTCCCGGCCAACACGGGGGAAGTCCGGCACAATATAGGACCCCTGGAGTCCGCGTACAAACTCCTCCCCAAGCGTGGTAACGGTAAACCGGACAGCCCGGACGGCTCTCCCGTCAACATACAAGCGGAGGGTATGCGCACCGTTCCCAAACAGGTTCCAGTTCACCAGCGTCCCAAAGCCGGTGTTGATATCCCCGCACACTGCCCGGGTGTCACTCCGAGGCGTTCCATACACCAGCCGCATCTTCGGCTGATTATCAATCCGTACCTCGACCGTCCTTGCGCGACAGACCCAGCCGGAGATGAGGCCGATCCCGCTCTTGAAGGCGTTGGCGTGAGGGTTTTCCAAAAAGAATCGGGGAGCGGGGCGGGGAGCCGGAACAGGGCGGGGAGCCGGAGCGGGGGCCGACTGCTTGCGGCCATAGATCGCCTGAATCCCGGCAAAGTCATCCGGCTGGAGGGTGAAGAGATGGCTTATGAAGCTCTGCATGATTGCCGGCTGTGTCTGGCCATACTCATCGGGATGATCCAGTCCCAGGACGTGGCCAAGTTCGTGGAGCAGGACACGCCGGAAGTCCTTGGGCGAGTCCCGGTACGGGCCGTCATACGCGGCCCATGGAAGGTCGATATTGAAGAGGATATCCGACTCTATGGACTGGCCGGTCGGTAAGACATGAGAAAGGGTGGCAGCAAGCACTCGCGGCCCCAACCTCTGACCATTGCAATGAGTTTGCCGGAATCCTATGCTGTTGATTCCGTCTCGTGCGCATAAAGAAGAAAAGCTGCTTTCCAGCCTGGTGGTAAAAGAGAACTGCGATCCCGCACTATTCCAGGCACTGGCTGCCTTTTGTACCTCGGGAAACCACCTTCCTTCTATCGGGTTGACAACCAGAGCCGCTGTTTTCGGGCTCCGATACCATACCTGCACAAATGCCTCACTTCCCCCGCCCGTGGCAAGCAGGATGAGCCCGACTATCGCCACCATCCTGCGCTTAGTCATGGGCTGCCTCCTTTGCGACAGCCGCCGCAAAGGCCTCCAAGGTCATGGGTGAGGCGGCCGCCTGACGTAAGGTCTGCACAGACTGGCCGTCGTGCACCAGCTCGCCAGCACCTGCCGGCAGGCTGGTCAGGGGCCGCATGTCGTGCGTGTACACGGTTTCCGTCTCGCTGCCCGGGTCCCGCACCACCCGGAATACGCCCTGCCACAGACCCACGAACGGAATGGCGTAGTAGCCGTGGCCAGTGACGAACAGGATCGACCGCTCGCCGAGAGCAAAGGAAGGGACCCCGGCGATCTGGAGTGAGGTTCCGTCCGGCGAGGCCCCGCCTAACAGGCGGATGGTCAGGGCAGGGTGGCGGTGGCGGCCTTTGAGCAGGTCGAGGTCGGTAAAGGTTACCAGGGTGTACGGGGTTTCTGTGGCTTCGTCCCACTCCTGGTGGATGGCTTGGGCTGTGCCCACGACTACGAGGTCGGCCTCTTGGACCAGGGTGGGGAATGAGGTCGCGAGCACGGTCGTGGCCGGGGCCCTGGTGGCGACGGGGGCGAGCAGGGCCAGGGCCACGAGGCAGGTCATCAGCGTTTTCATCTCGTTCCTCCTTTCCTGAAAGAGGGCCGGTGTTCTCCCATACCGGCAACTCCAGAATCTTCCTTATCATGGCGGACCGCTCCATGCCCAGCCTCTGGCGGGGAGGGCGGCAAGTTTGAGCCATAATTCTGTTTTGCCTTCGGTTGACTTCTGGCCTCTATCCATTTTGAATACAGACATGCGAGAGGAGGAATACGACCATGCTGATTCGTTCTCGCCGCGGCTGGGAGATGCCGCAGCGCCTGGCCACCCCGGAAGCCGTGTATTTCAACCGACGCAGATTTCTCTACGCCTTGGGTATCACCGGCCTGAGCACGCTTGGCCTCGGGTGTGAGAGCCGGGCCGAGAGCCGGACCGCCGCCGGGCTGGGCGCGCTGCGGGGTCTGCCCGCGCCCAGCCCGACCGCCGACCGGTATCCGGCCAAACGCTCTGAGCGCTATACGCTGGACCGGCCGCTGACCAGAGAAACTGTTGCCGCTACCTATAATAATTTCTACGAGTTCTCGCCCCGCAAAGAACATGTCGCCCGTCTGGTGTCCAATTTTCAAACCCGCCCGTGGCAAATCGAGGTGGCCGGCTTGGTCGAGAAACCCCAGACCCTGGATATTGATGAGCTGGTCCGCCTCATGCCGCTTGAAGAACGGCTGTACCGCCACCGGTGTGTTGAAGCCTGGTCCATGGCTGTGCCCTGGACGGGGTTTCCGATCACGGCTTTTCTCGATCTGGTCAAGCCCCTGTCCTCGGCACGATTCATGCGTATGCTGACCTTCAACAACCTTGACCAAGCCCCGGGAATGCGGGATACGAGCTACCCCTGGCCGTATTTTGAGGGTCTGAGCCTGGCCGAGGCCAGCAACGAGTTGGCCCTCTTCGTGACCGGCATCTACGGCCACGAGTTGACCAAGCAGCACGGCGCGCCGATTCGACTCGTCGTACCCTGGAAGTACGGCTATAAGAGCATCAAGTCGATCGTGCGGGTCGAGTTCACCGCGGAGCGGCCGGGCACCTTCTGGTCGTCTCTCATTCCGTGGGAGTACGACTTTGTGGCCAACGTCAACCCGGCAGTACCCCATCCCCGCTGGTCGCAGGCGTATGAGCGGGTGATCGGTACCGACGAGCGCCGGCCGACCCTGCCGTATAACGGGTATGCAGAGTTTGTGGCCGGTCTGTACCGGACGTGAAGGCTGCCGCCTAGTGCGCAAATGTCTCAATTGCGTTGCGCACCGCCGCTCCATAGCTCTCGCCACCAACCGGTGAGGGGGTGAAGATCGGCATCTGAATCCCGGCCTCTTGAAACGCGGCCAATCGCTCGCGGCAGCGGGCCGGTGGGCCGATCAGGCACAGCTCATCGGCCATCCTGTCTGACACAAAACCGCTGCCGTCACCCTTGCGCAGGCTGGCCGCCTCGTCCGCATAGCCGCTGTCGTGAAACAGGGTGTTATAGAACGGCAGGCCGCCGGCCACCATCAGGCTCTGTTTGGCCGTCTCCATCGCGGTGGCCATATCGTCGTGAATACAGGTGGTGAGGCCGGTCGTCACATCCACCTCAGTGACCGAACGGCCGGCTTTGGCCGCGCCTTTTTCCAGGGCGGCCAGGACGGCCGGCAGCCGGTGAGTCGGGCATAGATAGAGCATGACCCCATCGGCCACCTCGCCGCTGAGTTGGACCGTGCCCAGGGCCAGCGCGCCGATATAGACCGGAATGCCATAGCTGGCCGCCCGGGGCTGCATTGTCATGCCGGGGATTTCTTTGCCGGCCGCCACGTCGCGCAGCGTGCTGATATACTTGCGCAGAACAGTGCGCGGCTTTTCCATTTTTTCCTGGTAGACGCCCTCAACAATGGGTCTATGGCTTACGCCGAGGCCGAGAATCAGACGCCCTTTTGAGGTGTCGTCAATAGCGACTGCGGTCTGGGCACACAGGGCGGGATGGCGCAGGTAGATATTGGCGATCCAGGTGCCGACCTTAATGTTTGTGCTTGCTTGGGCCATGATCTGGCAGTTGATAAGGGAGTCGTTCATAAACTCCGGCGAAAAAATTGCCTCAAACCCGGCCGACTCGGCATGACGGGCCAGGTCTCGCAACTCGCTGAAGCTGAGACCCGCCATGTTTGCGGCAACAATCCCCAGTCTCGACATACATCCATCCTCCTTGCTTCATGCCTGTCCAGCCGGGCAAGTATTCCATACAATATAACACCTCTGCAATGCGGCGCGCGCCAAGTATGAAAATGCTGGTATGAAAATGCGGTGCGTACTTTTCGCCTTAATAATCTATTGATTTCTGTACTGCTTTCCAGTAAACGGTCTTGGAACCTGCTTGAGTGCCAAACCAGATGGAAAGGGGAAAGACATATGGCAGAAGGGGTCGTGAGGTTGCAGAAACAGGCCGCCCGAATCCTGGCCAGTTTAGAAAAAGAGATTGCCAGAAAAGAAAAGGAAATAATCGCCTTACGGGAAGAGGCTGATATCTGCGTGCAGATTCTGGGAAAACAAACCCTCGAAGCTCCGGCCAAAGCTCTGGCCAAAGGCGCGCCCCGGAAACGGATCGACTGGGCCGCGGTGCTTGACAGCCTGCCGGACCACTTCACCGCCCAGGACGTGACGGAAAAGATCAGGAAACCGCCGCCCGCAGCCTACACCCAGCTCTACCATATGGTAAAGACAGGCCGGCTGAATCGGACCAAGGACGGATACGAGAAGGTGTAGTTGCGCAATGCTGGCAACGGCGCTGTCGGGCGCATTAGCAGGTATTGATGGTCTGTTGGTAGAAGTTGAAGTTGATGTCGCCCTCGGCTTGCCCCAGTTCACCACCGTGGGCCTGCCTGAAGGAGCGGTCCGCGAGAGCAAAGACCGCGTTCGCTCGGCCATCAAAAACTCCGGCTATGCGTTTCCCTCGCGTAAAATCACCGTCAACCTCGCCCCGGCCGATATCAAAAAAGAAGGCTCGGCCTACGACCTGCCGATCGCCCTTGGCATCCTGGCCGCCGAGGGATGGCTGGATAAAGACCGCCTCGCCGAGTATGTCCTGCTCGGAGAACTCTCTCTGGACGGTCGGATAAAGCCCATCCAGGGCATCCTGCCCCTGGCGGTCATGGCCAAGGAGCGGGGGCTCAAGGGCATCGTTGTCCCCGGCGACAACGCGGCTGAGGCGGCGGTGGTTGAGGGCGTCAAGGTGTTTGGTGTGGCCAGCCTCGGCGAGGCGTTCCTGTTTCTCAACCAGGAGCGGGACATTGCCCCGGAATCGGTTGACCTCGAAGAGGTGTTTGCCGCCCATTCCGGCTATGAGCTCGATTTTCACGATGTCAAAGGCCAGGACCACGTCAAGCGCGCCTTTGAGGTTGCTGCCAGCGGCGGGCATAATCTGCTGCTGGTCGGCCCGCCCGGGGCCGGGAAAACCATGCTGGCGCGTCGCCTGCCGACCATCCTGCCCGATATGACCCTGGCCGAGGCGATTGACGCCACCAAGGTCCACAGCGTTGCCGGGCTGCTGGACGGCAGCGCCCTGGTTGCCACCCGCCCGTTCCGCTCGCCGCACCACACGATTTCCGACGCCGGGCTGATCGGCGGCGGGGCGATTCCCAAGCCGGGCGAGGTCTCGCTGGCCCACCACGGGGTATTGTTTCTGGACGAACTGCCAGAGTTCCGCAAAAACGTGCTGGAGGTCCTGCGCCAACCGCTCGAAGACGCCCAGGTGACTATCTCGCGGGCGCTGGGGTCCATCACCTACCCGGCCAACATCATGCTGGTCTCGGCCATGAACCCCTGCCCGTGCGGCTTCCTGGGCGACAGCCAGCACGAGTGTCGCTGCACCCCGCAGCAGATTCAGCGCTACCGGGCCAAGGTGTCCGGGCCGTTGCTGGACCGGATCGACATTCAGGTTGAGGTCCCGGCCGTACGGTACAAAGAGCTGAGCGAGGATCAGACGGTTGAGGACTCGGCCACGCTGCGGGGGCGGGTGAACAGCGCCCGACAGGTCCAGCTCGGGCGCTTTGCCGGGCGGCGGGTGTTCTGCAACGCCCACATGACGAGCCAGGACATCGGCCAGTTCTGTCAGCCCGACACGGCCGGTGGAACGCTGCTGGAGAATGCCATGACCCGGCTCGGACTGAGCGCCCGGGCCTATACCCGGATTCTGAAAGTCGCCCGGACGATTGCCGACCTGGCCGGACAGGACCACGTCGGCGGGGCGCACATTGCCGAAGCGATTCAGTACCGGGCGCTCGACCGCAAGCCGGGCTGAAGGCTCTCCGCCTGAGCCGTTCCCTGCGTGCCGGCTCTCCATCCGACCCGGAGAACCCCTTCATTTGCCGTTCCCGGTAGAGCGCAGCCAGTGCAACAGATTCCGCCCTCAACTGCACGAAATAGTCTTGGCGCTGTGGGTCTTCCTCAGGAGGCTGCGCCTGCGCGGAGGCTGAAAGCATCAGCAGGCATACCACGCAGAGACCCGGAAAAAGGCAGAACGTGCGAGTACGATCCGCCACCCACTACCCGGCCTGTGCTCATTTCCCTCCGGCTGGGCTGGTGGGAGAGGCTGAACGCGAAGTCAGGCCACAAAAAAGCCGGAGCCTCAGGCGAGACTCCGGCTGTGCAGGCCGCGCTGAGCTGTCCGTAACCGGACAGCGACGCTAGGCGGCCTTGAGCTCAGGCACGACGGGGTCGCGTTTGCCCGAGGCCGGCAGCCGGCGGGCACCGGGCTGCTGTTCAAACGGACCGGGCAGGTCGAACTCTTTGGCCATCTCGCGCATGGCCGGCAGGACTGCTTCACCCAAGAGCCGCAGACAGGTCTTGCGCTCCGCAAAGGTCATCGGGCCGTGGTGGTACCAGATGCCGAAGATGCCCGGACGGAGTTGTTCAAGCATGCGCCGGAGCTTGGCAATGACGGTCTTGGGCGTGCCGGCGATAATCAGGCCAGCCTCTTTGGCGTTCTTGTAGTTCTCGTCAATGCTGTCCAACACTTCCTGGACGTTGATGTTGCCCTCGGTCTGGCGGATGATCTCGGTTCCGGTCCGCGGGTCGGTCAGCGCCTGGGCCAGCCGCTTGGTGGCCGCCTTGGAGTTGTAACCCGGCGGGAACATCCACTCGGGCCGGGCAAACGAGCCAAACCCGCCGCCGTACACAAAGCCGCGGCCTAAGCGTTCGGCCTCTTCGTCGGTCTCGGCCACCACCACATTCTGGAGATAGCCGAAGTTCTCCGGCCCGGCCTGATAGCCCTCCCGCTCGGCCACATCGGCGTACAGGTTGACCATCTCGATGGTCGGCTCCAGGTTGGTGCCCAGCGCAACATAGGGATAGCGGTGCTGGGCCGACCACACCACGGTTTCGGGGCTGACGAGGCCGGGGATCCACTGTTGGGGCACTGGCTTCTGGATCGGCAACTGCCAGGGGTTGACGAAACGATAGTGAAAATGCTTGCCCTCGTAGCGCCACGGCCCTGGCTTGGTCCAGGCCTGGTTGATGAAGTCGTGGGCTTCGTTGAAGCGCTCGCGGTTGTAGGCCGGGTTGATGTTGTTGGCGAGCTGCTCGCTGCCGGCACCGCGCACCCAGCCGGGCACGAGCCGCCCGCCCGAGATCATGTCAATAGTGGCCAGCTCTTCGGCCAGCCGCAGCGGGTCTCCCACCGGCAGGGGGTTGCCGAGCAGGACGATTTTGACCCGGTTGGTGATCCGGGCCAGGATTGAGGCTTCAACATCCATCACCCCACCGCCGCAGAACGGGGTCTGGTGGTGTTCGTTCAGCATCACCCCGTCAAAGCCCAGCTCTTCGGCATAGACCCGCTCGTCGAGGTATTCGTTCATGAGCTGACCGCCGCGGTTGGCGTCAAACGCTGTATTAGGGATGCCGAAATAGCTCGGGCCGTTTTCGATGATGGCCTTTTCCGGGACATCGATATATTCCCGTTCCGAGAAAGACATGATGTGCATACTACTTCCTCCTTTGCTGTCTGACAGACATGATGATGATTCTTCCTTAGCACCAAATGGCCGGCTCGGCAATGAGAGGCGCGGGGCCAGGGCCTGCGCCCGAAGAGAGGGCTTACAGCAAGTGAAACTGACGGAGGACGCCAGCCACTTCGGGGTTGTGCTGACCCAACGCCCGGAAGGCTTCAACCAGGGCGTCCAGCCGCTGCCGATTGCTGCCGATATCTTCCTCCAGGCTGCGGACGCTGCGCTCAGAACGGTTCTTCAACTTCGGGGCCGCAGCATGGTCCACCGGTCCCACAGGGCAAAGCCGATAATGGCCGCTGCCAGGGCGGCAAAGGCGGCCAGCAGGGCCAGGGTCAATCGGAACTGCCGGACGAATTCCCGGTCATGTCTTCCCGGAGTTGCTTCATATCAGCGCGTCGTCCGGCCTGCCCCTCTTCAAGCCGCGCCAAGCACTCGGCGATCTCCCGGTCGGTCAAGGCCGGCGTTGCCTCCACCGCTCCGGTCGGGCGGGGCAGGAGCAGCCCGGTCAGGATGACGATCCAGGCGACAAGCAGCGTGCTCGTGGAGATATGCAAGGCTGGGCCGCCTGGAATGTCAAGCCGCGGGAAGAGCGGCGGGGCGGCCGGCGCGGCCGTCCCCGTTACTCAATGTGCGTAATCACAAAGCTCTGGGAGGATTCCTGCCAGGTCAGGGTGACGGTCTCGCCAGCACTCGGGAAATCGGCCACTACCGCCTGCCCGCTGGCACCGCGGAGGAACTCCTCACCCGTGGTCGTCACGGTGAAGGTCGCCCGGTCAAACTCGACCCCGTCGGCCAGCACCCGCACGGTGTGTGCGCCCTCGCCCAGCAGGTTCCAGTTGAGCAGCAGCCCAAAGCCGTTGTTGCCGTCGTTGGCGCAAACATCAGCCGTGTCGGCCCGACCGGTCCCATAAGCCGCCTCCAGCCGGTGGACGCTGTCGCCGTTGATCTCGACCTCGACCACCTCGGCCTCACACACCCAGCCCGAGAGCAGCCCGATGCCACTCTGCGAGGAACCGCCCGCCGGGTTTTCCAGGACGCCGCTCGGCCCGGCGGAGGAGGCCGGGGGCAGAGCGAGAGACTGCACGGCCGCCGGCGAGAGCGGGGCCAGCACGAAGTTCTGGAGGCTCTGTTGCCACACCAGCCGCACCTGCTCGCCCGGGGACGGGAAGTCGGCCACCACCACCTGCCCGCTGGTACCGCGGAGGAACTCCTCACCCGTGGTCGTCACGGTGAAGGTCGCCCGGTCAAACTCCACCCCGTCGGCCAGCGCCCGGATGGTGTGTGCGCCCTCACCCAGCAGGTTCCAGTTGAGCAGCAGCCCAAAGCCGTTGTTGCCGTCGTTGGCGCATACGGCCGCCGTGTCGGCCCGGCCCGTCCCATAAGCCGCCTCCAGCCGGTGAGTGCTGTCGCCGTTGATCTCGACCTCGACCACCTCGGCCTCACACACCCAGCCCGAGAGCAGCCCGATGCCGCTCTGCGAGGAACCGCCCGCCGGGTTTTCCAGGACGCCGACCAAGGGGGAATGGCCAGGGGGGGGGATGGAACTGCTGCCCCCGCCGTCTGTGCCGCGCGTCGTGGCCTCGGCCGCTGCGGCCCGTCGCTGCGGCGGGGCCGGGCTGCGCGTGCCACCTCCGCCGTTCGTGCTACCCTCGGCCGCTGCGGCCCGTCGCTGCGGCGGGGCCGGGCTGCGCGTGCCACCTCCGCCGTTCGTGCCGCCCGTGGGAGCATGGGCTACGCCGAAGAGCGAGAATCCGCTGACATTGGTGCAGATCTGACTGCCTGACCGATGCGAGGACAGGGGACGCCAGACGGTTCCGTCAAAACGGACGATCCGCAGGGCGGACGCGCCGGACAGGTCTGCCGGCGGGGGCAAACACACCCGCACGGATTGGCCAAGCCCGCCGCTGACCGCCCGCCCCTTCGCATCCCGGGGAATCAGGCTGACGATGACGGGGTTGGTCCCGAAGTCCAGCCGGTCGGTCTGACTGGACACCACGGCCAGGGCACGCTTGGCCTCCTCGCGCTGTGTGGGGTCGGCGACCTGGGCCGGGTCGGACAGATATTCTTCCTCAATGGTGGTAACGGTCACGACCTCGATCGTGCCGTCCGGGTTCTGGCGCTTGGCTGTGATGCCCCCGGCGGGGAGCGCGGCTGCCTGGCGTTTGTGCAGGGTGAAGCGGTTGGGCCTCTTCCCCACGCCTGAAAGGTCTGCGGTGTTGAAGACGGTGTTCTCCAGGTGCCCGTTCACCTTGTTACTCCCACCCGCTTCCACTTGTCTGTCTGATGCGAAGATATCCACTATGCCGCTGCCGATGACCGTGTTGCCGGAGCCACGGACCGTGGTTATGTGACCCCCGACGTAGCCGGTTGCGCCGATAAGCTTAATCCCATAGCGCGCTGTTCCTGTTATGATATTGGCGGACACGGTGGCGTCCGTCCTGCTGCGCCCGCCGCCGGTTGCGCCGATAAGCTTAATCCCATGGCGCGCTCCGGTGATGCGATTGTCCGACAGCGTGACGTTCGTCCTGTGGCTACCCCCGTCTCCCTTGATGTGGATGCCGGTCCCGGTGCTGGTGACAGTATTGGCCGAGACGATGGCGTTCATCCTATAGCCACCCCCGTCTTCCTTGATGTAGATGCCGGTCCCGGTGCTGGTGACAGTATTGGCCGAGACGGTGGCGTTCATCTTATGGCCCCCCCCGTCTCCCTTGATGTGGATGCCGGTCCCGGTGCTGGTGACAGTATTGGCCGAGACGGTGGCGTTCGTCCTATGGCCCCCCCCATCTCCCTTGATGTGGATGCCGGTCCCGGTGCTGGTGACAGTATTGGTGGAGACGGTGGCGTTCATCTTATGGCCCCCCCCGTCTCCCTTGATGTAGATGCCGGTCCCGGTGCTGGTGACAGTATTGGTGGAGACGGTGGCGTTCATCCTGTGGCTACCCCCGCCTCCTCTCGTAGTAAAATAGATGCCGGTCCCGGTGCCGGTGATAGTATTGGCCGAGACGGTGGCGTTCATCCTGTGGCCACCCCCGCCTCCTCTCGTAGTAAAATAGATGCCGGTCCCGGTGTTGGTGACAGTATTGGCCGAGACGGTGGCGTCCAGGCTATGGCCACCACTGTTTGAGCCGACAGTAATGTCGATGCCCGTCCCTCGGCTTCCCGGCTCAGACGTATCCGCCGCGATTCTATTCTCGCGGATGGTCACGGCTGCGCACGAGTAGGAGCGCTCGTGTACCTCAATACCGACCGCTGTGGAAGTGGCTAGCGTCAGGACATTATCGGAAAGCGTGATCCTTCCAGTGACCGGGAGCGGGAGAGCGGGCTTCCTCCATCGTTTGACCACCGCGTCCATGCAGACCTGAGAGTATGAGGATGAGACGAAGAGCCCCGCGGAGGTAACATTGACGATATCGAACCCCGAAACGGTGGCGTTTCTGGAGGAGATGGTCAGCACATCACTGCCAGCGGGGAGCTGTGACCCGTCCAGCGTCATATCAATGGACAGCTCGTCTGCATCCTGGGCGAGGAGCTGTATGTTGCCAGAGAGCCGCAGCGGACTGGTGGGCGTGATGGTGCCGCCACTGAGGGCCGTGTCAAAGAGGATCGTCGTCGGGGTAGAAGTGGAGGCGTTGGCACGGTTCAACTGATAGCGGAGGGACCCCGGCGTATCTGCATTGTCCGTGAGGGTGGTGACGGTGAGGGTTGTGCGCGGCGTTGATGTGGCCGTTTGCGCCCTGGCCGCAGGGACGAGCGTTAGCAGCAGGCCGCACAGGAGCAGCAGACCCGTAAGGCGAGCGCAGCGCACGCCGAAATCATAAGCCGTTATCTTGTGAGGGGAGATTTCCCAGCCGGTGTTTGTGGTCATTTCCTTTCCCCTTGGAGCAGCCCTGGTTCGGATCACCCTGTGCGGGAAGAGCGGCGGGGCGGCCGGCGCGGCCGTCCCCGTTACTCAATGTGCGTAATCACAAAGCTCTGGGAGGATTCCTGCCAGGTCAGGGTGACGGTCTCGCCAGCACTCGGGAAATCGGCCACTACCGCCTGCCCGCTGGCACCGCGGAGGAACTCCTCACCCGTGGTCGTCACGGTGAAGGTCGCCCGGTCAAACTCGACCCCGTCGGCCAGCACCCGCACGGTGTGTGCGCCCTCGCCCAGCAGGTTCCAGTTGAGCAGCAGCCCAAAGCCGTTGTTGCCGTCGTTGGCGCAAACATCAGCCGTGTCGGCCCGACCGGTCCCATAAGCCGCCTCCAGCCGGTGGACGCTGTCGCCGTTGATCTCGACCTCGACCACCTCGGCCTCACACACCCAGCCCGAGAGCAGCCCGATGCCACTCTGCGAGGAACCGCCCGCCGGGTTTTCCAGGACGCCGCTCGGCCCGGCGGAGGAGGCCGGGGGCAGAGCGAGAGACTGCACGGCCGCCGGCGAGAGCGGGGCCAGCACGAAGTTCTGGAGGCTCTGTTGCCACACCAGCCGCACCTGCTCGCCCGGGGACGGGAAGTCGGCCACCACCACCTGCCCGCTGGTACCGCGGAGGAACTCCTCACCCGTGGTCGTCACGGTGAAGGTCGCCCGGTCAAACTCCACCCCGTCGGCCAGCGCCCGGATGGTGTGTGCGCCCTCACCCAGCAGGTTCCAGTTGAGCAGCAGCCCAAAGCCGTTGTTGCCGTCGTTGGCGCATACGGCCGCCGTGTCGGCCCGGCCCGTCCCATAAGCCGCCTCCAGCCGGTGGACGCTGTCGCCGTTGATCTCGACCTCGACCACCTCGGCCTCACACACCCAGCCCGAGAGCAGCCCGATGCCGCTCTGCGAGGAACCGCCCGCCGGGTTTTCCAGGACGCCGACCAAGGGGGAATGGCCAGGGGGGGGGATGGAACTGCTGCCCCCGCCGTCTGTGCCGCGCGTCGTGGCCTCGGCCGCTGCGGCCCGTCGCTGCGGTGGAGCCGGGCTGCGCGTGCCACCTCCGCCGTTCGTGCTACCCGTGAGATCATGGGCTACGCCGAAGAGCGAGAATCCGCTGACATTGGTGCAGATCTGACTGCCTGACCGATGCGAGGACAGGGGACGCCAGACGGTTCCGTCAAAACGGACGATCCGCAGGGCGGACGCGCCGGACAGGTCTGCCGGCGGGGGCAAACACACCCGCACGGATTGGCCAAGCCCGCCGCTGACCGCCCGCCCCTTCGCATCCCGGGGAATCAGGCTGACGATGACGGGGTTGGTCCCGAAGTCCAGCCGGTCGGTCTGACTGGACACCACGGCCAGGGCACGCTTGGCCTCCTCGCGCTGTGTGGGGTCGGCGACCTGGGCCGGGTCGGACAGATATTTTTCCTCAATGGTGGTGACGGTCACGACCTCGATCGTGCCGTCCGGGTTCTGGCGCTTGGCTGTGATACCCCCGGCGGGGAGCGCGGCTGCCTGGCGTTTGTGCAGGGTGAAGCGGTTGGGCCTCTTCCTCACGCCTGAAAGGTCTGCGGTGTTGAAGACGGTGTTCTCCAGGTGCCCATTCACCTGGTTCTCACCATCTGATGCGAAGATATCCACTATGCCGCTGCCGATGACCGTGTTGCCGGAGCCACGGACCTTGGTTCTGTGACTCCCGACATAGCCGGTTGTGCCGAGAAGCTTAATCCCATGGCGCGCTCCGGTGATGCGATTGTCCGACAGCGTGGCGTTCGTCGTGTGGCCACCCCCGCCTCCTCCCGTAGCAAGATAGATGCCGGTCCCGGTCCCGGTGACAGTATTGGCCGAGACGGTGGCGTTCGTCCTGTGGCCACCCCCCTCTCCTTTCGTAGTAAGATAGATGCCGGTCCCGGTCCCGGTGACAGTATTGGCCGAGACGGTGGCGTTCGTCCTGTGGCTACCCCCGTCTCCTTTCGTAGTAAAATAGATGCCGGTCCCGGTGCTGGTGACAGTATTGGTGGAGACGATGGCGTTCGTCTGGGCATCCCCGCCTTCTCCCATAGTAAAATAGATGCCGTTCCCGGTGCTGGTGACAGTATTGGTGGAGACGATGGCGTTCGTCCTGTCGGAATTCCCGCTCGTAGTAAAATTAAAATAGATGCCGTCCCCGGTGCTGGTGACAGTATTGGCCGAGACGGTGGCGTTCGTCCTGTGGTTACCCCCGCCTCTTCCCGTAGTAAAATAGATGCCGGTCCCGGTGCTGGTGACAGTATTGGCCGAGACGGTGGCGTCCAGGCTCTGGTTACCCGCCGAGCCTCTCATAGTAAAATAGATGCCGGTCCCGGTCCCGGTGATAGTATTGGAGGAGACGCGGGCGTTCGTCTGGGCATTCCCGTCTTCTCCCGTAGTAAAATAGATGCCGGTCCCGGTCCCGGTCCCGGTGACAGTATTGGCCGAGACGGTGGCGTTCATCCTGTGGCCCATCCCGTCTCCTCTCGTAGTAAAATAGATGCCGGTCCCGGTACCGGTGATAGTATTGGCCGAGACGGTGGCGTCCAGGTTATGGATATCCCCGTATCCTTTTCCCGTAGTAAAATAGATGCCGGTCCCGGTCCCGGTGATAGTATTGGCCGAGACGGTGGCGTCCAGGTGCTGGTAACTACTGTTTGAGCCGACAGTAATGTCGATGCCCGTCCCTCGGCTTCCCGGCTCAGACGTATCCGCCGCGATTCTATTCTCGCGGATGGTCACGGCTGCGCACGAGTAGGAGCGCTCGTGTACCTCAATACCGACCGCTGTGGAAGTGGCTAGCGTCAGGACATTATCGGAAAGCGTGATCCTTCCAGTGACCGGGAGCGGGGGAGCGGGCTTCCTCCATCGTTCGACTACCGCGTCCATGCAGGCCTGAGAGTATGAGGATGAGACGAAGAGCCCCGCGGAGGTAACATTGACGATATCGAACCCCGAAACGGTGGCGTTTCTGGAGGAGATGGTCAGCACATCACTGCCAGCGGGGAGCTGTGACCCGTCCAGCGTCATATCAATGGACAGCTCGTCTGCATCCTGGGCGAGGAGCTGTATGTTGCCAGAGAGCCGCAGCGGACTGGTGGGCGTGATGGTGCCGCCACTGAGGGCCGTGTCAAAGAGGATCGTCGTCGGGGTAGAAGTGGAGGCGTTGGCACGGTTCAACTGATAGCGGAGGGACCCCGGCGTATCTGCATTGTCCGTGAGGGTGGTGACGGTGAGGGTTGTGCGCGGCGTTGATGTGGCCGTTTGCGCCCTGGCCGCAGGGGCGAGCGTTAGCAGCAGGCCGCACAGGAGCAGCAGACCCGTAAGGCGAGCGCAGCGCACACCGAAATCATAAGCTGTTATCTTGTGAGGGGAGATTTCCCAGCCGGTGTTTGTGGTCATTTCCTTTCCCCTTTCCTTTGGAACGGCTTCGAGTCACCCTGGAGCCCGCCTACTATAAAGCAGGCTTGTTTGTCAAGCCGGACCTGTTTTAGATGGGGAAACGGGTCTGCATCCGCTCCCACCAGGCTCGCAGGTCCGCAGCGGCGTCAAACAGCGGCTCGTCGCTGACCCGGCTCACCCGGGTCAATGTCCCAAACAGACAGATATCGGCGTAGTTGAAGACCCCGAAGAAATAGTCCTGGCCGGCCAGCGTGGCTTCGAGGTCGGCCCGGGACCTTTTGCGGGGCGAAACTCGTCCCGTCTGGCCTTGAGGTCCTCAAGCCGCGCGCCGAAGCGCGACTCCCGCGACTGGCGGAAGTAGTCGCGGTCGCCCGGCGAAATCTTAGTGAAGATATCGTTGACAACAATCGGGGCCAGGGCCGGATGAACGGTAGTGTCCACATACCGGGCAAAAAGGGGCAGGCTTCTTTGTGTTCCAAACCGGAAAAAATCCCAGGCTCGGCCCGCCGTTCCTCCACGAGTCAGACACGACCGCGCCGTCATCGTGCCTGATGACCGGGACACGATCCTGGCCGGAGAAGGTGAGCTTATGCTTTTGCGTAAACCGAACCGTCCGGGTGGTGTGCAGGGCAGGTTTCTGCAGGCTGAGACTAACTTGGGCCGGGGACAAAAGGGCGGGTACAATACGGGACTGAAGCGCACATCGTTCGTGCCAACGAGCTCATATCAATCATCGCTCCTCTCCGCGGGCATACTGAACGGCCTTTTCCACAGCTCTTATTTTTTGTCAGGCGGTCTGCTAGGGTGGGGACGGATTCCGCCTCGCTCATCCGACCTGCACAGCTTGCCGGCAGGCGACAGGGAGGACAGACCATGTGTGGCCGCTACGCCTTGACCTCAGACGCAGAACGCCTGGAAGAACGCTTTGGGTGCTCGCTGTCCGGCGTGTCCTGCTCCCCCCGCTATAACATCGCCCCTGGCCAGCCGGTGCTGGCGCTGATCAACACGGCTGACAATGCCGAACGGCGGGCCGGCTTTTTGCGCTGGGGGCTGATTCCGTCGTGGGCCACAGACCCGGCGGTCGGGGCCAGGCTGATCAACGCCCGGTCTGAGACAGTGGCCGAAAAGCCGAGCTTCAGGCGTACCCTGCGCCGCCGGCGGTGCGTGATCGTGGCCAACGGCTTTTATGAGTGGAAAAAAGCCGGCCCGACCAAGACCCCGCTGTATATCAGCCTGGGCTCGGGCGAGCCGTTCGCCTGTGCCGGGCTGTGGGAAAAATGGGTCGCCGAATCCGGCCAGGCGATCTATTCGTGTACGATCCTGACCACCGGCCCCAACGCGCTGATGGCCCCCATCCACCACCGGATGCCGGTTATCCTGCCGCCCGAGGCCGAGGCGCGATGGCTGGACCGGACCGTTCAGGAGCCCGACCCGGTCTTGCCCCTGCTCGTGCCCTATCCGGCCGAGGCCATGCGGGCCTATGCTGTGTCTGCGCTCGTCAACTCCCCCCGTAACGATAGCCCTGAGTGCCTGAGGCCGCTGGGCTGTAGTGCGGAGGTCGAATGAGCGGAGCCTGAGCCGCCCTGCTCAGGGGGAAACGCGCGAGCCGTTGGATTTGCCAAATGCCGGCGGGCGTTTTTCCAGGAACGCGCACATGCCCTCTCGGGCGTCGGCGGACAGAAAAAGCTCGGCCTGGCTGTCGCGCTCATAGCTGAGGATTTCCTCCAGGCCGGCGCTGGCCCCGAGGCAGACCCCGCGTTTGATATGAGCCAGGGTCTGGGGCGGGCCGGCGGCCAGCCGCCGGGCAAACTCAAGGGCCTCGGTCCGAAAACTCCGGTGCGGATAGACCCGGTTCAGCAGACCCAGCCGCAGGGCCTCGGCGGCATCAATCCGCTCGCCGGTCAGCATCAGTTCCAGGGCTTTGGCCGTCCCGACCAGGCGGGGCAGTGACGAGAAACCCGCCCAGTCCGGGATCAGCCCGATTTTGACAAAGCTCTCGGCAAAGCGGGCCGTGTCCGCGCCCAGCCGCAGGTCACAGCCCAGGGCCAGATTCATCCCCGCCCCGGCCGCGGCCCCGTTCACCGCGGCCACGACCGGCTTGGCCATACCGCGAATGAGCCGGATGATCTTGCCGCCAACGGCCATGCGTTCTTTGATGACGCCATCGTTGTTGTCGGCTTGGAGTGCGGCCATACTGGCAATATCGCCGCCGGCGCAAAAGGCGCGGCCCGCGCCGGTAATCATCACGCAGCGCACCGTGCGGTCGTTGGCCGCCCGTTCCAGCGCGGCCAGGAGTTCCTCACGCATCGTGTCCTCAAAGGCGTTGAGCACTTCCGGGCGGTTGAGGGTGATGAGGGCCACACGGTCGGACACCTGGCTGACAATTCGGTCTGTTGACATATTCCTCTCTCCGTCCGTTTCCTTTCAGAGAAACCGTTTTTGCAGCGTCTCGACCTCAGGCGCGCCGATAACGCGCTCACGCTCGGCAAACGACACCATGTCGTCGGCCGGCTCGGCGGTATGGCCGTTGTGGCGAATGGCCGCCCGCCGCAAGTCTGAGGGGACGATCATGGGCCGGTAGCCCAGGGCTGGTTACAATCCGTCCGGGTGCCTTCGGCGCGGGCAGCCAGTGCCGCGGTCAAAGCCGCGTTGCCCGCTCCGACCACGATGACATCAAAGGCTTCGTCTGTACGCGGCACAAGCTCCTCCTCCTGTCTTGACCCTCCCCCGGCCAACTACACTGTTTCCGGCCCTGCATCAACACCTGCTCTATGCCGAACTCGTCCCGCAGCCCGGCCAGCCGCCGCCGGCAGTCCTGCGGGCTGCCGACAAGCGCCCCCTCCTCCACATGGTCGGGCCAGGTCAAGGGGGTCGTGATACTAGCGGACCTCGTTCTGACGATCCTGGAAAAAGTCGAACAGAGAAAAGAGCCCAAACTGCATACGGCTTCCTTTCAGAACATGCCCGAAATTTTGCCGCTGGCGTCCATCTTCATGCCACAGGCGGCCGGCCTGGCGGCCAGGCCCGGCATGGTCAGCATATCTCCGGTCAGCGGAACGCAGAAACCCGCTCCGGCCGACAGGCGAATCTCACGCACCGACAGGGTAAAGTCACGCGGACGGCCGTAGCGTTTGGGATCGTCGGACAGCGACATCTGGGTCTTGGCCATGCAGACCGGAAGGTGGCTGTAGCCGAGATCGTTGATCCGGTTGAGATCGGTCCGGGCGCGCGGCAGCAGGCTGATATCCGCAGCACCGTAGATCGTTTGGGCGATGGTGCGAATTTTGTCCGCAATCGGCATGTCTGAGGGATAGAGAAAGCGCGGCTCAGGCGGGTCTGGCCGACAGACCTCGACAATCGTCTCGGCCAGGGCCAAGCCACCCTCTCCGCCCTGGCCGAACACATCAATGACCGTGGCCGGCACGCCTAAGGCCTGGCACTCGTCTCCGATCAGTTGCAATTCGTCCGGGCTGTCGGACGCAAAGCGGTTGACCGCAATGACCGGCTGGAGGCCATAGGCGCGGACGCTCTCGGCGTGTTTGGCCAGGTTGTCCATGCCGGCCTTGAGGCTGCCCAGGTCGGGCCTGGTCACCTCGGCGACGGGCACGCCGCCGTGCATTTTGAGCGCTTTGGCGGTAGCCACCACTACCACCACCGACGGCCAGATACCGGCCTCGCGGCACTTGACATCGAGAAACTTCTCGCCGCCCAGATCAAAACCAAAGCCGGCTTCAGTGACCACATAGTCGGCGTACTGCAACGCCATGCGGGTCGCCAGCACACTGTTGCAGCCGTGGGCAATGTTGGCAAACGGTCCGCCGTGGACAAAGGCCGGGACGCCTTCGACGGTCTGCACCAGATTCGGCTTCAGGGCGTCTCTGAGGATGATCGCCATGGCCTCGGGTGCCCGGACATCGCCGGCCAGGACCGGTTTACGCTGCCGGGTAAAGCCGACCAAAATCCGTGCCAGGCGCTCAAGCAGGTCGGCCGGGCCGCTGCTCAGCGACAGAATAGCCATGATTTCAGACGCGGCGGTGATATCAAAGCCGTCTTCGCGCGGTACGCCCATCAGCCGCCCGCCCAGCCCCAGGACGATCTGACGCAGCGCCCGGTCGTTCATATCCATGACCCGTCGCCAGCGGACCTGGCGCACATCGCAGTCGGTCTGGCCGTGAAACAGAGCGTTATCGAGCATGGCGGCCAAAAGATTATGGGCTGAGGTGACGGCGTGTATGTCGCCGGTGAAGTGCAGGTTGATGTCCTCCATTGGCAGGACTTGCGAGCGGCCGCCGCCACAGCCGCCGCCTTTGACGCCGAAGACCGGTCCCATTGAGGGCTCGCGGACAGCCACCGCGGCCTTTTTGCCCAAGCGTGCCAAGGCCTGGCCGAGGCCGATGGTGGTGGTGGTCTTTCCTTCGCCGGCGGGGGTTGGCGTCATCGCGGACACGAGAATGAGCCTGCCCCGGGAGGTGGCCGCGGACAAGGCTTCGAGCCCGACCTTGGCTTTGACCCGACCGTAGAGCTCAAGGTGTTCCGGGGGAAGGGATAAGCGGGCCGCAATCTCCTCAATCGGCTTGAGGGTCACGGCTTGGGCCACCGCCAGGTTCTGCTCACGGCTCATACATGTGCTTCCTTTCGGATGTCTTCCGGTCTCTGCCGCCGAATTGTCCACCTGGAGGCAAAGGCTTGTCAAGAAGGCGGCGCGTGATATACACAGGGCCGCCCCGGGGGGAAGAAGCCCGGGGAGGTATGCGGAGGAAGCATGGCAGCGGCAGAGGGCGACTCGCATCGCCTGCGGAACTTGGCGCTCAGTCTGGTCGTCAGCGGCGGTTTTCTGTACCTGGCCTTTCGGAATGTCGAACTTGACGAGTTGGGCCGGGCGCTGGCCCGGGTAGACGGTGGCTGGCTGCTGGTGGCGGTCGTCGTCAGCCTGCTCATCATGGTGTTCCGCGCCTGGCGCTGGCAGTTGGAGTTGTGGCCGCTGGAGCGCGTGCCGCTCGGCCGCTTGTGGGTCATCTCGTCGGTAGCCTATCTGGCCATCAACCTGCTGCCGGTTCGGCTGGGCGAGGTCGTCCGCCCCTGGCTGCTCTCGCGTCGCTCGCGCGTATCGTTCTCGAATGTAGTCGGCAATCTGGTGTTGGAGAAAACGGTCGATCTGGTGGTGGTGGTGGTGTACATCCTGGTCGGGCTGCTGACGATCGGTGCCCTCCCGCCGTGGGTGCGCCGACTGGCACTGTTCCCCACGGGGGTGGCCGCGGTCCTGGTCAGCCTGGTGCTGCTGTTCTGGTGGAAAGGCGAGGTGTTTGTTGAGCGTTGGGTGCTGCGGGTCCTGCCCCAGCGCTTTGGCCGGCGTCTGAGAGCGATCCTGGCCTCGGTCGCCGAGGGCATGAAGGTCCTTCCCAACACGGGCCTCCTGCTGGCGGTGTTTGTGGTCTCGCTGTCGCTGTGGTTTCTGCCCATTGTGTCGAGCTATGTCATGATCCGTGCCTTTGAGCTGGACGCGCCGTTCAGCGCCGCCCTGGTGGTGTTTATTTTTATCGGCTTTGGCACCGCGCTGCCCAATCTGCCCGGCATGATCGGGCCCTACCAATACGCCTGTCAGCTGGCACTGGGTCTGTTCGGGGTCAGTCAGGTGGACGGTCTGGCCTATGGTCTGGTGCTGAACGCCGTCCAGTTCCTGACCCTGGTGGCCCAGGGGTTATGCGCCCTGCCCATCGCCGGCGTGCGCTTTGCCGATATTCGGAAGGCCGGCGATGAGGTGAAGTTGGAAGGAGCGGCAGCCAGGGAGGGAGGAGCACCGTAGTGCGCCTCTACTGTCTGCGCGGTGCGGCCCGTCGGGCGTGCAGGAAAAATCGGAGCCGGAGACCCATCGCCAGCAGCAGACAGGCCAGCCACAGGCCGAGCAGGCTACGCTCAACGAGGCCGGGCAGGAGTTGCTGGCCGAGGGCCGTATGCAGCCCCAGCACGCCGGCCCCGATAAAGTTGAGAATCCCCGCCCAGTGGCCAATGGGATTGGACACCAGCACGACGCTCGTATCGCGGTCTGACAGCAGCCAGGAGTCGAGCACATACTGGCCGAATGCCACGGCCACCGCGGCTGGAATCCACCACGGCAGTGTGCCCAGGGAGACCAGATACCCGAGCGTCACCAGCAGAAAGCTGATATCGGCCAGGTTATCGAAGATTTTTCCCCGAGCAGAACTCAGCCCCAGCGTCCGGGCGACCGGACCGTCGTAGTAGTCAGTGGCGCAGATCAGGACAAACAGGCCAGCCACCAGCCCGGCATTGCCCAGGCTTGGCCGGTGCCAGCCGGTTTCAATGGCGTACACAAAAAGCGGGGTCAGGAGCAGCCGCAGACCGGTCAGCGCATGGGCAAAATTGAACGGCCGCCGGTCGGGAAAAACGTTGACAGAATGCCGCGTTGCCATGACCCTCTCGGCCTTGCTCGGGGCATTGTCCCTGACTATCATTGCTCGGAACTTGTTTGAGATACGGCGGCCACAGGAGAACGAAATGGCGAATTGGGACGCAGACTCAGTGAGACAAGCCCTCAAAGAGAAGGGTTGGTTCGCTTCCGATCGACCAATCAAGGATGCTGTCCAGTTCACCCTGACCGATGGAACCACCAAGGTCAATTGCTACCATACTGGTAGTGTCATAGTGCAGGGAAAAGATACGCCAGTCAGGGAGGAGGCAAGCGCACTTTTTGCTGCTTCCTCTGTACCATCCCAGGCCACCGTTTCGAGCGAAAGTACGACTGGCGCTCAGGAAACAGTCCCTAGGCGTGTGTTCATCGTCTATGGACATGACATCCAAGCGCGGGAACAGCTTGAACTTCTCCTTCGTCGCCTCAGGCTGGATCCGATCGTACTTCAGAACATTCCCAGTGGTGGTGACACAATCATAGAAAAGCTCGAAGCACTGGAGGAGGACGCCGATTATGCTTGCGTGTTGGTGACGCCGGACGATGAGGGGCGTAAGCGATCTGAGGCGTCGGAGGGAACTGCGAATTTGCGCCCCCGCGCCAGACAAAACGTCGTCTTGGAGCTTGGAATGGTTCTCTCGCGTTTGGGTAGAAGCAGGGTAGCTGTCCTGATGAAGGGTGACAATATAGAACGTCCCTCTGACATTGACGGCTTGATCTATATCCCGTTCTCGAATCACATACAGGAGGCGAAGGACTCGCTCGCTGCGAACCTACAGAAGGCTGGTTTCGATATCCAGATTGCGGACCTGGTACCTTGACGAGGCAAAGAAGGTGAGTCGCAAGCAGGTGACGATCTACACAGATGGGTCCTGTCTCGGAAACCCCGGGCCTGGAGGGTATGCCGCCATCCTGGATTACAAGGGACACCGTAGAGAACTGTCGGGCGGTTTCAGACAGACGACGAATAACCGAATGGAACTGTTAGCTGTCATTGAGGGCCTTGCCGCCCTGAAGGAACCGTGTGACGTAACCCTGCATAGCGACTCTGAATATGTCGTCCGCGCAATGCGTACGGGGTGGCCCGACACATGGAGAAAGAAGGGCTGGCGACGTAATGGCAAAAAGAGCGTTGCCAACCGTGATCTCTGGGTCGAGTTGATGAAAATGTGTAACAAGCACGATGTACAATTTGAATGGGTGAAAGGTCACTCAGGACACCCAGAGAACGAACGCTGCGATCAACTCGCCCTGACCGCTGCACAGACGCCTGACCTTCCTGCCGATGAAGCCTATGAATGCGCACTGCCTCATTAGTGCCCGCGCGTTCAGCCGGCCGGCTATGGCCCGGATTCGGCGGGAACGGTGACGGCGGGCGGCAGCTCTATGCGCTGGGCGGCGTTTTCGACTTTGAGGATGGTGACGGCAAAGGTCAGCTCCTGGCCGGCCAGAGGGTGGTTGGTGTCGATCGTGGCGTTGGTGTCATCGACCGCGGTGACCTCGGCGAACAGTGCCTCTCCGCCCGGTCCTCTCCCCTGGAGTCGGGCACCGACCTTGCGCGCCTGCTCGGGAATCTGCGAAATCGGCACTTGGTGGGTGCGGCTGGGGTCGCGTTCACCGTAGCCGTCCTGGGGCGACACTACAATCTGTTTTGTGTCACCGGCCTTGAGGCCGAGCAGGCCGCGCTCCAGCCCTTTGACAATCTCGCCCTTGCCGTGGACATAGACCAGCGGCTCCTGGTTGATGTTGGTGCCGGCCTCGGTGCCGTCGCCCAAGGTCAGGGTGTACTCGAACGAGACCTGTTTGCCGTCGGCAATCGTCATGTCGCCGCCGGCCTCGTCCTCAGCCCAGCCGGGCAGGGCGATGAGGACAGCCACGAAGGCCGCCGCGCCTGTGCTCCAGAGGGGATGGGTCATGGTGTGTCTCCTTTCAAAAGGGCGTGGTTGGGGCACCGGCGCGGCAGTCCTACAGCATCCGCGGCGGGTCAAGGTGGGAGCCGAGGGTACTCTTGAAGATGCGGAACAGGTGGTCAAGGTCCCACGGGCCGGGGCTGTAGATCGTCTTTTCCGGCTCCAGGTGGGTGTAGAGGGATATCCGGTAGCCGCTGGCCCCAAACGCCTGGCCCGTCACCTCCTGGGCGTCGTCGCTGGCCAGGAAGACCACGATCGGGGCGACATTGGCCGGGTCCATCGGGCTGGCCTGCTCCTGGGCGGCTTCGCTGCTCTCGGTCAGGCCCATCTGCTGGGCGAAGTTGGCCGGAATGGTATCGGTCATGCGGGTGGCCGCCCCGGGCAGGATGGCGTTGCAGGTGACACCGTATTTTTTGAGGGCGTTGGCGCAGCTGTAGGTCAGGCCCAGAATGCCGGCTTTGGCCGCGGCATAGTTGGGCTGGCCGGGCGCGCCCAGGGCTGAGCCGGATGAAAAATTGATGATCCGGCCGCCCCTCTGCTGGCGCATCAGAGCCGAGGCCGGGCGGATGGTGCAGAAATGGCCCTTGAGATGGACGGCGATCACCGCGTCCCACTCTTCTTCGCTCATGTTGAAGATCATCCGGTCGCGCAGAATCCCGGCGCAGTTGACCAGGATATCCAGCCTGCCAAAGCGGTCAACCGCGGCCTGGATCAGGCGCTCGCCGCCCTGCACGCTGGCCACGCTGTCGGTGTTGGCCACGGCTTGGCCGCCGGCGCGGGTGATCTCGTCTACGACCTGCTGGGCCGGACCGGTGTCCTGCCCCTCACCGTCTACGCTGCCGCCAAGGTCATTGACCACAACCCTGGCCCCCTCGTGGGCCATGAGCGTGGCAATGCCGCGGCCAATGCCGCGGCCCGAGCCGGTGACGACTGCGACTTTTCCGTCAAGTTTGCCCATTGGTGTTCCTCCTTGCGTCTGTCATCCTTTTGGTAAGCCCAAGACCCGGTCGCCGAGGATGCCGCGCTGAATCTCGGACGTGCCGCCGGCGATGGTCAGCAAACGACAGGCCAGGGCGGCCTTGGGCCAGCGGCCGTTTCTGAGCGTATGGTCCGAGCCTTGCACAAGCTGGGCGTAGGGGCCGAGCAGTTCGGTGGCAAACATGGCCAGCCGCATATTCAACTCAGAGCCGGCCAGTTTGTTGACCGATCCTTCGGGGCCGGGCGGGTTGCCCCGAATGCGTTTGCTGAGGCCGCGGAACATATTGCAGGTGAGGGCCTTGCACTCAATGGAGAACTGGGCCAACTGCTGGCGCACCGCGGGGTCGTGTGTGGCTGGCCGGCCGTTCAGTTCAAGCTCTTTGGCCAGGCTGATGAGCTCAGCGAGGTGGCGGTGAACAGGCAGCTCGTTGCCAATCCCGGCCCGCTCGTGCATCAGGGTGGTCACCAGGACCTTCCAGCCCTCGTCTTTGGGGCCGATCAGGTTGGCGCGTGGTACGCGCACATCTTCAAAGAAGACCTCGTTGAACTCGGCGTCGCCGGTCATCTGCACCAGGGGCCGTAGCGTCAGCCCGGGCGTCTTCATAGCGACCATCAGGCAACTGATGCCCTGGTGTCTGGGAGCGTCCGGGTTGGTACGCACGAACAACTGGATGTAGTCGGCGCGGTGGGCAAAGCTGGTCCAGACCTTTTGGCCGTTGACCACAAAATAGTCGCCCTGTTCAACCGCCCGGGTCTGCATGGAGGCCAGGTCAGAGCCGGCGTCAGGCTCCGACAGACCCTCACACCAGATTTCCTCCCCGGACAGAATCTTGGGCAGGTGGTCTGTTCGCTGCTCGTCTGTGCCCCAGCGGATCAGGGTCGGGCCGGCCATCATCAGGCCGAGCGTGTTGGCAAAACGCGGCGCACGGGCCTTGGCCATCTCCTGATTGTAGATGAACATCTCCATCAGGCTGGCCCCGCGGCCGCCGTACTCCTTGGGCCAATGAATCCCGACCCAGCCTTCCTCAGAGGCGGTCTTCTGCCAGGTGCGCTGATACTCAAAGCGGGCGTCGGCGTCAATCTCGTCAAAGTGCTGCGGATCATAGCCATCCGGCAAATTGGTTTGCAGCCAAGCCCGCACTTCCTGGCGAAAGGCTTCCTCTTCGGGGGTACAATGAAAATCCATGTCGGTCCCTCCGCGCCGGTCAGCCTAACCGCTTCGCCAGCCAGGGTAAAGGGTCGGAGCCGGGTGGTGCGATTTGGCCGCGGCGCACAAGCCGGGCGTCTACAGCTATTTTTCCTGATACAGTTTGTCTAACTGGGCCAAGAGCTCGGCCCGGCTGCCGGGCGGAGGGTCTTCGCCGGCTGGCAGCCGGCGGTCTGGCGCACCGGCCTGAAGCCGGGCCAACTGGCTTTGGAGTTGAGCGATATGCCGGTCCCTGTCGGCCAGCTCGTGCCGCAACCGGCGGACGAGGGCTTGCAACTCAGCCACGTTTGTCTGCTGGGTCGCCATACGCCCTGAGAGGTGAACATTTTCTCGATGGGATGGTCATTGTCGTTCATCTTTCTCATCACACGCCGGCGGCCTTTGCAAGCCGGCTTTGACAAGCCACCACCCCGATTGCTAGTCGGTACAAGTATGAAGACGACCGTGCCGGACGGGCTGAAGGCAGCGGTTGAGCGGACCTGGGGGGCGGAGATTGCCGCGGTTGAGCCCCTGGCCGGTGACGCCTCAAGCCGCAGCTACCTGCGTTTGCGTTTGCGCGGCGGCGGGCCGCAGGGCGTAGTGGTGATGGTGCTGGCCGAGAGTACCCTGCCGCTGTCGTCGGAAGAACTGTCGGTGTTTTCTGAGCCGCTGACCGAGCTGCCGTATGTGAATCTCGACCGATTTTTGCGACCGCTCGGCATGCGTATTCCAGACCTGTACTACGACGGGCAGAAAGAAGGCTTTCTGCTGCTCGAAGATATTGGCGATACGCCGCTCCGTAAGGCCGCACGGGAGTGTGCAGAGGCCGACGCCGAAGCCCTGTACCGCCAGGCGATTGACCAATTGCTGGTGCTTCAGATTGCCGGCACTCGTCAGCGTAACGCCGACTGCATGGCCTTTCGGCAACGCTTTGATCGGCGGCTGTTTGTGTGGGAGTTTGCGCATTTTGTGGAGTGGGGGCTGGAGAAGCGGGTCGGCACACCGCTGACCGTCGCCGACGCTGATGTCCTGCGCCCCCTGTTTGAGGACATTGCCGGCCGGCTTGACCGTGCCCCGGCGTTTCTCAACCACCGTGACTATCATAGCTGGAATCTGTTTGTGCATGACGGCGAGATTCGCGTCATTGACTTTCAAGACGCGCTCCTCGGTCCGGCCACCTATGACCTGGCGACCCTGCTGAACGACCGTGACACGCCGGCGGTGGTCGGCCCTGACTTGGAGCGCAAGCTGGTTGAGTATTATTACGCTACCTGGCACAAGGCCGGTGGGGAGGCGCGCTCGCGCGACGCGGTGTGGCATGAGTACAACCTGTGCCTGCTCCAGAAAGCCTGCAAGGTAGTTGGCCGGTTCTACTATCTGGAGCTGGAAAAGGGCAAGACCGGCTACCTCCGCTATATTCCGCCGACCCTGGCCACCCTCCGTCGGGTGCTTGAACGGCTGCCCCGGTATCGCCCCTTGCAGGATGTGGTGGCCCGGCATTTCCCCGACGAGCCATGCGGGCCATGATTCTGGCCGCTGGCCTGGGAACCCGCCTGCGGCCGCTTACCCACACCACGCCCAAGGCCCTGATTGAGGTGGCCGGCCGGCCGCTGATTGAGTATGCCCTGCGCTTTGTGCGCTCACAGGGCATCCGCCGGGTGGTGATTAACCTGCATCACCTCGGCGACCAGATTCGGGCCAGGCTGGGCGACGGGCGGGCCTACGGCGTTCAGATCAGCTACTCTGTCGAGGATCGCTTGCTGGAGACCGGGGGCGGGGTGAAACAGGCCCAGGCATTACTTGAGGACGGCGGGACGTTTCTGGTCGTCAACTCGGACGCCATTCTTGATATTGACCTGGCGGCGGTGGTCAGCGCCCACCGCCGCAGCAGGGCGGTGGCGACCCTGGTCCTGCGGCCCGATCCCGAGGCCGCCAGCTACGGCCTGCTGGAGATTGACGCCAGCGGCCGCTTACGCCGCCTGCGCGGCCAGCCGGCCACGGTGGACGCCGGGACGCTGTCGGCCTATATGTTCACCGGCTGTCAGATTCTCGAGCCGCGCATTTTTGGTGTCATGCCAGAGGACCAGGCCTTCAGCCTCACCCGCGACACCTATGTCGGCCTGCTGCGGGCCGGGGAGCCGCTGGGCGGCGTTGTCCATACCGGCGCGTGGGCGGTGGTGGACGATGCCGGGGGCGTAGAGCGGGCAACGCGGGCGATTCGATCCGGCCGGCTGCGCCTGTCCTACCTCTAGGCCGCGATGCGGGCGAAGCGATCCAGACAGGCTTGGGCCGCGGGGGCGTCCCGGACGCTCGACAGCAGCCACTCGCGCAGGGGCTGCCGGACCGGCCTGGCCGGAAACGCTTCGGGGGGCAGGGCCGCGGCCAGGGAGGGGATCAGGTTGCGCAGTATCGTCGGGGTGAACTCGGGATGAAACTGGGTGCCCCAGATGCGCTGGCCGAGTCGAAACGCCTGGTACGGCCAGTGCCCGTTGTCAGCCAGCACGACCGCGCCGGGGGGCAGGCTGGTGACAACATCGCCGTGGCTCATATGGGCGATAAAGGAGTCGCCGAGGGGCGAGAGCAGGGGGTCGGCCCGTCCCTCGGCAGTCAGGCTGAGGCTGACCGTTCCCAACTCCCAGCCCCGGGGGCAGGGTTCGACCGTGCCGCCAAAGGCCTGGGCGATGAGCTGATGGCCGAAACACACGCCATAGAGCGGCACATCGCGGTCCGCGGCGCGTCTCAGAAAGTCCTCGCTGCGGGCGATCCAGTCTTCGCCGCCGTAGGTGGAGGCCGGCGAGCCGGTGGCGATGACGGCGGCCCAATCGGTATCTGTCGGCACTTCCTGGCGGGCGTCAACCACCGCGCAGCGTTCGTCGCCGAGCAGGTTCAGAAACGCCCGCTCATAGGGGCCGAGCTGTTCGGTCACACGCCGCGGCAACTCGCCAGTCTTGAGAATGAGGAGAGGTTTCATGGGCTCACCGGTCCCGATGATCGCGCGTCTGGCCGGGGGCTTTGGGGTGGGCGTAGGGGTGGGGGCGGTCGGTGGCGACCTCAAAGGGGATGGCTTCGAGGCGGGCCAGGCTGTCTTTGTAGGCGGCGATGAGGCGGTCTTCGCCGGCATAATCAAACGGGTCCTGGAGGCGTCTCTCGATTTCTCCGCCGCGTTCCGGCTGATGATCAACATACCATGTGACGGTGCTGGCCAGGGCGTCTTCAACCTTGCAGATATCGCGGTAGCCGAGTTGCCGCTTGATTTTGGTCAGGTCCACAACCCGGTGGTGGGAGCTTTGCTGCATGGCGTAGGGATGGGCCGGGCGGGCAATATGGTGGGGCATGCTGACAATCTCCCACTCGTAGTCCAGCTCTTTGGTGATGGCTTCAACGACTTGGCGCAGGCTGAACTGCTGCTCATCGCCACAGTTGTAGAGCTGGCCGGCTGAGGCGTCCGGCTGGTCCACGGCCAGCAGGACGGCGTGGGCCAGGTTGCCGGCGTAACCGTGGGTGAACAGCATCAGGCCGGCGTCGGGCAGAATAATATGCGGCCGCTTGTCCAGAATGCGCCGGATGACGCTCCACTCGCGGGGCACGAGCTGATACGCGCCGTAGACATAGGGATAGCGGAAGTAGGCGGCGGTCGGGTGGGTCTCTAACACCGCTTGTTCGGTCTGGGCGATCAGATAGGCAAAGCGCAGCTCTTGTTCGTTGTCCACTACCGGCGCGTCTTCTGGCACCGCGACTTTGAGGCCGGGTGGGAATACGGCGTAGGCGTCCATATAACCCCGGTAGCTGGCTACGCCGCCAACGCCGACAAAGCGCCCGACCTTGCCGACCAAGGCTTCGGCCACAAAGCGGATACGGCCATAGGTGACGACCGCGAGATCAAAGGTCCGCCCATGCAAGGCTGTGTCAATGGTTTCCCGAAAATGCGGGTCGCCGTGGATGTGTTCAACCTGGGGCGGGATCTCGGGAATTTCGTGGGTGCCGCGGTGAAAAATTGTGACCTCATAGCCCCGGTCAATCAGGCCATTGACAATAAACGGGCCGGTCGGGCCGGTCCCCCCAACGACAAGCGCTTTCATTGTTTCTCCTCACCTTGTGACTCGTCTCTTTTCCCCTGAATAAAGTGTCTCGCCAGACCCAGAGCGCTGGTTCCTGCCAGAATGCTGGCAACGATGGTCTGGCCGTTCGTGGCAAGATAGATAGCGCCGACGATGCAGAGAACAACTACCACTAGACCAAACCATTGTCCGTACTGTTCTTGGCGGATTTCACTAGCCAGTGCTTTTGTTTCCCACTCAATACGGTGAGCCTGTTCTTTTTCTAGCATGCGGAGTAGGCGTTCCGTAGTTCCTGGCAACGCAAGGTCATATTCTCTGAGCATTGACGGCGGAGGGAGAGGACCGGAAAACGATCCAGATTCAATGAGGGCGATGCGGACATTCTCGGGCAGCTTGTCGAGAACCTCTTTCGGAGGCAGCTTGTCTGCTGCCGGAATGGAGGCCATTGTTTCAGGCGGCGTGGGGTTTGGCTGTTTTGGCTTCTTCATTCACGATTCCCATCGCTCTATACAGGTCACGTCCAATGCGCTTTTGATCCCGAAGCCGGGCATCGTGCGGATAGCGGGGTGGATTGAAGCGTGGCGGGTTCAGGTCGCCCAAGGCCCCAAGGCCGCGCGAGAACCCTCTCCAAAAAGGATTTTTCCCTCTTCGATAGCGTGTGGCTCCGAGCGTGTGGACCAGGTATCTTTGCCGATACGATTTATCCTCCATTGCAGAATCCTCCTTGTATCTTTCTTTATCAAAGTGGGGTCAAGCTGAAAACCAGGCAAAGACCCGCCCTTGTGCCGGGCCGCTCAAGGGCATACAAGCGTGACCTATGCCGGCGGGAGTGGCGGTCAGACCAAAAGACATCGGGGAATACTACGCCGCCCTTGACGTGTACGCCAGGCAGGGCGTAACGCATGAAGGGGCGGTTCGCTCAGCCTTTCAGAACCTGCTGGCCGAGACCGGCCGGCGGGTCGGCTGGACGCTCATCCCAGAGATGACGATCGGAGCGGTCCGGCCCGACGGCACATTCCGGGACGAGTATTTTCTCAACCGTGGCTACTGGGAGGCCAAGGACACAAACGACCGGCTTGAAGCCGAAATTGAGAAGAAACGAGCCAAGGGCTACCCCCTGACCAACACGATCTTTGAAGACACCCGGCGGGCCTGGTTGTACCAGAATGGGCAGGTCGCCATGCAGGTTGAGCTGACCGGACGGACGCAACTCAGTAACCTGCTCATCGCGTTTTTCTCCTACACCGAGCCGGCCCATGAGGACTTCAGCACTGCGGTTGACGATTTCAAGCAGCGCGTCCCGGACCTTGCGCGTGGCCTCGTCCAGATCATCGGGGACGCCCACGCCACCAACGCCAGGTTCAAGCGGGCGTTTGCCAGCTTCTTTGCCCTGTGCCGGGATTCCTTGAACCCCAACCTGAGTGCAGCCGCGGTGGATGAGATGCTGGTCCAGCATCTGTTGACCGAGCGGCTGATTCGGACGATTTTCGACAGCCAGGACTTTACCCGCCGGAACGTGATTGCGCGGGAGGTGGAAACCGTCATTGATGCCCTGGTCAGCCGGGCCTTCAATCGGCCGGCCTTCCTGAAACGGCTTGACCCGTTCTATCTGGCGATTGAGTCCGCGGCACGGACGATTGCGGACTTCAGCGAAAAGCAACGCTTCCTGAACGCCGTCTATGAGCGTTTCTTTCAGGGCTATTCGGTCAAGGCGGCGGATACGCTCGGCATTGTCTACACGCCACAGGAAATTGTTGATTTCATGTGCGCAAGCGTTGAGCGGGTGCTGAACGACGAGTTCGGCACGGCCCTCAGCGACCCGGGCGTGAACATCCTCGACCCCTGCACAGGAACAGGCAACTTTGTGGTGAACCTGCTGCGGCGTATCCCCGGCCGTGCCTTGCACCGGGTCTACACCGCGCAGCTTTTTGCCAACGAGGTCATGCTGCTGCCCTACTACGTTGCCGCCCTCAACATTGAGCACGCCTATTATGAACGCACCGGCGTCTATGAGCCGTTTGACGGCCTGTGTTTTGTGGACACGCTTGAGCTTGCCGAGGGCAGCGAGCGGCAATTTGCGTTTATGACCAAAGAGAACACCGCACGGGTAGAGCGGCAGAAGACCGCGCCCATTACCGTCATCATCGGCAACCCGCCCTACAATGTCGGCCAGATTAACGAGAACGATAACAACAAGAACCGCAAGTACACCGTCATAGACCGGCGTATCCGGCTGACGTATGCCAAAGATTCCAGGGCCAGCAACGTCAATGCGCTCTCTGACGCCTATGTGAAGTTCTTTCGCTGGGCCGTGGATCGGCTGGAAGACCGGGACGGGGTTGTGTGCTTTGTCAGCAACAACAGCTTTGTGGACCAGATCGCCTTCGACGGCATGAGAAAGAATCTCCTTCAAGACTTCACCAAGCTGTATCACGTTGACCTGCATGGCAACGTCCGCAAAAACCCCAGGCTCAGCGGCACAACTCATAATGTGTTCGGCATTCAGGTCGGTGTCGGCCTTACCGTTGCCATCCGTCACAAGCAAAGCGCAGACCGGGTGCTCTTCTACCATCGTGTTCCCGAAGACTGGCGCAAAGAAGAAAAACTGTCCTGGTTAGCCAGGAAGCGGGATGTGGCGGCGGTGAAGTGGCAGACCTTGCAACCGGACGAAAGCCATACCTGGCGCATCCCCGCCTATGCCGGCGAGTTCAAAGCGCTGATGCCCATCGGCAGCCGGGAGGCGAAAGCCGGCAAGGCAACAGAAGACAAAGCAATTTTCAAAACGTTCTCCATCGGCATACAGACCAGCCGGGATGCCTGGGTCTATTGTTTTGATAAAGCGCAACTGGCCGCCCAAGTCCAAAGGAGTATTGAAACCTACAACAGTGAGATTGACCGCTGGAAGCGGGCAGGTCGGCCTCGTGATATTGATAACTTTGTCAACAACGACGAGACAAGGATAAAGTGGAGCAGCCGGCTTAAGGAGACATTTGCGCGTGGCGTCTACGCCGAGTTTGAAGAAGACAAAATTCGGAATGCACTCTGGCGACCTTTCACAAAACGCTTCTTATTTTTCGATTCCGTAATGAATCATCGCCGGGCACTCTTTCCTGGCATTTTCCCGAATTCTGTCGCGGAAAAAGAAAACAGGGTCATTTGTGTCCCAGGAAGTGGCAACCGTAAGGACTTTGGTTGTTTAGTCAGCAATTTCCTCCTCGATTTAGACTTAGCCTTTGAAAAATCCCAGTGCTTCCCCTTCTACATCTACAACGAAGACGGGAGCAATCGGCGGGAGAATATCACCGACTGGGCACTCTCACAGTTCCGCCAGCAGTACGCCGACACCAGCATCACCAAATGGGACATTTTCCATTATGTCTATGCCCTGCTGCACCATCCCGGCTACCGGGAGCAGTTCGCCGACAACCTGAAACGCGCACTGCCCCGCATTCCATTTGCCCCGGACTTCCAGACCTTCGCCGCGGCTGGCCAACAGCTCACCCGGCTGCACCTCGAATACGAAACCCTTGAGCCCTACGCCTTGCAGTGGCTCGAAGCGGACGGCGTGCCACTCTCCTGGCGCGTCGAGCGCATGAAGCTCAGCAAGGACAAAACCGCCCTCATCGTCAACAACTCCCTCACCCTGGCCGGGATTCCCCCCGATGTATTCGCCTACCGCCTCGGCAACCGCAGCGCCCTCGAGTGGGTGATTGACCAGTACCGCATCAAGACCGACCCGCGCAGCGGCATCCGCTCCGACCCCAACCGCCTTGACGACGAAGACCACATCGTCCGCCTCGTCGGCCAAGTCATCCGCGTCAGCCTCGACACCGTCGCCCTCGTGCGCAGCCTGCCGGCGGAGATGGGGAAGGGGGTCGTTTCCCTGCCGAAACCTTCACCGCTCTCAAAATTGATCGCTCAATTGGCAACGCTCCAGAAGACCCCCGAGGCCGACCGCTGGCCTGGCGCAATCTGGCCCGATGTCCGGGCCTTTGCCGACGCAGAGACATTCGTCCGTCGCCTTCCCCTGAACATGATTCCTCTTCCAGCGATCAGCCTGGCTGACGACGGTGAGATCAATTTCCTGTGGCAGGGTGACGACGTTCACCTTGACCTTGGATTCTACGGAACGGGAACATTTTCCTACTTTGCACGCGGCAAAGATGGCCACAAGCTTTACGGCGCAGATGTTCCGGCCTCAGAAGGAATCCCGCAAGAGGTCGTGACGCTGTTCTCTGCTTGATCCGGGCATGTCGGTTCCTCCTCCTCATCTCGATGAGCAGAGCAGCGCAGCTCCAGGTCTCTCGCCTGGCATTGTCAAGGACGACGAATATCTTCTCCGCGAGCTTTTCAACCCGCAGCATGTTGAGAATGGTGAGCTGAAGCTGGCTGCGATATCGTTAAAAGACCTCCGTTCGAGAGGGTTTTCCGTCCACCGTATGAAGTATGTGACTCCCGAATGCGTGAAAGCCTCAATAGAGGGACGCCTTTCCAGACCGAGAAAAGGTGCTCCCTGGAAAAACGAAGGCGCAGCGAAACTGAAAGCTCTGGATGTGCGCCAGATTCTGTGTGACGGCCGTCAGGCCTTTGTCGTGATCGACACGGCGGAGCAGAACAATCGGGGTCATGCCAGCATCTATGTGGCCGCGCCCGAAAAAGGCGATCAGTACGCCCGAGAGCTGCGGCAACTCCTTCTCCCATTCCTGCAAAAAAGAATGCCCGTAGACAAAGCCTTTGAATAGTCGGTCCTCACTGCATTGAGCCACCCTGACGTTCAAACTACGTTACTCCGGCTCCTTGTATTGATGTTGTTCCAGGGCAAAAGCCGCCTGGCCCCCGGCATCAAGCTGCTGGCGAAAGCTGGCCGAGTGTTTCAAGTTTTCTGTTCAAACACAGGGGCCGCCGAGTCAGCGTGCCGCCTGGGGGCCTCGCTCAGCGCTCCATTCCTCTTCGCTATACACAACGAGGCAGCAGAACTGCTCGGGGTCTCGTCTTTCTTCCCGCTCAAGGACGCGGAGAGACGCCGCCCTACACTGCGCAACGACATCACGCATTTGATTTGTCCTGAACCATTGTCTATTTACCACAATGAGGCCTCACAATGACCGATCTCTTTCTCCTGGAGATGACTGAGGGAGGTCCAATTCAAGCTCAAGCTGTTCCCCCGATTCTTTTGGGAAGACGGCCTTCTTATAGGCTCTGAACATGAGGCTTGGGGCTGCTGGATGGTCAGTTGCATGAATCATGTAATACATGAGCGCTCCTCCTCCGTCCTGCCGTTCAAAAATTGGCCACGGTTTCACGTAGCGGTATCCTAGTTCTTCCTTGAATCGCTTTGTGAAGAGTTGAACCCGATCAAACGAGCGTAATTGACGGATATCCCACCAATCGTCACGTCCCCACCAATCTTCTAATGTTTGCGTATCTTGAAGCGCTGCCAGAGATCGGTCAAGCCACGAATTGGGCAGGAAGTAGAAAAGCTCTATTTTGTAACCAGATGATTTATATTCCGCGAGCTCTCTGACCGTAGACCAGTGGCATTCAAATGTCCTTTGATCGAGCAGACAGAATGTTGCTTCTCTCTGCCGAATACTCCCCGACTGGAGTAAATCAGTGACGAGAACATTAAAGTCTCCCTTCACAGCTTCTATATGCCGTGTTGGTGCTTGTGGCTGCGAATCCTTCAAAGCATTGAGTTTTCTGAACTGTTCCCCTTTTACGTCGTAAAGATGAAAGTTTCGGAGGCGACGGGGTTGGCTCTCCAAAACAAGTTTTGCTGCCCAAGAGTCTTCTTTGTCCTCGTATTGCGGCCCGGCAAAACCGTCAATGTATGTTCCATGTTTCGTTATCAGAACAAAGTGATACAGGTAACGTTCAATCAGTCTAGCCTTATTTTCGGTCCAAATCTTTTCACGAATACGCTTTAGTCGTGGTTCTGTCGGAGGCGATTCGGGAATATCGAAGGGAAGGACTTCTTTTTGTTCCGATCCTCGGCGCGATCTGGGCATCTTTTCTTCCTGCCGGTGAAATCGTCATCTTTCAGGGAATGGCGGTGAAGAGATCAGCACATGCTTGCTCCTGCTGCACGCGCACCTCTCGCTTCGCTCTCGCGATCAGGTATGTCCTGAGTCCGGGGTCCTGGCTCGCCGGGGTCGGCTACGCTGCACGCGCACCTCTTGCTTCGCTCTCGCGATCAGGGCATGCCGGTGAGCCGTATCGGGGACGGGCGCGAGGACATGGGGCGGGCGCTCATCGTATGTGCGTGTCCCTAAGACCCTGCCTGTTTTCCTCTTGTGCACCCCTCCCCACTGCTTGAAGAAAAAGGGCACGCCCGCGCTTGTGCACTGGTCCCGGATGGTCGTCACCCAGGCCTCCTTCATAGGGCGTGCTCCCGGTCCACTCTCCCCTCCAACAATGGCCCAGTGTATGCCACGAAGATCGAGAGGGCCGAGGTGTTCCAGGAGCGGTTCACAAGAAAGAAAGCGGACGCGCGCTGGAGCGGCCCGCAGGTGCGCAATGCGGGGCAGGCCATAGCGCTGATCCTCAACGCTGACACCCCACCAGATGTGGGGGGCCTGCGCAGCAAATCGGAGGGTCGTATTCAGCAGCGTTCGCATCCGTTCTGCCCGTTTCGTCAGGACCTGGAAGGTGTGCCAGTTTGCGAGGGCCATGATACGGGCCACTGAGAGGATATAGTCATCCGGGATGACATCCTGGAACAGGTCGCTCATGGAGTTCACAAAGATCATTTTGGGGCGCGTCCATCGAAGCGGGAGGCTCAGCTTGTCCGGCACAAGTCGCACATCAAAGCCGTCTTCGTATGGGTGGCCGGGAACGCCACGAAAGCGCTCTGCGAACGCCTCCGCGTAGCAGTGTTTACACCCCGGGCTGATTTTCAGACATCCCCGCACGGGGTTCCATGTCGTATCGGTCCATTCGATTTTTGACGTGCCACTCATCTGAATTTTCATATTGTCGTATTCAAGGCGAAAGTCCTGATGGGCGGAAGTCTTTTGACTCAATGCAGAAGCCGCGCCTAGCCCCCGGCGTCAAGCTGCTGGCGAAAGCTGGCCGAGCGTTGGAGGATGTCGGCGTACTGCTCCGGTGTCAGGCGGCCCCGCACGAGCTCCAGCCGCAGGAACAGAAAATAGGTCTGTATCACATCGTGGCGGCAGTAGCGATGAATCTCGGCTAAGCGGCCGGCTTCCCAATACTGCTGGACCACCGAGCCATCAATCCCGACCTTGCCCGGCAGGCCGATCATTTTTGCCAGCAGGTTCAGGCCGCCCCGCAGGCGTTGAGCGCCGTAGTTGGTGACAAAGTCGTACAGGTCGTAGTGGCCCTCTTCGCTGAACCGATAGCGGGCTTTGCCGCTGAAATAATGCGGGGCCGGGCAGCCGTATCTGAGCGCCTGGAGTTCCAGGACGGGCAGGTCGAAACCGCGGCCATTGAACGTGACCAGCGCCCCCCGAAAGCGCTCAAAGCGCTGCCAGAAGGTCTGCACGATGGTTTCTTCGTCGGCGTCCTCTCCGCCGAGGGTCTCAACCCCGGTCAGGACCCGGCCCTCATCAACCTGGCCCACACCAATAGAGACGGGGATATGAAACGAGAGGGGGAAAAAGTCGCTGCCGTGCTCTTGTCTGAGTTGTTGCCGGACCTGGGCATAAGCATCGTCGTCCGAGAGGTCGGCGTCCGGGTGATAGACCTGCCGGACGAGGTGCTTGTCGATGCGGGTCTCAATATCGAGAATAGTGGAGCGCATGGCCGTCCTCAATGAGACACAAACTTGATGGAGCCGCCCTCGCGGATCCGTTCAACCTTGCCGTCGTACATGAGCAGGTGGAGGTGTGACAGGGTTTCAAACGCGGCGGCCATCAGATGAAAGATCGGCGGTTTGTCCTTGCCAAAGTCAAAGATGTTCATGGCAATGTCAAACGCGGTGATGGGCGTGTCGCGGGTCTGGTCGTGGATTTCTCTGAGCCGATAGACATGGTGCTGGATGATCTGCCTGGCCCGGTAGCAGTGGTCCTTGAAGTTGCCGCCGTGGGCCGGCAGGACAAGTTCCACGTCAAGCGCCTGGATTTTCTCGTGCGAGTTGATGAAATCCCTGAGCGGGTTCTGTGGCCCGGCGTAATACACGCCAACGTGGGGGGTGATTCTGGGCAGGAGGTGGTCGCCGGCAATCAGCACCTTGTCTTTGGGAAAATAGAAGCAGCAGTGGCCGGGGGTATGCCCCGGCGTCCAGACGGCCTGGAGTTCACGGTCTCCGACACACAGCGTGTCGCCGTCTTCAATCGGACGGTCCGGCATGACCGGCCGGTAGCGCGTGCCAAAATGGCTGGCCGGGCTGGGCAGGCCGTCTGGAAACTCGTCAAGCGGAATGCCGTGGGCACGAAAGAACTCCAGGGCCTCGGGCAACGGCCGGGTGGACTGCATCCGCTCGACCCGCGGTTGCTCAAGCGGGTTGAGATAGACCTCGGCCCCGGTCATCTCTTTGCAGGCCCGTGAGGTGCCAAAGTGGTCGGCGTGGTGGTGGGTGCAGATCAGCTTGCGAATGGCCGAGGGCGGACAGCCGACCTGGTCAAGCGCAGATTTGAGGGTGGCGACACTCTCTTCGGTGTGCATACCGGTGTCAAACAGTGCCCATTCGTCGTGGTCGCGGACAAGATGGATATTGACAATGCTGGGCCGCATCGGCAGCGGCATATGGATTTGATAGATATCCGCGGCAACTTCACGAATCCTGGCGTCTTGCATAGGCTTACTCATGGACACGGTCTTTGACCGGGAAGGTCGCTTTGATTGTGACCTTCCACAGGTCGATGCTGCCGTTCTCGACCATCGCCGTGATGTTGGTGACTTCAACCTGCTCAATACCGCTGATGGTCACCGCGGCACGGGAGACGGCTAAGGCGACCGCCTCTTCAATGCCGGATTTTGAGCTGCCGGTGAGTTCTATTGTTTTCTCAACCATTGTCGGACCTCCTCATCACTCCCAGGGGACGCGGCGGCCGCCGGCGGGTCAAATGTGGACGGCGCAAGCGGTGTATCGGGGGAAGACAGGTGGGCATGGATGACCTGCCGGGCGCGGGTCAGGAGCCGGCGCAGCGTATCGGCGTTCTCCGGCTCAACAATCTGCTGGACCAGGACGCCGTTCAGCGCGGCCATGATCAGCGCCGCGTCTTCGGTCGGTTTGATCCGGCGGGTAAAGTGTCCGGTCTCTCGCCCACGCTCAAGAATGGTGGCCAGCAGACCCCGGTAGACCTGGTAGAGTTTGCTGACGTGGGCCACTACGTCTCTGGAGTTTTCTTCTTCGCGCACGACCTGGCCGAGCATGAACTTCACCGAATCAACGTGTGTGGCGATGAACTCCGAGTAGTCGGTGATCAGCTTCTCCAACTGCTGCCGGGCGTTGAGGCCGCAGAGCGTCTTTTCGTCAATCGCGTAGGGGGCAAGAAAGTGTTGCAGCGCGGTCCGAAACAGCTGCTCTTTGGTCTCGAAATACCACAGGACGAGCGCCTTGCTGACCCGGGCTTCCCGGGCAACCTGGGCCAATGAGGTATCGGCATAGCCGTGGGTGGCAAACATCTGGCCGGCGGTCTCCAGTATTCTTTCGCGTGCAGCCACGCCGGCAGCCTAGGGAAAATGCCCCGCACTGTCAACGAGAACCCTGGGAGCGCGGGCGTCCCGCCCGCATGCCTTCGTCGGCCACCCCGCGCGGACTCGCCGGCGACTCAGGCGGCCGCCGGCGCGGGCGTCCGGGAGGAGAAGCTGAGCCGGTCTCCATCCCAGTCCACCACCACACGGTCGTGGTCTCTGATTTCGTCGGCCAACAGCTTGCGCCCGAGTTGGGTTTCGAGCTCCTTTTGCAACAGGCGTTTGAGCGGTCGCGCCCCGTAGCCCGGATCATAGCCGGCCTGGGCAAAGTGGTCTTTGGCCGGCTCGGTCAGCTCGAGGCCGATGTGACGCTCGGCCAGGCGCGCCCGCAGCCGTTCGAGCTGGATATCGACAATCGCTTTCAGGTCTTGCCGCGACAGGCTGTGGAAGACGACCGTCTCATCAACCCGGTTGAGGAACTCTGGCCGAAACTGCTGGCGCAACGCCTCAAGCACCTCGCGCCGCATCTGGTCACAGGCGCTCGGGTCATCCCCGCCCCGGTAGCCCAGAATGTGCTGGCTGCCGACGTTCGAGGTCATGATCAGCACACAGTTTTTGAAATCCACCGTGCGGCCATGACCGTCGGTCAGCCGCCCGTCGTCCAGAATCTGCAACAGCGCGTTGAACACATCGGGGTGGGCCTTCTCGATCTCGTCAAACAGGATGACCGCATACGGGCGTCGCCGCACCGCTTCGGTGAGCTGGCCCCCCTCATCATAGCCGACATAGCCCGGCGGTGCGCCGATCAAACGGGCCACGGTGTGCTTCTCCATGTACTCGGACATATCGAGGCGGATCATGTTGTTTTCGTCGTCAAACACAAACTCGGCCAGCGCCCGCCCCAGCTCGGTTTTCCCGACCCCGGTCGGACCCAGAAAGAGAAATGAGCCGATCGGGCGGTTGGGGTCTTTGAGTCCTGAGCGGGCGCGGATCACGGCGTCGGCCACCGCCTCAACGGCCTCGTCCTGACCGATCAGGCGTTTGTGGAGGTGGTCGCCTAAGCGGAGCAGTTTTTCCCGTTCGCCCTCAAGCAGCCTGGCGACCGGAATGCCGGTCCAGCGCGACACGACCGCGGCCACATCGTCCTCGTCAACCTCTTCTTTCAGCAGCCGAGGCCCGCCCTGACCGTCCTGGAGGCCGGCCTCTCCGTCTGCCAACTCCCGCTCGAGCTGGGCCAGTTGCCCGTAGCGCAGCTCGGCCACCCGGTTGAGGTCATACTCCCGCTCGGCCTGTTCGATGCGGAGCCGGGTTTTCTCGATGTCTTCTTTCAACTCGCGCAGCCGGCCAATAGCGCCCTTTTCCCTTTCCCAGTGGGCGCGCAGCTGGTCAGCCTCGGCCTGACAATCGGCCAGCTCCTTTTCGAGCGCACCGAGGCGCTCGCGCGAGCCTTGGTCGGTTTCTTTGCGCAGGGCCTCGCGCTCAATTTCAAGTTGCATCACCCTGCGCGACACCTCGTCCAACCCGGTCGGCATCGAGTCAATCTCGGTGCGCAGTTTTGCCGCCGCCTCGTCAATCAGGTCAATCGCCTTATCGGGCAGAAAGCGATCGCTGATATAGCGGTGTGACAGTACCGCGGCGCTGACCAGGGCGGCGTCTTTGATCCGCACGCCGTGGTGAACCTCATAGCGCTCGCGCAGCCCGCGTAAAATCGAGATGCTGTCGGCCACCGTCGGCTGGTCAACCACGATTGGCTGAAAGCGGCGCTCCAGAGCCCGGTCTTTCTCGATATATTTGCGGTACTCATCCAAGGTAGTGGCCCCGATGCAGTGCAGCTCGCCCCGCGCCAGCAGGGGTTTCAGCAGATTAGAGGCGTCCATCGCGCCCTCTGTGCCGCCCATCCCGACCACCGTGTGCAACTCGTCAATGAACAGCACGACGGCACCATCCGACTCCTGGACTTCTTTGAGGACGGCTTTGAGGCGCTCCTCAAACTCGCCCCGGAACTTTGCCCCGGCGATCAGCGCGCCCATATCCAGCACAATCAGCTTTTTGTTTTTCAGGCTCTCTGGCACATCTCCGCGCACGATGCGTTGGGCCAGGCCCTCGGCAATTGCTGTTTTGCCGACGCCCGGGTCGCCAATCAGGACCGGGTTGTTCTTGGTCCGGCGTGACAAGACCTGGACCACCCGCCGGATTTCATCGTCGCGGCCAATGACGGGGTCCAGCTTGCCCTGGCCGGCCAACCGGGTCAGATCGCGGCCATAGCGTTCAAGAGCCTGGTAGGTCGTCTCCGGGTTCTGGCTCGTCACCCGCTGATGACCCCGCACCTTTTGCAGCGCGGCCATCAGCTTGTCACGGCTCAGGCCCAGCGAGTGGAGCAGGCGGCCGGCTGGCCCGTGCGTATCGGCCAGCATGGCCAACAGCACATGCTCCACGCTCACATAGTCGTCTTTCAGTCCAGCGGCCTCGTCTTGGGCCCGGGTCAACAGCTGGGCCAGGCGTGGACTCAGGTGCAGGGCCTGGTCGTCCAGGCCCGGGCCGGACACCTGGGGAATCTTGCGGAGTTCCTGCTCCAGACCGTCTCTGACCGCGCTGGGCGCAATGCCGGCCGCGGCCAGCAGGGCCGGGGTCAGGCCGTCCTGCTGTTCGACGAGTGCGGCCAGCAGGTGTTCAATGTCGAGGCCCTGATGGCGGCGACGGATAGCCAGCTCCTGGGCGTTGTGCAGCGCTTCTTGCGATTTTTCGGTCAAACGGTTGAGATCCATAGTGTTCCTCCCTGCCCGCGGGCCGGTTGTTGGCATGTTCAAAAGCTAAGCCGGCGAGGGGATGTGTCAAGCCGGGAAGGAACGGGGTGGGACCGGCCGCGGTATGCCTGGGAACGCGGGCATCTTGCCCGCAGCAGGCAGCCCCGGGGACCGGCGGCGGTCAGGTCAGACAGGTAGTGAACCGCTCATTGACTTCCTGCTGGATGTAGAATACCGCCCTGCCGACCTGATCGGCTGTCCGGGTAAGGCACGGGAAGTCGGGACAGGTCGTATAGCCGCCCGAGAAGACCTCCATGACCTCCCCCCGCTGCGGTACTGGGTGCAGGTGTGGCAGGAAAGCGCCCAAGGAGAAATGCGGTGCCGATGCTTCAGAATCATCGTTCCTTTTTGCCAGGATGACGGTCCAGGCGACAAGCAGCTTGCCCGTGGGGATATTCAAGGCCGGGCCGCCCGGAATGTCAGGCTGCGGACGGGGCCGCTGGTGTGGCCGGCCCCGTTACTCAAGGTTCGTAATCACAAAGTTCTGGGAGGATTGCTGCCAGTTCAGCGTGACGGTCTCGTCAACGCTCGGAAAGTCGTTGACCTCTGCCTGCCCGCTGGCCCCACGGACGAACTCCTCGCCCAAGGTCGTCACGGTGAAGGTCGCCCGGTCAAACTCCACCCCGTCGGCCAGGGCCCGGACGGTATGCTGGCCATCGCCGAGCAAGTTCCAGTTGAACAGCAGCCCAAAGCCGACATCGCCCCGGCCCTCGCAGATTCCGGCGTTGGCGACATCGCCCCGATCCGTGCCGGAGGCGGCTTGCAGGCGATGCCTGCCGTCCACCTCCAAGGTGATCTCTTCCCCGGCGCACACCCAGCCTGAGAGCAGGCCGATGCCGCTCTGGAAGGAGCCGTCCGCCGGGTTCTCCAGGACGCCGGTCGGCCCGTTGGCCGGGGCGGGAGCTGGCCCGTCCACCGGCTGGGCGGCCGAGAGCGGGGCCAGCATGAAGTTCTGGTTAGCCTCTTGCCATGCCAGCCTCGCCTGCCTGCCCGAGGACGGAAATCTGCTCACAATGGTCTCGCCGCTGGCCTCACGGACGAACTCCTCGCCCAAGGTCGTCACGGTGAAGGTCGTCCGGTCAAACTCCACCCCGTCGGCCAGGGCCCGGACGGTATGTTGGCCATCGCCGAGCAGGTTCCAGTTGAACAGCAGCCCAAAGCCGACATCGCCCCGGCCCTCGCAGATTCCGGCGTTGGCGACATCGCCCCGGTCCGTGCCGGAGGCGGCTTGCAGGCGATGCCTGCCGTCCACCTCCAAGGTGATCCTTTCCCCGGCACACACCCAGCCTGAGAGCAGGCCGATGCCGCTCTGGAAGGAGCCGTCCGCCGGGTTTTCCAGGACGCCGATCGACAAGAAGGGGTTCGGTTCGGTTGAAGTCGCCGAAGGCTCTGACTCCTGTGGACTCGTGGGAGGCAGTGGCCTTGTGGGAGGCAGTGGCCTTGTGGGAGGCAGTGGCCTTGTGGGAGGCAGTGGCCTTGTGGGGGGGGGTGGCTCTACTCGTGGCTCCTCGGGAGGCAGTGGATTCGCGGGAGGCAGTGGTGTATCCGGCGGAGGAGTCTCCAGGCGTCCAACGATATTGGTGCAGACCTGGTCGCCTGACCGCTGCGAGGGCAGGGGTCGCCAGACGGCTCCATCCAGCCAGGCGATCCGTGGGTCGGACGTGTCAGACATGTCGGCCGGCAGGGGCAAACACACCCGCATGGTCTGGGTAGGCCCGAGGTTGATTGTATTCCCGGCCCCATTCACGGCACGGATTTTGACGCCGAGGGGGGTGGCCCCGAAGTTGAGCGGGGCGGTCGTACTGGACACTACGGAAAAGGCGACCGCGTCCTCGTGGCCCCACTGCACGTTGAAGGCGTGGGCGGAATGATATTGTTCATCACTCCTGAGTCCGGCGGGGAGCGTAGCGGCCTGGTATCTGTGGACGGATAGGCGGTTGGGCCAATTCTCCAGAACCCATGCGGGGCGGTCTCTGAGTCGCGCGCTTACAGCGGCCTGGTATTTTTTCTGGGTGAAGCGGTTGTTCACCTCACCCCGGTAACGGTTTTTGATGTTGAAGAAGGTGTTCTCGAGGCGCCCGCTCACCTCAAAACCACCGCGACCCGCTCCGCGGCCAAATCGTCCAGCCTCTTGGGCGAAGAGGTCCAGCGGGCCGAGGGGATACCTCTCGCTGCCGACGAACGTGTTGCCGCTCCCGCTGACCCTGACCCGGTTGCTCCCCCAGCTGCCGTCAAGATTAACCCTGAGCCCAAAGGAGCTTGCTGCGTCGACATAGTTGCCCGACAGCGTGGCGGCCACCTGACTGCTTGGGGAAGTCTGATTTCCCGCAGAGCCGTTGGTGGTGCTGTTGATATTAATCCCGTGGCCTGCTCTGGTGATGCGATTGCCCGACAGCAGGGTGGTCGTGCTACTCGTCGCCATGCCGCTGAGGGCGTGAACAATGGCAATGCCATCCGCTCCGGCGCTGATCGTATTGTCGGACACGATGAGGTTCGCACTACTCGTCGCCATGCTGCTGAGGTTGTGCGCAACGTAAATACCGTGCGCGCTCGCTCCGGTGCTGATCGTATTGTCGGACACGATGAGGGCCGTGCTACTGGTCGCCACGCGGTTGATGCCCAGATTAACATAAATGCCGTGCGAGCCGGTGGTGATCGTATTGCCGGACACGATGAGGTCCGTGCTACTGGTCGCTGTGGTGACGATGTCACTCAGGTAAATGCCCCGCGCCCGGCTTCCCGGCGTCTGCTCAATGTGATTCTCGCTGATGGTCACGGCTAAGCATCTGTGACGAGGGTCCAGATAAATCCCGGCGGCCGTGGAAGTGGCTACCAGGACATTATCGGAGAGCGTGACCCGTGCATTGGCCGGGCAGTTCGTGCGGGATGAGATGTGGATCAACCAGAGGGCAGTAGGGAAATTGACGATATTGAACCCTGCCAAGGTAGCGTTGGGGGAGTTGATGAGTATCAACTGCTGATTAGTCGGGGCCAGTGACCCATCGATCGTTATATCAACGGACATCCCGTTTACATCCTGGGCGAGGAGATGGATGTCCCTGAAGAGCCCCAGCGAACTGGTGGGCATGATGGTACTGCCATCAAGGGCCGGATCAAAGAGGATCGTCGTGGGTGTAGATGTGGCGTTGGCCTGGGCCAACACATAGGGGAGGGACCCCACCATACTGACATCACTAGAGGAGGCGGTGACGGTGAGGGTGGTGCGCGGCGTTGATGTGGCCATTTGCGCCCTGGCCGTGGAGGCGAGGGTCAACAGCAGGCTACACAGGAGCAGCAGGCTGATGCGCAGGACCTGGCGCATATTCATCACAATCTGTGATTTGGGGGGGGGGGGGGGGGGGGGGGGGGGGGGACTGGATACAAAGCCTGTCCTGCATTTCAGCATTCATAACTCCCCTCCCTCACCTTCCCAGCATAAAGAAAAAGAATCGTTGAGGCGATGCAGAGTTCAAGCATAGCAGGAAAGCGCCCAAGGGGCAAATCGACACTGATGCTTCATGTGAAGCACGCATCGTTCCCTTTTCCGCCCGGAGCGGCTAAGGTCCAGCCTGTGAGATGCCGCTACTGCCGTGACCGCGCCGGTTTTCGCCGGGTGTGTGCCGACTGCCGGCGCTTCCTGGCGCTCTACACCCGGCACCAGGGCCGGCTGAGCCTGCTCCAACTCCTGGACCTGTACATTGACACGGGTGTGTCCCGGGAGAAAATTGAGGCGTTTCTGAACGCCGACCCCACCGGCCAGGGCAGTGTCAAAGACCGGATCACAGCCAACATGAGTACTGAGCTGCTGGGAGCCATGGGGGTCAATGCACCGCAAACCGCCCACGATGTCAAACGGCTCAGGAACCAGGGCAACTGGCGAAGTATGGATGCACGACCCGAAGAGGGAAAACACTGATATGCAAGGAAGCCGCCAGGTCATTTCTTCTGCGGCCCGGCAGAAGGGGGCCGGGCTCGGGAGCGGCAATTCGGCTTGCTTCCTCCGGTCCCTGGGGACTTGGGGGAGGCGGGCAGGATGCCCGCGCTCCCAGGGGGCAACTCGTCTTGCCTCCTCCAGCCCCTGGGGGCTATGACAGGTGAGCACACTCACAAGCAGGAGGACTGTATGGCAAAGGTTGAATTTGGCACCGCGCTACCGGGAACGGACAAGACCGCAGAGTTTGCCCGGCGGGCGGAAGAACTGGGGTTTGACTATCTGGGCTGTGGCGAGCATGTGATGTTCCACGGGCCGGTCGGCAATACCTTTATCTCGCTGTCGGTAGCCGCCGGAGCAACCCGCACGATCAAACTCATCAGCTCGATTGTGTTGCTGCCGCTGTATCCGGCGGCTCTGGTGGCCAAAATGGGCGCGGCGCTCGATGTGGCTTCCAACGGGCGCTACAATTTCGGGGTGGGCATCGGCGGTGAGTTTCCCAAAGAGTTCGAGGCCTGCGGGGTGCCAGTCAAGCAGCGAGGCTCGCGGACCAACGAAGCCCTGGAGGTCATCACCCGCTTGTGGACCGGGACACAGGTGTCTTTTGCCGGCAGGTATACAACGCTCAACGAGGTGACGATTTCGCCTGCCCCGGTTCAAAAACCGCGCCCGCCGATTTGGGTTGCCGGCCGCAAAGAGCCGGCCATGCGGCGCACCGCCCTCTACGCTGATGGCTGGCTGCCGTATATGTATACGCCCGAGCAGCTGCACGCCAGCATTGAGAAAATCACAGCCGGCCGGCGGGAAGCCGGCCGTGATGTCGAGTCCTTCATTCCCGGCGTGTTTATTTTTACCGCCGCCCACGCCAACGGCGACACCGGCCGCGAGATGGTCGCCGCCCGGCTCGGCAGACAGTACGCCCAGGATTTCTCAAAGCTGGCCGGAAAATACGCCCTGGCCGGCACGCCGGCTGAGTGCCGCAAACGCTTGCAGGAGTACATTGACGCCGGGGCAAAAATGGTCATGCTGCCGTCGGCCTGCCCCGCCGATTATATTGAGGAAAACACCCGGCTTATCGCCGAGGAGATCATGCCGGCGTTTCGTTGAGTTGATCAGTCGGGCTCACGCCGGCATCACCTGTCGCCGGCCCGGCACTCAGGGCTGCAAAAGGTACGCGCCCTGTTCCCCACCAGGGCACGAATCGCCTCCGGCTCGGGGATAAACCGCTCGCACTGTGCGCATTGCACGAGCGGCGTTCCGCCCGTTTCCGGCGGGTCTTTCCGCCCGGCGGGGACGGACGGGTGGAAGAGGCGGCGGACCCCACGCGAGATGAGGTACACCGCCCCGGCGATAATCAGGAGGCGGACCAATCCTCCCATATCTAGCCTCCGTGTGGGTCCTGCTGAGAGCCCGGCGCGGCTCGGGGTGCGCCGGTGTCAGCGCTGCTTTCCTGGACCACCTGGATCTCATTCTCCTGGTTGTAATCGCTGCCCGGGCTTTGCAGGTAGTTGAGTAACGCCGAGTTTGCCGGCAGCACCAGGGTGGTGCCGTTGGTCAGAATCTTCTCGTAGGTCTGCAAGCGACGGGTAAAAGCGTAGAACTCTTCGTCCTGCCCAAAGGCGCTGGCGTAAATCAGGGTTGCCTCGGCGTCGCCCTCGCCCTTGAGCTTTTCGCTCGTTTCGTAGGCGGTGGCCAGAATGATCTCGCGCTCACGTTCTGCCCCGGCGCGCACCTCGCGGGCTTTTTCATCGCCTTCGGCCCGATAGCGTTTGGCGATCCGTTCCCGTTCGGCGCGCATGCGGGCAAAGACGCTGGCCTGGACTTCTTTGGGCAGGTCAAGGCGTTTGATGCGCACATCGCGGACCTCAATGCCAAACGACTTTGAGGTCTCAATGGTGTCTTTGGTCACGACCTGCATGATGTTCTCCCGCTCTTCCCGGATCACGTCCAGAAAATTGTGCTTGGCGATCTCCTGGCGCAGACGGGCCGAGATAATCGCGTCAAGGCGGGGCCGGGCCTGCTCTGGATTCCGCACGCTGCGGTAGAACTCGAGCGGCTGCTCAATCCTCCAGCGCGAGACGTGGTCGATCAATACCCGCTTTTTGTCGAGGGTCAGATACTCCGCGGGGCGGGCGTCGGTGGTCAGGACGCGCTTATCAAACCGGATGAGCTGCTGCATGAAGGGGATTTTGAAATACAGGCCAGGGTCCCGCAAGGTCCGTTGCCACTGGCCGAACTGGAGGATAATCCCCTGTTCCCACTCGCCGATGGTGAAGGCGGGTTGCAAGATCGCAAAGGCAAAAACAACGACTAAACTGATACCAGCCAGCAGGCGTGCCATAGTGTCCCTCCTCAGTTATTCGATGCGGCCGCGGCCGTTCCTCCAGCCGCGGTCATGCCTCCCAGTTCCTTGAGCGGCAGCAGGGGCACGACGCCGTTGCTGTTGCCCGCATCGAGAATAATTTTTTCCACATCGGGCATGATCCGCTCAACGCTCTCCAGGTACAGGCGGTCTCGGGTGACCTTTTTGGCCTTTTTATACTCGCCCAGGACCTGCAGGAAGCGGTCGGCGTCTCCCTGGGCGCGGATGACCCGCTGGGCTTTGTACGCCTCGGCCTGTTGCAGTATCTGGGCGGCCTCGCCCCGGGCCTTGGGCACGACATCTTCGCGGTAGCCCTCGGCCTCCTTAATCAAGCGGTCGCGGTCTTCGAGGGCCCGGACCACGTCATGAAACGCGTCCTGGACCTCGCCCGGCGGATCGACGGCCAGCAGCCTGGCTTCTGTGACGTACAGCCCGGTCTGATAGGCGTCAAGCAACTCCTGGAGCGCTACCCGGGCTCGCTCCTGGACCTCGAGGCGTCCGTCGGTCATGGTGTGGTCAATGGTGTTGCTGCCGACCGCGCTGCGGAGCGCCACCTCTGCCGAGGAGTGCAAGATACCCTCCGGGTCGGAGGCCCCGAACAGAAATTTGGCCGGAGCGTTGACCAGATACTGCACGAAGAGCTGGAGTTGGACGATGTTTTCATCGCCGGTCAGCATCAGGGCTTCTTCCGGGCGGGCGTCGGCCTGACCGCGGATGCCCCGGCCCGGTGCGCCGCGTGTCCGAAAGCCGATTTCGGCATTCCGAATCTGTTTGACATCAACCACCGCATAGCGCTGGACCGGCCACCAGTGCCAGCGCAAGCCCGGCTCGGTCAGTTCCGACACCCGCCCAAACAGCAGCTCGACGCCCTGCTCGCCAGGGCCAACGATGTACAGCCCGACATACAACCACAGGGCCAGGGCCAGGGCACCGACCAAGCCAAAGACGCCCCAGCCGCGGTTGAAGATTTTAAACCTCTGGGCTTTTCTTTTGATCTCTTCGACGGCTTGGAAGAGTTCATCAGCCGGTGATGGGCCGCCTTGATTTCGCCATTGATCCGACATGCCTGGCCTCCTTCCGTTGAGGGGAATGGAAAAACATCTCCCTATCCTACTCCATTCCCTCCGCCAACTCCAGCCTTGGTATATTGACTGGACACGGGCGGCGGCCGCGGGGTGTTGTTCAGGCCACACGCCTGTGACAGGGAACTTGTTATCGCTGGCCTGATTGTCGCTCCGTTTTTCATCTGGTTTATCTGGTGGAACATCCGGTTTGTGTGGGATATGTGTCAGTTGTGGGGGGCAGTCCTGTGTTTTCTGCAAAGCCAGAGGCGAAGAAAGCGCAGGAAGAGCAGGAAGCGGATGCAATCCTGCTGCCAGAGACGAAGGAGGAGACAAGGGGGGCATATCACGCGCACACGAAGAGGTTGACATAATCTCCTAGTCGTGTATTATTCACCTGTAATTGTATCCGGCCTTCGGGCCGGGTGAGGATTGAAACGACCTAACTGGGTCAACCCGGTTCACCCCAAGGCGGTTACTCGCGAGAGTAGCCGCCTTTTTTGTATTCACCCGTACCCGAAGAAAGGAGGCCAACGATGGCCGAACGCTATGTGCAAGAAGCGGATCTCTATGTGTCGAAACAGGAGCTGGAAGCGATTGAGGTGAGGATGAAGAGGACAGCCCGGACTATTGCTGAGGTCAGAGTAAAGCTCAATGAGCTAAAGAGCGAGGAGCCAGCGACCTCTGAGAGCCTTGATACTCTCGAGAGAACGCTGACCAAGTTAGTGGAGACTGATCTGCCACAGGCTCTTCAGTTGAAGAAGGAAGAGTCAGACATAACCGACAACGATAGCTATCTTGTGAAGAAAGGTATCGTGGAGGACAGAACACGGAAGCTCATGGAGAGTCTGACTGGGGTAGGCAACTACCTTGAGCAACTCAAGAAAAAGTCAGACGAGCTGACTGAGCTCCTTGAAGGATTCAGGGTAATGCATATACCGCTAGGCGATTTCCTCGGGGAAGCCTTGAATCAGCCGAAATCCTAAACCCTAACCCGCGCCGGGGCGAAATCCCCGGCAGAAGGAGGAGAGGCGATGATTACAGCCTGGATTTGGATACTGATGGCGGCCTGCTTGGTTTTCGGTCTACGCACGACTTCTGATTGGGTCAACAGTGACCCAGAAAGGAAGAGGGGATTTTCCATTCTTTGTGCCTTTCTTTGGGGCATGGTGGTGCTCATCCCGGTAGCGGGCTATCAGAGTTGCGAGAACGAAAAGGCGCGTATCGCACAGCAGAAGGCAGAGCAACGCAGGCAATGGAGGGAGGAGCGCATCAAGGAGCATGGCAGTTGGGAGGCATACGAGAAACACTTTGCCGCAGAACAGGAAAAGAGGCGCAAGCGGGAACAGGAGGAGAAGGAATTCTGGGCGAAGGCGCTGGCAGAGGATTGCCAGAAATACTGGAATATCGCCTATGGCTCAGGCCCCGAGCATTCACAGAGAGGCACGCGCCAATATCTCAGGGCAGTGAGATTCTGGCATAAACACTGCCAGTAACCCCTAACCCTCCCCTGCTGTGCGCAGGGGAGATAACAAGCAAAAGGAGAATGACGATTGCGAAACGACCACCCAGAGAAGGCCAAGGCTAAGTCTAAGAAGGCTAAGACTAAAAAGACTGAGGCCAAGAAGGCCAAGACAAACTGGATCAAAAAGAATTTCGGGGGGAAACCACGGCCCGAGGCTCTTGAACGATTGAAACGGGAAAAGGAAGCTCTTCCAGTTTCCAACCCACTTGCACTCTTAGCCCGGCAGCAGAGTCAGAGTCCAGTCTCACTCTTAGCCCGGCAGCAGAGTCAGAGTCCAGTCTCACTCTTAGCCCGGCAGCAGAATATCTTTATGCCGTTCATTGAGCGGCAGAGGATGATGGAGCGGTTTGTAAAGCAGTACAGCATGATAGGGCAGTCTATCAGGGAGCTAAAGCAGCTTCAGACCCCCCATTATGATGTAGGCTTGCTTGGGGCACAGGAGGCTAGGCGGATCAGGCAGAGCCTAATTCTACCATCAAGGAATATCGTGACATCTGAACAGGATATGCTCCTTAGAACGTTCAGAGAAATGGAGAGGACGCAGAGGTGGGCAGAGCAGAGCAGATCACAGCTCAGAATGGGGGAGGAGTTTGGAAGACAACTCTTTGAAGAGCAGAGAAGGGCAGAACAGTTCAGATCTCTATATCTGTCACAGGCAAGTCTGCCAGGGCAGGAGATAAGGTGGTTCCTTGAACAGCAGGAACAGAACAGGAGGGTAATGCAGGAGATAGAGGAGTTCCTTGAGCAGCAGAAGACAAGCGAGGAGGACGCGACAGACCGGATCATTAAGCCATCTGAGGCACAAAGATATTGGAAGGCCCGGCAATGGTTCCAATGGATTTGGCAATGGCTCAAATGGATCCGTCAGGTCCCGAACAAAGGTGACTGGCTCTCTGAGATGATGGATTTTGAGAAGCTCCTTCAGTTCTCTCAGGAACTTATCCAGTACCTTGTTATGTAGTGGCCGTTTTTTTGTGCCTGTGCTAGCCTGGTGCAGGCCACTCACCCCCACAAAGGAGGACTCAATGCCGATGCCGAACTGGAAGAATCGCACACTGTGGACTGGTGATAATCTGGACATCTTGCGCGGGATGAACTCAGAGAGCGTCCCTCTCATCTACCTCGACCCGCCGTTCAATTCTGACCGTGACTATGAAGCTCCCATCGGCTCAGAAGCCGCTGGTTCAGCATTCAAAGATACCTGGACCCTAGATGATGTAGACCTGGCCTGGCATGGCGAAATCGCTGACAAACAGCCAGCCATCTACTCGCTTATCAACACTGCGGGCCTGACGCACTCTGACAAGATGAAGGCATACCTGATTATGATAGGTGTCAGGTTGCCAGAGTTGAAACGGGTGCTCAAGCCGACCGGCAGCATCTATCTGCACTGTGACCCGACGGCGAGTCACTACATCAAGCTTATGCAAGCTTATGATGGATGCAGTGTTCGGCAAAGCCTTCTTCAAGAACGAGATCATCTGGCACTACGGGAAGTGGACGAATGCCGTGAATACGTTCCACCGGAACCATGACATCCGGTTGCTGTATGGTGCTGGCAATGCTGTTTTCAACAAGCTGACACGCTCGGACATGCCTGCCCATATTGCCAGGGGCTACACTACGAACGTGGTGGAAGGCGGAACGACACAGTTGCTTGTCCATGACCGGAAGAAGGCAGAGCATAAGATCGCAGAGGGCAAGTATGACCGAGTTGTCTACCGCGATGCTGAGAAGAAGCAACAAGTTGCGCTGTCAGATGTCTGGCCGATGCCGATTATCAATATCACAGGCGAAGGAGCGCACTGGCTACAAAACCCGGAAGCCGCTTGCCCTGTTGGATCGCATCATCAGAGCCAGCAGTAATGATGGTGATATTGTCCTTGACCCATTCTGCGGCTGTGCAACGACCCTGGTAGCCGCAGAGCGCCTGAAACACCAGGGGGTCGGCATCGACCTGTCACCGTTGGCCATCAAGCTGGTCAAAAGCCGCCTGAAGAAAGAGATGGGCCTGTTCTACGATGTGCATCACCGGGAAGATATTCCCAAACGCACCGACCAGGGTGACATTCCACCCTGCAAGACGCAGAAGCACACGTTGTTCGGCAAGCAGGAAGGCATCCGCAATGGCTGCAAGATACTCTTCCCCTTCCGCAACTTCTCTGTGGATCACAAAGTGCCCCGGGTGATAAGGAGGATCAGACCATAGGGAAGGAGGAAACCATGCCTGATCATGCCTTGCTCTTGCACAAAGAGCCACCTCTTGCCTGGCTCGTGTTTAATCGGCCCGAACGCCGCAACGCCGTCAGTCTGGAGATGTGGCAAGCCCTGCCCGACCTGGTCGCCGAGGCTGCTGGCGACCCGGCTGTGCGGGTGCTGCTTCTCCGGGGCGGCGGAGAAGAGGCGTTTATTTCTGGAGCCGATATCTCGCAGTTTGGCAAGGTCCGCTCCTCACAGGAGACCATGAGCGTCTATAACCGGGCGACCGGCGCTGCGCTGCGCGCCCTTGAACAACTGGAAAAGCCGCTGGTGGCTATGATCCACGGCTTCTGCCGGGGCGGCGGCTGCTCGGTAGCGTTGATGTGCGACCTGCGGCTGTGCGCCGATGATGCGAGTTTTGGGATTCCGGCCGCCCGGCTGGGCATCGCCTATGCCATTGAGACCGGGGTGGAGCGGCTGGTGCAGGTCGCAGGGGCGGCCAACGCGGCCGAGATTCTGATGACCGCCCGGACCTATGATGCTGAAGAAGCCTACCACATGGGCCTGGTGAACCGGGTCATCGTCAAGGCCGAACTCGAATCCTTCACCCGCGATTACGCTGCGAAAATGGCCGACAACGCCCCGCTCAGCGTGGCCGCCCATAAATTCTTTGTCCGCGAGAGTGCCAAGGCCGCGGCCCTGCGGGACGCCGACAAAATCCGTGCCCTGTCTGCCGCCTGCGCCGAGAGCGAAGACTACCGCGAGGGCGTGCGGGCGTTCATGGAAAAGCGCCGCCCGCAGTTTCAGGGCAGCTAGGCTCACATCCGTGTGTCTGTGGTGAAGAGGGACAGGCGGGCAGGATGCCCGCGTTCCCAGGAATCACGTCCGTTGGGAGAAGACATATGAGCAAGAAGATTTCTCCCGTAGAAGTCCTGCATTATACCGGTCCTGTGGGCGAGACTTGGCAGATGCCTGGCGCAACGGCCTTCGAGACAGTAAGGCCGTTGCGCGTATCGCAGCGCGGCTTGAACGCCTTGAGCCTGGTTCGTTTGACGACTGTAAAACAGTCAGGGGGTAAATAATTGCCTCTACCGCCCGATCCGATAACTGCACGGACTAACCTACAGCATCCGGCCTTCGGGCCGGGTGCGAAGTGAAACGCGAAAGGAAGAGAAGGAGGAGACTGATGGAAATTCTGGTCTTCATAGTAGTGGCCATCTTCGTGTTCCTGGTCGTGGCCATAGCGATCCAAAAAGAGCACATCCGGAAGCTGGAACGCGAAGAGGAGGAGTATACGCAGGAAGAGATGACGGAGCGGGAGTATGAGTCCTGGCAGCGTGACCGTGACCACTATCCTTTTAGTCGCCGTGGCCTCCAACGGCTGTGGGAGAATGCGCCGACCAAACAGGCGTATGGTGGCCGTGGCCCTGAAGCGGCCCGCCGATGGTTGCAGAAGCATCGGCGGGAGGAGCGAGAGTTGGAGGAGCGAGAGCAAGAGTTGAAGGAGACATACGATGAGATGACACACGAAGAGGTGCAGGAATACAACAATCAGCAGCAACGGGGGACGATGAGGAAAAAGTACGCCACCCGTGATGCTGCCAGTATAAGGGGCTGGCTAAAGGAGCATCGGGCGCAGAAGAAGCAGGAAGGAGAGGCATTCTAACCCACAGCCTCTGGCCTTCGGGCCGGCCGAGGAGTGAAACACAGCGGGGGCGCGGTTGAAGAACTGGAATCTGAGACCTTAGGCCAAAGATAGAATGAGTAAAGAATTCCTGAAGGGAAAGCACAACGACTGGCTCTACGAACAACTGAGAGACCCGGGTTTTGCCGCAGAATATCTGACCGCGGCGGCAGAAGACGAAGAACCAGCGGTATTCCTGCAATCGCTTCGTAAGGTCGCCGAGGTCAAGGGTATGGCGCAGGTCGCCAAACGGGCGGGGATTCCACGCAAGAGCCTGTACAGGATGCTCTCGGCAAAGGGCAATCCGCGGTGGTCAACGCTCGCTCCGGTTGTTCGGGCGACGGGGCTGAAGCTTGAAGTGATTCGGCCATAAGATATCGAGCGGGTCGGATGTCCTGAACAAGCCTTCAGGCCAGGAAAGAGGGATCGAGGCTTGACCACAATTCACGCCTGACTGTATAGTCAGTCACATGACTAAAAATTCAGCCACCACAAAAGAGGAGATGTTGCGCGAGTTTCGCGTCCGGGAAATTCTGAATGCAACGTGCCGCGTGGTGTCGCGGCACGGCTTTCAGGGGGCGACCGTCGATCGCGTCGCAGAAGAGGCCAGGATCGCCAAGGGCACGATCTATCTCTATTTTCACAAAAAAGAAGAGTTGTTCAAAGCCGCGGTTGAACAGGGCATGGAGAACTTCACCAACCAGGTTCGGGCCGAGGTGAAAGAAGTCAGCGCTCCGCTCGAAAAAATCGTGTGTCTGGTTGAAGCCGTTCTTGAGCTGAGCGATACCAACCGCGACTTTTTCAAGATGCTGCTGCTCGAGCGCAACCTGCTGGCCGCCTCGCCGGACCATCCCGAGGCGTCCCATACGCTGGACCTCTACCTCAACTACATCCGGTTTATTGAGGAGACGCTTCAAGAAGCGGTTCATGCCGGGGTGTTCCGTCCGCATAACACCGAAGCCTCAGCCTTTGCCCTGAGCGAGTCAATGCGGGGATGCTTCCAGCAGCGGGCCTTGGGGCTGACGGCGCGTTCGGCCGCAGAGGACGCCGAGATTCTGCTTGACCTGCTGATGCATGGGGTACTCAACTCCAATCAGAGCAGCCATAAGGAGTTGTCATCGTGAAACGCAGAGCGGTCCTCCCACTGCTGGCGGTCCTGGGTGGCCTGGTAGCGGTCGGCTGCCAGGACGGAGATCCCAAGGTCTCCGAGGCCGAGGCGGCCAAGCCCGGCCAGGCTGAGCAGGCACCCGTCCCGGGGCTCATCGTTCAGGTTGCCGCGCCGGTCGTGCGCCAGGTCCAGCGCACCGGCCGCGGCCAGGGCGCGCTGTTTGCCCATGAGACGGTCGTTCTGTCCAACAAGCAGGACGGCTATGTCAGCACCGTCCATGTTGACTTTGGGGACGAGGTCCGCCGCGGCCAGCTCCTGGCCCAGATGGAACGCGAGGAACTCGCCCTTGAGGTTGACACTGCGGAAAGCGCGGTCAAACAGGCCGAAGCCCTGTATATCCGGGCCGAGGCAGAAAACCAGCGCATTCAAGAGTTGTTTGCCGAGCAGATCATTCCTCCCCAGCGCCGCGATACCGCGGAAGCCGAGTACAAAGTCGCCGCCGCCCAGGTCGAAACCGCCAAAAAAGCCCTGGCCCTGGCCAGGAAACGCCTGCGCGATACCCGTATTGTGTCGCCGGTCAAGGGCTTTGTTCAACAGCGCTTCGCCAACCCGGGCGAGTACAAACAGGCCGCCTCCAAGCTGCTGGAGGTGGTGGTGGTCAATCCGCTCAAGCTGCGCTCGCCTGTCCCGGAGCGGTTTGCCGCGGTGGCCCGCATCGGCATGGCCCTCCGCGTCGAGGTCGAAGCCCTGCCGGGCGAGATATTTGAGGGCCGGCTGACCCGGATGGCCGCCCAGGCTGACCACCGGACGCGCACCCTGCTGATCGAGGCCGAGATCCCCAACCCCGACCGCAAGCTGCGGCCCGGCTATTTTGCCCACATCACCGGGGTGCTGGGCGAAGAAGAAGCCCTGTTTATTCCGCGCGCCGGCCTCTCCCGCCTCGCCGGCGTGGAACGGGTCTTTGTCGTGCAGGACAATATCGTTGTCTCGCGCGAGGTGCGGTCCGGGGCTCAGGACGGGGACTGGGTCGAGATCGCCGAAGGGCTGGCCCAGGATGACGTGATCGCCGTCAGCCGCCTCAGCCGTCTGGCCGACGGCATGGCGGTGCAGGTTCACCGCGCGGAGGCCCCATGATTCTCGCCGATATCTGTGTTCGCCGGCCGGTCTTTGCCACCATGCTGATCGGCGTGCTGGTGGTGGCCGGCTGGTTCTCGTACCGCAGCCTGACCCTGGAACTGATGCCCAAGGTCGAGATGCCTGTCGTCACCGTGACCACCACCTTGCCGGGTGCCGGCCCGGAAGAAATTGAGGCCCAGATCACCAAGATCATCGAGGAGGCCATCAATACGGTCAGCGGCATTGATGAACTGCGCTCAGTGACACGCGAAGGGCTCTCGCAGGTGATCGTCCAGTTTGTCCTGGAAAAAGACCTCGGCGTTGCCGCCCAGGAAGTCCGCGACAAGGTCGGCACAGTTCTGGCCGACCTGCCCCAAGACGTTGACCCGCCGATTGTGGAGAAGTTTGACATTGATGCCACGCCCATTGCGACGATTACGGTCTCCGGCTTTCGGAGCCTGAAAGAACTGACCGAAATCGCCGAGAACCAGGTCAAGGAGCCGCTGGAGTCAGTGACCGGGGTGGGGGCGATTGACATTATTGGCGGGCGCAAGCGGGAGATTCAGGTTTTGCTTGACCACGAACGCCTGATGGCCTACCGGCTGTCGATGCGCACGGTGGCCGAAGCGCTGGCCAAACAGAACGTCGAGTTTCCCGGCGGACGGATCACCCAGGACAGCGGCGAAACCGTGCTGCGCACCCTCGGGCGGGTCAAGTCGGTCGGCGAGTTTGAAGATATTGTCGTGGCGACCAGAGACGGGGTGCCAATCACCATCGCCGACATCGGCCGGGTCGAAGACGGGGTGCAAGAACCCCGCTCGCTGTCCCGCTACGATGGCAGGAACGCCGTGTCGCTGGTGATCCGCAAGCAGTCGGGGGCCAACACCGTAGATGCGGTCGAGGCCCTGCAGGAACGCCTGACCGAGGTCCAGAAACTCCTGCCGCCCGGGCTCGACGCCCGCATCACCCGCGATCAATCAGAGTTTGTCAAAGCCTCGGTCCACGAGGTTGAGCAGCATCTCATCTTAGGCTCGATATTTGCCAGTATCATCGTGTTTTTCTTCTTGGGCAACCTGCGCTCAACCATTATCGCCGCGGTCTCCATCCCGGTCTCCATCGTTGCCACCTATACCCTGCTGGCCGCGGCCGGCTACTCGCTCAACCGGGTCACGCTGCTCGGCCTGACCCTGGCCGTGGGCATTGTGATTGACGACGCCATTGTCGTCCTGGAAAACATCTACCGCTACATCGAAGAGAAAAACATGAACCCGTTTGAGGCGGCCCGGGCCGCCACCGCCGAGGTCGGCCTGGCGGTGAGTGCCACCACCCTGTCGCTGGTGGTAATTTTTGTGCCGGTCGGCTTCCTCAAAGGTATCGTTGGCATGTGGCTCAGCAGCTTCGGCTTTACGATGGCCTTTGCCATCATGGTCTCGCTGCTGGTGTCGTTCACCCTGACGCCGATGATGTGCGCCCGCTTCCTGCCCAGGAACATTGACCACCAGGCCCATTCATCGCGCGAGTCGATCTTCTACCGGCTCATTGACCGCAGCTATACGGCCATGCTGGCCTGGTCCATGCGCCACCGCTGGGTGGTCGTGTGTCTGACCCTGGGGCTGTTTGTTGCCACCCCGTCGATCGCCGGCCTGGTCCGGCCCAGCCTGATGGCCAGCGATGACCGGGGTGAGTTTGAGATCAACATCAAAACCCCGCCCGGCTACTCGCTGGCCCAGACCGATACCGTCACCCGCCAGATTGAGGCCGAGATTCAGCCCCTGCCCGGCGTCGCCCATCTGCTGACCGAGATCGGCTCGGTCGTTGGCGAGTCGGTCACCAGGGCCAAGATTGTCGTCCTGCTCGACCACTACACCGAACGCGAACTCAAGCAACACCAGGTCATGGACCTGGCCCGGGAGAAGGTCCAGGACTTTCCCGGCCTGCGCATCAGCGTAGACCAGATTCTGCCGGTGAGCGGTGGCGGCGTGCAGAACGTTGACGTGTCGTACAACCTGCGCGGCCCGGAGCTGGAAACCCTGCAACACTACGCCGCAGTGCTCAAAACCGAGGCCCAGCAGATTCCCGGTCTGCGCGACGTGGACTCGAGCTACGAGGGCGGCAACCCCGAACTGCAAGTCCACCTCAACCGCAGCAAGTCCTCCGACCTCGGCGTTGAGGCCGCGGATATTGCCTCAACCATCCGCATCATGGTTGCCGGCGAGAAAATCACCACCTACCGCGAGGGCGACGAACTCTACGATGTGCGCCTGCGTCTGGCCCCCGAGAGCCGCAACCGGCCAGAGGTCATCCAGCAGGCCGCCATCCCCTCGGCTGCAGTCGGACAGGTCCAACTCAGCAGCCTGGTTGACATGATTCCGGGCACCGGCCCGGTCCAGATTGACCGCCAGGAGCGCCAACGCCAGATTACGCTGACGGCCAACTTGGCCAAGGGCAAAGCGCTGAGCGACGCGATTGCCGACATTGACGCCAAGGTTGAAGACATGGGCCTGCCGCTCGGCTACACGACCGGCGTCTCGGGCATGGGCAAGATGTTTGCCGAGATGATGGAGAGCTTCCAGCTCGCCTTTCTGCTGTCGATCATCGGCATGTACATGATTCTGGCCGCCCAGTTCGAGAGCTTTCTCCACCCCATTACGATCATGCTGTCGCTGCCCCTGGCTGTGCCGTTTGCCCTGCTGGCCCTGTGGCTGTTTGACCAGCATCTGGCCCTGTTTGCGATCCTGGGCATGTTGCTGCTGTTCGGGATTGTGAAGAAGAACTCGATCCTCCAGATTGACCATACGATCAACCTGCGCGCCCAGGGCATCCCGCGTGACGAGGCCATCCTGCGGGCCAACCGTGAGCGTCTGCGGCCGATTCTGATGACCACCCTGGCCCTGGTAGCCGGCATGGTACCGATCCTGATCGGTCAGGGGCCGGCGGCCGAGAGCCATCGCGGCATTGCGGTGGTGGTGATTGGCGGGCAAAGCCTGTGTCTGCTGATTACCCTGCTGGTGACGCCGGTCGCCTACTCGCTGTTTGACGACATGGAAGCCGGTCTGAGCCGGCTGCTCGGCCGGCTGCGCCGGGCCGCCGTCTGGCTGCGCTTCCGCCGCACGCCCGGCCCGGCGCAGGTCGCCGGGGTCGGCGAAGAGCCGATTGTGGACTGAGCCACGCCAGAAAAAATGCTTGACTGGACCGACGGGATTTGGCCCCGTCGGTCGGGCCAGCCCTGTGTCACCGACAAACCCGCCAAACCGCTTCCCTGGCGCGTGCGGCTTGGTCAAGGGCGCAGCTGGCCTGGGGGTTCAGCCACAGTTGGGGAAGGGGCTGCTCACATCCCGGCCTTATCGCCGGCCAACGCCCGCAGGGCTTTCCCGCTGACCCGGTAGGACAGCCATTCCTCCAGGCACTCCAGACCGAGGCGGCGGTAGAACTGCCGGGCCGGGTTCCAGTCCAGGACCTGGAGCTCAAGCCGGGCACAGCCACGACCGACCGCAATGGCGGCCAGCGCCCGCATCAGCTTTTCTCCGACCCCCTGGCCGCGGGCCGCTTCCTCAACAAAGATATCTTCGAGATGAATGCCGGCCGTGCCTTCCCAGGTGGAGTACGTCGGAAAGAAGAGGGCAAAGCCAGCCGGGACGCCGTCCAGCTCGGCGATCAGGGTTTCAAATCCGGGCTGCCGGCCAAACCCGTCGCGCAGCAGGTCCTGCGTCGTTGCCTTGACCGCCCCGGGCTCGCGCTCAAAGGCCGCCAGGCTCTTGATGAAGCGCAGGATGGTAGCAACATCGGCGGGGCTGGCCGGACGGATGGTGACAGACGGCATGGGCCAGGAATAGAACGGGCCAGGGCAAACGGCAAGAGGGCCGTTACGGCTCCGTTTTCACCAGGCGGAACTCGCCCTTGACGGCGTTCCGGTACAGGTTGATCTGCCCGATGTGCCGTACCCGGCCTTCTTCGTCGCTGACGCCTAAGCCGTCCTGGGGGGCGAGGCACAGGACGCCGATTTTGCCGATCTGTCTGTTGTGATGGACCTGCAAGGCGGCCTCCCCGGTGTCCTCCAGCCGATAGGTCTCTGACAGCAGGGGGTGAATGGCGCGTTTGACCACCAGCCGGTTGGCCGCCCAGGCTTCACGATAGTTGGCGAAGTGGGAGCCGATAATCTGCTTTTTGTTCATCCACAGATAGCGGTTGTCGTACTCATGGTCATAGCCGGAGGTCGAGGCGCAGGTCACGATCTTGCCGCCCGGGCGAGCCACAAAGACGCTGGCCCCAAAGGTCTCCCGGCCCGGGTGCTCGTAGACCACATCGGGGTCTTCCCCGCCGGTCATGTCGCGGATGTCTTTGCCAAAGCGACGCAGCTCGCGCGCATTCTGTGAGCCGTCTTCGTTCCAGAACTGATAGCCCTGAGCGTTGCGGTCAATGACCCACCGGGCACCGATGGTTTCGCACAGCCGGAGCTTGTCGGCGGAAGACACCACACAGATGGGGAAAGCCCCGGCGTTCAGCACATACTGGAGGGCAAAGCCGCCCAGCCCGCCGACCGCGCCCCAGATCAGGACAATATCGCCCTGTTTGATCTGGCTGCCGTTCGGGCTGACCAGCATCCGGTACGAGGTGGAGTTGACCAGGGGCATGGAGGCGGCTTCTTCCCAGGTCAGGTGGGGCGGTTTGGGCATCAACTGGTTGGCCCGGACCAGGGCGATTTCGGCCAGGCCGCCAAAGTTGGTCTCAAAACCCCAGATGCGCTGGTCGGGGTCAAGCATGGAGTCGTCGTGGCCGTCCGGGGCCTGCATATCGACATAGTTGCAGTGGATGGTGACTTCGTCGCCGGGCTTGAACAGCGTCACCCCGGGGCCGACCCGCAGGATCACGCCGGCGGCGTCGCTGCCAAGGATGTGGTAGGGCAGGTCGTGGCGCTGATCCCAGGGGCTGCGCTTGGCCGCCCGCTCCAGAAACTGAAAGGTCGGCACGGGCTCGAAGATCGCGCTCCAGACCGTGTTGAAATTGATGGACGAGGCCATGACGGCGACGAGGGCTTCGTTGGGGCCGACCTGGGGCGGGGCGACTTCGTCGAGGTGCAGGCTGCGCCGGGGGTCCTTGTCCCAGGATTCCAGACCATCAAACATGTCGATCTCATCTTTGTGGGTCGTGACGGCTCGCATGGAGTCCGGCAGGGGCAGTCCGGCATAGTCTTCCGGGCCGGCCTGCCCGGAGGTGATCGCGTCTTGGATGGTATGCATGGGGCTGGTCATGGTTCGAGGGCCTTCCTTGCCGCTCAGGGGTCAATCAGGACGCCGGGATTCAGCAGGCCCCTGGGGTCAAGGGCCTGCTTGGCAGACCGCAGGGCGGTGGCGAAGAGTTCGGGACGCTGGCGGTCGTACTGGGGTCGATGGATGCGCCCGACCGAGTGGTGGTGGGTGACTGTGCCGCCGTATTTGACAACGGCATCCGCGGCGGCGGTTTTGATCTCCTGCCACTGCTCAACTGCGCCGGCGCGGCTGCCGAGGGCGGTAAAGGTGTAATACGGGGCCGGGCCGTCTGGATAGACATGGGTGAAGCGGCACGACAGCAGGCCTCCGCCGCACACTTCGTCAAGGGCGTGCTGGATATCGGCCTGGACCCCGGCGTGAAACGCGGCAAAATCCTGCCACGGAATGGCACTCTCGACCGTATCGAAAATCGCCCCCATCGCCGCTATCGTGCCCATTTGATAGGGCATACGCAGAAAGGCGTCGCGCCAGTCGCCGACCGAGCCGGCGCGCCCGGCCGTCTGTCCGCGGTCTCGGATGACGGGGCCGTGGAGGGTGCTCCCGCCGTGGTCGGCGCAGCACTCCAGCGAGCGCGTGATCCAGCTCTCCAGGGTGTGGTCGGCCGATTCAAAGCCCAGCATCAGCATCGCCCCCGGGCGGTCGCTGACCTTGTTGCGTGTGACCTCGGCCGGGTCAAGCAGCCGGCAGTTGGCCGGGTAGAGCCCGGCCTGGCTGAGCGCCCGCACCGCGGCCACACCGGACTCGAACTGCTCAAAATGCACGCCGGCAGAGGCGCGGTAGACGGGCCGGTCCTGAAGACGCATCCAGGCCTCGGTGATAATGCCCAGAATCCCTTCTGAGCCGATGAACATACGGTCGGGGCTTGGGCCGGCCCCGGAGCCTGGCAGCCGCCGCGATTCGAGCGTGCCGCGTGGCGTCACCACCCGCAGGGATTCAACAAAGTCGTCAATATGGGTGTACAGGGTGGCGAAGTGGCCGCCGGAGCGGGTGGCGATCCAGCCGCCAAGGCTGGAGAACTCGAACGACTGCGGATAGTGGCGCAGGGTATAGCCGTGCGGCCGCAGCTGGTTCTCGAGGGCCGGTCCGTAGACGCCGGCCTGGATGCGGGCGGCGCGGGAGCTTGGGTCGATTTCCAGCACCTTGTCGAGGTGCCGCAGGTCTATCGACACGCTGGCCGGGCAGGTATCGCTGGCCGGCGGCTCAACCCCACCTGCGACGCTTGACCCTCCGCCGAACGGAATCGCTGCCGCTCCGGCCTGATAACACCAGTCGAGTAGCGCAACAAGGTCGCGCTCGGTTGTGGGGAAGGCGACAACATCGGGCGGGTTGGGAAACTCGCCGCGAACGGCCCGCAACAGGTCCGGGCAGGCTTTGCCGTAGGAGTGGGCCGCCCGGTCGTAGGTGGTGGTGGAACACATGGCCTGCAAAGAAGCCGGCGGTGTGATGCGCGGCGGGCGGAGTTCGAGGTCTTTGACCGTGGGCAGGGGACGCAGCTCAACATCCGTTTTGCCCAGACTGGCGGCCAGGGTCCTGGCAATGGATTGCCGCTGGTCCGGGGTTGGCTGTTCGTCCTCGTAGCCCCAGCCCCAAATTGCTGTACGGCGGTGTGTCATGTCTGGATTCCTCTTGTTCAGCCTAATAGCGCCCAAACGGCGGGGCATCAATTGTCGTTTGCAGTTCGATCAGGTGCATTTCGCCATGACTGAGCGCGTGTTCCAGGGCCTCGGCCAGAGCCTCGGGCGAGGTGACCCGGCTGGCGGCCACGCCAAAGGCCCTGGCAAAGGCCAGAAAATCCGGGTTGGTCAAACGGGCCTGGTACTCCTCCTGATAGGCCGTGCGCTGGAGATAGCCGATCACGCCGTAGGCATGGTCGTTGACCACAATCAGCGGAAAGCCGACCTGATGACGCACACAGGTCGCCAGTTCCTGGGCGGTGTACAAAAAGCCACCGTCGCCAATAATGGCGACGACCGGTGTGTCGGGACAGGCGAGCTTGACACCGACTGCGGCAGGAAAGCTGAAGCCTAAGAGTCCTGAGCCTTTGGCACCGACCAGGCCGTTTGGCCGGTAGGAGGGGTAAAAATACTCGGCCCAGTAGGCGAGTTGGGTATTGTCAATCACCAGCGCGCTATCCCGAGGCAAGCCCTGGCGGATTGTTTTGAGATAGCGCATGGCGGGCAGCTCGCGCTCGAGTCGGGCTTGTACCTCATCCGCCTGATGACGCCAGGCTGTGGCCTGCTCCTGGCGGGGGCCGGTGTACGGCTCGCCTTCCAACTGACCCCGCAGCACGCGCGCAATCGCCGCCACATCGCCAATCAGCGGAAGCGGGGTCGGGTAGTTTCTGCCGATCCAGCGTTCGTCCCAGTCCACATGAATGAGCTGCTCGGGCAACGTCAGCCCGCGGCGTTTGGCATCAACCTCACGCAGCCGGGTTCCAATCGCCAGGGCCACATCGCAGTGCGGCATCACGCCGTGGACGGCCAGACGGCGGGCGGCGTTGCCCAGAGACAGGGGGTGATCTTCGGCAATTAACCCTTTGCCCGGTGTGCTGGTCAGCACCGGGGCACACAAGGTCTCGGCGAGCGCGGTGATATCGGCAGCCAGCCCGCCGCGGACCGCGTCCGTACCGGCCAGCACGACCGGCTGTCTGGCCCGGCGCAGGAGGGCGACGGCTTCGTCAAGCTGGTGTGGCAGTGGCCGGGGTGTTGGCGGGTCGGGAGCGGCTGGCGGCGTGGCCGCCCGGGTCGCTTCGCCGGCCAGGATATCGGTCGGAACTTCCAGGCACACCGGGCCGGGCCGGCCGCTGGTGGCGAGCTGAATCGCCTGGGTCGTCAGCGCCCGCAGGTCATCCCCGGCGCGGGGCGTCAGGGTCGCTTTGGCGATGGTGTGGAACAGCGAGGTTTGTTCCTCCAGTTCGTGCAGGCTGCCCAAGCCCTGGCCGATCTTGGCGGCGTCGATGTTCGTCGTCAGCATCAGGACCGGCGAACAGCTCCCCCAGGTTTCCTGTAGCGCCGAAATGGTAAAACCAGCCCCCGGCCCGGTGGACGAAATCACAACGCCAAGCCCCTTGAGTCGCGCGTAGCCGTCGGCCATATGGGTCGCCCCGGCCTCGTGCCGGCAGACAATATGGCGGATGGACGGCTGACGGCGCAGGGCGTCGTAGAGCGCGATATTGTGAATGCTGGGGATGCCGAAGATGGTGCTGACCCCGGCGTCTTTCAGCGCCCGGACAACCCCGTCTGCTCCGCGTGGCATGACAGCTCCCTTCTCCTTGCCTGGCAGACCCTAGCACACTGCCCCGGCCCCGCAAAGCGGCTTGCCCTGTGCCCCCTGCCGCTCTATAGTAGGCCGCAGCTGGGGGAGAGCGAGCCTGAGACTACACACAGGAGGAAATCGTATGCCGCTGTATCTTGATGAAATCTACTGGAATCCAGACCGCACCAGCGAGGTGAAGGCGCTGTTCAAGGGCGTGCTTGACGGGACAACGGGGTTTCCCGCAGGGGTCAGCCTCAAAGCCGGTCCGTGGGCTTCCAACGAAGAGCCAAAAATGGTCCTCGTCCTTGACATTGCGGACCACGCCAAGACGTTTGAGACCTTTCAGGGGCTCGTGGCCAAGGGCGTGATTGCCAAGCGCCGTCTGACCCCGATTGTTGAATGGGCGTCAATGGATGGGGTGTCTGGCTGACCCGTTTTTCGTTGCTTATGCGACGCCATGCCGCTCTCTCCCCGCTCGCTCGCCGTGACCGTGTACTGCTCCTCAAGTCGGCAGCTGTCCGCGGTGTATACCGCCCAAGCCGCAGTGTTGGGGCGGCTGATCGCCCGGCGCGGCCACACCCTGGTGTACGGCGGCGGCAATATCGGCCTGATGGGCGCGCTGTCGAGCGCCGCGCTGGCCGAGGGCGGTCGGGTCAAGGGGGTGATCCTCAAAGACTTTCTCGACCGGGGTATCGCCCAGAGCGGCCACGAGATGCGCGTTGTCACCGACATGCGCGCCCGCAAACAGGGCCTCGAAGAGTTGGGCGATGCCTATATTGTTCTGCCCGGAGGCTTCGGCACGGTTGAAGAAGCCTCCGAGATCATGGCCTTGAAGCAGTTGGGCTTTCACGCCAAGCCGGTCGTTTTTGTGAACATCAACCACTTCTTCACCCCGCTGCTGAGCTTCTTTGACCGGGCTTTTGCCGAGGCCTTCATCCACGAACGTTTCCGCGCAGTGTACAGCGTGGTGGATACCCCCAAGGCCGCCCTCGATCTGGTCGAAACAGCCTGAGCATGTGCTTCCTTGCCGCCGCGGTCTTCTTGCCGTCCGACTGCCCGGCCCAGACTCCACGCGCGGAGCCGGCCCCGAGTGAGGGGTTTTGAAATCAGAGGTGTGTATGCCAATCCCTGCTTTTGCCTCACAGGCGTGCCGCACGGCTGGCCGGCTGCGCCGGCTGAGCATCGAGCGCGTGCAGCTCAACCTGGGCAAGCTGTGTAACCAGGCCTGCCAGCACTGTCACGTTGACGCCGGTCCCAAGCGGACCGAGGTCATGGACCGCTCAATGCTCAACCTGGCCCTGGAGCTGGTTCACGCGGCTGACGCCCACACGGTCGACCTGACGGGCGGCGCGCCAGAGCTCAACCCGTCTTTTCGGTATGCCGTGAAAACCCTGCGTGACGCGGGCCGCCACGTCATTGACCGCTGTAATCTCACGGTCCTGTTCGAGCCCGGGCAGGAAGACCTGGCCGGGTTTCTCGCCCTGATGGGGGTGGAAATCATCGCCAGCCTGCCGTGTTACTCTGAGGAGAACGTCACCAGGCAGCGCGGTCGGGGGGTGTACGACATGTCGATCCAAGCCCTGCGGACCTTGAACGCCCTCGGCTACGGTCAAGACGGCTCGGGGCTGACCCTGAACCTCGTCTACAACCCGGTCGGACCTCACCTGCCCCCCTCGCAGCAGCAGTTGGAAGCAGACTACAAGCGCGAACTCGGAGCGCGCTTCGGTCTGGTGTTCAACCATCTGTACACTATTACGAATATGCCGATTGCCCGGTTTGCCCGCAGTCTGGAGCGTGAGGGCCGGCTCAACGCCTATATGCAGCTGCTGGCCGAGGCCTTCAACCCGGCAACGCTGGAGGACCTGATGTGTCGCTCTCAGCTGAGCGTCTCCTGGGACGGCTTTGTGTACGACTGTGACTTCAACCAGATGCTGCACCTCACCCTTGGCCGCACCACACCCCTGCGCCTGGGAGCGCAGCCGGCCGACGAACTCGTCCGGTCGCTGGAACAGCACGCCATCGTGGTCGGCTCGCACTGTTACGGCTGTACGGCAGGAGCGGGGAGTTCATGCGGCGGTGTCCTGTTGTCCTGACGATCCAGCTGAATCGTAGTGCAAAGATGTGTATATGCCAGACAGCCGCCCACATCTTCATCTACATGCAGGAGAAGAAATTCGTGGTTTCAGAGAACCAGAATCTCCTGGAAGCTCTATTCCGGGGATGGAATACAAAACTCACGCCTGCTCAGAATTGCGCATGGGACCAATTACTTTGCTCATAGGGAATAATAATTCAGAGAAAAGCAATTTGCTTTCCGGGATACGTCACTTTTCTCGACTGGTGGCGCGAGCGTACCCGGAAGGGACCGAAGAGGCGCATGCAAATCAGGTGCAAAGGACAGATTCTGAACGAGAAAGCGCTTCGACAGATCGGGCCCTTTTGACTCCTGCGGACCTTTTCGCTCATCGGTATCGACTCGCGAAAAAAGATGATCCCATGTCATTCTTCTGTAAGTGGAAAGGGCAAGCAGGATAGCCCGCTTATCGCCACCATCATGCGCCTAGTCATGGGCTGCCTCCTTTGCGACAGCCGCCGCAAAGGCCTCCAAGGTCATGGGTGAGGCGGTCGCCTGACGTAAGGTCTGCACAGACTGGCCGTCGTGCACCAGCTCGCCAGCACCTGCCGGCAGGCTGGTCAGGGGCCGCATGTCGTGCGTGTACACGGTTTCCGTCTCGCTGCCTGGGTCCCGCACCACCCGGAATACGCCCTGCCACAGACCCACGAACGGAATGGCATAGTGGCGGTGGCCAGTGACGAACAGGATCGACCGCTCGCCGAGGGCAAAGGAAGGGACCCCCGGCGATCTGGAGTGAGGTTCCGTCCGGCGAGGCCCCGCCTAACAGGCGGATGGTCAGGGCAGGGTGGCGGTGGCGGCCTTTGAGCAGGTCGAGGTCGGTAAAGGTTACCAGGGTGTACGGGGTTTCGGTGGCTTCGTCCCACTCCTGTTGGATGGCTTGCGCTGTGCCCACGACTACGAGGTCGGCCTCTTGGACCAGGGCGGGGAATGAGGTCGCGAGCACGGTCGTGGCCGGGGCCCTGGTGGCAACGGGGGCGAGCAGGGCCAGGGCCACGAGGCAGGTCATCAGCGTTTTCATCTCGTTCCTCCTTTCCTGAAAGAGGACAGGTATTCTCCCGTACCGGCAACTCCAGAATCTTCCTTATCATGGCGGACCGCTCCATGCCCAGCCTCTGGCGGGGAATGCGTCAAGTTTCAGGGCGGGACGGCTTTGGAGGCGGACGAAATCAAAGTTTCGACTCCTGCCCTCCCCGATAGAAGAAGAGCAGGGCACACACCACCGCCCCCAGCGTCAGCAGGGTCAGCAGCCCATCGGGCAGCCCAAGCGACAGCCGGGAAATCCCGATACTCGCCAGCAGGGCCAGCCCAACCCCCATCAGGGCCTCACCGGCGATAGCCCCGGAGGCCAGGAGCACACCGGGCTGGACTTGACGTGGCTGCCCGGCGGTCCTGCCAGTGAGCAAGAACGCCACAATCCCGCCGAGCAGGATCGGCACCGACAGCCCGAACGGTAGATACATGCCAACAGCGATGGGCATCAGATGGGCACGAAACGCTGCGCTCCGCAGCAGAAACCGGTCTACGGCCAGGATACAGACACCTAAGCCCGCGCCAAGGCCGACGAGCGACCAGGGCAGGTGGCCGTCGCCAAAAAAGCCGCGGGCCAGGCTGGCAAACAACTGCGCCTGCGGGGCGGCCAGCTCTTTGCCACCAATCCCGCCCGGGGTGTGGTCGTGCAAGAGCTGCAACACCGGGGCCATGACCAGCGCGGCGACCACCACCCCGGCAATCTGCATGAGCTGCTGTCGCCACGGCGTCGCCCCCACCAGGTGGCCCGTCTTCAGGTCGTTACACACGTCACCGGCCGTACACGCCGTGCAGCATACAATCGCCGCCACGCCCAGGGTGGCCACCATGCCGGTCGGGCCGCTGAAGCCAAACAGCAACAGCAGCCCGCCGGTACACAGCATCGCGGTAATCGTCATGCCCGAAACCGGGCTGTTCGAGTTGCCGACCAGTCCCACGATGTAACTCGCCACCGCGGTGAAGAAGAAGGCCATGACCAGCATGATCAGCGTGGTCAGCAGGCTGACGCCGGGCCGCTGGGTCAGGACGGCGTACAGCCCGCCGATGAGCACGACACAGCCGAGGCTGAGGGTGGCGATCGTGCCAAAGGACAGATCGCGTGCTGTCGCGTCGTCCGTCTGAGCGGTCTGCCGGTCGGTCCCAAACAGCACTTGCACGGCCTGGACAAGCCCGTGTCGAACCTGGACGATGGCCGCAAGGCCGCCGACCACCATCGCTCCCACACCGACATAGCGGACTTGGCTTGACCAGATCGCATACGCGCCCTCAAGCGGACGGTCAAGCTGCGCCGGCGACGCGCCCAGCAGCGGCAGGATCACCAGCCAGCCGAGGGCACCGCCGATGAAGATGAGGAGAGCGATATTGAGCTGGACAATCATCCCAACGCCCAGCAGGGCGACCGAAATATCCCCGCCCAGATAGAAGATCCGGTGTCCGAGCGCGACCGCCCCTTCCAGGCTGCCTTTGAGCAGTCCGACAAAGCTGATCAGCAGTTTACACCCAAAGCCGAACACCGCCCCGTGCAGGACCGCCCGGGCGTCTGGCGCACCGGCCCGGGTCTGCTGTCCGGCTCGCAGGACGGCTGCACAGGCTACGCCTTCGGGAAACTTCAGGGTCGGGCTGGGGGGCACGACAAAGACGCGCCGGAGCGGAATCATCAGCAGCACGCCGAGCAGTCCGCCGCTCAAGGCGATCAGCGTCGTGAGGACAAGGTCAAAGCGTTGCCACACCCCGATAAGGACGAGGGCGGGCATGGTAAAGATAATCCCGGCGGCCAGCGACTCACCGGCCGAGGCGGCCGTTTGGGCCTGGTTGGCTTCGAGAATCGTCCCGCCGCCCATGACGATCCGCAGGAGCAGCATGGCCAGGACCGCGGCGGGAATGGAAGCCGAGACGGTCATGCCGACCTTCAGTCCCAGGTACACATTGGCCGCGCCCATGACGACCGATAGAAGCAAGCCGAGGAGGACGGTCCGCAGGGTCAGTTCAGACATGTCGGGTGCTTGCATACGCTCTCCGCAGCTTGGCAATACACAGTCCGCCGGGTCTCAGAACGCGGGCAGGGCCCGGCCAGCTCTCCGTCCCGGCTTCCTCTCTCAGAAGGTGAAGACGAGTTATCGGCCAGCGTCCGGTAAGCCGCTGGGAGGCGCGGGCGCACTCCTGCCAGGAGGCGATATACTCTGCCAATGCTCTGCCATCACGGCATGAAGACACAATCCATGCCATCCAAGAGCATATGGATCAAGAGACCAAGGCCGGCGAGCCGTGTGGCCGGGACGAGCGTCAGGATGCAGTAGACGCCAATCGCCACGCCTGAATGCAACGGATGAAAGCCAATCCCGCACCGGTCCGGGTCGTAGACCGGCGTGGCCAGGAGATGGTCAAGGTCAACGGCCATAGTCAGCAGCATGATCAGCCAGGCCCGCTGCCAGCGGGAGGGAAAAGCCAGACGGGCGACCACCCCGGGTACCAGCAGGTGGAGGACGAGGTGGAAGACTGGGCGAGTCATCGGTATGGGTGGTATCAGAGCCCGCGCCAGCGGCCAAGCGTGGCGGCGTGTGATACGCTCGTCCTATGCCGTCGCTCCGCTCTCCATTTGCCGACCCCAAGCGCTGGCTCGGCTTTGGCCTGGCCTGGACGCTGAGCTGTGCCCTGCTGCTCGCCCTGCCCTCTCCCGGACCGCACGCCGTCGGCCAGTGGTATTCGGTCCTGCCGCCTGTGCTGGCCATCCTGCTGGCGATGTTTTTCCAACATCTGTTTGTCTCGCTTGGTGCGGCAGTCCTGTTGGGGGCCTTCCTGGCCTATGGTCCGCTGCCCTGGGTTGCCCTGCCCCGGGGGGTTGACACGTTTATCTGGGCCAACCTGAGCAGCGGGTTCAATCTGTCCATCCTGGCTTTTACCCTGACCCTGGTCGGCATGGTGCAGATCATGAGCCGCAGCGGGGCAGCCCTGGCCCTGGTCGGCGCGCTCTTTGGGGCGGCTGAGAGCGGTCGGACGACCCGGCTCGGCATCGCCCTGGCGGGTGTCTTTTTTTTCTTTGACGACTATGCCAACTCAATGGTACTCGGAACGACGCTGCGGCCGGTCGCCGACCGCTGGCGGATATCACGCGAGAAACTGGCCTATCTGGTCGATTCGACCAGCGCGCCGGTGGCCGGGCTGGCGTTGATCTCAACCTGGATTGCCTACGAGGTCGGGCTACTCGGCGATATCGCCGCCGACCTGAAGTTAGGGCTGGACGGCTATGCGTTTTTCCTGCTGGTGCTGCCGCTGCGGTTCTACTGTCTGACCACCCTGCTGTTTGTGGTGTGCAACGCGGCCTTGAGCCGCGACTTTGGCCCAATGTATCGGGCCGAGGCGCGGGCTATTCAGGACGGCAAGGTGCTGCGCGACGGTGCCCGGCTGCTGACGATCGGGGCGCTTGAGGATGTCCGGTCAGCCGCCGGCAGGATGCCGCCGTGGTCCCACGCGGTGTTGCCTGTGGTCGCCCTGGTTTTGACCGCTGTGGGCGGGATGCTGTGGTTTGGGGCGGGGGCGATTGGGGCCGCCGGGCGTTCGTTTTCGATCGTTGATCCCGCGGCGTGGCGGCTCGCCTTTGGGGCGGTCGGCGGCTCGGCCGCGGGGTCAGGCCAAGTCCTGTTCCTGGCCAGCCTGGTCGGAACAAGCCTGGCCCTCAGCCTGGCCGTGTCCCGGGGCTTCCTGAGCCTGTCCGAGGGGATTGCGGCCTGGACACGCGGCATCACGCTGGTCTGGCCGGCGGTGATTATCCTTGTCCTGGCCTGGGCGATGAAAACCGTCTGCGCCGATGTGCTGCACACCGACCTGTTTCTGGCGTCCATGCTGAGCGGGCGTGTCTCGCCGCTCTGGGTGCCGCTGGTCACGTTTGGTCTGGCCGCCGGCATTGCCTTTGCCACCGGCACAAGCTGGGGGACGATGGGGATTGTCCTGCCGCTGGCCGTGCCGCTGGCCCACAGCCTGGCCGCTGGACAGGCCGCGATTGTGTGGCTGACGGCCGCGGCAGTGCTTGACGGGGCGATCTTTGGCGATCATTGCTCGCCGATCAGCGATACCACGATTTTGTCGGCAACGGCGTCGAGATGCGACCCGCTGGACCACGTCTGGACCCAGGTGCCGTATGCGCTGAGCTGCACCCTGCTGGCCGGCCTGGTCGGCTATTGCGGGGTGGCCTGGGGCCTGCCGGTCTGGGCGGCCTATGTCCTGCTGGGGCTTGGCACACTGGCCGTCCTGCTCGGGCTCGGCCGGCCCTTGCCCGAGCCGCCGGCCGCCTCAGTCGTCGCTCAGGGCCATGAATATCCGCACGAGATACCAGAACAACAGCGCCACCCCGGCAAACAGGGCCAGTGAGGCGGCCACATGTTGGTCTGGGCGGTAGTGGTGGATGATGTTCGAGGTGGTGTACAGAATTGAGCCGGCGGCGTAGGCGACCATGATGGTCGAGAACAACAGGCCCAGGCTGAAGCCGAACAGGAGGCTGACCACAATGACGCCCAGGGCAAGAAATCCCCCGACGGCTAAAATCCCCCGCAGGAAGGAAAAATCCTTACGGGTGGTAAAGGCGACCCAGGTCAGCCCGCCAAACAGCACGAGCGTCATCAGGCCGGCCTCGGATAGCACATCGGGCGAGCTGAAATGGACCGCCGTATACAGCATGGGCAGAAAGATCACCGCTTCGGCAACCACAAACAGCCCCAGGCCGACGTATTGCAGCCGCGGCGAGGCGTCTGACCGGGCCCAGGTGTCGGCCAGCCACGACACGCCCATAAAAGCCGCCAGGACGACCAACCAGCCATAGCCGCCGACCATCATGCTCACCAGGGCCGGCGTTCCAGACCACGCCAACAGGATGTTCTCAACGGCCAGGAAGCCCAGAATGGCAAACGCCAAGTGGGTGTAGGTGCGGCGAATGAACGCCGAGCGGACTGTGTCCGCGGCGTAGGCCGCGGGGCGGGAGTAGGTGCTTACAGTGCTCATCGGCCTGGACCTCCTGCTTCTACGCAAACGCCGCCTTGAGCGCGCCGCCGGCTTCGCCGATCGCTTGGCGGCAGGCGTCAAAGGCAAAGAAACTGAAAAAGCCGTGGATCATGCCGTCATACCGGGAAGTAGTGACCTGGCCGCCGGCCTGCCTCAGCTTGTCGGCATAGGCCTCACCCTCGTCTCGCAGCGGATCAAACTCGGCCGTAATCACCAGCGCGGGCGGCGGGCTGTTGACGTATCTGGCCTGGAGCGGAGACGCATACGGGTTCTTGCCGTCGGCCTCGCCGGCCAGGTAATGGCCCCAGAACCACCGCATGGCATCGACCGTCAGCAGATAATCCGTGCCGTTCTGCTTGCACGATTCGGTATCAAACGCGTGGTTGGTCACTGGATAGATAAGGAGTTGGAAGGCCAGAGACGGCGCTCCGCGGTCGCCGGCCATGAGGGCTACGGCCGCGGCCAGATTCCCCCCGGCGCTATCCCCCCCAACGGCAACCCGGGTGGGATCGCCCTGGTAGGCGGCGATATGGAGGATCGTCCACTTGGTGGCCTCATAGCAGTCGTCCGCGGCCGCGGGAAACTTGTGCTCCGGGGCGAGGCGGTAGTCAACCGACACGGTAACGCAGTTGGCCGCGTTGCTCAGCGCCCGGCAGGTCGGATCGTGTGTCTCCAGGTCGCCGATGACCCAGCCGCCACCGTGAAAGAACACCAGGACCGGGAAGGGCCCCTGTCCCTTGGGCATATAGATTCGGATCGGCACAGGACCGTTGGCGGTTGGGATGGTCCGGTCTTCAACCCAGGCGACCGATTCGGGATTGTCCGTCGCAAACAGCCCTTTGACGGCCTGCCGCGCTTCGGCAACCGGCAGCTCACTCAGGCCCGGAGCACCCGCGGCCGCTAATTGATCAAGCAATGCTTTGGCTTGTGGGTCTAAAGGCATGTGTTCCTCCTCATAGCAAGATAGCTCGTTATTTTCTAGCCTGCCCGGCCCCCCGGAGGCAAGTAGGGCCAAGCCGGCGAGCCTTCGGGGAGGGATTGGCGAACGACTGCAAGATAACCCTGCCCAGCCGGAGCTTCATATAGTAGTCCCCACCGCCGGAACGGCTGTACACGCCCCAACGCCCAGCCTGCCGGTCCGCAGGCAGCGGGCGATGATGGAGAAAGTCGTCAGGACGAAGGGGTATCCGTCCCTCTTGAAGTGCTGCACCATGAGCCAGGCTCGTGCAGTGGCACGGTATCCCCCGTCAGCCGTCAAGTTTATCTGCCGGCCAGTTTGGGACATTTGCAAACGGTGGCACTTCAGTGCCCTAAGCCCCATAGAGCTGTATCTTGCCGGTTTGATTCCTCCAGAGGAAGTCCCCGATCTGGAGGGTTGCGAAAGACGGAAAATGGCTAACGGAAGACGGAGAGTTGATAGAGGACCGATCAAGGGAACCCGGTCTTCACCGCTTCGGACATTGAGACTTGGTCCATTGAACGCCTCGTGCGGGAACATGGCGTCCGGGTGCCAGAATCCCACAGCGGGAATGCTTGCTGGGAAATCTCCCCAATCCGTCCCCCTCTCCTGTCTCAAGTCTGCTGTGCCCAGCCTTGCCCAAGCCGGACTGAGGCCGTACAACAGAGCGCATGGAACCCATTGATCCAGTCACTTTGGAGATTGTGTGGAACCGCCTGATCTCGATTGTCAACGAACAGGCGACCGCCCTCCAGAACGCCTCGTTTACTACCGTGGTCCGCGAGGCCGGCGACCTGTCGGCCGGGGTGTTTGACATCCGGGGCAATATGATCGCCCAGGCCGTCACCGGCACACCGGGCCATATCAACACGATGGCGCAGGCCGTGCGCCACTTTCTGGCCGCCTGCCCGTGGCAGCAGCTCGAAGACGGCGACAGCCTGATCAGCAACGATCCGTGGCTGACCTCCGGCCACCTCAACGACTTTACGGTTGTCACCCCGATCTTTCGCGCCGGCCAGCCGGTCGGCCTGTTTGCCAGCACCTGTCACGCGGTCGATGTGGGCGGGCGGATGCTGGGCGCAGACGCCCGCCAGGTGTTTGAAGAGGGCATTTATGTCCCGATCATGAAGCTTTTCCGCGCCGGCCAGCCCAATGACGATCTGTTCCGGCTGGTCAAGCAGAATGTCCGAGCACCCGAGCTGGTCGAGGGCGACCTGATGGCCCAGGTCGGCAGCAACGAGGTGGGTGGGGCCAAACTGCTGGAGTTCATGGTCGAGGCCGACCTGCCCGGGCTGGAGCAGCTCTCGGACGCCATCATGACGACCTCAGAGAAGGCGATGCGGGAGGCGATTGCCGAGCTGCCGCGCGGGACATATCAGCACGAAATCCGCATGGACGGGTTTGACGAGCCGATCGTGGTCAAAATCGCGGTACGGGTTGAAGGCTCGGACCTGTACGTCGATTTCGCTGGCACCTCGGCCCAATGCGAGCGGGGGATCAACGTCCCGTTTGCCTATTGCGTGGCCTATACGATCTATCCGCTCACCTGTGCTCTCTCGCCTGCTGTGCCAAATAATGCGGGCAGCTTTCGACCGATTCATGTCAGTGCCCCGCGGGGCTGCATCCTGAACTGCGAGTTTCCGGCAGCGGTTGGCGGGCGGCACATTATCGGCCACTTTCTGTCGACCGCGGTGTTTGGCGCGCTGTCACAGGCGGTGCCCGAGCGCGTTCTGGCCGACGGCGCGGCCAATATCTGGATCACCCAGTTTACCGGCAAGGGTGCGGACGGCAAACGCTTTACCTGTGTCTTCTTCTCTTCCGGTGGTATGGGCGCACGGCCGGACAAGGACGGCATCTCGGCCACGGCCTTTCCCAGCGGCATCCAGGGCGTGCCGGCCGAGATCATTGAAAATGTCTCGCCGCTGCTCATGGAGCGACGCGGCCTTATTCCCGACTCTGGCGGACCGGGCCGATATCGGGGGGGATTGGGCCAAGAGATGGTCTTGTCGGTCAGGGCGTCCGAGCCGGTCATACACTCGGCCATGTATGACCGGACCAAATTTCCGGCCCTCGGTTATCAGGGTGGGAAGAACGGCGGGCTGGGCGATTTCCTCCTGTCGGACGGCAGCCGCCCCCACCCCAAGGCCCAATACCGATTGCAGCCCGACCAGAAAGTCATTCTGCGCCTGCCGGGCGGGGGCGGCTTCTCCTCGCCCCTCAAGCGTGAGCCCGAATCGGTCCTGCAAGATGTGTTGGACGGCTATGTGTCCGTCGCCGCGGCCCGGGCCGAGTATGGCATTGTTGTCGACGCCGAAGGCGAGATCGACCGGCCACAAACCCGACGGTTGCGGACGGAGATGAACGCCTGGCTGGAGGGATAATCGGACCCGAGCCGCACCGTCGTTTCGCTTCTTCGTCCTGTATGCTGTTATTCAATATCGTCTCCGAAACATGAACACCGGGAATTGGCTGACATGACCCAGGCACAACGGTCCAGCAAAGACAGAGAACAACAGAGCCAGTACTGGATGCGCGCCCTCTCGTTTGCTGGACTCCATCGTATCTTGAAAGCCGTTGCTGCCTTTCCGAACGGACTGAGGGCTGGTGAAATTAACACGTTGGTGCAAGAGCATAATCTCGTGCTGACCCGGCATGGTTCCGTCCCGGCACCGACGACCCTGTACCACTATCGACGGACGCTGCTTCGCCTGTGCGCACTCAAACGAGATGGGCGGAGACTGCGTATCAATGCAGCTGATCCTGACGTCCGCAAGCTGCTCTGTCATCCAGCCCCGGCTCGCGGAGATCACACACTCCATGATTCCGCAAAAGACCATTTTGCCGCCTTGGTCTTGAAGAATGCACAATGCAGAGCACTTTTTTTTGATCTGTTCATGCCCTTGGATGCCCGTGCAGATTCCGTTGCGGGTTTTCGTCACAACGGTTGCCCTGTGAAGTGGACCCGCCACCATTCCTGTCGCGCCAGGGAGGTGGTGTTCCACAATGACACAACAGACCGGACACGACGGTGTACGTCACCTGTCAGTGAAGCTGCTCTCCTCTATGGGGTGCGCTACTGGGCGCGTGATGAGCTGGGACTCATTGACGAATACTGTCCAAACGCCGATGATAGCGTGGTCATGTTTCCTCTCTTACGCCCCCGACCTGACGCTCCTGCGCGAAACGGGCGCGCTGTTCCGCACATGGTGAGCCTCCTCCTCTCGCTGCGGAACGCAGAGGAATGGACGTCCTTCTCCATTCTTGATCTCATCACGCGGTTCTGCGAAGCGGGCAGACGACCGATCCGCGCGCTTTTTGACGCGATCGATTGGCTGGTGCGAGCATGGCCGCATCACATCGTCCTGATCCCGACATCTCGTGCTCTCGCAACGCTCACGGCGACCTCTGCGCAAAGGGAACCGCTGGAGTTACGGCGGTACTACCAGGTCTCGAACGGACCGTACATCTCCCACCTCCACATACACAAAGACATCGTGGTGGAAACCATGGAGTTGACAGACCATCATGGCCAACATTCTTCAAAACTTCAGGCTGCATTCTAATCCTTTCGAGCCTGCCGCTACGGGTGTGCCTCTTTCGGGGGCTCTCTCTCCGCCGGGGACACTGGAAACGGAAGTACAACAACTCCTTGATGTTCATCAGGGTGGAGGAGGGGTGAAGGCCATTGTCATTGAAGGCGCGTATGGGAGTGGAAAGACGTGCCTGCTGAGATGGCTCCACAGGGACATCCTGCCAAAGCGTCAGATCAGGTCGTTCTACTTCGATAATCCAGGGGTGCAGTTCTACGACCTCGCTAACATGTTGTTACGCGCTATTGGGCGTAAAGATTTCGCTAAATTTATTTGGGAGATGGCAGGATCGTATATGACCGTCCCATATCAGAGGACTCTTTTCCAAAAGGGTTTCGAGGAGTATTTATCCAACGCATTTCGTCCACATCGGTCCCAACAGGACATGACAAATCCCCTCCAGAAAGCTATCCTGAATGCGGACGTCACGAACGACGAAGAGATTGCACACTGTCTCGCTCGGATCGTCACCGAGACCACCAGGAAACCATATTTTGAATATCGGGACTTCGTCCCTCGTTCGAGAGGCAGTATAGTCCCTGAAGGAGAGGAAGCACCTTATTTTCGCGCGATATTGAAAACAATTTTACAAGGGACAGGTGCCAAGGCCCTTGCGTTTCTGATAGACGAATTCGAGGAAATAGGTCTGCAGAAACGGCTCAGCAAGCGAGCGGCGCACGATTACCTGGCCACGCTGAAACGCCTCATCAACCTTGCTGAAAACCAGAAGATTAACTTCTGGATTGTTCTCTCAATGACACCCGATGCCTACGAGACTACCGAAAACCTTGAACCCTCTCTGATGGCACGGATTGCTGACCGCAAATTCGATCTCAAACCTCTGACGCATGAGGATGCGTTCGCTCTGATGAAGTCCCGGATAGACGCTGCTCGATCAGGAGAGACAGATGAGTCGAGAGGTGCTCTTTTCCCGTTTCCTGATGATATTCCCTTTCGTTTCGATATCTACTCGAATCCCAGGCGGCTTATAAAAGTGTGTTTCCGGGCGCTTGGGCAGGCAAATGCTGCCGTGCAGATCCCATTTACGGAAGACTATCTTCACGCAATTGAAGAAGAGCTTTATCCCAGCTTGACTCCAACCGAAACGCAAAACCATGAATAACCAACAGAATTTTCAGAAGGTCGCATTCCTGGACACAAATATCCTCCATTACATCGGAATCTACCTGGAATATGCGCAGAAGGAAGGTCTATCCCTTTCGGTCGACAAAGAGAAGGCGATACAGAACATCAACGGACGAGCGGACGCCGATCTCAAGAAAAGCCTTAAGCAGGGGCTAGAAACTGTCTATTTCCTTTCGGGACATAAGGTACAGGTCCAATACTCGCCCATCTCTGAGCTTGAATTGCTCAGCGGGAGAGCGAGAGGAAGAGCTATCTTGAGCGCAGCAAAAGAAAAGGTGCCGGACCGGATGTGGTCACGCTTTCGTGAAGAACAAATCAGCGATAGAGTGAGCGTCGACGACTTGAAGGATGTCAAGGATGGGGTGGACAGGTTAACTTCACTGCTGAAAGAATCGGGGGTTGCTGTCAAGATGAGCGGCGGAGATGAAATGCGCGATGTGCTAGAGTTGGCAAAAGGTATCAATGGGCTGATTTATATGGAGGCCAAGGACAGTATTATCTACGCAAGCACGCTCCTTGCCAAAGCGGATTGCCTGTTTAGTGCCGATGAATATCTCAGAGATACTATAAACAAAATACGGGGTATGGGCAGTTCGGGTGACACTGATCGTTATAAGGGAATCAGAAAACAATTGCGCCAACTCAGCGATATCAGACCTGGAACTGCCGTTGAAGTGGAATTGCCAAGCGCCCATACAATTACAGCTCAAGGTAACGTTAAACCGGCCCTGGTTCTTAAATGTAATCGCTCGTCATGAAGTGGCATGTTACCGAGCGGGCTGAGTGGAAACATTGGATGACACCCAGAGCCGCGAGGAAGAAGGCAGTTCACCGCTGGTATCTTTTTCCTCACAGCTTTACAGGCGAACTCGTTTACTCTTTAGTTGATGAGTGGAGATTGACCGGCCAAGATAAGATACTTGACCCCTTTGCGGGTGCGGGAACCACGCTCTTGGCCGCGAAGGAAAAGAGCCTTTCAGGAACAGGGTACGACCTTTCCCCACTCGCCGTTCTTGTCTCGAACACCAAGACAGCGACTTTTGTACAGGGGCACTTGGAGAAGCTGTGGCAGATGCTCCAACACACCGCAACGTCGAGAAGCGTGTTCCCTATGAAGCGAACCTACCCGGAACTGGTACGAAAAGCGCTGCCTGAGGGGCGGCTTGAAGCGTTCGATACGATTGCTGCGCATATAGATGCCATCGACGGTTCTTCCTCAGAGCGAGACTTCTTTCGACTGGCGTTGATTTCCATTATCCCGCGTTTCAGTCATGCGGTTGCAAACGGGGGCTGGTTGAGGTGGTTGCACAAGGGTGCTGGCAGCGAAAACGTGTGGAACGCTTTCGAGGATCGAGTCAAGATGATGTTGGCAGACATTCGTGACTCGGGACCCCAAGGCGCTGGCACTTGGGAGGCCCGGGTCGCGGATGCTCGGACCATCCCAGCACCCGATGCGTCGTACTCAGCCGTGATTACTTCGCCGCCGTACCCGAATCGTCACGACTATACACGGATCTTCGGTATAGAATTGATGTTTGCGTTTCATGACTGGGAAGCAAATCGAGCACTGCGATATCAGAGTTTCCATTCCCATCCAGAAGCTCGCCCGAAACGACTTCCGACGAAGGGGTACGCAGCACCAGAATCGCTGGAAAGAAGCATCCGCCATGTGAGCGACCCGCGTATGCAACAGATGTTGCAGGGGTACTTTTTTGACATGTATCTCTGTCTGTGTGAAGTCGAACGTGTGTGTTGTGCAGGCGGAAAGGTTGCGTTCGTGGTTGGCAATGCCCGCTACGATGGCAGCGTCATTGCTGTTGACGAGTACACTGCGGAAATCGGCGAGCGGGCAGGGCTCATATGCAAGGAAATACGAGCGGTACGCTGGCGCGGAAATAGTGCACAGCAGATGGGGCAATACGGGCGCATGGCATCCCGAGAGAGCGTTGTGATATTTGAGAAACGATGACAGCCGGGTTGTGGTCGGATTAATCCGGCTCTGAGAAATGCAGGCGCTGTGTCCGTCGCCGCAGCCCGGGCCGAGTACGGCGTTGTTGTCGACGCCGAAGGCGCGATCGCCTGGCCACAAACCCGACGGTTGCGGGCAGCTGAGGCGGGGCGGACCGACATGCGCCCTTGACCCATCCTCCCCCACCACATCAGGCTGGAGGGAGAGGCGGGAGGCGGTGCAGGATATCCAAGACCTCGCCCGGCTCATGCTGAGTATGGGGGAAAAATTCCGGGCGGAGATTGTCCAGCCGATCGGACCAAGCCCAACACGCCTGCCGGTCAACCAGTCCCTTTCGCTGGCGGTGACGCACACCTTTCCGGGCTTTCCCCAGGCTTCTGCGCAGGCGCATGCCCGACCCTGAGCGCATCGCTCGGCGCGGCAAGCGGCCGGGTGATACGGTTTCTCCTCTGTCCATCTGGATGCCGGGCTACTTCTTTCTGGTCGGACGAGAGGTCGTGCTCGATCTGGCACCAGAGGCAGCCGACGCCCGCCAGGACGATATTGCTGAGGTCCTGGAGTTCTGGCGGCGCTTAAGTGCGGCGCATCGGGGCGACGGATTATACCCGGCGGCTGCGCGAGCTCGCCTCTGTGACGCACGATAGCGGCCGGCTGCGCCTGTTGCCTGTTACCGAAATGGATCGGCTCATGCGTGCCATCAGGAAGCTCCAGCCGCGCCTGACCGCCTGGTTTGCCCATCTGTCGCACTACGACGCCATCATTGAGGGGGCCACGCCCTGGGTCCTGCGACCGCTGTCGGTGATTGGCACTGCCGAAGACTGTTTTGACTGGCAGCCCGACCCCGACGCCCTGCGTCTGCTCCCCCTGTACGCCGACGACGATGCGCGGGCGGTTCGCCGGGCCAGTCACCGCTGCCTCGCCCCGGGCCGACCGTCGTTTGTGTCAATCGGTGCATGTTCGGTGGCCGGCAGGCGCGGGTAAAAGTACAGACGGGCCGGAACCTTGTCCCGCTCTTCGCTGACCGTATAATAGCCCCCTCCATCGGCCTCCCAGCCCAGCGCCTCGCCCTGGGGTTCAGGTAGATAGGGCAGGGCTGCAGGCCGGGCGGTCAGGGCTTGATGGACCGTCTGCCCAGGGGCCCGCGTCCAGTAGTACACCGTGCGATAGCTCTTGAGCAGAATCTCGGTACCAGACGGGGAAATATCCCCGCCTACCAGCCAGGCGTCCCGAGTGGCGTGTTCGTTCAGGGCCAACGTGGCGACCTGTTCAAGCGTGATCGGAGCGGTGGTTGATTGGGGGTAGGCGGCACGGTAGACACGCGCCTGAGGCTCGCGTTTGGAGATGACGTACAGGTCTTTTGTGACCGGGTCGACCAGCAGGATTTCCGCGTCGCGTTTGCCGTCCGGGTAGCGAAAGGAGATCGTCTCAATGTTGGACAGGGTTTGGCGAGCGGCCTGCCCGGCCCTGACCCGTGGTTCTGGCACACGGTGGATATATTTCAGATCACGGCGTGCCCGGTTATCGCCGATATCGCCGATATACAGGTAGGACCGGCCGTTCTCTGGCCCCGGTCCGAGCGCAATATCTTCCCAGTCGTGGTTCTTGACGCCGTCCAACACATAGCCGCCGAGATGCACCCCCTGGGAGCTGAGCGCAAACACCCGGTTTGGCTGGCCAGAATCATTATGGACCCAGAGCACCCCCGGATTTTTTTGACTGGCGACAATGCCCGAGGCTTCGCTGATGGGCGCGTGCTCAACCAGCCCCCTATCCACCTGTTCCCCAAACTGAGGAGTGCCGCCGGCCGCCTGAGCGGCCGGGCCGGCCAGGACACACCACGCCACACCGGCCACAAGTGCTGATGACCGCGCACTCTCCCGGCAAGCTCGCATCAGGGTCTTTATACCGACGGGAGCGGAACACGGCTACGGCGTATGGCCTAGCCCCGCAGGTCGTGTCTGATAGGATGGGCGCGAATGCGAGAAGCCACGCTGCCGGCAGTTTTTACTCCCCAATTTCTGGCTCGCCTCGAAACCCTCCGGCTTCGGTCGCGGCGACGATTTGTCGGCAGTCGCCCGGGTAGCCATGTGTCGCCCCGACGTGGGGCCGGGCTGGAGTTTGCCGACTATCGCCCCTACGCCCCGGGCGATGATCTGCGCGCCATTGACTGGAAACTGTACTGCCGCACCAACCGTCACTACATCAAGCTCTTTCAGGAAGAAGAAGACCTGTACACCTCCCTGTTCCTCGACCTGAGCGCCTCAATGGCCTATCCGGTCAGCGATGAGAAGTATGCCGCGGCCCGCAACCTGACGCTGGCCCTGGCCTATATCGTGCTGACCGGGGATGACGCAGTCAAACTGCACGCCCTGACCAGCGATGAGACCGAGCCGGCTACGCCGTTTTTTCGCGGGCGGCGGCGTTTTGTCCAAGCGCACGATTTTTTTGCTGGGCTCCGGCCCCGGGGCCAGCCGCATCCTCCGACCGCCTTAGCCCGTCACCTGCACGCCCTGCACCGCCCGGGCAAAGCGATCTGGGTGTCGGATTTCCTCTTTCCCATCGAAACGTTCCAGGCTTCGCTCAAGCTGCTGCGGGCGGCCAACTTTGACTTGGCGGTCATCCAGGTGTTGGGCAGAACCGAGACCGACCCGCCGCTCCTGCCGGCCGGGGCCCGCTTTGTGGATAGCGAGAGCGGTGACTCGGCCCTGGTCCGCTTTGATGCCCAGGCCAGAACGGCCTATATCGATCGCCTGGAGCGTCACAGCCGAGAGTTGCGCAGTGCGTGTCATCAGGCCGGGGTGCGGTATGCGCAACTGGTGACTGGCGCGGAGGCGTCCGGCGATTTTCACGACTTTGTCCTCCGCGAACTGCCGGCCCTGGGCGTACTGAGTTAAGGGCTCGCCAAGTCAAACCTATGGACGTCTCGTTGCTGTCTGCCTCGTCCGCGGCCCCCCTGTTGCTGGCGCTGCCGGCCTTGTTTTTGCCCTATCTCTTCCGTCGGCGGGCCAGGCGGGTCGTGGTTCCCAGCCTGTTTCTGTACGAAGGTCTGGTCTCCTCGGCCAGACAAGGGCTGTGGGGTCGCCTGCACCTCTCGCCCCTGTTCTTCCTCCAACTGCTGATTCTCTTGCTCTTGATCCTGAGCGCGGCGCAGCCGGTCGTACACCACCGCCGCGGCTCGGTCGCCCTGGTGCTCGATACCTCTGCCAGTATGCAGGCGCACGGGCCTGACGGGGCCACACGCCTGTTTGAGCTGGCCAAGCACCGGCTGTGGGCCAGCGTGGAGGAGACGCCCGAGGGAGAACGTATCGGGCTGTTCACCTCTGCTCCCTCTCCAATCCAGATCGGCGAGGGTATCTCGGGCAGCGACTGGTCATCAGCGCTCTTTTCCCCGGGTGATCCGCGGTCTGCATCTGACCCTGCTCTGCGCCGGCTGCTCGAACGTATCGAGGCGACCGATACCCCCGACCCGGGCGACGAGGTCTTGTCCGTGTTTTTTACCCAACTCTTAGCCGAGGAGGGCTTTCAGCGTCTGGTGTTCTTTACCGATAGACCCCTGGCCTCGTCAGCTGAGGCGCGCCTCTCGGTGGTGCAGCTCGGCGAACCTGGCCCGAACCTCGGCATCACCGGCTTTCGCCTGTACCGCAGCCCCTTTTTTCCAGATGCGGTTGAGGCCACGCTGCGGGTCGCGGGCGTCGCACCCACGGACGGCTGGCGGGTCGTCGTTGAAGATGCGGAGACCGGCCAGGAACTCCGCTCGCTGGCGGCGAGCGCCGACCAAGAGACCTTTTCTTTTGTCGGCTTGCCGGTGGCGCGCACATACCGGGCGCGGCTGTTGGTTGAAGACGGTCTTCGCCTCGACAATGAGGCTTACGCCGTCCTGCCCCCACCGACAGCGGTATCGGGGCTGCTGGTCACGCCGCTGCCGGCCCACGCTTCCGGTCTGTCCCAGATTCCTGCTCTCAGGCTTGAGCAGGTCAGCCCCCAGGCCTATCGCCCGGACATGGCCGCCCGTTTTCCGTTTGTCATTTTTCACCTGACCGCGCCGGCGAGCCTGCCGCCGAGCAATGCCGCTTTTGTGTTGCCGCCCGAGGCCAACGCCGTCTTCCCCTTGGGCCGCTCGGCCGCCGAACCGGACATGACCCGCTGGACGGTCGGCCACCCGCTGGTGAGCTATGTGCATGTTCCACTCCTGAAGCCCGCCTTTGGCCAGGCTCTCTCGCCACCGGCCTGGAGCAAAACGGTCGTTCATGCCACGCCTGGGCCGCTGATCGTGGCCGGCGAGCGGCGCGGCTATCGCTACGCCGCGGTCGGGTTTGACCTGTTGCCCTACCTTGGCCAGCGGAACTTGCCGGTCTCGATTCTGACCCTGAATCTGCTGAGTTGGCTGGCCGGTCAGGCCGGCCAGCCGCCCAGCCTGAAAACCGGAGCGAGCCTGACCCTGGGCGGACCCTCACCCCAGGTCTCCGGGCCGGCAGGACAGCCCTTGCCAACTGCCGGCCACAGTCTGCGCCTGCTCAAGCAGGGGGTGTATCGCGTCACCGAGTATGGACAGCCGCGCCGCCTGGCCGTCAATATCAGCAGTGCCGAGGAATCCCACCTCGGCCGGCCCTTGCGGCTGGCTGGGCCGGCACCGGCCGGGTCGGAGCAAACGGCCCAGCGTCCGGTCTGGCCGTGGCTCATCGTTGCCGTGTTGCTGCTCGTCTGCCTCGAACGCCGGCTCGGCACAAAGAGGAGGCGTCTTCCCCGGTCAAGAGGCAGACAGGCCGCTCGGCGGGAAGAAGATCGGCAGGAAGAAGCCAGCCGCGCCGCTTGGGAATGAGAGATGGACACCGTTTCTGCGCTGCTCTCCTGGTTGCTCTCCTGGCTGCTGTCCTGGCCACAGTCGTTCGCCTGTGAGCGGCCCGAGTTGTTGTGGCTGTGGGCCGGGCTGCCTCTGCTGTGGCTGTGGTATCGCAGCGGGTTTGTCAGCCTGGTGCTGCACTCTCTGTTGGTGGGGGTGTTGATTCCGGGTGCGGCCGGCTTGGCCATCTTGCGGCCAGCAACGGCCGGCGCACCGCTGCTGGCCTTTGACGTGTCACACAGCCTGACGCCCGACCAACGCCGCTGGATGCGGGAGACCGCAGTCCGGCAGTTCGCGCCAACACCCGATACGCCGACCCTGCTGTTTGCCGGCCGCCACCAGTGGCTCCCGTGGAGCCAGGCCGAGCCCTTGCTGCTGACCCCGCCCCCGCACTTACAGCTTGAAGAGACGAACCTGGCCGGCGCGCTGACCAGCCTCTCAGGCGAGGGTCCGGGGCGAAAGAGAGGGAGACCCGCCGCTTCCTCTCTGACGATCTCTCTGATGAGCGACGGCTGGGAGACGGTCGGCTCGGCCGCCCCGCTCCTCCCCCTCCTGGCCGAACGGCATCGCCGCCTCTATCCGTTTGCTCCGCCGGGTGCCGAGCCAGCTCCGAACATCGCCATCCGGCGTATCGGTGCCCCGCCGGTGGCCCAAAAAGGGGATGCCGTGGCGCTGAGCCTGGTCCTCAACAACAGCCACCCCCGCCCCGTGCAGGGAGAACTGACGCTGCAACACCACGGCCGGCCGGTGTGGCGGGGGGCCGTCAGCCTGTCCCCCGGCGTTTCCCTGCTCACCCGCCCGGTCCGCCTGTCCGAAGACGGTCTGATTCCACTCCAGGCGACTTTCACCCCAGCGTCCGGCGTGCAGGACGCCCGCCCGGATGATAACCGGGCGGTGGCCTGGGTTCAGGTCGGCAAAGCCGATACGGTCCTGCTGCTCAGCGCACGGGAACGCGACAACCGCTATCTGCGCCAGGCGCTCAACACGCGCGGCTTTGCGGTCCGGGCCGTGGCTGTCTCTGCTCCCAGGGCGGCTGTGCCGGCCCCAGAGTCGTTCGGCGCGGTCATCCTGAATAATGTGGACAAGAACCGCCTGCCGTCGGCCCTGCTGCCCCGTCTGCGGGCCTATGTGCGCAACGGTGGGGGGCTCATCATAGTCGGCGGCGAAGCGAGCCTGGGGCTGGGCGGCTATACCGGCACGCCCGTTGAGCACGCCCTGCCGGTGTCTCTGAGGCCGCCCCAAAAAGAGGAAAAGCGGACGGCCGTGATGCTGGTGATTGATACATCGGGCAGTATGCGCCGTGAACAGCGCCTGCTGTTCGCCAAAGCCGGCGTGCGCGGCGTGGCGCGCAACCTGAAGGACAGCGACCTGTTTGGCGTCATCGGCTTTGCGACAGAGCCGTTTCCCGTTATTCCGCTGAACCGTCTGGGCAAGGTTCGCCCTGACCTGGAGTCGCGGACCGACAGACTCAGCGCGGCCGGCGGAACCTCCCTCTTCCCCGCTCTCGAAGCGGCCAAACGCCAACTGGCGCGTCAAGACGCCACCCGCAAGCATGTCGTCATCCTCACCGATGGCGAAACCGGCGGCAGCGGCAGCGAGTATCTCGACCTGGCCACGGTCATGCGCCAAGAACTCAACATCACCATCTCGACCATTGCGGTTGGCCGACGGCCCAATCTGCGCCTGCTGTCACGCCTGGCGGCCTACGGTGGCGGGGCTTTCCACCATACCACCGACCCGGCCAGCCTGCCCGAGCTGTTTATCGGTGAGCTGGAGGAAAAAGTCGAAGAAAAGACCATGATCGAGAAAACCCTCACCCCCATTCCCAACCCGCGCTCGCCCCTCCTCACCGACTCGGCCAAGCGTCGGCTGCCGCCCGTCAAGGGCTATGTTGAGACGCGGCTCAAGACCGCTGCCCGCGGCGACGTGTCGTTGCGGGTGAACGACACGTCGTCGCCCCTGCTCGCCTCGTGGTCATACGGGCAGGGCCGAGCCGTGGCCTTTACCTCCGACGCCAACGGCCGATGGTCGGCCCCGTGGCTCGGCTGGGACGGTTTCAGCACCTTTTGGCAACAGGTCGTCCGCTGGAGCCTCCAGAGTGCGGACGGCGCGGCAAAGAAGACCGACTTTACGGTCGAGCTCGGCCACACCGACCAGGGACTGGTCATTGAGCTCTTCTCGCACGCCGGCCAGGAGCATGGCCGAGCGGCTTTTGCCGAACTGCGGCTGCCTGGCGATACGACCCGCGAGCTGTCTTTGGATCGGCTGGCACCGGGCCACTACCAGGGGGTATATCCCGACCCCCAGCCGGGCGACTACCGGGTTGAACTGCGCCTGCCGTCCGGCCAGACGCTCGGCCCGCTGGGCTATACCGTCCCAGCTCGGGACCGGCGGGAAGTCCCCCGGCCCCAGCCGAACCTGGTCCTGCTGGAGACCCTGGCCCAGGCAACCGGCGGGAGTCTGAATCCAGACCGTAGCGACCTTGTTCACCCTGTCGGTCCGCCCCGGCCCCAGCCGCTTTTGCCGTATCTGATTCCGCTGGCCGTCGGGCTGTATGTGCTGGAACTGCTGGCGCGGCGCATGGCCGAAGAGCCGGCCGGGTAGCAGGCCGGCCGGCCTCAGGTTTTGAGCAAGCTCGGTGCATACTCCTCGGGCGGCTGGTAGCCGAGCAGCTCCAGCAGGGTGGCGGCTACGTTGGCCAGGCCGGCCTCGGGCAGGTCGTCACGCAGCGACAGGGCGCGCCCATCGCCCTCGACCAGGAAAAAGGGAACCGGGTTCAGCGAGTGGGAGGTGCGGGGCTGCGGCTTGCCGTCCGCTCCGGGCAGGGGCCGCTGCGACGAGTCGCGCTGAACCATGTCTTCGGCGTTGCCGTGGTCGGCGGTGACGATCACACAGCCCTTCCTGGCCAATACTTCGGGCACTATCCGGCCCACGGCCCGGTCAACCTCCTCCACCGCGGTTATTGAGGCGGCAATGTTGCCGGTGTGGCCGACCATATCCCCGGCGGCGAAGTTGACCCGGATAAAGGGATAGCCGCGGCCGCGGATGGCCTCAATGACGGTCCGGGCGGTTTCTGCCGATTTCATCCACGGGGCTTGGTCAAACGGAACCTGGTCGGACGCGATCTCAATGTACTCCTCGCTGGCCTCATCAAACTTGCCCGAACGGTTGCCGTTCCAGAAATAGGTCACATGGCCGAACTTCTGGGTCTCTGCGCAGGCCAGCTGCCGCACCCCGGCGTGGGCCAAGTACTCGCTGACCGGACGCTTGACCTCGGGCGCTGACACGAGGAAGTGGCGCGGAATCTGGAGGTCGCCGTCGTACAGCATCATGCCGGCGTACAGGACCCGGGGTACCCGGCCCCGGTCAAACGTGGCAAAGCCCGGACCGGCCTCAAAGGCCTGTGAAATTTCCAGCCCGCGGTCGCCCCGAAAGTTGAAAAAGATCACCGCATCCCCGTCCTGTACCGGGCCGAGCGGCTTGCCGTCCGCCCCGCACACCACAAACGCCGGCAGAAACTGGTCGGCAATGCCGGGGGTTTCCCGCCGGTAGGTCTCAATCGCGCTGCGGGCGCTGGCAAACGCCCGGCCACTGCCGTGCACCTGGGCGTTCCAGCCGCGCTCAACCATCGCCCAGTCGGCCTCATAGCGGTCCATCGTGGTCGTCATCCGCCCGCCGCCGGAGGCGATCCAGTACGCTTTTCCGGTGTGTCGCACGCCGGCCAGGACTTCTTCCAAACGGTCGATATACACCAGGGCCGAGGTCGCCGGCACATCGCGGCCGTCCTGAAGGGCGTGGACGAAGACCCGGGGCAGCCCCTCGCCGGCGGCGCGCTCAATCAGGGCGAACAGCTGCTTTTCGTGCGAGTGAACATTGCCGTCCGACACCAGACCGATCAGGTGCAGACCCCCGCCCGTTGCCCGCAGGTGGTCTGTAATGGTCCGCCAGGTCCCGGTCCAGAGCGTGCCGCTCGAAATCGCCGCGTCCACCAGCTTCGCCCCCTGGTCAAAGATACGGCCGGCCCCCAGGGCGTTATGGCCGACCTCGGAGTTGCCCATATCGGCGTCTGAGGGCAGGCCGACGGCGGTGCCGTGGGCGCGGAGCTGGCGGGTCAGGCCGCCCTCGCCGAGCGCGTCCAGGGTCGGGGTGCGGGCACTGGCCACCGCGTCAAACTCGTCGCCCTGACCGATGCCGACACCGTCGAGGATAAGCAGAACAAGCGGGCCGTGGGGAGCGGACAGGGTGGGATGGGGTGTGAGTGTCATCGGTCTTGTCCTGTGGCGGTGTGTTCAGAAGGGCGCACGGAGTCAAAAGAGGACTTCTCAATATCACAGCAACTCAATCTCTTGAACGCTGTAGATGTGACCGGAATCCCTTCCTGTTTTTCACACGCGGCGGTGTGATGCTGATCTCTCGGGTCAAAGAGGGCAAAAAAAGAAGCCTGAGTCTGCCAGAAGCGGATTATTGGAAGTCCTGCTCAGCGTCGTGCTCTTCGCCCGTTCCATATCCGTTCCAGGGGGCGCTTTTACGTCTTCCGATGTAGCGACCTCTGAATCGGTTTTTATCCGCGTACACTACATAGACCCGCGAGCGTTTGTCCAGCGAGACCGTCTGCTCTATCCCGGTCTTGAGAGCTTCGGCTATGTCTCCGTCACAGGAAAACTGGAAACACGCGACGCTGCTCCCGCACTCGTTTAGCCCTGGTGGTCGTCAAGCCAGGCGTCCATGCCTTCGTAATCGCCTGACACGCCCGGATCGTAAAGACAGCCAGATTAAACTTTTCACAGGCTTCTCCCTGTTCCCGCTTTCCTCATCGCCGGCTCAATCCTTCCCCACAGCATATCTCTTCCAGTCGGGCACATGGGCCGTCAGCAGGGCCTTGAAGAGCCGGCCGTGGTTGGGCACACGCAGGTGCAGCAACTCATGGGCAATGACGAAGTCCTGGAATCCCGGTTCCTGGCCGGCCAGGTCGGCGGCGAAGGTGACAATGCCCGAGCGTGAGCAAGACCCCCACTTGCGGGTCATGGGCTGCACCCGTACCTGCCGCGGCCGGACGCGCAAGCGGCGCGCCCAGCAGGCAGCGCGGGTGCGGAGGCTCTCGCGCCGGTCTGTGTCAGACGCCGGCATCGGCGTCCGCGCCCAGAAGAATAGTGAGAATGCGCCTGACAACGTGGCTCCGCCGGTTCCCGCTCAATCGGAGGAGCGGGCGGTACAGGGCCGCCCGCAGCCGCCTCTCCTCTTCGGCGCTGACGGCCGCGTTGGGGAAGCGGTCAAGCAGCGCCTGCACTTCCCGGGCCAGGTTCATTGTCGCTATGCCGGCGGTCTTCAGAGCGGGATCATCCTTGAGCGCCCAGTGAACGCCAAAGGCGCGGGGCGGCAGCTCGCTGTTCTTCATGGCCGCGACCGCCGCTTCTTTCTCCTCGGCAAGGCTGGCCAGCAGCGCCATTGCTTCCAGCCCGGTCGTTTTGCGGTCCTCCAGGTCCTTCAGGATGCGTTCGGCGCGCTCCTTCAGGGGCAGCAGCACAGCCTGCATGGCCGGCGTGTTCTCGACTTCCTGTCGCAGGCCGCGCACGAGGTTGAACACCTTGGCCTTGTCCGTGCCTTGCTGGCCGCGGAGCGCTTCGAGGGCGGTCGCGTCAAACGTGGCTGTCTTTGTCGGCCAGCCAAGCCCCTGCCGGGTCGCGCTTTCCTGCACCATGAAGCGTGTCTTGGTGGCCAGGTCCACGACGTAGTTGACGCGGTCTGCGTAGGCACTCCGCACGGCGGCGTACAGATGGACGAGCCGCCTGTAGGTCGTGATGTGGTCGCGCAGGGCCGGCGAGGGTGACAGAATCTCCCACAGCGCCTCGATTGCTTTGTAGGCTTCACAGAAGGCCTGTCGCTGCTGCCGGCCAACGAAGCGCCCATAGACGATCCTCTCGAGGTCTTCGTCCGCGCTGCCGTTGCCGGCGTCGGCGAGGTAGTCTGTCCTGGCCTTTTCAATCCTGGTCAGACAATCCCGCAGCAGCAGGTCGAGGTCCTCAAGCGCATCACCGACATCGGACGAGTCAAATTGCAGGGCTTTTTTCAGCTCGCGCAGTACGCCCACAAAGTCAACGACGAGGCCGCCGGGTTTGCGGGCACCGCCGGCGTCCACATGAGGGCGGTTGACGCGGGCGATTGCCTGCAAAAGGACATGATCGCGCATCGGCTTGTCGAGGTACAGGCAGTACAGGAGGGGCACATCATAGCCCGTCAGCAGCTTATCCGTCACGATGAGTATCCTGGGGTTCTCGTCCGCCTTCTTGAACATCAGGCGCATGTCGGCCTCGCGTTCTGGAGCGAGCTGGAGTTCGGCGACGAGTGGCCGGTGGGCGCTATCGGTGGCGTTGGGGGTATAGACCGGCGCGGTCCATTCGGGCGGCAGGAGTGTGTCGAGGGCGCGCTTGTACTTGGCGCAGGCTTCGCGGTTCACGCCGACCAGAAAGGCCTTGTAGCCGAGTGGCATGACGTTTTCTCTGAAGTGCCTGGCGACAAAGGCGGCGACCTTGGCGATGCGGTCGTCCGCGGTCAGGAAGGTCCGCAGGCCGACCGCCCGGTTGAGGATGGTGTTGAGTTCGTCAATGTCGCTCACGCCCTCAGTCTCGGCCAGGGCGAAGAACTCGCGGTCGAGCCGCTCGGCCGGCACAGTCATTGTGCTCGGGGCCAGGGTGTGGCGGATCGGCAGGGTTGTTTCGTCTCTGATCGACTCAACGATGGAGTACTTGTCGAGGTATTTCTGGTCGTCGTCAATGCCGAATATCCTGAAGGTGCTCTGCCCCTGCGCGGTCCGGTCAATCGGGGTGCCGGTGAATCCGATGATCGTGGCCCTGGGCACGGCTGCCATCAGGCAGGTGCCCAGCTCTCTGGCGACCGAGCGGTGCGCCTCGTCAATGAACACATAGACGTTGTCGCGGGTGGCAGCGTCTTTTTCCAGACCCTCAAACTTGTGGATCATAGACAGGATCAGGCCACGCTTGTCGGTGGTGAGCAGCTCTCGCAGTTCGGCCCTGGAGTGTGCGCGCCACACCGCGATGTCCTGCTGTTGCATCTCGCCGAGCAGCTTTTCGACCCAGCCAGTGAGCTGTCCTTCGAGTTCCCTGCGGTCCACCACGACCACCACGGTCGGCGTGCGGAACCGCTGCCGGTCTTCCAGGATCAGGCGCGCCGCGGTGAGCAGGGTAAAGGTCTTGCCCGAACCCTGGGTGTGCCAGATCAGCCCGCGCCGCTTTACCGGGTCGGCGCATCGCTCAACGATGTGGTCCACTGCGACGCGCTGGTGCTGGCGCAGTACCGACTTCCGCGTCTCGCCGTCTTCAACGTAGAAGAGAATCCAGTCTCGCAGGGTGCGCAGGAAAGCGGCCGGCTCGAAGAACGCCTGGACGGCAAAGCGGTAGCTCTCCTCTGGCCGTTCTTTCCAGCGCGCCATGAAGCGGCGCGAGGCGTTCCAGGTCACGCCGTACCAGTAGTCAAGGAGATGGGTGACGTTGAAGAGCTGGGCCGTGCCCAGCAGCTCGGGCGTCTCTTTTTCATAGCGTTGCAACTGGGCGATGCCCCGTTCAATGGCGTTGGCGTCTGTCGGGTTCTTGTGCTCAACAATGGCGACCGGCACGCCGTTGACGACGAACATCAGGTCTGCGCGGTTGCCCTTGCGGGCCGGGGGTTTGATCCTCCACTCCCAGCTGAGGTGCAAGGCATTGGCGGCCGGCGTCTCAAAATCAACCAGCCGGACGGGCCGCTGACGCCGCTCGGCCTCGTCGTACCACTGCCGCTCGCCGCGCAGCCAGGCGAGCGTCTCACGGTTGCCGTCTATCGTCGGCGACAGCGCTTCGAGCTTCTCGACCACGGTGCGGATGGCGTCCGCGGTCAGCCACGGGTTGAAGCGCCTGAGGGCGGCCTCAACCTCATCGCGCAACAGCGTCCCGGCCTCGCCCCCGCGCTTGCGCAGCGCGGCCTGGGGCGCAAGCGGCGTCCAGCCGAGCTCCACGGCGTGGCGAATCATCGGAAACTGGACACTGGTTGCCTCGGTGATGGTGAGGTCGGTCACGGCGAAACTTCCGCGTCGGTCTCTAGCAGGGCCTCAACGAGGTCGGCCCGGCGGAAGCTGGCCGACAGGCGTTGCAGCGTCCGCGGTCTGTTTCCGAGCAGCCGGTCAAGCGCCTTTCCAATCCGTTGCTCGGCCCGCGACACATAGCTGTCCTCCTTTTGATCGAGCAGTTGCCGCGCCTTCTCGAAGTTCCGGTGGTCAAGCTGCGGGAGTTGAATGTTCATCTCTTCCAGGAGATAGCGACCCATGAGCATGGCGATGAAACGCGAACCATAGGCGAGAAAGTCGGGCGCGTCTTTGGGTGGCCTCTTGCGGTGGTTTTCCGCGCATCTGTGCAACAGGGCGGCGATGATCGCTTGCGCCCCGTTCAGGTTCTCCTCAAAGATCGTATCGTACAACGTGCCGAAATGTTGCCTGCTGCTGAACCTGGCCTGATGTGGTCGCTCGCGCCAGACCGCCAGGACCGCTTCGGCAATGACTGCGCTCGTGAACTCATCAGTCGTCACCGTCCGGTCCTCACGTTTGGCGCGGTACTTGTAGCCCAAACTGGTAATCGCCTCGCTGAGGTTCTTCTGGTGTTGATCGTTGGCTTTCAAATCTCGCAGATCGACCGGGTTCTGGCTGTTGGTGGCGAAGGTGATGGCCTCAACGAGTTCGGTGTCGTCCGACTGAAGCTCGTATATGCGGACAAGCACTTCTGCCGCTCCAATTTCCGGTCCGATTTCCTCGTATATCCGTTGAACGGTGCGGGCGGTCTGTCCGCCGTTCACGATTTGCAGGTCACTCACCTGCACGGTCCAACTGTCCCGTTGCAGCGCGTTGTGGCGAAACTGGGAGCAGGTGAGGGTAAGGCCATTGTTATAGAAATAGAAGTTGGCCCGCTGGTCCGGGTCGCGCAGTGTAGCCGCCACCGCTTCGTTCACGCGGTTGCCGCCAAGGCCCAGATAGCGGCGGATATTCCTTTCAAAGAGTCGATTGTCGTAGGCATTGGTCAGCCGGGCGAGTTCGGCGACCGACATGCGCCCGATCAAGACCCGCCGAAAGTCAAAGGTTTCGACGGTCGCTTGTCCGCTGAGCTTCAGAGCGGTGCTGATCGGCTGTGTGGCCTGCAAGAGCGCAAGAATGTCCTCGGAGCCAATATAACGCCATCCGACCTGCCCGCTGAAATTCTTTTTGGCGTTGTCGATGCGTTGCTGCGCTTGCTTTGTCCATCGCTTCCCATTGTTTGCCGCAACTGCGGTCACGCGCGGAATCGCGCCCCCTTTGACAAACGAGCGGATTTCTTCGACCCGCTGCGCGAGGCGTGGATTCAAACTGACGTGGACTGTCGGGTCAAAGAGCGCACCGATTGCGTCAATCATCCCGGCGATTGCGTTTTCGGGGAAGGCTGAGTCTCTGCTGAGGTCTGTTTTGTATTTTCCCTGTATCAGGATGATGGGGAGCTCGCCGTTATCGGGCGGCTCAAAGTACAGGGCGTCGACCCCGAAATCGTTGCCGCCATTGACAATGCCGTCAAATGTCTCCTCGTCGGTCAGGTCGAATGCCGTTTTGGCGACGAGGAACAGGAAGGCTGCGGTGCGTTTCTTGTCGTCGCTTCCCAACCCCAGTTCGGCGGCAAAAGTATCGGCGTGTTTCTCAATGATGCCGGAGACCTGCTGGTCAACGATCTGTGTCGCCAGAGACATGATCCTCCTCCGCTTTTTATCTGCCAACCCAGGAATTGGCTTGTCTCATTGGTTGGCTCAAGTCGTACTGGCAGCGGCTGCGATCCTCAAAGGCTGCATCAACCAGGAACTTGAGTGTCGTCTTGTCGATCCTCTTCCAGGGCACGACCGAAATTTTCGCCTCCGGCTTCAGGAGATTGTCGATAAGCCGGGCGGGCATATATGGCCACCTGCGCTCATACTCCGCCCTGCTGTCTATTGATATCCATGATGTGATGTCTATGTCTGGATAGACAATTCTCTTTTCGTCGTAGCGCGGGGCTATACCGAGGTCGGATGTCCCTGGAAGATTGATTACCAATATCCCAGACTTCTTATTGACCGGCCCATCGTACATGCTTGAATAAATCTCCCAATCAACGTGCTTCCTCCGCTTCGTCCCGGTTCCAACCAGGACAATCGTCACGGTGGAATCTCTGAGATATTCGTCCCTGATTTTCTCCCGGATGCTCTCATCACTGAGACTGTCCGAAATGTCACCCGTATCGACCGACTGATCGATGAATATGGAGTGTTGCTCCCCAAAATTAACCAGGCTCTCTTTGTAACCCTGATCGTTCTCGTGGTGATAGCTGATGAATACCTTATGCACTGGGGCCTCCTTTGGATTTAATATCAGTCGGTTCACGCAGTATCTGCTTCAGACCCCGCGATACGAGCGTAACCGCCTGGTCAATATGCGGCGTCCGAGCGAGAACGGCGTTCTCTTCGTCAGAGAGTCCGTTGTGCAGATCGTTTGGCGAGTAGCGCGCAAAGCCCGGGCGACCGTTCCAGGCGGCACGAGACCCGGCCCAAGAATCTACAAGCCCCAGAGTTTCCGCGATATCACGCGCACAGCCGCCGAAGCCGCCGAGCAAAAATACGGGCTGCTTCGACTCGAGCGACAGCAGGGCTTCTTCGGCAATGCCCGGCATCCGTCCTTTATAGCCCTCTACCTGCCCGCCGAGCACGATACGCGCTTGGGTGTCATCCCGCATAACGACCCGCATCGTCGTCAAACCTTCGGCCCACTCATTGTCGTCAGGCTCATGCGTCGGGAGTTTCAGGCGTTGCTCCGGCTCCAGGCGAGCGCCGTCCCGGGCAAGAAAGATGAGCGTCGCCACGCTTTCATGGCCGGCAGAAAAGTCAGCAAGGTCATTTGCGGTCATCCGAATGTGGACGGGCCATGCCAGGTAGTCGGTCACGGCAATGTGTCCGCTGTGCTCGGGGTGGCCCCGATACCGCGCAAGCAGTTCAACCAACAGTTCGGTAAAGCCATGAGCGCGCAGGTCGCCGCCGTATGCCAGACTTGTTCCTGAAGAGAGCACATGCAATGCAATCTCGGCCATTGCATCGTGCAGGTGCTCGTTGCTCAGTCCCAACGCCGCCATGTCGGGACTTTCCGATATCGAAATTGCGACCGTAGGCAGTACCTTGGCGTCTTGAAGTATCATCGGACTTCCTCCAACCATTTCGTCAGTGTCCGCAGGCGCACCTTCGGCGCAATCTCCTGGAACAAGCGGGCCTCATCAGCGCCTAGTAGCGGTCCAGGATAGACAATTGTCGTTTCAATCCTCACCCGGTCCGAAGGCCGGATGCTATCAGCTAACGAGAGCAGTTCTGGCGGGCGAGCCATGAACAGCGCATGTTTGACCTGCTCAGGGTAGGCATCTTTGAATCGCTCGACACGGCAGCGCCACAGGTAGGTTTGGAAAACTTCGGTCAGCAAGCATTCCATGACCGCATTAATCCGGTCCCGCTGATCTGGGTTCATCCGAACGATCGGCACATTCCCCATGTACGCGAAACCGCGGGGATCGGTGTCGCGCAGGCAATCAACGACAATCATCGGTACATGGCGGCGCTTGGCCTTAATAACCTCTCGCCGGCACCACTCACGCGACGAATAGGAGTCCGTGTGCAACGCTATGACGACATCACTGGTTTCGATTTGATGCAACAGAACTTCTTGGAAGGACAAGCCAGCCGGGATGTCATAGACATCGAAAAAACTCGCCAAAGCGCTGTGTTCATGGAGCCAATTCCGAATACTCCGCGCAACAGGTTCACCGTCGTCGTCGTGCTTCGAGTGGCTGATGAATACCTTGATTTTCTCGAGGTAACTCGCAAGCTGTGCCTCTGCTGTTGCTGGTCGGCGGAGCGGGTTGAGGCGATGCCGGAGCATTCGACTGAATTCACAGGTCAGGCTGCTGACGAGGCGTTGCTCCCGTTCCGGGCGTGATCCTTCCCAACGGCACCAAAGTAATGCCTGCTCCTCAAGGCGGAGCTCAAGGCCCTGGGATTCTATCATAACAGGAAAGAACCCGGCGGACAGATCTCTCGTCTTTGCGTTCTGGGCCAGTTCACGAACATAGGCTACCCATGCCCGATCGGCGGCCAGCGTTACGTCTATCAGAACGACAGCGGCGGTCGTTTCTGCCTCGTCCCACTCGATCGGTAATGGCGCAAGCGCGCCGCGTGGTGCTCGGCTACGGTAGAGAATGCTCACCCCAGAGTTCCCGGCAACGTTTCGATAGCGGTCTCGACCGAAACGCCTGCGAAGCCGGTCCGCCATCTGGCCGCCGTTTGGGTTTGAAGGATGCCAGACGACATAGAGAGCGAAAAGTGGACGGGTTGTTGTTTCCATGTCGTCGCTTATGTCCGAAGGGCTGGCGTTACCTCTGGCAAGTCAAGCTCACCCGCCCGAATCTCCCCCATCATCAGCATGCCGAAATGTTTCCGACCGCTGAACTTGGCCTGATACGGACGCTCGCGCCAGACCGCCAGGACCGCTTCGGCAATGACTGCGCTCGTGAACTCATCAGCCGTCACCGTCCGGTCCTCGCGTTTGGCGCGGGACTTGTAGCCCAAACTGGTAATCGCCTCGCTGAGGTTCTTCTGGCGCGGCTCGTTGGCTTTCAAATCTCGCAACAGACCTTGGTAATAGGCTGCCTTCTCCTTTTCTGGCAAAGCAACCCAGTCGTTTCGAAGAATGCTTATGATCGCACTTCGGAATTTACCAATCTCTTCGAATTTATCTCCGGCTACATCTCGCAGCTTTGAATTCCACGCGCCTACAAAAGGATAGAGCGTATGGCGCTCCTTCCTGCTGAGTTCGTCCAGAACATTCACAAGCCGTTCTATGTTGAACGGAACCTTGTCATCAAATATTCCATCCAGTCCGTCCGCATAGAAGATTGAGCTACGGACATAACGATAGAGGTCTCTGAAGACGCTCCAATTAAGCTTAGCATCGTCAGAGACAAGCCCCTCTATCTTTTGGACCATTTCGCTGGAGTCAGGTATGTCGGCTTCTACGCTGGCACCAGCACCAAGCAGTAGAATTATCTCGTCGCGTTTGAAGATGGGTGTCGCCATTAGAGAAACCAGGGTGTGAGGATACCGACGTCTACTTCGTGAAGTTCGTGCTTCTCGAACTCTTTCAGGTACTTCGCGATCAGTTGCGCGTAGTAGACAGAGACCGGTAGAGATTTGGCGTTGAATCCACGCCAGTTAGCGCCTGACAGGTTTATTGCGTCTTGCAGGTGCGCGCGCTGCTGATTCCAGGGCAGGGCTTTCTCGGGATATGTGAACTTCACATGCACAGGGCCCCCGATTCCCCTTCCCCCGCGAACGGCAGGTTGATCGTGATGCAGACCTTCAAACCAGACGAGAAATTCGTTTCTGGAGAGTGAGATCAGGGCGCTTTCGTATGGGAGGCGGTTGTTGTGATCCATCGCGAATCCAAAGAAGCAGTTTCTGTCGTTGAATTTGAGCGAAACAAATTCTCCGGGCTCTTCCTGTTGTGCCTGCTGATCTGCGAGGAGCTTGGCGACCGTTTCCAGTTCTCGCCGCCTGATAGAGAACGTTGCATGGACCACAAAACTTGAGAAACGGGAAGAATAGTCGGAAAAAATCTTCCGTAAATTGGCCGAGAAGTCCTCGATGTAGTGAGCCTCTTTCCGATCCTTACCGAGAACTCTGACTTCCTGAAAGACGCCGCTTGAATCAGTGAGTACCGAATAGGCGAAAAACCGCTCAACAGTTCTTTCGGAGACTTGGTGGGCTTGCCCGATACCGACGATTAAGCAATGCTCTCTCCGAGGACGAACCTTCCAGGGTGTTCCACCCGCTTTAGCGAAAATCTGGAGACCGATGCTTGCCGTGGACCACTTCAGCGTGTTCTTTTCTCTTTCTTCTTTTACTGTTTCAGAGGCAACAACCTGAACAGGCAGACCCTTTGAGAGAAAAGCATGTTTCAGAGTCCAGTAGGCCGCATTCTTGTCTGGGGCGTCGTGCCTGCTAAAGGGCGTCAACACTATCGAGACGACGTTGCGGCCAGCGGCATCTGCAATGACCCGCTCCCGGACCCGCTCTATCTCACCACCACTGAAATCTTTCAGCGAGACACCTTTCACGTTTTTGTTCGAGATTGGGAAATTGAACATGCGTTCCATCCCAGGAAAAGTACGAAAGGTATCTCCGCGCAGAGCCCGGAACAGTTCACGCGATAAGGGACGCTCTTCCTGTCTGTAGAGAAAATAGAGGCGGGCGTCTTCGGGACATTGCTTGAACGGCCCGGATTGCGCAACGCCCCTGAACTGCGACTTCGATAGGCTGTCAGCACCTACCACATAGTTCTTCTCGTCAAGAGTTGTCGGGCGGAGTTCTACAAGCCGCGGTTCAACTGCCACCTTTTGGCCTCCCGGCAGGTAGAGCGGGAATATCTTGTTGTGAAACCGCGTCACATAGTCAGAAAGACGGGAATAGCGGTCAGCGTAAGAGTCCAGATTTGCCCGCCCGTTCTTATCGAGCGAGAGACTGAGTTGAAGGGACCGCTTTGTCCATCGATATTCCTTCTCGGGATGGAAGCGAAAGTCGGCGAGAAAGCCAAATTGCCGATGTGAGCGTAGGAGATACGGCTCTAGCGAGATGACCTCTATTCCTTCAGGATGTGTAGCCATTATGATTTCCACCGGCCGGCGGAAGCGACCGATAGCGCGAAATTTATCGGGGGCCAGATTCTTTTCGCAGCTCTGGATCAAGGCTGATCTAAGCCCGTCTATCGTTGCGTAAACATTATCAAATGGCTGGCAGACTACCTTGGTAGTGCCTTCGGATCGTTGAAACAACGTCCAGTAGGGATGATATTCGCCATTGACTTTGAGATTCCGACGAACGGCTTTTTCGTCTCCGCATCTGGGCCGCTTCCCCTCGACAAAGGGGAGGCGGTAGAGCGTGATTGTGAACTGGTCCGTTTTGAGTGGAAAAAAGTTCAGGGCGATTCCGCGCATCTGTCTGTTTCCTTGTGTGTCCATAAAAGACCAATTATGGCTGGTCGCCTTCTGAAGTTTTATGGAAGGGCAAACGACCATTCTGAAGGGTGAACGTTGGTGATTCTGATGGACCTGGAGACGGCAAGTCAAGCTCGCCCACCCGAATCTCCCCTGTCATCAGCTTGTGCAGCAACGCCTTGAACAGATCGTCCAGAGCCGCCCGTTTCCTGCGGTGCAGGTCAATTTTGCGGTCAATGGCGTCGAGGATAGAAGCTATTTGGCGTTGTTCATTGACCGGAGGAATGGCCACAGGAACATCGGCAAATGAATTCCGGTTCAGGGTCGGAACGCTCACGCCTTGGGCAAAACGAGAGAAGTCAAAGTTGTCGAGAAAATAGCTGACGAATTTGGCATCGTTTCCAAAAAAATCGGCTGCAAAAAGTGCCGTATTCAACGGCCAGTATTTTCCAGTCGCAAAGCTCACTCGTCCAACGCTTCCGCTTCGGCCAACCAATACGCCAGGAACTGGAATATCTGCTGGAGATTCATTGTGATATCCTGCTACCCCGTTTGACCCGAGTACAGGGATATCACCGCTTTGTCTCTGAGAGATGGGTAAGTCAAAGCCTCTTTTCAGAAGGACAACTCTTGCGAGAGGAGCCACATGCCAACTCTCCGGCACTGGCCCGCTCTCGGTTTCCTTCTGGGCTTCGCCGCGCAGGCCGCGCGTGAAAAGTGAGTGCATCGCGGCGCGTTTCAGGTCTTGGGCGATCCGCTCGCACTTGACTTCAGTGGCGGACGCCCGCTGAACTGCCTCCAACGTATCAGCAATCGCAGTTTGCTCGCTGGGCTCTAAAACCGGGAACGGCAAGGCGAGGAGTACATTCTCCGGGACACGCTTCCGTCCAGTTGAACCCTCCATCCGCCCGGCAATATAGTGCCGGATGTCTGGATGGAGCAGATAGAAGAACAAGAGCCTACTATTATGCTCGGCATTGAGCGGATGCAGTGGAATGACCTCGGTCGTTGCGTACCCGAATGGCGCAGGAAGGTTGAATGCGAGTGCCTGTTTGCCATTCTCGAAGGACGGCGTAATTCTGGCAACGAGAATATCGCCCCGCTCGAAATAGGTGCCGCTCGCAATCCTATCGGGAGACTTCAGGGTGAACGCTGGCGCGTAGGACCCGCCTCGTGGGATTGCATCCATTGAAGCGAATGGAATCTTCTCAAAAGATGAACGATTGAGACCACGCGGTTTCCTGGTGACAGCGTAATAGTCGCCGACCCGTGCCCACAGCCGCCCTTCGCCTAGATCAGTATCAAGCAGGTTCATTGATAACTCCCGCCAGGAGCCTCGAAATCCTCGCCGAGAGCTGATGTGCCTCTTCGTCAAGCTCTATTAGCTCCCGGACAAGTGCACTAACGGAACCTATTTCTGCTGTGCTTGCCTGCCCCACCCACCGGCTCGGGCTCAGGTTATAGTCGGCTTCCTCTGCCTGCTCCCGCGCGATGACGGCAAGCTCGCCTTCAACCGGCTTGCCCTCCACAAAGGCCGCGGCCAATGGCCGAATACCCTCCTCCGGGATGAAGTTCTTGGGCCGGCCCTTGCGGACATGCTTGCTGGCGTTCAGCAGCACAATTGTGTTCTGGCGGGCCGGTGGCTTCCGCTTGGACAGGACCACGATCACGCCGGCGGCACTGGTGTTGTAGAACAGGTTGTCGGGCAGCAGGATCACGCCGTCAATCAGGTCGCGGTCCACAAACCACTTGCGGATGTTGCGCTCCCGGTCCTCATGCCGGCTGCCCGACCCGCGTGTCACCGCGCCGGTGTCGAGCACCACCGCGGCCCGCCCGCGCTCGTTCAGGCAGGCCAGGGTGTGCTGAAGCCAGGCCCAGTCTCCCTTGCCGCTGCTCACACCGCCCCGCAGGCGAAAGCGGTCAAACGGGTCGTTGGCGAAGACCTCCGAACTGAAAGGCTGGTTCCACATCGGATTGGCAACCACAATATCGTGCCTGGCGAGCTGGCCGGAGGCGGTCTTGAACCTGGGATTAATCATGGTGTCGCCGCGGGCAACCTGAACCACCATGTCGTGGATGATCGCGTTCATGTGGGCCACGGCGTAGCTCTCGGGTTGAAGCTCCTGGCCGGAGAGCTTGAGCGGCACACGGCTGGTGGGGTCAAGCTCACGCGCCACAAGTTGCAGCTTGACCAGCAGCCCGGCTGAGCCGCAGGCGTAGTCATGGCAGTCTTCGCCAGGTTTGGGGCGCATCAGGTGGGCCATCAGAAAACCGACCTCGGTCGGGGTGAAGAACTCGCCGGCACTCTGGCCCGAGCCTTCGGCGAACTTGCGGAGCAGATATTCATACGCCCGCCCCAGAAAATCGGGCTGCACATCGGCCAGGCCGAGCCGGTAGCGCGAATCAGAAAAGGTCTCGACCACCGCGGTGAGCTTGGCCGGGTTGATCTCACGCTCGCCGTTACGCTCAGCGGCAAAATCAACCAAGTCAATCACACCCGAGAGCGAAGGGTTGGGGCGGACGACCGCCCGCACCGCCCTGGTCAAATGCTCCCCGATATCTTTGGGCCGGGTGCTCTGCCCCCGCTCGTCAGCTGGCCACTCGTAGCGTTCACGACCGCTGATTACGCCCCAGCGTGCCGCCGGCGGCAGGTAGAAACGCAGTAACTCGTGGTCGCTCTCGGCGATCTCCCTGGCAAGCTCCCGGTCGCCGTACTCCTCGGCCAGCCGCTCAAGTTCGTCGTCAAAAACATCCGACAGGCGTTTGAGGAAGAGCAGCGGCAACAGATAGTCCTTGAACTTGGCGGCGTCCCTCTCCCCCCGGATGGAGCAGGCCGCGTCCCACAACATCTGCTCCATTGACTTTGTTGATGGAACCGCAGAACCGCGGTCTTTGCGTCGCCGGCGGCGTGTCAGCCGTGCCGCGGCCTCAGTGGGGGCGGCGGCCGACTCCATTGCGCCAATGCCGGCTGCCGCGGCCAGGGCGGCAATGGCCTCCTGAGCGGCCTTCTGCGGCTTGGTCACGCCACCCTCCCAGCGGTTTATGCTGGCGAAAGAGACGCCAAGCCGGTCGGCGAGCTGTTCCTGGGTGATATCAAGGCTGGCGCGTAGAGCACGCAGGATAGCCGGTATGGCATGTGAATCTGTCATATTTCCCTCTTATAATAGAGCAGATATGACAGATATTGCAGAAAGTCAATCAGGGAAAGGGTCGGGACATGGGCAGCAACGCTCTCAGGACGCTCAAGTTCATGCGCCACCGTGATGGCGCGTCCCCATGCGGTATGGGGATAGACGGCTATTCGGCCAGGCGGCGGTATTTGCCCTTGTAGAACAGCAGGGGCGCGGCATCGGTGGTGGCGATGGTCTGGACCTCGCCGGTGTAGATGGTGTGGTCGCCGCCCGCGTAGCTGGCGGCGACCTTGCATTCGATATGGGCGAGAGCCCCGTCAAGCAGCGGCACGCCAAGTACGCCTAGGCTGTAGGAGAGGCCGGCAAACTTCTCAATGCCTTTGGTGGCAAAGCGGGTCGACAGGGCTTCCTGCTCCAGCGACAGCACATTGACCGCAAAGACCCCGGAATCCTCAAAGCAGGCGTAGCAGTCAACGGTTTTATCAACGCAGACCAGCAGCAGGGGGGGGTCAAGCGACAGCGAACTGAACGCATTGGCGGTCAGGCCAAACGGCTTGTCGCTGCTGTCCCTGGTGGTAATGACGGTCACGCCGGTGGCAAAATGCCCCATGACGTTGCGGAGCTCGCGTGGATCAATAGCCATGCCGCCCTCCTTGGTTGTACTGCATGACTGCTACCAGAGGCGGCCAGGGGCGTCAATTGCGGGGGCGGACGGCGAGAGGATCGCGCGGGCCACATCCTTGTCGCAGCCCGGTGCCCGCCCAAACACCTTCTCCCACACCGACGCGGTTTCCATGCACATATACAGCGGCACGCCGGGCGCGGCGTGTCTGAGCCAGCGGCTCAGGGTCCGGTACATTTTGACCCGCAGGGGTTGAAAAGTGCGCCATTTTCCGTCGGCGCAGCGCACCTGCTCGCCCGACAGCAGACGGGTCCGGGGGAAGCGGCGGCGCATGGTGGCCCGCAGGGCCGGGGTGAGACGCAGGCTGCCGAGGCTGAGCCAGGCGACGCCCCGGGGGTCAATAGCGGAAAACAGGCGGTCAATGGTCTGGCGATAGCCGGCCGGCCAGTCAGGGTATTCAATCAGCGGATCAAAATGAAAACCGAGCCGATAGCCGGCCCGCTGGACCCGGCGGGCGGCTTCAAGGCGGTTGGCAAACGACGCTGTGCCGTGCTCTTCGGCCGCGGCGACCTCCGGCGGGGTGATCGTCCACGACACCACCGTGCGCCCGTTGTGGTCCAGCCCGAGCAGACCGTCAACGCAGTCGGTCTTGGTTTTGAGTTCGAGCACGACGTTTTTGCGCTGGGCAAAAAACGGCACCAGGTCTGCCGAAAAGCCGAGGAGCGGATCAAGGGCCAAGCTGTCGGACAGTTCTCCGGTCCCGATGCGGAACTGCTTCCACGGCTGCCGGTCAACCGCAGCCGCCACCTCGTCAATCATGTCGTTCACATTGGTGTACACGGCCAAGAGCGGGTTGTTGGCCAGATAGTCCTGGAGAAAGCAGTAGCTGCAGTCCATCGGGCAGTTTGAGATCAGGCTGACCACCAGGTAGTTACAGCACACCAGACCGGGCGTTCCGGCCGGGCAGTGTTCGAGAAAGCGGGCGCGGTTGCGGGTGAACACGAGGCTTCTTTTGCCGGCTGCAAACGGGTCCGGCGGCCCGCCGGCAGCAGTCCGGGGGGGAGTGTCCACGCTGCGGACCGGCACATGGGGCAGGCGTTGCAGCGCGCGCCGGACAACGGGCGCGTGTTCTTCGCCCCGTTCAATCAGAATTTCCTGCGGCTGATAGTGTTGCATGGCGAAGGGCGAAGCATAAAACGTCGCAGGTGAAACGTCAAACCTGCACCCTTCGGCGAGGACGAAGAGACCGTGGAATGTCCATCTCCTGCCATCCTGCAATCCTGATCCTCAGGCTTCGTCAAGCAGCTTGAAGAGGTGTTGGAATGAGCCGTCTGTGAGGCGTTGCCGGAGGCGGGACAGGACGGCTTCAAGTTCTGCTGCGCTCTTGACCCTGACTTCGAGCGTGACCTCATCGCCCTCAAAGGCGGGCGGAAAAGCGATGCGGACCTGGTGGCCGAGGGCGAGCGCTGCGACGCCGGAGTGCAGCTCGCGCTCTAACCGGGCGAGACGCGGGTAGCGCAGTGTGCGCAGCGCCGCCTTGACCGCTCTCAGCTTGTCGTTCCGGGATTGTCGCAGTTGCAGCGGCCGCCGTATCTCCGGCCGCTGCAAGACCGCCGCAATACTGCCTCCGTCCCGCAGCGCAATCTCCTCCAGCCAGTCCAGAAAGTCGCGGACCTGATTCTCGCCCAGTTGAAGAGCGTGGGCCAGACTGAGCAGCGCGTGTTGGTCGGACTCCGCCCAGGCCTGCCAGCGGGCGAGCGTGGGTCGGCTCAGACGTTTTTGCCCGGCATAGCTCCGAAGAGACGGAAGCGCGGTCGCCATACCGCACCGCTCGGCGTCTGGTGAGGGTTTACCCTCCATAGGCTGCCGCCAGCCGCTCATAGGCCCGCCCGCTCTTGCCCCGTTTCTGCGCGCCTCGGGCCAGGACAGCGCATTTTTTGTGCAAGACCCGAATGGTCAGGCGTCGCTGCTCCGCGGACAACAGCCCAGAGGCGAGCAGCTTATGCAGCGCCCTGACCCGGAACCGGTCCATGCCCCAGAAACGTTGCGAGAGCTGGTCCGGGTGGCCGCCGCGCCTGATGACCAGGGGTGCCTCAAGCAGATGAATGGGCCGGGTCGCCCCAATTCGCAGCCACAAGTCGTAGTCTTCGCAGGCCGGCAGGCACGGGTCAAAGCCGCCGACCTGGTCAAATACGGCGCGGCAGAGCATCACCGCTGAGGGACTGACCAGACACCGCTCCAGGCTGCGGGCAAAAATGTCCCCGCCGGTCTTGCGGTGCTTGGTGTGCGGATTGACCCGCACGCCGTGTCGGAGCCAGACTTCCCCGGTTTGACAGATGGACGCCTGGGGATGCGCGCCAAAGAAGGCCAGTTGGCGCTCCAGCTTGGGCGGTTGCCACACATCGTCTGAGTCGAGGAAGGCCAGATAGCGGCCGCGGCTGAGGGCAACGCCGGTGTTGCGGGCAACCGAAACGCCCCGGTTGGCCTGACGGACGTAACGCAGGCCCGGACAGACCGACGAGAACTCAGCGACCAGGGTCCCGGTATCATCGTCCGAGCCGTCATCAACCACAATCAGCTCAAAGTCCTGACAGGTCTGGGCCACAACCGAGGCGATCGCGTCCCGCACATACTCGCGGCGGTTGTGGGTAGGGATGATGACAGACACGGCCGGCATGACACAGCCTCTCAGCGAGACGACGCGCTCTTCTGAAGGTCGTCATCCCCCGCGGCATTGGCAAACGCCTCCAGGGCGGTCCACAGCTCGTCTTTGCCAGTGCCGTCCTGGGCGGAAAACAGCAGGGGCGGATAGCCGCCCAGGCGTTTCCCCAGAGCCTGACGCTGACGCTCACGTTGAGAGCGTTTCAGTTTGTCGCACTTGGTCGCCACCACCACCCAGGGCCGCCGGTGGTGGGCCAGGAACTCGCACAAGGCGTACTCTTCGTCTTCCGGGCCGCGGCGCAGATCGACAAGCATGACCACGCCACACAGATTGGCAGCGTGTATCAAATAGTGTTCCACCAGGTGTTGCCACGCCTGGCGGCTCTGCTTTGAGACCTTGGCATAGCCGTAGCCGGGCAGGTCGACAAAGGTCAGGGCGCTGTTGACGACAAAGAAGTTGAGCTGCCGGGTCCGACCCGGGGTGGCACCGGTGCGGGCAATGTTGCGATTGAGCAGGCGGTTGATCAACGAGGACTTGCCGACATTTGAGCGACCGGCAAACGCAATCTCGGGATAGGGGAGGGCCGGGGCCCTGCCCGGGGTTGCCACGGCCCCGGCAAACTCAACGCCTGAGACTTTCATATGGGGCTGGGCTTAGCCGGCTTTGCCGGCCGGCGCAAGGGCCGCCCGGTCTTAACAGAACGCCCTCCAGAGGCCTCTCTTCCTTCTGTGCTCCTTTTGCGCTAGTGAGGAGCACAACGCCACCAAGTGAGTGTCTGCCATGAATCAATTCTCCGGGCTGCTGATCACCGCCCTGTCCGTCTTGGCCGCCGCGATTGTTTCGGGCCTGCGCCTGAAACCGTATATCGACGCCGGGGCGGCACGCACGCCGGCCTCATTCATGCTGTATCCGGTCCTCGTCACCCTGGCCATTACCGTGCCGGCGGTCTTCCTGCTGCGCAAAATCCAGGGCAAGAAAGATATTGACATCGGCCCGGTCCGGTTCAACGACCGGATGCCGTTTATTGCCCTCGGCTGTATCGTCTATGCGCTTATTTCGCTGACCTTTTTCTACGACCGGGCCCCGGTTGTCGGGCCTGCTCCCCAGCGCTTCCAGCCGGCTGAGCCGCGGCCGGCCGAGCCGCTGAACATTGTCTTCCCGGCAGCCCGGTGACGGAGCGCAGCAATGGAGACGCCACACCCCGACCCGTTCACCCTTCTGATCGGCGTACAGCTCCAGGAGTCGGGTCCCGACCGGTGTCGGATGCGCCTGCCGTTTCGGCCGGCGCTCCGCACCCGCGGCGAGGTGGTCCACGGCGGCGTGATTGCCAGCCTGACTGACCGCGCCGGGGTCGCAGCCGCCTGGTCAAACGTCACGACCTCGCCGAGCCGGGGGGCGACGGCAGATATGACGGTCAGCTTTCTGTCGGCGGCCGAGGCCACCGACCTGTTTGCCGAGGCGCGGGTCATCCGCCGGAGCCGCAGCCTGGTTTTTGTAGAGATTGACGTGACCAGCGCAGCCGGCCAGCCGGTCGCCAAAGGGCTGCTGACCTGTAAGCCGGGCTATGGCGAGAGCGGGGGCTGCCGGCCCCTTTCCAAGCCTGGGGCTTTGGGGTAGAGAGACGCAATGGCCCTACCGCTCCCGGGCCGCCGTCAGCCGTCCCTCGCGTGGTCTCCTCCGCCTGTGCCCCAGACCCGCCAGCGACGGCTGCCGCTGCTGCCCGTCATGCTCTTTGCGACAACCTTGGCCACCACCACCCTTGCCGGGGCCGTTCAGCGTGGCACAGACCCGCTCGTTGACCCCGCAGCGATCGTGCTGGGGCTGCCTTTTGCCCTCACCCTGATGGCGATCCTGCTGGCGCATGAAATGGGCCATTACTGCTTGGCGCGTGTCCACGGCGTGTTGGCGAGTCTGCCGTATTTCCTGCCGGCACCCCCGTTCCTCTTTCCGATCGGGACCTTTGGCGCGTTTATTCGTATGCAATCCCCCCCGCGTGACCGCCGGGCGCTGTTTGATGTGGGGGCGGCCGGGCCGTGGGCCGGGGTGTGCGTGGCGGTGCCGGCGGTCATCTACGGCCTGGCTCTCTCTGAGGTGCGCCCCCTGTCGCCCTTTGAGGGGGGGCTGGTGCTGGGCGACTCGCTGCTGTTCTCGGCCCTCACGGCCCTCGTCCTCGGCGTCAATGCGGAGCAGGTCAGCGTGGTGCTGCATCCGATTGCGCTGGCCGGCTGGTTTGGCCTGTTTGTTACCTGCCTCAATCTGTTGCCGGTCGGGCAGCTGGACGGCGGCCATGTGGTCTACGCCCTGTTTGGTCCCGGTCATCGCTGGGTTGCGCGGGCCTTTCTGGCCGTCCTGGTGGTGCTGGGCTCGCTTTGCTGGGTGGGCTGGTATGTGTGGCTGGTGGTGCTGGCTGTCCTGGGTATCTCGCATCCTCCGGTTCGCGACCCATCGGCGGGGATCGACCGGTACCGGTTTGTCTCGGCGTGGTGTACGCTCGGGCTGTGTGGGCTGACCTTTGTGCCGACGCCGCTCAGGCTTGCTGAACCGCTGCCGCCGCCGGGCGGAGAGGTGACGCCGGTGGCGTCTCGGGCGACGGCGAGCCGGCAGGGGCTTGTGTATGAGGCGACTGCTGGTGTGGGGCTGGTTTATTTGCGATGAGTGGGGGGCCAGGGCAGGCTGCCCGCGTTCCCAGGGGGGAGCAGGGATGAGTGGGCGGATGTCGTGGGACCGCTATTTTCTCACCATCACCCGGCAGGTGGCGGAACGTTCGACCTGCCCCAGGGCGCAGGTCGGGGCGCTGATCGTGCGCGACCGGAGTATCCTGGCCTCGGGCTATAACGGCGCGCCCTCGGGTCTGCCCCACTGTACTGAGGTCGGCTGTCTGGTCGCGGAGTCGCGCACCCCGGACGGGCAGACCGAGGAGCACTGCGCCCGGACGATTCATGCCGAGATCAACGCGATTGCCCAGGCGGCTAAGAATGGGGTGAGTATCCGGGATGCGGATATCTATGTCACCCATAGCCCGTGCGTCCACTGCCTCAAGGTGCTGATCAATACCGGCATGAGCCGCATCTTCTACGACCGGGCCTATCAGCTGGAGACGATCCGCCCGCTGCTGGAGGCCGCAGATGTGCGGCTCGTCAAGGTCAACGCGGGGCGCGCGGAGACCTCCGCAGCTCGGACCGGGCACACAACCTAACCCGCCTCCGGTTCGCCGGCGGCCGGCTCGGCTGGGACCGGGGCAGGGGCCGGCTCGTAGCGGCTGAACTGCTTGGCGGCGGCCAACAGCACCACAGTCAGCACGAGTACGGCAAGGATGAGGTCCAGGAGACTGATCCCCCGGACATCTGCACCGAGCGGCGCACGATCGCGCAAGAACGAGCGGCGGAGTAGAGACATGGTGACGCTCCTTTGGGGGCTTCTGGTGGGCGGCTTGGCCCGGGCGGTCAAGAGTAGAGCGGCGCTTCTCCCGGCGGGCGGCGCTTCCAGCGTTGATGAATCCACAGCCAGTGGTCGGGGTACTGCTCAACCATCTGTTGAAAGACGGCAGTAAACTTTGCCGTTGTGGCCTCGAGGTCGGCGGCCTGGTTGCCGGTGCGCACAGGCTCAACCGGCGGCAGGATAACAATCCGATGCCGCCAGGAACCTTGCTCTCGGACCAGAAAGGCCGGGATGACCGGAACCCTGGTGGCCAGGGCCAGGCCGGCCAGGCCGGCTGAGGTCGATGCCACGTGTCCGAAAAAGGGCACAAAGACGCCCATCCGCCCGGAGGCGTTCTGGTCGACCGCAGCTACCACTACGCCTTTTTTGCGAATGGCGCGCACGACTTCCATCCCCGCGGTTGTTTTGCGGATGACGTTATTGCCGCTGTGGCGGCGCTGCGTGACGATGAACTCGTCGACAAACGGGTTGCGCAGCCGCCGATGAATCATATGCACCGGAGCGCCGTAACAGGCGTGGGCGTGGGCCAGCAGCTCCCAGTTGCCGAAATGCCCGGTGAGGACGAGCGCGCCGGTGTATCGGTATGTTGTGAGCAGGCTGGACCACTGGGATTGGTCGGCAAACCGGACGCGCTCGGCGATGTTGTCCGGGGTCAGGCTGTGGAGGTGGCAGAACTCGGCGATCAGGCGGCCGAGGTTCAGCCAGCTCTCGCGCAGAATCCGGGCCCGCTCGGCCTGCGTCTTGTCGGGAAACGCCAGCGAGAGGTTGGTCAGGCCAACCCGGCGGTGGGGCCGGTCCAGCCAGTACAGCAGCCGCCCGATGCCCTCGCCGAGGCGGAAGGCGAGGGGGAACGGCAGGTGTTGAAAAAGGAAGAAGACGCCCCGCAGCAGGCCGTACTCGCAGCGCGCGAGCAGCCAGCGCTTTTGACGGGCGGGGCGAATACTCTTTTTTTTGCGTTCAGGGGCCTGGGCTGGGAGCATCGGAGAAGGAAAAGCCGAAGGCTTCGCGCTCTTTGGCCTCAAGGTCGGCAAACACCGCCCGGTCAATCGCCCGGTAACGCTCAAGGCTGGCCAGCGCCTTGTCCGGCCCGCCGCCGGCCGCCGCCAGCTCAGCAAGCTTGGCCTTGATCCAGCCAATATGCCACTGCTCGTCCCTGGTCACTTCGTGCAGGATGCGCAAGGTCTGCGGGTCAACATCCGGCCGCTGGGCGTGTTTGAGATAGCGATCTTGGGCCCGCTCTTCGACAACCACCGTGAGGGCAAACAGGTCAAGCAGGGTCTTGGGAATGCCGACCGACTTGCCGATCCGCCTCTGATAGCCGTCGTCTATGGACACGGGGGTACACCCAAGGTCGGCAATATGCTTGGTCCACAGCCATGCATGGCGCGTTTCGTCGGCCAGGTGGCGGGACAGCTTGATTTGGGACTCGGGATCGTCAACGCGCATGATGAGCTTGAGCAGCAGGCTTGCCCCGCGCAGTTCGGCGTCACGGTAGTAGCTGAACAGATGAATCATCCGTGGATCCACTGGCATCACTCTTATGTCCTCCACTCCATGCACCCTCTCATTATACGCTCCACAAAGGTCCATGCCTGAGCGTAAAGCAAGTGCCAGACAAAAGCAATACCCCAGGCTCCTGACCCATGTGTCTAAGCATTGACAAATACTGATGTTTTTGTCTTTTCATACATCGGTACACGGTACCAGGCTTGAGCGTGGGCCGGCAAGGTGAGCCGATAGGGGGAAAATTGGGCCATGCGCGACAGGATTCCAGGGGACACAGGCGGCGGCTGGCGGCGGCTCATCGGCCTGGTGGTCGGCTTGGCGGTCGGCCTGCCCGGCTGTGAGCGGCAGACCGGCCACATCCTGGTTGGTCAACCTGCCCGCCCCTACCATATGGAGTTGAGGCTTGAGCCGGCCGCGCCTCACGCCGGACACGAAACGCGGCTGCACTTTCGCCTGCTGGACACGGCCGGCGGGCAGGCGCTCGGCCCGCTCCAAATCCTGCACGAGCGGGCGCTGCATACGTTTATCGTCAGCCGTGACCTGGGCGTTTTTGCCCATACCCACCATGAAGACTTTTTCTCCCTGACCGCCCAAGACCTGGACGCGGCCAGTTTTCGTTTTCCGCATGTGTTTCCCCAGGCCGGGGAGTATATGATTGTCAGCGAGTTTACCTATAAGGATCGGAGCTGGGTGAAGCAGTTTCGGGTCCGGGTGGGTGGAGCGCAGGCCGCCGAAGGGGAAGCGGCCGCCGAGCCGGAGCTGAGCCGGGACAAAGCCTTTGGCGCGTATCGGGTCAGCCTGCGGACCTCGCCCGACCCGCCGGTCGCCGGCCACGAGGTTGAGCTGGTGTGTGTCTTCAGCCGCGGCGGGACGCCGGTGACCGACCTGGGGCTGTATCTGGGAGCCGAGGTGCATATGGCCAGTTGGCGGCTGGACGGCGAGCATTTTGGCCACCAGCATACCTATACGCCACAGATGGCGGCCCTGATGAACCGGATGAGAACGCTGGCAGACGGCTCGGGCCGGGCCGGGGAGACGGCCGCCCGGATGAACCGGATGATGGTCGAGCTGATGAGTGGGCCAGCCAAACAGGTCTACTCTGGGCCTGAGTTGCCGGTCCGCCACGTCTTTCCGACTGCGGGTGTGTACAAGCTCTTTTTTGAGACCGCGCCGGGCGGTGAACGCCTGGTGGCGGATTTCACCGTCCGGGTGGTAGACTACGAGGAGGGGCGTAATACCCGCCTCAAATCCATTGTGGCCGGGGCCGATTGAAAAGGCAATCGTGATATCAAAGTGATCAAAAGGGCATCACGATTGCCTTTGGTGAAGCGCAGCTTGGCTGCCGGACAGGCGAGACCGCGCCTGTGGTCGGGGCTGGCCGGCGGCGTAGTGGTGTGTATGACCGCGGCCGCGGCCTGGACTGGCCACGGCTTTATGAGCAGCTTTGGTGCTATCGAATGGCTGCCCGAGCCGGGCCGGACCCCCGACAGCGCGTGGTATGCGCTGGATAGCTGGGAAGAGGAGGGCCGCTTGTGGCATGCCCACGATGCCGCCCGGCAGACTCCGCTCTACCTGAGCTTTGCCCGGGAAAAACTGGCCGAGGTTGAGGCCATGGTCAAGGCCGAAAATGCGGCCGCGGCAAACATGGCGGCCGACCGCTACCAGGACTACATGACCCGTGCCGGGCGGCTGATTGCCGCGCTCGACCCCGACGGCTCAGACAGGGAAGAGCTGGCTGAAGCCGCGGTAACCGCTCTGCTTGAACACCAGTATATCCTGGCCATTCTCTATGAAGAGCTGCCGGTCGGCTCTCGGGGCATTATTCCGTTGCTGCTCAGAGCGGCGCAGACCTGCTATGGCGACATCAGCCGGCTGTTGTCGCCCAAGAAAAAAGGTGCCTTGTTCTTCAAAGAGGAAGAGGTCCGCTGGAATGTCCACATGGTGCTCCGGGCGGACGAAGAGGCCGGACCGGGTACGCCTGGCGGGGCTGAGCGGTGATCGACACAATCATCCGGGTCTGGCGGGCCGTCTTCGGCCCCGCTTCAGACGGACGTGCTGTTCTGCCCGCCTCAGAGCCGTCTGCCGGGACCGGGCCGGAAGCGGCCTGGGCTGAGCCGACCGAGCCGCTCGTCCTGCCGATCGAAGACGTGATCGATCTGCACCCGTTTGCGCCCCACGAGATACGCAGCGTTGTTGAGGAATACCTGTCGGCCTGTTGTCAGGCCGGCCTGAGCACCGTGCGTCTCATCCACGGCAAGGGCAGGGGCGTACAGCGCAACAGTATCCGGTCGCTGCTGGCGCGCCTGTCCTGCGTCGAGAGTTTTCAAGACGCACCGCCCGAGGCCGGGGGCTGGGGTGCTACCGTGGTCAGGCTCACGCCCGACTCGACCCACACCCCCGAGACCTGATTCCCCTTGCCTGTGTGGCGCGGGCCAGGCTGCATACAGGATGCGACAGCAGAGGAGGAGGGAAGGCTATGGAGACAAGCGGGTTTGTCAACAATCTCCGCTCGTATACTCGACACCAGGACCAGAAGCCGCTGCTGGGGCCCGGTTTTTACCGACGGGCTGGTTGACGGGCAGTTGTCCCGGGAGCAGCTCAAGCGCTGGGCCTTGAATCTGTTCTATGTCACCGGTCAGCACATCCGGGCCTTTGGCGATATTTTCATGAATACCGGCCTCGGGCCAATGGATCAGCGTATCCGGCGGCATATCGTCGAGAACCTGATCGACGAAGAGACGATGATGGGGCGTGGCGACGACACCCACTGGATGCTGTCCATGCGGCTGGCCAGAGCGCTGGGTGCCGGCGACGAGGAGATCATGCGCCCCACCGTGGCCAAAGAAGCGGTTGAGTATGTGGACCGGGTGATCGAGCTGGGCCGCCGCGAGTACGGCCTCGTGACCCTGGCCGCAATGTCAATCGGCGGGGAGACCCGCAGTGACCGCTTGATGAAGGGGCTGCTCACGGCGCTGCGCGAAAAATACGGTCTGAGCAAACACGAGCTGGGGTTTTTCTACGCCCATGTCGGTGAGGCCGGAGCCCACGGCGAGCCGGTCTTTGCGATGGTCGGCGAGTATGCCGACAGCGAAGAGAAGCAGCCCACGATCCGGGACAGCGTACATGCCTGGTGTGAGAAGTTCAGCGCCGCCCAAGAGGGGGGCTATCGGGTTGCGATGGGGCTCGCCCCGGGTATACAAGTTGATCTGCGCCACTGACAGCCACATGGACGCTGGAGAGCCTGCACAAACACACAGGAGGTCCTATGTACGATCTGATTATTGACAACGCCCGGATTGTTGACGGGACGGGCAAGACGAGTTTCCACGGCAGCGTCGCGGTCAAAGACGGCCTGATCGCCGCGGTCGGCAAGAGTGCCGGCGAGGCCGCCCACAAGAAAATCAACGCCGACGGCCTCGTGCTCTCGCCCGGTTTTATCGACCCCCATACCCACTACGATGCCCAGGTCGCCTGGGACCCGCTGCTGACCTGCACATCCTGGCACGGCATTACCAGCGTGGTGATGGGCAACTGCGGGGTGGGCGTGGCCCCGGTCCGGCCTCAGTCGCGCGATATCGTCATGTGGGACCTGGTCAATGTCGAGGCCATCCCCTATGAGGTCATGGAAAAAGGCATTGACTGGCAGTGGGAATCCCACGCCGAGTACCTGGACGCGCTCCAGAAACGCGGCCTGGGCATCAACATTGCCTCGCTGGCGGCGCTGACGCCGATCCGCCACTACGCGATTGGCGAAGCGTCGTTTGAGCGGGCCGCCACCGCCGACGAGATCGCCGAGATGCAGCGCTTGTTCCGGGACGCCATGCAGGCCGGCGCGTTCGGCCTGACGACCACGATTCTGAACAACCACATCGGTTTTGAGGGCCGGCCGCTGGCCTGCCGGAACGCCAGCCGGGACGAGCTGAGCGCACTGTGTCAGGTAATGAAGGAAGAGGGCCGGGGCACAATTGAAATTGCCCTGACCGGGACCAATGTCGGCCAGGTGTCCGACGACGAGTACGACCTGTTGAAATTCCTGGTTGATGAGAGCCGGCGGCCAGTGACCTTCCTGGCCCTGTTCAACAAGCCGGGCAAGCCCGAGTCCTACCTGAACGCGGTGGAAAAGGTCAAACCCATCCTGGCCTGGGACAAGGCCGTGCCCCAGGTGACCTGCCGTCCGCTGCGGGTCCAGTTCAACATGAAGAACCCCTTTCTGTTCGCCATCTTCTCGTCCTGGCACCAGGTGTTCAACAAGAGCGCTGACGAGCAGATGAAGCTCTACGCCGACCCCGGCTTCCGGGACGCCTTCCGGGATGAAATGAACCGCCGGCGCATTTTTGCCGGCCAGTGGGGCCGGATGACGGTCATTGACGCCAGGAGTGAGGCCGTACAGGCCCATGTCGCCAGCAAAAAAACCGTGGCCGAGATCGCCCGCGACCAAGGCAAAGACCCGGTCAATGCCTTCCTCGACCTGGCGGTGGCCGACGAACTCGAAGTCCTGTTTGACCTCCAGGCCTTCAATTTTGAGCCAGAGGGGGTCAAGAACCTAGTCAGTGACGACCGGTTCATGATCGGCCTGTCCGATGGCGGGGCGCACGTCGATATGCTGTGCGACGCCGGCTATGCGACCTACCTGCTCGGCACCTGGGTGCGTGAACATCAGGTGTTGAGCCTCGAAGAGGGCGTGCGCAAGCTGACCTCGGTCCCGGCCGACCTGTTCGGCATCCCCAGACGGGGCCGGATCGCTCCGGGCATGGTGGCCGACCTGACCCTCTTTGACCTGGAGACGGTAGACGCCGTTGATCCCGAGTATGTGTGGGACCTGCCGGGGGGCGGCAAACGGTTTATCGCCAAGTCCAAAGGTATCAGGAACACCATCGTCGGCGGCCACATCCTCTATCAGGACAACGAGTACCAGGGCGGAATGCCGGGCCGGGTGCTGCGCAGCTACGAGCGCTGATCGTCCAGCCCGGGAGAACATGACAGGGGCGGGCAGGCTGCCCGCAATCCCAGCCCGCCCTTGCGCTCGCAAAAAACGCCTCGTCTTTCTTTATAAGGTCAGGAGAACACCAATGGCTATCCGTCTGCGCCAAGTCTGTCTGGTGGCCGAAAAGCTGGCCCCGGTCGTTGATGACCTCAAGGCCGTCTTTGGTCTTGAGGTGTGTTTTGTCGATCCGGCCGTGCGGGTCTTTGGCCTGGAGAACTCGCTGTTGCCGGTTGGCAACAACTTTCTGGAGGTCGTCGCCCCGATTCAGGCCAATACCACGGCCGGCCGCTATCTCACGCGCCGCAACGGCGACGGCGGCTATATGGTCATCTGCCAGTGCGACCGCCATGCGACGCAGCTGGCCCGCAAGGCCCGGGCCGCCGCGCTCGGCGTCCGCATCGCCTTTGAAGAAGAGGAGCGGGGCTTCCACGTCATGCAGCTCCACCCGGCCGACACCGGCGGGGCGTTTTTTGAAATCGACTGGGACGCCAGGATGGAGCCTGAGGGCCACTGGGCACCGGCCGGTGGCCGCGGCTGGCCGGCCCAGCGGCGGACCGAGGTCATCAGCGGCTACGCCGCGGTGGAACTCCAGTCGCCCGACCCCCGGGCCCTGGCCGAACGCTGGAGCAGTATCGCCGGGATTCCTCTGTGCCGGGACGCCCAGGGCCGGACCGAGATGCCGCTCGACAACGTCGGCGTCCGCTTTGTTGAACTGGGCGACGACCGGGGCGAGGGGCTGGCCGGGCTTGACATCACCGTTGCCGACCGTGACCAGTTGCTGCGGAGCGCCGAGGAGCGCGGCTGCCGGGTGTCCGATACGCAGGTCGTGGTGTGCGGGCTGCGTTTCACCCTGGTCCAGCCGGCCTCTGCCGGCAGTTGACCGCCCAGCAGCCGCCCTCCGCCTGTCCTGCCATCCGGTGAACAGGCGGGCGGTCCTGAAAAACGCCAGGCGCATAGCAGGCAATGGCTGACCTGAGAGCGCAGCGGCAATAGCGTGTCTGCCACTCTGCTGTGTCCAGCGGTCTGGAGCCGTGGGTGATGCGCCGTCGACTCAAGAGCGGACGGGTGGATGTAGTTCTCAGGCTCCTCAATGCCGATCAGGGACGCCTCCGGTTGCCCGTGGAGAGCGGTCATGAGCCGCCAACACGCGCAACGTTCCGCTTGACACGCCCATCTGGTTCACCGGGTACTGGAGCCCCGGTTCGTGCTGCACGAAGTAGAAGCGGTCTTCTGATTCTCCGGGTTCGATTTTCTCAGGAAGACGGACAACCGACCGGGTCGCTGTGACAATTTTGTCAAGAACGCCAGGGGATGATGTCCGCCATCCCACCTGTCTACAGGGTGAAGCGGAAGGCTTCAACCAGGGCACCCGGCCCCCGGAAGCTGGCGGTTGAGCGGGCGTGGTAGGTGCTGGGGTCAAGCAGAAAGTCGCGCTCCGCGGTGAGCCCGAGCAGCTGCTTGCCCAACAGCCGGTACAGGGTCTCGTCAAAGCGCATGACGCTGAGCGGTGCCTGTAGCTCGCCGTGTTCAACCCAGAAGGTGGCAAAGCGGGTCAGGCCGGTCATGCGGCACGCGCTTCGGTCGGAATAGTTGAGATACCACAGGTTGGTGATATACACGCCGGTATCCAGCTGACGCAGCACCTCACGCTCCGGGAGCGTGCCGGCGGCCAGGTCCAGGGAGGCCGGCATTTCCCAGTTCGAGGCCCCGTTGGGTGGCACGCCGTACTCTTGGGCCGAACGGGGCGAGACCAAGCACTCGCCAAGAGCGCCGGCCTGAATCAGCGTCACCCGGTCAGGTTTGAGAAAGCCGGCGGCTTGAAAATTGGCCGCTACACCGTCGGCGGTGTTTTCCTGGAGCGTGACCTGGGGGCTGAGCATCAGACCCTCTTCGAGCATCTTGAGCAGGCTGGTCTGCTTGGTGCGGTGGTCTTTGAGGCCAAAGCCGGTCCAGGACAGCAACTCGACGATCTCAGCCAGGGCGGCCGGGGCCAGATAGACCCGGTACTCGCCCGGTGAAATCGTCCGCGCCGGCTTGGACAGGCCGGCCACCTGGGCCTTGGCCGCGTCCATCTTGTGGCTGAACTCGGCCGGGTCCCACACAAAACCGGCGTAGCGGCTCTTGACCGCTTTGTCGGCCTCGACATACAGGCTCCAGTCCAGGTTACAGGTGCAGGTTGAAAACCAGTTGCGCTGCCCGAACGAGTTGGCAAACCCGTGGTGAATGCTGCCGGCGGCGTACAGGCCGACCAGGTCGTGCCCACGGCCGGCGTTGAGCACCGCGGAGACAATCGCCCCGCTGTCTTCGGGCAGGCGGTTCTCGCCCAGATGCTCGCTCGACTGCACCTCGGTGGCGTACAGGAGATGCGGGTCTTCGGGCAGGTGGGGCAACTGCTCGCGCAGGTGTTCAATACACCTGGCCAGCCGGGGGCGGTCGAGGGCCAGGTCGCCGGACAGCGTGAGCTCGCCCGAGGCATGACGCCGGCCCTCGATCAGTTCACACGTCAGCAGGCGCTGGGCCACGCTGCCGGCCTGGCGGATAGCGCTGCGGTTCAGGCGGACAAAGTCCGAGTCTTCAGCCGCAAAGTGACAGGTATAGATTTCGGTCCCGCTGAGCAGTGCGCCGAGAGAGTCGGCGATGTCGGCAAAATACTCCTGCATCACGAAGCGCCCCCAAAGACTTCAACATCGCCGAACAGACACGGCGGCGAGGCGTGGCCGACGCGAATGATCTGGTTCGGCTCGCCCTTGCCGCAGTACGGCGTGCCCAGGACCTGGAGTTGGTCGCCGACCATTGTGAGGCTGCGCCAGAAGGTCGCCGATATGCCGCGGTAGTTCGGGTTTTTGACCACGCTGGTCAGCCGGCCGTTTTCAATCAGCCGGCCCCACTCGCAGCCAAACTGGAACTTGTTGCGCGAGTCGTCTATGGACCACGAGGTGTTGGTCTGCATGTAGATGCCGCGTTCGACCGCGGCGACCATCTCGGCAAAGCTGGACACGCCCGGCTCCAGGTTCAGGTTGGCCATGCGGTCTATGGGTGGCCGGTTCCAGCTCTGGGCGCGGGAGGCGGCCACGCCGGGCAGGCCACTGCGCGCCTGTGAGCTCAGCCCGCCAAGGCCGCGTTGCAGGATGCCGCGCCGGATCAGGCAGGCCCGCCGGGCCGGCTGGCCGTCATCGTCAAAGCCGTAGCTGGCGAACTCTTCGGGCCGGGTGGGGTCAAAAGTGACGGTGAGCAAGTCCGAGCCGTAGCGGTAGTTGCCGAACATATCCGGGGTGACAAAACTGGTCCCGGCATAGTTGCGCTCGTCGCCCAGAATGCGGTCCAACTCCAAGGGGTGGCCGATGGACTCATGAATCTGGAGCATCATTTGGTCGGGGGCGAGCAGGACATCCATCCTGCCCTGTGGACAGTTGGGGGCGGCCAGCAGTTGCAGGGCCTCGTCGGCAATCCGGGGGGCGGCAGCCTCGAATCCGGTCTGGTCCAGCACTTCGAGGCCGCCCTGACGGCAGAAGCCGCGGCCGCCAAAGGTCCGAATCCGGGTGTCTGAGCCGGCGTTGGCGGTGACGCTCAGCATCGGGACGACAGAGCGCAGGCATTGTCGGGTCTGTCCGCCTTCGGTCAGATAGCGCGTCTGGTGCTCTGAGTAGAACAGGCTGGCCTCCCAATCGACAATGCGCGCATCTGTTTTGAGTCGCTCGCAGACGCGGCGCAGGAGGTCAATTTTCCCGCCCAGCGACACCGAGTCCCACGGCTGCGCAACCGGGGTCGTATAGCTGCCGCTGGAGCTGGCCAACTGGAGCCGGGAAAAGTCAAATACGCTGTGGCCGGCGCTGCGCCTGGCCCAGGCCCGGGCGTGTTCGGCCGCCCGACGCAGCCCGGCTTGGCTGAGGTCGCCGGTCGCGGCATAGCCGAGTCCCCCGCGGTCCATGACTGTAATCATGGCCCCGCGGTCTTCTGCGTTGGTCACAGGCTGGACGATATTCTGACGGACAGCGAGATGTTGCGAGCGCTCCTCAACCAGGCGCAGGGAGCAGAAATCGGCCGGGGGAGCACTGCGCAGGAAACGCTCGTGAAGGGAAGTGTCGTCCATACTGTGCCGCTCACGGGTTGGCTGGGGGTGCACCCCCCGGGTTAGTTCCTTCTCGAAGCAGGCTGGTTCGTTTCAGGCTCCGAATCGGGGCAACTCGGGTAGCTGTTTACTGCTGCGTTCGGCTTCAGGGAACCGGACCACCCCGCTCGCAGCCTATCGATGAGCGCGGGCGGGCGGCGTGTCTCGCCCGTTGCTCTCGTGGCCGAGCGGAAACCCGTACAGTTTGCCGACATTCTCATAGACCAGTTTGCGGCGGATGTCGTGCGGCAGGTGGCCGAGCTGCTTGTGCAAGAAGTCCTGTGAGTCCGGCCACACGCCGTCCGGGTGGGGAAAGTCCGAGCCCCACATGACGTTGTTGACGCCGACCTTCTCAATCTGGTCAATGCCGGTCTGGTCCTGCTGGAAGGTGGCGTACATCTGGCGGTACCAGTACTCGCTGGGGGGCATTGTCAGCTCCAGGTCTCTGAACTGATCCTCCCACTCGTAATCCATGCGTTCAAGCACATAGGGAATCCAGCCGATGCCGGCCTCGCCGATCACGATCTTCAGATTCGGATAACGCTCCAGGGCACCGCCATAAATAATCGCGCCCATAAAGCCGGCCATCGAGATCTGAAACTCGGTCAGAATCGTGGCCAGCCACATCCGCCGCGAGCGGTGGTCTTGCAGCCATTGCATATCGGCTTTGGGACCGATGGTGTGCAGGTGGACCGGCAGGCCGGTTTCGTGGGCCGCCTGCCACACCGGCTCCCAGTCCAGATGCCACAGCGGCTTCATGCCGTGCTGGACCGTCAGCTCCGCGCCCTTGAGGCCCAGTTTGGCGCAGCGCCGGAGCTCCCTGGCCGTCCGCTCTTCGGTTGAAGTGGGCAGGCTCGCCACACACGCAAAACGGCTGGGGTTGGTTGTGGTGAAGTCGGCGGCAAAATCGTTGTAGATCGTCACCACCACATCGCTGACCTCAGGGTCGTTGATGCGGCTGGCCGCGCCCAGCACCCCATACAGGACTTCGCCGACCACGCCGTCCCGCTCCTGATCTTTGAGCCGCAGCTCAGGGATAGCGGTCCGCATAACGCCCCGGCTCTGGTCTTCGTACAGCCCCGTCTCGGCCATGCGGTCGGCCCGGTAGATCTGGCCCGGAACGTACCGGCGTCCGGCCGAGCCCATACCGCCGACGAGTCCCAGAGCTGTTCCCTGGTGGGACACCCAGGTTTTGCCCTCGGGTCGGTCTACGACCTTGGGCATTTTGTCTTTCAGACTGGCCGGGGCGTTGTCGGTAAACAGGCGAGCCGGCAAACACGGCAGATCAATGTGGCCGTCGGCAGAAATCACGGGATGGGTAAACATGGTCTGTGCCTCCCTTTGTGTCGTCCTGCCCTCTCTTAGCAGAAACCACCACTGCCGGAAAAGCGGCTGACCGATGTTCTGGGGTCGCCACGCCTGCGGATTGACATTGCCGGCATCCCGGCTTTGAATACCCCTGTGAGCCGGCCTCTTCTCTGCTGCGTTGTGGCACTGCTGCCCGCGCCCGCCGAGCCGGGTCCGGGGTCAGCGGAGTTGACAGGCCGGAAACAGAGCCTCTAAGGTAGCCGGGTTCCTTGTGTGCGACATAAGGCAGGGGGTTATGAAAGACGAACGCCGTCGCGTCGTAATTACTGGGTTGGGTTTGGTCACGCCGCTCGGGACGGGGGTTGAGAAAAACTGGACCGGACTGCTCAAAGGCCGCTCTGGTATCGGGCCAATCTCCCGCTTCAACGTATCGGACTTTCCGACCCGGATTGGTGGCGAGGTCACGGATTTTGTGCCTGAGGAGTTCATTGAGAAGCGCGAAATCAAGAAGATGGACCCCTTCATCCAGTACGCCTACGCCTCGGCCCAAATGGCAATGGACGAGGCCGGCCTGCCGATCACGCCGGACAATGAAGACCTCGTGGGGGTGATCGTCGGTGTCGGCATCGGCGGCCTGACCAGCATTGAAACCTACCATAAAGTTTTCCTCGACACCGGCCTCAAAAAGGTCTCGCCGTTTTTTATTCCCAAGCTGATCGCCAACCTGGCCCCCGGTCAGATTGCCATTCACTACGGTGCCAAGGGCGTCAACTACACCCCGACGAGCGCCTGCTCGTCCGGGTCGCATGCCATTGGCGAGGCGTTTCGGCTGATTCGCCTCGGTGAACAACAGGCGGTCATCGCCGGCGGCGCAGAAGCCGCCCTCACCCCCCTGGGGCTGGGCGGTTTTATCGCCATGAAGGCGGTCTCGACCCACAACGACGATCCCCAGAAAGCCAGCCGCCCGTTTGACAGGCGTCGGGACGGCTTTGTCATGGCCGAAGGTGCCGGCATGGTGGTGATGGAAGAGCTGGAATCGGCGTGCCAGCGCGGGGCGAAAATCTACGCCGAGGTGGTCGGCTATGGCGCAAACTGTGACGCCCACCACATGACGGCCCCCTCGCCCGAGGGAGAAGGGGCCGTCCGCTGCATGCAGCAGGCCCTGCGCAGCGGGAATATCCATCCGACCGAGATTGATTACATCAACGCCCACGGCACCTCGACCCCGTACAACGACGCCACCGAGACCGAGGCCATCAAACGGGTGTTTGGCGAACATGCCGGACGGCTGGCGATCAGTTCAACCAAATCCATGACCGGTCATCTGCTCGGGGCCGCCGGCGGGGTCGAAGCGGTCTACGCCGCTCTGGTCCTCGACCGTGACACCCTGCCGCCGACCATCAACTATGAAGAACCTGATCCAGACTGTGACCTTGATTACGTCCCCAACACGCCGAGAAAGGCACCGGTTCGGGCGGTGCTGTCAAACTCGTTTGGCTTTGGCGGCACCAACGCGACCATCGCGTTTCGCAAATGGACGGAGTAAGGCGGGGGGCAGGAGAGAGAAAGGGATTGCGCATGGGCGCTCGCATCATCGGTACCGGCTCCTCCGTCCCCACGACCTGTCTGACAAATGCCGACCTGGAAAAACGTGTTGACACGAGCCATGACTGGATTGTCAGCCGGACCGGCATCCACCAACGGCATGTGATGACCGAGGGCGAGGATATCCTCGACCTGATGGACCAGGCCAGCCGCCAGGCCCTGGACGCCTCAGGCCTCCAGGCCGAGCGGCTCCAGGCGATTGTGGTGGCCACCGTCTCCGGCGACTATGCCTTCCCCTCCACCGCCTGCCTGCTCCAGGCCCGCCTCGGGCTCGACAATATCCCGGCCTTTGATGTGAACGCGGCATGCGCCGGCTTTGTGTACGGCATGTCTGTCGCCCACAGCTATATCAAGAGTGGCGACTACGACCGGTTGCTGCTGGTCGGGGCCGATACTCTCAGCACGATGGTCAACTGGGAAGACCGCTCGACATGTGTCCTGTTTGGCGACGGGGCCGGGGCGGTTGTCCTGGATACCCAGAACGCCCGGTCAGACGAACGCGGTCTGCTCAGCACCGTAGTGGAATCGAGCGGGGCGCTGTGGAAGCTGCTGCATGTGCGCTCCGACCATAGACAGACGGCTGACCAGGAAGGCTCGCACCCCAAAGAGTGGGGCATTCAGATGAAGGGGCCTGAGCTGTTCAAGGTCGCCGTCCGGGCCTTATCCGAGGTCACCCGGAAAGCCCTGGACAAGGCCGGCCTGTCGACCGCGGACGTGAGCCTGCTGGTTCCCCATCAGGCCAACCAGCGCATCATCCGGGCGGTGGCCGACCGTCTTCAGATTGCGATGGACCAAGTGTACTGCAACGTCCAGCATTACGGCAATACCTCGGCCGCCTCTATCCCGATTGCGCTTGACGAGGCCGTCCGGGCCGGCCGGGTGCAGCCCGACGATGTTCTTGCCCTGTGCGGCTGCGGCGGGGGGCTGACCTGGGGGACTTCAATCGTTCGCTGGTAGGCTGCGCCGGCCGCGGCCTCTGCTGGCCCTGCGAGCTGCCAGGGGCAAAGCCTGGCTCTGCATCCTGCTCATTGGCGTCTGGACAGGAGGAGGGGCGCACACGGCGTGGTCCCAAAGCGGACTGAAGCTGCACGACATGCGCTTCTCAGTGCAGGGTGGACAGCGCATCCTTGCTCTGGGCTTCTCTCATCCGCCCGATTCCTTGAAGTCTTTTGCCCTGTCGTCGCCTCTGCGAGCTGAGCCGCCTGTGAGTACGCCCTGTCAATGTGTCACCGCTTTGCCGAGGTGTTGGAGAAGATGGGCAGAAATGAGCAGGCGACCATTTTCTGCCCCGAAGTCCGTCGCCGCGCAGCCCGGCTCCAGGGAAACTGATCCCGTTTCCTGCTAAAACCACAACTCGTCCCAGAGCAGCCCGGCGACGACCGCCCGGCACCGGGACCTCCGCGTATATGCCTCAGCCGCCCGCCGCGCTTCGGCCTCACGCAGATGGTAGGACAGCACATCGCCCTTGCCGTCGGGCCGCCTGCGCGGCTCGCGCAGGACGATCAGCAGCTTTTCTTCAAGCAAGGCGAATGATGCGCTCTTCTTGATGAGGGGGTCAGCATCGTTCCTCTTGCCTGGACGCCCGGTCTCGGGCGGAGGCCGAAAGCGGTCAAGCGGATAGTGCTTGAGCGAAGGCCGTGCCCGTCCGCCCAGTCGGGCCGTGCTGTAGCGCTTTTCCAGCAGCCAGAACTGGGAGAAGCCGGGCGGAATGCACTGCCGGGCCTCGTCGTGAATCAGGTTCAGGCGGGTTCTGTCCAGGACCAGACTCCAGCGCATCCATTTGCGCGTCATGTAGATGAAGATGTGGCCGGCATCACCCTGGCCGGCGCGGGTGAACGGCGTGCGGGCCGGCAGGAGGTTTGACGGAAAATCCCGGTAGTACGGATCGTAGGCGTGAGCCATGTTGTCCCGCTCCGCCGGCGGTCGGCGCGGCTCAGGCGACGACCGCCGGCCTTCGCTTCCACACCCCGGTCGCCTGCTCAAAGGCGTGGGCCAACTGCAACAGGCCTGGCTCGTCCTGATAGCGGCCGACAATCTGCACCCCGACCGGCAGCCCCTCGGGCGTGAATCCGGCCGGCACCGAGATGGCCGGCAGGCCGGTGACGCTGATGCAGGAGCACGACTTCATCCAGTCGAGGTAGCTGTCGAGCGCGATGCCGTTGATCTCGGTCACATACTCCTGCTCCACAGCAAACGGCGGGACCTGAGACACCGGGGCGATCAGGAAGGCGTAGCGGTCCATGAACTCCCGCATGTGATGATACAGTTCGGTGCGCCGGCGTTCGGCCTGGCCGATCTGGGGACCGCTCAGCTTCTGGCCCTGCTCGATATTCCAGACCACCGCGTCTTTCATCCGGGCGCGATGATCGGCCAGCAGCTCGCCCAAGGCCAGCTCAAAATACCACGCCCGCCAGACCCGGAAAATCTCGTCGGCATGACTGAAATCCGGCGTGGCCTCTTCGACAATACAGCCCAGCCCCTCAAAGACCGCCCGCCGGGACTCCAGCACCGCGCTGACCCGCGGATCAACCGGCAGGCCGCCCAGGGTCCGGCTCCAGGCGATGCGCACGCCCTGAAAAGACCGCTCCAGGGCCTGGTTGAAAAGGCCGCCCGGTGCGTTGATCGCCTGCGGGGCTCGGGGGTCGGGGCCGGCCAGGACGCTCAGCAGCAGGGCCGCATCCTGCACCGTGCGCGCCATCGGCCCCTCGACCGCCAGCGGAAACCAGGCCACCCGGTGCGGCCAGACCGGGACCCGCCCGGGCGAGGGGCGCAGCCCGACCACATTGCAGAAACTGGCCGGGTTGCGCAGCGAACCGCCGAGGTCACTGCCGTCGGCCAGCGGTATCATGCCGCAGGCCAGGGCAACCGCCGCCCCGCCGCTGCTGCCGCCACAGGTTTTGCTCAGGTCATACGGGTTGCGGGTGGCCCCGAACACCGCGTTATAGGTCTGCGAGCCGGCCCCAAACTCGGGCGCGTTGGTCTTGCCAAGGGTAATGGCCCCGGCCTGTCTCATGCGCTCCACAATGATTTCATCCTGCTCGGGTACAAAGTCGGCAAAGATGGGCGAGCCGAGGGTCGTCCGTATGCCTCTGGTCAGGACGAGGTCCTTATGGGCGACAGGCAGGCCGTACAAAGGCCCGCGGGCGTCGGGCGCGGTCTCGGCGTCAGCCCGCCGCGCCTGGTCAATCGCCCGCTCGGCAACGAGGGTGACAATCGCGTTCACCTGCGGGTTGATCCGCTCAATCTGCTCCAGATGGGCTTCAAGGGCTTCCCGGCAGGACACCTCCCGGCGACGGATACGGCCGGCCAGTTCGGTGGCGGTCAAAAAACACAGCTCGCTGGCAGACACAGGCGCTTCTCCGCGGGGTGCTAGCCCCGGCCCACATACGGCATCCTGGTCGCCAGGACCGTCATGAACTGCACGTTGGCGTCCAGGGGCAGGCTGGCCATATACACGACCGCCCGCGAGACGTTCTCCACGTCCATTGTCGGCTCGGCCGCCACCGTTCCGTTGGCCTGCGGCACGCCCTGCTTCATGCTGGCTGTCAGCTCCGTCTCGGCGTTGCCGATGTCAATCTGGCCGCAGGCAATGTTGTACTTGCGACCGTCAAGCGCGGTCGATTTGGTCAGCCCGGTCATGGCGTGCTTGGTGGCGGTGTAGGGGGCCGAGTTGGGCCGCGGGACATGGGCCGAGATCGAGCCGTTATTGATGATCCGTCCGCCGCGCGGGTCCTGGTTCTTCATGAGCTTGAACGCCTCTTGGGTACACAGGAAGGCACCGGTCAGATTCACATCAACTACGCTCTGCCACTGCTCATACGACAGGTCTTCGAGGGGAATCGGCGGCGCACCGCGGCCGGCGTTGTTGAACAGCAGGTCGAGCCGCCCGAATTTTTCGCGGAGCTTGTCAAACAGGGCGCGCACCGCGGCCGGGTCGCCCACGTCGGTTGGCGCGACCAGGGTCCGATCCCCGGCCTCGCCGGCTTCGCTGACCGTTTGCTCTAACAGAGCGGCCCGCCGGCCGGCCAGCGCGACCGCATAGCCTTCTGCCAACAGGGCCAGCGTCAGGTGTTTGCCGATACCTGTGCCGGCTCCCGTCACGAGCGCCACTTTTTGACAGGGTGTCATGCTCTTCCCTCCTGTGAGGATGGGACACGACGGCAACGGTCATGGGCGTGTCGCATCCTCTTTGCGTAACCAGCCGTCAATCACAAATGGGCCGAACGGCAGCAGCCCGGCCAACACGACTCGGCGCGTGGCTCTGATATCCCAGCCCAGCGCGCGCCTGACCCGCAGGGCGGCGACGCACAGGGCCATGAACAGCAGGCCATGCACCCAGCCGACGAGCGTCACCGCCAGCGGCATATCGCCCAGATATTTGAGCGGCATGGCGATGCCGAGCAGTACCAGAAATGAGCTGCCTTCGGCCAGTCCGATGAGCCGCAGGCGGCTGAGGTGAACGTTTTGCATGGGGCTATTGTGGCTGCTTTTGGCGGTTTTGTCATGGCGTGTCTCTTGTCCGGCGGGTCCGGGACAGGATTGAGGCGTTTTTGCGCGCCGGGCGATAATGCGCTACATCACTGACCGGACGAGCAGATTGTGAAGGGGGACGGTATGGAACAGCAGGTCATCACCACCTGGGCACAAGTCAGCATCAGCGCGGTGGGCCTGAGTGGAATTTTCTGGGGCTTGTTCCAGATGCAGAAAGCCGGGCGACGGCGGGACCGGGAAATTGACATGATGAGCCAGTCTGTCAAACAGCAGGGCGAGGCGTTTGAGCGGCAGGGGCTTGTGTTGGGCCAGATGCTGGAGCGGCAGAGCGAAGCCTTGGGCCAGATACTGGAGCGGCAGAGCCAGACCCTGGAGCGGCAGAGCCAGATGCTGGGCCAGATACTGGAACGGCAGAGCCAGATATTGGAGCGGCAGAGCCAGACCCTGGAGCGGCAGAGCGGAACCTTAGGCCAGATGCTGGAGCGGCAGAGCCAGGCCCTGGACCGCCACGGACGCGCCTTAGAGGAGTTGTTGCGCCGCAGCGCGTGAGGTCCTGATGAACCGCCCATACCGCGCCTGGGTCAGACACATGAGGGGAAGTTGCCGCGCCGCAGCGCGTGAGGTCCTGATGAACCTCTTCCCGATCTTTCTGCGGTCTCTTCTCGGCATTCTCGCCGTGCTGCTGGGGGGCTTCCTGACTACTATGTTCTTATCTCCTGAGTGGCTTTTCGATCTTTTGGGGATAACGAAAGGCGAGCCCTCAAGGAAGTATCAGACCCTGAAGTTTCTCGGCATTGGCATGGGCGGGGTGCTGGTTGCCCTGCAAGCCCTGATGTCCTACCGGCGGGCCGAGGCTATGGAAAAGGCGGCGAACGCGCAGGCCGACGGGGTGCGGGAAACCGAGCAGGGCCGGCGGCAGGAGCGCCTGAAAAACGCCATTGAGCATCTGGGGAACGAAAAGGGCTTGGTGCGTCTGGGCGGGGCCTATGAGCTTTTCCATCTCGCGCGAGACACCCAGGAGCTGCGTCAGACCGTGCTTGATATTCTCTGCGCCTACATCCGGCAGACGACGAGCGGGGATGAATACAGAGAAAAGTACGAGGCGGAACCTTCGGAAGAAGTTCAAAGTATGCTGACCTTGCTTTTTGTGCAGGAGCACGAGGTTTTCAAAAATTGCCCTATCAATCTGCAAGGGAGTTGGCTGAATGGGATTGAGCTCGTTGGAGCGCGTTTAGCAAAGGCCGACTTGAGCCAAGCACACCTGCAAGGGGCTGAGCTTATGAAGGCGCGGTTGCAAAGGGCTAAGCTTGTGGGCGCGCAGTTGCAAGAGGCTGAGCTTGCGCACGCGCGGTTGCAAAGGGCTAAGCTTATGGGCGCGCGGTTGCAAAGGGCTAAGCTTGCGCACGCGCGGTTGCAAAGGGCTGAGCTTGCGCACGCGTGGTTGCAAAGGGCTGAGCTTCAGAGTGCGCGGTTGCAAAGGGCTAAGCTTGTGGGCGCGCAGTTGCAAGAGGCTAAGCTTAGGGATGCGCAGTTGCAAGGGGCTAAGCTTGCGCACGCGTGGTTGCAAAGGACTGAGCTTGCAGGTGCGCAGTTGCAAAAGGCTAAGCTTAGGGATGCGCAGTTGCAAGGGGCTAAGCTCATGGGTGCGCAGTTGCAAAAGGCTAAGCTTAGGGATGCACAGTTGCAAGGGGCTGAGCTCATGGATGCGCAGTTGCAAGAGGCTAAGCTTAGAGATGCGCAGTTGCAAGAGGCTAAGCTTAGAGATGCGCAGTTGCAAGAGGCTGAGCTTCAGAGCGTGCAGTTGCAAGGGGCTAATCTTATGGGCGCGCGGTTGCAAGGGACTAAGCTTGCGCGCGCGCAGTTGCAAGGGGCTAAGCTTGCGCACGCGCAGTTGCAAGGGGCTGATCTTTGGAGGGCGTGGTTGCAAGGGGCTGATCTTTGGAGCGCACAGTTGCAAGGGGCCAATCTTGCACGCGCGCAGTTGCAAGGGGCTGATCTTCTGATCGCGCAGTTGCAAGGAGTTGGATCCCACTTGACGCTTGACGCTTCATTTGAAGAAAGAATAAGGGATGGAATCGGTAAACCCTCTGACTTATCTAAGGTGGTCTTCGCAGGCGGGCTGAGTCAAGAAGCCATTGATTCCCTTGTCCAAGGCTTGTCCGATGAACACGCACAGCAGTTGCGAGAGAAGTTGACGCCACACCTTGACAAACCGATTAGTCACCAACCGCCAGACGAGGCCGTTAACAGGGCCGTTATCGGAACCTACACCGCGGAAGCGGCTGAACAATGGATCGCTGAATACCAGCAAGCTATGTGGGAGGTCCCGAAGGCCGAGGCTGACTGAGACCCCCGGCTGCCCCGGGTCGCCCCGCCGGTCTCACCAGGCTATACTCTGGCTCACAAGACACCATGAGGGGAGACAAGCATGCTCTTCGATACCCTGACCGCTGCCCGTCAACTGACCGAGGCGGGGATGAACGAAACGCAGGCCGCGGCGGTGGTTGGCGTGCTGCGGAGTGCCGTCACCGAAGGCGTAGCGGCCAAGGCGGACATCGCGGAGTTACGCGCGGAGGTGAAGGCGGACATCGCGGAGTTGCGCGACGCGACGAAAGCAGCCATTGCCGAGTTCCAGGCTACGACGAGAGCCGACATCGCGGAATTGCGGGCCGAGATGTATCGGGTGCTGTCCGAGCAGGGCCAGCGGCAGGAGCGTCTGAAAAACGCCATTGAGCATCTGGGGAACGAAAAGGGCTTGGTGCGTCTGGGCGGGGCCTATGAGCTTTTCCATCTGGCACAAGACACCCAGGAGCTACGTCAGACCGTGCTTGATATTCTCTGTGCCCATATCCGGCAGACGACGAGCGGGGATGAATACAGAGAAAAACACAAGGCGAAACCTTCGGAAGAAGTTCAAAGTATGCTGACCTTGTTCTTTGTGCAGAAGCACGAGGTTTTCAAAAATTGCCCTATCAATCTGCAAGAGAGTTGGCTGAATGGGATTTCTCTCGCTGGAGCGCGTTTAGCAAAGGCCGACTTGAGCCAAGCACGCCTGCAAAGGGCTGATCTTCGGAGCGCACAGTTGCAAGGGGCTCAGCTTGCGCACGCGCAGTTGCAAGGGGCTCAGCTTCGGCGCGCGCAGTTGCAAGGGGCTCAGCTTGCGCACGCGCAGTTGCAAGAGGCTCAGCTTGTGGGCGCGCAGTTGCAAGAGGCTAGGCTTGCGGGCGCGCAGTTGCAAGAGGCTAGGCTTGCGGGCGCGCAGTTGCAAGGGGCTGGGCTTCGGCACGCGCGGTTGCAAGGGGCTGATCTTGCGGGCGCGCAGTTGCAAGAGGCTAGGCTTGCGTACGCGCAGTTGCAAGGGGCCAAGCTTGCGGGCGCGCAGTTGCAAAGGGCTGAGCTTTGGAGCGCGCAGTTGCAAGGGGCCAAGCTTGGGGGTGCGCAGTTGCAAGGGGCTGAGCTTGAGGACGCGCAGTTGCAAGGGGCCAAGCTTGGGGGTGCGCAGTTGCAAAGGGCCAAGCTTATGGACGCGCAGTTGCAAGGGGCTTGGCTTGTGGGTGCGCAGTTGCAAGGGGCCAATCTTATGGAAGCGCAGTTGCAAGGGGCCAATCTTATGGAAGCGCGGTTGCGAGGGACTGATCTTCGGAGCGCGCAGTTACAAGGAGTTGGATTCCATGCGATGTTTGGCGTTCCATTTGAAGAAAGAATAAGGGATGGAATCGGTAAACCCTCTGACTTATCTAAGGTGGTCTTCGCAGGCGGGCTGAGTCAAGAAGCCATTGATTCCCGTGTCAAAGGCTTGTCCGATGAACACGCACGGCAGTTGCGAGAGGAGTTGACGCCACACCTTGACAAACCGCTTAGTCACGAACCGCCAGACGGGGCCGTTACCGGAGCTTACACCGCGGAAGAGGCTGAACGATGGATCGCTGAATACCAGCAAGCTATGTCGGAGGTCCCGAAGGCTGAGGCTGACTGAGACCTACGGCTGCCCCGGGTCGCCCCGCCGGTCTCACCAAGCTATACTCTGGCTCACAAGACACCATGAGGGGAGACAAGCGTGCTCTTCGATACCCTGACCGCTGCCCGTCAACTGACCGAGGCGGGGATGAACGAAACGCGGGCCGCGGCGGTCGTTGGCGTGCTGCGGAGTGCCGTCACCGAAGGCGTAGCGGCCAGGACGGACATCGCGGAGGTGCGCGCGGAGGTGAAGGGGGACGGTATGGAACAGCAGATCATCGCCACCTGGGCACAAGTCGGCATCAGCGCGGTGGGCCTGAGTGGAATTTTCTGGGGCTTGTTCCAGATGCAGAAAGCCGGGCGACGGCGGGAGCGGGAAATTGACATGATGAGCCAGTCTGTCAAACAGCAGGGCGAGGCGTTTGAGCGGCAGGGGCTCGTGTTGGGCCAGATGCTGGAGCGGCAGAGCCAGACCCTGGAGCGGCAGAGCCAGATGCTGGGCCAGATACTGGAACGGCAGAGCCAGATATTGGAGCGGCAGAGCCAGGCCCTGGAGCGGCAGAGCGGAACCTTAGGCCAGATGCTGGAGCGGCAGAGCCAGGCCCTGGACCGCCACGGACGCGCCTTAGAGGAGTTGTTGCGCCGCAGCGCGTGAGGTCCTTTGGTTCCCTTGTCAAAGGCTTGCCCGATGAACAAGCACGGCAGTTGCGAGAGGAGTTGACGCCACACCTTGACAAACCGCTTAGTCACGAACCGCCAGACGGGGCCGTTATCGGAGCCTACACCGAGAAAGAGGCTGAACGATGGATCGCTGAATACCAGCAAGCTATGTCGGAGGTCCCGAAGGCCGAGGCTGACTGAGACCGCCGGCTGCCCCGAGTCGCCCCGCTGGCCTCAATAGCCTATACTCTGGCTCACAAGGCACCTTGAGGGGAGACAAGCATGCTCTTCGATACCCTGACCGCTGCCCGTCAACTGACCGAGGCGGGGATGAACGAAACCCAGGCCGCGGCGGTCGTTGGCGTGCTGCGGAGTGCCGTCACCGAAGGCGTAGCGGCCAGGACGGACATCGCGGAGGTGAAGGGGGACGGTATGGAACAGCAGATCATCGCCACCTGGGCACAAGTCGGCATCAGCGCGGTGGGCCTGAGTGGAATTTTCTGGGGCTTGTTCCAGATGCAGAAAGCCGGGCAACGGCGGGACCGGGAAATTGACATGATGAGCCAGTCTGTCAAACAGCAGGGCGAGGCGTTTGAGCGGCAGGGGCTTGTGTTGGGCCAGATGCTGGAGCGACAGAGCCAGACCCTGGAGCGGCAGAGCCAGATGCTGGGCCAGATACTGGAACGGCAGAGCCAGATATTGGAGCGGCAGAGCCAGGCCCTGGAGCGGCAGAGCCAGGCCCTTGACCGCCACGGACGCGCCTTAGAGGAGTTGTTGCGCCGCAGCGCGTGAGGTCCTGATGAACCTCGCTCTTTGTGCAGAAGTACGAGGTTTTCAAAAATTGCCCTATCAATCTGCAAGGGAGTTGGCTGAAGGGAATTCGTCTCGCTGGAGCGCGTTTAGCAAAGGCCGACTTGAGCCAAGCACGCCTGCAAGGGGCTAAGCTTATGGATGCGCAGTTGCAAAGGGCTGAGCTTGCGCACGCGCAGTTGCACGGGGCTAAGCTTTGGAGGGCGTGGTTGCAAGGGGCTGATCTTGAGGGCGCGCAGTTGCAAGGGGCTAATCTTTAGGAAGGCGCAGTTGCAAGGAGTTGGATTCCCAGCGGCGTTTGACGCTTCATTTGAAGAAAGAATAAGGGATGGAATCGGTAAACCCTCTGACTTATCTGGTGTGGTCTTCGCAGGCGGGCTGAGTCAGGAAGACATTGATTCCCTTGTCAAAGGCTTGTCCGATGAACACGCACAGCAGTTGCGAGAGAAGTTGACGCCACACCTTGACAAACCGCTTAGTCACGAACCGCCAGACGGGGCCGTTACCGGAGCTTACACCGAGGAAGAGGCTGAACGATGGATCGCTGAATACCAGCAAGCTATGTCGGAGGTCCCGAAGGCCGAGGCTGACTGAGACCCCCGGCTGCCCCGGGTCGCCCCGCTGGCCTCACCAGGCTATACTCTGGCTCACAAGACACCTTGAGGGGAGACAAGCATGCTCTTCGATACCCTGACCGCTGCCCGTCAACTGACCGAGGCGGGGATGAACGAAACGCAGGCCGCGGCGGTCGTTGGCGTGCTGCGGAGTGCCGTCACCGAAGGCGTAGCGGCCAAGGCGGACATCGCCGAGTTGCGCACGGAGATGAAGGCGGACATCGCCGAGTTGCGCACGGAGGTGAAGGCGGACATCGCCGAGTTACGCGAGGAGGTGAAGACGGACATCGCCGAGTTACGCGAGGAGGTGAAGACGGACATCGCCGAGTTACGCGACGCGACGAAAGCAGACATTGCCGAGTTCCAGGCTACGACGAGAGCGGACATTGCCGAGTTCCAGGCTACGACGAGAGCGGACATTGCGGAATTGCGGGCCGAGATGTATCGGGTGCTGTGGGCGCAGGCGGCGGCGATTATCGGTCTGACTGTGGCCCTGGTCAAACTGCTCTGATATGCCCACCCTGCACTGGCTGACCCGAGACGAAGATATGCGCACCGCCGGCCGGGTGCCGTATCGGCTGCTGGAGGAAGCGCCGGCGCTGTCGGCTGGCGACCCGGAGGCCGGTAATCTGCTGATGCAGGGCGATAATCTGGACGCGCTCAAAGCCCTGATGCCATTCTACGCCGGGCGGGTGAAGTGCATCTGCATTGACCCACCGTACAACACCCGCTCGGCCTTTGCGCACTACGACGACAATCTTGAGCATAGCCACTGGCTGGCGCTGATGTGGCCGCGGCTCGAGCTGCTGCGCGAACTGCTGGCCGAAGACGGGTCCATCTGGGTCTCGATTGACGACAACGAAGGTCATTATCTCAAGGTCGTCATGGACGAGGTTTTCGGGCGGAAGAACTTTGTCGCAAATGTTGTCTGGCAGAAGAGAACTTCACCCGATTTTCGCGCGGTTCTTGGCGACGGACACGACAACCTGCTTGTCTATTCCAGAAACGTAGAAGCATTCCGTGAAAACGCTGATCTGCTTCCGCTGAGCCAACGCCAGAGGGAAGAATACAAAAACCCGGATAGGGACCCCCGTGGTGTGTGGGTTTCGCGGGATTTCAGCGCACAGGGCTACAGGCCCAATCAAATGTACAAAATCGTCACTCCGGGAGGTGTTGAATACTATCCGCCGGAAGGCTCGTGCTGGAAGAATGTGGAAAGTGTTTTCTTGAAGCAGGTCAAAGAAGGAAGGTTCTGGTTCGGTAAGGATGGAAAAGGCGTGCCACGCAGGAAGAATTATCTCTCAGAGGCCAAGGGCAGGCAATCCTGGACATGGTGGTCGCATGAAGAGACAGGCAATACGCAAGAGGCGAAACGGGAAATCATTGAGTTATTTGGGAAGTCGGCAGTGTTCGAGACCCCGAAACCCGAACGCCTTATTCAGCGTATCCTCCACATCGCCACCAACCCCGGCGATCTGGTGCTTGACTCGTTTCTCGGCTCGGGCACGACCGCGGCAGTGGCCCACAAGATGGGCCGCCGCTGGATCGGCCTTGAGATGGGCGGGCACGCGGTGACGCACTGCGTGCCCCGGCTGAAGCAGGTCATTGCCGGCGAGCAGGGCGGCATCTCCAAGGCGGTCGGCTGGCAGGGCGGGGGCGGCTTCCGCTTCTTCCGGCTGGGGCCGGCGGTGTTTGACGCCGAGGGGCGCATCAGCGGTGCGATAGGGTTTCCGACGCTGGCCGCCCATGTGTGGTTCAGTGAGACCGACCGGCCCTGGACGGGCCACGCGCGCAGTCCGTCCTTGTCACCCCTGCTCGGCCTGCACGGCGGCTCGGCCTACGCCCTGCTGTACAACGGCATTCTGGGCGACCGACGGCCGGACGGCGGCAATGTGCTGACGCGGGGCACGCTGGGGCTGATTCGTGAGCAGGTGGCCGCGGCGCATCCCTGCTTCGTGCGGGCGCATCCCGACTATCGGCTGACGGTCTACGGCGAGCAGTCGCGCTTTGGCCGGCCCACGCTGGAGCGGGAGCGTGTAGTATTCAAGCAGTTGCCGTATGATGTGCGGGCGCGGGGGTGAGGAAAATCAAGAGAATCTCAGAATCAGATGAATCCGGGTTCAGCCCTTTCTCCCATGCAACTCAAGCCCTATCAGACCGATACCCTGTCCACGCTGCGCCGCTTCTTTGAGACGGCGCGCATCGCCGGGCCGCAGACCGCCTACGCGACGCTGACGCGCGAGCCCGAGCTGGCCGGGCGGCTGGGCCGCTACGCCGGGGCCTATACGCCGCTGGACGGGCTGCCGGATGTGCCCTGTGTCTGCCTGCGGCTGCCGACCGGTGGGGGCAAGACCATCCTGGCCGCGCACGCTGTGGCCGTGGCGCGCGACGCCTGGATTGAAAAAGACCACCCCAGCGTCCTGTGGCTGGTCCCGTCCAACACCATCCGCTCGCAGACTGTTGAAGCCCTCAAAAACACCAGCCACTCCTGCCGCCAAGCCCTGGACGCGGCCTTTGCCGGCCGGGTGCGGGTGTTCGACATTGCCGACTTTGCCCATATCCGCCCGCCCGAGCTGCGCGACCACTGCTGCCTGGTGGTCGGCACGATTCAGACGCTGCGGGTCAAAAGCACCGAAGGGCGCAAGGTTTACGCCCATAATGAGCACCTCGAGCCGCACTTCGGAGCGTTGCCCGACGGCTTCCAAGGTCTGGAGCGGCTGGACAACGGCCGGCTCAGGTTCTCCTTCGCCAACCTGCTGCACCTCCACCGCCCGCTGATGATTGTAGATGAGGCGCACAACGCGGTGACGGGGCTGACCCGCGACATGCAGGCCCGGGTCAATCCAAGCGCTATTATTGAGTTCACAGCCACACCCCGGCTCAAGTCGAACATTCTGTACAGCGTCACCGCCCAGGAGTTGAAGACCGCGGACATGATTAAGCTGCCCATCATGCTCTCCGAGCACGACACCTGGCAGAACGCGGTCAACGCCGCGATTGCCAGGCGAACCGCGCTGGCCGAGGCGGCCAGCCGTGACGCCGACTCTATCCGGCCCATCGTCCTGTTTCAGGCTCAGAAGAAGGACCAGGAAGTCACAGTCAATGCGCTGAGGGCGCACCTGACCGGGGTTGAGCATATCCCGGCCAGCGCGATTGCGGTGGCGACCGGCGAGCAGCGCGAGCTGGACGGCCTTGACCTGTTTGACCCGCGCTGTCCGATCGAATACGTCATCACGGTCGAGGCGCTGAAAGAGGGCTGGGACTGCTCCTTTGCCTATGTGTTCTGTTCGGTCTCGCGCATTCACAGCGCTACCGATGTCGAGCAGCTCCTGGGCCGGGTGCTGCGGATGCCGTTTGCCAGCCGGCGGGCTGTCACCGAGTTGAACCGGGCCTACGCCTGTCTGTCCGAGCCGTCCGCCGGCGAGGCGGCCCGGTCGCTGGTCGATAAGCTGGTGGCGATGGGTTTTGAGGAGGACGAGGCGCGCGACAGCATTGCGCCGGTCCAACAGGGAGAAACCCTGGAAGAACCGGGCGAGCTGTTCGGCCGGCACGAACCCCCCGAGCCGACCTTCCGGCAGACGCTGCCGGCCACACCTGAGCTTGTGGCCGCCCTGGAGCAGGCCGGGCTGACCGTGCCCAAGCGCGACGCCGACAGGCTTGAGCTGGCGATGACCGGCCCGGTAGACGCCGGCCTGGAGCGGGCCATGTGCGCGGCACTGCCAGAGGCCAGGCACCGGCAGTTTGTCGAGTCCCTTGCGCAGCATCGCAAGCAGGTCAAGGCCCGGCTGTCGCCGGCAGAGCGGGGCGAGCCGTTTGAGGTGCCGCGGCTCATGGTCGAGACTCAGGGCGAGCTGGAGCTGGCCGACACTGAGGTATTCATGGAGTTCCACGACTGGTCGCTGCTGGCGCACTCGCCACACCTGAGCGAGGCGGAATTTTCGGTCCGGGAGACGGCCCGCAGCTTTGAGATTGACCTTGACGGCCAGCGTATCACCTATCAGTTTGCCGGCGAGCAGGAACAACGGCTGAACATCGCCGTGGCCGACTGGACCCCGGAAAAGCTGGTCCTGTGGCTCGACAGGCAGGTGCGCGGGGCCGATATCGGGCAGGGCGCATTGCTCAAGTGGCTGTCCGCTCTCGTCCATCACCTGACGGTCGGGCGGGGCATCCCTGTGGCCGCCCTCATGCGCTGCAAGTTCATCCTGATGCGAAAGGTCCGCGACAAGCTCAACGCCATTCGCCGGCAGGAACGCAAGAACGCCTATCAGCGCTCTCTCCTGTCGCCCGGGGCCAAGCCCGAAGTGTCCTTTGCCAACGCCTTTGCGTTCCGGGCCGGCATGTATCAGGACCAGCGTCGCTACCGGGGCCGCTGGAAGCCGGGCCGGCACTTTCTGGGCCCAGACCACGTTCCGGCCTTTGACGGCGTGGACGGCGGTGAGGAAGTCCGCTGCGCCGAGGCCCTTGACCAACTGCCGGGAGTACAGTTCTGGCTTCGCAATGTGGCCGGCCACCCGGCCTCATTCTGGCTGCCGACGGCGACCGGCAGGTTCTACCCCGACTTTGTAGCCCGGCTGGACGACGGGCGGCTGCTGGTCGTTGAATACAAGGGCGTGCCTCTTGCCGATGGGGCAGATACTGCGGAGAAGCGGACTGTGGGCGAGCTGTGGCAGCGCGCGAGCGAGGGCCGGGGGTTGTTCATCCTGGTAGAGCACGGCGTTGACGGGAAGGACGCGCGCCGGCAGTTGATGGAGTGTGTCGGCAACATCGCAGGCATCCCCTCAAGCCCGTAAATCCTGGCTCCAGACCACCGGCTCCTCAGGTGGCGGCCCGCAGGAGTGCAGCCAGCCGTTTGCGCGCGGCCGCTTTCTCGAAGCGTCGCCACACTTGATCAAACTGCCGGTGCTGGGCCGCGGCGTGTTGATCCTGGCTATGGATGAGCTGACCGAGGGCCAGCAGCAGGTAGCGTTCGGTTTTGCGCTTCGGCACGGTCTGGGCATAGCCGCGCAGGCGGGCCGAGGCAACGCAGGCGTCCTGGTGCTCGCCCAGCACATCCTGGAGCTGTTTGGTCGCCTCAATGGGTTTTTTGAGCGGATCGCCGAACGGTTTATACACATCGCGCAGAAACTCCAGCAGATAGCGCAGGCGTTTGCCCCGAATGCGCAAGGCGTGCAGCAGCTCGGCCGGCGAGTGGGCTTCGATGGCCCGGCCGCCTCTGAGCAGCCGTTTGAGGTTACGGTTTACGGCCGGGGCGGCGGCGTCGCAGATGCGCACGACGGCAGACGGCCGCAGGGCCGCGGCTGGGGGGCCGCGCTGGACAAACTTTTCAAAGCGTTCCATCAGCCGGGTATAGCGGCGGCTCTGAAAGGTGGCGATCAGCCGTCGCCGGCTGCGCTGCCACTCCTCGGCCAGATGGCGTTCGTACTCGGCCAGGTGGACAGCGTCGTCGGCCGGAATGGCCGCCATGTAGCGCTTGAGGTTTTCGCGGTATACGTCAAGGTCACGGACCTCGCCGAGCATCCGTGCCGCCCAACGAAACTCGGCGTTCAGGCGGACGATCGTGCGCTGCGGCAACACCGCCCGAAAGACCCGCAGGGCGGCCCGGATATGGCGCATGGCGACCCGCATCTGGTGGACGCCCTCGGGCTCCAGACCCTCCCAGGCGCGCGGCTGCTGGAGGGCGAGAATCCGGGCCTGCAGGGCCAGATGGGCATACGCCAGGCGAATCCAGGGGTCTGTCGGGCCGAGCCGTGGGGCTGGGGCCGGGCCGGTCGGGGCGGACAGCCCGGTGGTTTGCAAGCCACGCTGAAACTTGTTCAGCCGGGCCGGCAGCAGCTCGGTTTTTCTGGTCAGCAGCCCGGCCAGTTGAACCAGCGGTTCCTGGGGGCCGCGCTGGAGCTCAAGCTCGACCTCGCTGAAGGTCAGCGCACCGGGGGCCAGCCGGGCGTGTTTTTCTCCGGTGATATGCACTTGGTCAAGGGCGAGTTCAATCAATGTGGACGCCGGGTTCTCCCTGGCGAGGCGGTCGGCAAAGGGACTCGTGCGCTCATTTTGATCTCCGGTGGTGTCAGGATTCCCTTTGTCATCGTTGTCGGCTGACGGATCAGCGGGGCTGGTCAGCCGGTACAGGCTGCGCTGGTTGCGGACGATGAACAGCTCCCGGGTCTGCTGGTTGCCGACCAGGCCGGTGAGGCGGTCGCGGACCGGGCCCGAGGGGATCGCGCGGAGCGGGGTATGGGAGACGAGCAGGCGTTGTTCGATCTCTTCGCGGACCTGTATAGCGCCGTCGCGCAAGCCCAGCCCTTTCAGCGCCAGGGTCTGCTCGCCGTTGCTGTCACGCAGGCGATAGCCCCAGCCGGCCCGAAAGATCGCCCAGTCAGGGGTATCAAAATACCGATCGACAATGGTCGCGTTCCCGTGCAGTTCAACGCCGTAGCCCAGCTCTTGCAGAACGGTCAGCAGCCGGCCGACCTGATGGGGGTCTTGAACGAGGAACTTGGCTTCGATTTCTGGCACGCGAGGTCTCTTTTGCCGGGGATGGTATAGAAATCACAATTCTGTGTCGAGCCGGCTGTCAGTCAGCCGGCTGGCCGGCCTGCTCTTGCGCGTAGCGCACCAGGGCCGCATAGCGATAGATGGCATGGACAAACTTGCCATACGGAAAGGTGAGAAACAGGCCGGCTACAATCCCCAGATGGACCGCCAGCAGGCTGCCCATTGCCGCGGTCTCGCGCAGGGCGAGCAGTGCCAGGCCGCTCAGGCTGGTCAAAAACAGCAGGACCAGGAAGCCAACATCCATGCCGAACACGCTGTCATCCGCGGGGCGCGGGTCGCTGCGCCACTTGAGCCACAGCAGACCGGCGGGTCCGACCAGCAGGCCCAGCCCGCCAAGCGTGCCCAGGACAACCGGCAGGCTCAGATAGGGGTAGGGGGCCGGCCAGTGAAAAAGGTGGTGGTAGGCGGCGGCCAGGCTGGTGGCGGCCAGGTCGAGCATAAAGCCGTAGAAGGTAAGGTGGTGGAACCATTTTCTGCGCTGCGAGAAAGCCGCGTCCGGGTAGGTACAGCCGTGGCCGCCGCCACCCAGGTAGGTCAGCCGCAGGGCGTCCCAGCCGCCCCGGGCCAGGGCCGGGAGGTCGGCCAGCTCTGCCCGGCTGCCGCCGATAGCGCGCCAGAAGCGGGCCAGACCAACGCAGCAGGCCAGCAGGATGCAGCCACTCAGGACCAGGGCCGGAGCCACCATCAGCCAGTAGGGAATCACCGCATAAAAAGCGCCAGGGCCGGTGTGGGCCGAGAAGACGACCGAGGGGTCTTGCCAGACCAGGGTCAGCAGGCAGACGAGGAGGACGCCGGCCAGGGTGATGAGGCTGAGGGCCAGGCCGTTGCGCCGAAACAGGCCGGCCAGGACGGCCGGCCAGGCAAAGTCCCGGTAGCTCTCCAGCCGCAAGGCCGAGAAGGTCCGGGGCACGTTGATCCCGAACTCGTGCGGCGGGGCGTACTGGCAGGCGTAGTAACAGCCCCGGCAGTTGTGGCACAGGTTGGCCAGATAGGTTACGTCCTGGGGGCCGAAGGTCCGGCGCAACTCCATGGCCGGAAACACCGCGCAAAACCCCTCGCAATAGCGACACGCATTGCAGACCGTCATCAGCCGCTGGGCTTCGCTCAGGAGTTCAGGCGAGGGCACGGCGGGCCGCCTCCCGGCCGGCAATCCGGCCAAAGACCGTGCCAATGGTCATGCCAAAACCGGCCAGATAGCCCTGGCCGAGGATATTGCCGGCCATGAGCTCGCCGGCCGCGTACATGTTTGCGGCCGGTTTGCCGTCCTGCATGACGACCTCGGCGCGCTCGTTCACGCCCACCCCCAGGTAGGTAAAGGTAATGCCCGGGCGGAGCGGGTAGGCGAAGAACGGCGGGGTGTCGATTGCCACCGCCCAGTGGCTTTTGGGCGGGCTGAGGCCGCGCGTCGCACAGGCGTCCAATTCCGAAGGATCAGACCGACCGGGCCGGACCGCGGCATTAAACGCGGCGAGCGTCCGCTCGAGGGCGGCCGGGTCCAGGCTGAGTTTGCCGGCCAGCTCGCGGAGTGAGGCGGCTTCGATGGGCGGGAAAACGGACGGCATGAACTTCCCCAGTGCCTTGGCGTCAATGATCGCATAGGCGAGCTGGTCTGGCTGCCGGGCAACGAGTCTCCCCCAAATGGCGTAGCGCTTGGGCCAGAAATCCTCGCCCTCGTCGTAGAAGCGTTCGGCCCGGCTGTTGACCACAACGCCGAACGGCACGCAGTCCAGCCGGGTGACAATGCCGCCGTCAAACTTGGGCGCTCGGGCGTCAATCGCCACCGCATGACACTGGCGCGGGTCGCCCACCGGCTGGGCCCCGTTGTCGAGCAGGGCCCGCAGCATTGTGCCGGTGTTATAGGGGGTGCCGCGGATCAGGAAGTTCTCAGCCGCCGGTCCCCAATACTCTTTGAGCCAGGCGATGTTGGCCTGGAATCCGCCGGCGGCGATAACGACCGTCCGGGCGTGGACCTGTTGGGCGGTGTCGCCCGAGCCGATGCGCGCCGAGCAGAAACGGCCGTCCCGAATGCGCAGCCCGGTCACTTCGGCCTGGTAGGCGAGTCGTACCCCGAGCTGCCGGGCGGTGTGATAATAGGCGTTCAGCAGGGTTTTGCCCCCGCCCAGGAAAAAGGCGTTTGTTCGTGACAGGTGGAGCGTGCCGCGCAGGGGGGCCTGAAAGCGGCAGCCATGGGCTTCCATCCAGGTGCCGATGTCGTTTGAGTCACGCAGGGTCAGGCGGGCCAGACCCTCGTTGGTCTTGCCGGCAGTTACCCGCAGCAGATCATCCCAGAACTCGTCCTCGTCATAGGGGCCGGTCAGGAAGGCGTTGGCCCGCTTGTGCGCATAGCGCAGGTTGCGCGTATGGCGGCTGTCACCGCCCCGAAACGCCTCGGGCGCGCTCTCCAGCAGCAGCACCGTGGCCCCGCCCCGGGCGGCTGTCATGGCCGCGCACAGCGCCGCATTGCCGCCGCCGATGACCAACACATCGAAGGTCTGGGACAGGTCTGGCCTAGCTTCCATTCAGCCCGGAATTATGCGGCTTTGGGGCATTCCTGCAAGAGCCGGGGGAGTTGCGCCGTTGACACGCACAGAGAACGACAGACTCTTTCTGGAGAGATGGTTCACTTTGGTGTAGGCTTGAGCGGGACACAGCGGGACCCAGAAGGGAGTTCTTGCCACCGTGACGCAGCAGCACAGCATCCCATCGGCCTTCCGTACGGTCGGGGAGCGGAGCCGGGACCTGGAGCAGATTGAGATCAACGCCGAGTTTCAGCACGCCATTGACCTGATCGGACAGGACTGTCCGTGCCTGTTTCTGACCGGTAAGGCGGGCACAGGAAAATCGACCCTGTTGCACTATGTGCGCGAGACAAGCACCAGGGCCACCGCGGTCCTGGCCCCGACCGGCGTGGCTGCCCTCAATGTCGGAGGGCAGACGATCCATTCCTTTTTCCGGTTTCCGCCCACGCTGATTGACCCGGGCAGTCTTCGGAAACGCCGGGGCGCAAAACTGTTCAAAAAGCTGGAAACCCTGATTATCGACGAGGTGTCCATGGTCCGGGCCGATGTGATGGACGGGATTGATACGGCCCTGCGTCTCCACCGGGACGCCCTGCATACCCCGTTTGGCGGGGTCCAGCTCATTTTGTGCGGCGACCTGTTCCAGTTGCCGCCGATTGTCAGAGAGCGGACCATGCAGACCTTTTTTGACCAGCAGTACGGCGGTCCGTACTTCTTCCGCGCCAAGGTTTTTGCAGACCTTCGGCCCTCCTCGGTTGAACTGACCACGATCTACCGCCAACACGACGAGGATTTCATCTCTGTACTGAATAAAATCCGGGAGAACACCGTTGACGCCGAGCTGCTGGCCATGTTGAACGCCAGGGTGCAGCGGGGCGGCGAGCCGCCACAGGACTCGTCCTGTATTACCCTGACCGCCACCAACCAGGCCGCGTTTCGGAGGAACCAGGCCTGTTTGGCGCGCATCGCCGAGCGCTCGCATACCTATCCGGCAGAGCTCAGCGGTCAGTTTGAGGAAGCCATCTTTCCGACCGAAGAGTTGCTGGAGTTGAAGCCCGGGGCCCAGGTCATGCTGATCAGGAATGATCCCTGCAAACGCTGGGTCAACGGCACAATCGGGCGGGTCAGTGGCCTGAGTGACACAACGGTCCGGGTTGAGATTCGGGGGACGGAGTATGAGCTGGAACCCGAGACCTGGCAGAACATCCGATACCGCTACAACCAGGAGACCAACCGGATTGAGGAAGAGGAAGTCGGCAGCTTTACCCAGTATCCGCTCCGCCTGGCCTGGGCGATCACCATCCACAAAAGCCAGGGCCAAACCTTTGACAAGGTGATGATTGATCTGGGCCGGGGGGCGTTTGCCCACGGTCAGACCTATGTCGCGCTCAGTCGCTGTACGTCTCTGGAGGGGCTGGTCTTCAGCCGTCCGGTGACAGCCAGGGACATTGTGTTTGACGAGCGGGTGTACGATTGTCGGCGGGTCTTTTCCCCGGCTCCCAGACTCGGCTGAACGGTGGGGGAAACCCACCCACCAGAGGAGGCCGGGCATGAACACGGATGCATTGCTGCTCGGCGACGCTTGCCAGGAACCCCAGGCGGCTTCAGGCTGGCAATATCTTTCTGGCAATATTTTTGCCGATGCGTTTCAAAATCGGGGTCGGTCTGCACGCCGTCGTCGTGCTGCTCGGCCCGGCGGGTGAGCTGGCCGCGCCGTCAGCTCATCGTGATGGGCCGGCCAGAGCGGCTTTGTCCGGCTGCATGCGCCCGACCCGGTTGAGCCCGAATTGTTGATTGCCCATACGGGTTGCCCAATCTGCTCAAAGACCCGGGCTGGCGGCTGACCGGGGAGGCCGCCAGCCCGGAAGCGGCCGAGCAGGGCGGGCGCGGGTCAGCGGAGACCGCGCCCGCCCCGGGAGACCGCATCAGGGCTAGAGGTCGCTGCTGACCGTCTGGTTCTTGCCCCCGCTGATGCTGCTCCGTTTCCCGCTGGCCGTGTTGTTGTGTCCCCCGCTGACGCTCGCATAGTCCCCCCTCGCTTCGTTCTCCTGGCCCCCGCTGACGCTCGCATGGTCTCCCCTCGCTTCGTTCTCCTGGCCCCCGCTGACGCTCGCATGGTCCCCCCTCGCTTCGTTCTCCTGGCCCCCGCTGACGCTCGTATAGTCCCCCCTCGCTTCGTTCTCCTGGCCCCCGCTGACGCTCGCATAATCCCCGCCCGCTTCGTTCTCCTGGCCCCCGCTGACGCTCGCATAATCCCCGCCCGCTTCGTTGTCCCGGCCCCCAACCACGCTCGAGTACTCCCCGCCCGCCTCGTTGTCTTTGCCCCCAACCACGCTCGAGTACTCCCCGCTGATGATGTTCCCTAAGCCTGTCACTACCCCGCTGTGACTCGAGTATTCGTGCTCAGGGCCAATCACCAGGTTGTGCGAGCCTCTGCGATCATTAGTCCCTGTGGTCCGCGGGACGGCCGAGACGGTGATGTCGCCATCTTCGTTGTAGCCGACGATCAGGTTGCCGCGCCCGTTGGTGGTAGTAGTCCGCTTGGTGCTATGCCCGTTGCGGACATGGACGTTGCAGCCCTCAAAGACCACATCATCTGTGGTCTGACCGGTCACGGCTTCGGTGGTCAGACAGTCCGGCCAGAGGTGGCGGAAGTCAGCCACGCCGGTCACGGTCACGCCGCTGGCCCCGCTCACGCTGGCGTGCGTGCCAAGGACCCGGTTGTTGAAGCCCCCGCTCACATGGGCATAGGTATTGATGCCGCGCCCGCCATTGGCAACAGCCGGCACGACGCCGGCGATGTTCCTTTGACCGCCGCTGACGCTGGCCCATTCGCTGCTGGCTGTGTTCCCGCCGCCGCCGCTCACGGTGCTTTTCGGCCCTGCGGCCAGATTGCGCGAGCCGGCACTCACGGTGGAGTTTTCGCCGCTGGCCGTGTTCATCCAGCCGCCGCTCACGCTGGAGCTGACGCCGCTGGCCGTGTTGCGGTGGCCGCCGCTGACGCTGGAGCCACCGCCGCTGGCCGTGTTGAGATAGCCGCCGCTGACGCTGGCCATCCAGATAGTGGCCCTGTTGCTCTCGCCGCCGCTCACGCTCGCATACAAGCCGCTGGCCGTGTTCGAACCGCCGCCGCTCACGCTCGCATATGAGCCGCTGGCCGTGTTCCCGCCGCCGCCGCTCACACTGGCCGCCTGGCCAGAGATGAGGTTGTTGTCCCCCGCCACCAGCCCGCCAGAGTTGGGGTACTGATGAGAACTCCCGACCACCAGATTGTGCGAGCCACCCCGGTTCGTTGTATCCGTACCGTTCGCCTCGTTGTAGCCGACAATCAGGTTGCCCAGCCCCAGCGGTTCGGGGACCCACTTGTTCTTGGCGTTGGTCTCCCCTTTATGGGTCACGCCCGACCCGCTGCGGATGTGGACATTGGCCCCGGTGAAGATTATGTGCGGGCCTTTGAGGCCGTTGTAAGTGCTGGTGGCCGCATTCTCGATGACCTGAATGTAGCGGGTCAGCCTGGCCACGGTGGCCTCTAAGGTCTGGACCCGGCTCTCCAGGGTGGGCGGGGTGGAGGTCGTGGTCTGGCCCCAGCCCGGACGGGTTCCGCACAGGACGGTGAACAGGCACACAAACAGGACGGTACGGCGCATAACGGCACTCCTTTCGGCCTCGACAGAGGCGGACACGACGACAGGGAGCCCCTTACCTGGAGTGCTGGCGTGAAGTCAAGGCTGGGGAGCTGGCCCAGCCGGGCCGGCCGCCGTTTACGCCCGCGTTCACTGTGACCGTCCAGCCGGCGATTTCCGTGCCGCTGACCTGGCATGCCGCCGGCTTGCCGGCCGGTGTTCATCCGGGGGCGGCCTCTGGACGTAGTGAGAGCCGGCCCACGCGTGGGCGGAGAAGTGGAAAGATGCATCGTCCTGAGCCCTGTCCGCTACGCACGCAATCCAGAGCCGCTGCTTCTCCAGACCTTACGTGTCCCCCACCCTGCTCAAGCACCCTTCTTGCAGTGGCCATCCTGATGCCGCCACCGATGTGTTGAGCTGACGCCTGTTCGGCTCAAAGACCTGGGCTGGCGGCTGGCTGAGGAGGCCGACAGCCCGGAAGCAGCCGAGTAAGGCGGACGCGGGTCAGCAGAGACCGCCCCCGCTCCAGGGCTAAGGGCCAGAGGTCGCTGCGGACCGTCTGGTTCCTGCCCCCGCTGATGCTCCTCCGCCTCCCGCTGGCCCGTGGTCCGCCGGCCCCCGCTCACGCTCGGCATAGTCCCCGCTGATGATGTTCCCTGAGCCCGCCACTAAGCCACTGTGCCCCGAGTATTCGTGCGCAGGGCCAATCACCAGGTTGTGCGAGCCGCTGCGATCCTTAGTCCCCGTGGTCCGCGGGACGGCCGAGACGGTGATGTCGCCATCTTCGTTGTAGCCGACGATCAGGTTGCCGAGCCCGTTGGTGGTAGTAGTCCGCTCGGTGCTATGCCCGTTGCGGACGTGGACGTTGCAGCCCTCAAAGACCACATCATCTGTGGTCTGACCGGTCACGGCTTCGGTGGTCAGACAGTCCGGCCAGAGGTGGCGGAAGTCGGCCACGCCTGCCACGGTCACGCCGCTGCCGCCGATCACGGTGCTGCCCTTAGTGCTGGTAGCCACGTTCAGCAGACCCCCGAGCACGCTGGCGGATCGGCTGCCGGCTATGTTCATATGGCCTCCGCTCACACTGGCCGCACGAGCGGTGGCACTGTTGCGCGAGCCCCCGCTCACGCTGGCGTGAGAGCCGTTGGCCGTGTTGGCGACGCCCCCGCTCACGCTGGACGTCAGACCACTGGCCGTGTTGTTGATACCCCCGCTTACGCTGGCGTGTTTACCGCTGGCCGTGTTGAACCAGCCCCCGCTCACGCTGGCGTAGTTGTGGCGGGCCGTGTTCCCCTGGCCGCCGCTCACGCTGGTGTTCGGACCGCTGGCCATGTTGTCGTACCCCCCGCTCACGCTCGCATTCGGACCGCTGGCCATGTTGTCGTACCCCCCGCTCACGCTCGCATTCGGACCGCTGGCCATGTTGTCGTACCCCCCGCTCACGCTCGCATTCGGACCGCTGGCCATGTTGTCGTACCCCCCGCTCACGCTGGTGTTCGGACCGCTGGCCGTGTTGGCGACGCCCCCGCTCACGCTGGTGTTCGGACCGCTGGCCGTGTTGGCGACGCCCCCGCTCACGCTGGCGTGAGAGCCGCTGGCTATGTTGTCGTACCCCCCGCTCACGCTGGTGTTCGGACCGCTGGCCGTGTTGGCGACGCCCCCGCTCACGCTGGTGTTCGGACCGCTGGCCGTGTTGGCGACGCCCCCGCTCACGCTGGCGTGTCTATTGCTGGCCGTGTTGAGGTACCCGCCGCTCACGCTGGCCGCATTGGCATGGATGACGTTATCATGCCCCGCCACCAGCCCCCCAGAACTGGGGTACTGATGAAGACTCCCGACCACCAGGTTGTGCGAGCCACCCCGCCGGGCCGTATCCGCCGTCGGGAGGGTATTCGCCTCGTTGTAGCCGATAATCAGGTTGCCCAGCCCCAGCGGCTCGGAGACCCCCTCGTTGTTGACGGTCCGCCCTTTATAGGTCACGCCCGACCCGCTGCGAATATGGACATTGGCCCCGGTGAACACCACATGCGGGCCGTTGAGGCCGTGGTAGGTGCTCGTGGCCGCGGTCTCAATGACCTGAATGTAGCGGGTCAGCCTGGCCACGGTGGCCTCTAAGGTCTGGACCCGGCTCTCCAGGGTAGGCGGGGCGGGGGGGTAGATAATAACGGTCTGGCCCCAGCCCGGACGGGTTCCAGACAGGACGGCGAACAGGCACATGAACAGGACGGTATGGCGCATAACGGCACTCCTTTCGGCCTCACCAGAGGCGGACACAACAGTGGGGATATCCGTACTTGCAGCTTGGCGTGAAGGCAAGGCTGGGATACCGCTCATAACCGGGCACGGCAGTGCACGCTCCGCCCCTGCCGCCTTGACCCCTGCGGGTTTTGGGCCTGTTGAGGGCTGAGAGGCTGGCCAGCCGGACCGGACGCCAGCGGCGTCCGCGTTCACTGTGACCATCCAGCCGGCGATTTCCGTGCCGCTGACCTGGCATGCCGCCGGCTTGCCGGCCGGTGCTCATCCGGGGGCGGCCTCTGGATGTAGTGAGAGCCGGCCCACGCGTGGGTGGAGAAGTGGTTGGAAAGATGCATCGTCCTGAGCCCTGTCCGCCATGCGTACAATCCAGAGCCGGCACTTCTCCGAACCTTTCATTTCGCCTCGGCTTGCAGTAGAGTAGTTCCTGTATCGGTCGTTCTCATGGAGGAGGAGAACTATGTCTGATGGTGCCCTGGCTGGTCTGAAGGTCGTTGAATTGAGCGAACGGGTGACGGGGCCGTTCTGTACAAAAGTCATGGCCGACCTCGGAGCAGAGGTGCTCAAGATTGAAAAGCCGGGCAGCGGCGATGTCGCCCGCACGCGTGGCCCGTTTCCCGGCGACGAGCCGCACCCCGACCGGAGCGCCCTGTTTCTGTACCTGAACACGAATAAAATCGGGATTACGCTGGACATCGTCCAGCCGCAGGGAACGGCCCTGTTCCGGGACTTGGTCAAAGACGCCGACATCCTGGTCGAAACCCGGACCCCCGGTTTTCTGGACAGCCTGGGGCTGGGCTATACGAGTCTCCGCGAGCTTGCGCCCCGGCTGATCATGACCTCGATCTCCCCGTTTGGACAAACCGGCCCCTACCGTCAGTACAAAGCGCATAATCTCAACACCTTTCATGCCGGCGTAGTTGGCTATGAGACACCTTTTAACTATGTGACCGACCCCGAAAACGAACCACCACTCAAAGCCGGCGGTCAGCAGGCGGACCTGCTGAGCGGCTGGACCGCGGCCTCGGCTACCATGAGCGCGGTGTTGCTCCGCGAGCAGACCGGCCAAGGCCAGCACGTTGATATCTCTGAGGTCGAGGCGGTCGCCCACATGATTCGCCCCAATACCGCCCTGTACAGCCACGAGCCGCCCGACGGTCCCAACCGCAGTCGGTTTCTGCGGCGGACCAAGTGGGGTCTGTCCTATGTCTTTCCGTGCCAGGACGGCCATATTGCGCTGTTGGCCTTGACCGACCAGCACTGGGAGAGCCTCAAGGAGCTGATGGGGCGGCCCGAGTGGGCCGACAGCGAGCTGTTTGCAACCCTGATGAGCCGCTTTCAGAATCTTGATGCGCTCGAGGTTTCGGTCGCCGCCTGGATTGCCGGTCAGAAACGCGATGAGCTGGCCCGGGACGGCCAGGATTTACACATCCCGGTTTTTCCGGTGCGCGACATGCGAGAGGTGGTCGAGTCCAGCCAGTTCCGGGAGCGCGAGTTTTTTGTTGAGATTGACCACCCGGCAACCGGGCCGCTCACCTATCCCGGTGCCCCGTTCAAATTTTCTGCCAGCCCGTGGCAGGTCCGCTTCCCCGCACCCCAGCTCGGCCAGCACAACAGCCAAGTCTACGGCGAGCGGCTGGGCTTGCGTGCCGAGAGGCTGGAGCAGCTCCGCAGCGACGGGGTGATCTGAAACAGGCTGGGGCGCATACGTCGCCGTGGAGAAGGAGGGAAGCTTATGCCGTTACCGCTCAAAGGGATTCGCATTGCCGATTTTGGCTGGATTCTGGCCGCCCCGCAGTGTACCGCCTGGCTGGGCGCGATGGGCGCTGAGGTCATTCGGATTGAGTCCAGCCAGCGCCCGGATGTGATCCGCTTTCTGGGCCAGGACCCCCGCAAAGGGATGACCCCGAACGGCTCACCGCTGTTCAACGGCCTCAATTACAGCAAAAAAAGCATCACCCTCAATTTGAGTCATCCGCGCGGTATCGGTCTGGCCAGGGAGCTGATCACACACAGCGATATCGTTGTTGAAAACTTTACCGGCGGGGTGATGAAACGCTGGGGTCTGGGCTATGACGAGCTGTGCCAGCTCAAGCCTGACATTATCATGGTCTCAGGCACGCCGGTCGGCCAGGACGGGCCGGATAGCCACTGTGTGGGCTGGGGGCCGATTACTCAGGCCTCGGCCGGCATCTGTCACCTGACCGGCTATGAGGCTGGGCCGCCGAGCAGTCTGGGCGGGACTTGGCCGGACTACATGGTCGGGGTGGTCATGTCCTACGCCGTCCAGGCGGCACTGTTCTACCGCAAACGGACCGGCAAAGGACAGTATATCGACCTGGCTATGGCCGAAGTCGTGACCTCAATGTTGCCCGAAGCGGTCATGGACTATGCCATGAACCGCCGCGACCAGGGCCGGACCGGCAACCGCGACCCGCTCATGGTCCCGCACAATGTATATCGGGCCAAAGGCGACGATGCCTGGGTCACGATTGTGGTAGAGACCGAACACGAGTGGCAGAGCCTGTGTGAAGCGGTGGGCCACCCCGAGTGGACCCAGGACGAGCGATTTGCCGACCGGAAAAGCCGCAAGGCCAACGAGGGCGAGCTGGACGCGCTCCTGACGGCCTGGACGCGAGAGCGCACCAATACCGACATCATGCACCAACTCCAAAAGACCGGGGTGGCGGCCACCCCGGTCTTTGATACCGAGGGTCTGCTCAACGACCCCCAGTTTCAAACCCGCGACTTTCTGGTCTCGCCGCCCCATCCTGAGACCGGCGGGCATCCAGTTTCGGGCATCCCCGGCATCTACAGCGGCTTTGAGCCCCGGTATGGCCAGGCACCGTGTCTGGGCCAGGATACCGAGTCGGTGTGTTGTGAGCTGCTGGGGCTGTCGCCAGAAGAGGTCGCCCGGCTGCAAGACGAGAAAGTGCTGTATTAGTGCCGTATCCGGGGCCGTGCGGGACAACCCGAGGGGCCTGCCCTTTTCGTCGGCAGCCGTCCGCACCGGGGCACGCATGACGCGCGGCCTGTTCGTTCTGTCGCTGGCCATCTTTGCGACCATGCTGGGCAACGGCGTGGTCATACCGTTCATCCCGCTGTACTCCCAGCAGTTTGGAGCCGAGGGCCTGACCATCGGGCTCCTGTTTGGTGCGCACTCGGCCTCGCGCACCTTTTTGCTGCCGTTTATTGGCCGGGCCTCCGACCGGCGCGGTCGGAAAGCCTTTCTGCTGTGGGGTCTGGCCTGTTACGGCGCGGCCTCGGTCGCCTTTTTGCTGGCCAACAGCCTGTTTGTCCTGACCCTGGTCATGGCCCTCCAGGGCGTAGCGACGGCAATGGTCCAGCCTATCTCCATGGCCTATGTCGGCGACCTGACCCCCAAGGGCAAAGAGGGAACCTACAGCGGCTATATCAACACCGCGTTTCTGGGCGGGGTAGCCGGCGGGCCGGTGCTGGGTGGGGTGGTCAGAGACCTGTACACCATGCAGGCCAGCTTCATGCTGCTGGGTCTGCTGAGCCTGCTGTCTCTCATCCTGCTGTGGCTGTTTCTCCCCGAGGTACACCACGAGGCAAAGACCCGGACCAGCACTCAGCTTCGCGTGCGTGAGATGTTTTCGCGCACTCCGTTGGTCGGCATGGCGGTCTTTCGGCTCAGCTACGCCGCGGCCAACGCGGCCATCTGGGTCTTTGTGCCCCTGTTGGCCGCCGGGTTGCTGGCGCTCAGCACCTCTCAGATCGGTCTGCTGATCTCGCTCAATGTGCTGGTCAGCACCGTCCTTCAAGCCCCGTGCGGTCGGCTGGCTGACCGGGTCAAGCATAAGCTCACGCTGATTGTGATCGGTGGACTGGTCAGCGCGGTATCGCTGGCCCTGTTTCCCTTTGCCGCCACCTATTGGCATCTGGTCGTGCTCAATCTGCTCGTCGGGGCGGCGTTTGGTCTGGCCTATCCGGCCCACATGGCGATCGCTATGGAGAACGCCAGGGGTTTTGGCATGGGGACGGTGATGAGCCTGCTGCTGACGGTCCACAGCTTTGGGATGACGGTCGGACCGATGCTGTTCGGCCTGGTCAGTGATTTCTACAGCCTGAGCGGCGTGTTCTACAGCGGCGGCCTGTTCGGCCTGCTGGTAACGCTTGCCTGTTATGTCTTGACCAGCCTGCCGGCCGCACCGACCGGGCCGACGGCGGCGGACAAAGAGCCGCTCGTCGCCGACTGACAGCGGCAAGCCGCAGGACATCTCCATCCCCCCTCACCTTACCGTACGGCATTGTTCAGCTCAGAGGCCAGGGGCCGCATCAGGCTTGAACTTTCTCCGGCGCACTGCCGTGCCACAACTTGGCACTCTCCCCCACCCATAGTATAGTCTTTCCTGCGCACTGCCGGGCTACCCGCTGAATAGAACAGCCTCGGGGCAACGACGTTTCGCCTGGAAACGCTGTTCCTGGATTCCACAGGCAAAACCATCACCCGCAGGGAGTTGACAGCATGAACCACGCGCTGTTCCACCCACTGCCGAAGAGCAGATACCAGATCATCTACGCTGACCCCCCTTGGGATTACAAGGGGCAAACTCAGCACAATGGCAAAGGCGGCAGGTCAACTGGTGGGGCGCTGTCCCATTACCCCACCGTCACGCTCGACACGTTGAGGCATTTGCCGGTGGGAGAGGTTGTGGACGATGACTGCCTCCTGTTCATGTGGTCCAGCAGCCCGCATTTAGACCAGGCCATCGACCTGGGGCGCGATTGGGGCTTCCAGTGGGCAACTGTTGCTTTTGTCTGGCAGAAGGACAAGGTCAATCCTGGCTACTACACCATGAGCCAATGCGAGTTGTGCCTGGTGTTCAAGCGTGGCCGCATTCCTCGTCCCCGGGGAGCCAGGAACATGCGGCAATTGGTCGTCTCCCCTCGCCAGCAGCATTCCACCAAGCCGGATGAAGTGCGCAGGCGCATTGAGGCCATGTTCCCCGTGCAGAAAAAGCTCGAACTGTTCGCCCGCGGCTATTCCACCGGATGGGATGCCTGGGGGCACGATATTCCGCACCACCACCTGCAGGACATGCGGGAGTTGATCAATGGCCAGAGAGCACTTGGAGCGACGCGACAACTGGCAGCAGGGTAGTGCCCCACGGTGGGAAGGTGCAGATCAGCCTGCCGGCAGGCGCTGGCGAGCTGGTGCACGACGGCCAGTCTGTGCAGACCTTACGTCAGGCGGCCGCCTCACCCGTGACCTTGGAGGCCTTTGCGGCGGCTGTCGCAAAGGAGGCAGCCCATGACTAAGCGCATGATGCTGGCGATAGTCGGGCTCATCCTGCTTGCCACGGGCGGGGGAAGTGAGGCATTTGTGCCTGTGTGGTATTGGAGCCCGAAAACAGTGGCTATGACTCTCCATCCGAACATGGCAGGCTGGCTTACCGAGGTACACAAGGCAGTCAATGCCTGGAACGGGGCTGGAGCGCAATTCTCTTTTACCACAAGGGCAGGCAGCTTTTCTCCAGGTTTATGCGCCGGAGACGGAATCAACAGTATAGAGTTCAGCCACAGTCTTTGCGGTGGGAGGCAGTGGGGGCCGAGAACGCTTGCTGCCACCGCTTCCCGTTCCTTACCGACCGGCCAGATCCTGGAAGCGGATATCCTCTTCAATATCGACCTTCCATGGGCCGCGTATGACGGCCGGCACCGGGACTCGCCCAAGGACTTCCGGCGTGTCCTGCTCCACGAACTGGGCCACGTCCTGGGACTGGATCATCCCGATGAGTATGGCCAGACACAGCCGGCAATCATGCAGAGCTTCATAAGCCATCTCTTCACCCTCCAGCCGGACGACCTTGCCGGGATTCGGGCGATCTACGGCCGCAAGCAGTCGGCCCCCGCTCCGGCTCCCCGCCCTGCTCCCCGCCCCGCTCCCCGATTCTTTTTGGAAAACCCTCACGCCAACGCCTTCAAGAGCGGGATCGGCCTCATCTCCGGCTGGGTCTGTGCCGCAAGGACGGTCGAGGTACGGATTGATAATCAGCCGAAGATGCGGCTGGTGTATGGAACGCCTCGGAGTGACACCCGGGCAGTGTGCGGGGATATCAACACCGGCTTTGGGACGCTGGTGAACTGGAACCTGTTTGGGAACGGTACGCATACCCTCCGCTTGTATGTCGACGGGAGATCCGTCCGGGCTGTCCGGTTTACCGTTACCACGCTTGGGGAGGAGTTTGTACGTGGACTCCAGGGGTCCTATATTGTGCCGGACTTCCCCCGTGTCGGCCGGGAAACCTCCATCCGTTGGGAAGAGAGTTCTCAGAACTTTGTTATTGATGGGATGCGGTAAGAAAGGAGGGGGGGGTCAGCGGACCGGCAGGGCGAGGAAGGTGCCGCCGTTCTGGCGGGTCAACTCACGCATCAGGACGGGAAAACGCTCCGTGGTGTGGGGGGAGATAAAGCCGACGGCGTGGACCTTGGCCAGGCGTTGTCCGTTGGCAGTGTTGAGCCGGGCCAGGGCCTCGATGACCGGGTCGTAGGAGCCGCCGGTGTAGTCGTCGCCAAAGATATAGATGGAGAGCTTGAGGCCGGGCCTCGCGTAACGCTGCAAGGCGATGTGGAGTCCTTCAACCGGGCTGCTGTTGGATGTGCTGCTCCAGGTCCTGAACAGCCTGATGACGCTCTGGCGTCGTCTCGGGGTGTCAGGAATCCAGCGTCCGGCATAGGCCGAGAGCAGATGCGCGCCGTTGTCGTTAAGAATCTGGAAGCCTTTGATCCTGGGGTGAATGGTCATGACATTCTCAAGTTCCCGGGTCACCCGGCTCCAGATTTGCTGCATGCTGCCGGACGTGTCAACGATGAAGATGACGTAGTCGCTGTCGACCGGGATGCCGCCTACCTCCTCGTCGCTTTCCTCGGCAGTCTGCTGTTGCACCGCGGCGCGGCGTATGGATTGTTCGACCAGCGTCAGCCCGGCCAGATTGCTGTCCAATGTCTGGTTCTCGTCTGTGCTCGTCTTGAGGCTCCGGCGGGCCGCCTCAGCCGCGGCCCGCAGTTGGGCCAGGGCGGTGTCATGCGCCGCGGCCTCTCGCCGCTTGTCAGCAAGCTCAGATTGCAGGGTGTCGGCAACGGCCTGGGCGGCCAGAATATCCCTCAGCAGGGCCTCTGTCCGGGGGGACGTGACCGCCTCTGAAAAATCGGAGATCAGGACGAGCAGGATCACCGCGCCGAATCCGCACGACACAATGTCCAAAAACGACAGGCTGAAAATATCGAACGAACGGCGCTCTGACTTAAAAGATGACCGCATTTCGGACTCACATTGCTGGTATCACGGGTACCGTTTCATGGCCACCTCTCTGCGGGAGTGATGAGCAGGCCGCCCGAGGTGGCCGTCCACAGCCAGTACTCGACCGCGGCACCGGGGTCGCCCTCAATCGGCAGCAGGATCACGTTGACCGGCGGGCCAGACGCCGCCCGGGTGTGTTGGACCGTGTGCCGGAAGAGCCTGGCCCGACATTCGCCGGATATGCTATTGGAGCGGCCCCACAGCGCGCCGCAGGCGGCAAACGGGTTGAGGCTCTGGTAGCCCGAACTGCCCTGGGTCGGCAGGCCGTCGGTCACGACATAGAGGTTGGTGGGGGCCAGGGCGTACATAGCTTTGAGGCCGGCCTGGAGGTTGGTCGGGCCGGAGGGGACGACGGCTTCGAGGTCACGCAGAATGTGCTCCAGGCTGGCGGGGTCGCGGCTCGGCTTCCAGTTGGTACCGCCGAGGTGGCTGGCGGTGTCGTTGTAGGTGATGACGCTGACCTGCGAGCGGTCGGGCAGGCGGGCCAGCAGCCAACTGACGATCTCTTTGGTACGCTGCCATTTGGGACCGGCTTTTTTCTCGCGGTCTGAGGAGTTTTTGCGGCGAATGACCGCCAGGAGGGTTTCATCGGTCATGGAGGCGCTGCGGTCAACGAGCAGGCCGATTTTCCGGCCTTCGACCTTGAGACCAATGAGGTAGGTCTCTTTGCCGGCCTTGGGAATCTCGATCACATCTGATCTGGTGGCGATATTGGTGTGCGTGATCGTCTCTTCGAGTGCCGCCACCTGTCTTCGCTTGGCCTCTGCCGCGTCGCGGTTCTTGTCGGCCTCGTGTTGCAGCCGTGACAGGGCCTCGGAGATGGACTGAAGGCGGCTGTTCGCCACGCTGCTCTGATCGTCGAGGTCTTGGATAGTGCGGCGGAGGTGCTGATGGAGCTGCTCAAGGCGGCTCAGGTCGGCCTCGAGCAGGGTGGTCTCGGGCACGGATTGCTCGACATCGTCTTTGACAAGCATGAACACGAGCACAATCGCCCCCAACCCGCACGACATGATGTCCAGGAAGGCGATATTGAAGCCCTGTGTACTACGCCGCCGCCTCATATCTGGATGGACAGGATTGTCAGGATTCGGCCCGGTCCAGCCCTGAATCCTGGGAGCTGATGCGGTTGAGCAGGAATGCCTCGCAATAGTCCTGGGTATCCACCACCAGGGTATCTTGCAGCCGTTGGAGCTGGTGCAACATGAACATCAGGGCGATGCTGATCAACAGCGCCACCAGGGTAGAGTTGAACGCAATGCCAAGGCTCTCGGTCATCCCGGCGATGTCACCAGCAAGGGCTTGGTCGGCCTGAGACAGCGCCTGCCCGATACCGCGCACGGTTCCGATAAAGCCGATCGACGGGATGGCCCAGATAAGGTAGCGGATCATGGAGTTCTCAGCATCCTGTTTGAGTGCCAGCGCCTCAACGCTGGACTCGATGGCGTCAGACGTGTTCTGGACATCCCGGGTGATGAGGAAGCGGCGCAGGCTGGTCATCAGGGTCCTGACCAGGGGCGTTTCCCGGATATCGGGGGGCAGGGTTTCGAGCGTTTTCAGGGTGCTGCTCAAGCCGAGCGGGATGTCTGGATGTTCTGGATTCGTGGGAATCCTGGCGTCCTGAACATCCTGCTCGCTGTCGTTCGTCTCTTTGGCCTTTTGAGCCTCTTGGGTGGCTTCTTCAACCAGGTCAACAGAAAAAAGGTACTGTTCCCTGAGAATGGCAACGCATTTGACGAGGATGAGAAACATTCCCCACAACATGAGGATCAGACAAATTTCTTGCTCGTAATCCTTGAGGATGACGACGAGGTGGCGGGGGGCCGATTGGCCGGCCTGTCGTGAAGCCTCAAGAATCAACGACGCCTGGGGCCGGATGTAGCCGATATAGGTGACATGCACGCCCACCACCGACACCACCAGGGCCAGGATATTCGCTATGGTTTTCGTCATGGTCAGAACGGACGATGCATCAACGATGAAGCGTCTTGTCTTTTTGAGCAAAGATGTTGAGACGCTTCATCTTTATATCCACCGGGAATGACGCCGGGGAGTTCAGGCTGAATGACATGCGGTTCGACTGGGCGACGGCGACCGCCAGCAGGCCGGCGGCGGCCAGCACCCCCAAGACCAGCAGGGCAATGAGCCCAGGCCTAATTCTGTACAGAATGCGCATTTTCATTTGCGTTTTCATTATCGGCATAGAGATATCTGGCTATTCTGAACCCCACATCGTCACGCCCCTCACGCAGGCCGTCTCGATAGGCTGCGCGCAGAGGGGTCAGTGAGCCGGACCGCCAACTTGAGCCTTTGATGACATGCGAGCGGCCCGCGGCCGGGCCGAGCGGGTCGGACTGGCTGGCCGGGGCAGGGTCGGCCACAATTGCATAATAGTCGTGGACCCATTCGCTGACGTTTCCAGTCAGGTCGTGCAGCCCGGACGCCTCCGCGGGGAAGCTGCCGACCGGGGCCAGGCCGGCATGGCCGTCAACATACTTGGGGATGTACAAGGGGATACTGCCGTGGGCGCTCTCGTCGGCGACATTGCCGGCCTGTGGCGGCAGGATGGACTCGTCACCCCAGGGGAAAATCGTCTCGGCTTTTCGCCCGGCTCGGCGGGCCAGCCATTCCCATTCGGCTTCGGTCAGCAGCCGGTAGCCGTCCGATGTCGTGTCAATGCCAAGGAGTTCGCCGGTAGTGATGCGATAGAATGGCGACAGGTTTTCCTGACGGCTCAGCCAATTGCAGAACATCGCTGCGTCTACCCAGCGGACCGAAGTCACGGGCAACTTGGCAGCCCCGCGGTGGTCGGGCTTGAAGCGGCGAAACTCGGCATTGGTGATCTCATATTTGCCTGAATAGAACGGCTTGGTGAGGGTCACGGGCCGCTCAAACTCATTGGCCCGCTGGCCCCTCTGGTGGCGGGGTGCGCCCATCGTGAAAGGGCTCGGATGAAACAGGACCATTTTCACGCCGGCAGGGTTGGTGTACTGCTGGGGTGCTTCTGCCAGACGTGCCGCAAGCTCGGTAGCCAAGGTTTCGTCTATCGCCGTCGTGTGGGTGCTTGACGGCGTAATCCGTTTGTCAATCGTCCGGTAGCCCCGGCGTCTGAGGGAGAGGGTTTGGGGTTTGGCGGCCAGGTTCAGGCTCAGCGGCGTCATCCCTTTTTCCGTCCCGTCAATGAATACGCGGGTCTGGGGCCGGGAGCGGATGTCTACCCGGCCGAACTCAGGCTGCAAATGCAGGCGAACGCGGGTGGTCTGCCCGGCCCGGGCAAGCACAGTGCGGGTCAGTCTGGTGTAGCCCGGGCTGAGATAGGTGACGTCAACTTGGGTATTGGCAGGCACACCGTGGTGCTGAGCGGGGTTTACCCTTTTTCCGTTGACAAGAAGATGGCCGCCCCGCGGACTGACCTCAAAGGCCAAGGTCGCGCCTGGCCGCCGAAGACGATAGGAGCGTTTGACCAGGGTCGCGTCGCTGGTCACCTCAACACTGTCGGAGATGTGCGCATACCCGGTGAGTGACATATCGATCTGATGTCGCCCACCGTTGAGGCGACGACGGAAGGGTGTGGTACCGGCCTTGGTGCCGTTAAGCCTGACCGTGGCACCGGCCGGCAGGGACTCAATGACGAGTTCGCCATCCACGGCCTGGAGGGGGATGTCGAGTTCAAGCTGTTCACCACGGCCAATAGTGAGTTGCCGCTCGGCAGGGGCGTAATAGGGATGATTGACGCCAATCCGGTATTCCCCCGGCATGAGTTCCCGTTCAAACTGGCTGCCCGTGGCCAGCAGAGTATCGTTGATGGACCAGCGCGCGCCTTCGGCGGCCGGGCTGGTCAAAGCCAGCAGGCGGCCGGGAAGTTCCTGGAGGGTGACGTTGATCACACCGCCCCGTTCATAGGACTGAATCTGACGGCGGACGGGCCTGAAGCCCGGCGCACTCACGGCGACCACAGGCTGCGAACTGAGGGCATAGACAACGCCCGAAACAGCCACCGCAATGCCGGCTTCAACGCTGACGGAGCCGCTCTGGGCCGCATCCGACGGCGCGATCCTGACCGACGTTCCGGTCGCATAGACAACGGTGAGAGCGACAACCAGCACGCCGCACACCAGGGCAAGGGCGATGGTCTGGTAGCGGCTGCGTTGGTAGTATCGGGCGCTTTGAATACGCTGCTCAAATCGGCTCATCGCAAACAATTTCAACGACCGGGATATCTGGATTTCCAGGATGATGGAGTGCAGGGTTCGCCGTCCCGCTTCTCCTATCCTGGGCATCCTCTACTCCTATCAGCCTGGTCACGATCACCGATTTATAGCCGCTCCGCCTGCCCTCGAACTTGTACGCGCCCGGCTTGAGATGGATCAGCTTCGAGACCACAGCCCCGACCCGGCCAACTCCTCTGACTGCAATGTTCGTCTTTCCGTCGGAAACGAGCCGAACCGGGACCTGCCTGGAGTAGTGCTCAATCGCCTGTTGGAGTTCCGAGGCCCGGACGGCGAGCTCCGGGCTGCTGCGCCCGGCTTCCCTGCTCTGCCTGGTCAGCTCTTGGGCCTGCGCGGCAATGTGTGGGGAAGACAGCCGGTGAGGAGCGCCGAGGTGGGCCTTGACGGCACTGAGCAGGGAGAGGATGCGCTCGGCAGTCTGGCGGCCCTGGAGCGCGAGCGCGTGACCGGGCCGCAGCGCCTCCACCTGTTGATAGGCACGAGCGGCCGTTTGCCAGTCATCCGCCTGGGCCGCAGCGCTGGCGTTCTGGAGCAAACGTTCGACCTGCCCGGCGCGGTCGAGTTCGTCTACCTGTTTGGCCAACAGGATGGTTTCAGGCCGATTCGGAAAGAGCTGCCGGGCTTGGTCAAGATGTCTGTGGGCCGTGTCGAGGTCGTTCTTCTCCAAAGCCGTAAGGCCGCGCGCAATCTGCGCACGGTAGCGGTCGTCCTGCACTGTTCCTCTCAGGCTGGCCAGGCGACTGCGGGCGGCAGAACGGGACGGGTCAAGCGTGACAACCTGCTGAAGGGCGTGCAGTTCCGCTTGCGTATTGTTCTCCAGCCTGGCCACCCGGGCAGCTTCCAGGTGAGCCAGCACTTGGGGTAATTGTTCGATTTTGGCCCGGAGACGCAGGGCGTCCGGTGATGCCGGCTTGATGCGCAACGCCTCGGTCAGGTGCAGGAGAGCTTCTGCGTAGTTGTCTTGTCCAAGGCCGGCGTCTGCAGCCGAAAGCGCGGTAGTGAAAGCGGCTTCGCGTTGACGCAGGGCACCGCGCGCCTTTTCAAGCAGCGCTTCGAGTTTGAACAGGGCGTCTGCGTGCTTGCCCGCGCCGAAGGCCTGCAACGCGGCTTCCTTCATCGCCGCCATGTCGCGCTGGGCGACCGCGTCCCAGTCTGCAAACTCTGGGCTGCGGACGATCGGTTCGGCTTCGCGCACATACTCGCCCAAGGTCTGCTTAAAGCCTTCCCGGGGGTCTGCGTCGATTGACTGCACAGGCTGCCCGGCCTCGATCTGTGCGCCAAAGCCCTGGATTGCCGGATGAAACGACTCGTCCTTCAACACTTCGGGGACGGCTCGTGGCTTGCGTTCCATGAACATTTCCATGAACCACAACCCAAAGCCCGACAGGCCGATGACCACTGCCGCGGCTGCTTTGATCCATCTTTTGTGCGCCTGACGATTCGCGCCGGCGAGCCGCTCGTCCAGCATTCCTGGGCTCCGGGCAAGGTGAGCTCCCATAAGGGGAGGGCCTCGTTAGAGTCGCACCTCCGGGGTTCGCTCTTGTTCGTAGATTTTCTTGAGAAAGGCGCGCCACTGCCCGAACTGTTCTTTTGCCGTCCCGGTCAGCTTCTCCGTGTCTTCCTCAAACGCAACGACCTGAGAGGCAAGCTCAACGTCAATCGACTCGCCAAGCTCGTTGAGCGCGTCACGGTGGACCTTGGCCTCTTTGCTGGTCTGGAAACTTTTACCCAGCATGACCGCACCGGCCACGCCACTGGCCAAGCCGGCGGTTGTCGCAACGGTACCGAGGTTACCCTGGGGGGCCATAGCGACACCGGCCACGCCAAGCCCAAGCAGCACTGCGCCGGCAAGCCCCTGGACGAGGGCTTTGCGCTTGGTCTGTCGCTCGGCCTCGACTTCGGCGAGGCTCTGTTCCTGCCAGACCAGGTAGCTGGTGTTCATCTTCTCGCTGAACAACCGGTAGTGCTCTTGCAGATCATCAACAAAAAGCTGATCGCGGACGCGGATGGCCCTGGTTCTCCGCAGCATAGGATCATCGCTGCTGGGATAACTGGCGAGCGCGAGGCGGCCGTCTTCTTGCCTGAGATGCTCAGAGAAGGCTTCCTCGGCGAGGCTGACGCCAAAGCGGAGGTCGGTCAGCATTTTGAGTTGTTCCAGGTCGGCGGCCTGCCGCTGCTGGAGCTGTTGGACGAGATAGTGGGCGGCGTTCCTGAACACCGGATCGTAGGGGTCCTGGCCCTTGTTGCGGATATTTTTATGGAAGCGGTTGTCCACCGTATGAGCGAAGGACCGGCCAGACCAGGACGCCCCGGAAATATCGCGCACTTCCAGGCCGATTTCTACCCGCTCGCCGTTTGACTCTTGAATACGGCCCATGACGTACAGGTCGCCGGTCGCAGTTGTGTCGGGGGTGACGCGCACGGCCCCGAAGACCCCGGTTTCTTCAAGGGCCAGTTTCAGCTTGTGAGCAAAGCGGTTGGCCTCGGCCCGCCGCAGCTCCGGCCACACTGCGTCCTTGGCTGACGCGCCCTCAAGCCCGGGGTCAAATACCGGGATGATAATGTCCAGTCTGGGTTTATGAGCCGGCGCACGAGCCAGGGTGGAGGAGGGCGGCAGTCCAGCGCTCTGGCCCGATCTCAAGCCTGGATTCGCGGCGCAGCCTGACAGCGTGAGGGCAACGCACATCAGGTATACGGTAGACTTCCTCAAAAGACGCTTCGTCCTGTCTTCCTCTTGATTGGCTGAGACGACTCGTCTTTGTCCCATTGGGCACCGAACCGCGCCTATTCTTTTAACGGCAGCCCCTTGTATCGGCGGTATTCGTTCCATAGGCGTTCCCGCATCTGCGGATCTTGTTCCTGCATTGCCGCCGCACGGAGCTGCGCCTCAAGGACGTCGTCGTTGTCGGCAGCGGGAATGTCTTCAGGCAACCGGCCGCTGCCAAGTACAGGCTGGCGTCCACGCGGCAGCCGTGTGGGGTTCCTGTTCGGCGCTTCCATCCCGCCAGAGGCTGGCGGGATGCCCAAGGCCGGGTCTACCCCCGTCACGTCGGTGAGCGGTGTTGAGCCGACAGGCGGGCCGCCTGGGACCTGCGACATCACTTCGGTTCCCGATATTTCGGAAGAAGCGATTGACCCGCCCAAGCTCGCCCCGGGCAAAGCGCCGTCGCCCGAACCGGTGGCGTTCCCGGCTGTGGCAGAAGAAGGCCCCCCACCACCCTGCGCTACCGTGTTCCGGCGGTCGTCAAACGTATTAAGCGAACGGGACAGCGCCCGGTCCATGCGCTCGACTTTCTCTCCTCGGGTCAGCGATGGGTCATTCTGGTAATTCGTCTGGAGTTCGGGGGGAGTGGGAGTGGTCGGGGGCGGCAGGGCCGAAGAGGGCGGCGGGCCGGGGCTCGAATTTGAACCTGTGCTCATTGAGCACCCGGACAGGGCGAGAGCAAGACACACCTGGTACACTCTTCTCTTGGGCAATAACTCCATAGGACACCTGTACGGATCGGAGCGTTCAACTCGTCTCAGGGTATAATGTCTTATTCTCCAGGTCAACTGTGAGTCGGTGGGGAGAAGGAGACCGGGAGCGAGGTGAACGATGATGACCCCCTCATCAGGAAGAGGTCATTGTTCCCCTTGGGAGATGGAGCGAACAATTTCGGCGGCGCTTAACACCTCAAAGCGAGTCTTGCCGAACTGTTCGAGACACACGAATTTGACCTTACCGGCCGAGACCTTTTTGTCTGCTCCGATACCTGTACGGAGGTGCTCCTCGACAATATCCGGCGGGATATCGACCGGTAAACCGGCCCGTTGGAGCAATCCTACAAGACGGTCACGGGTTGCCGCTCTACACAGACCACGTTGGAGCGACAGCTTGGCGGCAAACGCCATACCTATGGCGACCGCCTCGCCGTGCAAGAATCGCTCATACCCGGTCGCGCTCTCAACCGCGTGACCCAGTGTATGTCCAAAGTTCAGAATGGCCCGGTAATCGGCCTCTTGCTCGTCCGCTTCAACCACCTGCGCCTTGAGCTGACAGCAGGTCTTGATGATTGAGGTCAGCAATACGGGATCCAGCCCGAGCAGGCGGTCGAGCTGCTCCTCCAAGAGGGCAAACAAGTCCGGGCTCAGAATCACCCCATACTTGATCACCTCTGCAACCCCGGCCACAAACTCGCGTTGGGGCAGGGTTTTGAGCGTATCAACATCAATGAGGACCAAACACGGTTGATAGAAAGCTCCGATCAAATTCTTTCCAGCCGGATGGTTGACCGCAGTTTTCCCCCCCACGCTGGAATCAATCTGGGCTAACAGCGTTGTCGGCACCTGGATAAAGGGGACGCCGCGTTGAAATGTGGCCGCGGCAAACCCGGTCAGATCACCGACCACCCCTCCGCCCAAAGCGATCAGCGGAGAACGACGTTCAATCCGTCCTTCAATCAGTTTGTCATACACCAGAGACAGCGTTGCCAAGTCCTTTTGCTGTTCACCGGGCGGCAGCACAATCACCCACGGATCATAACCAGCCCTGGTCAGGCTCTGTAGCAGCGGGTCGCGGTAATGGGGCGCGACATTGCTGTCCGTCACCACCGCAACGCGCCTGGCGGTCATACCCCGCTCGAAAGATGAATCGCCCTGTCTTCGTTCCGAATGGTTAAGATGGTTCATCTTTTCCAACAGCGGGCCAAGACGGGACACAACTCCAGACCCGATCATAACCGGGTAGGAACGCTGGCCAAGATGAACGGTAATGCTCTCCATAGGCAGAGGTGCGGACAGTCGTACTGTCTTTTCAGGCAAGAGTGAAAGAAGATGTCATGTTCCACCTTTTCGGCCGTAGTCCAGATATGCGCTCAGGACTGCCGCAACAACCTGTTCCACACTCTGTTGCGAGGTGTCAATAGTGATCTGTGCTCTGGCATAGGCGTCAGCCCGACTTGCCATCAGGGTCAGAATTGTTGCGAGTAGATCGAAAGATGAATCGTCTTGTCTTCCTTCCGATTGGTCAGGACGATTCATCTTTTCGGCCGGTAAGAGCGGCCGGTCGGTATTATTCTGCACCCGAGCGAAAATGACTTCAGGGGTCGCGGTCAAACACACCACCAAACCACTGTTTTTGAGCTGTTGAGCGTTGGCTGGATCGACAATCGCTCCGCCCCCGGTCGCAATAACACACCGCTGGTATTGGCACACCCGGGCGATCACCGACCGTTCCTGCTGACGGAAACAGGCTTCACCTTTTTCCGCAAAGAGCTGTCGAATAGAGATATTGAGTTCTTGCTCAATAACGAGGTCTGTATCAACAAACAGCCACCCCAGCCGCCTGGCCAGCCGTCTGCCGACCTGGGTTTTGCCGGTCCCCATGAAGCCAGTCAGTATGATATTGCCCGGCATAGGGTACAGATCCTCGGGTCGGGAAGCCCAACCGTCATTCCTCCCCGATACCCCGTCCCGAATCTGTTCCCCTTCCTCCCACAATACTGTTGTTTTCTTCACCCTGAGTAGACGCACAGGTGCAGTGCTCTTGCCTTAAGGTGAATTTTTTGATAGGGGTGAGGGTAGCACAAAGAATTTGAGGAAATATTTTCCTCCCCTCACCCCTATCTGATCCCTGTCATTCCACTACCACAACCACCAACCACCACATCAACAGGGACACTCGGAGGCTCGGAGTCAAGAAGCGAATCACCCATCACTTCCACCACTCCACCGCCCCGCGTCACCACTGACAGCCAAGCCTCCGAGTGTCCCAGCCAATACTGTTGTTCCCCCTGTCTCACGCATCGTCCAACGCCCTACGCTCCTGCCGCCGGTCCAAAGCCAATAATTCATCTTTTTTCTGGATGCGATTGTTACCGCGGGAGAGCCGGCCGAGTCCGAGCATATCCCGCAGGGACGCAGGGACGAAATCCCTGTTTCATCACGCAAGTCACGAGCCGCAATGCCGGCGTTCATGCCCTGTACTGACACCATATCCAGGGTCAGATAGTTTTTCTCTCCCAGGTCTGGCATATGTTACAGCCTTTCTGTGCAGTTACTATGGCAAAAAAAAAGTAGATTGTCAAATGTCTGAGCCGAAAATTTCACCTTTTCCTTTCGCTTGTGTGGTGGTCACGGCTCCAATTGATCGCCGCCAAGAGCTTATCTACGCCATTCCTGAGGTGTTTCAGGTAGCTCTCGTCCCCGGTATGCGGGTTCTTGTACCCGTTGGTCGTCGGAAAATGACTGGTATTGTGACCCGTCTCAGCCCTTCGCACGATTTGGCCGGTAAAAGTTGCAAGTATATTCTTGATGTTCTCGATGAAGCCCCCGTTTTTTCGAAAGAAATGATGGAATTGTGGCGGTGGACAGCCAATTACTACCTGGCGTCCTCAGGCGATATGCTGAGCACAATGCTGCCCAGTGGCTTGCGGCGGGAGAGTAAGCGGGTGGTGACGCTGGTGAAAAAGTCAAAAGTCAAAAGCGATGGCTCTGATATTTCGGATAGTCAAAAGAGTGCTCTGGAACTGACCGAGAGGGAAAGAACAATCCTGGATTTTGTGCTGAGCAGGAAACGGGTCACGACAAAGGCCCTCGGCCAGCGCTTTCCCAGCCTGCCTGTTGGCAGAATTCTGCACGGTCTGGAAGTCAGAAATCTGCTCACCGTCCGGGAGCATATCCCGCAGACACGACAGCCCAAAGCCGACCTGGCCACGGCCGGAACCGAGACGAGCGTTCCTCCCTTCCGCCTCTCGTCTGAGCAGGGAGCTGCCTACGCCCGGATCAGCGCCGCCCTCGGATCAGCGGCTTTTCGGGTGTTCCTGCTCCACGGGGTGACTGGCAGCGGCAAAACTGAGGTGTATGTCCGCGCCGCTCACGCCGCCCTGCGCAGCGACAAGCGTGTGTTGATGTTGGTCCCGGAGATCGGGCTGACCCACCAGTTGATTGAACGCGCCCAGCAACGTTTCGGGTCGCAGGTTGCCGTGATGCACAGCGGCCTGCGACCCGGCCAGCGTTGGGCTGAGTGGCAGCGGATTGCACGCGGAGAGGCACCGATCGTCATTGGCGCTCGCTCAGCGATTTTTGCCCCGGTGAGCCAATTGGGCCTGATCGTGGTTGATGAAGAGCACGACGGCGCATACAAGCAGGAAGAGGGCGTGCGATATAATGCCAGAGACCTGGCTGTCGTCCGCGGCAGGATATCCTCCTGTCCCGTGGTCCTGGGCTCGGCCACCCCTTCGCTCGAAAGCTACCTGCATAGCCAGTCCAAACGCTATACCCTGCTGAGCCTGCCTCAACGGATCGCTTCGCGTCCGCTCCCAGAGGTGAAGGTCGTAGACCTGCGTCGCCAAGGCCGGCCGCAAGACGGGTCATCTTTCCAGCCGCGCAGTCCAGATCGGATTTTTTCGGCTCCCCTTCAACACGCTCTGATAGAGAATCATCGAGCCGGTCGGCAGAGCCTGCTGTTCATGAACCGCCGCGGGTATGCGAACTACCTCCAGTGTCGCCAGTGCGGGCAGGCACTGGCGTGCGGGCAGTGCAGCGTGACGCTTACCTGGCACCGCGCCGACCGTGCGCTGCGCTGTCATTACTGCGGCTTCTCCAAACCTGCGCCACAGCGCTGTCCGAGCTGTTTGAGTCCATCGCTGCGGCCCGGTGGGGCCGGGACCCAACAGGTGGAAGAGGCCCTGACACGCTTGATACCCAACGCCCGGGTCGCTCGGCTCGACCGCGATACCGCCCGCCGGCGAGGCGCACTGGACCGGATTTTAGGCACCTGGCGGACGGGGGAGCTTGACGTTCTGATCGGGACCCAAATGATTGCCAAGGGGCACGATGTGCCCGGCGTCACCCTGGTGGGCGTACTACTGGCCGATATCTCTCTCAACCTGCCCGACTTCCGGGCCGCGGAGAGAACCTTTCAACTCCTGGCTCAGGTGGCTGGCCGGGCCGGGCGCGGAGACGACCCTGGGCGGGTCATCATTCAGACATACTTGCCCGATCACTACAGCATCCAGACCGCGCTTCAGCATGACTTTGCCGGCTTCGCCAACCAGGAGTTGGGCTACCGCAAGCTGCTCGCCTACCCACCCTTTGCCCGCGCGGTGAATATCCGCTTTGAGAGCACCGACAGTGAAACAGTCATGGCCTACGCCGAGCGCTTTGCCCGGCGTTTACAGACCCTCATTGAAGAAGACCACGGCTCAGCCGCCGTGCTGGGTCCGGCCCCAGCTCCGATTGAAAAGATCAAAGGCCGCGTCCGCTGGCACCTGCTGCTCAAAGGCGAGCACCCCCGCGCCCTGCACAGCCTGGTCCGGCAGGTTCGTCAGGAATTCATGCACCAGGGCGCGGCGCGAGGCCGGCCCGCCTTGCGGACAATCGTTGATGTTGATCCGTACAGCATGTTATAGGGAAATGACTGTCTGAATCAGGAATTTGAGGGTCTCATGATACGAGAAATTCTGCACTTTCCAGATAAGCGCCTGACCAAAACCTCAATCCCGGTCGAGAACATGGACGGAGAGCTGGCGCGCTTAATTGAGGACATGGTGGAAACCATGTACGACGCCCCGGGCGTTGGTCTGGCCGCCCCCCAACTCGGCACGACCCAGCGCATTGTCGTGCTTGACGTGAATCACGAGGAACGCGGCAAAGAACTGCTGAAACTGGTGAACCCACGCATCACCGCCAGGGAAGGCTCGGTGGTGTGGGAGGAAGGCTGTCTGAGCGTTATTGACTATACCGCCGAGGTCAGACGGGCCGCTAAGGTTGAGCTCAGCGCCTGGACGCTTGACCAAAAAGAAATCATCATCCAGGCCGAAGACCTGCTGGCCGTGGCCCTTCAGCACGAACTCGATCACCTTGACGGCAAACTGTTTATTGATCGCATCAGCCGTCTCAAGCGGGATATCTACAGCCGGCGGGTCAAGAAGCTGATCCGCGAAGGTCGGCCGCTCAAGGCCGACAAAGGGCTGAAATATGAATCGTCTTAACCTTTTCGAGAGGAAGACAAGACGGTTCGTCTCTCCAGCGATTTAATAAGAAAGGTACCCACAGAGAGCACCTTTCCTGCAGTTTTGCCGATAACAAGGATACCCCGATTTATCGCTGGTTTCGGTATAGCGCCGGTTTTAGCGGGTCGTGGGTGGAAGGATTGCTGCGTAAAGAATCTGAGGCTGGACCGCTCCACATACTTGACCCCTTTGCAGGCTGTGGAACGACTCTCATTGCGGCTGAGCAGTGCGGTGTTCAGGCGTGGGGCATTGATGCCCATCCCTTTGTTGCTCGTATAGCGCAGGCCAAGCTGGCCTACCGTTCTTCCCCGGAAGATTTCTTTCAGCTCGCACAGATTGAGCTTGCCTGGCGACGCTACACGAAGCACTCCAGGAACAAAGCACAAGAAATTCAGGGTGCGGTATGTCCGCTTGCAGAGAGGTATAGCCAACACGCCCCTTTTCTCGGCGCAATTCTTTCTGGAGTCTTTACAGCCAACTCCGTAGAACAATTGCAGTCTCATGGATTCACTGTTGCATACTGCCCTTATGAGGATATCGTTGAAGCATTCCAACAGAGCGGACTTGATGTTGCGTTTGATGAAAGGACGAGTGATCTCATACTTCAACGAAAAGTTGAGTCGTTTGAACGTACAACCGAGAGGACGCGCCAGCAAATTCGAAAAACAATTCTCCAACATGCAGCGTTTGTCCCTTTCTTTGCCACGCTGCGAACCTGTCTTGACCGTGATGTTACACGGATTCGTATTTTGACCCTCTCAGGCATATCCCATGATTTTGCCTCGGTTGACAAAGCTGTTCAGTTTATTGCATCCCATGATGGAACTGAGCCCGCTATGCAATTTGTGCGGTATGAGATTCTTGTACAATACTCCACGGGAGACGAAGTGCGCGGCAATTTTCAGACAAAAGACCGAGCCATCACATTCCTTCAAGAGTTCCAATAGGGGTGGGGTAGAGGTACCCCCTCTGCTTGCCAAGGGCGCAAAACCCTCCGAAGAGAGAACAGACAAAATCCATAAGGCAGCGCTACCGCCCATACCTTGATACCGTCTTCCAGTAATCAGAGCTGTGCAACCTCTGCGTCTCGTCTTCATGGGCACGCCACAGTTTGCCGTGCCGTCTCTGCGGGTCCTGATTGAACGCCAAGACCCCCTCGTCGGCGTCGTCACCCAGCCCGACCAACCGGCCGGCCGGGGCTTGGCGCGGCACCCTTCAGCGGTCAAAGCCTGCGCTCTCGAACACCATATTCCCATTTTTCAGCCAGCCAAGCTGCGCCCGCCCGAGGTCCTGGAACGCTTGCGCGCCTGGCGGCCCGACCTGCTGGTGATTGCGGCCTATGGCAAGCTGCTGCCCAAGAGCCTGCTCGACCTGCCGTCGCGTGGCTGCATCAATGTCCACGCCTCTCTGCTGCCCAGATACCGGGGGGCGGCACCCATTCAGTGGGCGATTGCCAATGGCGAGACCCGGACCGGCATCACCATCATGCGGGTCAATGAACGGATGGACGCCGGCGATATACTGCTGCAAAAAGTCCTGCCCGTCAGCGCGGGAGAAACCGGCGGCAGCCTGCACGACAAACTGGCTGCCCTTGGGGCCAAGACGCTCGACCGGGCCCTGAGCCTGTTCAAAACCGGCCGGCTCGTCGCCCGGCCACAGGATGAGAGCCAAGTAACCTATGCCGCGGCCATCAGAAAAGAAGACGGCCGCGTTGACTGGACCCAGGACGCGACCAGCATTGAAAGACGCATTCGGGCCTTCAACCCCTGGCCATCGGCCTACACCAGCCTGGGGGGCAAACTGCTCAAAATCCATGCCGCCCGCCTGGCCCCCCCCCCGGCCTCCGGCGCAGCGCCGGGGACCGTAGTCCGGTCTGCCCCCGGCCAACTGCTGGTCACCACCGGCCGCGGAACCCTGGCTCTTGAAGAAGTGCAACTGGCCGGGAAAAAGCGCCTGGCCGTCGCCGAGTTTCTCAAGGGTCATCTCCAAGCGCCCGGCACACAACTCGGAACCTGACCTGTCATCGCTTGACGGGCAGCGGCCATATGTGGAAAGACAGCGGAGATGAATCGTCTCCACCTTTCGAGAGGAGAACGACTCATCTTCAAAGGGAGAGCAGCACATGGGACAACAATACTCAATGGCAGACATTGAAGCCCTGGCCGACAAATATAAAAACTGGGGCAAGTGGGGACCCGACGATCAGCTTGGCACGCTGAACTACATCACCCCCGAAAAAGTGGTCAACGCCGCAAAGCTGGTCACCCGGGGCAAGGCCATCTCTCTGGCCATTCCCTTTGACGACAAAGGCCCGCAGACCGGTGCCTTTGGGCGCTTTAATCCCATCCATTTCATGATTCAGGATGGGGGCGACATCGCCGTCGGTGCCCAGAAACATCTGCCCAATCTGCAATATACCGACGATGCCGTAACCATGCCGCTCCAGTGCGCTACCCAGTGGGACGCCCTGGCCCATATCCTGTACAAAGACAAGATGTACAACGGCTACGGGGCCGAGGCCGTGACCAGCACCGGGGCCAAGAAAAACGGGATTGACAACGCCAAGAGTAAAATCATTTCGCGTGGCGTGCTGCTCGATATCCCCCGCTGCAAGGGCAAACAATGGCTGGACCCCGGAGAAGCGATTCAACCCCAAGACCTCGACGCCGCGGCGGCAATGGGCCGGGTGGCTGTCGGCACCGGCGACATCGTTATTATTCGCACCGGCCAGATCGCCCAGGTCCGGGCCGAAAACAACTGGGGCAGCTACAGCGGCGGCGATGCGCCAGGGCTGGGGGTGGCCTGCGCCTCGTGGCTGTGCGACAAACAGGTCGCCGGCTACGCCACCGACACCTGGGGCACAGAGGTTATTCCCAACGAGACGCCCGACATCTTCCAACCCCTGCACATGATTCTGATTGTCCACGCCGGAATGCTGGTCGGGGAGATTTTTGACCTTGAAGAGCTGGCCGATGACTGCGCCGCCGACGGGGTGTACGAGTTCATGTTTGTCGCGCCACCGCTGACGATTACCGGGGCGGTCGGCTCGCCGGTGAACCCGCAGGCGATCAAATAATCAGGGGAGCAGCGCCATGGCATCGACAACATCACTGTCCTCACACCGGATTGAGGTCCAGGCCGACGACCCGGTTGAACTCCTGTACGCCCGCGGGGTGACGGACGGCCTGCCGGTTGTCCCGCCGACCCAGGAACGGGCGGCGCGTATGCTGGCCACCACCGCGCGTGACCCGCAAGAGGAAATTGGCACTATCGGCCCTAATTACGGCCGGGCCAGCGTAGAAAAAATCGCCATCAACGCGGTCATGGCCGGCTGTCACCCGTCATATTTTCCGACTGTGCTGGCCGCGGTCGAGGCCATGTGTGAGGAGCAGTTCTGCATCCACGGCATCAACGTCACCACCTTCTCGGCCTCGCCGATGACGATTATCAACGGCCCGATCCGTCAGCGCATCGGGGTGAACTGCGGGCATAACGCGCTCGGCCACGGCTTCCGGGCCAATGCCACCATTGGCCGCGCCCTGCGGCTGATGATTATCAACATCGGCGGGGCCAAGCCACACGAGATCACCAAAGCCACAATGGGCCACCCCGCCCAGTACACCTTCTGTGTCGGCGAAAATGAGGAAGACAGCCCGTGGGAGCCGCTGCACGTCGAAAAAGGCTTTCGCCCTGACCAGAGCACCGTGACCCTGTTCGGCGGTCACTCGCCGCTCCAGATCAACGACCACGCCAGCCGCAGCGCCGAGCAGCTGGCGCTGTCCCTGGGTTGGACAATGGCCGGCCTGTGGAACCATAAAAACTATCCGCTCTTTTCGGATACTGTCCTGGTCGTGTGCCCCGAGCACGCCAAGACCTTCGCCGAGGACGGCTGGTCAAAGAATGACCTGCGCCAATTCCTGTACGAGAAAATCCGCCGGCCGCTGCGCGAACTCCGGCCCGGCGTGAACGGCGGCGAAGGGGCCGGCGTCAGTATGCTCAGAACGCCCAGGACAGACCGCCCGCCGCCGACCGACGACACGCTCTTCCCCAAGTTTCCCAAACCCGAAAATATCATTATCATTGTAGCCGGCGGTACGGCTGGCCGCTTTTCGGCAGCAGTCCAGGGCTGGGCCGGGTCTGACGCCGGCAGCCGCATGACCACCAGGGAAATTCAAACCTGAGAAGGAGGTGTTCAATGGGAGATATTTTACTTGACCCGACGGATGTCGTAGAGCGCGAGCGCAAAGCCTTCGCCCCCCGGCTGGAGACCCTGGCCGGCAAGACCGTGGGTCTGCTCGACATCAGCAAGGCCAAAGGCGCGTTCTTCCTCGACCGGGTGGAAGAAGTCCTGCGTGAGCAGTACGGCGTCAAGGATGTCCTGCGCCGCATGAAACCGACGGTCGCCCGGACCGCGCCCGAGCCGCTGAAGGCCGAGCTCAGCCAGAAGTGCGACGCCGTTATTGAAGCCCTCAGCGATTGAGGGGCCTGCATTTCGTGCAGTTCGCACGATGTCATCTTTTTTGAAGAACAGGGCATTCCGACCGCCAACGTGACCACGACCGAGTTCATCGGCGCAGCCCACGCCCAATGCACCGCCCTGGGTCTGCCGGACTACGAGCCGATCCTGGTAGCCCACCCCATCCAGCCCAAAACCCAGGCCGAGGTCCGCGCCCTGGCAGACCAGGTCATTGACCAGATCATCGCCAAGCTGCTGAGAGACAGACAGCGGCAGGCCGCCTGACCGCTTCCGACCTGTCGTCCACATCGAAACCTCTCCTGCCCGATGGGCGGGAGAGCGGAGCAGTTCTGATGAATCCCATACAGATTGCTGAAAGGATATATGCCGAGTTGTCTGCGAAGATACAGCAAGGGGTAATTCTCGTTGCCCTGCGGGCTCCGTCCCTGATTGGCACAGTTCAAGACGATCCATTCGGTTTCCGGGTCGGCAACGAGATCAGGCAGGCGCTTCCCAAATGTCGAAGGAGTTCATGCTGGAAAGCTGACAACGCCCGATATCGTACTGCGACATAAGCCGAGCAACTCGATTCTCGGCCTTGAGGTAAAAAAGCTGATTCAGCAGGCTGAGGGAAAAGACCCAAGGGGCCTGACGATCGATTACAATAGCTGTCTTCCTTGTGGGAAGGCGTTGGTCAAGGTTGGGCAGGATACCGTGGAGGTCCCCCTGCTTCTATCTCTTTGCCTTGCTGAGCAAGGAAAGTTCCTCAATGGTCACGTCCATTCTGATGGACGGTGATTTCCTCAATTATGACTTCGAGCTGCACAAGGACGCGAAGTACGCCAATCAAAGCGAGTACGCTCATGGCCCATATGGGGAGGGCTCAGTCCGTCATCGACGAATGTACACCTGTCCGAATCCACTGAATTACAAACTGCGATTCTTTCATCTTCGTCACATCCTTGTCGTCAAACAGCACGATTTGTCCCATCTCGCTACATATGAGGCGAACTGCACCGATCTCATTGTCAGAGACGACAAGTACCAAAACTCTTTCCGCTACGCCGTGATTGACAACTCGCCCGGACATTCCCTGCATCTCGATCAACTGCCCGTTCGACAGGACATCTTTCGCTCCTGCAAGTCACGCCGGCCAAGGGAGCGCACGGCGTCCATGCCCCACCTGCCGGAATAACGCCAGTGCCAAAACTCATAGAGCAAGACTTTCCTTTTGCCCAGCTCTCGCTCGTGGCCGAGCGGGAATCCTGGCGCAAGGAGGTCTACCGGCCGCTCTACTATCTCCACAAGTGGTGGGCGCGGAGGTTGGGCTCGGTTTTCCGGGGAGTCGTCTTAGGGGCGTGTTCAGAGGACGGCGACGATTTCTGGGAGCGTTTCTACAACACGAACAACTTTGCGAACACCGTCGTCTTTGACCCCTTCATGGGCAGCGGGGTTGCGGTTGGCGAAGCGCTCAAGCTCGGCTGCAAGGTCGCCGGCTGCGACATCAATCCGGTCGCCTATATTGCCTGCCGGGCGGCGTTCTCCGAATACCCGGCCCCCGAAGTGCTCTCCACCTATCGGCGTTTGGAGCGAAGCCTGGCCCCGAAACTCCTCAGTTACTTCCAGACCCGAACCAGCGCGGGGCAGGCCGCGACCGTGTTGTACTATTTTCTGGTCAAAGTGGTCTCTTGCCCGGAATGCGAGAAAGCGATTGAGCTTTTCAAGACGCGGGTGTTCTCCAAGAATGCCGTTGCCAGCAAAGACCCCGCTGCCCGCGCGCTCTGCCCGGCCTGTGGTGCGGTCAATGTGACCGTCTACAACGCCGATTGTGTCCGCTGCCCGGCGTGTTCGCTTATCTACAACCCCCAGCAGGGAAATATACGCGGCGCGCAAGTCCGGTGCGACGGCTGCCGGCATACATTCCGCCTCACCGACAGGATGCGAACCCTCAAAGGGCCTTTGCCTGTTCGGCGCTATGCCAAGCTGCTGCTGACAGCAGACGGGCAGAAGCTGTACGAGCCGATGAATGGATTTGACACGGCCCTTGCAGCTCGTATCGCCGAAGAGTACGCCGCGGTCTCAGACCGTTTTCCGCTCGCGGCTATCAGCCCCGGCTACAATACAGACCAACTCCTCAAGCACAACTATCGGTATTGGCACGAGCTCTTCTCAGACAGACAACTCGTCTGCATCCGCCATCTTCTGGAGGCAATCAAGAGCATCGAAGGTGCGGACTTGAAACGCCTGTTTGCCTGTCTCTTCTCTGGAACTCTGGAGTTCAACAACCTGTTCGCGTCATTCAAGGGAGAAGGGACAGGTGCCGTGCGACATATGTTTGCTCACCATGTCCTGAAGCCGGAGATGATGCCGATTGAGGCCAATCTGTGGGGAACGAGCAAGTCTTCGGGGGCATTTTCGGGCCTGTTTCGTTCGCGCGTTGAGCGGACGCTGACCTGTAAGGCTGATCCGTTCGAACTCCTGATTCGAGCCTCAAAGAGTAGCAAGGTCGGCGGGATCAATCGGCCTGGCTCGGCCCCGATAGCAGACAGTTCGGCCCAATTTACCTCGCAGCCCAAGACCCTCTATCTCACCTGCGGGGATTCCAGCCGCGTTGATCTCCTAGACAAGAGCGTTGATGTCATTGTGACCGACCCGCCTTTTTTTGACAATGTTCACTACTCACAGCTTGCCGACTTCTTCTACTACTGGCTCAATCAGGCGCTCGAATTTTCCTCTGCCCTGACGACGAGAAGAGCCAGCGAGGTCCAGGACACCGACCCTGCCCATTGTACGGCAAAGCTCGGCGCGGTTTTTGCCGAATGCAGCCGGGTCCTCAGCGACGCCGGTCTGTGTATCTTCACCTATCACCACGCCCGCCACGAGGGCTGGACCTGTGTCCATCGGGCGATCAGACAGGCCGGATTTTTCTGTACCCGGGCCTACCCGATCAAAGCCGAGATGTCGGTGTCTGTGCCTCTGCAACAAGCGCGCTCGCCAATTCAGTTGGATCTCATTCTGGTCTGCCGTAAAGCGCAGGGCCGAGGCAGCGATCGGCATCGGGCGGCGATTGACACGGCAAGAGAACAGATCGGGCGACTGAAATCAGCCGGGATAACGGTGTCCCTCAGTGACGCGAAAGTCATTCTGATGGGCTGCTTTCTGTGCGAAATCCATACCATGAGAGATATCTGTCAAGAGGAGAGGTATCTTGGCGAACTGGAGCGGCGTCTCGATAGCTATGTCGATCGGGTGATTTCGACACAAGACGCGCCGTTCTCTGCCACCAAAGAGCCGGAACGGAGTGATGTTCTATTGGGAGCACCTTGGAATGCTCACTGATCCAGGATACCGAGCCCGCTGGGAGTGTAAACGGGAGGAGTACATCAACGCCGGTATACGCCCCTATGAAGACGGAGGCGGCCCGGAGGGCACCTTGATTGAGACCTGCGACGATTCAGATGGCGGCTTGGATTCAGAGCGCATTGCCAGGCTGATCAAAGAGTTTCTGGTTTAATTTTCGTGCTCAACGCAATCAAGGCAAATTGAAGTCGCGTCCTTTTCACATCTGCATGCGCCATATTCCAGGCCAGGACCAGGCCGGTCTGACACGGCTTGATCGCCGCTCTCCTGTGTATGATGATGGGTGGCGGTCAGCAGAAAGGACCGCAGCCATGTCACTCCCCCTTGGCCATATCAGCGTGATTGATCTCACCCGCGCCCGCTCCGGCCCAACCTGTGTCCGCCAGTTGGCCGATATGGGGGCCCGGGTTATCAAAGTTGAGCAGCCCGACGACGAGGAAGGCACGGGCCGGCATCACTTTGATTTTCAGAACCTGCACCGCAACAAGCGCAGCCTCGTCCTCAATCTCAAAGACGAACGCGGCACAGACATTCTCAAAAAGCTGGTGCGTGGCGCGGATGTGCTGGTCGAAAACTACCGGCCCGAGGTGAAGAGGCGGCTCGGCATTGACTATGCGTCGTTGAAGTCGCTCAACCCGAGGCTGGTCTACGCCAGCATCTCCGGCTTTGGCCAGACCGGGCCGTATCGCAACCGCCCCGGCTATGACCAGATTGCCCAGGGTATGGGCGGCCTGATGAGCATCACCGGGCCGCCGGGCAGCGGGCCGTGGCGGGTCGGCATCCCGGTTGCCGACCTGAGCGCTGGGCTGCTGGCCGCCCAAGGGGTGCTGGTTGCCCTGCTGGAGCGTGAACGCTCGGGCGAAGGCCAGTGGGTCCACACCTCGCTGCTTGAAGCCATGCTCTCCATGCTCGACTTTCAGGCCGTGCGCTGGCTGATCGGCCACGAGGTCCCGCCCCAGGCCGGCAACAACCACCCGACCAGTATCCCGACCGGCAGCTTCAGGGTCAAAGATGGCCACATCAATATCGCTTCGGGTGGCCAGCATATGTGGAAACGCTTGTGTCAGGTGCTTGAGGCCGAGGAACTGTACGATGACCCGCGTTTTGCCTCGCCAGGCCGGCGCTCGCGCAACCGTGACAAGTTAGGCCGTGAACTGGAACAACGGCTGGCCCGGAAAACCGCCGCCGAATGGATCGCCGCGCTCAATACCGCGGGCGTTCCGAGCGGCCCGATTCTGTCGATTGACCAGGTCTTTGCCAATGAGCAGGTTGAGCACCTGGGCCTGGCCACCCCGGTTGCCCATCCCCACCTGGGCAAACTTCGGGTCCTGGGTCTGCCCGTCACCCTCAGCCGCACCCCCGGTGCGGTTCGAACTCCTACACCGGAGAAAGGGCAGCAGACCGATGAGATTTTGCGCGAACTGGGGTTGAGCGCGGAGGATATCCAAGGCTTGCGAGCAGACAAGGTGGTGTGAGTACTTCGTCAGGACGCTTATGGCAGGAAACACGTTTGGAACCGTATTGCGCGTGACAACCTTCGGGGAGAGCCACGGCAGAGCCGTCGGCGTGGTTGTGGATGGCTTTCCGGCCGACTTTGCGCTTGACCTCGCCGCCATTCAACACGAGATGGACCGTCGCCGTCCCGGACAATCCGCACTGGTGAGCCAGCGCAAAGAGGGGGACATGGTGGAGATTTTCTCGGGCGTGTTTGAGGGCAAGACCATCGGGACCCCGCTGATGGCTCTGGTCTTCAACACTGATATGCGACCCAGAGACTACGGCGAACTCGCCCGCCTGTTCCGTCCTGGGCACGCCGACTTTACCTATTTTGCCAAGTACGGGCACCGTGACCATCGCGGGGGTGGCCGGGCGTCGGTCAGGGAATCTGTGGGGCGGGTGTTTGCCGGTGCCCTGGCCAAGCAGCTCTTGGCCCACTTTGGCATGACGATACGCGGCGGCGTCACCCAGGTCGGCACGGTGCGGGCCAGCCAACGGGTCTGGGACGCCGTCGAGGACAATGAGCTGCGCAGCCTTGACCCGGACAGCGTGGCCGCCATGCGCGCCGAGGTTGAACAGGCCAGAAAAGAGCGTGATTCTGTCGGGGGGGTCATTGAAGTTATGGCCGAAGGTGTTCCGCCAGGGCTTGGCGAGCCGGTTTTTGGCAAGCTTGACGCCGAGATTGCCGCCGCTGTGATGTCCATCCCGGCGGTCAAGGGGGTGGAGTTCGGGGCAGGATTTGCCGCTGCGTCCATGCGCGGGAGCCAGATGAACGACGAGATGTCTCCCACGGGATTTGTCACCAATCATCATGGTGGGACGCTGGGCGGGATTTCCTCTGGCGCGCCGATTGTTGTGCGGCTCGTCGTCAAGCCCACCTCGTCCATCCCCCAGGCCAAACGCACGATCGACGCGAACTTTCAGCCGCGCACAGTGGCCACCCGCGGCCGGCACGACCCATGCGTGGCGATCAGGGGCGTCCCGATTGCCGAGGCTATGGTCGCCCTGGTCCTGGCCGACTCTGTGCTACAGGATTCAGCCACCCGGGGGGCGCGGGACTATTTTTCGCCGCGCGAGTATATGGACTACGATTCTGCGTCTGTAACCCAGCGGCGGCTTCGCACATGACCGGCCATCTCACCGCCCTCGACTACGCCTATCGTCTGCTGGGCCAACGGGCCTATAGTGCGGCTGGCTTAGCGGCAAAGATGCACGCCAAAGGCTTCAGCCCACGCGCGGTAGAGCACATCGCCACTCGCCTCACCTGCCAGGGCTACCTCAACGATGCCCGCCTGGCCGCGGAGCTGGTCCAGCGTTTTCAGGCGCGCGGCTTTGGCCCGGCCGCCATCCGGCACAAACTCGCTCAGCACCAGCTTGATGCGGCCCTGATTGAACAGACACTTGAAGCCCGACAAACAGGCCGTGAGCTTGACGCTGCCCGCAAGCTGCTGTCCAGCCGTTTTCCGGCGGACGCGCTGCAACACGCCCAGACCTGTGCCCGGGCGTTCCGCCTGCTCGTGCGGCGGGGATATTCCTCCGCGTTGGCCGAACATCTGTTGAGCAGTCCGCGGCCGAAAGAAGACGAGCCATGACCGGAAACGACATTCGAGACAGTTTTCTGCGTTTTTTTGCTGACCGGGGCCATCGCATCGTGCCCAGTGCGTCCATCATTCCAGCCAGCGACCCCACGCTCCTGTTCACCAATGCCGGCATGGTACCGTTCAAGAACATCTTTCTGGGGATGGAACAGCCGGCCCACCCCCGGGTGGTGGATTCCCAGAAGTGCCTGCGGGCGTCGGGCAAACACAACGACCTCGAAGAAGTTGGCCGGGATACCTATCACCACACCTTTTTTGAAATGCTCGGCAACTGGTCGTTTGGCGACTATTACAAATCAGAGGCCATCGGCTGGGCCTGGGAGCTGCTGACCGAGGTGTGGCGGCTGCCCCCGGACCACCTGTGGGCAAGTGTGTATACGACCGACGACGAAGCCGCCGAGGTGTGGCGGACCAAGACCGCTGTCAACCCGGACCAGATTCTGCGCTTTGGGGAAAAGGACAACTTTTGGGAGATGGGCGAAACCGGTCCCTGCGGTCCGTGCTCTGAGATTCACATTGACCGCGGGCCGGGCGCGTGCGGGCAGGTCAATACCCCGGGCCACACCTGCGGGGTCAACGCCGACTGCCCGCGCTTTATTGAACTGTGGAATCTGGTTTTTATTCAGCACAACCGCAATTCCGATACATCGCTCAACGATCTGCCGGCGACGCATGTAGACACCGGGATGGGCTTGGAACGCATCGCCGCAGTCCTCCAGGACGTGCCGGACAACTACGACTCCGACCTCCTGCGCGACATCATCCGCGCCACCGAAGCACTGAGCACGACCCGCTATGGCCGTGCGCCGGACAGCGACATCTCGTTTCGGGTCATTGCCGACCACGCCCGGGCCGCGGCGATGGCGATTGCCGACGGCGTGGTACCGACCAACGACGGCCGGGGCTATGTCCTGCGCCGGATTGTGCGCCGCGCGCTGCGCCACGGGCGCGTACTCGGCTTTACACGGCCCTTCTTGTGGCGCGTGGCCGACAGCGTGGTCACCCTGATGGGCGCGGTCTATCCCGAGCTGCGCGAGCGCCGTGCCTATCTCCGCGAGGTCATTCGGACTGAGGAAGCACGCTTTTCAGACACCCTCGGCAGAGGTCTGGCCCTGCTCGAACACGAGATCGGCTGCCTGCGCAGCACCCCCACCACACACCTGTCTGGAGAGGTTGCCTTTCGGCTGTACGACACCTACGGCTTCCCGCTTGACCTGACCGTAGACATCCTGTCGTCCGAGGGGTTTGAGTTGGACCGGGCCGGTTTTGAGCGGGCCATGGAGGGGCAACGCCGCCGCGCCCGCGAGGGCCAGAAGAGCCTCGTGTCTCTCACCACCGGTCTGACCGAGCTGCACTCGCGTTTTGTTGGCGACCGGATTACCGAGTGGGAATCAGAGGTCTTAGCCATTCTGGTCAACGGAGCAGCGCGTCACGGTGCGGTCGGCCAGGGTGAAGAGGTGGAGGTCATCACTGCCGAGACGCCTTTCTACGGCGAATCTGGAGGCCAAGTGGGGGATAGCGGCCGCCTGGAAACCGCCCGGGGCGATACCGTCGAGATTGCCGATACCCAGAAGCCCCAGCCGGAGTTGACCATCCACCGGGGCCGGGTCAGCAGCGGAGCCATTCAAACCGGAGACCGGGTGCGTCTCATCCTCGACACCGCCCGGCGCGAGGCGACCCGGCTCAACCACTCGGCTACGCATGTGATGCACGCCGCCCTCAGGCAGGTCTTGGGCAGCCACGTCCGCCAAGCCGGCTCTCTGGTGACGCCCGAGCGCCTGCGGTTTGACTTTACCCATACCAGCCCGGTCACACCGGACGAGCTGGAGCAGATCGAGACCCTGGTCAATACCCATATTCGTGACAATGCCCAGGTCAGCAGCGACGACATGTCCCTCAACGAGGCCCTGAAAAGCGGTGCCTTGGCCTTTTTTGGCGAAAAGTACGGCGAGCGCGTCCGGGTGGTTCGGATGGGCGACTTCTCAACCGAGCTGTGCGGTGGCACCCATGTCGGCCGGACCGGCGATGTCGGTCTGTTCAAGCTCAAGGCCGAGAGCGGCGTAGCCTCTGGGGTGCGGCGCATCGAAGCCACCACAGGTGATTCCGCCCTCGGCTGGGTGCGCCACAAAGAGCGGCTGCTCAAAGAGGTTGGCACTCTGGTCAAAGGTGCAGAAGAAGAAGTTGCCGATAAAATAGAACGCCTCTTAGCCCGGCAGCGTGAGCTGGAAAAGCAACTGGCCGCGCTGCAAAGCCAGGTCGCCGGCTCGCAGAGCGATACGCTCCTCCGCAAGGCCCGGCAGCTCAACGGCATCAACGTCCTCGCCAGTCGGGTTGAAGGCGTCGATGCCGCCGGTCTGCGGGAGATGGCCGACCGGCTGCGGGACAAACTCCAGCCGGCGGTGATCGTCCTCGGCTTGGTCAAAGACAAGCGGGTCAGTCTGCTGGCCACGGTCAGTAAAGATATGACCGAGCGCTATCGGGCCGGCGAGCTGATGAAACAGCTCGCCCCGATTGTGGGGGGCGGTGGCGGCGGTCGTTCGGACTTTGCCCAGGCCGGCGGCAAAGACCCCGCCCGGCTAGATGACGCGCTGCAAAAGGTATATGAACTGATTGAGCACGGTTCTTGACCGGGATTGTCAGAATGACGGGATTCAAAGAGTAGCCGGAGGGCAGGATGACCGTTGCAGACCAGAAAAATACTGCAATCCCGGCCGCCCACCACCTCCAGGACACCTCCCAGCTGGAGTTTGACAACCCGCGTGTCTTCCGCGATTTGCTGGGGAACCAGGACGCGCATTTGCGCGGTATCGAAAACGCACTGGGGGTAAAAATTTCGGCCGCGGGCTCGGGTCTGACCATTGCCGGTGAGGACTACCAGCGCGACCTGGCCGGCCGGGTGGCGACCCAACTGTACGGTTTGATTAAAAGCGGCTATCCCGTCTATCCCAGCGATGTTGACTACGCCATTCGTATTCTGAGCCGCAACCGCTCGGCCAAGCTGCGCGACATCTTTCTCGATACCGTCTACATCTCGTCCAAACGCCGCACAATCACGCCCAAAAGTCTGGCCCAGAAGTCCTATATCGACGCCATCCGCACACATGACATCGTGTTCGGCATCGGTCCGGCGGGAACGGGCAAGACCTATTTGGGAATGGCCGTAGCGGTCGCCGAACTCATGAAGCAGAAGGTGAGCCGGGTCGTCCTCACCCGGCCGGCGGTCGAAGCCGGAGAAAAACTCGGTTTTCTGCCCGGCGACCTGGCCGAAAAGATCAACCCCTACCTGCGACCGTTGTACGACGCCCTGTACGATATGGTCAATTTTGACCGGGCCCAGAAAATGATCGAACGCGGCACAATCGAGGTCGCGCCATTGGCGTTTATGCGGGGACGGACGCTGAACGACTCCTTTGTCATCCTGGACGAAGCCCAGAACACGACGGGTGAGCAGATGAAAATGTTTCTGACCCGCCTCGGCTATGGCTCAAAGGCGGTCATCACCGGCGACATCACCCAAATTGACCTGCCGCCCGGCAGCCGCTCCGGCCTCAGAGAAGTACGCCATATTCTGCGCCATATCAACGGCATCAAGTTTACCTTCTTCACCGAAAAAGACGTGGTCCGCCACCGGCTTGTCCAGGATGTGATTAGTGCCTATGAACGCGACCAAGCACAACGAGAGCAGCTCAGACACGAACGCCGCGACCTCCGCCGTCGCCGCCGAGCCGGGGAGCGTCATCGACATCTGCGGGACGACGCCGGCGGTGAGTCGGACCGCCCTGCGCGGCTGGGCCACGACGATCCTCCGCCACCTGGGACAGACCCTGGCCGAGCTCAGCATCGCCCTGGTCAGCGACCCGCAGATGCGTCGTCTCAACCGTCAGTACCGTCACCAGGATACCCCGACTGATGTGCTGGCCTTCCCCCTGGCCGACACGGCCTGCCCGTTTCTGCTCGGCGAGGTCATTATCTCGGTCGAGACCGCCGCTCGCCAGGCCGCCGAGCGCGGCTCCAGCACAGCCGAAGAAATCCAGGTCTTATTGATTCACGCGATCTTACACCTGGTGGGCTACGACCACGAGATCTCAGCCGCGGCGGCCCGGCGGATGCGGGCCAAAGAACGCCAACTCAAAGCCCTGCCAGGACTCCAGTCCACAGCGTTTCAACAGACCGAGGGGAAGGCGAGACGAGGCAGCCTCCAGGATTGGCCGGAGTAATCGTTTCAACAGATCGAGGGAAGGCGAGACGAGACGGCCTCAGAGGATTGGCAGTGTTGGCATGAACCGGGCATCCCGCCATCCGGCCATCCGGCCCATCCTGGTCGTCTTTGTCAGCGGGATGCTGCTGTCACTCGCCTTCCCAAAAGCCGACCTTGGTGTTGTCGCCTGGTTTGCCTTTGTCCCGCTGCTGCGTGTGGTCTGGGAGCGCCCCCTCCGCCACGCCTTTTTCTACGGCTGGCTCAGCGGCCTCGGTTTCTATCTCTGCACCGTCTCCTGGGTTATGCACACCATCGGACTCTACAGCAACATCCATCCCGCCGTCGCCGTCATCCCCCTCTTCCTGATGTGCAGCATCCTGGCCGCCTACACCGGCGTCTTTGCCCTCGGCGTTCGCTGGTGCAAAGATGATCGGTCTTCATCAACCAAATCGAAACGATTCCTCTCTAATGACCGCTGGCTGCCGCTGGTCTTCGGTCCCCTGCTGTGGGTCAGCCTGGAGTGGCTACGGTCATTTTTCCTGATCGGGTTTCCGTGGGCCAGCCTCGGCTACTCGCAACATCGTGCGCTGAACCTGATCCAGATGGCCGAAGTGACCAGCGTCTACGGCATCTCCGCCCTGGTCATCTTCGGCAACCTGGTCCTGTTCACCCTGGTGTATAAGCGCGGTCCCGGGCGCGGACGCCTGCTGCTGGGGACCGCGGTCCTCATCCTGGGCGTCCTGGGCTGGGGTTCCTGGCGTCGCGCACAGCTGGCCGCCCTCCCCCACGAGCACCGCCTGCGCGTCGGCGTCGTCCAGGGCAACATCGCGCAGACCGAAAAATGGCAGCCGGCGTTTCAGGCCGCCACGATCGCCCGCTACGCCCAGCTGACGCGCGAGGCCGCCGTTGAGGCCCCCGACCTGATCGCCTGGCCGGAAACCGCCGTGCCCTTTTTCTTTCAGTCAGACGCGACCTACCGTGGTCAGCTGCTCACCCTGGCCCGCGACACCCGCACCCCGCTGCTGTTCGGCAGCCCGGCCTTCCACCGCCATGCCCGACACGTCACCCTGCTCAACCGGGCCTACCTCCTGTCTGCCGACGCCGAGGTCATTGACCGATACGACAAGATGCGGCTCACCCCGTTTGGCGAGTTCATCCCGTTTCAGGACAGCTTCCTGTTTTTTCTGGACAAACTCGTCGAGGGCATTGGCGACTTTGCCCCCGGTACCAGGCCCACCGTCTTCCTCCTCCCACAGCGGCCTCGCCCTCCCCCTGCGAGCGGCAGCCCCGCGGAGGCCACCGTGCCGCACGCCTTTGGCGTCTTGATCTGTTACGAGGGGATTTTTCCTGACTTGGCCCGCCGCTTTGTCGAGCGGGGCGCGACCTTTCTGGTGAACATTACCAACGACGCCTGGTTCGGCCGGACCGCAGCCCCGTATCAACACCTGATGATGGAAGCCCTGCGGGCGGTGGAAAACCGCGTCCCGCTCATTCGAGCGGCCAACACCGGCATTTCCGCGGTGGTCGATGTCACGGGGGCGATCCAGACCCGCACCGCGCTGTACGAAACAACCTTCTTTGTCGAAGACCTCACCTGGCCCCAGGTGCGCAGCCTGTATACCCGCTACGGGGATGTGTTTGCCCACCTGTGTGCCCTCGGCTGTCTGGGTATGCTAGGCTATGTGCGGTACCATCGACACCACATCTGATACAGTGATCCACCTTTTCGCCACGGAGAGGCGTATGCTGGCCGAGCTCAAGGAACAACTGACTGAACTCCGGACCCGGATAGACTACCTCGGGAGGCATCTTTGACATTGCCGGAAAAGAGGCCCGCGCCGCCACGCTCGAAGAACTCATCGCCGCCAACGACTTCTGGCACGACCGCGACAAAGCCCGGGCCGTCCTCAAAGAACGCGCCGTGCTCCGAGAGACGGTCGGTGCCTGGAAAAAGCAGCACCAGACGCTCGCCGATGCCCTGGTCTTCTTTGAACTGGCCGAGGCGGGCGACGCCGAGGCGGTCAGTGAGGTCGAAAGTGCGCTGGCCAAGCTTGGCCAAGCCGTCGGCACGGCCGAAATGCAGTTGCTGCTCGGCGGGGAGCACGACAGCCACAATGCGATCGTCAGCCTGCACCCCGGTGCCGGAGGACTCGAAGCCCAGGACTGGGCCGATATGTTGCTCCGCCTCTACCTGCGCTGGGCAGAGCGGCGCGACTTTACCACCGCCCTTGTCGAATACCTGCCGGCAGAAGGCGGCGGACTCAAGAACGCCACCTTCACCGTAGCGGGCGCGTATGCGTATGGCTATCTGCACGCCGAAGCGGGGATTCATCGCCTCGTCCGCATCTCTCCCTTTGACGGCAATGCCCGGCGCCATACATCTTTTGCCTCGCTGTTCGTCTATCCAGAGATTGACGACAGCGTTGAGATTGACCTTCGCCCCGAGGACCTGCGCGTCGACACTTATCGGGCCAGCGGAGCGGGCGGCCAGCACGTCAATAAAACCGACTCAGCCGTCCGCCTGACCCACCTGCCGAGCGGGATTGTCGTCACCTGCCAAAATGAGCGCTCACAGCATCGTAACCGAACAACAGCGCTGAAAATTTTGCGCGCCCGCCTGCATGAGCACGAGCTGGAGAAACAAAAAGAGCGGATAGAGGATTTGGAAAAGGGCAAAAAGGATATTGCCTGGGGCAGCCAAATTCGCTCCTATGTCCTGCATCCCTACCGGATGGTGAAAGATCACCGTACCGGGGTTGAGGTTGGGAATACAGACGCGGTGCTTGACGGCGACATCGATCCCTTTATTGAGGCGTATTTGCTCCAGCATCACACGCCCTGACCGTGTGAGATCACGCCTCCCCTTGCCAGGCCCTGCCGCCTCAACCTGGCAGAAAGCATACGATATGGCCGGAAAACTCGCAACACAACTCAGGCACAAACGAGAAGAGCGGGGGCTGTCGCCCCAAGAGGCGTGCCGGCAGACGCATATCCCAGAGCCGTATCTGCACCTGTTAGAGGGGCAGGGCGACCCGCACCTGCTGCCCGATAGCCTGTATCTGATCCCCTTTCTGCGTAGCTACTCAACGTTTCTTGACCTGGACCCGGCCGAAACCGTGGCCCGCTTCCTGGCCGAGACCCCGGAAACGACGGCGGTGGAAGGCAGCCCGAGGCAAGCGTCCCGGGCTGATCTGATAAGGCGATTCAGCTTTGCGCGCCCGATCGTCATCGGGCTTGTCGTCCTCGTCCTGATCGGGCTGGGAGTATATTTTTTCAAAGACAACCTGCCCTGGCTTGAATCCCTTGGCAGCAGTCCGGGAAGCAGATAGACTCCTGCGACTGCTCGCAACTCCGAAGGAGGGGAAGTGATGAGCGCATTACAGATACACGAACTCCCCACACTCAGCGACCCGGTCCTGATCGTAGCCTTTGCCGGCTGGAACGACGCCGGGAATGCGGCGACCCATGCCGCCGAGTTCCTGGTCAAAGGGATGCACGCCCGCAAGTTTGCCGGGATTGATCCCGAGGAGTTCTATGATTTTTCCGAAACCCGACCCCGGGTGCGGCTCAGAGAAGGCGCGTACCGGGAGATCACATGGCCGGCCAACGACTTTTTTTACTCCACCATACCCGCCCTGCGGCGCAATCTCGTGCTGGGGGTCGGGATCGAGCCCCAGCTGAAGTGGAGGACCTATTCGGCCGTCATTCTCGACCTGGCCAAACAGTGCGGGGTGAATCTGGTCATCACCCTCGGCGCGCTGCTGGCCGATGTGGCCTATTCACGTCCAGTCCGGGTAGTGGGCTTCTCAAGCGATCCGACCCTGGCCAGCCAAATTCAGGCCACGCCGTCCCGCTACGAAGGCCCAACCGGCATTGTCGGCGTGTTTAACGACGCCTGTCGGCAGGCCGGCGTCGTCTCGGCCAGCTTTTGGGCCAATGTTCCGCATTACATCTCGGCCGCACCCAACCCCAAGGCCGCCCTGGCCTTGGTCGAACGGCTCGAGTCTTTCCTCAAGTTCAGTATTGAGACCGCCGAGCTGAGCACCGAAGCGCTTGATTTTGACACCAAGGTCGCCCAAGCCGTGGCCGAGAATCCCAATATGGCCGCCTATATCAAGCAGCTCGAAGAACGTGACCACGAGGACGGGGTCAAACTCGCACGCGCACCCAAAGGCAACGGCAACGGCCATGCCAACAGCCATGATATAGAAGACGCCCTCCAGCGCTTCTTGCAGCAACGCAAAACGACCAAAGATGACAAGGAATAAGCGTGTCATAAGACCGAGAGGAAGGCGACACATCATCCCCACCATTCGAGGCCGGCAAGAGAGCTGTCCCATTGACTCCCTGCTCGCCGAAGCCGAGACCCTGGCCGCCCAAGGCGTGCGCGAACTCAACCTGATCGCCCAAGACCTCACCGCCTGCGGCCGGGAGAGCCGCGACGGGACCACCCTGTCAGGGCTGCTGCGGGCGCTGTGTCGGGTAGACGGCATTGACTGGCTCCGGCTGCTGTACTGCTCCCCCAACTATCTGGACGCGGCCGTCTTGGGCTGCATTGCCGAAGAAGACAAAATCTGCGCCTGCATTGACCTGCCCCTCCAACACAGTTGAGGACGAACTCAAACACGAGCGGTGGACACGGCTCATGGAACGCCAGTATCAGGTTGTGCGCAAAAAGCAGCTCTCACTGCCCGGCTCTGAGCAGGATGTCCTGATGTGTGACACCGACGACCAGGAGCGGGTAGGGGGTCAAACACGCGGCCAGGCACCCGATAGTGATGGGGTGGCTTACTTCCCCCAGGAGACCCAGGCGGCCAGCGGCGAGATTGTGCCGGTGCGTATCGTCGCCACCGCCGACTATGACCTGCACGTCAACCGCCTGCCCAGCCCGCTCGCCAGCCGGGCCAACCGTTGACAAGACGAACGCAGATGACTACCTCATCAGAATGACAACATCCTTATCTTGAGCGCGTCCTGTAACGCCAGCCTGCTGTGTAGAGACCGCATCGTAGAGGGCATGTCACATGCGAAAAACGTTTCTGAAAAAAATGCACACCACCCTGACCGCTCAGAAACAGCACATCCTGGAGCAGTTGGACGAAGAGTTCCGGGTCGGCAAAGAAGGCACAATCGAAGAAGGCATGGACACCTACGACCTGGCCAGCGAAGAACGCAACCGGGAGATTAATCTGATTCTGAGCGACCGCGACCGGGAGAAACTCCAGGCAATTGAAGATGCCCTTGAACGGCTCGCGTCCGGTGACTACGGTCTGTGCGATGTGTGTGAAGAAGAGATCGCACCCGAGCGGCTCAAAGCCCTGCCGTTTACCCGGCTGTGTGTATCCTGCCAGAGCGACCGCGAAAAAGAAGCCAGACTGCACCGCCGCACCGATGACGACCGTCTCCGCCGACGTGGCTTGATGGTTGACCTTGACGACGACGGCACCTGAGCCCCCCGCTCTTCCTCACCCCCCTCACCCCGGTGCCCACCCCCCTCGCGTGTGCCTCGCTTGGTGCCCTTTTTTCCGCTGCTGTTGCGGCCGTTGATCCGGCCCGGCTTCTTCAAGACGCACTCACCCGGCAGCCGGGCCAGCTCAGCGTCCGGGTCGGGGGCCATACCTCTCGCTTCTCTCTTGACCACAACGCCTTTGTCCTTGGCGCGGGCAAAGGGGCCGGTCGCATGGCCGAGGCCCTCCTCCCGCTGCTCGGCGAACATCTGCGTGGGGGCGTCGTCGTGGTGCCTCAGGACGCCGCCCTCAGTCTTGAGCCGCTGCACGTTATCGCCGGAGAGCATCCCTTACCCGGCCCGGGCAGTCTGCGCGGCGGACACTACCTGACGGCCCTCCTGGCCGAGTGCGGTCCGTCCGAGCTGATCTGTTTTTGCCTCACCGGAGGAGCGTCGAGCCTGCTCGTTGGGCCGGTTCCGGGCGTCTCACTGAAAGACAAACTGACGATGAACCGCCTGCTCCTGGCCTGCGGTGCAGACATCCAGGAGATCAACACGGTCCGCAAACACCTGTCCCGGATTAAAGGCGGGCAACTCGCCCGTCAGGCGGCCCCGGCGACCGTGATCAGTTTTATTCTGTCGGATGTGATTGGCGATGATATGAGTACCATCGGCTCAGGACCGACCGTTGCCGACCCCACAACCTTCAGCGCGGCGTGGCATATCCTGGAACGCTACGGCCTGCTTGCGGCCAGCCCCGAATCGGTCAAGCGGCATCTGTCTGCCGGGATGCGGGGGAGCGTAGCAGAGACACCCAAACCCCACGACCCGATTTTTGCCCAGGTCCACAATTACCTGCTCGGCTCCAACCGGCTGGCCCTTGAAGCGGCCGCCTCAGCCGCCCGGCAGCGGGGGGTTCACACCCACATTCTGCCCGAACCCCTGGCCGGCGATACCACTCGGGCGGCCCGCACTTTTGCTCAGCAGATCCGGGTGCGCCTGGCCCAAGACCACCGCCCGAGGTGTCTGCTGGCCGGCGGCGAAACAACCGTCCGGTTGACCGGCACGGGTCGGGGCGGGCGCAATCAGGAGTTTGCCCTCGTCGTTGCCGGGCAGCTCCAGGGCGAAGCCGGCTGGACCCTCCTCAGTGCCGGAACAGACGGCAGGGACGGCCCGACCGACGCCGCGGGTGCCTACGTTGACGGGCACAGCGTCAGCCGGGCGCGCGCCAAGGGGCTTGACCCAGCCGCGGCCCTGCACAACAACGACACCTATCCGTTCTTTGCCGCGCTCGGCGATATATTCCAGCCCGGCCCGACCGGGACCAATGTCATGGATATCAAAATCGCCCTGCTCGGGCCGCGGCCAGGCTGAGCCTCACAGGCCGGGCCCGGCTTCACAAGCCTGTCAGCGCTCTTCCTGACGCTCCAAGGCGGGACCACGCAGGTGATAGACCTCGCGCTTCCCGATCGTCGCCTTCAGATCATACCTGGCATCCACGAACTCGAAGAAAGGCCGGAATTGATCGGGGGCGTACCAGGCGTAGCGCGTATTGAGGGGCCGCCACCGCACGCGCTCCGCGTCTGTCATGCGCAAGGGAGGCATGAGACCACCATGCGTATCGACTATCAGCACGGGAGGATGAGCGACCACATCGGCGGTAAACTCGGCGAGCAGTTCCGGGCTGGCGTAGCCCTGCTTTATGAGCGGATAGCTATAGAAGAACCGCGTGGGCGCGGCGCGGCCAGAGGCGACATAGCACAGGCTTTCCCCGCCCCATACCAGAATGGTATCCCCCTCGGCTGTATGCTCCCTGATATACGATAACAGGCCCTCCCCCCGCGCTCCATGTATTCCCAAATTGCTGTATTTATCCACCACATCAGGAAGCAGATGGCCTCGCCTGTCGTATACAGTCATGAATCCCGCGACACAACACAGCGCACCCAGAATCCAGGGCAGCCACCCCCCCCGCTTGTCGAGGAGCAGGCTGACCGCACAGGCCGAGAGCAGGCAGGCGACTGGTATCAAGGCGAGGCTGTAGTGGTCGAATTCATACCCCGACAAGGCTACGAACACGACCTCAATCGGCAGCAGCACAACGGCCAGCCGCCCAAGAGGCCCGAAGCCGCGGCTCGCCATACTCCCCGACACCATGTGATACAGTCCCACGAACCAACTGGGCGGCAAAACCACAGTCAGCAGAGAGACATTCGTCAGTATCTCAGCAGCAGCCCGGTATTTGAGCCTGAGCGGCGCGTCGGAATAGTGCATATTGTACACAATGACCGCATCCCAGAAGGCGAACAGCCCGCCGGCGAGCGTGAACCAGGCAACGAAAACCCCGAGCACCGTCAGCCCGCCGGCAGCAGCCCAGCCGAGCTTGCGTAGCGTGTCGTCTCTGTCCACCAGCCAGGACAGGCCAATCGCGACCCAAACCCCTGTCAGGTTGGGGCGGAGCAGAAACGCCATGCCGCCGAGCGCGCCCAGCGTCAGCAGCAACCGGGCGGGAGACGAGTTCCCGCTGTTCCGTTCAACCCGGACGAACAGCGCCAAGGCCATGAACTGAAACAGCAGCGCGTACTGTTCGGTCATGTTGCCCCCATCCAGGAACTCGAGGCAAGAGACCAGCAGAACCGTGAGCGAGAAGAGCGCGGCAACCGTCCCGAATTGGGCTCTCAGCAGGGTGCCGGCAGCCAGGCAGGTCCAGACCAGGAACCCGAGTTGGACCAGCCAGACCCCCCACACCTTGGAAAGAAGCAAGCCGGCAGCGTTGATGATGTAGACAACGGGCCCCTTGTGATCCCACCTGTCGAGATATGGCGTCTCCCCTTCCAGGATGCCCCTGGCAACGTAGAGGAAAGCGGCCGAGTCTCTTTTGGGTGCCTCTACAAAGCTATCAGCCACAAGAGGGAAAAGGACCCCGAGAAACAGCGACCAGACGATGACAAGCAGCGTATCGGCCCTGGTCTTCGGGTGCGCGCGGCCCCGGGCCGGCTCAGGAATCCCTGCCACAGATTTCTCCTGCTCCCGGAAACATGCCCGGGCAGGCTATCATAACCACCTGTCCCAGACACAAGGTGTCTGTTGAAGCGCTTGGCCAGGAACACCGCAGCTTGCTTTGGGCCGGGCGGTAGTGGTAGAAAAGCTGTCGGTGATAACTGCCCAACAAGCACTCCGCTATTGCCGCCTTCTTCACAGACATGGCCAACCGCGCCCATAAAGACCGCTCACCGCTCGCTGTGTCGGACCGGTGACACCGCACTGTGCGACCCGCTTCTCGCTCGTCTGCCTGGGGCTCGCCGTGTGCGAACTGGTGGGGCTGCCGTGGCTGCTTGCCCTGGATACCGCGGCCTATCGGTGGGTGCAGACCCTGCGCTCGTGTCGGGCCGATTCTCTGGCGACCTTTTCCAAACAAGCGCCGCTTGTAGGTCTGTTCCTCCTTGGCAGCCTCCCCCTTGCGGTCCTGGCCGTCCGTCGCCAGTGGGCCGAGGTGTGGCGGGTCGGGTGGGTGGTCGGCGGCGGCGGGTTTTTATGCGAGCTGCTCAAAACCGGCCTGGAGCGTGCCCGCCCCAGCGTCCTGACCCCGAGCCTGGTCGGCAACAGCTTTCCCAGCGGGCATATCAGCACCGCTCTGGTGGTCAGCGGCATGTTTATTTTTCTCGGCCAGCGCTGCCACTGGAACGCCTGGCTGCGCCACAGCGGGGCCGGGCTGTGTGCCGCCCTGTCGGCCCTGGTCATCTGGCAGCGCGTCTACCTCAGCCATCACTGGCTGCTTGATGTGTCGTGTACGGCCTTGCTCAGTGCCGCTTGGCTCAGCTTCGGCCTCTCCCGTCCGGCCCGTCTTCCTGTGTCCCGGTCCGCCCTGGTCTGGGGCCTTGCTCTGCTGGTGTGCTATCCAACCTTCCTGCTCTTTCCCCACACCCGCCTGACCCTGCCCTCAGCGCGGGCGGTCGAGAACGCCGCCCTGGTCCGCATCTCTTTTGGCAGGCCGACCCTGCCGCTCAGCTCTACCGGCGCATGGGGGGCGCGGGACCGAGAGCCGGCCGGGCCGATTCTCTGGATGCAACGTGGCGAGGCCGGGCTGCGGTTCGCCTTACCACAGCCCGACGCCTATCTGCTGCGGTTTGCCGCCCGCCCCTTTGTCCATACCCGGACCGAAACGTGTTATCCGCTGACCGTCCTGATAAACGGCCATCTGGTCGGCCGGCAGTTGCTGTACCGGGGCTGGCGGGAGTATGAGCTGTGGCTGAATCCCGAGTGGGTCGTGGCCGGCCAGAACGAGGTGCGGTTTCGGGTCGGGCCGGATTTTCCGCCGGCCGGACCCCAGCGGCAAACCGTGGCGTTTCGTTCGCTGCGCGTCTCCCCGCCCTGAACCCGTTCCTAGAAGACGATTTTGACCGTCGGGATGTTTTTCAGAGTCGTGAATATCGCATTGCGCTCCTCCTCACTGTGGACGTGGCGTGAGAAATGGAAGGAGGTATATTTGCCCGTTGTGCTGCGGTTTGACTCGCTCAAGCGATAGTCACCGTGCGCAAACAGGGTCGGGATGGTGTCCAGGATGCGCTGCCGGTCAGTCCCGATGATCTTGTAATGCCACTGACACGGATAGTGAATAACTGGCTTGTGCAAACCGCTCTCCTCCTCGCAACGTGCGGCCGGAGCGGCCTTGTCAACTCCCGGCCCCGCCGGCCGGCTCTCAGTAGCCGCCGAATCCCATATCGGTGGTGGCCTGCGCTTCCGGGTCGGTACACACATTGACCAGGGCCGGCTTGCCGCTCGCTATGGCGCGCTCAATGGCGGCCCGGATACCGGCCGGGTTCTCGACAAACTCGCCGTGGCCGCCGAGCGCCTCAACGACTTTGTCGTAGCGCTGGTGGCCGAGTTCACGCCCGACATTGCCCATGCCCAGGTGGCTGGCGGTGGCCCGGCCGGTCTGGCGCGAGGTGAACCCGGCATTGTTGGACACTACGACAACAATCGGCAGATGGTGGCGAATCGCCGAGTCCATTTCCATGCCGTTCCAGCCAAACGCCCCATCCCCGGACAGCACCAGGACCGGCCTGTCCGGTCGGGCCGCCTTGGCCCCAATCCCGAACGGCACACCCACGCCCATACAGCCGTGCGGACCGGCGTTCAGGCTGGTCCCGATGTCATAGATGGGGATCGACTGGCGGGCAAAGTTGAGGATTTCGTGTCCGTCTACCACCAGAATCGTATCGCGGCTGATGACGTCGCGCACCTCCCGACACAGGCGCAACGGATGAACCGGCACGGCCTCAGCGTGCAGCAGCGGTGCGGAGCGTTCTTCGTTAGAGCGCTGCTTGGCGGCGAGCTGGGCGACCCAGGCCGTCTCCTGAGCCGCGTCGAATTTGCCGCTCGCCTCTTCGGTCAACTGCTGGAGCACCAGCTTGGCATCGCCAATAATCCCCACCTCAACCCCCCGGTTGTGGCCGATGGCGCGGCCGTCGAGATTGACGTTGATGAACGTGGCCTCGGCTGAAAAACGCGGTGCCCGCAGAAAAGACAGCATGGAGTTGGCGCGGGCCCCGATGACGAGCACCACGTCGGCTTCCCGAAACGCCAGAGAGCGGGCGGCTGGAAATGCCCGGTGGTGGTCTTCGGGGACCACCCCCCGCCCCTGCGGGGTGGTGTAGAACGGAATGCCGGTTCTCTCAACAAACTGCCGCAGCTCCTGGCTGGCGTCGGCCCACAGCACACCGCTGCCGGTGACAATAATCGGCCTGGCGGCCTGACGGAGCAGCTCAACCGCCCGCCGGACCAGCGCCGGGTCGCCGGCCGGCCGACTCTCAACCCGGTACTTGCGCGGCCAGTACAGGCTGTCCTCTTCCACCTTTCCGGCCAGGATGTCACCGGGCAGGTCCAGATAGACCGGCCCCTTCTTGCCGTCCATCGCCTCCCGAAAGGCGATGCTGACGTACTCGGGAATCCGCTGGACCATATCCACCCGGTAGGCGGCTTTGACCACCGGCCTCATCATCGCCACCTGGTCCATCTCCTGGAACGCATCCAAGGTGGTGGCACGCATCGGCGCAGAGCCTCCAATCGCCACAATCGGTACGGAGTCGGCCCAGGCGTTGGCCAGGCCGGTGACGGCATTGGCCGTGCCCGGCCCCGACGGGGTAATGCAGATGCCGGGCCTGCCGGCGACGCGGGCATAGGCGTGGGCCATCATGGCCGCGGCCTGCTCATGGCGTACATAGATACCCTGCATACCGTGGGCGAGGCACGAGGCGGCCGTGCCCGAGGTGGGGCCTCCCATCATGAAGAAAATCGTCTCAACGCCCTCGTTCTTGAACGCTTGTCCAATGATCTGTTCCCCGCGGATGCTGGCCATGAGTTCCTCCTTGCACGAACTATGCGACGCCACCCTGAAACGTGCGCTCTTCCCTATGCAACAGCTCATCACGTTTTCCCCCACCCGGCGGGGCACAGTCAAGGGACGCCCCCCATCTGGGCTCGCCGACACCATTGGGGTAGGACAGAGGAGACACACAGCGAAGGGAGAGCACGATGAAAGCCATTCTGTTTGAGACGGTCGGCGGGCCCGAGGTACTGCGCTTGGGCGACGCCCCGATTCCTGCCCTCAGACCCCGCAAGGTGCTGATTAAAAATCGGGCCATTGGGGTCAACTTTGCGGATACGCGCTTCCGCCAGGGCCGCTACGTCATGCAGCCGAGATTCCCGGATACGCCCGGGCTTGAAGCCGCGGGCGTGGTTGAAGCGGTCGGCGAGGGGGTGGACACCGTCGCGCCGGGAGCGCGGGTCGCGGCCATCGGGGTCCGCACCTACGCCGAGTATGCGCTCGTCTCGGCTGACCAAGTGATGCCGCTGCCCGATTCGGTCGGTTTTGAGCAGGGCGCGGCCTTTCCAATTCAGACCCTCACCGCCTACCACCTGTTGCACACCTGTCATCAGACCGCAGCCGGCCAAACCGTACTCGTGCATTCCGCGGCCGGCGGGGTGGGCATTGTCGCCATGCAGATCGCCAAAGCGGCCGGCGCGCGGGTGATCGGCACCGTCTCCAGCGACGCCAAGGCCGAGCTGGCCCGGCAGTATGGGGCAGACGCGGTGATCAATTATGAGCGTCAGGACTTTGCCGAAGCAGCCCGAGAGCTGACCGACGGCAGGGGGGTTGAGCTGATCCTTGACGCGGTGGGCAAACCGACCTTTGCCAAAGGGCTGAGCTGCTTAGCCCCGTTCGGCCAGGCCGTCCTGTACGGCCAGGCCGGCGGTGCGCCCGAGCCGCTGAATGTCTTTGGCCTGTTCCAGCACTCGCTCAAGGTCAGCTGTTTTGGCCTGTACACCGCCTCGGCCATACCCGAGCTGCACCAACACGCGATTGCCAACTCGTTTCAGCTCATGGAGGACGGCAAGCTCACCCTCCTGATAGGCAAGACCTACCCGCTGGATGAGGCCGCGGAGGCGCATCGGTTCATGGAATCCCGTCAGTCCGTCGGGAAGCTGATCCTGACCCCCTAGCGGGCTGCGTCTTCCACTGGGGGATGTTCCACCGCTTGGGACCGGCCCAGCGATACCTGTCGAGATCAATCGTGCCGCGGCGGCCGAACTCAATGCCCTCGTCTTCAAGCAGCCAGCGTTGCTGCCCGGCCCGAATCAGGTCGCCGCGAATGCTGATGCCGCCCGAGGCGTTGATGACCCGTTGCCAGGGAACGGTGTGGGACAGCGGAGGGGACAGACGGCGCAGAGCAGCCCCGACCGCCCGAGGCGCGCGCGGTGCCCCCAGCAGAGCCGCCACCTGCCCATAGGTCACGACCTTGCCCTTGGGAACGCGCGCGACCAGCAGGTAGACCGCAGCGGAAAAGGCGGGAAGACCGGCGCACCCCATGCCCGATGCTGTATACAAAAGGGCTGGCTCAGACAAGACCGGCCAAGGGACGCAGCTCGGGCTGACACCGGGAGCAGGGCCGATAGCCGAGTTCATGCGCGCGGGTCTGAGAGGGGATCAGGACCCGCTCGCCGGCCGTTTGCGCGTGCAGGCTCGAACAGTCAGGCCGACACAGGCGGGAGCGGGAACGCCAGCCCACATACATCCGGGCGGTGGCAATGGCCGGGCCCCGTTTCGTGTGTCTGACCGGAACCCCCTCCGTCTCAAGGATGTCGCGTTTGATATCGACCAGGTTGCCGGCATAGCCGGTCAAGCGCCCGTCGCTGCCCAACACCCGATGACACGGAATACAGAGAGGAACCGGGTTGTGGCGCAGGGCTTGGGCGACAGCGCGGACCGCGGTGGGTTGGCCGATGACATCGGCCAGACCCTGATAGCTCATGACCGTGCCGTAGGGAATGGCTGTGGTGGCCCGCAGTACCCGGCGCTGAAAGTCACTGCGCATCAGGCGATCATCCAACGCCCAGTCAAGCATCCGGCGTGTTCCGACAAAATACTCGTCAAGCTGTTGGACGAGGGCGGCGGTATCCGGCCCGGCCTGCTCGGGCCTCAGCGCGGGAGCCAGGCGCGCGAGCGTTGACGATATGGACGCGTCGGGGCGCTGGAACTCGACAAAAACCACCCCTTTGTCGGTCGCTCCAAGCAGAATGTCCCCGACCGGCGAGTGCCACAACTGGACGCGCAGCCCTGGACGCTGCGGCTCGCACAGCCGCGCCTCAAGCGCCTGCCGGGCGCGCCGAAGGCCCGCGGCCTCCCCGGTGGGGGCGGGCCAGGCGCGTAAGCGGGCGCGCAGCGTCCGATACTGTTCCAGCCGCTCGCTACACAACGCGCAGCCGGCCACATGCCGGCGCACCTGTTGATCTAACTCAGCCGTGGCCTCGCCGAAGGCCTCAGCAATGAGCCGGCGTTCTGAAAATCCGCATGGTTTCGTCATAACCTGGTCCTCCTGACAGCCTGGTCCTGCTCGGTGCTGGCGTCCCGCCGGGCGAGGGCCAGCCGCAACGCTCTCCGGTCCGGTCCCACTTCACGCCTTTGTGCTGGCGTCCCGCCGGGCGAGGGCCAGCCGCAACTTGCGGAGAGCCTGATAGACATGCGCCCGCGCGGTGTCCTGGGAACACGCCAGATTGTCGGCGATACGGTGATAGTCCAGACCCTCGAACTGGCGTTGGACAAGGGCGGCGCGCTGCCGGAAGGGCAGGGCTTCAATAGCGGCCAGCAGGGTCCGGGTCGTCTCGTTGGCAGCCACGGTTTCCTCCATATCTGCCCCGTTTTCGAGCCGCGGGGCGGCGTCTTCGTCGAGCTCACGGCCCCCAGCCACCAACACCCGGCCCCGGCGTTGGCGGTCACGCGCATAGTTCCTGGATACGTTGATCGCGATCCGCATCAACCAGGACCGATGGTTCAACCCGTCTTGCCGCCGCGGGGCTTGGGCATACGCCCGGTAGGCGCGTAAAAACGTCTCTTGAAAGAGGTCCTGGGCGTCGTGCGGGTCCCGGGTAAAGCGCACCAGGTAGCCGTACACTGCCCCCTGGTGACGCTGCACCAGCTCAGTAAAAGGGAGATCGTGGGTCTGCCGCTCGGGATGTATCGCCATCTCCATAGAGAAAGACCCCTCAGCCGGCCGTTTGTGAAATCGCTTGCACCGCCGGAGGGCAAACAGTATATGCTGGGAGCATGGGGAGAGGGCTGCTCGCGTGCATCACGGCCGTCGGCATTGTCTGGTCACTCGCCACGCTCTTCTCCCCACTGACCAGAGACCGGTTCAGGGCGGCTGACTTCTTCCCCCTGGCCCTGCATAACACCTGGACGCACGAGGTCAGGTTCTCGGGCGGAGACTATCACTACTCCATGACCGAGACCGTCATCAAAGACAACTGGCCGCTGTTCGGCCAGCCGTCCTATGTGGTGGCCGAGGACTACGAACCCCTCACTCCTCGCGCGCCCGAGGCCAGAAGCACAGTCGCCTATTTTCGCAGGAACGGGTTTTTATACCGCTATCCGTGGCTGGACTCTCAGGGCGACCGGGTCTGGGACACCCGGCTGGGTCAAGGGCTTGACCAGGTCATGCCCAGTCCGTTTGTACACAGAACCCGCTGGCGCATGAAGCTGGACACCTGGGTCATGGCCAGCGGGGGGCAGAGCCGCTCGTCGGCCACTGCCTGGATTGACCCGACCTCGATAGAGGTGCCGGCCGGGACCTTTCGCAACTGTCTCAGGGTAGAGACGCTGACCATCAGCGCGGTTCCAGACCCGCGCACAGAGGACTCGGAGTTTGCGCTGCTGCATACCGAGTGGTACGCCCGGGGAGTTGGCCTGGTCAAAGCCATCAGCAGCGAAGGCGCGGCACAAAAAAGCGTGACCCGCCTCGTGGCGTACCGGATTCACTAGAAGGAGCATCCCGCATGGCCGAACACGAGCTGTTTGACATCATGTACACCTGTCGCAGCATGAGACGCCTCAAGCCCGACCCCGTCCCGGACGAACTGATCTATCGCATCCTTGAGGCCGGCACCCAAGCGCCGAGCGGTGGCGGCGTCCAGGCCTGGCGGTTTGTGGTGGTGACTGACCCGGAGCGCAAGCAAAGAATTGCGGCTGTGTATCAACACGGCTGGCGGATTGCCCTCAAACAGTACGCCGCGGCCGGACTCACGCCCGAGAGCGATGCAAATGTCCGGGCCGCCTCCTACCTGGCCGAGCACCTGGCCGAGGCCCCGGTTCTGCTCGTCGCGTGTCTGCGCGAGCGCCGCCTGCACGCCGCGCGCAAGACAGGGCCAAACGCCAAGCACTTCCTTCGGATTATCGGCGGCAGCATCTACCCCGCGGTACAGAATATCCTGTTGGCCTGCCGGGCCCTGGGTCTGGGCGCAACGCTGACCTCGGTGACGACCCAGTATGAAGCCGACATGAAGAAAATTCTTGAGCTGCCGGAGACGATTACCACCTATGCACTGATTCCAATCGGCTACCCGCTAGGCCGCTTTGGGCCGGTCAGCCGCAGGGCGGTGGAAGAGGTCAGCTGGCTCAACGCCTACGGCACGCCGTTTGCCAGGCCAGCCGGCGACACGCGCAGAAAGACGCCGGCCTGAGGCAGCCCCGCGCCCTAGCCCAGGGTCAGTAGCAGGGCCTCGGCCAGCGCCTCCATATCCTCGGGCCGATTGTAGACATGGGGCGATACGCGGATGGAGTTGCCACGCTGGGACACATACACCTGCCGCCGGCGCAGCTCGGCAAGAATGGCCGGGATACGCTCGGCGTCGGGCAGCCGCACGCCAAACAGGTGGGCCGAACGCTCGGCGGCCAGCATATACGCACTGTCGGCCAGGGCTGCGGCCAGGCCGTCGCTCAGCCGGGCGCAGTAGGTCTGGATATTGGCCACGCCCCAGCGGTCGATCTGGTGGAGCGCTTCGAGCAGCATGGGCACCAGAATGAAGTTGGACCGCTCGCCGGCGTCAAAGCGCTGCGCCCCAGGCTGAAACCCGGCCTGATAGTGGACGAGGGCGCTGAAGTCGTGGCTGTTTCTTCGGGTAATCCAGTTGTGTTCAAACGGCTCGGCGTCAAGCAGGCGGTCGCCCACCACCGCAAAACCGTACTGGTAGGGGCCGAGCAGCCACTTATAGCCGGCGCACACCAGGAGGTCCGGTTGCACATCGGCACAGTCAAACGCCGCGGCCCCAATGGACTGCGTGCCATCGACGACGAAGAGCGCTCCGACTTCGTGTGCCCGGCGTCCAATCCGGGCTACATCAAACGGCGTGCCGTCCGTCCAATGGACCGTGCTGAGGGTTACGACTGCGGTGTGGCGGTCTATGGCGTTGAGGAGACGGACCGTCCAGGTGTCTGAGCCGTGGTCTGGACGCGCAACAAACCGCAGGCGCGCTCCGCTGTGCCGGCACTGTGACATCCAGGCATAGACATTGCTCGGAAACTCCTCGGCGGGGATGACCACGTTTTGCCCGGGCCGGAGCCGCGTATTGTGACTGGCAATGGCAATGCCGTAACTCACGGACGGCACCAGCGCAACCCGCTCGGCCTCGGTACGGACGAGGCGCGCAAAGCCGCGGCGCAAGGCGTGTGTTCCGGCAAAGAAATCGTCCGCACCGAGCCTGGCCGGGTTGACCTTGCGCCGGAGCCCGGCAATGCCGGCCGCTTCAACCGATTTCAGCAACGGAGACATATAGGCGCAGTTGAGGTAGTGCTGCGCCTCGGGCAGGGTAAAGAGGTGACGTTGGCATTCCACGGCGGCGGCGGTCAGGCTTTTGCCTCGGGGAAGAGGTCCCGCTTGGGTGCGTGGGCCTTTTTCCAGACCATGACATTGCGCGTGTATTGACACACAAGGCTGCCGTCCTGTTTGACCCCGCGCGTTTCGACCTTGACAATGCCCCACTGGGGTTTGGAGCGGGATTCGCGCTTGTCCAGGACTTCGGATTCGGAGTACAGGGTGTCCCCGGCAAAGACCGGGTTGGGCAGGGTGACGTTATCCCAGCCCAGGTTAAAGCCGTTCTCGCTCACGTCGGCTACGCCGAGTCCGGCAACAATCGCCAGCGTCAGGACGCTGTTGATCAGACATTGGCCGAACTCGGTCTGTTTGCCGTACTCGGCATTGAAGTGAATCTGGTTGGTATTGTTGGTCAGCAGGGTAAACCAGATGTTATCGTTTTCGGTCACTGTCCGACCGAGCCGACAGCGGTAGATGTCGCCGACCTCAAAATCTTCGTAATACCGACCTTCCCAACCGGCTTTGACTGGCATGGTGCTTTCCTCCTGTCCATGAGCATGGGTTTGACCCGGACAGCTTAGCATATGTCCCGCTCGGATGTGCCCGGTCTGAAAGGCGGGCAGGATGCCCACGATCCCGGACGCCTCTGTCTCCTCCCTCTCCCCCGGAGGGAGAGGGTTGGGGTGAGGGGGCAGCTGAGACACGACTGGCGTATTGCCGGGCAGACGGAAAAAGACTAGTCTCGGCCGCTATGAACTTTATCCCAACCGTTGTTGAGCAGACCGGCAGAGGCGAGCGGGCGTATGATCTGTACTCACGGCTGCTGCGAGATCGCATTGTGTTTCTGGGCTCTGCGGTGGGCGACGAGGTCGCCGCCCTGGTCACGGCCCAACTGCTGTTCCTGGAGTCGGAAGACCCGGAGAAAGATATTCATTTCTATATCAACTCGCCGGGGGGTTCGGTCACGGCCGGGCTGGCGATTTATGACACTGTGCAATATATCAAGCCGGCGGTCTCAACCCTGTGTGTCGGCCAGGCCGCCAGTATGGGGGCGCTGCTCTTAGCCGCCGGGGCCAAGGGCAAACGCTTCGCCCTGCCCCACGCCCGGATGATGATTCACCAGCCGCTAGGCGGGGCGGAAGGCCAGACCAGCGATATCGAAATCCAGGCCAGGGAAGTGCTGCGTATCCGGGAGCAGTTGAATACCATCCTGGCTCAGCATACCGGCCAACCGCTGAAGAAGATCGGGAAAGACACCGACCGGGACTTCTTTTTCAGTCCCCAGCAGGCGGTTGACTACGGGCTTATCGATCGGGTGATTTCGAACCGGGGGCCGCAAAACGACCCGGCGAAATAGCAGGCGGCTGTTTGTCGCACTCATCGTGCTCCATTCCCATTGGGTGCCGTGTCAGCCACCTGGCCTTTTGGAGGCGTGCCGGGCCAGGCCGGGTCCTGTCCCGCGTTCCCATGAACAGGCGCTCGAGGACAAAGCCGACTTCGCGCTCGGCGGCCTCGGTGTCGTCAGCGCTGGCGATGTAGATACCGGCCTCAAACAAGGCTCCAAAGAGCAGCCGGCACAGGGGTTCAAGCGGCTGCGCTTCAATCCAGCCCTTGACCATCAGGAGCTCAACGGCTCCGCGCAGAACGATCAGCCCCGGCGCGTCGCTGTTGTCGGGCGACATGTCCCGGCCTGAGACTGCCGGGCCGTTGAGGGAGATGATGCACTGTACGCTCGGGTCAGTCACCGCGTCCAGAAAGGCTGAAGCGCCGGTCTGGACAACCCGCTGCCAGGCATCGCCCTCGGCCGCCTGCATGCGCTCCTGGAGGGTCCGGGCGAGATAAGACCTGACTTCATCGGACACGGCTTTGAACAGGTCGGCTTTGTCTCTGAATGGGAGAGCGCACCCCGGGTCACGCCGGCACACTCGACAATGGCTTCGGTGGGCGTGCGTATCCCTGCCCGGTAAACAGCGCTTTGGCGGCGGCGATCAGGACGGCCCGGGTGGTAGCGGATTGTTCGGCTTTTGAGCGTGCGGTGTCCATATGACTCCCCCCGGTCGGTTCATGGGCCGGTTTGCTCTTGCGTCGGTGGCTTGTCGATTCGCATCATCTCGAACAACTGCTGGAGGCCGCGGCTCATGTCGCGTCGGGCCTCGTCGGGGTCGTCAGCGCAGGTGATACTCAGACCGGCCTCCAGGAAGGCCCCCCACAGCAGGCGGGCCAGGATGCCAAAGGGCCGTTGGGCGATAAACCCGAACGCGGCCAGGCTGTTCAGGCCGAGTTCAATGGTGGTCACGGCGGGTGTATTTTCGTGCCATATGCTCGGGCCCATGACGGCCGGGCCGTCAACAAACAGAATCCGCTGCTCGCCCGGGTCAGAGTTGACGTCAATAAAGGCCTGGCAGCCGGTCACGACGATCTGCTGCCACAGGTCGCCCTGTGCCTCCCGCATCTTTCGCGTAATGGTCTGATGGCGCGTCTCTCTCAGGTCCCGAAAAACAGCCTGGAACAGGCCGGCTTTGTCATGAAAGTGGTAGTGGAGCGCCCCCCGGGTCATGCCCACGCGGCGAACAATCTCTCCGGTTGAGGTGTCGGCATATCCCTTCTCGGCAAATAACTCACGCGCAGCGGAGAGCAGGGCTTTCCGGGTCTGTCTGGCCTGGTCGGCTTTCGTGGGAGCCATATCTACCCCCCCCCCCCCCCCCCCCCCCGAATTTTTGCATACAGTCTGTTTGTTTCACTCCTGCTGAAATCGCTGCGCACCACAACAATGCGTACTTTTGCTATGTCTGTCAAGAAGGCTGAATCTGCTGAGTTTCGGAGAAATTCGGGCAGATGTGTGTCTTTTTTCTCATCCTGCGTCCGAAGAGAGTTTGACAATCAGGCTGTATGTTATATATAAGATTTGACATACAGCCTGATTGTCGGTATGCGGCTTGATTCTTGTATGTTAGAATAGATTCCATGATGGGGCAAAGGGGGCATTGGTCCGTGACAGCGGGTCTTGCGGTATGTCTGGGCGGGTGCAGCCAACTTTCCGGCAAGGCGCAGCTTGGTCCTGCCCAGCAGCAGATGTTGGACAGTAGCCTGAAGGTGTCTGCGGCGGCTATTGAAACCGGCCAGCCGGCCGCCGCAGGGCGGCTGTACGAAAACCTGTCCCGCACCTTTCCTGACGCGCCGGAGCCGAAGCTCGGGCTGGCCTATCTGGCCCTGCACGCGGGCGACTTCAGCACCGCGGACGCACTATTTACCGAGGCCGGCGAGTTGGCCAAAACCGATGCCCTCAAGGCCGAAGCCCTGCTCGGTGCCGGGCGGGCCAGCCTGGGGCGGGAGGACCTCACGGCGGCCAAGAGCTACTTTCTGGCCGCGGCGGCGATCTCGGAAAATCGACCTGAGCATTCACAGAGCAGAGGAGACGAGGCGTCTTCAGGCAGGGTGGCGTCCTGGGTGTCCAACGGTCTGGCCGTTGTGGCGAGCCTGGAGGGCGACTATGCGCAGGCGGAAGAGCGGTACGACACGGCCCTGGCTCTGGCTTCGCATCCCATGATTACCGCCAATCTGGTGCGGATGTTCGTCGAGTCGGGCCGCGGGGAAGAAGCAGGACGGCTCTATTCCAGTCACCCGGCATCCTACTGGATGGAGGGCGACGGGGCCGAGTTGGCCGAGCTCATCGAAAACAGCAGCCCGGGGAAAGACTAAGGAACCATGAACACCGTCACAAGAGCGGCAGGAACCGGCTCGGTGCTCCGCCGCCGGCTGACAGGCCTGGGAGTAGCTGCCGTGGTCTGCCTCGGCTCTGGAGGACAGGCCGTGGCAGCAGAGCCGATCAAGCCCATGCCCGTCATTGAGGTTGATGTGGCTAAAGCCGACCTGGGCAAGCGGCTGTTCCACGACGTGCGATTGTCGAACGACAGCTCTGTTTCGTGCGCCAGCTGCCACCATCTCAAGGCCGGCGGCGATGATGGCAGGCAGGTTTCGGTCGGGATTGAGGGCAAACGGGGCACGGTGAACGCGCCTACTGTGTTTGACGCCAACTTCAATTTCAAACAGTTCTGGGACGGGCGGGCGGAGACGCTGGAAGACCAGGCCGACGGACCGATACAGAGCAACATTGAGATGGGAAGCATCTGGCCCGATGTACTGACCAAACTTTTTCAGGACGAGCACTATCCCCGCCTGTTCTCGGAGGTGTATGGCGAGGACAGCATTACCCGCGACACCGTCAAAGACGCTATCGCCGAGTTTGTCCGCTCCCTGACCACGACCAACAGCCGCTTTGACCGCTGGCTCGAAGGCGATTCTTCGGCCATTACCGCGGAGGAGGAACACGGCTATATGCTGTTCAAACGCTACGGCTGTGTGTCGTGCCACCAGGGGGCGGCCGTGGGCGGCAATATGTTCCAGGTCTTTGGCGTCATCAACGAGTATTTCAAGAAGCGGGGCAATATCACCGAAGCCGACCTTGGCCGCTTCAATGTCACCGGCAACATTGCCGACCGCCACGCCTTCAAGGTCCCCAGCCTGCGCATGGCGGCCCACACCGCCCCCTATCTGCACGACGGCAGCGCCGAGACCTTGCGCGATGCGGTTGATGCGATGTTCGAGTTTCAGTTGGGACGCGAAGCCCCGGATGAGGACAAGGAGGCCATTGTGGCCTTCATCAAAACCCTGGCCGGGGAGCCGGTAGACCCCGATTTCCATCAAGAGGTTGAGGAGCCGGCCCCGGTGAAACAGGTCCAGGACAGCCGGAGCAGGGGCGGCCAGGTCAGCCCGGAGAGGGCGTTTGCCCAGAGCGGCAACTAGCCCCCGCCAATGTCCACACCCAGGAGTCACAGCCTATGAGGGCCAGATCACTCACCATCGGCGTCTTTTTCTCGCTGTTTCTCGTGACAGTCGCGGCAGGGCTGTACTGGCTGGCCCGCACAAATCAGCCGGTCAACCATCGGCTCGCCATTTCTCTTATCCAGCGGATCAACCAGATCGAATCCCAGTGGAGCGTTGAGGCCGCCCGGGTCCGGGCTGACCCGGTGTCTGACTTTGACGGCCTCATCTCCTTCATCCCCCGGATAAAACGCCTCAAGGCCGACCTGTCGGATGTCATGCGGGCCATTTCTGACCTGCCAGAGCGGATGCGCTATGATCTCAACGCCTACCTGACCGCCATTGACGCCAAGGAAGAAAAGGTTGAGCGCTTCAAGACCGGCTATGCCGTTCTGCGCAATTCCATCCGCTACCTGCCGCAGGCCTCCAGCACAATCATCAACCAGGTGCGACAGCGAAACGGCGACGCCTCGCTCGTCCGCGGCGTCTCGACCGTCACCGACGATATCACCACCTATATCACCACCCCGACCCCGCCGGAAAAAGAACGCCTGACGCGCGTGCTTGTCCAGGTGGGCGACGGCATCATCTCCCGTTATCCGGTGCTGACCAGCCCGGCCCAGAACTTTGTTGGCCACGGCCTCGTGCTGCTCGACAAATATGAGCCGACCGAGGCCTTTTTTCAGGAGGCCACGGCCAGCACCATCACGGACTATGGCGAGAGCCTGAGCGCCAACCTGAAAGCCGAGGCTGACCGCAAAGAGGTGCTGGTTGACTACTACGAAAACGGCATCCTGGCCTCGGGCGGGGCGCTGTGGCTGATGTGGCTGGCCATCGCCCTGCGGCTGCCCAAGAACGCGCCCCAGGAAGCGCCGGCGTATATCCCCGGTTCCGGCCCGGGGGCCGGTCTGGCCCGACGGTCGAGGCGCAGACAGGCAGGCGGGCTGGACAACCTGATCGCGACCCTGGAGGCCGACCAACACGCCGGCCCCGCCCGCGCCGCGGAAGGCGTGGCGCAGCGGGTCGGGCTGGAGGTCGTCGCCCAGCAGTTGACCGCCTCCGTAGAGCACATCAAGGGCAGCCTCGACGTTCTTGACGATGTGCAGGCCAAGCTGCACTCGAACGAAGCCGGCTCACCGCCGGCAATCGACGAAGAGCTGAAAACCGCGGCCGCCCTGGTATCAAGCATCCGCGCTCAGGCCGGCGATATTGTCGAGGTCGCCGGCCGCCTGCCGTCGCTGCTGCAAACCGAAGACAGCGACCCGGCTCGGCTGAACATCAACGACTGTATTGATGAGGCCGTGGAAAATACCAGGGCCGAAACGGCCGCGGTCGTCGTCAAGGAGTTGAATCCGCTGCCCAACATCCTGGCCACCAAGGCCGACATCGCGCTGATTGTCACCAGCGTTCTCGACAACTCGCTGCAAGCCCTTCAGCACCGGAGCAGAAAGAACAGCCTCATCCGCATCGAGACCAGATATGAAGACGACGAGGTTCTTATCGCCATCGCCGACAATGGAGACGGCATTGATGCCGAGCAGCATAAAAAGGTCTTTGAGCCTTTCTACACCTCCCGGCCTGACGCCAAAGGCATGGGCCTCACCACCGCCCAGCATCTTGTGCGGAAATACGACGGCAGCATCTCCCTCAACTCCCTGGCCGGCCAGGGGACTATGGTGCGGGTTACTCTACCCGGCCAGTAGCCCGCCCCGGCGAACGACCTGGGATGCCCCGAAAAAATGCTTGACAAACCATCAGGAAATATGCTATTAGTGGCGTTTTCCCTGTGTCCAACAGTCCCCAGATGCCCGGCTTTTCCGGCATCAACACGATTGCAGGTAGACAATGATCCAACACTTTCTCCGAGACACGCGCGCCTCTGTCGCCCTTGAGAGCGCTATGGCCGCGTCTTTCCTGATCCTCACCCTGGCCGGCGTGGTTGAGATTACCAGCACCCTGCTCGTCGGCGACCTGCTCCAGCGGGCCGCCAACCGGGTCGTCCGCTCCAACGCCCTGGCCGACAGCGCGGCCAGCAGCGCCGCGGCGCTGGAGACCCAATGCCTGGAGGCGATCACTGCCGAGATTGGCCAGACCATCGACTTCAGCCTGGCCGGCAGCAACGGGACCTGTACCGAGTCGGAAAACGAAAGCCCGGCGGACTTCTGCCTGAACATTGAGGTCAAGGTCTACGACAACCCGTCCGATATGCTGGCCGGGACCGAATCGCAGGGTACCAACGCTGGCCTCGGCGGCGACGCCAAAGATATGGTGGTCGTCAAAATGGTCCTCACACCCCAGACCGCCCTGGCCCGCGCCGGGCAGCGCCTCGTTGGCGAGAGCGGCCTGACCGTCATGGCTGTCATGCGCAACGAACGTCTCCAGGAGGAAGCCTGATGAACACGACCAAGACCCGGCATTCGACCCGCGGATCGGCCGCCCTGGAGTGCGCGATTGGCACCGTGGTTCTGCTCAGCGTTTCCGTGGCCGGCTTTGACCTGTACCGGCTGTCCTCCGCCCAGGCCAAAACCATCCGCTCGGCAGTCACAATGGCCGAATACGTCAGCCAGGAAGCCGCGCCGGTCGCCAACTACCTCAGAGACTTGGGCCAGTTCCTGTACAACAACCAGCTCGAGCCCCGGCTGGCCGCCTTCGTGACCTCCGCAGTCCACAAAGCAACCGCGGATGACGCCCCGACCGTGCTGTGGGCCAGAACCGACCTGTTTGGCACGAACGCCGCCAGCGACACCGGCATTGCCAGCTGCGGCAAAGTCGGCCCGGCCGGGGGCAACGCCACCCTGCCGACCCAGTTCACCATGACCGTTGATGAAGTCGTCATCGTCGCCGAAGTATGCATTCGCCAGGGCGATGAACTCGTCTACCAGCACCACATCCTGCCGGTCCGTGACGACATCGTGCCCCCGGCCCCGGCCTGAGCGGACAGGAGCCTATGACACACCTCACAGCATTTCTGCACGACACCCGCGCCGCCGTCACCACCATCACCGCCGGCATGTTCACCATGCTGAGCCTGGCCGCCATCGCCCTCGTCGGCGACCACCACCAGCTCACCTATCAGCGTGACCTGCTCCAGGTCGCCTCCGACTCGGCCGGCGTTGCCCTGATGAATGAGATGGAAAGCCTCAGTTGCACCGCCATGACCGACGCCGAGCTCAACGCCGCCCTCGAACCCATAGCCAGACGCTACCTGCTGTCCAACCTGCCGGCCGGCAAACGCGCCCGAGTCGCCGAAACCCTGACCATCACCCTCACCCCCAACTGCAACGCTGGTACAGTCGCCGTCCACGCCAGGGCCGACCTTGGCGGTGCGGTCTTTGGCCGCTGGATATGGGGCGGCCTCGCCGCCGCGTCCACGGTCCGCAGCGGCTTTGAGCAGCTCGAACGCCTGACCGAAGTTGCCCTGGCCATTGATGTCACCGCCTCAATGGACCGTCGTCTGGGAGGCAGCTCGCTCCTGGTGAACGTCAAACAGGCTGCCCTGGAACTCGTCAGCATCCTGAACCAGAGCGGTGACGGCTCCGCGGCAATCGGCCTCGTTCCCTGGCACGAACGGGTACGCTTAGGCCCCACCGAGCGAACGAACTGGGAAGACAACGGCTGGGCAGTCTACCCCACCCAACGCTACTATCCCAAGCCCTACTGGACCACCGGCCCCGGCTGGGTGAAAATTGCCGGCCCCGGCGAGTGGCAGACGCTCCCGGCCACCAAGCCCCAAGACTGGCAGGGGTGTTTCGATCAGCGTTCCACATCCGGCAACAACCCGCCGGCCTTCTCTGCCACCCCGCCTACGGACGCGCCGTTTACGATGGAGTTTTACAACGTGCCGCCGGATATGCAGCACTTTTACGGCTCTTTCGAGTGTGTCGCTTCCCCCAGGCGTCAGACCTGGTGTTACTACGGCACCCCGGGTTCAGGCGTTGCAAAGCTGGGCAATGACTCCATCCAGTATGACTGCCAATCCGCCCCGCCCCCGATCATACCGCTGACAACCGATACGGGCACGATACGGACGGCAATCAACGGCTTGCAGGTGAGAAACGGAGAGACCTATTCCGCGGCTGGCGTAACCTGGGCGCACCGCCTGCTCGCGCCCTCCTGGCGGTCCATGTGGGGCGGCGGGACGCATCCGGTAGACCCGGAGGAGGACGCCGTGCAAAAAGCGCTGGTCCTGCTCACCGACGGCGCGGACAGCTATAATGCAGACCATCGGAGCAGAGCGTGTACCGCAGCCAAGAACGCTGGTATCAAGATATTTGTCATTGCAGCCATGCCCAGCGTTTCGACGAGTCTGCAGAACGCTCTGACGCAGTGTTCAAGCGCGGCCGACGACCCGGACGGAACCTACATTTTTGTCAACAGCGCCACACGCGAGACGCTGAAGGAAGCATTTCGCTCCATCGCCCAGCAGTTGAAACACTTCCGCCGCCTCTATTAGAAGAGAGCCATGACCGAGCCCGTAAAGAGAAGGAATCTGATCGCCGGTACGCCGAGACAATGGAAGCCTTCCGCCAGCAGGGTGAAGCCTTCCGCGTACGCATTGAGCGCACCGCCCCTGTTGTACAACCAACCTGACCCGGAAATGCCATTCACAATCTATCGTCCTGTAAGGAGAGGAAGCATGAGCACACTCACACACCACTGGTCAGGCGTTCGGGAACTGGAAAAAGCCAGCGACAAGAGGCGGCGGGAACACAAAGGGCGTCACGAGAAAGTCATGCCCACCCTCGCCCGCAAAGAGAAGGACAAGGAATCTGATCGCCGGTACGCCGAGACAATGGAAGCCCTCCGCGTACTCATTGAGCGCACCGCCTATAAGGAAAGGAATCTGATCGCCGGTACGCCGAGACAATCTATAAGGAGAAGAAGCATGACTACACTCACACACCACGCAAAAACCATCTGGCGCTATCTGCGCGATACCCGGGCCGTCTCCGCCCTGGAATACGCGATTCTGGTCGGCGCGGTCGCTGCCGGCCTCGGCACAGCGGTGGTTGCCTTTAGGCAGGAAATCGTCACCAGCCTGACAAATCTCCAGACTGAGATGACCGATGCGGTGAGTGATGTAATCTCTAGCAACACCTGATCCACCCCAGGCTTGAGACGACCTGAGACGGCCCGGACCGCTGTCCGGGCCGTCGTTGCCCGATTACACTTCAGGCTGTAGTTATTCATCAGTGTGTGATACGTTACAGCCAGTGCTTAAACTCGCCTGTGGAACCCTTGTTGCCCTCTTGCTGTGGGGGGGCAGCAAGACCGCCACCGCCCAGCCGGCAGACGCCGAGCCGACCGAGCAACCCCAGACAGCCCCGCGCCCGCCGGCAGCACCCCCAGCCTCCGATTCCCTCACCCCCCCCCCGGCGGGGGAGGGCCAGGCAGGGGGGCAACCCGCCGAGCAAGTCATCACCCGCGCCTGGACCCACGATGACCACGGCCGCATCGTCTTTGACTGGCCCCAAACCGTTGGCTACACCGCCGGCATACACGCCGGGCTCCTCACCGTCGAGTTTGACCGTCAGATGACCACCAACCTTGCGCAAATCCGCCAGCACCTCGGCGCATACATCAGCGAAGCCGTCCTTGACCCCAACGGCCGCACCTTCACCGCCACCCTCACCGGCGACCATCATCTGCGCACCTTCCCCCTGCACCAAAGCGGCATGACCAGAATTGTCCTCGCCCTGCGCAAAGCCCAACCCCGAGCCACAGCAACCGCCCCCTCCCGCCCCACCGCCACAACCTCCACCGAAACCCTCTCTCCCCCAAAGGGAGAGGAAGCACAGCCCACAGCCCCAGCCAGCACCCCCCCAGCCTCCAACCCTGGGAACGCCGGCAGGACGCCCGCAGGTTCTGTCTCCAACTCCCGCCCCCCAGCGGGCGAGGGCCAGGCAGAGGGGCAACCCGCCGAGCAAGTCACCACCCGCGCCGGGGCCCACAACGGCTACGGCCGCATCGTCTTTGACTGGCCCCAAACCGTCGGCTACACCGCCGGCATACACGCCAGGCGCCTCACCGTCGAGTTTGACCGTCAGATGACCACCGACTTTGCGCAAATCCGCCAGCACCTCGGCGCATACGTCAGCGAAGCCGTCCTTGACCCCAACGGCCGCACCTTCACCGCCACCCTCACCGGCGACTATCATCTGCGCACCTTCCCCCTGCACCAAGGCGGCATGATCAAAATTGTCCTTGACCTGCGCAAAGCCCAACCCCGAGCCACAGCAACCGCCCCCTCCCCAACTCCCACAGCCAGCCCCGCGCCCACAGCCACCAGCATCCCCCAGTCTCCGACCCTGGGAACGCGGGCGTCCCGCCCGCAGGTCATGTCTCCAACTCCCACCCTCCTTGAGAGAGAGGGCCAGGGAGGCGGGCAACCCGCACAGATCCAGCTCCAAACCGCCCCCCCCCTCACCCTGCCCCTCGGCCACAGCCGCCTGCTGCGCCTTGACGCGCCGGCCGGCTCCGTCTTCGTCGGCAACCCCGACATCGCCGATGTCAACCTCGTCTCCTCCGGCGTCCTGCACCTCGTCGGCAAAGCCATTGGCCGCACCTCAGTCGCCGTGCTCAACGCCGGCGGCGAACTGCTGGCCGCCTGGACCGTGGCCACAGTGATCGATGTCGGCCCGGTCCAGACCGCCCTGGAGGGCGCGCAAGAACTCAAACAGATCTCCGTCCGCCAGCTCACCAAAGGCGTTGAACTCAGCGGTACAGTCGCCTCCCCAGCCCAGGCCGACCTGGCCATGCGGCTGGCCGTGGCCGCCCTGCCCGACGAGGTTCCAGTCGCCAACCGCCTCATCGTCTCCGGCGCACAACAGGTCAACCTCGAGGTCCAGATCGCCGAGATGAACCGCAGCGTCAGCGAGAGCCTGGGCATCAACTGGGAAGTCATTGAACCCCACCGCCCGGGCGGTTTTACTGGCTTCCGGATTGGCCGCTCCAACTTTATTGACAACGAGGCTGGCGCGCTCGTGCAGGCCGCTCTGCCCGGCGGTCAGGCCGCATCCCTGGGCACAAGCCAGTTCATCAACGGCACACGGCTCAGCGCCCTGCTTGACGCCCTGGCCACCGCCGGCCTGGCCAGCGTCCTGGCCCGGCCCAGCCTGACCGCCATCTCGGGCGAAACCGCCAGCTTCTTCTCCGGCGGCGAGTTTCCGCTACCCGCCGGCTTTGAGGACGGAGCGATCATCTTCACCTATAAGAAGTTCGGCGTACTGCTCGACTTTGTGCCGACCGTAGTAGACAGCCGGCGGATTGTGCTGACCGTCCGTTCCGAGGTCTCGCAGCGCTCCGAGACCGAAGCCATCCAGGCCGCGGGGGTGGATATTCCGGTCATTGACGGCCGACGGGCCGAGACCACCGTTGAGGTCGGCAACGGCGAGTCCATCGTCATCGCCGGTCTGTACCGTGACCAGAGCGAATCGCGCGAAAGCGGAATGCCACTCCTCAAAGACATCCCGATCGTCAACATGCTGTTCAGCACCCGCTCGGTCCGCTCCAGTGCCACCGAACTGATCGTCATCGTCACCGCCCGGCTGACCGACGCCGCCACCATCCCGCAAGGACGAGACGAAACGCTTCGTCCTTCAGACGCCAATCCGCGCGACCAACCCAGCCCTGGCCGCCGCCTCCGAGGCTATTATTATTAAAGGAGCGCCGGCCTCCGGCCCGCCCAGCGAACTGGTATTACTACCCCGGGCAGCCGCTTCGTGATAAGATGGGCTGTAATGAAACAGGCCGCAAAATGCGGGCAGGATGCCCGCGTTCCCAGGGGGGATGATATGAAACAATCGACATCCACAATCCTGGCCCTGTGTCTGCCCTTCGCCGCGGCCGGCTGTGCCGTGCTGCCGATGGCCATAGACCGCTCCACCGTTCCATCGACCCGCAACGCCCTGACCGGACTCGAAGAAGCCCAGCACCAGCTTGACACCGCCGCCGCCGTGCGCAACAAAAACCTGGAGGCCGGCGGCCGGTCCAGAGACGCCCACGGCTCAGTCTCCGGGGCCTACACTCGCTGGTCAAACGACGAGGTCAAAGAACTGCCCGATATCAGAACCACCGTCATTGACGACTAGCGGAGGAGAGCGGGCCGCTCCAGAGCAACACGCCCGATGGAATACCAGGGAATCATTGAAGCCATTGACCGCCTCGGCCAGCCCAATTGGGTCGCTGTCGCCGCCCTTGTCATCAGCATCGTCCAGACCGCCATTCTCGCCTGGGGTCTCCACCTCATGCGCCGCTCCGCCGACCACCGCGACAACCAGCATGACCAAACCATGACCGCCCTCGAAAAACAGCACGACGAGGACAGAAGACGACATGACCAAACCATGACCGCCCTCGAAAAACAGCACGACGAGGACAGAAGACGACATGACCAAACCATGACCGCCCTGCGCGCCCTGATTGAGCGCACCGGCCAGCCAACCCCCTAATCCGGTGAATCCAGATACAGACAACAACGAAATCCGCGCCTTTGCCGTAGACCCGGCCACCGAAAAGGGGCTGAACGAGGCCCTGACCGGCCGCGGTGCGCGGGGACAGCATGGCGATATTCAGCCAGCCCTCAAAACCCTGGCCAACTCGGCCTCACCCCGCTACACTCGCTGGTCAAACGACGAGGTCAAAGACCTGCCCGATGTCAGAACCACCGTCATTGACGACTAGCGGAGGAGAGCGGACCGCTCCAGAGCAACACGCCCGATGGAATACCAGGGAATCATTGAAGCCATTGACCGCCTCGGCCAGCCCAATTGGGTCGCCGTCGCCGCCCTCATCATCAGCATCGTCCAGACCGCCATTCTCGCCTGGGGTCTCCACCTCATGCGCCGCTCCGCTGACCACCGCGACAACCAGCACCACCAAACCATGACCGCCCTCGACAACCAGCACCACCAAACCATAACCGCCCTCGAAAAACAGCACGACGAGGACAAAAGACGACATGACCAAACCATGACCGCCCTCGAAAAACAGCACGACGAGGACAGAAGACGACATGACCAAACCATGACCGCCCTCGAAAAACAGCACGACGAGGACGGAAGACGACACGACCAAACCATGACCGCCCTGCGCGCCCTGATCGAGCGCACCGGCCGGCCAACCCCCTAATCCGGTGAATCCAGATACAGACAACAACGAAATCCGCGCCTTTGCCGTAGACCCGGCCACCGAAAAGAGGCTGAACGAGGCCCTGACCGGCCGCGGTGCGCGGGGACAGCGTGGCGATATTCAGCCAGCCCTCAAAACCCTGGCCAACTCGGCCTCACCCCGCTACACTCGCTGGTCAAACGACGAGGTCAAAGACCTGCCCGATGTCAGAACCACCGTCATTGACGACTAGCGGAGGAGAGCGGACCGCTCCAGAGCAACACGCCCGATGGAATACCAGGGAATCATTGAAGCCATTGACCGCCTCGGCCAGCCCAATTGGGTCGCCGTCGCCGCCCTCATCATCAGCATCGTCCAGACCGCCATTCTCGCCTGGGGTCTCCACCTCATGCGCCGCTCCGCTGACCACCGCGACAACCAGCACCGCCAAACCATGACCGCCCTCGAAAAACAGCATCACCAAACCATAACCGCCCTCGAAAAACAGCATGACCAAACCATGACCGCCCTGCGCGCCCTGATCGAGCGCACCGGCCAGCCAACCCCCTAATCCGGTGAATCCAGATACAGACAACAACGAAATCCGCGCCTTTGCCGCAGACCCGGCCACCGAAAAGGGGCTGAACGAGGACCTGACCGGCCGCGGTGCGCGGGGACAGCGTGGCGATATTCAGCCAGCCCTCAAAACCCTGGCCAACTCGGCCTCACCCCGCTACACTCGCTGGTCAAACGACGAGGTCAAAGACCTGCCCGATGTCAGAACCACCGTCATTGACGACTAGCGGAGGAGAGCGGGCCGCTCCAGAGCAACACGCCCGATGGAATACCAGGGAATCATTGAAGCCATTGACCGCCTCGGCCAGCCCAATTGGGTCGCCGTCGCCGCCCTTGTCATCAGCATCGTCCAGACCGCCATTCTCGCCTGGGGTCTCCACCTCATGCGCCGCTCCGCCGACCACCGCGACAACCAGCACGACCAAACCATGACCGCCCTCGAAAAACAGCACGACGAGGACAGAAGACGACACGACCAAACCATGACCGCCCTCGAAAAACAGCACGACGAGGACAGAAGACGACATGACCAAACCATGACCGCCCTCGAAAAACAGCACGACGAGGACGGAAGACGACACGACCAAACCATGACCGCCCTGCGCGCCCTGATCGAGCGCACCGGCCGGCCAACCCCCTAATCCGGTGAATCCAGATACAGACAACAACGAAATCCGCGCCTTTGCCGTAGACCCGGCCACCGAAAAGAGGCTGAACGAGGCCCTGACCGGCCGCGGTGCGCGGGGACAGCGTGGCGATATTCAGCCAGCCCTCAAAACCCTGGCCAACTCGGCCTCACCCCGCTACACTCGCTGGTCAAACGACGAGGTCAAAGACCTGCCCGATGTCAGAACCACCGTCATTGACGACTAGCGGAGGAGAGCGGACCGCTCCAGAGCAACACGCCCGATGGAATACCAGGGAATCATTGAAGCCATTGACCGCCTCGGCCAGCCCAATTGGGTCGCCGTCGCCGCCCTCATCATCAGCATCGTCCAGACCGCCATTCTCGCCTGGGGTCTCCACCTCATGCGCCGCTCCGCTGACCACCGCGACAACCAGCACCGCCAAACCATGACCGCCCTCGAAAAACAGCACGACCAAACCATGACCGCCCTGCGCGCCCTGATCGAGCGCACCGGCCAGCCAACCCCATAATCCGGTGAATCCAGATACAGACAACAACGAAATCCGCGCCTTTGCCGTAGACCCGGCCACCGAAAAGGTGCTGAACGAGGCCCTGACCGGCCGCGGTGCACGGGTACAACGTGGCGATATTCAGACGGCCATCAAAACCCTCGCCAACTCGGCCTCACCCCGCTTGATCTTCGTCGATCTCGACGGCAGCGAGTTCCCCGCCGGACGTATCCACGAGCTGGCCGGCGTGGTTGAATTAGGGACCCTGGTGGTGGCCATCAGCTCCAACGACACGGCCCGCTTCACCCGTGAGCTGCTGGCCTACGGGGTCAGCGACTACCTGCCCAAGCCGGTCACGGTCAGCGATATTCACGACGCGGTGACAACCGCCCTCAAAAGCGACGACAGCGCGAGCCGCCTGTACGCCGGGCGGGTCATCGCCTTTGCCAGCTGCGGCGGCAGCGGGGCCACTACCCTGGCCGCGGTGACGACCCGGACCGCGGCCAGCCAGGGCAGCTATGTATCGGCCCTTGACCTGGAGCGAACCTCCGGGGCGTTGCCGCTGATGCTCGATGTTGAGCCGGCCCGGGGGCTTGAAGAAGTGCTTGACAACGCCGCCAGCGCCGAGCCGAACCCCGACCTGATTGACGGCGTGCGAACCACGGCCTCGCCCCGCATCTCGGTCTACGGCTACCGGGCCAGCGACAACCTGCCCCCACAGCCGGCCGCCAGCGCCGTCCAATGGCTGACCGAACAGCTTGCCAACCGCTCGCACCTCGTTATTGTAGACGGCGCGGTCGATACCGACACCCTGTTCTCCCTCTTTGAGCACGCCGACGAGCGGGTGCTGGTCTATGAACCGACCCTGGTCAGCCTCGACCGGGCGGTCCACCGCCTGACCCTGCTGGGCAAAGACCGCTCAGTCATCCTGGTCGAGAGCCACACCCGGGCCAGGAAAAGCGCCCTGGCCGCGGACGAGATCCGCTATGCCCTGGCCGGCCGCAACCCCGATGTGACCATCCCGTATGAACCGGCCCTGCCGGCGGCGACCGACCACGGCTGGCCGGAGCGTAGCCTGAGCAAGAAGTATCGCGCTGCCCTGGAGCAGTTGGTCAGCAGCCTGACGCGCCAAGCGGTGTCGCTGGCCGAAGACAGTGGCAGAGAAAATGAGGGGGGAGGGTGAAGCCCCCCTGGGAATGCGGGCATCCTGCCCGCAGGAAGAGCAGTTAAGGAGAGACAATGGCACGCAGCCTCTTCGGACGCCGACCCAGAACGGCCTCAGAGCAGGCCCGGGAAAGCAAAAGCGTCGAGCCGGTCCCGGTCCGCGGGGCCGCGCCGGCAGTCGCCGAGCCGGTCGAAACCATCGCCCCGGTCCGCACCCCCAACGACTCAACCCTCGTCGCCGACAAGGCCGCCGAACTGCACCCGATCATTGTCCAGAACCTCGACATGGCCAAGGCCGCCGAGCTGGACCGTGCCGCCCTCGCCGTCCAACTCCGGGCCTTTCTTGACCAGGATGACTCTCCTGCCGCCGAGCTGACCCCGCTTGACCGCCAGAAGGTCGTCAGCCGACTGGTTGACGACATCAAGGGGCTCGGCCCGCTGGAGCCGCTGTTCAATGACCCGCATATCTCCGACATCCTGGTCAACGGCACCAAATCGGTCTACGTCGAACGCCGGGGCAAGCTGGAGCTGGTAGACATCCGGTTCCGCGACGAGCAACACCTGTTGAACATCGCCCAGCGCATCGCCGGCTGGGTTGGCCGGCGGGTGGACGAGGCCAGCCCAATGGTAGACGCCCGCCTGCCCGACGGCAGCCGGGTCAATATCATTATTCCGCCGCTGGCCCTTGACGGGGCGGCCATCTCAATCCGCCGCTTTGTGGTCAAGGGCATTGGCCTCGAAGAAATGGCCGCCCGCCATACTTTCACCCCGATCATGGCCCAGCTGCTCCAGCTCTGCGTCAAAGCCCGGCTGAACATCCTGATTGCCGGCGGCACCGGGGCCGGCAAGACGACCTTTATGAACGCCCTGTCGAGCGAGATCAGCCATACCGAGCGGCTGGTGACCATCGAAGACTCGGCCGAACTCCAACTCCAGCAGCCGCATGTCGTCCGGCTGGAAACGCGCACCATGAGCGCCGAGGGCACCGGGCAGGTGACGAGCCGGGAGCTGCTGATCAACGCCCTGCGGATGCGGCCCGACCGGATCATTGTCGGTGAGGTCCGGGGCGAAGAGGCCAACGAGATGTTGCAGGCGATGAACACCGGCCACCCCGGCTCCATGTGTACAGTCCACGCCAACAACCCCCGTGACGCACTGATGCGGCTGGAGAACATGCTGATGATGACCGCCAGCGACATGCCGCTGATGGCCATCCGCCGCCAGATTGTGTCGGCCCTCGATATCATCGTCCAGATGGCCCGGCTGCGCTCCGGCCACCGCTGTGTGACCAGTATTACCGATGTGGCCGGCTTGGAGGGCGAGATCGTCACGACCGAGGAGATGTGGCGGCGGCTGCCGGGCGAGGCACACCTGTTTGAGGGCACAGGCCGGCAGCCCTCGTGGATGGAGGCGGTCGAGGCCGCCGGCCTGCGGGCCGAACTGACGGAAGTGCTCCAGGAGAGCGGCGGCACCGTAGAGGCCGCGGCATGACCCCGGTGGTCATTGTCGCCTGTGTGGTGGGCGTACTGATCCCGCTCGTCGTCGTCCTGGCGCTGGCCGGCAGCCTGCTGCTGGCGCTGGTCAGCGGCCTGACCGCCCTGCTCGTCGTCGCCCTCGGCATCGTCCTGTGGCTGGATACCCGCAATGAGCGCAAAGCGCTTGCCCGCCGGCTGCGGCGGGTGGCCGCCCCGCTGAGCGGTGAGGCCCAAGCCGACGGCGAGGTCCCGGTCGAGATCAGCGTCTTCCGCCAGCAGCGGCCCAACTCCTGGCTGCTGGACCGGATTGAGCGCAGATTTTCCATGCTGGAGGCCGACACCGCCCTGCCCAAAGCGATCGGGCTGGCCGGCCTGGTCGCCGCGGTGGTCTGCATCGCGGCCCTCTTCGCCCGCTTTGGGCTGGCCTCCAGCCTGCTGTCAGGGCTGATCAGTTGGCCGGCGGCCGGCTATGCCGTGCTGGCCCTCTTCAACTCCCGCCGGCGGGCCGAGTTCCTGCGGCTCTTCCCCGAGGCCGTTGACCATGTGGTGCGCCTGATGCGGGCGGGTCTGCCCTCAACAGAAGCCATCTCCACGGTCGCCGAGGAGGTCCAGCCGCCGGTCAGCAAGGTGCTCGGCTCAATCAAGGAAGGCACGGACGCCGGCCTTGACCCGGAGACCGTCATCCGTGGCACCGCGGCCCGGGTCCGCATCTCGGAGTTTACCCTGTTTGCCTCCGCGGTGTGCCTGCAACGGACGACCGGCGGGGCGATCTCGGGCGCGCTCGGCAACCTGTCGGCCACCCTGCGCGCCCGCCGCGAGACCGCCCTCAAGGCCCAGAGCGCCACCGCCCAGACCCGGCTGACCCTGATGATTGTTGCCGCCATTCCAGTCGCCGTGCTGACCTTCCAGCAGTTCACCAACCCGGAGGCGGTCGAAATACTGTTCGCTACCGACTCGGGCACCAGCCTGCTCCGCTACGGCATCGGCGGCATAGTCCTCGGGCTGCTTGTCGCCCGCGCCCTGGCCGCCCGCGTCGTCCGCTGAGACGGAGAAGCCCCCATGCGCATCCTGCTGATTCTTTGCGTCGCCCTGCCTGCCGTGGCGGTCCTCAGCCGCCTGGCCTGGCAGGAGTTCCGCCGCGGCAAGGTGCTTGACCGCCGGCTGGATCGGGTACGGACCTTGGCACGAACGGTCTCTGACGAACCCGAGCGCCGCACCCGCCGCAAAACCTCAGGCCGCCCCCTGTACCTGAAGGTCGTGTTCGGCGTCCTCAAGTCTACCTCCATGCTGGTCCCGGTCGGGATTGACGAGCGGGAAAAGCTGCGCCACCTCCTCGGCAAGGCCGGCTTCCGTCAGGCCGACGCCCTGTCGGTATTCATGGCTGTCAAGCTCGTCGTCACCCTGGTCAGCGGCCTGCTGACCGGCTTCCAGGCGTCGCACAGTGAGCTGCTGGGGAATTATACCCTGGTGATTGTCATGGCTGGGTTGTTTGGGGCGGTGATCGGCGGGATGCTGCCCGAGATGGGCCTGCGCTACCTGGCGGCCCGCCGCCACACCAGAATGGCCGCCTCCCTGCCCGACGCCCTCGACCTGCTGACCCTGTGTCTGGAATCCGGCCTGACCTTTGACCGCTCGCTGACCAGGGTCGCCCAGGAACTCGGGCCGCTGACCCCCGACCTGGCCCGGGAGTTCAGCCAGGTTGAGGCCGAACTCCGCATTGGGGCCGACCGCAAGACTGTCCTGAACGACTTGTACACCCGGACCGAAATAGAGGGACTGCGCGACCTGGCCACCACCATTGTTCAGGGCGAGCGTTACGGCACACCGCTTACCCAGTCGATGCAGAACATTGCCCACAGCGAGCGCACCCAGCGGGCGGCCCGCATCGCCGCCCAGATCGAGCGCCTGCCGGTGCTGATGAGTATGCCCATGCTGCTGCTGGTGACGCCAGGCACAATCCTGCTGGTTGCCGGGCCGGGTGCCCTGATGGCGCTCGAAGCGCTGCGCAGCCTGAGCGGCTAGGCGGCCTATTCGGTCAGCAGCACCTCTTCCCGGCTGGTACCGCGGTAGACCTGAACCCGGACCGGCTCCTCGTCCTCGGAGGGCAGGAGCATGGCGAGGCCGCTCTGCGAGTGACGGGCAGCACGGGCGGACCGGCTGAGCGGGCGCAGCGCCAGCGCCAGGCTGCCTTGGCTGCCGGTGGCCAGCACCAGCCGGTCGGCCTCCAGGGGCAGGACTTCAAGCGTCACCGTCTGGCCGGCATCCCGCCGGCCGCCCCCGCCCTCCCGGGCCTCGCCGGCAACGGGCTCCATCTGCCAGTTGACGGCCATCACCCGGATATTCTGCAAGACCGTCCGGCTGACGACGCTGAGCGGGTTGGCTCTATCGGTCTGCATGGTGAAGATGACATCAACCCGGTCGCCCGGCGAGAGCAGGCCGGCGTGGCTCGTCTCCTGATTGACCGTGATGGTCACGGCCCGGTGGTTGGGCGCGAGCGTTGCGGCCAGAAACCCGTCCTGGCCGGGCCGCACCAGCTGCGCCCAGGTGAGCGGCATCCCGGCCAGCAGCGGCGTGCGGACTACCGAGCCGACCACGCCCGCCATAGTGGTCTGGTCACGGCGCAGGTGCTCCGCACGGACGGCCGTGGCTTCGAGCGGCACGGCGGTGAGGTCGGTGGCAGTGAGCAGCTCGCCGACCTCCAGGTTGCGGTCCGCGGCCCACACATCAACTGGCGGGGGCGGCGGTTCAGACGGCGGGGGCGGCGGGGCTTCCACCACCTGCTCGGGCGACGGCCCGGCCGGCCGCTCGCCAAAGTACAGGTACACGCTGATCACCAGGGCGATGACCGGGACAATCCCCAGCAGCACAATCAGCAGCACCGAGCGATAGCGTCGCATAGGCGTGTCAGGCGGAACAGGCGCGTGAACTCAGCACGACAATGGCCGGTGGGGCAATGGCGACGGCCATCGGCAGGTTGGACCGCAACCGGCGGGTAACGGCAAACGGCAGCAGGCTGAACAGGGCCAAGCCAAGGCTGAGCAGGCCAAAGCCGGCCAGAAACAGACTGAGGTCAAACAGGCCGACCCACAGGCCGGAGGCGGCCAGCAGCTTGCCGTCGCCACCGCCGAGCGCGCCGGCGGCAAACAGGCCAAAGCCGACCAGCAGCAGGACCACCGCGGTGGCCAGATGTTCCCATAGCGGGAGGGCCGAGTCGGCGACCGCAGCATATACGCCAAACACGGCCAGCAGCCCGAGCGGCACCCGGTCCGGGATGGAGCGGCGGAGCAGGTCGTAGACGGCCGCTGCCCCAAACAGCGCGCAGCCGGCCACCAGCAGGCCAGTTTCAAGCACGGGGTTTCCTCACCATCATGTCATTGTGGAGAGAAGGTGCCGGAAAATCAATGGGAAGCGTATGGGGACTGCACGCGCGCGGGCTGCACACGGGAAAAGGGGGTGGAACATCCCACCCCCTTTTCCCGTGGAAGCCAGGCTCAGGCCCTTATTTGCCCAAGGCAGCCAGGTTCCCGGTGGTATAGGTGGAATCGGGGAAGCCCAGCTCGTACTCGGTGTAGTAGCCCTTGGACTGCACGTCAAAGAAGCTGCCCCGGTTCTGGCGGACATCCTCGCCCACGCCCCAGAAGGGGTGGCGGACGGTCATGTCCCGACCCGGCGTGTAGCCCATTTTGTCCATCCAGATGATGGTCTTCCAGTATTCGCCGGCCCGGTCGTACAGCGTTGTCCAGTAGGCCCAGTAAGCGTGTTTGTCGATGTACAGAATCCGCCGGCCATAGGCGTAGTAGGGGTCTTTGGGCGTGGCTTCGACAATCCAGCAGGTGCGTTTGGCCAGCTTGAGGTTGGTCGGTGCCCAGGCTTTGCCGGTCCAGCCCGGGGTTTCATAGCCGTGCATGACCCGCTCTTCGGGCGACCAGGTGATGCGAGCGACCTGACCCGACGGAATCTGTCCCTTGTTGGCGATATTGGCATCGTTGGAGGGCAGTTTTTTCGGCGAGGGAGGGCCCGGCAGCATGGGCTTTTCGATACCGGTCGGCGCAATGGGGACGAGCATGTCCTGGATACCGATCAGGTTCCAGTTCATATACTGGATTTTCCCGGCCCAGCCGTAGGGGTCATCGCGGGCGATGATGGAGCCGAACAGCCCTTCGGACGAGTTTGAGGCGGTCAGCCGCCGCACCCGGCGAATGGTGGGCACAAAGGCCCAGATGGACTGCCATTTCTCGGGGTCGGTGAACCAGTACTCGAGGGTCGAGACCCCCACCACATCGTAGGGAGCTACGCCAAAAATGATGTCTTTGAGGTAGGTCTCGTCCGGGTTGTCGATCGGACCGGAGTGCCGCCCGATATACCAGGTGGCATAGGCACCAAATTCGACCGAACGGTCAAACCCCTGCGGCGTACACCATTTGATGGACAGGAACCAGTACACGTCGTCGATCTGAAACCGCGCGACCTGGTGGTTGTACATGATTTTGTAGGGGATGGTGCGATCCTTGGCCAGCTCGTCCTGCCAGTTGTCTGGGGACAGCGAGGAGCTGATGCCCGGAAACGGAAAGCCGTACCAGAACTTCGGCCAAGTCTGGCTGGCCGTCTCATACATGTGGCCCGACTCGGTCACATAGTATTTGCCGCCGTTGGCCTCGGAGCCGGATTTGAACTTGCTGCTGTACTGGAACTGCTCGTCTGTCACCTCAATGATCTCCGCGGCATAGTCGCCGGCACAGAACTTTTCGGTGATAAAGTCCGGCAGCATACTGCGGGCTTCCTCGCAGTTCGATTGGTCAAGCGTATCGCCCGGTTTGAGCTCGGCGAAGGCCGGAGCTGCCAGAAGTGCAAGCACGACGGCCAGTCCCAGGCTGGTGAAGCGTACAAAAGACATGAGGAACCCTCCTTGGTGTGTATTCTTGCCGACTATACAAACGACATGCCCGCTCATGCCGCATCGTGATGACAGAGCGAGGGGCGGGGAGCACGGGGCGGCATCCGGCAAGGGGGATCACGGCCTGGGTTGAACGGGAGCGTAGCCATGCTTGGGACAATCCCTGACGGTCGGGCTTTATTCCCGCTTGGCCGCCAGGTGCTCGGGTTTCCTGAACTGACGGCGGTGTATATCGTCCTGTGGAATCTGCGCGGGGTCTGGAGGCCACCTCGGCCTATGTGCGCCAGATTTTCCCCTGATACGCCAGCCCGATCGGGTACGTGTTGCGCCTTGACCAGCACTGGAATATGTTTTCCCCGGTGCTGTTCATGGACGACGGCTGGTTCGTCATGCCCGGCCGGCTGGCTGATGGCCGGGCGGTTGATGTGCGGACCGCCGGCCCGGTGGGCCGGGAGAAGCCGGCCGACCTCCCGGTCTGGTATCCTACACGGTCGGTGGTGGAAGTTCATGGAGAATGTTTACCCTGGCCAAAAGAACCGGGAAGCCGGCCTCGGGGCCTTCGCCGGCTGTGTGTGCCGGGTCTGGGACATGCGGGGGGCGGCCGCTCGCTGGCTTCCAGATATTTTTCATGCAGGAAACCACCCTGCCCGATTATCAGACCGCCCAACCCGAAAAAAAGCTGCTGTAGACCCACGACTGCGCGGGGGTGCCGGCCGTTCTGAGGTGCCGCCCCGGCAACAGGGGGCCAGTCCTGCCTTTACAACCAGTTCGCCGAACCGGAAATCCGAAACGCCGCCTGTATGCGGGCGACAGACAGGCTCTTGACAGCGTGGCTCAACACGCACGCTATACCGGAAACCCCCTGCACAAACGCAATCCGGGCGACTCTGGTCTGGAGCCGCGGAGCCAGCCCAGACCCGACAAGACCTTGTGCGATGGAAGTGGTATTGTCTCCCAGGCAGAAGCGCCAAGTCTGCTGGAAGCAGGAATACGTCGCGGCCCTGTCCGCGGGCAGTAGCGGAACGGCTGGCCACAAAATGTCTGGGCTGTTACAACACCGAGGGGCGATGTTCTTGAAGCAGCGCTGGAAAACCAGGAGACCGGCACCTATACACGGCTATCCGCTCCAGACAGACGATCCGATGAGAGAGCGCATTCTCGTTCTTTGGAAATGACCTCTATGCCGCCGAATTTCGACATACAGGCGAGTTGGATTCCGGGCGAATCTGAACAGGATGACATCGCCGCGACTATGGCCGGGATACGCATCGAGCTCGGCGGGACCGTCACGGAAATTCCGGGTCTCGTTCCGTTCGTCCGACCGTCAGGCTTTCGGCTTTGCCGCTGGCCCTGTGGTTCACCTCTTCCTGGTGGAGACTCCGGTGGGAGAGCGCACCCGACGAGGCCAAGACGTCAACATCATAGCGTATGGCCCACACACGAGATAGTGGTCTGACCGGCATCGTGAAGGAGAATATCTATGGCCTATCGTCCAACCCTGATGGGAACCCGGGGCATGGTTGCCACCGAACATTATCTGTCAACCGAGGCCGGGCTGCGCATCTTGCAGGCCGGCGGCAATGCGTTTGATGCCGCGGTGGCGGCCACCCTGGCCGAGGGCGTGCTGAACCCGCATATGCACACTTTTGGCGGGGAGATTTCAGCCCTGGTGTATACCGCGGCTGACAAGCGCGTGGCGGCGATTAACGGCAATACCGCTGCGCCCCGGGCGGCGACGATTGAGTGGTTTCAGGAACACGATATGCCGCTGATTCCGTTCAACGGGGTTGAGGCCGCCGGCGCGTGCGCCGTGCCTGATGCGCTGCTTGGAGTCCTGCGGCGTTTTGGCACGCTGAGCTTCCGCCAGGTTGTGGAACCGGCCCTTGAACTGGCCGAGGGCGGCTTTCCGCTCCACCACGCGCTGCGAGGGCCGGCCCCGGCGTATATGCGGATGGATTTCTCGATTGCCGGCAATGCCAAACGCTTTCGCACCGAGTGGCCGTCTTCGGCCGCGGTCTATTTGCCCCAGGACCAAATACTGCATCGTGATGACAGAGCGAGGGGTGGGTCTCACGATGCGGCATCGCTGCCCGATGTGGGAGCAATCCTCAAAAACCCGGACCTGGGCCGGACCTTCCGGCGCTTGATGGACGCCGAGCAGCACGCCCAAGGACAGGGGCGTGAGACCGGTCTGGAGGCGGCCCGGGACGCCTTTTACCGTGGGGAGATTGCGCACATCATTGATGAGCACAGCCGAGCACACGGCGGGCCGCTGCGCGCCCACGACCTGGCCGAGTTTCGCACGACGGTCGAGGAGCCGGTCTCGTATACCTACCGCCACGACTACGAAGTGTATAAATGCGGGCCGTGGAGTCAGGGGCCGGTGTTCCTGCAACAGCTGGCGCTGCTGGAGGGATACGACCTCAACAGCCTCGGCCACAACAGCGCCGACTACATCCATACGGTGGTCGAAAGCCTGAAGCTGGCCTTTGCCGACCGTGAACAGTATTACGGCGACCCGAAGTTTGTTGATGTCCCGCTCAAGGGCCTGTTGTCCAAAGCGTATGCGGCGGCGCGGCGCAGCCTGATTGATCCGCACCACGCCTCCCACGATCAGCGTCCGGGTAATCCCCACACCGGGGTGGCGTTGCTGGAAGGGGAGGAGATTTTTGCCGCCCGGGACTGGGGGCCGGGGACGGTGTATGTGACCGTGGTCGATGCCCAGCGCAATATGGCCTCGTTTACCCCCAGCGGGGCCTGGATTCCGTCTTCGCCGGTGATTGATGGCCTCGGCTTTCCGCTGGGCACCCGGCTCCAGACCTTTTTTCTTGACCCGCGCCATCCCAACGCCCTGGTTCCGGGCAAACAACCCCGCACCACCCTGACGCCGAGCCTGGTGCTGCGGGGCGGTGAGCCGTGTATGGTCTTTGGCACGCCCGGGGGCGACCAGCAGGATCAATGGACCTTGCAGTTTTTTCTGAATGTGGTCGATTTCGGCATGGAGGTCCAGGACGCGATTGAAGCCCCGCGCTTCTCCTCGGCCCATTTTCCGTCGAGCTTCTTTCCGCATACTGCCGCCCCCGGCCTGCTGCGGCTCGAAGGCCGTATCCCTGACCGGGTCTGCCAGGAACTTGAGGCCCGGGGCCACAGCCTTGAGATCAAGGAAGACTGGAGCGAGGGCGATGTGCTTGGCATCTGCGTTGACCTGGAGCGCGGTATTGTCAAGGGCGGGGCAGACCTGCGTGGTGAGCAAAGCAGGCGCATGCCGTCGTATGTCATTGGCTGGTAGACCGCCGTTTTTCTTGACACGCCAGGGGCCAGAGAGTAGGCTGGCCTGTGGCCCTGTCCGGGATGACGGATCGAGGGGCAGGTATCACGATGCGGTATCGTCTCGGTTTGTAACAACACCCATGCTCGGGACGGAATCATGGCAGTCTCTACCGTCCTCAATCGAAGAACGCTGGTACGCCTCATCAAACCCTATCAGCTGGGCGAGTTGTCCGCTTACAGCGGTGTTCCGGCCGGGTCTGTCAATACCTGCTATCGTCTCGAAGTCGGCAAAGGGAGGTTCTTTCTCAAGGTCAACGAGGTCAAGGACGCCGAGCAGGCACGGCGCGAGATTGAACTGTTAGCCTTTCTCCGGACCAAGGGCATCGCCTGTCCGAGGCCGATTGCCGACCAGAACGGACGCCTGTTGCACGAGTATAAAGGCAAAGCAGTATCCGTGTACGCCCCCCTGTCTGGCAAAGAGCGCACCGCCGAGCAAATGAGCCCCGAGCATGTGTATCAGGTCGGGAGAACCCTCGGCAGCCTCCACCTGACCGGACAAGACTATAAGCCCAGTCTGGAGAACCGGTTCAGCTTTGCCCGTATTCGAGACCTCTACCTTCACCTGCGCCTGCCGGCCCATCTGAAACAGCTCAAACACACCCTGGACGACGAGCTGGCCCACCACGAAGAGTATCTCGAAGAGCGGCTGCCAAGCGGCATTATTCATGGCGGCGTGTTTGCCGACAACCTGCTCTTCCGCGGCAAAAAGGTGTCTGGTGTCCTCGATTTTGAGGCCGCCGGCCGGGGAAAACTGATCGCCGACATGGCGACAGCGGTCAACGCCCTGTGCTATGTGGACGGCCGCTATCATCTCGAGCGCTTCAGCGCCCTGATTGACGGCTATCAGGAAGTTCGGACCCTATCTCTGGTTGAATGGGACGCCTTCCCCAATGAGCTGCGGTTTTCTGCCCTGCGTTTCACCGTCACCCGGCTGAAACAGGCTGTCTTTGGCAGCGCGAACCGTAACCGGAGGGGCCACAAGGACTATCACGAGTTTCTGGACCGCTTGCACATCTTACGCCGCGAGCGTCCGGGTGGTATGGACAAGTTGCTGCTGGCCATGGCAACCGGCTACGACTATCGCAAGTACCAGAAAAGGACGGAGCGTGACGATGACCGGTCGTAGCCATACTCCATCCTTGTAAGGGCCAGTAAGCCATGTTCACCAAGATTCTGATTGCCAATCGCGGGGAAATTGCCGTCCGCGTCGCCCGCAGCTGCCGTGAGATGGGGATCGCGACCGTTGCGGTGTATTCCGAAGCCGACCTGTCTTCTCCCCACCTGCACGCGGCTGACGAGGCGGTGTATATCGGCCCGGCGCAGGCCACCGACAGTTATCTGAACGGCGGGGCGATTCTTGCCGCGGCCCGGCAAACCGGTGCCGAGGCGATTCATCCGGGCTACGGCTTTCTTTCGGAAAACGCTGCGTTTGCCAGACAGGTGCATGAGGCCGGCTTGACCTTTATCGGTCCGGCCCCGCACTCCCTGTCGGCCGTCGGCAATAAAATTTTTGCCCGGCAAACCGGTGCCGCCCTCGGCGTGCCGGTTATTCCGGCGTTGGAACAGCCATCCGCCGAGCCTGCTGTACTCAAAGAACAGGTCGCCGCCCTCGGCTATCCGCTGCTGATCAAAGCCGCGGCCGGGGGCGGGGGCAAAGGCATGCGTATTGTTCGCAGCCAGGACGAGCTCGACGAGGCGCTGACGACCGCTCAGCGTGAAGCGACCGCAGCCTTTGGCGAGAGCACTGTTTATATTGAACGTTACCTGGAAAAACCCCGCCACGTTGAGGTCCAGGTGTTGGGTGACCAACACGGGAGTCTGGTCCACCTGGGCGAGCGGGAATGCTCAATTCAGCGTCGCTATCAGAAAATTTTCGAAGAAACGCCCTCGCCGGCAGTATCAGAGCCACTGCGGGATCAGATGACCCGAGCCGCCCTGGCTGTGGCCCGAGCCGCCGGCTATTACAACGCCGGCACGGTAGAGTTCATCCTCGATAGACAGGGCCGTTTTTACTTCCTGGAGGTCAACGCTCGACTCCAGGTTGAACACCCGATTACAGAGTTGGTCACCGGCCTTGACCTCGTCCGCGAACAGATCCGTATTGCCGCCGGCGAGGCGCTCGGCTTTGGTCAGGACGACATACAGTCCAGCGGCCACGCCTGTGAGTGTCGGCTGTACGCCGAAAACCCGGCCAACGGCTTCCTGCCCGCTCCGGGCCAGGTCCTGGCCTGGCAGCCGCCCGGCGGACCCGGCGTGCGGGTTGATGCGGGGGTGGAACTGGAGAGCCAGGTCAGCATGTATTACGACCCGCTGATCGCCAAGCTCTCAACCTGGGGTCACGACCGCGAGCAGGCGTGCCAACGTATGCAGGCCGCCCTGCGCCAGTGTGTGGTGCTCGGCCCGGTCACAAACGGGCCGTTTCTGCTTGACCTGCTGGCCCATCCGGCGTTTATTGCCGGGCACACCCATACCGGCTTTCTGACCGAGCACTTCCAGGACTGGCAACCGGATACGACCACCCATCGGTCGGTCGCCGCCCTGGCCGCGGCCTTGGGCCAACCCAGGCCGGCCCAGACGACGAACGCCCATACCCCCCCGCCCAGCCCCTGGACCCAGCTCGGTGGCTGGCGTTTGGGACAGTAGCCGATGAAGACCACCCTGTACGCCCAGGACGAGACGCTGGTCCTCAACTACACCCAAAGCGGAGATCTGTGCGAGTTCAGCCTGAACGGACAGGCCGGTCAGGCACGGCTGATCTCGGTACATGGCGGAGCGGTCACGCTCCTGGTCAAAGTGGACGGTGATGACCATCTGAGCAAGAAGCGACCGTCGTCCAGTCTGGTTGACGGCCGCGCGGTCCAGGCCCATGTTGCCACCCGCGGCGACCGCATTCTGGTCGCCATTGAGGGCCGGGTGTACGAATTTCGCACCGCCCAGGACACACCCGCCCGCCGGCGCAAAAGCCAGGCCGGCGGCTGGGAGTCTGAAATCCGCTCCCCCATGCCGGGCAAAATTCTTGAGGTGCGGGTTGAACCGGGCGATGAGGTCAAAGCCAACCAGACCCTCCTGGTGCTTGAAGCCATGAAAATGGAAAACGCCCTGGCCAGCGAAGGAAGGGCCAGGGTGAAAACGGTTCACGTCGCGCCCGGAGAGCTGGTTGAACCGGGCCAGGTGTTGATTGAGCTAGCGCCGATCGCTGCCTGACCTGTAAGGTCAGCATCGTTCGCTGTGCCGCCCAGGTTCAGGGTCATCCCAGCTTGTCTCCAACCCCGAAGCCGCTCTGCCTGGCCACATCTGCGGCGGCCAGCTTCCTGCCTTGAGCGCGCATTTTCCCGGCCACCAGCGTGCCCCCGGAAGCGGCAATGCTGACGGTTTCCTGACCGACTTCAATCACCTGTCCGGCCACCAATGTGTGATCACGATGACCTTTGACACGCGTGGCGGGCTGGAGCCGACAGTCGTACAGGCGGATCATGTGCCCCCGCCAGGCGGTATGCGCACCGGGCTGTGGGTCACAGCCCCGGACCTGATTGTAAATCTGCCGGGCGGGCTTGGCCCAGTCGATCTGGCCGTGCTCGTCGCCGCACGGCGGATCATAGTTTGCCTGGGACTCGTCCTGAACCAGACGGGGCGGGTTGCCGGCCTTAATGAGATCAACCGACTCGACAATGGCGTCCACGCCGAGCGCAAAAATCTTGTCGAAATACAACGTGCCGGTGGTATCGTCAGGGCCAACCGCGACTGCTTTCTGCAACAGAACCGGTCCGGTATCGATCCCCTCGTCAACCCAGAACAGGGTCAGGCCGGTCGTGGTTTCGCCGTTAATCAAGGCCCAGTTCAGTGCGCTCCGACCGCGATACCTGGGCAACAGCGAGGGATGAAAACAGATGCTCCCCCACTTGGGGATGTTGAAGACGGCCGGCGGCACAATCTGAGTCACAAACGCCAGAATCGCCAAGTCGGCGTCCAGTTCTTCAAATTTCCTGACCACCTCGGCCTGCTCTCGCTTCATTGACGTGTGTTGATGGATGGGAATGCCGAACTCAACCGCCCGTTGTTTGACCGGGTCAAACCTCCCTTCGGCCGCATCCGGCGGGCAAAAGACGGCAACCACCTCCTCACCTTTGTCAACGAGCCTCGTGAGCGTTTTTTCGGCAAACGCGGCCTGACCAATCAGAATAATACGCATACGCTCCCCTTTGTGCTCAGGTGTTGGCGGCAAACAGCCCGGCGCAGGCCCGGCTGATGGCCTCGGCCATCCGGCCAATACTGTCGGACCGCCTGAGCAGACTGTTATTCATTTCCAGTTCCAGATACACAAGCCGATGCCGCCGGGCATGACTGCGGACGCTGAAAATCAGCCCCTCATAGCCGGAGTACGGCTCATTATAGCGGACCCGATAGCCTGTCCGGCTCAGCCACTGACCAAGGTCGGCGGCAAGGTCCTGGTAGCGATCAAACAGAATCCCAATATCAAAAGCGCGCTCGGCCTGGCCGCGCAGCGCCGGCGTAAAACTGTGCAGGCTGAGGAGGGACGGCCGGACAGCAGTGCGTCCGGCCAGCAGCCGACGAAGGGTCACACCAATCGCGTCGTGGTACGGCTGATAAAACCGGGTGATACGTTTGTGTCGCTCGGCTGCCGAGAGGTGGTGATTGCCGGGGATGGGGGTGCCGTCGCTGTGGGACACAATCAGGTCATGCGCATGCGGCTCACGGTTGCAGTCGATGAGCAGACGCGAATAGCCCGAGCAGACCGCCGGGGCATCCAGCCTCTGGACAAGGGCCTCAAGGACGGCCCGGGCACCAATATCCCAGCCGATATGTTGTCGTAGCCCGGCCTCGCTCAGGCCCAGATTGTGGTATTCGGGCGGTACCCGACATGAGGCGTGTTCACAGGTCAGCACCAGCGGAAAATATCCGTTCGGATTGAGAATCTCAAAAGCCCTCTCTGCGCCCATAGTGTCTCTCCCGCTCAGAATCCGGCCGGGATGCGCCGCCGCCGGGCAAGCTGTGTTGACAAAAGGAAATCACATCCCCTAGGGTAGAACATCATTTGTTCAGAGCCCAGCGGGGTAAAGATGAGTCGTCTTATCCTCTGTCGAAGAAGGTGAAGACGATTCGTCTTTTTAAGAAGGAAGCATGGCCCGCCGTGAGAAAGAGGAACGACATCATCTATTCAGCACATGGGCCTGCTGCAACAAGCCCGGCCAATCATGAGCGATGTCGTCAGAGACTGCCGCGAGAGCGCATATGTGGCCGTTATGCGCAAGGGCAAAGTCGTGCCGCTCGATATGGTTGAATCCGACCAGCCGGTGCGGATTGTGTCACAGGTCGGCGAAAACCTGCCGCTGCACTGTACGGCGGTGGGCAGGGTCCATCCGGCGTTTGAGCCGGCCGAAGAGATTCAGCATGTTTTGTCCGACGAGCCGAGCCTGCACCCCCAACTGATGACGGTCAACCGGCCGGTTCTTCCTGAGCAGTTGGGCGCGATTGCCAGCAAGGGCTACGCGGTCGATAACGGCGAATATGTGGCCGATGTGAGCACCGTCGCCGTCCCAGTCAAAGATGATACGCGGACAGTTGTCGGCAGTCTGGCGGTGAGTGGGCCGGCCTGTCGTCTCTCCCCTGAGCGGACAGAGAGCAAAATTATCCCGCTGGCTGTCAAGGCCGGCCACGAACCCTCAAGCCGTCCCGGCTCTAATGGCATGTTGTGAGGAGGAAGCAGCGTGAAAATACTGGTAACAGTCAAGCGGGTACCCGACCCGGAGACCACGATCCGGGTCAATTCCGACAACTCAGGCATTGTCACCGATCATGTGAAGTATGTGATCAACCCTTTTGACGAAATCGCGATTGAGGAAGGGCTGCGGATCAAGGAAAAAATCAGCGGCAGTGAAGTGATCCTGGCCAGCATTGGCTACAAGGTCAATACCGAGCAACTGCGGACCGGGCTGGCAATGGGGGCCGACCGAGCCGTGTTGGTGCTGCCTGACCAGGAGCTCGACCCGCTCGGCGTGGCGCGGGTGCTGGCCAGGCTGGTCGAAAGCGAGCGCCCGGACCTGGTCCTCATGGGCAAACAGGCGATTGACGACGACTCGAACCAAGCCGGACAGATGCTGGCCGCCCTGTTGGGCTGGCCGCAGGCGACATTTGCCTCTGAGGTCAGGCTGTCTGACGACCAACAGTCGGTCGAGGTGGTCCGCGAGGTTGACGGCGGCCTGGAAACCGTCGCCTTTGCTCTGCCAGGCTTGGTCACTGCTGACCTGCGTCTCAACGAGCCGCGCTACGCCTCGCTGCCAGGCATCATGAAGGCGCGCAAAAAAGAGATCAGAGAGATTGCGCTGGCTGAACTTGGCACAGACACCACGCCGTGCCTCAGCGTACAGTCCCTCCAGCCACCGGCCAAGAAAGAGGCCGGCAAGATCGTTGAGTCGGTTCAGGAACTCATTGAACTGCTGCACACCGAAGCAAAAGTGCTCTGAGGCAGACGAGACGACTCATCTTCAGAGGAGCCTGTCATGGGAAATGTACTGGTTTATAGCGAAACAAAAAACGGACAGCTGCCCAAGAGTACGCTGATCGCCATTCAGGCCGGCAAAGAGGCGGCCGGTAAACTTGGCGGAGACGTGCTCATCGCAGTCCTGGGAGCCGGGGTGGAGAGCGTGGCGCAAGAAGCGGCCGGCTATGGCGCGGCCAGAGTGCTGGCCGCGGACCACCCGGCCCTGGCCAACTATCTGGCCGATGTGTATGCCGCGGCTCTTGAACAACTTATCACTCGCAACGACGTATCGCTCCTGCTGGCCACGTCCACCGCCCAGGGCAAGGATGTGCTCCCCCGCGTCGCCGCCCGGCTCGGTGTGGGGATGGCCAGCGACATCGTCGAGATTAACGACGACGGGACGTTTCAGCGTCCGATGTATGCCGGCAACGCCATTGCAACGGTGTCTCTGGCCGGAGGAGCGGTGCAGGTCGTGTCTGTGCGTGGCACGGCGTTTGACGCGGCCCAGCCGGGCGACCCCTCGCCGGTTGAACAGGTCGAGGTGAACTTCGAGGCCGCCGACCAACAGATGCGCTTCGTTGCCTTCAGCGAGATCACCTCTGACCGACCAACCCTGACCGACGCAAGTATCGTGATTTCCGGCGGCCGGGGCCTCAAGTCAGGGGAGAATTTCAAAGAATATCTGGAACCCCTTGTTGACGCGATGGGGGCGGCAATGGGGGCGAGTCGGGCCGCGGTTGATGCCGGTTTTGTGCCAAATGACCTGCAAGTTGGCCAGACCGGCAAGGTAGTTGCGCCCGAGCTGTATTTTGCGGTCGGCATCTCGGGTGCCATTCAGCACTTGGCGGGGATGAAAGACTCCAAGGTCATCGTCTCGATCAACAAAGACCCCGAAGCCCCGATCTTCAACGTGTCTGATTACGGTTTGGTGGCTGACCTGTTCAAGGCCCTCCCGGAGCTGACCGGGGAGATCAAAAAGCTGAAAGCCGACTAGGGCCAAAAAAAGCGGACGATAATGACTGGCCCGTCGGAAGAAGCGATCATCGTTCACCTCTCCCCCTGTCGGCCCGCTGCGTGCGCACGGTATGGGGCTTGAGAGTATCGGTCAGGATACCGAGGGCCGCGTGTGGGTCGGCATTGCCACACGAAAAAATATCCACCGCCATATAGCCATGTTCGGGAAAGGTGTGAAAAGTGGCGTGGGACACGGACAACAGAAACATGCCGGTCACGCCCTGTCCGCCGTCGGCAAAGCGGTGGCTGAGGTGGCCGAGCACACGAAAACCGGCCTCGGCCAGCGCGGCGCGAAAGACGCGCATCAGCCCTCGCTCGTCTCGCAGCAGAGCCAGGTCTATGCCGTACAGGTCGGCCAGCAGGTGAGTGCCTATTCTGGTCATGGTCCTGGCAGACTGCGGAATGCCGTGTTCTCCCTCCTGATATCCTGTGCGCTTGACGCCAGCCACAAGTTTGTTCATCCTGAGCCCAGCTGCCGATAAGGGCACTCCATGCGTCACAGCTTTTCTACACCGCTCCTCGGCCTGTTCCTGCTCCTCGGCCTGCTGTCAGGCTGCTCGTCCTCCTCTTCTCCCCTCGAGCAACTCAAGGCCCAGCTGCGCGACGCGCCCGAGTACACCATCGTGTTGGAAGACATGCGCAAGGACGGCACATTCTTTCCTGCATATTACCATAAATACAAGGTCTTGCAGGGCGAGCAGAACTGGTCAACCGACTGGCGTGAGGTCTCCGGGCAGGTCTACCGCAGGAATGAAAACTTCCTCGGCATGAGCCTCGCCTCAAAGACTGCCGGGCAGGAAAGTACCACCCCCCATCCGCCCGGCTACCACTACGTTGGCAACTCACAATACGGGCAGTGGAAAACCGATAACAGCGGCAACTCCTTCTGGGAATTTTACGGCAAATATGCGCTGCTTAGAGATGTGCTCGGTCTGGCCGGCGGAATGACCTTTCGCCGCGATTATGACCAATACCGGCGCTACCAGGACCAGAACCGCCCCTACTACGGTCCGACCGGTCGTGAATACGGCACCACCGGCACACGCACCAGACAGCGCAACCCGAGCTTTTTTGCCCGCCGCCAGGCGCGCGAGGTGGCCAGTCAGCAGCGATTTCGCCAAAAGTTCCAGAGCCGGGTAGGGCGCAGCAGCGGTTCGTCCATGCGCTCCCGCAGCTTCGGCTTTGGCAAATAGACGCCCCCATACGCCATGACACTCGATACCCTGATTCTGGCCGTTCTCTATCTCCTGTGCGCCTACGCCCTGTTCTGGCTCGGCAAGCGTATTTTTGACCTGCTGCACCGTGGGTTTCGTGTCAAAGAAGAGCTGCTGGACAAGGATAACGTGGCCCTGGCTCTCGCGCTGGTCGGCTATTACCTGGGGCTGGTCCTGACCATCGGCGGGGTGCTCAGCGGCCCCTCCCACGGCCTGCTTGAAGATGCGGTCGATATCCTCCTGTACGGCCCCCTGGGCATCATGCTGCTCAACATCTCCACCGTGGTCAGTGACAAGCTCATTCTGTTTCAGTTCATAAACGAAAAGGAAATCATCCATGACCAGAACGCGGGCACCGGCATCACCGAAGCCGGGGTGTATACCGCCACCGGCCTCATCCTGTTCGGTGCCCTGTCCGGTGAAACCGGCACAATCTGGACCGCGCTGGCCTTTTGGGGCGTGGGACAGCTCGGCCTGGTGCTGACCGGGCTGGTGTATGAATGGATAACCCCCTACAGCATTCATGCCGAGATTGAGCGCGACAATGTCGCTGTCGGGGTCAGCTTTGCCGGCGCGCTCATCGCCATGGGCAATATTCTGGGCTTTGCCGCCAGCGAGGAGTTCTTCTCCTGGCAGAGCAATTTCATGGCCTTTGGCAGCTATGCCCTCGTCGGCCTCGTCTTCCTGCCGGCGGTGCGTTTCGCCACCGACAAAGTCCTGCTGCCCGGCACAAGCATCTCGGCCAAACTCGTTGAGCAGGACCAGCCCCATCTCGGCGTGGCCTGCCTGGAAATGTTCTCCTACGTTGGCGCGTCCTTCCTGATCATCTGGTGTGTCTAGCCTCAATGCGGCTCATCCTGACCGGAACTTCCCTCCCTCCCTGAAGCCTGGGAACGTGGGCATCCTGCCCGCATCAATCCTGCCCACGTCAAAGACACGATGACCCGCCTGCTGAAGCTGTGCCTGTTTGCCACCGGCTGTGCGGGTCTGGTGGCCGAGTTTGTGCTCTGCACCCTGGCCAGCTACTTCCTCGGCAACGCCACCCTTCAATGGACCTTACTGATGTCGCTGATGCTGTTCGCTATGGGGGTGGGCAGCCGTCTGAGCCGCGCCTTTCGCGCCGACCTGCTCGATACCTTTACCCTGTTGGAGTTCAGCCTGTCGGTCCTATGTGCGGCCGCGGCCGCGGCCAGCTATGCCGCGTCTGCATTTGTGAACAATGTCGGGGTCGTGATTTACCCCCTGGCAATGGCCATTGGCGTGTTGATCGGCATGGAAATCCCGCTCATCACCCGTGTCAACGCCGGCTACGAAGAACTGCGGGTCAATATCTCCTCGGTCCTGGAGAAGGACTATTACGGTGCTCTGGCGGGCGGCCTGGTGTTTGCCTTTGTGGCCCTCCCCTACCTCGGCCTGACCTATACATCGGTCGCCCTGGGGACGGTGAACTTTGCCGTTGCGTCCGTGTTTGTGTTCCGTTTTCGGTCCCTCTTTACCCGCCCGCGGCTGATGTCCGGGCTGTGGGTCGGGGTCAGCGTCGGCCTGCTCAGCCTGGCCGTGTGGGCCGAGCCGATTGTCCTGTTTGGCGAGCAAACGCTCTACAAAGATACCGTCATCCTGGCCAGACAGACGCCCTACCAGCGCCTGGTGATGACCCGCTGGCGGGACGATTACTGGCTCTACATCAACGGCAACCAGCAGTTCAGCAGCTATGACGAAGAGCGCTATCACGAACCCCTGGTACACCCGGCCCTGAGCCTGGCCGGCAATCGCCACGAGGTGCTGATTCTGGGCGGGGGAGACGGGCTGGCAGCACGCGAAGTCCTCAAATACCGGGCGGTCAGCCGCCTCACCCTGGTTGACCTTGACCCGGCCATGACCGAGCTGGCGGCGTCGCATCCGGTCCTCGTCCGGCTCAACGACCACGCTCTCACGGACCCCCGGGTCGAGATTGTCCACGCCGATGCGTTTGCCTTCTTACAGACGGCCCGGCGGCTGTTTGACGTGATTATCGTTGACCTTCCGGACCCGAACTCGGTGGCCCTGGCGCGGCTGTACTCGCTCAATTTCTACCGTCTGTGCAAGAAACAGCTCAAACGGGGCGGGGTCGTCGTCACCCAGGCGACGAGTCCCTTTTTTACCCGCCGGGCCTTTGTGTGCATCTACAAGACGCTGCGGGCGGCCGGCCTGAGTCCGCTGGCCTATCACAATCATATTCCGACGATGGGCGAGTGGGGGTTTGTGCTGGGGGTGGACGCCGGCCTGATGGACGAGCGCGCCCTCAAGCAGACCATATTGCGGCTGTCCTTTGACCGGATTGAGACGCGCTTCCTGAACCGGGACGCGATGGTATCCATGACCCATTTCGGCAAGGGCATGTTTGACGACAGCGCCCACATCAGCGTGAACACCGAGAGCCGGCCAGTCCTGCACGAGTATTATCATCGCGGCCGCTGGGAGGTGTACTGACCGTGCATCAAACCACCCTGGCCGATACGGCTGAGTTTTCCCGCGTTAATGCGTCTCTCAAACTCGACCCGAAACGTCGCTCGGGCTTGGGACAATATCTGACACCGGCCCCAATCGGGCGCTTTATGGCGAGCCTGTTTGCGGGGTTTTCCGATGGCACCCGCTTACTTGACCCCGGGGCCGGGGTCGGGTCCCTTTCAGCAGCCGTCGTTGAACGAACAGCTACGGTTGGCAAAAAGCCAAGGAAGGTTTCCGTGACGTGTTATGAGATTGAGCCGCTTTTCATTGACTATCTGAAGGCGACGCTGGAAGAATGCAAAACCCACTGTCAGGAATGGAGGATCAAAGTCCATACGGCCATTCATGCGGAAGACTATATCCTCAGCACGGCAAGACAACCCACCTTGTTTCAGGACGAGCGGCCAAAGAGGGCTGGCTTTACCCATGTCATCATGAACCCGCCGTATAAGAAGATTCACTCGGCCTCAGAACACCGTGTCGCCCTGCGAAAAGCCGGGCTTGAAACCTCAAACCTTTACACCGGATTTCTCTTTCTGGCCGCACAGCAGCTTGAGCTTGGCGGGGAAATGGTCGCCATTGTTCCCCGGTCCTTCTGTAACGGTCCGTATTTCAAACCATTCCGGGAAAAGTTTTTTGCTCTCATGACGCTCAGACACCTTCACCTCTTTGAGACGCGCAATTCCGCCTTCAAAGACGATGAGGTGCTGCAGGAGAATATCATTCTCCATGCGGTAAAGGGGGAAGAGCGGACGACAGTGAGAATTACAACAAGCCGAGGAAGCGTCTTTGAGCCAGACAGATCTTCCAGCTATTGCGTGACGGAGGATATGACCCAGCGGGTCGTTGACCATAGAGCGCTGATTCGGCCTGACGATCCTGACCAATTTGTTCATATCGTCACCAACAATCTTGAGCAGAGCATTGTTGATCGTCTAGGGTATTTTACCGCTGCCCTGAGCGATCTTGGCCTGGAAGTCTCCACCGGACCCGTGGTTGATTTCCGATTAAAAGAGAACTTGAGGCAAGACCCGGCAGTCGGGGCCGTCCCGCTGCTGTATACCACCCATTTTCAGAACGGGACGCTGCAATGGCCGAAGGAGACGAAGAAGCCAAACGCCATTCAGGTGTCTGCCCAGAGCCGGAAATTGCTCTGGGCCAACACAGGGTACTACGTTGTCACCCGGCGCTTCACCACAAAGGAAGAACCCCGCCGAATCGTTGCTTCAGTTTACAATTCTTCGCTGCCAGGCGAGTTGATCGGCTTTGAGAATCACTTGAATGTGTTCCACGCTGGCCAGAGAGGCTTTTCCCGTTCCCTGGCAGTCGGATTGTGCGTGTTCTTAAACAGCAGCCTTGTTGATCGCTTTTTTCGGCAGTTCAACGGCCACACCCAGGTGAACGCGACGGATTTGCGGGCACTCCGCTATCCCGACCGGGAGACGCTCAAGCACATAGGCCAACAAGCCGGTGACACAGCTCTCTCGCAACGGCAAATTGATGACATCATTGAGGACGAGGTTGCTCCTGTGGCCACTGCCGATAATCCGCTGACAGCTCAACGCAAAATTGATGACGCGCTCGCTATCTTGAAAGCGCTGAGCCTGCCGAAAGGACAGCACAATGAACGCTCGGCCCTCACCCTGCTGGCCTTGCTTGAGCTCAAACCTGACGGAGTCTGGCAGGAACTCAACAAGCCCTTGATGGGTATCACTCCCATCATGGACTACTGCCGGGAACACTACGGACGTGAGTACGCACCGAACACGCGCGAGACTTTCCGCCGTCAGACGATGCACCAATTCGTTGAAGCGGGCATCGCGCTCTATAATCCAGACCAGCCAAACCGCGCGGTAAACAGTCCGAAAGCCTGCTACCAGATCAGCGAAGAGGCGTATCATGTGATCCTGACGTTTGGGACGGATAGGTGGCCAGAGACCCTGGCAGCGTATCTTGCAGGTCAGGAAACCCTTGCTGCGAAATGGGCGAAGCACCGCGACATGCAAAAAATTCCTGTCACCCCAGCGGACGGAAAGGAAATAACCCTCACGCCCGGCACCCATAGCGAACTCATCAAGGCTGTTCTTACTGAGTTTGCCCCGCGCTTCGCTCCTGGCTCAGAAGTGATCTATGTCGGGGATGCCGGTGAGAAAACCGGATATTTTGAGAGAGACCGTCTCAACAGTCTTGGCGTCTCGGTAGACAAGCACGGCAAAATGCCAGATGTGGTGTTGTACTTTCAAGCCAGGGACTGGCTATTACTCGTGGAATCGGTGACCAGTCATGGCCCTGTTGACGCGAAGCGGCATAGCGAACTCGCAAGCCTGTTCCAGGCTGCAAAACCGGGCCTGGTTTATATGACCGCCTTTCCTGACCGCGGTGTTATGGGGCGCTACTTGAACGACATTTCCTGGGAAACTGAGGTCTGGTGTGCCGACGCTCCCAGCCACCTGATCCATTTTGATGGGGAAAGATTCCTTGGGCCGTATGAAAGGGAAGAGAAGCCTTAAAAATAAAGATGATTGGTTTGAGAACGGTCCAACGGGCTGCGGTGGGTCGGGCCGGGATTCGATGTTCACCCGGCCGCTCCTGTGTGCTGGGGCAGGATGTTGCGAAACTCGTACTCGTTGACGGTTGTGCCGACCGAGGCTTCAAACTCGGTCTCGCCCCACTGCTCGATGGTCAGCAGCAGCTCGCCCGTCTCGTCGGTGTAATCCCAGTAGATCAGCTCATCGCCGGCCACTCGGCCATCGGGAAAGAAATGACCGGCCCCGCTCTCTTCGAGGCGGTAGCGGGTTCCGTCGTAGTCAATCGTCTGGGGTGGGTCGTCGTGCTGGAGCAGATGGGCTTTGACCGCCGGACCGAGGGCCGAGAAGTCAATTTTGCGGCTGATTGACCACTCGTCCTCGTCGTCCCGCTCAACGCTCAGATAGCAGCGTTCATCGCCCGAGAAAAGTTCCCATTCCTGGGCCTGGTCGCCGTCAAAGTCGTAGCGGCTGTGGCTGTTGACCTGCCAGGTTTTGAGGTCGTAGTCAACCAGATAGCCCTTTTTCAGGTCGGCCAGAGAGAGGGTGAGCGGGTCCACCTCCGGCTCTGTGTCGGCAAAGAAGCCCTTCAACCAGTCGCGTAAGGCCACCGGGGTTCTCCTTCTATGGGCTGGCGGTGATGCCCATCTTGGCCTTCAGGTCGGCCAGGGCGTTGCTGGTCGCCGGCGCGGCACTGGAGGTCAGCGCGGTGTCAATCTCGTCCTCAACGGTCTGGTCGGCGTCGGCCAGCGAGCCATAGGCCTGGGCCAGCGACTCGTCTTCCTCAACCTTGGTGCGCATCTTTTCCAGCATGGAGATTGTGCCGGACGAGTCGATCTTGGAGAGCTGCTGGTTGATCTTTTTGGTTGAGGCCGCGGTTTTGGCCCGGGCTTTGAGCGTGACCAGGTCGTTTTCATATTTGGAGACGGTGGTCTTGAGCTTCTCGATTTTGCCCTGGAGCTGGGAGGCCATCGTATCCTGGGCCTGCCAGTCCTGCTGGCTGCGGGTGGCCTTTTCCAGACATTCTTCTTTGCGCCGCAGGGCTTCGCCGGCCAAGCGCTCGGCCTCGGCCTGGTCAAGCGTGCCGCTCTGCATCTTCTGGAGCAGCAGCATGGCCTTGCGCTCGTATTCGGCGGCCATGCTCTTGTTGTCATCGGCGTCTCGCCTGAGCCGGATGGCAATGGCTTTGACCTCGGCCAGGCTGCTCATGCTGGCCTGGAGGTCACGTTTGAGGTCACGGATGCCCTGCTCGGTCATTTTGATCGGGTCTTCAAACCGGTCCAGGGCGGCGTGGGCCTCGGATTGTCCGAACTTGAACAGTCGCTGAAAAACGCTTGCCATAGGTGTTCCTCCTTATTGTTTGCTGAAGGTCAGCAGCTCCTCGGCGTTTTCGGCCAGCGCCAAGCTGAGCGCTTCGATAGAGCCTTCGAGTTCGTTCAGGTCCAGGTTCTCCAGCCGCAGGGTGTCCCGGAACAGGACCAGCGTGCCGGCCTCGTCCAGCACAAACGCGCCGTGGACCAGGGTCCGGTTCATTTGCAGCAGACGCCGAAACATCTGGCCTGGGTTGTTCGGCACCGGCAGGATCATCTGCTCCAGGATGAGAATCGGGTCTTCACAGTCCACAATCAGGCTGGTAATGCCGTTTTCTTCATCCTGGACGACCACCAGCTCCTGGGCCGGGTCCTCCTGGGTAATCGCGTAGCCCAAGTCCATCAGAAAAGTCTTGACCGTCTCGAAATAGTCTGCGGGCATGTGTCCTCCTACGCCTGGCGATCTTTGCCAACCACGATGAGTCGATCGCCAGTGCCGATTATATAGTTATTCGGCGGGTTGGCAAGAAAGCGGCTCTCGGCGGCGCTCTCCACCGCCAGAGCGATGATATTGCGGTCGGTCTTGAGCCGGGTCAGCGCCTCAAGAAAAGGCCGGCCAACGCAGTCCTGGGGCGGTGCGATCTTATAGATTTCACTCCCAAATCGGCTGCTCATCAGCTCGGTAATAATCTGTGTCACCCCGTGGTCAAGGCTGGACCGGACCAGCAGATTCGTACTCGCCTCGCCCGATACAATAATCTCGTCGGCCTTGGTCAGCCGGCAGTGTTCGATATTGTCCTGATTCACCAGCTCGACCGTGGTGTACAGGTCGGGGTAGGCGGACTTGAGCGTCAGCGTATTGAGGATCGTCTTGGCGTCCTGGGTGTGGAACTCCACGCCTTCATCGGCCAGGACAATGGCCGCCCGGGCCTGCCGGGCGTTGGCCTTCTCCAGGGTCGCCTCGGTGAGCGGACCCCGCACAAAATACACCCGGTCGTCGTCCAGCGGTTTTTCCTCCAGGTCGGCGATTACGACCACCGTCCTGAGATCCGCGGCGGCGTCGGCCTGAATCTCGGCAATAATTTTCCCGGCCTTACGGCTCCAGCCGCACAGCAGCAGATGCTGCGTGACATGTACCGGATTCACCCCTTTTCCCTCCTGCCGTCGTTCCTCAACAAAGCTGCTGGCCAGGGTCGCCGTCAGCAGGCCCAGAAAGCCGATGCCGAACAGCATCAGCAACACACCGACCACCCTGCCGCCCAAAGATGCCGGATAGATATCCCCATAGCCGACGGTGGTAATGGTGACAATCGTCCACCATAGCGAATCGGCCAGCGGCAGCGAGTCAAAGTAGGCCATGCCCAGCATTCCGGCCAGAGTGATGATCACCAGGGCGAGCAGAACGCGGTCGAGCCGATCCTTGCGGAGTGCCCGGGCAAAGCGTTTGAAGACGAGGAGCACTTCCAGCATGGTCCACCAGGCAGTATAGCAGGCCTCATGTGGTGTTGTGTTCACCGGCGTGTGGAGCTGTCATGGTCGCATCCTCTTCTGTCGCGCGGTATAGGGCGAACGCCGCAAGGGCCCAGTATCGCAGAAATGCCGGGAAAAATCACGGCCTCCAGAGGAAGCATGCTTGTCTTGCCGTGTCACTTCGTGGTCTCTGGAGTTGCGGGAGAGCGTTGTCCCTGGCTACAATCCGGGCCGGAGAGGAAGAACTATGCCGGGACAACACATCGTCGGACCGACTTCACACTACTTCTATTCCCAACGCCTCAAACTCCACTACGTCGACTGGGGCAATCCAGACAAGCCGCTGATGGCGCTGATTCATGGCGGGCGGGATCATTGCCGGAACTGGGACTGGGTCGCCCAGGCCTTTCGTGAGGACTATCACATCATCGCCCCGGACCTGCGCGGACACGGCGACTCAGAGTGGGCGCGGGGCAGCGAATACTCCATGATTGAACATGTGGTCGATCTCGCCCAACTGTTGGCCCAGACCGCCCGGTTTCCGGTGACGCTCATCGGCCACTCGCTCGGAGGCGGGGTCGTACTCCAGTACGCTGGGGTGTACCCCGATCAGGTCAAAAAAGTCGTCGCCATTGAGGGGCTGGGACCGCCGCCCCATATGCTTGCGGAGCAGCCGAAAAACGCCCAGGAGCGGATGCGGGTATGGGTCTCGCAGATGCGCGACTTTGCCAGTCGGCTGCCGCGCCACTACAAAACCCTGGAGGAGGCCGTCGGGCGCATGCGCGGGGCCAACCCCCGACTCAGCCAGGAGCAGGCCCATCATCTGACGCTGTACGGAGCCAATCGGAACGAAGACGGCACCTATACCTGGAAGTTCGATAACTATGTGCGCGCCCAGTCGCCCTACCGCTTCAATATGACCGATGCCCAGGATATCTGGGGGCGCATCAGCTGCCCAACCCTGCTCCTGCGGGGGGCCGACTCGTGGGTCTCAGACCCGGAAAAGGACGGCCGGGCCAAGGTCTTTCGGCAGCCCACCATCGTGACCATCCCCAACGCCGGCCACTGGGTTCATCACGATCAGCTTGAGCGGTTTGTGCGCGAGCTCGGGCGCTTCCTGGCTCAGGAGGCCATGTGAATCGGCGACACGACCTTATCTCGCAGCCAGTCCGAGAGGTCGCGCAAGCTCTCGGCGTTGATCTGATGCCCCATCTCATACTCGCGATAGGTGAGCGGGACATTCACGTTGCGCAGGATTTCAACCGACTGGCGGGCGCGGCCGGCGTTGACCAGTTCGTCTTGACTGCCGTGCTGGACGAGGACGGGCAGCTGTTCGGTGGCCGGGACATCTGGAAAGATGCTTAGCAGGTCTTTGGGCAACCACGAACTCAGGGCGGCCAGGCCGGCGTAGCGTTCAGGCTCACCGAGGCCGAGGCTATAGGCCATGACCCCGCCCTGACTGAAGCCGAGCAGAGCCAGCTTTTTTTGATCAACGGGATAGCGGCGGAGCGCGTCGGCCAGAAACGTCTGGAGCTGCTCCCGGGCCTCAAGGATGGCCGGCACATTGACCGGCCCGGCTCCGGTAATGGGAAACCAGCCGTAGCCGACCGTTGTGCCGCCAAGGGGAACCTGGAGCGGGCCTTGGGGGCAGATGACCAGCAACGTGCCGCCACACAGATGGGGGGCCAGGCCGGACAGGTCAAGCGCGTTCGCGCCCCAGCCATGCAGGGTCAGCAGGGTCGGGTGTGGCCCATCGCCCGGCGGCTCGTAGACGGTGTGCAGAAGATTCATGATGACTCCCTGTTTTTTTCATCTTCTCTCCTGCCTAATCCACTTTCGCACCCACGGCAAGAGCAGAAACTTAGTGACTCCGCCGCCGTTGCCGGTTCGCCAAGACGACATGCCCGCCGCTCTGGATACGCGTGAACACGTCTGACACGTCGTCATCCCCTTCGAGAAACCTGACCGCGGCCGCGGCAACATAGTCGCGCCGTTCCTCAAACGCCATCCAGCGCCGCCCTTCTCGTTCTGCGACCTCACCAGTCGTATTTGACCCGGCGAAGATGTCGAGCACCATGTCGCCGGGGTCGGTCAGGAACCGGATGAAGAACTCGGGCAGTTTAGCGGGGAAGCGTGCGGGATGCCCCTTCGATCCGACCGCTTTGCAGCGAGCCAGGTAATGCCCATTCGACTCCGAGTTAGGAAAGGACAGCAGATTGGACGGTATCGCGCCCCCATTATCTTTCGCAAAGCTCTTACTGATGTCATGCCCGGACGGCCGCAGCTTGGGCTGGTAAAACTTATCGGGGGCCTTAATCAGTTGCTTCATCCTGTCCGAGTACGGGGCGAGGACGTTCAAGATGTTCGCTTTCGGCCAGGGAGTTTTTGACAGCCACCAGATCGTGTTGACCGCGTCCTTTGCCCGAATCTTTCGCTTGTTCACCCATTCAATGGGGCCTGGCAGCCTGGAGGGATTATGCCAGTAAAATTCCTCGGCAAGATGGAACCCGATCTCATCGCAAAACTTCAGCAGCACACGAAACTGGTAGAGGCTGCGCACGGGCACTCCCTTTTCATACGCGCCCCCAATGTCTATCACAAAGCTGCCGTCCTGAGTCAGCTTCGCAAAGACGAGCCGCGCAAACTCTGCCAGCCAATCAACGTACTGGTGTTGCGCTTTGTTGCCGTATTCCTTCTTACGTTGGAGGGAAAAAGGTGGGCTGGTAACGACAAGGTTAATACTGTCGTCGGCGAGCCGTGGAAGCAGGTCAAGAGAATCCCCGACATAAGCGCGTCCGAGTTCGGTTGAGTAAGCTGGTCTCATATCGCTACTTATAGAATGTAGACTCATCGGCTGCAACAGGCTTTTTTCTGAGGCGTGAAAACCAGCCTGCGCCTGCGAACACGTTTCGCCAGGAATATGCGCCGGGAGCGGGTGAAACGCAGCCTCTCCCAAGAGGGGCTTGCAGACGCCTGCGGGCTCCACCGGACCTATATCGGTTCGGTCGAGAGAGGCGAACGTAATATCTCAATTGACAACATTGAGCGCGTTGCCGTCGCGCTTGAGATGTCTCCTGTAGACCTGCTGCGGGAGGCAGAATGAAGTTTGAACCGCATCCTGACGCCGATGAACTGAACATCCTTTGGCCAGCGATCCGCCGGTACCAGGAACTCGCCACCCGCCACGGCATCAACGATATCTTCCAGGACAACGGTGGGAAGACCTTACAGGTCCTGCTCTTCCTCGGCCTGACCAATATCCCGGAACGTGAAGGCAATGACGCGCGCGACAACGGCGGTACGGAATACGAGATGAAGTCGGTCAACATCAATCTCACCACGAGTTTCTCAACCCACCATCACATGAATCCTGCGATTATCGAGAAGTATCGCCAAGTCCCGTGGATTTTCGCCGTTTATCAGGACATTGAACTGCTTGCGATCTACCTGATGACGCCCAAGAATATGGAAGAATTTTATGTGAACTGGGAAGCGAAGTGGTACAACGATGGCGGCAAGGACATCAACAACCCGAAGATACCGCTGGCCTATGTCGCCCAGACGGGCAGGCTGATTTGGGGCAGGCCTCTCCCCCACGACCTGTTCAGGGGGAGGCGAAGAGGCAGGGGCGGGGCATAGCAATTCGATAGGTTTATTCTTCAGTCCTCTCCTGCCTGATCCACTTTCGCACCCACGGCAAGAGCAGAAACGCGGGCCAGGCCAGGAAAAAGGTCGCGGTGAAATACACCGTATAGCCCAAGCTGTGGGCCAACACGCCGGAGGCCGCGCCGGAGACCGAGCGGCTGAGGCCAAAGAGGGCGCTCAGCAGGGCATACTGGGTGGCGGCGCGGGTCTTGTCGCACACGCGCATCAGGAACGCCAGAAACGGCGCGGTCCCCAGCCCGCCACACAGGGATTCAACGACGGAGGCAGTGTACATCAGTGGCGTGGACGGCGGCAGGGCGGCCGCGGCGGCGTAGACCAGATTGGAGGCGGCCTGAACGGCACCGAGGGTCCACAGGGCACGAAACAATCCCCAACGCCGGGTGAGCCGGCCGCCGAGCAGCGCGCCCACAATGGTCGCTACCACCCCAAGCGTTCCGGGTATCGCTCCAATCTGGACGGGTGTGAAGGCCCGGTCAACCCAAAAGGGACGTACCATCGGCCCCAAGGCCATATCGCCCAGCTTGAAGCTCAGCACAAAGAGCAGGACATGGACCACGCCGGGACGCTGCCAGAAGCTCTGCAAGGGTCCAACGAAGCCGCGGCGGAGTTGGGCGGCCCAGCCGGCCGCGGTTGGCCGACCGGGTTTTTTCACCTCAGGGGCCTGTGTGGTCAACAACGCCAGCGCGGCAAGCAGCACCGCGGCTCCCCCAAAGGCGGCCCGCCAGCCGATCAGGCCGGCCAGCGCCACCACCAGCCCGCCGGCAAAAATCAGGGCCAGCCGATACGTCGTGACCCGGATGCCGTTGGCCGGCCCCATCTCCTCTTCGTTAAGGAGCTCAATCGTATACGCATCAATGGCAATGTCCTGGGTAGCGGCTACAAAGGCGAAGGTGAGCAGCAGCAGCCAGGTCAGGCCGCTCATCCGGGTCGGATCAGACACCAGCAGCAGAGCCAACTCCAGCCCCAGGAGGCCCTGGCAGGCCACAATCCAGGTCCGCCGGCGTCCCCACACGTCAACGGCTGGGGCCCACAGAAACTTGCACGTCCACGGCAAGCCGGCCAGGCTGATCAGCCCAATCCCGGTGAGGCTCAGGCCGTGGGTGCGAAAGTAGACCGCGCAGGTCTCAAACAGCAGCCCAAAAGGCAGCCCTTGGGCAAAATACAGCAGGCCGACCCACACCAGCCTGGTACGGGGAGAGACGGGCCGGGACAGAAGAGCTAGCGGTGGCGTACAACCCCCAGCCTGGCACAGTCGCGTTCCAGCGGGCACTGGCTGCACCGGGGCGAGGTCGGGTGGCAGATGGTTTGGCCCAGCGCGACGAGGTGGTCGTTGATCTCGATCCAGTACTGTGTGGGCAGTTTTTTGCGGAGTGCCATCTCGGTCTGGTCGGGAGTTGTGGTACAGACATAGCCCCAGCGGTTTGCAATCCGGTGGACGTGGGTATCGACACAGATGCCGGGCTTCTGAAAGCCTTGGGTCAGGACCAGATTGGCCGTTTTGCGCCCGATCCCTTTGAAGCGCAGCAGCTCGTCAATCTCATCCGGGACCTGTCCGCCGTACTCCTTGACGAGCCGACGCGACACGTCAAGGACGGTCTGGACCTTGGTTTTATAGAAGCCGACCGGATAGATGGCGCGCTCGATCTGTTCGGGTGCCAGGCCCAGCATCCGCTCGGGCGTGTCGGCCAGCGAGAAGAGCCGCCGGGCGGCCGGGCCGGTGGTTTCGTCTTTGGTCCGCAGGCTGAGCAGGCAGGCAATGAGGACCTGGTAGGGATCGCGCGACAGGGCGGCCATGTGGGTGACAACCGGAGCGTTCCAGCCCGGTGCCTCACGCCGCAGGATGCGGAACACGCGATGGACTGTGCGCTGGCCGACCATCTTACTCAAACGCGCTCAGCCCTGTCACATCTCGCCCGATGGTCAGCCGGTGGATGTCTTCCGTTCCTTCGTAGGTGTTGACCGTCTCCAGGTTCAGCAGATGCCGAATGACCGGATAGTCATCGGTGATGCCGACCGCGCCCAGGATGTCCCGGGCCAGACGCGCAATCTGGAGGGCGGTGGCGACGTTATTCATCTTGGCCATGCTGACCTGCTGGGGCCGCATGGCCCCGGCGTCTTTGAGTGTCCCGAGCCGATGGGCGAGCAGCTGGCCTTTGGTGATTTCGGTAATCATGTTCACCAGCTTGGCCTGTACGAGCTGATAGCCGCCTATTGGCCGGGAGAACACGGTGCGATTTCTTGCATAGTCCAGGGCCGACTCATAACACGCCATAGCCGCGCCCAGCGCCCCCCAGGCAATCCCATACCGCGCCTGGGTCAGACACATGAGGGGAGATTTGAGGCCGCGGCTTTTGGGCAGCAGGTTGGCCTCGGGAATCCGGCAGTCTTCAAAGATCAACTCTGAGGTCACGGAGGCCCGGAAGCTGAACTTGCCGGCAATGTCGCGCCGGGTGAAGCCCGGGCGCTCTTTCTCAACCAGGAAGCCGCGGATCGCGTCCGTGCCGTCTTCCTCAAGTTTGGCCCACACCACGGCCAGGTCGGAGATGGAGCCGTTGGTGATCCAACGTTTGGTGCCGTTCAGCACATAGCCGCCCCGTCCCCGGCGGGCCCGGGTGAGCATCCCGCCCGGATTTGAGCCAAAGTCCGGCTCGGTCAGCCCAAAGCAACCAATCGCTTCGGCTGTGGCCAGCCGGGGCAGCCAGGATGTTTTCTGCTGGTCTGAACCAAACTGAAAAATGGGATACATGACCAGCGAGGACTGCACGCTGGCAAAAGAGCGCAGACCACTGTCGCCCCGTTCCAGCTCCTGGCTCACCAGGCCATAGGCGATGTTATTGAGTCCGGCGCAGCCATATTCGGTCGGCAGGGTCAGACCTAAAAAGCCGAGTTCGCCCAGGCGGGGGATCAGTTCCACGGGAAAACGACCCTCCCGGAAGCAACTCTGGATACACGGCATGAACTCGTCTTCAATAAAACGCCGGGCCATATCCCGCACCAGACGCTCTTCCTGGCTGAGGAGTGCTTCAAGGTTGTAGTAGTCAAGGTCCATGCGCATACCCGCTCCCTTATGTGTTCAGAACCCGCGCGGTCGTCCGCCGGCCCGGGGGTCGGCAACCCCGGTGATGAGAGCCGTGTCCGGGTCAACGCTGAGGGCCTGGATATTGCCAAAGCGGGAGAACTTGCCAGGGCCGGATTCGAGCACCCGCACCGTATGGCCCATCTGCTTGAGCGCTTCAACCAGGGGCGTGTCTGGCGCGCTGTCCCAGACCTCCACATCGAGCCGGTCGGGGAACCACTGATGATGGATGCGCGGGGCAAATATGGCCTGCGGCAGCGACTGCTCATAGGCCAGTACCCCGAGCAGGACTTGCAGGACCGAACTGATAATGCGTGAGCCGCCCGGACCGCCGACCACCAGCCGGACCTTGCCGGCGCGGGTGACAATCGTCGGACTCATGCTGCTGAGCGGGGTTTTGCCCGGCGCAATGGCGTTGGCGTCGGTTTTGCCCAGCAGCCCAAACGCGTTCGGCTCGTCCGGCTGGGCGTTGAAGTCGTCCATTTCATTGTTGAGCAGAATACCGGTTCCGGGCACGAGCACGCCGCTGCCAAAGAACAGATTGACGGTCTGGGTTGTTGACACGGCGTTGCCGGCCGCGTCAATGACCGACAGGTGGGTCGTGCTGGTTGATTCAATTGTGCCCGGAGCGTCAGGAATCTCCTGGCTGGGGCTGGCGTTGGCCAGATCAATCCGGGCACGCAGCGCACTGCTATAGTCGTCCGAGGTCAGCATCTCAACCGGCACTGTGACAAAATCGGGGTCGCCCAGGTAGCGCGCCCTGTCTCGAAAGGCCAGCCGCAGGGTTTCGGCCAGCACATGGGTCGCGGTGGGGGTACGAAAGCCGAACTTCTGGACTGGAAAACCCGACAGCACTTTCAGCATCTGGATAATCAGCACCCCGCCGGCACTGGGCGGCGGCATGGAGTAGACCTGGGCATTCTGAAAGCTGGTGGAGAGCGGCGGGCGGGCCAGGACGGTATAGTTCTCCAGGTCGGCGGCGGTGATGAGCCCGCCCTGGGCTTCCATTTCGGCCACAATCGCGGCGGCAATCGGGCCGCGGTACACAGCGTCTCGGCCTTCGGCGGCAACGGCCCGCAGGGTGTTGGCCAAATCTGTCTGGACCAGCAGCTCGCCTTCGGCCAGAATGCGCTCTTGCCGGAAATACACCGCCCGGGTAGCCGCAGAGCTGCCGAGCAGTTCCTCCCGGTAGGCCAAGGCCCTGGCCAGAAACGGATAGACCGGAAAACCGTCCTCGGCCAGGCGGATAGCCGGGGCCATGACCTCGGAGAGCGGCAGCCGGCCATATGTTTCGTGGACCTCAAGCAGACCGGCCACCAGGCCCGGCACGCCAACGGCCAGCGGTCCGGTTCGACTCAGGGCCGGCACGGCCTTGCCATCCCGCAGGAACATGTCGCGCGTGGCTTTGAAGGGCGCGCGCTCTCGAAAGTCAAACGCCAGGGCGGTCTTGTCCTGGGCCAGGTACAGCAGCAGAAACCCGCCGCCGCCAATACCGGTGGACTGCGGTCGGGTCACGCTGATTGCAAATGAGGCGGCCACCGCGGCGTCAACCGCGTTGCCCCCTCGCCGCAGCATGTCCAGCCCGGCCTGACTGGCCTGGATGTTGGCTGTCACGACCATGCCCTGCTGGCCGGTCTCAACAAACGGGGCGTATTGGGAAAGGTCGGCCTGGGCCGGCCCGCGGCCAAGCAGCACGCAGACCGTCAGACACACCGACCGCACAGACCAGGAGACAAGCGCGTTTCTCACAATGCAATGCCCTCTGTCCATCATCTTGGGCGGAGTATACGCAAGCCCTGGGCAATCGGCAACGGACGCCCCGGCTGAGAGCGGTATGGGTACAGATGTATGAAGAGGAGCCGAGACGGTCTTGCGGCCCCGCATTGCGTTTTAGACCACGGGAGCCGGAATTCTTGCGTCAAGGGGTCAGAAACATACCGTGATGGTAAGCGTATACTCCGACTGTTCGCGGATGACGCTCGTATAGTCGGCTTTCAGCTTGATGAACGGAGGGAGCTGGAGATTCCCGATGATGGTGAGATTCCGCTTCGCCTCGCTCGACAGGTTCAGCGTCAGGGTTCGGCTCTTCAGCCAGTTGTGATTGCTCCCCGGCCGACGCATGTCGAGAAGCCCGGACATATTGGGATCACCGAGGAGTCCCGTCTGTCGTAACAGTTTTTCCGCAGCCTCCAGATTTGCCTGTCCTCCTTCAAAAGTGTCGACAAGCGTTAATCGCGAGGTGAAGTCGTCAGGTTCATCTTGCTGGACTGAGGCTGAAGCATTGACCACCTTAACGCCTCCCTCTACGGTCCAGGTCTTCGTCTCCGAGGTCTTCTTCAACCGAATTTGCTCTATCTTTACCTCGCGCGCCCCCAGATGCATGCAGAACGTGGAGAAATGCGTGTGCTTTGCAAGCGCAAAGAGTTCTTTCGCCTGTTCGGCGTCTTCATATCTGTCCTTGTCAAAGGGACTTTGGGCAAGAATGGCCCCCCGCTGAACCAGGCCTCTCTCCAGAATATCCCGGATTATTCCCTGGGGGTCTCGTACAGGAGATTCCAGAACGTGAATTTCCTCATTGAGCAAGAGAGCCGGGCCTCCGTCTTCGAACCCGCAACGATCGATATCGGACTGGTCAAGAACGACGATAGCCCTTCGCCGCTGGGCATCATTAGGGAATGGTTTCGTTGTCATGGTTTTCTCTTTTTGGTGGGCTTTGCGAAAAGCGTGGCCATTGATTCTTTTATTTTTCTTCCGATCTTCTGCATCTTCTCTCAAATTTGGATCAGCACGTTTTTTAATTTCTTCCATGCCCCCGTGTTTTTTTTTACCAACTCTTCAAGCACACGCTGTGCTGATGACGCATCTTCGTCCGAGACTCCTCTGCCGATGCGACCGGCAAAGCCTTGGATTGCCTTCACAATGGCGTCAGGCTGCGCTTCATCTGACAGAAGTCCGTAGCAGATAATTGGCGCTATTCTGCCCGCCGAGTCCTTTCGGTCTGAGTCGATTTCCAAAATGAACTCATCACGATGAGTAATCACCGTGATGCGCCCATCCGGGTCCGGGTGTACCCGGGAGCCATCCCTTGACACCCCAACAGCCCTGGTGAGCAGGACCAGCCCCCCCAGTCCGAGCAGGCTACCAACAGCCAAGCTACCAACAGCCAAGCTACCAACAGCCAAGCTACCAACAGCTGAGATTGGGGACAAAGAACCCTGTCTAGTGAGCAGGACCAGCCCCCCCAGTCCGAGCAGGCTACCAACAGCCAAGCTACCAACAGCTGAGATTGGGGACAAAAAATCCTGCCTGGGACCCCGTACCTGGGAGCCGTTAATTGACACCCGTGAGATATCCTCAACGAATATTTCGCGTTCTTTCTGGTCTTCAAGAGCCTTGCCATCACGCTCCATAGGGTCAGGAGTGAGATTGTCCAGGCTTTGCGCCCGAAACGACAAAGACATTTTACTCATAACTGACCTTCCAACCGTTTAAATATGTCAACTACCAAGGCTTCGGTCTCTTCAAGCGACTTCAGGCTTCCCAACGCAAGTTCCGCTTTGTGGCCACCACCTGCCCGCAGCAGACATTCCTGGATGACTGGTAGCTCACGAATCCTGTCATCATGCTCCCCGCGCTCGTTGGGTGGAAGCGCGGTTAAGTCGGGATTGGCAAGGTCGCCATGCGTCCCTATGAGAAAGAAGGGATGGTAGGGAGGGTATGGTGACTGCCAGTCTTCCAACCAGCCCTCAATCTGCTTCATGTCCCTCAGAACCCGGGCCTTGGCCTCTGCATCATCTTCCATCAACTTGTCTATGCGAAAGAGATAGAAAATGACATCTGCCTCAAAAAAGAGTTCCTTCCATTGCCGATATGCGTCAGGACCTCCCGGCAAGTCGCGGGTCTCCTTGATTTTCAGGTCCAATTTTCGAAGCTGAAAACGGTTCCAGGGGGTTGGTTTCGAACGGATGGTCTGAATATAGTCCTCCGGAATCTCGCCGGTCGTAAGAAACTCGAGCAAGTGGGTTTTCCCGACACCCCGAGCGCCAAGAACTGCGAGTTCCTTGCCTCTGAGTTTGACGACCATATTATTCCATAGATTCTCAAGACCACCAATAACATCATCAATCAATGCCATATTTAGCTTCTCCTTGCTCGCGTGGCCTGTTTCTAACAGCCCCCGATAGCCAAGCTGGCCACTAGCCCAATGTGGCCCGCATGGACCCACCCCTAGCACCGATTGACCTAAAAGACAAGGTTGGTAGACTCGTCGCCATGTTGCTGAGGTTGTGTGCAATGTCTAGCACCGATGAGATTGGGGACAAAAACCCAGCCTGGGACCCGGGTCCGGGTGTACCGGGGAGCCATCAATTGACACCCGATCGATATCCTGAACGAGTTGTTGGCGTTGTTCCTGGTCTTCAAGAGTCTTACCGTCATGCTCCATAGGGTCAGGAGTGAGATTGTCCAGGCTTTGCGCCCGAAACGACAAAGACATTTCACTCATAACTGACCTTCCAACCGTCTAAATATGTCGACTACCAAGGCTTCGGTCTCTTCACGCGACTTCAGGCTTCCCAACACAACTTCCGCTTTGTGGCCACCACCTGCCCGCAGCAGACATTCCTGGATGACTGGTAGCTCACGAATCCTGTCCTCATACTCCCCGCGCTTGTCGGGTGGAAGCGCGGTTAAGTCGGGATTGGCAAGGTCGCCATGCGTCCCCATGAGAAAAAAGGGAGGGTGATAGTCGTATTCTGACTGCCAGTCTTCCAACCAGCCCCCAATGTGCTCCATGTCCCTCTGAACCCGGGCCTTGGCCTCTGCATCATCTTCCATCAACTTGTCTATGCGAAAGAGATAGAAAATGACATCTGCCTCAAGAAAGAGTTCCTTCCATTGCCGATATGCGTCAGGACCTCCCGGCAAGTCGCGGGTCTCGTCGATTTTCAGGTCCAATTCTTGAAGCTGAAGACGGTTCCAGGTGGTTGCTTCCTCACGGATGGTCTGCTCATAGCTCTCCGGAATCTCGCCGGTCGTAAGAAACTCGAGCAAGTGGGTTTTCCCGACACCCCGAGCGCCAAGAATTGCGAGTTGCTTGCCTTTGAGTTTGACGACGATCTTATCCCATTGTCTCGACAGAAGGGCAGGCACCTTAGACAGAAGGGCAAGCCCCTCAAGCCCGATAAACAGAGGGTCAAACTCCTCAATAATATCACCAAGATCATCAATGATTGACATATTTGGCTTCTCCTTGCTCGCGTGGCCTGTTTCTGACAGCCCCCGATAGCCAAGCTGGCCACTAGCCCAATATGGCCCTCATAGACCCGCAACTAGCACCGATTGACTCAAAAGACAAGGGTGGTAGGCTGGGCCGGAGAGGAGGAATCGGATCAATGGCTGCTGTCAATAAAGCGATTATTCTGGGCAATCTGGGCAGAGACCCGGAGGTGCGGTTTACCCAAAGCGGACGCGCGGTGGCCAACTTTCCGGTGGCCACCACCGACACCTGGATGGACCAGGAACAGGGACGCCAGGAGCGCACCGATTGGCACAACATCGTGGTCTGGGGCAAACAGGCTGAAACCTGCGGGCAATATCTGTCCAAGGGCAGACAGGTCTATGTTGAGGGCCGGATTCAAACCCGCAGCTACGACGACCGGGACGGCAACAAACGCTATGTCACTGAGATCGTCGCCCAGCGGGTCCAGTTCATCGGCGGTGGAGGGGGCGAGGGCCGGTCCGGGCAGTACGAGTCCGGGGGGGCCAGTTCAGGCGGGGGCTATGAGGCACCGCCCGTACCGGACGATGACGATGTGCCGTTCTGAAAGTAGACGAAGATAGTCTAGGCCGGGGCAATTTCGGCAATCCCGTTCTTAATGACCGCTTTTCCATCCGGGTTATACGTCTCGTAGGCATACACGCCGGCCGCTTGGTCAGATTGCCACACCGCAGTGGTCAGGGTCTGACCCGGAAAGACGGGCCGTGAGAAACGCACCCGGAGCCGCCTCAAGCGGCGTGGCTCGTGGTCGCACAGGTGGTCAATCACCACTTTCGAGGTAAATGCCATAGTGCACAGACCGTGGACGATAATCCCTGGCAGGCCGGCCATTCTGGCAACCTGCTCATCAAGGTGGATGGGGTTACGGTCGCCCGATGCTTCGGCATAGCGGTAGGTCTGGTCAGGGTCAATGGACTGTTTGACGCGCACGAGCGGCTGGGCCTGAGGGGACCGACCAAAGGCTTCAACCCCCCGTCCCCGCTGTCGCTTGTCCCGAAGGAGGGAAGGGCGACGATGGCCGGTCGTTGTTGCCCCCTCTCCTTGGATAAAAGCCCCAAAGCGCATGGACTGGACGGCCTGTCCGCGCTGGTTGACGCTGTCCACCTCAAGCGTCACCGCCTCACCGCCCATCTTTTTCTCGATACCCACCAGGCTCGCCGTACTGGTAATGATATCGCCCGACATAACGGGCAGGACAAAGCGCATATCCTGCTCGGTGTGCAGGAGCCGCAGCACATCAATGTCCAGCTCGCTGTCGGTCACGACCGTCATCACCGGCAGCCAGCCCATCACCACCCCGAACATCGGCGGAGCAAGCACCCCGGAGGGATGGCTGCTGTCAAAAAAGAGCGGGTTATCCTCGTTACAGGCTCTGGCGTATTTGCGCACAGCTTCGGCCGTGACCCCGTAGTCCTGAGCCGGATACTGTTTGCCGACCAGCGCGCGGTCCCGCCCCATCCCGTTTCCTATGCCTCCCAGTATCCGTCGTCCACAAAGCTCACATAGCGACCTTTGCCGATGATCAGATGGTCGAGGACATGGACGCCCATGAGTTCGCCGACCTGTCGCAGGCGTCGGGTAATCTGGAGGTCTTCGTTACTCGGGACAGGGTCGCCGCTGGGATGGTTGTGGATCAGAATGACTGCGGCCGCGGACTCGCGGACCACCGCGGTAAAGACTTCACGGGGGTGGACCAGGGATGAGGTCAGCGAGCCCTCTGAGATGCGGACATCTTTGAGTTTACGGTTCTTGGCGTCAAGCAGCAGGACGTGGAACTCTTCTTTCCTGAGGCCGCCAAGCTGCTCCTGGTAGTGGTGAAAGACATCCTCTGAAGAGCGAAACTGGTCGCCCTGCCTCATCTCCCTGCCGGCAAACCGTCTGGCGATTTCCAGACTGGCCTGAATCTGGGCGGCCTTGGCCGGGCCGATGCCTTTGACCTGACACAGGTCTGCGATGCTGGCCTCGGCCAGGCGACGGAAGGAGTCGCCAAACTGCTGAACGAGGTCCCGGCCGTGGTCAAGGGCAGTCTGGCCGCTGCTGGCGTTGCCGGTCCGCAGGAGGATCGCCAGCAATTCGGCATTAGAGAGCGCGCCGGGGCCTCTTTCGATCAGTTTCTCGCGGGGGCGGTCCGACTCCGGCCAGTCTTTGATTGCCCGTACCATCTCTTCACGCTCTCGTGAGGGTGACAATGACTGTCCGGTCGCGCGGTCCGTCAAAATCCACCAGCATGATGGCCTGCCAAGTGCCGAGCGCCAGACGACCTCGGTGGACAGGAAGGCTTTCGCTCGGGCCCAGGATGGTCGCTTTCAGATGCGCCGCGCCATTGTCGTCAACCTTGTCGTGCAGCCAGACGCCTTCGGGGATGAGACCGGCCAGGGCTGTGAGCAGGTCCTGACCGATCTGCGGATCATCGTTTTCGTTGACAATAATTGCCGCGGTAGCGTGGGGCACATAGACGTGGCACACCCCCTGCTCAAGCTCGGCCTGTTGGACGAGTTCGGCGATCTGTCTGGTCAGGTCAAGCACGTCATTTTTTTTCCGGGTTCGGACTTTGAGTTCCATGCGCTCGCTCAACTCTCTCCTGTGGCAAGGTGAGCCGTGATCTCTTCCTCGTCAGAAGTGACTGTCACATCAGTTGGAACGCCGGACTGCTCGCGCAGGGCTTGGGCCAGCAGGGCCGGATCAACCAGATGGACCCAACCGCTGTCCTGCACAACGCGCTGGGCGCGTTGCCACAGGTCTGGAATCAGACCGTAGATATCGGCGTGGACTTCAACATGGACTCGACCGTGCCGCATCCCGACCTTGACCGGCTGGTAGGTCAGCTCACCAGGACTGCCGACCTGAACCAGGTCAAAGAAGCGCGCAATGTCTTCCGGATAGAGTCGAATGCAGCCGTGGGTGACCATTCGGCCGACCGCCCAGGGGTTGTTTGTACCGTGGATGGCGTAGGCACCGGACGCCTGGGACAGACTCAATTCCAGCCGATACTTGCCCAGCGGGTTGTCCGGCGACCCACCCGGCAGGCTGGTTTCTGACCAGCCCTTTTCTTTGATCCGTTCCTGCCGGATAGACTCGGGAATCACCCAGGTCGGGTTGGCCGTTTTGCCCCGAATCCGAAACGGTGTCTGGGGTGTTGGCCAGTCTTCACGGCCAAGGCCAACCGGGTAGGTCAATACCAGCCGCTCTGCGTCGTGTTTCCCCTGGTCCGGGAAATAGTACAGACGCATTTCCGGGATATTGACCACGACTCCGGCAGGGCGACTGTTGGGCAGGACCCAGAAGGTCGGCAGGCTGAGTTCCGTACCTTGTGGGGGCAGCCAGGGATCGAGGTCTGGATGGGCGGCGCTGATCTCGTTAAAGCCCAGGTCAAAGGAGCGGGCGATATCGAGCAGGGTGTCTTTGACCTGGACGGTGTAGGTGCGCGGAGAGCCGATCACTGTTCGGGTGCCAGCCTGGCCATCGGGCAGGGTGTAGGAGTAGGCGGTGGTCTTTTTCCGGGCAAAGCGCTCCTCATCCCAGGCTGAGCAGGGCTGAGCCAGAAGGAACAGGCTGACAAGGTGGAATGCAAGGACCTTTTGCACTCTGAGCCCAAAAAAGACAGGCAGTGGGGGACGGTTCAGGTGCATATGAGGAATGGCTCAGTGTCTGGACTTCTTTCCGGTCCGCGTTTTTTTCTGTTTGGCCAGCAGGCGGTCGAGTTTGAGATTGAGATTCACCAGGCTGCCCTGGACGGTTTCCAACTGCGTCGCCAGACTGTCGTAGTCGGCCTTGGAGGGGAGGTTGAGCAGTGAGAGCAGGGCGGCTATGTTCTGGTCAACTCTTTCCCTGGTTTCCGCCGCCGCGCTGCGCAGGGTGCGGTCAATCTCCTCGGCAAAAATCGGACTGGAGCGTAGCTCTGCGACAAATCGCGCGAGATTTTCTTCGCCAACTTCGCAGAGCTTTTCCAGTACTGTTTTCTCTTCAGCCATTGCGCGGAAAAGGAAGAAACGGATGAATGTTGAGGTAGTTCTCGGATATTTTACCGGTTTGCGGTTCTTTGCCGATGATCTTGATTTTCAGCGGCTGGTCCACACCGCCGCCTTTATTCATGTGCTGGACGCTGTTGTGTGCCGGGTCTTTGCCAGTCGGAACGGATATTCCAGAAATCTGTGGATGTTGTACGGCCTGGTCTGTGGCGGCTGGGCGGTGCTGAGTGTCATGATTGTTCCGGTTTTCTGGAATCGATACGGTCCGCCCGGCCTCAAACCGGGCGGGTAGTGTCCGGTCAAGAACTCAGCCGCACCGTTGGAGACAGGCTTTAATTGCGTCAAGGTCAGGCAGGGTACCGGCGTCATCGTTCAGCCAGGCGTACTGGACCACTCCATTTTTGTCGATCACAAAAGCCCTCCGTTTGGCTACGCCTTTGAACACCAGTAATTTGGAATAGAGGGAGTCATAGGCGGCGGCGACTTCCTTATTGAAATCGCTCAGTAGCGGAAACTCATAGCCCTCTTTGGTGGCCCAGGCGTCTAAAGAAAACGGACTGTCCACGCTGATGCCGACGACCTGTGTGTTCTCGTTCTGTAAACTGTCGAGGTTGGCTTGCACGGAGCCAAACTCGTTTGTTCAACCACCGGTAAAGGCCAGCGGAACAAAGAGCAGGACCACATTCTTTTTGCCCTGGTGTTCGCTCAGGGTGAAATCTTGCATTTTGCTCGTCTTGAGGGTGAAATCCGGGGCGTTGTGCCCAACCTGTATGCTCATATGTCCTCCTGTATGGTGAGACCGGTCTGTTCAGCCAGCGTCCCGTTGTTTTGGCCGTTTTGTCGCTCAACCCCGATGTTCTCTTCCCTGTCTTCATCCAGGAGAGCCAGACTCACGACCCGTTCCCGGGGGCTGATATCAAACAGCCGTACCCCCTGGGTGTTGCGCCCGATGGTTCGCAATTCCCGGATGCGCAGCCGGATAACCCGCCCACTATCGGTAATCAGCATCAGGTGGTCCTCGTCGGTCACCTGTAGCACGCCGACAACCTCGCCTGTCTTGTCGGTCGTCCGCATGGTAATTATCCCTTTGCCGGCGCGTGATCGCAGCGGATATTCGTATACGCTGCTCCGTTTGCCATAACCCAAAGAGGAGACAGTCAGCAGGCTCTCATCAGGGCTCAGGGCGGCCAGGGACATCACCTTGTCGCCTGCCTCCAGGCTGATGCCTTTGACCCCCTGGGTGCGGCGGCTGGTAGGACGAACCTCCCGCTCGGAAAAGCGGATGGCTTTGCCATGCTGGGTCGAGAGAAGGATTTCCTGATCGGCACTGGCCAGCCGCACACCAATGACTGTATCGCCGGGGGCCAGGGATATGGCGATAATGCCGCCCTGACGCGGGTTGGCATAGTCCTTCAGAGGGGTCTTTTTGACCAGGCCGCTGCGGGTGGCAAAAACGACCCAGGTGTCAGGTGTGAACTCGCGCACGGGCAGAAAAGTCGAGATCGTTTCCTCTGCTTCAAGCGGCAGCAGGTTGATAATCGCCTTGCCTTTTGAGGCCCGACCGGCCTGTGGGATTTCGTGTACCTTCACCCGGTAGACCTTGCCGAGAGAGGTAAAAACCAGCAGGTAGGCGTGGGTTGAACACACAAACAGGTGTTCAACAAAATCCTCATCACGCGCGGTCGCCGCCACAATGCCGCGCCCCCCGCGCCGCTGTGAGCGGTACAGCGAGGTCGCGGTGCGCTTGATATAGCCGGCATGGGAGATGGTGACGGCCATGTCCTCTTCGGCAATCAGGTCTTCAACAGACAGGTCGGCGCTAACGGCAAGAATCTCTGTACGGCGCTCGTCGGCAAAGCGTGTCTTGATCTCCTGCAATTCCTGGCTGATGAGATCGTCAATTTCAGCCGGGTCGGCCAGAATGTTTTCAAGCTTGTGGATCAACACAGCTGTCTCGACGTGTTCGGCGACAATTTTTCCCTGCTCCAACTGAGTGAGGCGCTGTAAGCGCATGTCCAGAATAGCCTGTGCCTGGGTCTCGCTCATATCATAGCGCACCATGAGCTGGCGGCGAACGCTGGGCGGACTCTCGCCGCCGCGGATGAGCCGGATAACCGCGTCCAGGTTATCGAGGGCGACCTTCAGGCCGCTAAGCAGATGCAGCCGTTGTTGGGATCCAGCGAGGTTGAAAGCGGTCCGCCGGCGCACCACAGCCCGGCGATGGTCCAGAAAATGGACCAGGCTGTGTTTGAGCGTCAGCAGTTGCGGTCGCTCCTCAACAATGGCCAGCAGAATAACCCCAAAGGAGTCCTGCATTGGTGTCATCTTGTAGAGCTGATTGAGGACCACATCTGGAATAATGTCTTTCTTGAGTTCAATGACAATCCGCATGCCCTCGCGGTCTGACTCGTCGCGGATATCTGAGATGCCTTCAAGACGCTTGTCATTGACCAGTTCGGCAATGCGTTCAATCAGCCGGGCCTTGTTGACCTGAAACGGAATTTCTTCAACAATAATAGCACTCTTGCCCGTTCGTTGATTTTCCTCAACCGAGGTCCGGGCCCGCATCTGGATGATGCCTCTGCCGGTTTCATACGCTTCACGGATGCCAGCCAGGCCGTGAATGAACCCGCCAGTCGGGAAATCCGGCCCCCGGACATATTGCATAAGCTGGCCGCTGCTCAGTTCCGGGTCATCAATCAGGGCTACCAGCGCGTTGACTACCTCACCTAGATTATGTGGCGGGATGTTGGTTGACATGCCAACCGCAATACCTGACGAGCCGTTAATGAGCAGATTTGGAAGCTTGGCCGGCAGAACGACCGGCTCTTGGCTTGAATCGTCGTAATTGGCGGTGAAATCAACGGTGTCCCGGTCAATGTCGGTCAGCAGTTCTGAGGCCATACGGGTCATGCGAATTTCGGTATAGCGCATGGCCGCGGGCGGGTCCCCGTCAATTGACCCGAAGTTCCCCTGACCGTCCACCAGAGGATAGCGCAGTGAGAAATCCTGAGCCATGCGCACGATGGTATCGTAGACCGCGGTGTCACCGTGCGGATGATATTTGCCGATGACATCGCCGACAATGCGGGCCGATTTTTTATACGGCCGATTCCAGTCGTTTCCCAGGTCGGACATGGCGTACAGCACACGTCTATGAACAGGCTTGAGACCATCACGGACATCGGGGAGCGCCCGCCCAATAATGACGCTCATGGCGTAGTCCATGTAGGACTGACGCATCTCTTGTTCAATGTTGACGGTCTGTGGACGCTGCGCTTCTTCCATGACAGTTGGCAAGTCTGAGAGTTTCAGATATCGAGATTTTTTGCCGCCAGGGCGTTGTTTTCAATAAACCGCCGCCGGGGTTCAACCTCATCGCCCATCAATGTAGCGAAGATTTCGTCTGCCTCATAGGCATCTTCAATCCGAACCTGGAGCAGGCTGCGGCTGTCAGGATTCATGGTCGTTTCCCATAGCTGCTCGGGATTCATCTCACCCAGGCCCTTATAGCGCTGGATTTCGGTTCCCTGACGGGAACGGGACAGGAGGTAGTCCACTATCTCGCGTTGCCGGACAAAGGTCTTTTCTTCGTCTTTGTAGACCACGACAAACGGCGACCCACCGATCACCTGCAGCTGCTCAAGCAGGCGACCGATCTCCTGGACCTCGGGAAAGTGTAGAAAATCGCTGTCAATGACTGCTCGGACGCCCGAGCCGTTCAGCAAAGTGGACGCTGATCTCTTCTTGCTCAGGTCGTCGTCATTGTCCACTGTGTTGGCAGTAGCCAGAATCCGGTACCCCCCAATTTTTTTGTCGACCTCAACCGAGAAAGAGACCGGAATCAGATTGGGAAAGTGCTGGCGGGCAAATGCCTCGGCCGCCTCACAGATATCGGACAGCACGACTGGATCGGTCATCGCCGCCGGGGAGAGACCGGGCTGGTTGAGCAGGGCCCGCACAAGCCGGACATCTTTCCCCTTGCGTTCAACCATTTCGAACAATTTTTCGCATTGCAGAAAAATCCTGATCCACCTCTTCAGACTGTCTCCGGCTAAAAAAGTGGACGGTGATGTCTTCCCTGTCAAAAGGTCATCATGTGCCACCTGTGATCCGACCTGGACATTTTCGATTCCCAGGTCAATCAGGAATTCGTCCAGGGCAGCCTCGTCCTTCAGATAGCGCTCTGTTTTGCCCCTCTTGACCCGGTACAGAGGCGGCTGAGCGATGTAGATGTGGCCGTTCTCAATCAGACCTGGCATCTGGCGGTAGAAAAAGGTCAACAGCAAGGTCCGTATGTGCGAGCCATCTACGTCAGCATCGGTCATGATGATAACGGTGTGATAGCGTAGCTTGGACAGATCGGTTTCTTCTTTTCCGATGCCCGCCCCAAGCGCGGTAATCAACAGACGAATTTCCTGCGAGGAGAGCATTTTATCGAAGCGGGATTTTTCGACATTCAGAATTTTGCCCCGCAGGGGCAGGATGGCCTGAGTCCGGCGGTCGCGGCCCTGTTTGGCTGACCCGCCGGCCGAATCGCCCTCAACGAAATATATCTCACTCAGCGCGGGGTCGCGTTCCTGGCAGTCGGCCAGTTTGCCGGGCAGGGATCCGGAGTCGAGAGCGCCTTTTCGTCGCGTGAGGTCTCGGGCTTTGCGGGCCGCTTCCCGGGCGCGGGCTGCCTCTATGGATTTGTTGATAATACGCTTGGTCTCGTTTGGATGCTCTTCAAAGTAAATCCCCAGCTTTTCGTTGACCATAGCCTCAACAAGGCCCTTGATATCGCTATTGCCCAGCTTTGTTTTAGTCTGGCCTTCAAACTGCGGCTCAGGCACCTTGAGACTGATTATTGCGATAAGTCCCTCACGGATATCTTCGCCCTGTATGGGCGAAGCATCTCCTTTCAGCAGACCGTTTGCTGTGGCATAGGAATTAATCGTTCGGGTCAGGGCCGATTTCAGGCCGCTCAGGTGCGTTCCGCCCTCAATCGTGTTGATATTATTGGCAAAGGTGTAGACGTTTTCGGTATACCCCTCGTTCCACTGCAGCGCGATATCAGCTTGGATCCCGTTTTTTTTGCCCTCCAGGTAAATCACCTCGGCGTGGAGTGGTTTCTTGGCCACCCCAAGGTGCTTGACAAACGACACAATTCCGCCCTGGTAGTGAAAATCGTGACGTTTTCGATCGCGTTCGTCTTCAATCGAAATGTGCAGGCCGCCGTTCAAAAAGGCCAATTCCCGCAGCCGCTGGGAGAGGACATCAAAGCTGAACTCCGAAACCTCAAAGATGAGCGGGTCAGGTTTGAAGGTGACCCGGGTTCCACTGGTTTCAACGCTGCCACTCTCTCGGAGCGGTGTTCTCGGCTCACCGCGTTCGTACTCCTGGGCATACACTTTGCCATGCCGCTTGATCTCGACTTCCAGCCATTCCGATAAGGCATTGACCACAGACACGCCTACACCGTGCAGGCCACCCGAGACTTTATATACGCTGGAGTCGAATTTTCCGCCCGCGTGCAGCCTGGTCAGCACTACCTCGGCCGCGGAAATTCCCTCCGTGGGATGAATTTCGGTCGGAATACCCCGACCGTTGTCATCAACGGTGAGACTATTATCAATGTGAAGAGTGACCCGAATATGGGTGCAATGCCCGGCAAGCGCCTCGTCTACAGCGTTATCGACCACCTCAAAGACCAGATGGTGAAGACCTCGAACTGAGGTATCTCCAATGTACATTCCCGGCCGTTTCCGAACAGCCTCTAAACCGGCCAGAACCTTGATGTGGTCGGCCCCGTATTCCTGTTCAAGCATGAACTCCTCTGGTCAGGACAGAAAAACGCTTATTTTTCTACCTGTTTCCGGCTACAAGGGTAGCATTTTCTGGCTGCGAAGTAAACACACAGGCGGAATAAAAAGGGAATTGCAAAACGTTTTTGAAAAATTAAAATATGCGCATCATATGCGCATCGGCATGACGACATACGAGAAGTCCTGATCGTCGGTCATTTTGAGCAAACCTGGGCTCATATCGTCCTTGAGCGACAGCGTAATCTGCTGGTCTTCACCCATCACGGTCAGGGCCTCCACCAGGTAGCGGCCATTAAAGCCGACGGCGATGCTGTCTCCACTGTAGTCTGTCGAGACCTCCTCAATCCCCTCGCCAAGGTCAGGGGTATTGACCGAGATAGTGACCTTCCCGGCTTCGATCTGGAGCTTAATCCCGCGCGACCGTTCGGTGGTCAGAATCAACAGCCGGCGCAGCGCACTCAGCAACTCTTCGCGGGAGAAGGGAATCACAAAATTCTGCGCGGTGGGCAAAATCTGCTGGTAATCCGGGAATTCACCCTCAACCAGCCGCATGGCCAGCGCGGTGGTCTCCTTGTACAGCCCTGCTGTCGTCCCCTGCACAGAGAAGCGGGCCTCGCCCTCACTCCGTTCCAGGATTTTGCGGGCCTCGATTAACCCTTTGCGGGGCAGAATGACCTTGGGCCACGCCGCCGGGTCGGCTATGGCTGCCTGGCGATCGATGAGAGACAAACGATGACCGTCACTGGCCACCATACGCAGCTTTCCCGAGTCAAGGGCTTCGACATACACGCCGCTCAGATTGAGGCGCGTTTCATCCGGCGAAGTGGCGAAGAGCGTCTTCTCAATCATGTCTCGCATGATTTCGTCAGGACACGCCGCGGCTGTGGGTGTCGTGTCCGTGGCCTCTTGGGCAGGGGTTATGGCCGGAAACTCTTTGGGGTCAAGGCTCGCCATCCTGAACCGGGATGTTCCGCTGCTGACCTCTATCCAACCAGTGCCGGCTGAGCGCAGGGTTATGACGGTCGGGTCGGATGATCCGCCCTCCGTGCTCGGGAGCTCGCGGACGATTTCATACAGCTTGCGAGCGTCGGTGGTGATAGAGCCGGTCTTCTTGACGCGTGCCTGACAGTTCTGGCGAATACCGATCTCAAGATCCGTGGCCCCAAGTGACAGACCGCCTCCCTCGGCGTCGGTCTGTTCATCCGTTGACTCAATCAGGACATGGGCGAGAATAGGCAGCGAAGAGCGCCTCTCAACCACTCCCTGCACAAGGTATAAACAGCGCGACAGTTCGTCTTTTTCCACAAGACATTCCATACTGGTCTCCTCTCTTCTTCTTTCTTTATTCTTTTAAGATTTAAGAGTAGTAGTAGGGGGGTGTGAATATGTGGATAACCCGGTTAAATAGTTGATTTAAAAAGAGAAGTTATTCACACCCCCTGTGGATAACTCGGCTACTTATTCACACCCCCCTCAAAGTTATTCACACCCCCCCACAAGTTATTCACAGGTTATCCACAGGTTATCCACAGGTTATCCACAGGTTATCCACAGGTTATTCACAGGTTTCGGTGCTTAGAGCGGGGGAGGTACGCCAGGGCTAGTCCCTGATCTGTTGGCTGCAGATCGTGCTTTCAATCCGGTCCAGGATGGAGCGCAACTCTTCGTCATGCTTGAGGCGTTTTTCGATCGAATTGCAAGCATACAAGGCGGTAGTGTGATCTTTGCCGCCAAACCGAATGCCGATCGTCGGGTAGGAGGTATTGGCCAGCTTGCGGCACAAGTACATGGACACCTGACGCGGAAAAGTCACCAGTTTGGTCCGTTTTTTGGAGATCAGGTCACTGAGCCGCACGCCAAAGTACTTTGCGCTGGCCTGCTGGACCATTTCTATCGTCACCTTCGGACCCTTCTCCTTGACGAGGTTATGCAAAACTTGGCGAGCAAAATCGACCGTAATGGGCGTCTCATTGATGCTTGACAGGGCGTCAAGCCGAGTCAACCCGCCTTCCAGTTCACGGATGTTGGCTGTGACGTTTGAAGCAATGAACAACGCAACCTCGGACGAAATATGGATCTTTCTGGCCTGGGCCTTTTTTTGCAGAATCGCCACCCGCGTTTCCAGATCGGGCGGCTGAATGTCGGTAATCAGACCCGACTCAAATCGGTTGCGTAGCCGCTCTTCCAGGCCCTGAATTTCGTTCGGAAACTTGTCGGATGTAAGCACGATTTGTTTGTGAGTCTCGTATAAAGTATTGAATGTATGAAAGAATTCCTCCTGGGTTCGCTCTCGACCGGACATAAACTGAATATCGTCAACAATCAGCACATCAGCCTGGCGAAACTTCGTTTTGAAGTCATCCATCCGGTCCCGACGGATGTGAGAGATCAGCTCATTGGTAAAGGATTCGGAGGACAGATAAAACACACTGCTCTTCCCTTGTTTGAGCAGGCTCTCATGCCCAATGGCATTTATCAGATGCGTTTTACCCAGCCCCACCCCTCCATAGATAAACAGCGGGTTGTAGTGATTGCCTGGATGATCGGCTACCGCCCGGGCCGCCGCATGGGCAAACTGATTGCCGCCCCCGACTACGAAGCTGGAAAAGGTAAATTTCTGTAACAGACCGTTTTTCCTGGTTGGGCGCGCTTTGCTTTTTGTTGCCCGTGGGATCAATTTGGGGACCGGCTTAGACATACGCTTGGTGTCTGTATCTTGCCCCGCATCTTGCCCCGCATCTTGCCCTGCATCTTGCCCTGCATCTTGGAGTTGAATTGACGACGCGTCGGCAGGAAACAGCTCACCCTGCTGGCTGCTGTTGACATGAATCACCACCTGCGCCGTCTGGCCAAGGACAGAGGCGAGCGAAGCTTCAAGCGGTTCAAGAAGGTTGTTGAGGAGCCAATCGCGGAACAGCGGGCTCGGAACTTCCAGATGAAAAGTGTCCCCTCGCAGGCCAATCGGATGGGCTGGCTTCAGCCAGGTCTCAATGTTGGTCTTCCCAATCTTTTCCTCAACAACGTCCAATACATTTTCCCACACCCGATCCATACTACATACTCGTGCCGGTTTGACCGGCGAGTTATTCACACCTGTGAATAACTCGCTAACCATGTGTCTTGTAAAGGATTTCCCTCCAGACTTCACAGACTTTTCCACACACTTCCCTTCTTTCTCTCCGTCCCGGCGAAACCTGGCCCATCAAGCCATCAGGAATGAGAAGGATGGGAGAAGGCCATAACTCCATAGCATCACTATTATCTGTTCTGAAAAAGAGAGTTTGATGTTGCGTTAGTGGTGTTTAGACATTTTCGATGAGCAATGCAAGAAAAATAGTTGCAGCATGCGAGAAGTTGCTGATTTTCCTATACAATGTTTTTTTACCTTGACGGGCCATACGCCTGATGCTAGCGTAGAGTAACCCATCGTGAGGGCAGGAAACTCTCTATGTCCCTGTCAGATAAGCTTTTTCTCCAAGCCCAGGAAATCATACCCGGCGGAGTCAACAGTCCGGTGCGTGCTTGGCGGGCGGTAGACGGCACTCCGCCCTTCATCCAGCGTGGTCATGGCTGCCGGGTAGTTGATGCGGATGGCAAAGAGTATATTGACTATATCGGGTCATGGGGCCCCCTGATTGCCGGCCATGCCCATCCGCAAGTCGTGCGCGCCCTTGAGAATGCAGTCAAACGTGGGACAAGTTTTGGTGCGCCAACCGCCAAAGAGATTGAACTGGCCCGGATGGTCGTTGATGCCGTTCCCTCGGTTGACAAGGTCCGCCTCACCTCGTCTGGAACCGAAGCGACCATGACCGCACTGCGGATTGCCAGGGGCTACACGGACCGGACTAAAATTATCAAGTTCGCCGGCTGCTACCACGGCCATACCGATGCCCTGCTGGTCCGAGCCGGATCGGGAGCGCTGACCTTGAGTCAGCCCGATAGCAAAGGCGTACCCGAAGCCTTTGCCAGTCAAACCCTGATTGCCGAGTACAATAATCTGGCCAGCGTGGAGGCGCACATCAGCGCTAATCCCAACGCGATTGCCGGCGTCATTATCGAACCCGTTCCCGGCAATATGGGCCTCGTGCTGCCCGACCCGGGTTTTTTAACCGAGTTGCGCAGCCTGGCCAGAGAGGCCGGAATAGTCCTTATCTTTGACGAGGTTATGAGCGGCTTTCGCCTGGCGCGAGGCGGGGCTCAGGAACTGTACGGTCTTAACCCCGACCTGAGTTGTTTTGGCAAAGTTATCGGCGGCGGACTGCCGTTGGCGGCGGTTGGCGGTAAACGGGACATTATGGACTGTCTTGCCCCGCTCGGCCCAGTCTACCAGGCCGGAACCCTGTCGGGCAATCCCTTAGCGGTCACAGCCGGCATTGAAACGCTCAAGGTCATGAACACCTCGGGCGCGTATGCGCGCTTGAACAAAACGAGCGCTCGCTTGGCAGAAGGATTGCGAAAGGCCGTTCAAGACGCCGGCGTTCAGGCTTGTGTCAATCAGCTTGGCTCAATGATCACCGTTTTCTTTGGCGTTGATCAGGTCCGCGATTATACCAGCGCCATCGGCTGTGACACCGTGTTGTTTGCCCGGTATTTTCACGGCATGATCAAGCGCGGCATCTATCTCCCGCCCTCTCAGTTCGAGGCCGCCTTTGTCTCCCTGGCCCACGGCGAGGCCGAGATTGACGAAACAGTCTCTGCCGCCACAGAAGTCATGCGGCAAATCGGGCCGACCTGAAGCTCGGTCTCAGGTATGTGGAAAACCCTGTGAAAACTGTCGGAAAACTTATGACAACATAGGAAGTTATCGAATTATTCACAGGTGTGGATAACTCACTCATATCGGTATGCCTCGCTCTACCACCCTTTTCGTCTACGGCAGATATGGCGCTCTGGGCTTCGAATTTGCCGGAGCGGTCCTGGCCGGAATTTTTCTCGGGCGTTACCTCGATGGCCTGCTTGGAACAGCTCCCCTCCTGTTGATGCTTGGCGCGATCGGCGGCATGGCCGGGGCGCTGTACCGTCTGATTCTCGTCCTCCAACATCTGTCTCATCGCAGAAAGTGAGATGTCTTCCTTGTCAAGAGGCTATAGCGTTCCACTTTTGCGGACCAACCACACCACCATAGAAAAAATTGAGTGGCTGAACCTTCTCCTCGTCGGCCTCAGCGCCGGGCTTGGCTGGCTGGCCGGATATGGACATATTTTCAGTCTCATTCTGGGCGGGGCCGTCATGCAGGGCAATTTCTGGCTGCTCAAAAAACTGATCCGTAGCGCACTTTCCTCGTCGCCCAAGGGCTGGGCCGGAAAATCTCGCACCGTCCTGTGGTTTGCAGCCAAAAGCGTGTTTTTTCTAGCTTTGTTGAGCGTCCTCCTGCTGCGCTACCCGGTGCATGGGCAGAGCTTCGCCGTCGGGGTGTCTTTACTGCTGTTGGCCTGCGTGATAGTCGGCCTGTCCGAATCAAAATCCAAGACGGCGTACTCATAGGCGAGTGACATGGACCATCACCCCTTTACCTGGGTTGCTGCGATTCCCGGCCTGAATCTTCTGCCGGGACATCTTGCCACCTCTCTTCTCATCACCGGCCTGCTTATTTTCCTGGCTTACCGGGCCAGGCGACAGATGGACGCCGCCCCAGACCCGAACATTCCAGACGATTCGCTCAGCCTGCGCAACATGGCTGAACTACTGGTTGAGGGCGTCTCGGGCATGGCAGAGGGCATCCTGGGACACCAGGCCCGGCGCTACGTCCACCTCTACGGCAGTTTTTTCCTGTTCATTCTCTGCGCCAACCTGACCGGCCTCGTGCCGGGCTTTCTTCCGCCGACGAGCAATTTCAACATCACCTTCGCCCTCGGCGTCCTGTCGTTCACGGCCTACAATTTTTTCGCCTTTCGAGAACAGGGTCTCGCCTATCTGAAGCACTTTGTCGGGCCGATCTGGTGGCTCGGGTTTCTGATGGTTCCGCTGGAGTTGATAGACAACTTTGTCCGGCCCTTTTCCCTGGGACTACGGCTGTTCGGGAATATGACAGGCGATCACGTTGTTCTGGAGATTTTCACCGATCTGACCAAGGTCGGCATTCCGGTGGTGTTCTACGCACTCGGGGCGTTTGTCTCCCTGGTCCAGGCATTTGTGTTTACCCTGCTCAGTCTGGTGTACGTCTCCCTGGCTGTAGCCCATGACGACCACCACCAGAGTGAAACGTGAGGTGGACAATGATATCCTTCTCAGGGTGAATGAGGAAAAAACGGGATGAGAAACAGCTATCCAGACGACAGAGGGGCGAGGACGGGCGAGGAGGATAGAGAGGTGTGCCCAGGTCTCTGCCGTTGGGAGGCGAGAAAGGAGTAGAGGTATGAAGAGAGTCTGGCGTATTGGTGTTTTGGCGGCGCTCATGGTGCTGAGCACAAGCGGCGCGGCGTTTGCCGCGGAGGGGGGCGACTCGTCGCGCGGCATGATCGCCCTGGCCGCCGGCCTGGCTATCGGCATTGCCGCGGTTGGAGCCGGCTTGGGCCAAGGCCGGGCGGTTGCCGCGGCGATGGAGTCCATCGGCCGTAACCCGAGTTCGGCTGACCGGATTCAGACACCGATGATTATCGGTATTGCCTTCATTGAGGCGCTGGCCATCTATGCCCTGGTGATCGCTTTTACCCTGTCGGGCAGTGTCTAAGTCGGCCAAGACAGTCACAGAGGGCGGTCTATGCCCTCTGTGGGCTACACGAACAAGCGTCGGCCCAGCAGCACGGCCGAACTGAGCGCAAACACAATATAGAAAAGGCTGATCGCTCCCAGAACGGCGCAGCGTACCGGGCCGGGTCGCAGTTCGGTCGGCAGCTTGGTCCGGTTCAAGACCAGGGCCAGCGGGGTATAGATAGCCATAGCAATCCCACCGAAAAACGCCGAACCCAGCAGGAACAGGATGGGCGGCAGGCTTTCATATACATAGGTCAGGACAACGCCGACCACAATCCAGGCCAGGGCAATGGTAGCATACCACCAGCCGAGCGGTTTTTTCCGCGCCCAGGGATAGTTGGTGTGCAGAATATCCGCGCATGACCGGGCCACCCCATCGATCAGCGTCAGCTGTGTGCTGAACAGACACGCGGTGCCGACCAGCAAAAACACCAGCTTGCCAAACGACCCCCATAAGCTGCCCAGGATTTCGGCCTCCTGCCACACCAGCAACTCCTGATTGGGAACAATGCCGCGGGGGTGGAGAACGGCCAGCGCGCCGTAGATGAACAGAAGAATGGTGAAGGTATTCAGCAGCCAGAAAAAGAGTGCCTGGTCAAGTTGCAGATGCCGGAACCAGGCCCGCCAGCGCTGCATATTGCGCCCGGTGATCATGACCTGAAACGCCCGCTCAGCTGTTGCCTCCTGGCGCTCGCGCAGCGGGTTGAGCACTGTTGGCACCAGCGCACACCCATCCCCCAGCCTTTGTCCCGGATATAAAACGAAAAGAACAGATTGGCCGTTCCTCCCGCTCCGGCAAAAACAATTGAGGAGAATAAGGCATACACGGCCATGTCGGGGTCTTTATACGGGATATTCAGCATTCCCCGGCCCAGTTCTTTCCAGGTCGCCGCCCCGCCGACCGAAAACGCAATCGCTACTAAGCCGACTGTAATCACCACAACCAGAACTTTGACCGTCTGCTCCAGCGAAGCATACACCCGCTTCGGCCCAAACAGGACACCTGCCACCCCGACAAAGGTTATCGTCGTCCACATCCAAGGCGCTCCCCAACCCTGGGGGCCGACAATCAGGGCTTTGAGTGCCCCGCCACATGCCCGCGCCCAGCCGGGCAAAATCCAGCTGCACACATTCAGCATCAGAAAGATCCAGGCAAAATGGCGCGACAAGCGGGCAAAGCCACCGTAGATGCTCTCGCCGGTGGCCAGCGTATAGCGGCCGATCTCGCAGTTGATCCAGAGCTGAACAAACACCCCCAGCACCGCCGCCCAGGTCATGCCGGCCCCAAACCGGGCGGTATTGCGGGGCCAGACAATCAGCTCACCGGCCCCAATAGACAGGCCGACCAGGACGGCACCGGGTCCGGCCAGCTGCCAGAAGCTGGCCGACTTTGGGGGCAGGTCTGCGGGTTGGTAGGCTGGCGGCATGTGGGAAAAAGCGATCTGTCGCGCGGTGCATCCGGCCCCGACCGCATCATGGTAATCCTGAGAAGCCGTGGTCAGACATAGCTCTGCTGATGGAGATACTCGGCCAGCAGCACCGCCCCCTTGGCCGCGCCCATTTTGGTGTTATGGCTGACGAGCAGGTATTTGACCCCGTTATCCAGCGCACTATCGGCCCGAAACCGGCCGGCCGAGGTCGCCATGCCGTCTTCGGCGTCTCGATCTAAACGGGGCTGGGGACGGAACGGGTCGTCGTGGGCGATAATCATATGCTTGGGCGCTGAGGGCAGGCCCAGCTTCCCGAACTCGTGGCCAAAGGCGATCATGGCCGCCCGTGCATCGTCAATTGAGCACGGCCTGTCCATCACGGCCAGGACCGATTCGGTATGTCCCTCAAGCACGGCCACCCGGGTGCAGGTGGCGCTGACCGAAAAATCCGCCGGCCTGATCGTACCGGCCGACAGGCTGCCCATGATCTTCCGGGCTTCTTTTTCGACCTTTTCTTCTTCGCCAGAGATAAAGGGGATGATGTTATCCACAACATCAAGTCCGATAACGCCGGGAGAGCGCCCGGCCCCGGACAGACCCTGCATTGAGGTCAGAATGACCTTTTGCAGGCCAAAGGCATCAAACAGCGGCTTGAGCGTAATCGCCAAGCCGATTGTGGTGCAGTTGGGCTGGGTGGCAATGTAGCCGCTCCAGCCCCGGTTTTTCTGCTGGCTGTCGATCAGACCGATGTGATCCAGGTTGACGCCCGGAATCAGCAGCGGTACATCGGCTTCATAGCGGAAGGCCGAGGCCGTACTGACGACCGGGGTGGTGACGGCGTACAGCGGCTCCAGTTCCCGGGCGGGGCCGGACTCGACCGCGGAGAACACCAGATCAATATCGCTCAGGTCAATTGACGACGCCTCATGCACTCGCAGCGACAGCATTGCTTGTGGCGGCTCTTCCTGACACCACCACTGCCGGGCACCCGTCCTGGCGTCCCGAATCGCCTCAGCGTAGGTTTTTCCGGCTGAGCGCTGCGAGGCAGCTACAAGACCCACCTCAAACCAGGGGTGATTTTCGAGGGCCACCAGAAATTGTTGTCCGGCAATACCCGTGGCCCCGACAACAGCAACTCGCTTTTTCATGGCATTGTAATAAGCGGGAGCCGGGTGTTTTTGTCAACTCCTGACCTGTTGACTTCCCCACCAGAACCCATAACACTTGCGGCTTGGGGCGGTATGCGGTCAGGCGGATGATCCGGCGGAAGCCACAGGCTGATCGCGAAGGAGCGTGTTATGGATGTGAGTACGGTTGAGCACCTGGGCGAGATTGTGGGGACCGATGGGCTGGTGGCCAACGCGCGGGCCTTAGCCACCTACGAATGCGACGGCTACACCCTGGAGAAGTCGGTTCCCGAGGTGGTCGTGCTGCCGCGCTCAACCACCGAGACGGTCGCGGTTGTCAAATTCCTGCACAAAGAGAACATCGCCTTTGTCCCGCGTGGGGCTGGTACCGGGCTGAGCGGCGGCTGTCTGCCGGTTGAAGCGCCGGTGATGATCGGCACCAGCCGGATGAATACGATCAAGCATATCGACCTGGCCAACCGCTATGTGGTGGCCGAAGCCGGGGTCGTCAACCTGTGGGTCAGTAACGCGGTCAAAAAAGACGGGCTGCACTATGCACCAGACCCGTCGAGTCAGCAGGCGTGTACCATCGGCGGCAATGTAGCCGAGAACTCGGGCGGACCCCATACCCTGAAATATGGGGTGACGACCAACCATGTCCTGGGCCTGGAGTTGGTGCTGCCGGACGGTGAGTTGGTCACGCTCGGCGGGGCGGTTGAAGATGTGCCGGGCTATGATCTGCGCGGGGTTACGATTGGGGCCGAGGGGACCTTCGGACTAGTGACCGAGGCGACGCTGCGCCTGACCCGCCAGCCGCAGGCCTACCGCACCTTTCTGGGCGTGTTTGAGTCGGTCCACCGGGCGACCCAGACCGTATCGGACATTATTGCCGCCGGTATTGTGCCGGCGGCTCTGGAAATGATGGACCGGCTTATTATTCAGGCCGTTGAAGCCGCTTTTCAGTTTGGGTTTCCGACCGACGCCGGGGCGGTGCTGATTATTGAACTCGACGGCTTGGAGGCCGGCCTTGCGCCCCAGACGCGCAAGATCATGGACATCTGTCGGCATAACAGCGCCCGTGAAGTCCGGGTGGCTGAGGACGATGCTGAACGCCTGGCACTGTGGACCAGCCGTAAGCGGGCGTTTGGTGCAGTGGGCCGCCTGGCCCCGAATTACTGTACCCAGGATGGAGTCGTGCCGCGCACCAGGGTGCCGGATATCCTGCGCACAATAGCCGCGGTAGCCGAGAAATACAATTTGCGAATTGCCAACGTCTTTCACGCCGGAGATGGCAACATTCATCCCATTCTGATGTACGACGAGCGCAATCCGGGTGAGGCCGAGCGGGTAGTGCAGGCCGGCCAGGAGATTTTGAAAGCCTGCGTTGACCTTGGTGGCAGCCTGACCGGCGAGCACGGGATTGGCGTTGAGAAGCGGGCCCAGATGCCGCTGATCTTCAGCCCTGAAGACCTGCTGTGTATGAGCGAGCTGCGCGCGGTGTTCAATCCCGACAATCGGTGTAACCCGCATAAGATCGTTCCCACGCCCGGGACGGGCTGTATCGACGTGTGCGCGCCGCGTCGTCAGGTCCCGCTGTGAGAGCAGGATCAGCGGGATTTCGCGTGATGAGGGCTGGTTTATGGCAGGGTGGGACGTGCTGACAGTGTGAATGAGGATACCATGTCCCATCTTGAGGCTGGAGAGCGATTTGTGATTGACGGGGTTGAGCCGCGCGAGGTGCTGCTCCCGACCTCGGTTGAGCAGGTGTCGGCAGCACTGCGGGACGCCGGTGAGCGTAAGCTGGCGGTTGCCCCGGTCGGACTGGGGGCGTTTCTGTACCTGGGCGCTCGCCCGCGCCGCTATGACATTGCGCTGTGTCTGGAACGGCTGAATACGCTGCTGGACTACCAACCGACCGACATGACGGTCACGGCTGAGGCCGGCATGACTCTCTCGCAACTCCAGGCCGTTTTGGGCGAGAACGGGCAGTGGCTGCCGCTCGATCCGCCCAACCCGGAACAGGTTACGGTCGGCGGCTTGATAGCAACCAACCTGAGCGGACCGGCCCGTTTCTCACAGGGCACGGTCCGCGATTTTCTGATTGGGCTGAAAGTCGTCCGGGCGGATGGCGCGCTGGTGAAAGGCGGCGGGCGGGTGGTCAAAAATGTGGCCGGCTACGATCTGGCCAAGCTCTACTGCGGCTCGCTCGGCAGCCTGGGGGTCATTGTTGAGGCGACTTTCAAGATCCGACCCCGGCCGGAAGCCCAGGCCATTCTGATGCTCCGTTTCTCCTCTGCCGACCGCGCCATGCAGGCCACCTTGCAGCAGATTACTGCCGAGTTGCAGCCCTTCTTCCTGGAACTGACCAATTTCGATCCAGCCCATCTCGCCGATGACCCGGCCGAATCTCTGCTTGTTGTCGGCTTGGCAGGCGTGACCCAGGAGCTTGACTATCAACGCCAGCGCCTGAGCGAGCTGGCCAGCCAGGCCGGCTTGCGCCTTGAACATCTTGAAGGCCAGGCCGCCCATGAGCTGGCCCTTGCCCTGCGCGACTTTCCGGTCAGCGGTCAGGCCGGCTTGCGCTGCAAAACCAGTCTGCTGCCAGACCGGGTGGCCGAGTTTTGTCGCCAGGTGGAAGATCAGGTCGGCCTGCACGGCCTGACGGTCCAGCTTCAGGCCCGGGCCGGGAACGGCATTGTGTACACCCGCTTTGTCCGCTCCAAAGCGGGACGTGATGACAGTTTGAATGAGGAGGAGAGCCTGTCCCACCCTGCCGGGCAGTTTGTCTCCCTGCTTGACTGGCTGCGTATCCTGGTCAAAAAAATGAACGGCTATCTCGTTGTTGAGCAGATTGATCCGGGTCTGAAGGACCGGGTTGATGTGTGGGGGCCGGTCGGCAGTGCCTTCCCGCTGATGAAAAAGCTCAAAGACACCTTTGATCCGCAGCAGGTGCTGAACCCCGGCCGGTTTGTCGGCGGCATTTAGGCGTCGTATGCCACACGAACACGCCAATTTTGTCGATCACGAGAAATTCTTTGACTGTGTGCACTGTGGACTGTGCCTGCCATTCTGCCCGACATATGCCGAGTTGGGGACCGAGATGGACTCCCCGCGGGGCCGTATTCTGACCCTGCGGGCGTTGCAAGAGGGCCGCTTTGGTCTGGATTCTGAGGTCGTGCGGCATCTCGACCTGTGCCTGGGCTGCCGGGCGTGTGAGACGGCCTGTCCGTCCGGGGTGCAGTATGGGGCGCTTATTGAAGGAGCCCGGCCGTACATTGAGCAGCATTACAAGCGGCCGCTGGCCAAGCGCCTCGCCCGGCGGGCCATTGATACGATTTTTCCCAACCCGGTTAGCATGCACCTGTTCGCCGGGTTGCTGCGGCTCGGCTCACGGCTGGGGCTGGGCCGTCTGGCACGGGTCAACTGGCTTCCCGCCCGCCTGCGCTCGCAGTTTGGCCTCATCCCGGACTGGGACGGCCTGTCTTCGGCGGTGCTCCAGGACCGCTACGCCCCTGTTGGGAGCCAGCGCTACCGGGTGGCTATGCTGTCCGGCTGTGTCATGCCCGAGCTGTTTGGCGCGACCAATGAGGCGACCGTCAAGGCGTTGCGCCACAATGGCTGCGAGGTCCTGGTACCCAAAAGCCAGGCTTGCTGCGGAGCCTTGTTGTTGCATAACGGCAACAGGTCCGAAGCCCTGGCGCTGGCGCGGCGCAATGTTGAGGTCTTCGGCGAGCTTGACGTTGATGTCCTCATCATCAACGCCTCGGGCTGCGGGGCGATGATGAAGGAGTATGGCGAGCTGCTCAAAGACGACCCGGTGTACCGTGAGCGGGCAGAGCAACTGGCAGCCAGGACGAAAGACGTGTCGGAGTTTCTGGCCGACATTGGGCCGATCAAGCCGACCAGGGCCTTGAACAAAATCGTGACCTACCACGACGCCTGCCACCTGGCCCACGGCCAACAGGTCCGCGCCCAGCCGCGCGCCCTGCTGGCGGCTATTCCCGGACTGCGGGTCGTCGATATGCCCGAGTCTGACCGGTGTTGTGGCAGCGCCGGCACCTATAACCTCACCGAGCCCGAGATGGCCGAACGGCTTCTGCGTCGCAAAGTTGACAACATCCAGAGCACCAGGGCCGAGACGGTTGTGATGGGCAATCCCGGCTGCCTGATGCAGATCCGGGCCGGTCTTCAGCAGCGGGGCGCGGCCATTGAAGCCGTGCATACCGTGGATCTGCTGGCCGAAGCCTACGCAGAGGAGGACTCCCATGACACGCGATCGTGACGAGTGGCTGAAGACCGGCGCTGAGACGACCCTTGACCCCGAGCTGCCCATCTGTGATCCGCACCATCATTTATGGGACCATCCGGGCAACCGCTACCTGCTTGACGAGCTGCTGCAAGACACCGACAGCGGGCACAGAGTCGTGCAGACCGTCTTTGTCGAATGTCTATCCATGTACCGCAAAGACGGGCCGGGGGAGATGAAACCCGTTGGCGAGACGGAGTTTGTCCAGGGTACCGCCGCTCAGAGTGCCAGCGGCAACTATGGCCCAATGGCCGCCTGCGCCGGGATCGTCGGCTTTGCCGACCTGTCTCTGGGCGATGGGGTGGAAGCGGTCCTTGAGGCGCATCTGGCGGCCAGCCCCAACCGTTTTCGGGGGATTCGTCATGCGGCCAGCTGGCACGCCAGCCCCGATATTCGGAATGCCCATACCGGCGCGCCGGAGGGTCTGATGCGAGAGGCGACGTTTCGCAAAGGGCTAGCCTGTCTGCATCGGCTGGACCTGAGCTTTGACGCCTGGATGTATCACACCCAGATCAACGAACTGGTGGACCTGGCCCGTGCCTGCCCGGACGGAACCATCATTCTTGACCACGTTGGCGGGCCGCTCGGCATCGGTCCCTACCAGGGTCGGCAAGAGACCGTCTTTCAGGACTGGAAACGGGGGATGGCTGAGCTGGCCACCTGCCCCAACGTGATGGTCAAACTCGGCGGCCTGACCATGCCGATGTGCGGCTTTGGCTGGCATAAACAGGCCGCTCCGCCGACCTCGGTCCAACTGGCCCAGGCTCTCAGCCCCTACTATCTGTTCTGCATTGAGCAGTTCGGGACCAAGCGCTGCATGTTTGAGAGCAACTTCCCGGTCGATAAGACCTCGTGCTCCTATGCGGTGTTGTGGAATGCCTTCAAGCGCATCACCAGGGACTTCTCGGCCGCTGAACGGCTCGCCCTGTTCCACGACAGCGCGGCCCGTGCCTATCGGCTGAAAACGCACGACACCCTGAACTCCTGAATACCCCCGGCGCGATTCGAACGCACGACCCTCGGATTAGGAATCCGATGCTCTATCCGGCTGAGCTACGGGGGCACAGAGCTCGGGACGGGAGGCATCTTATCAAGCTCCTGAGCCGTCCGACAATCCCGATTTTTTCACGACCTTGACCCTTGCATCGGGCGGGAAAAAAGGCGTACGGTGACGCTGCCACACCATACCGGAAAAGGAGGATCTCGTATGGCAGACTCTAGCGTTATTTCAGCGGATTCGCATTTTGTCGAACCGCCCGGCATGTGGAAGGAACGCCTTGATGAGAAGTTCCGTGACAAGGCACCCCACACCGTCAAAGACCTCAACGGAAAAGAGGGCGAATATTTTGTGTGCGAAAACATCTCTCCTTTCCCGGTTGCGGCATTCTTTGGTGCCGGCGTGCCGTCGGCCGAGCTGCCCGAGCACAATAAAAAGGGCATGGATCAGGCTCCCGCGTCGGTGTGGGACCCGGCCGCCCGGCTCAAAGACCAGGACCGGGATGGCGTGATCGCCGAGGCGATCTACACCTCAATGGGTATGCCGCTCTACATGCTTGACGATGTTGAGCTCCGCGCCGCCTGTTTCTCCGCCTATAACGATTGGGCCGCCGAATATTGCAGCCATGACCCCAAACGCCTCCTGCCACTGGGTCTGATTACGCTCGAAGATATTCAGGCCGGCACCAGAGAGCTCGAACGCTGCGCCAAAAAAGGTATCCGTGGGGCCATGATCTGGGCCGAGCCACCGGGCGACACCCCCTATAGCGATACGATCTATGACCCGTTCTGGGCCGCGGCGTCCGACCTCAACATGCCCCTGTCGCTGCATATCCTGACCGGACGCAAAGGCACCGGCATTGACTTCTTCAGCAACAACCTGGCCCTTCAGGCGACCACCCTGTATCACGAAGTCGAACGCTCGCTGGCCGTGTTCGTGCTCGGCGGCGTTCTGGATCGATTTCCGAAACTGAAGATCGTCTCGGCTGAGAATGACGTAGCCTGGATGCCGTACTTCATGTGGCGGATGGACCTGATTCATGGCCGCCTGGGTTCAATGGGCACGCCGGCCGAACTGAGCCTCAAGCCCAGCGACTACGTCAAGCGTCAGGTCTACGCGACTTTCATCAACGAACCGCTCTTCATCCGTACCCTCGACCTGTACGGCCCGGACAACACCATGTGGTCTTCGGACTACCCGCATACCGCCGCCACTTGGCCGCGCTCGCACGACTTCATCAACAAGACCTTTGCTGAGTTGGACGAGACCGACCGGCGCAAGATCGTCCACGATACCGCGGCCAAGCTGTACAGCATTGAAGTCTGAACGCCAGTCTTGGGGAACGAGGACAGCGTCATTGGAGGCAGAGCATATGGCCGACCGCCCGGCGTGGCTGTCGTTCGGTTCGCCCGGAGAGGCGCGCGTACTGGTTGAGTTGTATCAGCCGCTTCATGTTGTCATCCTTGACGGCGGTCCCGGTCCGCTCCCGGTCCGGGTGCTACCCGACAAAGATGGCAATCCAAAACCGGACGAACTGAGCGCAGAGGAGCTGACCTATGTCGAAAAAGTCCGCGGCCTGGTGGCCGACAAACAGGCCAGCGGGAAGTTTGTGCGGCCGGCTGGCTGTCAGCCGCCCCCGGTCGGCACGATGGCCTCGGGCCGGGTGTGCGACCTGTGTGAACTGGCCCGCTATACCCCCTGGTATGCCGAGTTTCACCGGCCGCTGAAATTTACCATTCTCGACTGTGACGCCTGCGAGGTGCCGATCGCCGTCCTGGCCGAACACCGGGTTGCGCTCACCCCGGATGAAGTCGCCTTCATGGAAGAGGCGCTCAATCTGGTTGCCGAGCAGAAATACACCGGCCAGTTTCCCAAGTGGACATTTGATCACGTCATGCGCCAGATTCCCGACCATTATCATTTCCATGTCCGCCCGCTGCTGTGGTGAGACTCCTCATGCAAGCCGTGATGTTGCTCGGTCCGGGCCGGATGGCTGTTCAGGACGCCCCCATCCCTCAGCCTGGAGAGGACGAGATTGTGTTGAAGGTCAATGCCGCGCTGACCTGTGGCACGGACCTCAAAGCCTTCCGCCGCGGCCACCCCAAATGGCCGCCGCCGGTTCGATTTGGCCATGAGTACGCCGGCACGGTGGCCGCGTGCGGCAGTCGGGTGCGGTCTGTTCGTGAGGGCGACGCCGTGATGCTTGCTCCGAGCGGCCCGTGCGGGAGTTGTTTTTACTGTCAGCGTGCGCAGGAAAACCTGTGCGTATCGCTCATGGAGACGATGGCCCTGGGCGGTTACGCTGAATATGTGCGTATTCCGGCCCGGGTTCACCAGACCAATCTCTTCCCCAAGCCCGAGAGGCTGTCTTTTGCCGAGGCGTGTCTGCTGGAGCCCCTGTCGTGCGTAGTGTTCGGTCTTGCGCCTATCGCCCTGCGGCCGGACGACACCGCGCTCATCATTGGTGCCGGCGCTTTTGGCCTGCTGCATCTGGCGGTCTTGCGCCTGCTCGGGGTCAAGCGGGTGTATGTGGTGGCCCGCAACCCATACCGAGCCGGGATTGCCTGCCGACTCGGAGCCAGCGGGATTATTGCCCGTTCGGCTGAAGACGCCCGTGATGAGGTGTTGCGCCTCACCCACGGGCGGGGGGCCGACCTCGTTGTGGAGTGTACCGCCCAGCCCCAGGTGTGGCAGGAGGCGGTTTTTTGGCCCCGTCCGGGTGGCCAGCTGATCCTCTTTGGTGGCTGTCCGCCAGGAACAACGATCGCCCTTGATACCTGTCGGGTCCACTATGATCAGGTCCGCCTGTTCAGCCCCTTCCATTTTACCCCCCCGGCTGTGCAGCGCGCCTACGAACTGCTGGCAAGCGGAAGCATTCCAAGCGTCGCCCTGATTAGCGCCAGCTACCCCCTGGCCGAGCTTCCGGCGGTGTTTGAACTCTTAGAGCAGGGGAGGGGGATCAAGTATGCGATTCTGCCCTGACCCTGGACACGGGCCGCCTGTCATCATACGCTGCCCAGACACCGCGGAGGACACCCCCCCAGTGAGGCCAGCATGAAACTTGTGAGTCCCAGCCAAGCCGTCCAGGCCATTCCCGACGCGAGCACCGTTATCTTCCCCCACGGCTGCGTTGAGCCGACGACCTTGTATCGGGCCTTTGGGCAAGAGGTTGAGCGCTTCAGCAATCTGACGATTTATTCCGGCCTGGCCTTTGGCTCCTACCCGTTTTTGCGCACCGGCCTGGGCACAAACTTCAGCTATACAACCTGGCAGGCAGCCCCCCAGATTCGCCATTTGTTCAAAGCCGGCAAGGTCGGCTTTGTGCCGATGCGATTTAGCGAGATCACCAGAATTGTCAACAAAAATGGCCTGATTAAGCCGGATGTGGTTGTTGCCCAGGTCTCGCCGCCAGACGGCGACGGTATGGTCAGTCTGGGGATTTCGGTCAGCCTCTACCAGGACTTTATTGACAGCGCCAGGCTGGTGATTGCCGAGGTCAATACTCATATGCCGATGACCGCCGGCAACAGCCGGGTACCAGTTGATAAAATTGACTATGCGATTGAGTCGTCCGAGCCGCTCGGCGTCTACACCGCCCCGCACCAGACCGAACGGGACCGGCGGATCGCCGAGACCGTCTTAGGGCTGGTGCCGGACAACGCCTGGGTGCAGCTCGGCGTTGGCTCGGTGCCCGATATGGTGTTAGGCCGTCTGGCCGAAAAACGCGGGGTCAACCTGTACTCGGGTATGCTCTCGCAAGGGCTGCTCGAGTTCATGGACAAGGTCCGCCACACGCCCAAGCTCGTGACCGGCGAGTTGGCCGGCACTCAGGAGTTGTATGACTTCTGCGAGCGAACGCCGAGCGTCCAGATGGCCACTTCGAGTGTGACGCACAACATCCTGCTGCTGGCCAAACTGCCCCGCTTTGTGTCCATCAACTCCGCAGTCGAGATTGACCTCCACGGCCAGAGCAACGGCGAGACCATCGGGCCGGTCCAAATCAGCGGCGTGGGCGGCAGTCTGGACTACGTTGAAGCCGCGGCGCTGTCAGAGGGGGGCGTTTCGATCATCGCCCTGCCGTCAACCACCGAAGATGGCAAGCACTCAAAAATTGTGCCTCGTCTGGCCACCGGGGCGATGGTGACCACTCCGCGCTTCTGTACCGATTATATTGTTACCGAATACGGTGCCGCCAGGCTCAAAGGCAAAGACCTCCAGGCCCGGGCCGAAGCCTTGATCGCCATTGCCCATCCGGATTTTCGAGATGCCCTGCAAGACAGTCTCTCAGGGCTGGGTCTGGCGTGCGCCGGCTGATTCTTTTCCTGGCCACCGGGGCCCACCTGGGTTACGCGCCCGTTGCGCCAGGAACGGTCGGCTCCCTGGCCGCGCTGCCGCTGATTTTCGTCTCCGCGGCGCTGTTTGCCGCCTCACCCGCACTTGGGTTTGTCGCCCTCAGCGCACTGATTGGGGCGGCCTGCTGGCTGGCCGGCGCGGCCGAGGGCTACCTCGGCGAGCACGATAGCGGCAAGATCGTCATTGATGAGATCGCCGGTTTCTTGTGCGCGACCGCCTGGCTCGACCTCACCCTGCCTCGCCTGCTCGTCGCCTTTGCGCTTTTCCGCCTGTTTGATATCCTCAAGCCCCAGCCCGCCCGTTACTTTGATCGCCAGGTGGCCGGCGGGCTGGGAGTTGTGTTTGACGATGTTGTCGCGGGGCTGTACGCCAATCTCGTACTCCGCCTGCTCACAAGAGGTGTCTTATGATTGAACGTGTGGCTATTCTCAGCACTGGGGACGAGATCACAACTGGCAAAGTGGTCGATACCAACGCCAATTACATTGCCGACAAGTTTGTCGAAGCCGGGATGGAGGTCGCCACCGTGATTACCGTGGGTGACGTGGCTGAGCGGATTATGTGGGCTTGGCGGCAGGCGATGGAGCAGGCCGATGTGATTGTCTCGACCGGCGGGATTGGGCCGACGGCCGATGACCTGACCACCGAACTTGTGACCAAGGTTGCCGGAGTGGAGTTGACCTTTTCCGAAGAGGTGGCCGAGAATATCCGGCGGTTGTTTGCCTCTTTTAACCGGGTCATGCCCGAGAACAATCTGAAACAGGCCCAGTTCCCGGCCGGCGCGGTCATCGTCCCCAACCATCTGGGCACGGCCCCCGGCTATCGGCTTGACCTCGATACGCCCCGCGGCACAAAACATCTGATTGTACTGCCCGGCGTGCCGCGCGAGATGAAACCGATGATGGAAGAGACAGTCTTGCCCTGGGTCCGCGAGATGCGCGGCGGCGGCGACCTGTTTCTGACCCGGACCTTTCAGACTTTTGGGATCAGCGAATCCGGGCTTGACGAGATGATCGCCGGCACGATTGGCGAGGATGAGGGCCGTCTCGCCTTTCGGGCCAATTTTCCGCAGATCTCGGTGCGGGTGACGGTGCGTGGCAAGCCGGGCGAGGCCGAGCAATGCCTGGAGAGCCTGTCCGAGCGTATCCGGGCCAGGATTGGCGCGTATGTCTACGGGGAGGGTGATGTCACCATGGAAGAAGTGGTGGGCCGCCTGCTCAAAAAAACCGGCAAGACGCTCGGCCTGGCAGAAGCCTGCTCAGGCGGTCTGGTCGGGCATCGGGTGACCAATGTGCCGGGCAGCTCGGCCTACTTCCAAGGCACGGTTGTCGCCTACTCAGATACGGCCAAAACCCGACTCTTAGGCGTCAAGCCCTACACCTTGCAGCTCCACGGAGCGGTCAGTGAAGAGGTCGTGGGCGAAATGGCGACCGGCGTGCGCGAGCGGCTGGCCGCGGATATCGCTCTTGCCACAACCGGCATTGCCGGCCCGGATGGTGCCACCGAGGACAAGCCAGTTGGCACAGCCTGCCTGGCCCTGGCCAGCGACGGCACCCTGGTCTCACGTCGCTACACCCTGTGGGGCAACCGGGACTGGATCAAAACCCTCATCTCCCAACTGGCCCTTGACTGGGTCCGACGAGCTTTGCTCGGCCTCCCGATTGGTGAGGCTGGTTTTATTCGGAGATAGGCCCGATTGGTGCGAGCCATCCTGATTCGCGCCTGCATCCACCTGACCCTGAAATTCCTGAAGGAGCAGCTATGGCGAATGAAAAAGACGCCAGAGACCGCGCGCGCGCGCTTGATTCAGCGGTCAGCCAGATTGAAAAGCAGTTTGGCAAAGGCGCGATTATGCGGTTTGGCGAAGATGCCGTCATTGAGGACATTGAGTCCATCTCGACTGGTTCGCTGACCCTTGACCTGGCCTTGGGTATCGGCGGGCTGCCGCGCGGTCGGGTGATTGAAATCTATGGCCCCGAGTCGTCGGGAAAAACGACCCTGGCCCTGCATATCGTCGCCCAGGCCCAGAAGGCCGGCGGCACCTGCGCCTTTGTGGACGCCGAGCACGCCCTCGATATGGCTTACGCCCAAAAGCTGGGCGTCCAGAGCGACGAGTTGCTGATCTCCCAGCCGGACAACGGCGAGCAGGCCCTTGAGATTACCGAAACCCTGGTGCGCAGCGGGGCGATTGATGTCGTGGTGGTCGACTCGGTGGCTGCCCTCGTCCCTCGGGCAGAGATTGAAGGCGAGATGGGCGAGCCGCAGATGGGACTCCAGGCCCGCCTTATGTCCCAAGCCCTGCGCAAGCTGGTCGGTACGATTGCGCGCTCGAAAACAATGGTCACCTTCATTAACCAGGTGCGGATGAAGATCGGCGTGATGTTCGGCAACCCTGAGACCACGACCGGCGGAAACGCCCTCAAGTTTTACGCCTCGGTCCGCTTGGACATTCGCCGGACCGGGGCGGTCAAGAGCACCGATGCTGTTATCGGCAGTCGAACCAGGGTCAAGGTGGTGAAAAACAAGCTTGCGCCGCCGTTCAAGGAGGCGGAGTTCGACATCTTGTACGGTCGGGGGGTGTCAAAAGAGGGCGAGCTGATCGACATCGGGACCGACCAGGGCATTATCGAGAAAGCCGGGGCCTGGTACTCATATGGCGGAGACCGGATTGGCCAGGGCCGGGAGAACGCCAAGACCTATCTGCGAGAGAACCCTGAGATTGCGGTCAACGTTGAGGCCCGAATCCGGGAGAAGTTCGGGCTCGGCGGCCCGGCAGACAGGAGTGAAGAGTGAGAGGGGGGAGTTTTTACCTGCGGCTGTCACTCTCTTCTCATCCCTCCCTTAGGGGTGCTGCCTGCCCGTGGTGTCGGTCCTGCCCACCTGGAAGTCCAATATAACGTGTGGTGGCTGGCTTCCCCCTCGGGATTGACCCTTGATGTACCCTACCCGTGTGGCCCAGGAGGGCGAGTCAGATGCTGATGTGTCTCCTGGTAAGATTTTTCGCGCCTGATAAGAACGATTCTGTCACCTGCGATCTGGCGCGATCGGAGGCAACACGCATGAGCACAGCGATTCTGATGCTGATGGTGGTGATGTTCCATACAGCCCCGGCCTTCGGGCAAATGGCTACATCAACCGCCACCTCAACCCCGCCCTGGTATGAGTTGGGCTATCAGGAATGGGCTATCCGCTATGCGGCCGCAGCATGCCGTGCGCATGCACAGGGCGAGCGCGGGCCCTTTGATGTGACAGACCCGCCCGGAGGCTTCCCGGCCGTGACCGACATGAGCCAGGCCAAGTTTGGCTGGCTACAGGAAGGGCATGAGGGAGTAGGGTTCGGTATTCCCGAACGAGGGCAATATGCCTTGACAACGGGCTGTAACCCGGGGCGTGTGCTCTGCAATGCAATGCCCCCGTATACTAACCACGGGGTAGAGGTTGGGCTAGGCGTGTCCTGTGAAGAGCTCGGCTTGCCGCCTTTCGATCCCCCTGTAGTCGTTACATCCCATCACGGGCAGATTGACCCCGTGGGCCCGGCCAGCCCATTCCCCTGGGTCCGATTGGCACATCAGAACAAACTCGCGTATGCCCGGCTGGCCACGTCCAGCCCGTTCCAGGTGGTCCGCGACTATCTGTCAGGGGCAACGACGACCGTGCCTAGCGTGGACGACATCACGGCTGAGGCGTTGCAGGTATACCGCCAGAGTTGGATCGATAGCAGCGGCGATCAGGATTATTGGAAAGACCGCTGGCAGCCGTCCTGCTCAACGTATCGGGGAGAAGGATACCATCGCAGGCGGTGGAACGGCAGGCGGTCGGACGGGAGTGCCTCTGTCAGCGACGGCCAGGGTGTTCGTGTGATGAGAGGGATATACGCTGTCAGGTGCGGCGAAAGGAGAGGGATTGTTAATGCTGGAAGTTTCTACACGTACTTCAGTTCGAGTACTCGGGGCGTCTTGTGCAGCAACCTTGACGCACACCGGGGCTTTCACCTGCATTGCACGGATCATCTGGGTCTGACCCCACCCAGCCCACTACTTCCGCCGACGCACCAACGCCCCTATAACCCGCTTGACCCCGATGATCGCCCCTATGGCACGCGCAGCCTGTGCGGTTTCCAGGACAGAGAAGACTACTTGGCGGAGACCGCTTTCACGGGGCGCGGGGGCATATTCCGGGTCATCAAAGACTATGCGGACGGCTGTCGGGATACCCTTCCGAGCATGGCGGAGATAGCCGCAGAGGCGCAGTATTGGTGCTCGACCGCCCTGAAAGAGGATCGTTCAGAACTGCATTATACCTTCAGGCCGGCCGTCTATGAGCAGCACGACGGCTATTCACCTTGGAGCGCGGCCCGCTGGCGTGCCCACTGCGGTGACACATCTGGACTTCCGATCTGCACGGTCCAGCATCCTAGTGTTCAGGACGAGCTGAGCCCGACAGGGCGGCGCTATGTCCTCCCCTGCACGGACCGGGATACAGACAACAGCCTCCATTCCCAACCGCATCTCAGCCTGGATACTTCTTCTTCTCTATGGCTGTCCTCAAGCTCCTCCCCACAGCGCATCACCATCCAGGCACCCCCATCAGCCCCGCCCTATGACGTGAGCACAGTAGCAGGCTATCGGGAATGGGCTATCCGCCATGCGGCCGCCAGGTGTGCCGCGTCCGCCGTAGTCGGCGGACGCCACTCCCTTTATAGCCTTAAGCCCTTCTGGTCGATTCTAGAACCGCCCGGAGGCTTCCCGGCAGTGACCGATATGAGCCAAGCCAGGTTTGCGTGGATAACAAAGGACGGTGCTGGGAATGCTGGCCTACCTGATAATGTGTATGCGTTGACAACGGGCTGTAGCCCCGACCCCATCTTCTGCCATGCAATGCCCCCGTATCATCGTGTCGAGAAGACTTGGGAGCGTGTAGGCGATCGGTGGGAGTCGAGAACCGAACCCGGGGATCCAGTCGGGCTAGGCAGGTCCTGTGCACAACTCGACTTGCCCCCTATCACGGCTCCCATACTCCAACCAAAGGATTATTATAGGGGATGGGGCTATACAGTCCGCACGGTCAGCCTGCCAGGCGGCTATAATTGGTACGGGCAACCTGAAGTGCCACGCCCCCCCGCACCACGACCCGCATCACGCCCACGTCCCCCCGCACCACGACCCGCCCCCGCCCCCGAGCCGGAAGCCGAGGCCCCGGTCGGCAACCTGGAAGTCCCTGGCCCCAACTCATTCCAGAGCGGCATAGGGTATATCCGCGGTTGGGTGTGTGAGGGGCAGACCGTCGAGATTTACATCGATGACGGGCTTCGGTTGCCGGCGACGGCGCGCGGCCTGGACCGGGCGGACACCGAAGACATATGCGGCGACCGGGATAACGGCTTCATCCTGGTCTGGAACTGGAACCTGATGGAAGATGGGGATTATACCGCCTCCCTTGTCGTTGACGGGCAGACCCTGCAACGCCACGCCTTCACCGTGACCACACTCGGGCAAGAGTACATCCGGGAAGCAGAGAAGGATGTTGTGGTGAACGACTTTCCAAGCCCCGGGGAATCCCTGCTTCTCAGGTGGCAAGAGCCCGTGCAGGGCTTTGTCATCGTTCCATCATCACCACGCCCCCTCGCACCACGCCCCCCCGCCCCCGAGCTGGAAGCCGGGGCCCCGGTCGGCAACCTGGAAGTCCCTGGCCCCAACTCATTCCAGAGCGGCATAGGGTATATCCGCGGCTGGGTGTGTGAGGGGCAAGAGGTCGAGATTTACATCGATGACGGGCTTCGGTTGCCGGCGACGGCGCGCGGCCTGGACCGGGCGGACACCGAAGAGATATGCGGCGACCGGGATAACGGCTTCATCCTGGTTTGGAACTGGAACCTGCTGGGGGAGGGGGATTATACCGCGGCGCTTGTCGTAGACGGGCAAACCCTCCAACGCCACGCCTTCACCGTGACCACACTCGGGCACGAGTTCATCCGGGGAGCGGAGAAGGATGTTGTGGTGAACGACTTTCCAAGCCCGGGGGAATCCCCGCGTCTCAGGTGGCAAGAGCCCGTGCAAGGCTTTGTCATTGTTCCATCCGAAGAAGGGGAATGAACAATGCGTGTTGCATCTGAACTCACCCTTACGGTTTTGCCTCTACAGGGGATTGTCCTCCAGGGGTCCCCATGCCCCTTCGCAAGGGGGGGGACGGGTCTTCAAATGGAGAGGGAGGGAGCATTGCCCCCAGATTGAGCCCGGGGCAAGCCTGGCTTCTCTCATTTTTGTACTGCTAGAGGCTTTTTAGAAGGCAATTTTGTAGTCCCCCGTATCAAAAACCCGTGTGGTTGCGGGGAGATAGGACAGAATGGGCTTTTTGTGCGGGTTCATCGCTTTGTTATTGGCCCATCCGAAGCAGGGGAGTGAACCCGCGGGCGCTATCGTGAGGCAACACGCATGACTACAGCAATGCTGATTTTGATGGTGTTGGCGTTCCATACAGCCCCGGCCTTCGGGCAAATGGCTACATCAACCGCCACATCGTCCGTATGATACGAGCACCCCAGAAGGCTATCGGGAATTCGCTATCCGCTATGCGGCCGCCATGTGTGCCGCAACGGGGTTCGCTACCCCCACTTCTCAGGAGATAGGCCTAGGCCCTCTCCTGGAACCGCGCGGAGGTTTCCCGCCAGTGACCGAGGTAAGCCAAGTCAAGTTTGCGTGGGCGACTTCTAACAGTTACCCCCTCCCAGTCGCCCTGATCCTCAGAGATGGGGGGCGGTCAGGACCTCGCCGGCGTCCGGGCCGCCCCACCTCTTCATCTATCTAGCGGGGGCTCAGGACGACCCGGCGGTTCTTGGCCCGCCCGTCCGGGTTATCGCTGCCGTCCGGGTTCTGGTTCGGCTCGACCGGCGCACTCTCCCCCATACCGACCGCCTCAAGCCGTCCGGCATCCACCCCCTGGGCTTCAAGGTAGCCGATGACGGCCTCGGCCCGCCGCTCGGACAGGGTCTGGTTATAGTCCTCAGAGCCCTTCGAGTCGGTATGCCCTTCGACAGTGATCCTGATATCGGCGCACTCCCTGAGCCGACGTGCCACTGCGTCAAGCACCGGCTCGAATTCGGGCTGGATATCCGCCCGGTCAAAGGCAAACATGATGCCCGGCAGGACGAGTCCCTGGCACGGGTCCGGCTCTGGCATCGGTTCCGGCGTTGGGGGTGGAGGCGGCGGAGGCGGAGGAGGGGGCGGGGGTGGCGGTGGAGGCGGGGCTTCCTCTTCTGCCAGCGCATAGCCGATGATCCCGCCGATGATCGCCCCGGTCGCCGCGCCAATGGCAATCCCGGCCGCCCGTCCGTCATTCTCATTATCGCTGGCTTCCGGGCCAATTCCAGCTCCGGCCCCTCCGCCGGCCAGTGCCCCGGCCAGTGCCCCGAGCACGAGGCCGTCACGCTTCTGTGCCGACAGGCCGCAGCCGCTCATGCTGACAATAGCGACAATCCACAGGACCCGGAAGCCAAAGTTCCGCTGCATCGTGTTCCCCCCTGCCTGGTGGTCCCCCGACCGTGTGCTCTGCCGGCGGACAGGATGAGGCCAGCTCTATCTGAGTTTCGCCACAAAAGCAAGAAAGGTGGGCTGGGCGGCCCCCAATTGCGGGAGAGCCGGCAGGAGGACTATAAGGGGGAGAGGAGACAACGGGTGAGAACGATTACGATTATGACCCACGCCGGGGTGGTGAGCGGCCTGACGAGCCTGTTTTTCGGCGGCCTGGCCTGGGCCTACCACTCTCCGTATGGTCCGTGGATGGTCGGCGGCGGCCTCAGCCTGCTCGGCCTCAGCGCGGGCTGTGGCTGGTATTACGGCTTTAGTCCGATGTGGCGGCCCACGGGCTGGGAGGATCAGGTTGCGGCTTCCCCCGGCCCGTTTGTGGTCTCGACCCGGCAGTTGCCGCCCTATATTGCGCGGCGGGCCAAACGCCAGGACGGGGCCCGCTTTGGTACCGCGGTCTATCCGCTGCAAGGGGACGAGGTGGCTGAGGAGGCGCGGGCTGTGTACGGCTTGCAGTGGCACCGGCGGCAGGACGCCGAAGACGGCCACCATTGGGTTGTGGACCTGCTGCGGAGCGGCAATCTGGCCGAGTTGGAGCCGTTTCGGGCCGCGGCGGAGCAGCATCAGCTTCGGGAAGGGGAGGGCCGCTGATGGCCTTGGCATCCGCGGACAATCATACGGCGGTCATCGCCGCCCTGTTCGTCATTGCCGGCCTGGGCTTTTTGGTTGAAAAGACCCGGGTCGGTGCGCATCTGACCGGCGCGGTCATCGCCATTCTGGTCGCTATTGCCGCGGCGAATCTGGGCCTCATCCCCCACGCTGCACCGGCCTACGGCTTCGTCTTCACCTACATTGTGCCGCTGCTGATCCCGCTGTTTCTGTTTCAGGCCAACCTGCGGCGCATCTTTTTTGACACCACGCGGACCACCCTGGCCTTTCTGCTGGCAAGCGCGGGGACCGTCGCTGGCGTTACGGTGGCAGTGTTGCTGCTGGACCTGAGCGGCCTGGGGGCGGCGTCCGGCCTGCCGGCGGCGCGGCGCGAAGCGGCCATTGCCGGGCTGTTTGCCTCAACATATATCGGTGGCTCGGTTAACTATGCGGCCCTGGGAGAGATTACCGGCTTGCGGCGAGATGCGTCGTTCTTCTCCGCGGCAACGGCCACCGACAATTTATACAGCGCGGTCTATCTGGGCCTGCTCGCCCTGCTGCCGGCCCGGGCTTGGCTGGCGCGGTATTTTCCCGCCCACGCCCACACCGGCAGCGTGCAGGACACAGGGCCGGCACCGCCGGTCACAGCCAGGTCGCTGACCCTTGCCGTGGCCGTGGCCCTGGTGGTCGTCTCGCTGGGAGATGGGCTGGTGGCGGTCCTGGACGCGCCCGACTGGCGCTATGTGAGTATCACCGCCCTGACCCTGGCGATGGCCAGCCTGGTTCCAGACCTGGCCCGGAAACTGGCCGGCAGCTTTGAGCTGGGGGTGGGCCTGTCCTTTGTGTTCTTTGCGGCGATTGCCGCCGGTGCCGACCTTGTGGCCATGATCGAGGTGGCACCCCTGCTGACCCTGATGGTGCTGATCCTGCTGAGCGTTCACGCACTGGTGACGTTTGTGGTCGGCAGCGTGTGCCGGCTCAGCCTGCCCGAGCTGATTACTGCTTCCAACGCGGCGATTCTGGGCGCGACAACCGCGCCGGCCCTGGCCGCGGCCAAGGGCTGGCACAATCTGGTGACGCCCGGGGTGCTGGTGGGCGTACTCGGCTATGCCCTGGGAACCTTTATCGGCACACTGTTGTTCAAGTTCTGGGCCCGCCTTTTCTGAGCTGACAAAAGGGAGGAGGACAGCGATGAAGTTCGGCATTATGGTCATGCCCCAACACCCGCGGACCGACTCGCCGACCAGGCGGTTCCGCGAGACGGTTGAACTCACCCGCCTGGCGCGCGACGCCGGCTTTGATTCGATTGCCTGCGGCCAGCACTTTCTGTCGCCGCCGTACCAGAACCTGCAAAGCATTCCGCTCCTGGCCCGGCTGGCGGCCGAGAGCGGTTCAATGGACCTCATCTTGTCGATTGTGCTGCTGCCGCTCTACAGCCCGGTCGGGCTGGCCGAAGACGTGGCCTCGCTCGATGTCATCAGCGACGGGCGGGTGGTGTTCGGCCTGGGGCTGGGCTACCGGGATATTGAGTATGCGGCCTTCAATACCACCCGCCGGGACCGCACCGGCCGTTTTCTTGAAGCCCTGGAGTTGATCCGCCGGCTGTGGACCGAAGAAGAGGTGACGTTTGCCGGCAAACACTTCTGTGTGACGGGCGGGACCTGCACCATCCGCCCGGTCCAACACCCTCACCCGCCGATCTGGATTGCGGCCAATCACGACAGTGCGGTGGCCCGGGCCGGCCGCTTAGGCTGCGCCTGGCTGCTCAACCCGCACGCCACCCTGTCCACGCTCGAACGCCAGATGCAGGTCTACCGAGCGGCGCTGGCAGAAGCCGACACCAGCCCGCGGCCGGCCGTCCCCATCATCAAAGAGATGCACCTGGCCACCAGCCGGGACGAAGCTGTCGCCGTGGCCCGGCCCTACCTGGAGCGCAAATACCAGGCTTACGCCGACTGGGGCCAGGACAAAGCCATGCCCGGCCAGGAGTCGTTCCGGGTGCCGTTTGAGGCCCTGGCGCGTGACCGTTTCATCCTGGGCAGCGTAGACGATGTGATCGAGCAGATTGAGGCCCACCGCGGCCGGCTGGGCGTCAACCATTTCATCTTTCGCATCTGGTGGCCGGGCATGGAAGCCTGCCACGCCTACCGGGTGCTTGAGCTGATGGGCGCGCATGTGATCCCGCATTTTCGGGATACCTGATACCCGTTGAGCGGGGCTGGTGTCATCTGTTATGGGCTGACCCGTCTATGACTGTTGCCAGCGGGCAAATGCAGAAAGGAAGGGCCACGATATGGAACAGGATAAAGAATGTCCATTGTTCATTATAGTTCTTACTTAATCCTGCTTACCTTCTTCTCTCACTATCACCTCTTTAGACCAAGCATACGTCCCAATTAGGAAATCATCCAATACGAGCTTAATCTTTGTTCTCGCACGCTTCGGTATACGCATCCAGACCCCAAGCATAAGAAGTGAAAACAGAGAGCCGGTCCTTGTCCCAAACCAAATCCCAGCACTTAGCCATTTCTTACTTGTTATGTGATATGACCATTTTCCCCAACCACTCAATTGCCCGGCCTGGGCTACTGTTATTAAATAGTCCGATAGAAAAATTTTCTCAGGGGGACGTTTCTTCCAAGGCAGTATGTGGCCAAAAACGTCCCGGATGCGAGCGATTCCTTTCTGAAATAGACTCTTACCAGGGTGTCTAGGAAAAGGATCGTTATCTTCTTGGTCTTGGGATATGGCTATGGCTATGAAAATAGCGAATGAGCTCCCGTACATCAATACCACACCAAACAAAAAATCCTTAAAGTAAGGCCAAAACCCTCGGCGAATAGCCCATAAACCCAAACCTGATACACCTGCAATTACGATTAAAGATAAAGAATACACGCTGTCCATTCGGGTTCCTCCTTATATTTGTCAGGAATCTGACCCTAACCATATACATGAATTGTACCTCGGGATCAAGACACTAACACAAGCGTTGCTCATAGGAAATTTTTCAAACAAGTCAGCAGATTGAGGTCCACCGCGACCGGTTGGGCACCAACCCTGTCTGATGACGCCTGAGACCGCCAGTCCGTGCAGCCTCTCGACGCCATACTGGAGCTAGTCGTCTTCTCTGACAGGTTCCGGTGGTCCCTGCTGGCCCTCAGGCAACGGCGTTGAGGAGCACATAAGGCAGTTGCCCGTAAAATGAGGCAGTGCCACGTCAAACTTGGGACAGTCCTGATCAGCAGGGCGTGTTCGACGCGGCTTGCCCCACCCGGCCCGGTTTTCTATCCTGACTCCATGACAGCTATGAGCGCGCTTCCCGCCGGCCCCCAGTCGCCGGCCGTGGTCCAACTCCTGCACTGGGTCTTTCGCCCGATTCCGTTCCTGCACGCCTGTGCCCGGCGTTACGGCGCGTGTTTTACGATGCGTCTGCCCCAGAATCCGCCCTTTGTGCTGTTCAGTGCGCCCGAGGCGATCAAGGACATATTCACCGGCGACCCCGAACAACTCCCGGCCGGCCAAACGCGCGAGATATTACGGCCCCTGGTCGGCCAGCACTCCCTGCTCCTGCTCAACGGCGCGCGGCACACCCACCATCGACGGCTCATGGCCCCGTCTTTTCATGGCGAGCGGATGCACGCCTACGGCCAGACCATCCGCGAGATTACCGACCGCAAGCTCGACACTTGGCCGACTGGGCGGCCCTTTCCCCTGCACCCCTGTATGCAGGAGATTACCCTGGACGTTATCCTGCGTACCGTCTTTGGCCTGGACGAGGGGGCTGAGCAGGGGCGGCTGCGACACTGCCTGGCCGAGCTGCTGACGCTGGGGGCCAATCCCCTCCGACTGCTTGCGGTGCCGTGGTTTCAGCGGCTGGTCGGCTTTGTGACCAAAGGCCAGCGGATCGTTCAACTCCTCCAGGAGATTGACGCCCTGTTGTACGCCCAGATCGCCCACCGTCGCCGGCACGGCGGGGCCAGGCGCGAAGATATCCTGTCGCTATTGGTTGAGGCGCGCGATGGGGCCGGCCAGCCGCTGAGCGATGAGGAACTGCGTGACGAGATGGTGACGATGCTGGTTGCCGGCCATGAGACCACGGCAACGTCTCTGGCCTGGACCTTCCACTGCATTCTGGACCGACCCGAGGTGATGGACAGGTTGCGGGCCGAGGTCCGCGACACCATCGGCTCAGGGTCGGTTGAGCCAAAACTCGACTATCTGGACGCCACGATCAGAGAAACCCAGCGCATCTACCCCATTGTGCCCCTTGTTGGACGGATAGTGCGCGAACCGCTACGCCTCGGCGGCCACGACCTGCCGGCCGGCGTGGTGGTTGCCCCGTGCATCTATCTCACCCACCATCACCCGGATATCTGGCCCGACCCGCATACCTTTGACCCGGACCGCTTCCTGGCCAAGCGGGTCAGCCCCTACGCATTCTTTCCGTTCGGCGGTGGGATTCGTCACTGCATTGGGGCCGCTTTTGCGCTGTACGAGATGAAAATTGTCCTGGCTCGGGTGCTGGCCCGGGCCAGCCTGCGGCCCGCCCCTGGCCGGCGGGTGCGTCTGGTCCGACGCGGGATTACCTTTGCGCCGTCTGGGGGGATGCCGGTCGTGTGTGACGCGCTGGCGGCCTAGGACTGTTGGGCGCGGCCGGCGGCCAGGGCCGCATAGCAGTAGGCCAGGGCCAGGCCGCGGTACGGCCGCCAACGCTCGGCAAAGGCCCGCATCTCGGCCTCGGTCGCTTTGTGTGTTTTGCCCAGGAGACCCTGAGCCACATATTTGACCACCCCCAGGTCACCGCCGGGAAAGGCGTCGGGTCGGGCCAGACCGCGCATCAGGGCGGTCTCCGCGGACCAGCGGCCAATGCCTTTGATGCTGGTCAGCCGCTCTACGACCGCTTCATCGGCCAGCCCGGCCCAGTCCGCCGGCCCGGCCGGCAAGGGCGTTTGGGCGGTAAAGGCCTGGCCGAGGCGGACGAGGGTGGCGGCCTTGGCCGCGCTCAGCCGGAAGCGGCGCAGGCTGTCCGTGCTCTGCCTGGCAAACTGCCGCGGCTCGGGAAAGGCGTAGTAGGTATGCTCCCCGCGCCGCCACTTGCGGCCAAAGGCCTCAACCAGCTCTTTTTTGATGGAGTAGGCAAAGCTGAGGTTCACCTGCTGGGAGAGCACCGCCATGACCAAGGCTTCAAACAGGCTCGGGCTGGAGGTGATGCGCAGCCCCCGGAAGCGGCTGACCAGTGGGGTCAGCAGTTCGTCCTGGCGTGCCAGTCGGTAGAACGGTCTGAGGTCAAAGTCGGTACACAGCATATGGCGGAGTTGGGCCGCAAACCCGGCCACCTTGAGCGGGACCGTGGACGGGCTGCGCAGTTCCACGGCCAGCCGCGGCCTGACCACCGTGCCGACATCTGTCACCGTGGCCAGGGCGAGTTGGCGACCGGCGGCCAGCAGGCGTTGGTAGTGCCGGCTGCCGGCGAGGTCGACATTCTCGCTGGCAAAGCGCATGAAGCGCGTGGCGGTCAGGGTGAACGAATACGGGCCCCGCGGAATGATATCAAAAGCGTATCGTGGCTTCACGGCTTTCAGTCATGAGCAGCCGGTCAGGGTGACGAGCGGCCAGGTTCTTCCTGCACAATTGACGGCCGCTTTTCAAGCAACGCCAAAAGCACACGGGCCGGTCCATTCGGGCGGTGGCGGCCTTGTTCCCAATTCCTGAGCGTGCCGAGGGACACGCCTATGCTCCTGGCAAAGATGGATTGTGATAGCTCTGTCTTGCCTCTGATCGCCGCAACGTCAAGCTCGGGTACCTTGACTTCATGGCTGGCGAAACCGCTACGCTCGCCGGCCAAGTACGCTCGGGCGTCCTCTAGTCCGGCCATGACCTTATTGAATGCCTTGCTCATGCGCGCCTCCTTAAATGAAATGAATGACACAACGCAAAAATACGACACAAAAAATGGGAGGCGAGTCCCTTTGTCGCAGCACTCGGCTCTATGCTCAGATGCCCCTCCTATAATCCTCTGCCATCTGTTTTGCAGTGGCGGTCAACAGGCCTCGCTCTTTGGGGTCAAGGTCCGCTTTTTCGTTCTTGGCAAAGACGGTCAGCAAGAACACCGGGATGCCTTCGCCGGAGAACAGGAACACAACACGCGCCCCGCCGCTTTTGCCACGTCCCGGGCGGGCAATTCGCATTTTTCTGATGCCACCCCCAAGCGACACGCCGACCTCGGGATTCCTGGCTACTGTGTTGACGACCTCAGCCTGCTCGGTTCTGGACAGAACACCCTTGACTGCCGTGAGATATGCGGGTGTCTCGACGACAGTTTGCAGACGGATATACAGGCAGGGCTGATAGACGCCACTGGCGTCTGTGTCAATGGTGCCGGTGAACTGATACAGGGCGGTCAGGATGGCTCGGGGTGCTGGCTGAACTCGGCCGCCGAAGAACCACCCGGACACCAGGCATGAGCAGGGCAGCGGCATTCTCATAACGGGTGCCCTGCTCATGCGCTAGATGACTTCCTGATCGTGCAGCCTGGCGACCTCTTCCCACGAATAGTCCAGCAGCTCGGTCAGAATCGTCTCGGTGTGCTGGCCGAACTCGGGGGCCGGCGCTTTGGGGTTGCCGGGCGTTTTGCTGAGCCGAAACGGCACGCCGACAATTGTGGTCTGGCCCCAGGTCGGATGCTCGTAGTCAACCACATAGTCGTTGGCGAGCATCTGCGGGTCGCTCGGCAGGTCGGCGATGCTGTTGACGACGGTGTAGATGAAGTCCCCGCCCTCTTTGAGGACGTGCATCCAGTGGTCACGCGGTTTGGAGGCAAACACCTTGTCGATAATCGGGACCAGCTCGGCGGCGTTCTCGGCCCGCCGGGCCATGGTGTCGAAGCGCGGGTCGGTGGCGAGATCGGAGATGCCCAGGGCGGCGCAGAAGTCCGTCCAGTAGCGGTCTTGCTGGGCCATGGCCAGGCAGAGCCACTTGCCGTCTCCACACCGGTAATGATTCCACAGGGCGCTGGGGGCGGCTGCCCGGGGCATGCGTTTGAACTCGGCGTTCAAAATCGTCTGGCAGGCGACATTCAGACCCTGGAGGGCCGTCATGCTGCCCAGGTGTGAGGTATCGACCTCTTGGCCGATGCCGTATCTATCCCGCGCCATCAGGGCGGCCAGTACCGCGTAGGCGAGCATGATCGCCCCCATCTGGTCCGCAATCCCGCCGGTGATGTTGAGCGGCGGCATATTGGGCTCGCCAGCCGCATTCATGATCCCCGAGCGGGCCAGGCCCATATAGTCAAACGACGGCTCGGCAGAGTCCGGCCCGAACGGCCCGTAGCCGGTGGCGCTGGCATAGATGAGCTTGGGGTTGTACTCGGACAGGGTTCGGTAATCCAGGCCCAGCCGGGCGGCCACGCCCTGACGGAAGTTCTGGACAAAGACATCGGACTTCTCGACCAGTTTGTAGACAATTGCTCTGGCCTCGGGTTTTTTGAGATCGAGCGTGAGGCTCTGCTTGTGGCGGTTGTTGGCCTCAAAATAAAAGTTGTGGCCCTCGCTCGTGCCGATCATGGCCCCGGCGATACTCATCACCCCCCGGCCCGGGTCGCCGCCGACCCGCTCTTCGAGCTTGATGACCTCCGCCCCGAGGTCGCCGAGCATCATCGTCGCGACCGGCCCCTGCTGGAAAATCGTCCAGTCGATAATGCGAATCCCGTCTAGTGGCATAGCCATGGTCTTCCCTCCTTTCCCATCTGACGACATCACCAAGTCTTCCTGTCCTGTGGGCGGACTCTAGCACAGGCCGGCCCCGGAGCCAAGCAAAAAGTGGCCCGGGCCCGACGGCCCTGAACAACTTGCTCCTCGAGCCCGAAGGCGGTATACAGGGGTGAGTATCAACAAGGAGACAGACGCGGGATGCGCATTGATTTCCATACCCATACGACCCGGGGCAGTGCCGATAGCAATCTGGACCCCTTGGCCATGATCGACCAAGCCCGGAACATCGGGCTTGAAGGTATCTGCATTACCGAGCATGACAATGCATGGAGCGACCCGGACATTGGCGAGTACGCCGAGGAGCGGGGCGTAACGCTGTTTGTGGGCATTGAAGTCTCCACCGAGTGGGGCCATGTCGGTACCTTTGGTCTCGACCGCTATGTCGGCGGCATCTATAAGGTCAGAGAACTGCGCCGGGTGATTGACGACGTGGACGGGTTTCTGATCGCCAACCATCCGTTTCGGTACAAGCTTGATCCCCGTTTTCAGTTCATTCATAAAACCCCAGCGATCGATGTTGATGATCCCGTGTCGGGCGTCAAGGCGCTGGAAGTTTTGCAGTATGTGGACGCAATTGAGGTCGTCAACGGCGCGTGTTCGGAGCAGGAGAACCTGTACGCTCACGCCGTTGCCGAGTACCTGGGCATGAAGGGGGTGGGGGGCAGTGATAGCCATTCTCGCTCGTCGATCGGCTGCGCCGTGACGGTCCTTGAGAGGCCGGTCTCCACCACTCGTGAGCTGATCGCCGAACTCAAGGCTGGTCGTTTCTCGGCCGGCCAGGGGCTCAATATCGGCCAGTTCGGGGCCTTTCCTGCATAACCCATGTCTGTTGCCAAAGCGTTGACCATCGCCGGCTCTGACAGCGGTGGCGGGGCCGGTATCCAGGCCGATCTCAAGACCTTTTTTGCCCTCGGTGTCTATGGGACGAGCGTCCTGACGGCCGTCACCGCCCAGAACACCCGGGGCGTACAGGCGGTCAGTGAGCTGCCGACCGACTTTGTGGGCCAACAGTTCGATAGTGTCCTGTCCGATATTGGCACCCGGGCGGCCAAGACGGGCATGCTGTCGTCCAGTCCCCTGGTCACGACCGTCAGCAAAAAAATTACCGAGTATCGGCTCCGCCAGCTTGTGGTTGACCCTGTCATGGTCGCCAAAGGCGGCCATCGGCTGTTGCGAGAAGAGGCCAGACAGGCGCTCGTTGACCACCTCCTGCCCCTGGCCCTGGTCGTGACCCCCAATCTGTACGAAGCCGGACTGCTGGCCGGTCTTGAGGTGGCCGACCGCGCCGGTATGGAAGAAGCCGCCCGCCGCATCAAAGCCCTCGGCCCGGCCTATGTCGTTGTCAAAGGCGGGCATCTGGAGGGCGAGGCATGCGATGTGCTGTTCGACGGCAGCAGCTTCCACAGTTATACCTCACACAGGCTGGATACGGTCTGCACCCACGGGGCCGGGTGTACCTTCTCTGCCGCCCTCACCGCCGGCTTGGCCAGGGGCCGGTCGGTTCCCGATGCGGTCGCCGCGGCCAAAACCTTTGTCACCCAAGCCATGACCGCCGGGTTCCGCATCGGCCGCGGCCATGCTCCTCTGAATCACCGGGCCGGCTGGGTCAAAGATGACCCGTCTTGAGCTTTTCATCTGTGGAGACTGAGGCCGGAGCGGAAAACTGCGGCGGCCTCTCCTCCTCCGTTGCCCCGTTTCCCTTGTTGCCCGGCCTGGGCTGGGCTATGATGCCCGGCCAATAACGACTTCTCATGGCTGGAGCTTCCAAAAAGACGACCTCCAGGCCCCCAAGGCCGAAGACCCGGACTTCCGCGCGTTCTACCGCCCAGCCGGCCCCCGGGCGCGACCTCCGCTTGATTGAGGATATTGGCGCGCTGATCACCCGCTCGCACGACCTCAAGCAAACGCTCGAAGAGGTGACCCGGACCATCGCTCGGCGCATGGTGACCGATGTGTGCTCGCTCTACCTGCTGGGCACAAGAAACCGCTGGTTGACCCTGTGGGCGACGACCGGTCTTGACCGGAGCGCGGTCGGCAAGGTCCGCATGCGCAAGACCGAGGGTCTGGCCGGACTGGTGATCGAAACGCTGGAGCCGGTCATGGCCCCCGACGCCATGACCCATCCACGCAATAAATACTTTCCCGAGACCGGCGAAGAGCGCTTTCACTCGTTTCTCGGTCTGCCGCTGCTTGAACACGACAAGCCGATCGGGGTCCTGGTTGTGCAGAGCCGCAGCCGGCGGCGCTTCGCGCGGGGCGAAATCCGCTTGCTCAAGACTATCTCATCGCAGGTCAGCACGATTATTATCCAGGCCCGGCTGTCAGAGACGCTGGAGACAAAAGAGCGCGAATATCGGGCCTATCGGGCGCGGATGCGCAAGGCCGTGCAACGCCTGAGCGCTCCCCGGCCGACGGGCGACAAGGCGGCCGGGGCCGGGGGACAGACCCGCCGGCGGCGACTGACCGGGGTCGGCGCGTCGCCCGGCTTTGGCGTCGGTCAAGCCTACTTGGTCCATCCAGAAATCCATTTTGGTGCCCTGACCGAGCGCCGGACCGATGATGCGGCAGCCGAGCTGCGGCTGTTTCGCCACGCCCTCCAGTGTTCGATCGAAGAGATTGAGGCGCTCAAAGAACAGGTGCGCAAACGCCTGCCGGAGATCGACCGGGCGATCTTTGACGCCCACCGCCTGATGCTGGAGGACCCGGGCCTGGTCAAGAAGGTCGAAGCTCTGATCGGGCGGGGCGCGGCCGCGGAGACCGCGCTCAAAAAAGTTCTTGAAGAGTATATCGAGACGCTCAGCCGCGCTGGCGACACACATCTCCAGGATCGGACGACCGATCTGCGCGACATTGGCCAGCGGGTTTTGCGCCACCTGCTGGGCCTGGAAGAGCGCGAGCGGCCACAGGGCGAGAGCTTTGTCCTGGTGGCCGATGAGGTGACGCTCTCGGACCTGTGCCTGGTTGACCACACACGGCTCAAAGGCGTTGTGCTGGCCAGCGGGGGGGCCACTTCGCACGCAGCCATCCTGGCCAAGTCGTTCGAGATTCCGACCGTTGTCGGCGTCTCTCACACCGAGTTGATCGAGCAGGCCGATACGCTGATCGTCGATGGCAACTCCGGGGTGGTGTATCTCAATCCGGGCAGCGATGTCGCGCGTGAATACGGCCGGCTCGACCGGGAGTACCGGGCGTTTACGCGTGACCTGGAAGACCTGCACGAGCTGCCGGCCGAAACGCGGGACGGGGTGCGGCTCAGCCTGGCTGCGAATGTCGGGTTGCTGAGCGATACCGTGTTTGCCAAACGCCACGGAGCCGACGGGGTCGGCCTGTACCGGACCGAGGTCCCGTTTCTGACCTATCACGATTTTCCGAGCGAAGATGAACAGTTCTCCCTCTACTGTCGTGTGCTCAAGGGCGTGGCCGGCCGGCCGGTGACAATTCGGACGCTTGACCTGGGACCCGACAAATACCCCTCATATCTGCGCCTTCCGCGGGAGGATAATCCGTTTTTGGGCTGGCGCTCGATCCGCATCTCGCTCGAGATGCACGAGCTGTTCAAGGTCCAACTCCGGGCTATTCTGCGGGCTGGGGCGCAGGGTCCGGTGCGGGTCTTGTTTCCCATGATCTCCAGCCTCGAAGAGTTGAACCATGTCAAAGAACTCTTCGCCCAGGCCAAAGAGGAGCTGCGCACAGAGGGCCAGGCGTTTGACGCCAGTATGCCGATTGGCATGATGGTCGAGGTTCCATCGGCGGTGTTGATGGCTGAGCAGCTGGCCGAGGCCGTTGACTTTTTCAGTATCGGGACGAACGACCTGATTCAGTATGTGTTAGCCGTCGATCGCAACAACCCGAAAGTCGCCCCGTTGTACGAGCCGCTGCACCCGGCCGTGCTCAGAGCCGTGTATGACACCGTCCGGGCGGCCAAACGGGCCGGCAAGCGGGTCAGCCTGTGTGGCGAGATGGCCGCCGACCCGCTGTATACGCTGCTGCTGCTCGGCATGGGACTCGACGAACTCAGCATGAAGCCGTTCTTTGTGCCGGTCATCAAACGGGTGCTGCGTTCCCTGTCGGCCCTGTCGGCACGGCGTTTGAGCCAGGAAGCGGTCCGCATGGAAACGGCCCAGCAGGTCAAAGGCCGGCTGTTCAAGGAACTCAAACGGCGCGGCCTGATTGACCTCGTTGAGATGTACCATTAGCCGGGGGTCGGCCTGTCCGGGATTTTCTGCTGAATTTTTCTCATTGAGCGTGTATTTTATTGACTTTTCTGGCCACACCGGCTAGAAAACAGCGTGTCATGGGGGCAGGTCGTCCGGGCGCGCTGTCCGGGCGCTCTCTTGACACTATCCTGGACGAGACTGCCACCGCCGTCACAAAAGGTTCCACAGCTTGCCTTGTCGCAGGAGAAGAGAGGAGTTGTTATGGCAGAGCCGAAGTCTATGACGAAGACAGAGATGGTCAAGAAGCTGGCCGATGAGTGGGGCGGGCTCTCTAATCGCCAGGCAGACGACACCCTGACGGCGCTCGTGACCTTTATCACCAAAACCGTCAAAAAAGAAAAAGTGCTCAAGGTTCCGAACCTCGGAGTCTTCCGCCTCAAGGCTCTGAAAGCACGGACGGGCCGCAACCCGCAAACCGGCGACCCCATCCGCATCAGGGCGCGGAAAAAAGTGGCCTTCACCCCCTCCAAGGCGTTCAAAGAGGGCATTCTGGGCGCGCCCAGGTCAGCCGCCAAAAAACCACCACCAGAGCAACTGCCAGAAGGTCGGCAGCCAAAGCCTGGACAGGCGCTTCGCCCTGCGGTCCGCAGGCCGAGCAGGAGAGGCCGGGCGTGACTTCGCCGATAATGCATTCCTGTTCGTTCAAGCGGCCCGTTTCCTACGCAGGTTTGCTGGCGGCAGCCCTGTTGCTCTTGCCCGCCGGCCTCCCCCTCACGCCAGACTTGCTCGGTCCCGGGACCGCGGCGGCACAGACCGCTGCCGCGGCCCCGGGCCGGTTTTCTGAGACCTATGGCGACTGGATGGCGCACTGCGCACTCCGCGAGACCGAGGACGGCCACCAGGTCCGGCAGTGCGCTATGGAGCAGCGTCTCAGTTGGCATGACGAGAAGTCGGGAAAGCCCCAGCAGCTTCTAACTGTCACGCTGGCACCGCGACAGGCGAGCGGTGCCGAGATCACCATCCTGACCCCGCTCGGCCTCCTGCTCAACAGAGGCATTGTGCTCCAGGTTGATGAAGGGAAGAGCTACAGCCTGTCGTTTCAGACCTGTCTCCCGGCCGGCTGCCTGGCCCGGGGGCTGCTTGACGAGGCACTCCTGGGACAGCTCAGAACGGGTCAGGTCCTTGCCACCAGGATGGTCGAATCCAGCAGAGAGCAGGTCGTCCGGGTGGAAGTTTCGCTCGATGGGTTTACCGACAGTTATGCGCGCTTGCAGGAGGCAGTCGCCCAATAAGCGCGTGGCCGCCGGACCGCCTCATCTCTGGGCCGTCATCCAGCCTTCATCAGCAGTCGTTTGGCCCGGCTGAACAGCGTTGAGACCGAGGGAGCAATCACCTCCCATTCCGGGTCGTGGCGTTTGCCGCGGCGGTGGAGCATGACGTTAAAGCCGCTGATTACGCCAAAGCGATAGCCGGCCAGCGCTTGATACCAGTCACTATCCGGCACCTTGCGGCGCATACCGTCCTCGTAGCGGGCGATCAACTCGTGGCCGGCCGGCGCGGCCTCAATCGGTTGACGGCCGGCCTCCCAGCTGTCAGGGTCGGTAAAAACCAGCAGCCAACCAAGGTCAAGCAGATGGCCGCTGATGCCCGAGATTTCCCAGTCCAGCAGCGCAACCAAACGGTCTCCGTCAAACAGAAAATTCGTCGCCTGAAAATCCCCGTGAAACAGACCGATGGGGGGCGTGGGGGGCTGACTGGCCAGGAGCAGATCCCGGACTTCCTGGCCTTGGCTGACCCACTGTGGCTCTGCGGCTCTGGCCAGGATCGTATCCCAAAAGCGGATTTCGGTCTCCAGAGAACGTGACCGCTCCCAGCCCGCTAGGTCGCTCTGCCAGTCCAGGCTATGGACCTGAACGAGGGCATCGACCGCCTGATAATACAGCTCGGCCACCGCCGGCCGGCTGGTGTCAAACGACCCGTCCGGCTCCCAGACATTAAAGGTCCGGCCCGGCAGCCGCCCAACCATGATGTACGGCACCTCAAACCAGCGCAGGTCATCCCCTGCCCACCGGACCGTTGGCACCGGCACCCCCCGACGCTTGAGCGCGCGCAGCAGCGGGACTTGTCGCAGCACATCCGTATTGCCGCTCTGCCGCACGCCTTTGGGCGGCAGGCGCATGACCAGCGATTCGGCCCCGGCTTGGCCGTCTTGATTGAAATCAACCCGAAAGCCAAAGCTGAGGCCGGCGTGACCGGGCATGACCTCAACCTGACTGACCTGGGCATCCTTGCCATAGTGCGCCCCGGCGAAATTGTGGAGCTGCCGGGTGAGGACCGCTACATCAACTGCCATATGCAAAAGCCTATCATGTTTCGCGTATCTGACCACACCCTAAGCAGGCCGGTTGCCGTGGTCAAGGCAAAAGGGTGTTCGGCGAGCCGGGCTTTTTCCCGGTCGGTTCGGCGAGACCCATCCATATGCGGCCAGAGACGCGAGGGCGCGGCGTCAGGCGGCCTAGAAGCGATAGGTATAGCGGACCTTGATCCGCCCCTCACGCGAGGTCGAGTACAGAGCGTCGTCACGAACCAGCCACTTGTGGTGATAGACCACAAACAGCTCGTTGCCTGGCTCGATAATCCAACGCAGCCGGGTGTGCAGCCCCAGGCTGTCCGACACGGTGTCGTACTGGCCAAAGGCGAACCAGGAGAGGTCGGGGTTGAGGGCGAGGTTGAGCCGGGCGCGGACGAGGCGCACCGCAAAGTTGCCCCACGGCAGGCGGACATCGTTCTGTTGATACTCGCCGCTGAAAAAGACGGCCGGCCCAGGCCGGAAGGTCAGCCGTCCGGTCCAGTCATCCCGCCGGCCGCTGAAAAAATGCCCCCATTCGTAGCGGGCCAGGATTGCCAGCCGGCGTTTGTCGGCGCTGTCGAACTCAATCCGCTGGCGGCGGAAGACATACGCCCCGGGCGGGATCGTCACCCCATCGCTGATGGCAAACGCGCTCCGCAGGCGCTCAAAGGTCTGGATTGTGCGAAAGCGCAGCACATCGCCGCTCTCGAACCGCCACTCACACGGCACGTTGACATTGCGGGTCAGCAGCAGCCGTGTATCCGTATCGGCAAAATAATTGCCGTCAAAGGCGCAGCTCACCTGGCGGGTCTGCCACAGCGCGGGACGTGGGGCGTACTGGAGAAACCAGCCAAAGCGGCGGATGCCGTTGCGCGGCACAAAGCCCATAGTGGCCTCAAAATCGTCCTGCACCTCCCGGTAGGTGCCAAAGATTCGCCAGGTATCGTTGGGCAGGCTGATCTGACTGCCCCAGGCCAGATTCTTGGTCGTCCCCGGCACGAAGCTGCGTAAGAAAAAGGAGGAGAACTCCAGGTTGTTCTCGCCGGCCAGCTCTGAGGTGCTGTAGCGAAAGTCGCCGCCGGCCAGCCCGGTCGCCGGCCCCCGTTCCGGCGTCCTGCGGGTGGCAATAAACCCGACCGAAGATTTAGTCAGGATATTGCGTTTGACCCGGACGATGCTGAAGTTCTCGCCCGGCAGGCGGCCGCGGTTCTGGGTCTGGACGCTCATCAGGCCGAGCCGATACGGCCCGGTCCGGCCGCTGAGCTTGCCGCCGCCGACCACATCTACCGTTTTCCCAGCGTCGGACAGGCCGATGCGCCGGCTGAAAAACGGAATAATGACCAGCGGGCCGGAAGTCGGGGTCAGCCCATCGACCGCAAAATTGCCGGCGTCTTCCAGGAAAAACTGGCGTTTCTCGGGGAAAAAGAGCGAAAAACGGGTCAGGTTGACCTGGGCGTCGTCCACCTCGGTTTCGCCGAAGTCGGTATTCAGGCTGAGGCTGAGGGTCAGGCTCGGCGTGAGCTTATAGAAAATGTCCACGGCCGGCTGGGCGTTGGTGGCCTTGCGCCTGGGGATCAACGACCAGGCCGGCACGATGTCAACCCCCAGCCCTTGCGACAGTCCGCTGAGGCCGGTCAGGCTGCCGGCCTCCGACACCCGGAAAAAGCTGAGGTTCTGCCGATAGCCGGCCCACACCGCCTCCTCATTGCGCCGCTTGATGACCCGTTGGACGTTGAAGCCCCAGCTTGACTGGGCGGGGTTGAAGCTCAGGGTGTGGAACGGAATCGCCACCTCGGCCGCCCAGCCGTGGGCAGTCATCCGGGTCCGGGCCTGCCAGATGCCGTTCCAGTCCGGGTTGCGGTCCTGACCCTCGTCCGAGATGATCTGATCAAAGCGCGCTCCGACCGCGTTGACCTGGAAGACAAAGGCGTTGCGCCGGTCGTGGAAGGTGTCGAACAGCAGGCTCACCCGGTCGTCGGCCTCCAGCTCGGCGTCCCGGTCAAACCGGGTAGCCACAATGGCCTGCGGCTCAGCGTCGGTGCAATGCACCCCGATGTACAGATGGGTCGGAGAATACACGACCTGCACCCGGGTCGGCTCGGACGCCGGCTGGCCTTCGTCTGGCTCGCGCTGCCGCAGCGTGTCGATGGCCGGGGCGTGCTGCCAGACCGCCTCGTCAAGCACGCCATCAAGCTGTATCGGCCCGGTCGTGGGAAGTGCGGCCAGGGAGGGGCGGGCCGCGGACGCTGGCGCGGCACACAGGCCGCTCAGAGCCAGCCAGCAGCCCAGCAGCCTAAAAGCGATAGGTATAGCGAACCTTGATCCGGCCCTCGCGCCGGGCGGCCCGGAAGCTGCCTGTCGGGGTGTGCCAGTGGTGGTTGTAGACGATGAAGAAGTCATTGCCGGGCTCGATGATCCAGCGCAGTTGGCTGTTGAGGCTGAGCATATCTGAGACGGTGTCATACTGCACCAGGCCGAACCACGACAGCGCAGGGCCGGCCGCTAGGCTGAGCCGGCCACGGACCAGCCGGACGACAAAGTTCCCCTCGGCCAAGCGGACATCATTTTGCTGATATTCGGCGCTGAAGAAGACCGCCGGGCCGGGCCGCAGCTCCAGCCGGCTGGTCCAGTCGTCCCGTTTGCCGCTGTAGAACTTGCCCCATTCGTAGCGCAGGTACAGCCCCACCGGGCGCTTATCGGCGCTCTGAAACTCGGTCCGGTAGCGGCGGTAGCGGTAGCTGCCGGGTGCGATCGTCTCTTCGTCGCTGATCTCGAATCCTTCGCTCAGGCGTTGAAACGCCTCAAAGGTGAAGGCCCTGAGTTCGTCCCCGCTGTTGAAGCGCCACCAGCAGGGGAAGCCGATAAAGCGGGTCAGCAGGCGGTTGGTCGGCGGGTCGGCGTAATAGCTGCCGCCCGAGGCGCACGAGACCTGGCGGGTGGCCCAGCGGCCGGGGCGCGGCGCAGCGCGTACAAACCAGCGAAAACGGCGGATGCCGTAGCGCCGTACAAAGCCCATAGTAGCGTCAAAATCTTCCTGTACCTCGTGGTACGAGGTCGAGACCTCCCAGGTGTCGTTGGGCATGTTGAGGGCTGTGCCCCAGGCCATATCCCTGGTCGCTCCCGGAAGAAAACTCTTCAGAAAAAACGCCGACCACGACAGGTTTTTGTTCCCCCTCAGTTCAGATGTACTATACCGGAAGTCGCCCCCGGCCAGGCCGCTGGCCGGCCCGCGTTCGGGTGTGCGGCGGGTGGCGATGAAGCCGACTGAGGACTTGGTGAGCAGGTCGCGTTTGACGCGGATGACGCTGAAGTTCTCTCCCGGCACAGGTTCTCGCTGTTGGGCTTGGACGCTCATGAGGCCCAACCGGTAGGGGCCGGTCCGACCGCTCAGCTTGACGCCGCCGAGCAGGTCCACCGCCTTGTCGTCGGCGTCAAGGCCGATCCGTCGGCTGAAAAAGGGGATGAGGACCAGGGGCCGGGAGGTGCCAGTCAGGTCGTCCACCGCAAAATTGCCGGCGTCCTCCAGGAAGAACTGGCGTTTCTCGGGAAAAAAACAGCGAGAAGCGGGTCAGGTTGATCTGCGAGTCGTCAACCACGGTTTCGCCAAAGTCGGTGTTCAGGGTGACGCTCAGGGTCAGCCCTGGGGTGAGCTTGTAGAAGGCGTTCAGCCCGGGGTGGAAGTTGGTCGCCCGGCGTCTGGGAGTGGCCGATAGAAACGGCGACACGTCCAGGCCCAGCCCCTGGCTGATGCCGCTCAGGCCGGTCAACAGGCCGGCCTCCGACACCCGGAAGAAGTTCAGGTTCTGCCGATGTCCGGTCCACACCGCCTCTTCGTTGTTGCGCTTGATCACCCGCTGGACATTAAACCCCCAGACGGTCTGACCGGACGCAAAGCTGAGCGTCTGAAAAGGGATCGCCACCTCCGCAGTCCAGCCCTGGGCGGTCAACCGGGTCCTGGCCTGCCAGATGCCGTTCCAGTCCGGGTTCAGGTCCTGGCCTTCATCAGAAATGATCTGGTCAAAGCGCGCCCCGACCGCGTTGACCTGAAAGACAAAGGCGTTGCGCCGGTCGTGAAAGGTGTCAAGCAGCAGGCTCACCCGGTCGTCGGCGTTGAGCTTGGCGTCGCGGTCAAAGCGCGAGGCCACAATCGCCTCCGGGTTGGTATCAAAGCAGATAATGCCGACATACAGCCGGCTGGGCGAGTACAGGACGCGCACCTCGGTCCGTTCAGACGCTGGCGCGCCCTCGTCCGGCTCGCGCTGGCGCAGCCCGTCTATAGCCGGGGCCGACTGCCAGGCCGCCTCGCTCAAGATGCCGTCAAGCGTGATCAGCTCGGTCGTTGGAACGGCGCGCAGCTCAGGCCGCCCTGCTTGTGCCGCGGAGCCGAACAGACACGACACGAGTGCCAGACTGAGGAAAAAACGGGACGTGATGACGCCTGGCATGAGGGCGGACACAGGGGCACTGAGCTGTGAAATCGGGGGTTCGATCCGCAGCCGGCCCGCCGGCTGCGGCAATCGGGCGGAGCAAGGGGGAGGCCTAGTCGTCTTTGAACCGCGCGTCCCGCCAGTCAAGGGCGGCTCGCAGGCCCTTGTCCTTGCGGAGCTGATTGAAGGTTTCCTGCTCTTCGGTCCGGGTGGTGTCGAACAGGGTCACGAGGTCAAGGTTTTGCTCAATGCTGTTCAGGAAGCCCATGTTTTCAAAGGCGCGGTTGATCGCAATTTTATTGTACTTGACCCCGACCTGAGCGATTTTGATCAGGGTGCGGGCCATCTTCTCGCATTCGGGGATGAGCTGGTCGTGGGCGACGACCTTGTTAATCATGCCCAGCCGCTCAGCCTCCTGGGCAGACAGGGTCTCCCCGGTCAGCAGCAACTCCTTGGCCTTGGCCAGGCCAACGCTAAAGGGCGTGACCAGGACCGGCGGGCCTGTCCCAAAGCGAATCTCCGGCTCGCCCAGCGTAGCCTGTTCAGAGGCGATTTTGATGTCGCACAGCTGGGCCAGCTCACACGCTCCGGCCAGCGCATAGCCGTTGATGGCGGCGATATACGGCTTGGCGGAGTGCCAGATTTTCAGAAAGATGGTGATGTTCTTCTTGAGGGACGAACGCCAGGTATCGGCCAGCCGGTCGTACAACTCCGGCTCCCCCTCCGGCGCACCAATATCGAAGCCGGCAGAGAAGGCGCGGCCGGCCCCGGTCAGAATCACGACCTTGACCTCGGGGTCGTCCTCAATCGCGTCGAGCGCCTGCCCCAGCTCGGTCATCAACTCTGGGCTGAGCGCGTTCAGTTTGGTGGGGCGGTTCAGGGTCAGATAGCCGATGCCGTCACGCTTTTCAAACACCAGGGTGCGATAGTCTGCCATGCGGTGGCTCCTTGTGCTTCAGGGTCAGAGGTCTAGCCCAACGGGGGTAGAGATCAAGGCGCGACCCGGGTCTTGCCCCGGTCTGAAAAAAATCGCAGACTCTGAGGCGCGACACAATGCTGACCTCCGACCTGCTCCAAACGCGCAAGCACGGGCCGTATATCTCTCCGCGCTACATGAAGACCGAGGCACCCCGCTTTCGTGCCCTGGCCGAGCAGCTCATCGCCATTTTCAGCGACCATCAGGGCAAAACCCGGCGTGAGCTGAGCGACGCCCTGAGCCAGTACGCCCAGGACAGCACCGACTATCGGATTCAGCGCGGGCTGGCCAAGCTGCTGCGGGACGACCGCTGCGAGTTCAGTGAGCGCAGCGTCGCTCCCCCAGCCGAGGTCCGGGCCCGGGTGTTTGGCTTGGCGCGGGAGAACCATCCGGTCGTGCTGCGCCCCGATATGATCCACCCGGTGTCCAAGGATGACATCCTGTTTGAGGTCGCCGGCGAGTACAAAACCGACGCCGAGCAGCTCGCCTGGGCACTCTACGCCGACCTGCCCGACAACCACATCCTGACCCGGTTTGAGCCGCCCGAGCCCGAGTGGCTGCTCGATCGCTATAATGTCGCCCTGGCCCAGGCCCTGCTGTACCGCTGCATTCGGATGAAGCTCTCGGTCTTTCGCAACATTCCCAGCCGCTACAAGCAGCTCTTCAAGTTTGTAAAGTTCTACCAGCTCATGCACGCCATTCAGGGCGACCTGGACAGCGGTTATGAGATTGTGCTTGACGGCCCGGTCAGTCTCTTCCGCCTGTCGCAGAAGTACGGCCTCAAGCTGGCGGTGTTCCTGCCGGCCCTGTTGCTGTGTACGCGCTGGAAGATGGAGGCCGAAATCGTCTCGGCGGATGGCGAGCGGCGCTTTTTTCCGCTTGACGAAAGCGTTGGCCTGCGCTCCCACTACCGTGACAATACGCTGCATGACTCGCTGCTGGAGCGGACCTTTGCCGAGCGCTTTGGGGAGTGCGCGAGTGGCTGGGAGATTGAGCGCGAGGTGGCCATCATCAATCTCAAAGATACGGTGTTCATCCCCGACTTTGCCTTCCGCCACGCCGACGGTCGCAGCGCCCTGCTGGAGATTGTCGGCTTTTGGCGTCCCGACTACCTGGAGCGTAAGCTGATGAAGCTCAAACGCGCTGGCCGGACCGATATGGTCGTGGCGGTCTCGGCCGACCTGAATGTCGGTGAGGACGATTTCAAAGATGTCCCGGGCAGCGTGTTGTTCTTCAAAAAGCGGATCAACCCCAAGGAGGTGCTCGCCCGCCTGGAGCAGGTCGGACAGGACCCCAGGCTCGAATCGTGAGGGGGGCAGGCCCTTTTCCGCGTCTCAGAAGCGGACAGCGGCTTCAATGCCCCATGTCGGCGGCTCGTTGACCATGCTGGTCAGGTTGTTGAAGGCAATGCCGCCGGTGGGTGACAGATCGTCCAGGATGTTGCGGCCAAAGGCGGCGACTTCCAGCCCGCCGCCAGCCGACCGCCAGGCCAGGCGAGTCCCACCTTCGAGCAGATACTTGTCGCTGAACTCGGGCGATGTGTACAAAAAGAAAGAGACCCGGCTGCGGTAGGCCCAGTCGGTGGACAGGATGAGCTCGGAGCCGCCGGCCAGCGGCCACGCATAGCTCAGGCCGAGGTTGGCGATCCAGCGTGGCGCGTCGGGCAGGTCGTTGCCGTTGATCGACACTGTGCCGGGCACAGGGCCGGGCGGGTCAAGCACGGTGCAGCCCGAGCCGCAGGGTTGAACGAACAGGTCCGGGTCGTCAATGTTGGTGTAGTTGTAGCTCGCCCCGCCGGCGAGGCGCAGCCGGCGACTCAGCATCAGTTGCACCTCGACCTCAACGCCCCGGCCGATGGTGCGGTCGGCGTTCACCAGGCGGTTGATGTTGCTCATGCCGCCGCCGGCCGTCAACTGCTGGTCTCGCAGCCAGTAGTGATAGGCGGCCAGGTCCAGGTGCAGGCGACGCTGCCAGCCGCGCAGCTTCACCCCGGCCTCGACCGAGATGATCCGCTCGGTATCGGCGACGGTGACTTCGTCGCCAAACAGCAGCCGACCCTGGATGCTGGGGGCGCGGAAGCTGCTGGCCACCCGCACATAGGGCTGAACCCCGGGCACCGCCTGGTAGCGCAGGCTGGCGTCCCAGCTCGGCACCAGGTCGCGTGGGCTGCGCCGTAGCGGGGCCAGCGGACCGCCGCCGATGGGCGACTGCAAGCGCTCGCCTGTATATTCCTTGTCGTCCTCAGAGACGCGCACGCCGCCGGCGACCTCCAGCATCTCGGTCAGCTTGAAGGTTGCCGCGGCAAACACCGCCCAGGCTTCGGTGCGCTGCTTTTGGCGCGCATAGCCGTTGAGCACGCTGCCGTTTGGCGTGTCAAAGTTGAAGGTGTCAATTTTGAGCGACTCACGGAAATAGAAGAAGCCCAGCCGCCAGTCCAGGCGTCCAGCGTCCGCAGCTTCCAGGCGGAGTTCCTGGCTGAACTGATACAGCGATGGGTGGCCGTCCGCGGTTTCGGATGGAAAGGGAACCGGGTTATCGGGGCTGCCGCCGTCCACATCGCCGCGCGACAGGTTGTCGAGCCACTCGGCCCCGGTCAGCGAGACCAGCCGGAACCGGCCCAGGCGGTAGCGCAGTTCGGCAGAAAAGCCCTGGCCGCTGAGCTCCTGCGAGTTGCCGCCGTCCAGAGAGATTGTGTCGCGGCGGAAGCCGTGGCGCAGCCGGCTTTTGCCCGGCTTGATGGTGTTGGCCCGAAAAAGCCGGGCCGTGCCGTCAAAGTCGCGCACCTGGACTTTGAACCGCCCGGAGAAGTCTTCCCACGGCGTCCACAGAAGCTGCAAGCGGCCGGCGATGTCACGGTAGCCGCCCAGGGCGTTGTCTTTGCCGGTATAGGTATTGTCCACCCAGTCGGCCCGCCGCTGGACGAGCAGCGAGGCACGGGCGGCCAGCACCGACGAGAGCAGCGGGCCGGACACCGCCCCCTCAAAGTTCACCCCGTTAAACCGCCCGTAGGACAGCCGCCCGTAGCCCTCCGGCGTCCAGGTCGGCAGGGCCGATTCGACCTTGATCAGCCCGGCCGGGGTGTTACGTCCAAAAAGCGTGCCCTGTGGGCCACGCAGGACCTCAATGCGATCCAGGTCAAAAACCGGTGCGCCCTTGAGCAGCGGGTTTTCCAGCACCACGCCGTCGTGAATGACCGACACCGGCTGGGAGGCGTTCAGGTCAAAGTCGGTGTTGCCCAGGCCGCGGATGTAGAAGCGCGGAAAGACCCGCCCAAAAGACGACTTGACTTGCAGGCTCGGTGTACGGCTGGTCAGAAAGCGGATGTCGTGGCCCGAGGCCCGAAGCCAGTCGAGTTCTTCGCCCTGCAACACCGACAGGGCCATCGGCACGTCAAAAGACCGCTGTTCCTGCTTGCGGGCGGTGACGACGATTTCGCTCAGTTCGTGGCTGGCCCGGGCCTGTTGCGCCGCCGCCGGCGTGGTGAGGCCCAGGAGCAGCGGCCCGATGAGCGCTATGGCTCTCATGGAAATGACTGCCCCGTTTTCATCTGTCATGTCTCCGCTCCCGTTCCCCTTCCATTGTTGGCCATCTGTCAAGTCCAGCGTCTGCAAGTATAGCGTGTGGTGGACATTGAGATAAGTGCGCCCGGTCGTTGACGCCGACCGGGCGGCTTTGTAGGCTGGGCAGGTGGCATCTCGGCGACCCTCTTCACCGCCCCCCAGACGTGAGACACACAAAAGGAAATCGCGCCCAAAGGGTTCTTCTTTCCACACGTCCAGGATAAAACCGGGTCCGGGCCGGCCGGCGCGCCCGGACCGCAAAAAGTCTCCGAGCCGGGCACAAAAGACGAATCGTCCGGACCGCTCGCAAAGAGGAAGACAGGACGATTCGTCTTTGAGGAGACCGGCTCGCCCGCCCGTCTCGCGCGACAAAAAAGACCGGCAAGACCAAGCCGAGCAGGCAGGGCCATACGTCCGGCGTCCGCCCTGCCCGCATTATCCGGCCTGCTCTGGCTGTCCCTTTGTCGGCTTGCCGTATCAGGAGCAACTGGACAAAAAACAGGCCCAGATCGCGACCGCTTTTGCCGACTATGCGTCTCTGCGGTCTCTTGTTGTTCCGGCCCCACTTGCGTCCAGGTATCGCTTTGGCTACCGCGCTCGGGTCAAGCTGGCCGTGCAACGCCTCAAGGGTAAGCTGGTCATTGGGCTGTATCGCCCGGACTCACACCAGGTCATCGACGCTTCGGCCTGCCCGGTTCATCCGCCAGCGATCAACGCCCTGGTCCGCTATCTGAAACAGGTGATTGAAGAACTGAGGATCACGCCGTATGACGAGCGGCACGATATCGGCCAGCTCCGCTATCTCGACATGCGATATAGTTTTTGGAAGCGGCGTTTGCTCCTGACGCTGGTCACCCGCCATATGGATTTTCCGCAGGTCCGTAACTTGACGCGTGAGCTTGGCCGGCGCTTTCCCCAGCTGGTCGGGGTGGTGCAGAACATCAATGACACCCCCGGTATGGAGGGGAGCGGCATTTGGGGCCGGCGTTTCCATCCACTGCGCGGGCGAGACTCGCTTATTGAACGCATCGGCCCTCTGCGGCTGCATTCCCCGGCTGATGCGTTCACCCAGGTCAATCCGCCGGTCGCCGACCAGCTCTATCAGACGGTCCTGGACTGGGCTGAGTTGAGCGCAGACCATATCGCCTTTGATCTGTACTGCGGGACTGGGCCAATTGCCCTGTATCTGGCCAGCCGCGCCAAACTCGTCATCGGGACTGACGACAATACCCGGGCGGTGCGGGTGGCGAAAGAAAATGCGCGCCGGAATGGCTATCACAACACGCGCTTTTTCGCTGACGATGCGGCCCGCAAACTCAGAGAGACCGCCAGTCAGCTGGCTCGGATCGACTATATCGTCGTCAACCCTCCCCGGAAGGGCCTCAGCCCCCAGGCGTTTGCTGCACTTGGGGCTGTGGCTGCGCCGCGTCTGGCCTATGTCTCGTGCGACCCGCTGAGCCTGGCGCGTGACCTTGATGGACTCAGGCAGGCCGGTTATCGGCCGGCCAGACTCCAGCCGTTTGATATGTTTCCCCAGACGGACAAGGTTGAAACGCTGGTCCTCCTGGTCAGGATGGACCACGGATTGATGTGATGTGCATGCAAATCTGAGGTGGTCGTCCGTGTGGTATACTGCAACCGGCTGGGATCAGATTCCTCATCTCATTCACGGTTTTTCCGGTCGAATAGACGATCAGGCGGCGGCCTTGTCTGCCCTGTCGTGTGCCCGGCTTCCGCTGCACACGCTCAAACAGGTACACGGCAACGAAATTCGGGTTGTCAGCCACAAGACAGAGTGCTCCGAGGCGGATGGGATGCTGAGCGTCGAAGCTGGTGAGCTGTTGGGCATTACCACCGCGGACTGCGTGCCTGTCCTGATGGTTGCCCCCCGATACCGCATGATTGCCGCCCTGCACGCCGGCTGGCGGGGAACGGCCAAAGATATCTGTGGCCGCGCTGTCCAGTCCCTGAAAACGGACTGGGGCGTCCCTCCCGCCGACCTGCTGGTCGCCTTGGGTCCGTCTATTGACGGCTGCTGTTACGAAGTTGGCCGCGCTATCGGCGAAGCCGTGTGGACCAGGATTACAGGATTGCGATATGCTCAGGGGTTCACCGTGGAAACAGCAGTCCAGAGTCAATCCGGCAATCCAGCCAATCCTGGTCTGGGTCGGCTTGCCTGGCGGCCGAAGGGTGACACCGGCTTCCTGGATTTACGCTTGGTCAACCGCCTGCGGTGTGAACAGCTTGGCGTTGCTCCCCAGCGGATACAACACGTTGGGCCGTGTACGTTTTGTTCAGGAGCGTCGCTGGCCTCGTATCGCAGGGAAGGGGCGCGCGCTGGCCGTCAGGTGAGCGTCATTGGCTGGCGCGCGCAAACATAAGAGCCCGTCATGCGGATTGGTGTCATCGGCGCGGGTGGATGGGGAACGGCGCTGGCGGCCTTGCTGACCAAGGCCGGCCACGCGGTGTGCCTGTGGGTGCGCAAGCCTGAGCTGTGCACCGACCTGCAAAAGACCGGCGAAAACACGCGCTATTTGCCCGGAATTCGGCTTCCCGCAGGTTTGACCGCCAGCGCTTCTCTGGCTGAGGCGGCTGCGGAAAAAGAGCTGCTGGTGCTCGCCGTTCCTTCTCAGACCCTGCGCGAGGTGGTGTCCGAGCTGGTTCCGTTCGCTTGTCCCGCCTCGGCCACTCCGGTCTTGGTCAGTACCAGTAAAGGTGTTGAAGAAGAGACCTTGCTGACAATGAGCGGCGTGCTCAAAGAGGTGGTGGGACCCGAGGTGCAGGCACGTCTGGCCGTCCTCTCCGGTCCCAGCTTTGCGGCTGATGTGGTGCGTGGCTTGCCAACGGCAGTCACCGTCGCCGCTGCGGATCAAGCCTTGGCCCAAGAAGTCCAGCAGGTCTTTGCAACGACGAGGCGTCCTCCTCCCCATTCGCAAGGAGGAAGAGAGGACGATGCAGCTTTGGCCCGGTTCCGGGTCTACACCACGACCGATGTGACCGGGGTAGAGATTGGCGGGGCGGCCAAGAATGTCATTGCCCTGGCGGCTGGAGTCAGCGACGGCCTGGGCTATGGTCAGAGCGCCCGCGCGGCGCTGATTACCCGAGGCCTGGTTGAAATTACACGTTTGGCCGAGTGGATGGGTGGGCTGCCCCAGACCTTATCCGGTCTGTCCGGCCTGGGAGATTTAGTCCTCACCTGTACCAGCACGCTGAGTCGAAACTACCGGGTTGGTGTCCGTCTTGGCAAAGGCGAACCGATCAGGGATATTCTGAACAGTATGACAACTGTGGCCGAGGGAGTGCGGACGAGTCGCTCTCTCTTTGCTCTGGCCCAACGCTGCGATGTTGAGATGCCGATTGTTGAGCAGGTCCACGCCTTACTGTATCACCACCAATCTGCCCGCGAGGTGGCTGCCGCCCTGCTCGGGCGCGAGATGAAGCCCGAAATTGACAACCCTGGCCCGCTATGGTGAGATAGCAGCCTTCCCGCTTGCATCACACCTGTACGGATGTGTGATGACAAAGAGAGGTGAGGAAGGAGATCACGCTTCCCGGCGATGAAGGTCAATGAAAAGAACGTACCAACCGAGCAATATTCGCCGCAAGCGCACCCACGGCTTTCTGAGCCGGATGAGCACACCGGCCGGCCGCGCCGTCATACGAAGACGCCGCAGCAGGGGGCGCAAACGTCTGAGTGTCCAGATACCTCCCAAACAGGCGCGGCGCTAGGCACGCGGTCTGCTCCGTCCACATTCCAAAAAGCGGCGCGTATCTTAGTCCGCCGTGAGTTTGTGGTTCTTCAGCGGAAGGGCAGGCGTCGGCATACCCCGCATTTCGTGGTCATGACACGACCGAGACAGACCGGCGGCTCCCGCCTCGGGATTACAGCCACCCGCCGTTTTGGTAATGCGGTGATGCGAAACCGGATAAAGAGACAGGTGCGTGAATTTTTTCGCCGTCACCAGGCCGACCTCGTCCCCAGCCAGGACATCCTGATCGTCCCCAAGCACGGTGCCGAACGGCTGTCCTTCCACCAGACCAGTTGCGAGTTGGGCCGGGCAGTCAGGCTGAACAATGATGACCATCTCATCGAGAAGCGATCATCGTTAGATTCACAAAAATCCTGAAACCCTGAAGTCCACTATGGATAAAAGGAGCTTGCTCGCAATCGTCCTCTCTCTGATCATTCTGATTGGCTATCAGGAGTTGATCGGCTATCTGTATCCGCCCCCACCGCCCCAAGAGCCGCCCGTTCCGTCCGAACGGGCCGTCTCGTCTCCCACCCCGGCCTCGGCCACTCCTTCCGAAAGTCCTGAAACCCTGAGAGCGCAAAGCACCAGCCCTGGCGTCTCGCCCACCGCTCGATCTCCCCAGTCTGCTCCCCAGCCTGAAGAACAGGAAATCACGGTTGAAAATGCCGTGTATCGTGCCGTGTTGAGCTCGCGTGGGGCTCGGCTGAAGAGCCTGATCCTCAAAGACTACCCCGGAGATGCAGGTGAGCACAGCCCACCCCGGGAAATGATCCGCCAAGGCGTTGAGAATACCGCTCCGCTTAAGGTTCGGCTTGAGGGGAATGGGAGGAGCCTGGATGATACGGGTGTTGTCTATGCGGTTGAGGGCGTACCTGGTCAGGGACAAATCGTCCTCACCGTTGGAAGAGAGGAAGAGAGGACGATTCGTCTTTCCGGCAGCCTGGCCGACGGAACGCCGATTGCAAAGGTGTTCACCTTTGCGGCGGACAGCTACGGCATACAACTCGATGTTCAGGTCGGGCAAGCTCCGCCGGACATCTCTGCCCTCTCCCTGGTATGGATTGAGAACCTGGACCCAACCCAGACCGACGATTTCTACACCACCTATGGTCCGGTAGCGCTGGTGGGCCGAAAGTTCGTCTATGAAGGCGCGTCTGGATTAGATGAGCCGGAAATCCTTGGACCGGGCCAGGTACGCTGGGCCGGCTTCGCCGACTCCTACTTCCTGGCCGCCATGATGCCCCTGGAGGGGGAGGATTACCGCTGCGTTTTCAGGCGGGTCAATAATACGGCCCGGACCATCCTGACCCTGCCCTGGGCTGGTCTGGAGAGTGTCTCCTATACCGTGTATGTTGGTCCAAAGGAAACCCAAGCGCTCAACGCCGTTGATCCGGTCTTTGACCGGGCGATTGATTTTGGCTGGTTCCATTTTATCGCCCGTCCGCTTATCTCTTTGTTACGCCTGTCGCACGGCCTGACCGGCAACTATGGGCTTGATATAATTTTGTTGACTGTCCTGGTGAAACTCGTCTTTTTTCCCCTGAGCAATAAGAGCTTTCAGTCCATGGCGGCCATGAAAAAGCTGCAACCCCAAATGGAGCGGCTCAGAGAGCGCTATAAGGACGACCGCCAGAAGCTCAACCAGGAGACGATGGCGCTCTACAAACGCAACAAGGTCAACCCCTTGGGCGGCTGTCTGCCGATGGTAGTCCAATTTCCGGTCTTCATCGGCCTGTACCAGGGCTTGATGTACGCCATTGAGTTGCGCCAAGCCCCGTTTTTTGGCTGGATCACCGACCTGTCCAGCCCCGACCGCCTGGGCAGCCTGGCGATTCCGTTTGTTGACCCCCCTGGGCTGCCCATCTTGACCTTGTTTATGGGCGGCTCCATGCTGCTCCAACAATGGATGACACCCATGACGACCGGAGATCCGGTCCAGCAAAAAATGATGATGTTGATGCCGGTGATCTTCACCGTGATGTTTGTGAATTTTCCGTCTGGCCTGGTACTGTACTGGTTGGTGAATAATGTGCTGAGTGTCGCGCAGCAGTATTGGTATAATACTCAGCACGCCTCGGGATGAGAGGATTATGGGATGTACAGGATTACCCTGATTGGAGGAATGCAATGAAAAGACCCCCCTCGGCCCAATCAGAAGAGTCAAGACAATCAGAGCTCGTTGAAGGACGGACGGTTGAAGAAGCCGTCGCTGTTGCCCTCAGGCAGCTCGGTGTGGAGCGGGAGCAGGCCGAGATCGAGATTCTGTCACAGCCGACCAAAGGCTTTCTCGGCATTGGCGGCAAAAGAGCCCGGGTGCGGGTCAGCCTGCGCACCCCGTCCTCACCCCCGAATGCGGCGGGGGAAAGGAGGAGGAAGCCAGCACCCGCCCAGAGAAATCAAAAAAGCCCAAGAAAATCAAAAGACAGCCCGGCCCGGCGGGAGACCCGGCAAAAGAGCCCACAGACTCAGCCCGCAGATTCATCAGATTCTCCTGATTGGCAGGAAGAACATGAACAGCATCCACCTGCCAGAGCAGAAAAATCCGCAGTCGATCCCTATGTTCCGTCGGGCCGCACGGTAACGGAATACCGCGCCGAACCTGTACGGGAATCAGACCGGGACGCTACTCCGTCGCCCGAGTTCGTCGCCCGAGCCTGCCAGTTGCTCCAGGAAATCTTCGCCCATATGGACATGCAGACGGATGTGTCGTCTTCCGTCCGCAACAACGAGGTGGTGCTCAATTTCGAGGATGTCAGCGACGGGCTGCTCATCGGACGCAAGGGCCAGACCCTCGACGCCCTGGAGTATGTGCTGAATCGTATCCTCATCAAACATAACGACACCGAAAAGACGCCTCGTTCTCAGCATTCGCAAGAAGGCGGAGAGGATGAGGCGGCTTTCGCCCATGTGCTGCTTGACGCGGCCGGCTACCACGAACGGCGACGCCAGAATTTAGAGAGTTTGGCCATGCGCCTGGGCGAGCGGGCCAAGCGGCGGCGGCGGACGGCGACCCTGAGTCCGCTCAATCCGCGCGACCGGCGTATTATCCATCTGGCCCTGGAAGGCGACCCGCTGGTGACAACACAAAGTCTGGGCCGAGGCTACCTGCGGCGGCTGAGCATCGTTCCCGAAACAGGGGCGCGTCGCGCGGCGTCAGCCGAGTAAGAAGGTGGGTGTACGAACACGACACGATAGCGGCGATTGCCACTCCGCCCGGTTCTGGTGGGGTGGCGATTGTCCGTATCAGCGGGGAGCGGGCTGAAGCCCTCGCCCGGGCAGTTTTCCAACCCGGTCAGCCCCGGGACCACCTCAAAGACGGAGCGTCCCAACCGTCGGGAAAGAGGCAGGGGGGACGATTCATCTTTCACTCCCACCACCTCTATCTGGGACGGGTGATCGATCCGCTGACGGGTCAGCCCCTTGACCAAGCGCTGCTGGCGCTTATGCGCGCTCCCCACAGTTATACCGGGGAAGATGTGGCCGAGCTCCAGTGCCACGGCGGCAGCTTTCTCGTTCGACGGATTTTGGAAGTCGTGCTCAAACATGGGGCGCGTCTGGCGCTGCCCGGGGAGTTCACCAAACGGGCCTTCCTGAACGGGCGGCTCGATCTGTCGCAGGCCGAGGCAGTCCTTGACCTGATACAGGCGAAGAGCGCAGGTGGTTTGCGGCTGGCCTGGGAGCAGGTGTCGGGCCGTTTGTCCGAACAGTGCGGTCGACTGCGGGAGCGACTGCTCGGCCTGACCGCTCATCTTGAGGCGTTTCTCGATTTTCCAGAAGAGGACATTCCGGCCCGCAGCCAAGACGAGTTCGGCCGTGACCTGTCCGAGCTGATTGAGGCGGTCGGCCGACTGCACGCCAGCTTTACCCGAGGTAAGGTCTATCGAGACGGGGTGCGGACGGTCATCGTCGGCAAGCCCAACGTTGGCAAGTCCAGTCTGTTGAACGCCCTGACCGGGACGGACCGGGCTATTGTCGCCCCGGTGCCGGGTACCACGCGCGATACGCTGGAGGAGACAGTCACTATTGGTGATATTCCGTTGATAGTCTGGGATACGGCTGGCCTCCGTACCAGTCGGGACGAGGTGGAGCGGATGGGTATCGACCGGACCCGGACCGGGATCGCCCAGGCCGAGCTGGTGCTGGCCGTGTTTGACGCCAGCCGTCCTTTTGATGCCGAAGACAAAAGAGTTTGTGACTATATCAGCGGCAAGCGGATCGTTCCTGTTCTCAATAAAATCGATCTGCTGACCGAAAAGACATCTCGTCCTGACCATTGGGAAAGAGGAAGAGAGGACGGTTCGTCTTTGACGACTGCGGCTGAGCTTGAGACGTGGCTGGGGGCTGGACCATCGGTCGCCATCTCGGCCCAAACCGGAAGTGGTTTGGACCGCTTAGCGGACGCAATTACGGCTCTGGTTTTCGGCAATCCCCCTCCTTGCCCCTACCCGAATGCAGGGGAGGGACAAGACGGGCTGGCCGAGGCTGGACACGGCGTTGTTGTCACCCGTCTCCGTCATCGAGACGCGTTGATAAAAGCCGAGCAGCATCTTACAATTGCGCTTGAGGGTCTGAGTGCCGGACTTACGCTTGACCTGGTGGCTGTGGACCTGCGGTCGGCTCTGGACCAGATTGGAGAAATCACCGGCCAGGTGAGCAGTGAGGATATTCTGGACCGCGTCTTTGGCGAATTCTGCATTGGGAAGTAAGATGGACTATGATGTGATCGTCGTTGGTGCCGGCCACGCCGGGATTGAGGCAGTGCTTGCCAGCGCCCGTTTAGGGGCAAAAACGCTGATGTTGACGCTCAACCTTGACCATGTCGGACAGATGTCGTGTAATCCCGCTATTGGCGGGATCGGTAAGAGTCATCTGGTACGAGAGATTGACGCGATGGGCGGCGAAATGGCCAAGGCCATTGACGAGACGGGCATCCAGTTCCGTGTGCTCAACACGCGAAAAGGGCCGGCGGTCAGCGCGATCAGGGCCCAGGCCGATAAGGCCCTCTATCGGCAACGTATGAAGCAGCAGGTGGAAAGTACCCCGTCTCTCACCCTGCGTCAGGGCAGCGCAGAGCGTCTGCTCGTTGAAGATGGTCAGATACGGGGCATAGAGACCCAGGTCGGCGAGATTTTTTCGGCTCACAAGGTTATTCTGACGACTGGGACCTTTCTCAAGGGCCTGATTCATGTCGGGCTGAAGCATTACGCCGCCGGTCGTGCGGGAGATTTTTCGGTTGAGGGGCTGAGCGGCCATCTGGCTGCGCTCGGCTTTCAGCTTGGTCGCCTGAAAACCGGAACCTGCCCCCGCCTCGACAGCCGGACGATTGATTACAGCCGGCTTGCGCCCCAGTATGGCGATGAACCGCCGCCGCCGCTGTCGTTTTCAACCGGGACGATCACCCAGAGCCAACTGCCGTGCCATCTGACCTACACGAATCAGGATACGCACGCGGCTATTCGCACCGGTTTGGACCGCTCGCCGATGTATTCAGGCGCGATTCAGAGCCGAGGACCGCGCTACTGCCCGTCTATTGAAGATAAAATTGTCCGCTTTCCAGATAAACCACGCCATCAGATTTTTCTTGAGCCTGAGGGACGGGATACGGTTGAGGTCTACCCCAATGGACTGTCCACCAGCCTGCCGCTCGATGTGCAACTCCAAATGGTCCGCTCTATACCCGGCCTGGAAGAGGCAGCAATCATGCGGCCCGGCTATGCGATCGAGTATGATTACGCCGACCCCACCCAACTTTTTCCGAGTTTGGAGACCAAACGGGTGTCCGGCTTGTATTTTGCCGGCCAGATTAACGGCACGACCGGCTACGAAGAGGCAGCAGCCCAGGGGTTCATGGCCGGCATCAACGCTGTTCTGAGCCTGCGGCGGGAAGAGCCCTTTATTTTGGGTCGAGATCAAGCCTATATCGGGGTCTTAATAGACGACTTGGTGACCAAAGGGGTAGGCGGAGAGCCGTATCGGATGTTTACCTCACGGGCCGAACATCGCCTGCTGCTGCGTGGGGATAATGCAGACCTCAGACTGCGGTCGTTTGGGCACCGGGTTGGCCTTGTTGACGCGACCGCGGCTCAGCACACGCAAGACAAGCAGGCTGCCATCGACGCCGAAATCCACCGTTACGAAAAGACGATGGTTGTCCCAAGCGACGATCTCAACGCGAAATTAGCTGCCTTGGGAACCACCCCGATCAAAAACCCCGTGTCGTTGGCCCAATTACTGCGCCGCCCCCAGCTGTCCTACGCTGTTCTGGCCGAACTTATCCCGGCCCCTCGGGCGTGTAAAAATGGAGCGTCTCAACCGTTGGAAAGAGGAAGACGGAACGATTCATCTTTTTCCCGTGAGGTCGGTGCCGAAGTGGAAATTGGGGTCAAGTACGCCGGCTATATCCGTCGCCAGGAGGAGGGGGTCGCCCGGCTGCGTCATCTCGAACATACTCGGATTCCAGACAACCTGAACTATGCCGGTGTGAGTGGGCTATCGGTCGAGATCCAGGAAAAGCTGAGTGCGCTGCGCCCTCGTTCACTGGGTCAGGCGTCCCGTATCCCAGGCGTCACCCCGGCGGCTCTGTCGCTGTTGGCCATTCATCTGAAAAAGGGGCCACAGCTCTGTGGGATTACGCCTGATTGACAGGATTGAATTGAGCCAAGGAGCTGAGCTCTTGGCCGTGCCCCTGTCTCAGATGACGCTTGAGCGTTTGTGTGTCTACCTCCAAGAACTGCAACGCTGGAGTCGTATCGTCAATCTGGTATCTTCCCCCGACCCCCAAACCGTCATCCGTAAACATGTGCTGGATTGCTTGGCCCTGTCTGCTCAAATCGCTTTTGAGGGACGCTTGGTTGATCTTGGCAGTGGAGCCGGCTTTCCGGGCTTAGTTATCGCTATAGCCGACCCCGATCGGCCGGTTGATCTCATTGAAGCCCGCAGGAAACGTGCCCATTTCCTCAAAGCGGTGGTCAGAAAGCTGGGGCTGAGAAATGTGACGGTGTATGAGGGCAGAGCCGAAGATATTCTTCGGCGGGATGGGTTTCGGGCCGTGTATCGGGCCGCAGCATCGCGGGCAACCTGGAATCTGGAGCAGTTTTTGTCCCTGGCCAGGGGTTTTATCGACCGCGACGGCTGGGCGATTGCGATGAAGGGTCCTGGTGTAGAGGGCGAGTTGCGTCATGTCCTGGCTCAGGATTGTCCGTTTGTCCTTCACGCCCGGTACGATTATGCTCTCCCGTTTGGAACAGAGAGCCGAACCCTGCTCACCTTTGCCAAAAAACGGGTCAAATGTTCAATGTGAAACAATGTTCAATGTGAAACACTGGATGGTCAAAAATGTTTCATGTAAAACATTTTTCAGCCTGGACGCTGTTTTTTGTGGGGAACGTATGCTAGGAAACCCGCCGTGGGAAGGGTTATCTGCATAGCCAACCGGAAGGGTGGGGTGGGGAAGACGACGACCGCAGTCAATCTTGCCGCCTGTCTCGGTGTCGTCAAAGCGTCAACCTTACTCATTGACTGCGATCCTCAGGCTAATGCTACGAGTGGTATTGGAGTGCGCATTGAGCAGCAGAACGCGACCCTATACGAGGTGCTGCTGGGTGAATATCCGCTCCAGGACGCTATTGCCAAAACCGTCATTGAGCACCTTGACGTTTTACCGGCAACACATGACTTGATCGGCGTAGAAATTGAGCTGCTGAATACAGACAACCGCGAGTATGTACTACGTGGCCTGCTGCGTTGTCTGGCTCAGTACGAGTATATTTTGCTTGACTGTCCGCCTTCCCTTGGGTTGTTAACGGTCAACGCTCTCACGGCTGCCGATAGTGTCCTCATTCCGCTTCAGTGTGAGTATTACGCTCTGGAGGGTCTGCGCTCCCTGTTGGAGACCATTGACCTCCTGCGTGCCCGCTTAAACCCTGATTTGGCGATTGAGGGGCTGTTGCTGACCATGTTTGACCAGAGAAATCGCCTGTCTCGGCAGGTTGAGGAGGAAGTCCGGCAATTTTTTCCTGATCAAGTTTTTGACACTGTCATTCCACGCAATGTCCGGCTCGGCGAGAGCCCAAGTCACGGGCTCCCCATTATCCTGTACGATCCGTCGTGCCGGGGCGCGCAGAGTTATGTGGCATTAGCTCAGGAAATCCTCACGCGGAAGCCGACGACGGTCGTCGCCCAGAAGATGAACCGTCCTGACCATTTTTGGGGAGGAATAGATGGGTGAAGGAGCGGTCAATACTCAGACAGGCATCACATCGACTCCAAAACGCCGTAGCCTTGGTCGTGGTCTGGGCGCGCTGATACCCAAGGGCGTGTCCCTGGCGGCACCGGCTGCCGAACGGCGCGTACCTGTGTCCGAAATCCAGCCCAACCCGCGTCAACCCAGACGCTATTTTGACGAACAGCGGATTGCCGAGTTGGCTGAATCGATTCGTCAGCAGGGCGTGTTACAGCCGCTAGTGGTGCGTAAATCCGACTCCGGCTACGAGCTGATTGTCGGAGAACGCCGCTTTCGCGCCGCTCAGCGGGCCGGCTTAGAGCGCGTGCCGGTTATTGTGAAGGAGGTGAGCGATGCTGAGAGCCTGGAAATGGCCCTGGTGGAGAACATTCAGCGCGAAGAACTCACCCCGATTGAGGAAGCACTCGCCTACCGTCAGCTGATGGACGAGTTTCAGATCACCCAAGAGGATGTGGCCAAACGGGTCGGAAAAAGTCGTCCGGTCATAGCCAACCTGTTGCGGGTCCTGAATTTGCCCGAGGAAATCAAAGAAGATGTTGACCGCGGCAATCTCTCGGTTGGCCATGCCCGTTCACTGCTGGCCCTGGAAACACCCCAAAAACAGATTGAGTTGGCCCGTCAGGTCATCCGCCAGAGTTTATCGGTGCGGAAAACCGAGGCACTGGTTGCCCGCGCTGTAGAGGGAACCGCTCCCGCAACGGCCCAAGGTCAGCCCCCCGACCCGGAAAAACCGGTTGGCCATGTGGATATTTACTTAAAGGCAATTGAAGAAGAACTAATGCGTGAACTGGGGACCAAAGTGCGCCTGCATACCAGAAAAAAGGGCGGCAAGATTGAAATTGAGTACTACTCAAGCCAGGAACTCGACGGTCTGTTAGCTCGACTCAGAAAAACAAATCAAAAGCCGTTTGTCTGATGCCTCCTCAATACACCCTAGCCCTCATGCGGAATTCCCTTCATATTATCCACAGAGATGGATCGTCTTGTCTTCAAAACGTTAAGGCGATTCATCTTTCCGACCCCGGTTCGGAAAGAGGAGACTCCAAACTGTGCTAGACTTTCCTCCAGATTGGACGTTTTTCTGCCAGATTCTTCTTTTCCTTTTCCTGTGGGCTGTATTGCGCCGTGTGCTGTTTGAGCCCAACCTGACCGTGTTGGCCAACCGAGAGCAGCACAGTGTCGGCGCGCTTCAAGAGGCGGTCCAGATCAAGGCGGACGCCGAGGTGAAGGGCCAGGAGTATCGCAGCCAGCTCGCCAAAGCGCGCTCGGGTGCCATGCAGGAAGTTGAGGCCGTCTACCGCGAAGCTCAAGCGCAATCGAAGGCGTTAGTTGAACAGGCCCGCAACGAGTCGGCCCGGACGCTTGCCCAGATGCGGCAGACCCTCGAAGCCGAGATTGCGGCGGCCCGCCAAGACCTTGAACAACGCATTCCTGACTTCTCCAATGAGATTGCTGAACGCCTCCTCGGAAGGCCCTTGACCTGAGCCATGTACACACATTCAGACAAGATGGTCGGTCTTATCGCCGTCCTCTCTCCGTTCCTGCCGGTGACCGCGGCCTGGGCGGCCGGAGGAGGGGAGGAGCACCACGCGGTAACGAGCGAGCAGCTGCTCGGCCTTCTGTTCTTCACCATTAATTTTGGGCTCTTCGTTCTCCTCCTGCGGAGATTTGCCCTACCTTTCATCAGGGAAGCACTCCACAAGCGTAAGGAGACGGTTGTCCAGGCGCTCAACGAGGCAAAGCGGGCCCGGGCCGAGGCTGAGCAGGTCCGGCGCGAATACGAAGAGAAACTGGCTGGCTTAGAGGCAGAACAGCAAACCATGCGCGCCCAGGCCCTGGAATCCGCCCAGCGGGAGAAAGCGCGGATTCTTGAAGAGGCCGGCCGCATGGCCGAACGCGCCCGGCTGGAGGCCCAGCAGATAGCCGAGCGAGAGGTTGAACAGGCCCGGCGGACGTTACGCGAGGACGTGGCTGAGCAGGCGGTGACAATCGCCACCGAGCTGATTCGTGCCCATCTGCGTCCGGCCGACCAGAGCCGCTTGGTCAACGACCTTGTTGATGAGGTACGCAATGCCAGCCGTCGCTAGACGCTACGCCAAAGCTCTGCTAAGCCTAGCCCAAGAGGCCGGACAGGAAGAGGCCCTCGGGGCTGAGCTCAAACACATCGCCGCCATACTGGCCGTGCCCGGCTTGGCCCGGACCCTGGCGCTCCCAACTCTGCCGCCTAAAACACGGAGTGATATTGTCGAGGGCCTGATCCGTGCCGCCGCGCCACACGCGCTGGTGGCCAACTTTCTGCGCGTCCTGGCCGCCAACGATCGTCTGAATACCATAGCCGATATTGAGAGCGGCTATCAAACGCTGCTCGAAAACGTGCTGGGGCGAGTGAGAGCCAAGGTCAAATCGGCGTCCGCGCTGTCTGAGGACGAGGTCCAAGCCGTTGTTGATGCCTTCGGTCAGAAAACAGAGAAGACCGTCATCCCAATCCTGGAGATTGAGCCTGAACTGCTGGGTGGGGTGACGGTTGAAATTGAGGGCCGGGTATACGACGCCAGCCTCAAGACCCAACTCCGACGCCTCAGCCAGTCGCTGGCCCAAGCCGGTCGAGAGGAAGACAAGACGAATCGTTCTTGACGCCTGTCAGGTATCACAAATGAGAGAGGATACATGCTGAACGGCGGACCGCCTCCCGCAAGAGGCTTCACGCTCAGCAGAAATCTGACGAAAGACACGAAGAGGGTGTAATGGAACTGCGTGCGGCTGAGATTAGCGAGATTATCAAGCGACAAATCCAGGGCTATGACACACAGCTTGAACAGCGTGAGACAGGGACCGTCCTGTCGGCCGGCGATGGGGTCGTGCGTATTCATGGCCTCGACCAGGTCGCGTCTGGTGAATTGCTCCGGTTCCCGGACGACATGTTTGGTCTGGCCCTGAACCTTGAAGAGGACAATGTCGGGGCCGCGGTGTTTGGTGAGGTCCAGGCCATCAAAGAGGGCGATGAGGTCCGCCGCACCGGGCGTATCGCCGAGGTCCCGGTTGGCGAGGCCATGCTAGGCCGCGTGGTCAACGCTCTGGGTCAGCCCATCGACGGCAAAGGGCAGATCGAAAGCGCCGAGTCACGGCGGATTGAGGTCAAAGCTCCGGGCATTGTCTTGCGCCAACCGGTCAAAGAGCCGGTCCAGACCGGTCTGAAAGCCATTGATTCCATGATCCCAATTGGCCGTGGGCAGCGCGAACTCATCATTGGCGACCGCCAAACCGGGAAAACCGCAATTGTTATCGATACCATCATCAACCAGAAGGGTGGCGATATGCAGTGCATCTACATCGCCATCGGTCAGAAGCGTTCGACCGTCGCCCAGGTGGTTGAGCGTCTGACCCGTGCCGGCGCGCTGGAGTATACCACCGTCGTTGTCGCCAGCGCCTCGGACGCTGCCCCGTTGCAGTTTATTGCCCCCTATGCCGGGTGTGCGATTGGCGAGTACTTTCGTGATACCGGCAAGCACACGCTCGTTATTTACGATGACTTGTCCAAGCACGCGATTGCGTACCGACAGCTGTCTCTGCTGCTGCGTCGTCCGCCGGGCCGCGAGGCGTTTCCGGGCGATGTCTTCTACCTGCACTCCCGTCTGCTTGAGCGGGCTGCCAAGATGAGCGACGCCGAAGGGGGCGGGTCGCTGACCGCCCTGCCGATTATTGAAACCCAGGCCGGTGACGTATCGGCCTACATTCCGACCAATGTGATCTCGATTACCGATGGGCAGATATTCCTTGAAACCGACCTGTTCAACTCGGGCATTCGCCCCGCGGTCAATGTCGGCATCTCGGTCTCCCGCGTCGGCGGTTCAGCCCAGATCAGAGCCATGCGTCAGGTCGCCGGCTCGCTGCGGCTCGACCTCGCCCAGTACCGGGAGATGGCCGCCTTCGCTCAGTTTGGTTCCGACCTTGACGCCGCCACCCAGAGGATGCTGGCACGCGGCACGCGCCTCGTTGAGGTACTCAAGCAGGGACAATACGATCCGCTGCCGGTCGAAAAACAGGTGCTCATCATTTACGCCGGCACAAACGGCTTTCTGGACCAACTGTCAGAATCGGCATTGAAACAATACGAGACCGACCTGTTCCGGTTTGTGGACACCAACCACCCCGAGCTCTTGGCGGAGCTGCGGACCAAGCGTGAGTTGACGGATGACCTCAGGGAGCGCCTTGAAGCAGTCCTTCGAGAGTTCAACGAAACCTTCACCCAGACGAATCGTCCTCACCAATAGAAACGATGGCTACCCTCAAAGCGATCCGTCGGCGGATATCTTCGGTCCGCAACATCCAGCAGATTACCAACGCCATGCGGATGGTCTCCGCGGCCCGGCTCCGGCGCGCCCAGGAAGCGGCCGAGTCGGCCCGGCCATACGCGCAAAAACTCGAAGCCGTCCTCCACAACCTGGCCAGCCAGACCCTGACCCATCCGCTCCTCACAAAACGTGAGGAGACCAGGATCGACCTCATGCTGTACACCTCCGACCGCGGCCTGTGTGGCAGCTTCAACTCGTCCTTGATCCGCGAGGCCGAGGCTTTCATCAGTGCCCATCCGGCCCAGGAGATCACCCTGTCGTGTGTGGGCCGGCGCGGCTTTGACCATTTTCGCCACCGGCAGGCACCGATGGCCGAAGAACACATCAACCTCGGCGGCAACTACACCTCCGGCCTCGCCCACGATATCGGGCTGCGAATGACAGAGCGCTTCATCACCGACGAGTCGGACGGCTTCTACATCCTGTACGCCCGCTTCCGGTCGGCCCTCGTCCAGATTCCGACCATTGATCAAGTCCTGCCCATTGTTCCCAAGGAACAGGACAATACACCGCCGCTCGACTATCTGTACGAGCCGGACGCCGAGGGGCTGTTGAGTCGCTTACTGGCCCGCTACGTCGATATGCTGCTGTACCGGGCCATGCTCGAATCGGTCGCCAGCGAACACGGGGCGCGAATGACAGCGATGGAGAACGCCACCAATAACGCGGTCGAGATGATTGATACCCTGACCCTGGACATGAACCGGGCGCGTCAGGCCGGCATTACCCGGGAGCTGCTCGAAATTGTGGCAACCGGCGAATCCTTGAAATGAGCTCAGGATTGACAGGACGGGAAGGGGAATCCAGAAGGAGAAGCATGGCATGAACGAGGGAAAAATTACCCAGGTGATGGGCGCTGTGGTTGACGTCGAGTTTGAGAACAGCGCCTTGCCGCCGATCTATAACGCGCTCCAGGTCACAAACCCAACGATCAGCGACAACGAATGGAACCTTATCCTCGAAGTCGCCCAGCACCTCGGGGAAAACACCGTGCGCTGCGTGGCGATGGACAGTGCCGAGGGGCTTGTGCGGGGCGTTCCGGTCCGTGATACCGGCGATGTGATCACCGTTCCGGTCGGCGAAAAAACCCTGGGGCGGATTCTGAATGTGGTTGGCGAGCCGGTTGACCAGGGCGAATCGCTCGAAGGCATCCCCCGCTCGCCCATCCATCGCCCAGCCCCGTCTTTTACCGACCAGGCGACCGAGGTCAACATCCTGGAGACCGGCATCAAGGTCGTTGACCTGCTCGCGCCCTATCCACTCGGCGGCAAGATCGGCCTCTTTGGCGGCGCAGGGGTAGGCAAGACGGTTATTCTGATGGAGCTGATCAACAATGTCGCCAAACAGCACGGCGGCTATTCGGTCTTCGGCGGGGTTGGCGAGCGCACCCGCGAGGGCAACGACCTGTGGCTGGAAATGCAGGAATCGGGCGTGATCGACAAGACCAGCCTGGTCTACGGACAGATGAACGAACCGCCCGGCGCTCGCGCCCGGGTCGGCCTGTCGGCGCTGACCATCGCCGAGTATTTCCGGGACGAAGAGCACCGTGACGTGCTGCTGTTCATCGACAACATCTTCCGCTTTGTCCAGGCCAACTCAGAAGTGTCAACCCTGCTCGGCAGGATTCCGTCGGCGGTCGGCTACCAGCCCACCCTGTCAACCGATGTCGGCGACCTCCAAGAGCGCATCACCTCAACCAAGAACGGCTCCATCACCTCGGTCCAGGCCATCTATGTGCCGGCTGACGACCTGACCGATCCTGCCCCAGCCACGACCTTCTCGCACCTTGACGCCACCACCGTGCTCTCGCGCCAGATTGCCGAGCTGGGCATCTACCCCGCGGTTGACCCCCTTGACTCAACCTCACGCATGCTTGACCCGAATGTGATCGGCGCAGAGCACTACCAGGTCGCGCGCAGCGTACAGGAGATATTGCAGCGCTACAAAGACCTGCAAGACATCATCGCCATTCTGGGCATTGACGAGCTGTCCGAAGAGGACCGGGTCGTGGTGGCCCGGGCGCGCAAAATCCAGCGTTTTCTCTCCCAGCCGTTCAGCGTGGCCGAGCAGTTCACCGGCACGCCGGGCGCGTATGTCCGGGTAGCAGACACCATCCGCAGCTTCGAAGAACTGGTAGACGGCCAGCACGACGACCTGCCCGAGCAGGCTTTCTACATGGTCGGAACGATTGAAGACGCCCAGAAAAAAGCCGAGACCCTGGTCGCAAACTGAGCCCTGGAGCCCCCTTATGGCAGAAACCCTCCGCCTCTTGCTTGTCACCCCTGAGCGCACCCTGCTTGACGAAGCAGTTGATGAGGTCAGCGCGCCCGGTACGGTCGGAGAGTTCGGCGTCCTGCCCAACCACACCACTTTTCTCTCCTCCCTCCAGGCCGGCCGTCTCGCCTATAAGCAGGGCAGTCAGTCCAGCAGGCTGGCGCTCAGCGGTGGTTTTGCCGAAGTGGTGAACAATGTTATGACCGTTCTGGCGGATAGCGCCGAGCGTGCCGACGAGATTGACCTTGAGGCCGCCAGGGCCGCGGCTGCCGAAGCCGAAGACCGCCTGAAGACGCTCGGCGAGAGTGACCCCGACTACGCCGCAACCGTCCAGGCCCGCCAGTGGGCGCAGGCACAGATTGACGCCGCCGCGGAGCGCTAGGTGCCGGCCCCTTCCCTTCCTGCAAGGGCGCGCTCAGCCATCCGTCCCGGCCTATCAGAACTTTTCTTTGAAGGGGCGGACTTCGAGCTCGGTGGTCCAGGCGCTGGGGTCCTGGTGAGCCAGATGCCAGTAGGTCTCGGCAATCGCCTCAGGTTTCAGCATATCCTCAGCAGTGAACTGCGGAAAGCTACGGCCGGGAATATCAATCACCCCGTCAACATTGACCCAGGCGACGTGAATCCCCTTAGGGCCAAGGTCACGGGCCATTGACTGCACCAGACCACGCAGCGCGAACTTGGCCGGCCCAAAGGCCAGCGAGCGCGGGCCGGCCTTGACGCCCGCGGTTGCGCCGGTGAACAGCATAGTCCCGCGGCCTTTGTCAACCATGTCAGGCGCAACTTCCCGGGCGCTCAGAAACGCTCCATAGGCGTTCACCCGCCACGTTGTTTCGTACTGTTCGGGCGTCACCTCGGTGATTGTGCCCCACGAGCCGCTGCCGGCGTTGTAGAGCAGCACATCGGGCTGGCCGAGCTGGTCACGAATGGTCCTGAAGGCAGCCTCAACCTGTGCCCGGTCGCTGATATCGGCCGGGACCTCCAGGACCTGACCGCCGTCGGCTTTGATGTCCGCGGCCAGCGAGCCGAGATATTCAGCTCGACGGGCGTTGATGGCAACAGCGTAGCCCTTGGCAAAGCGGCGGGCCAAGGCCGCGCCCAAACCCGGGCCAACGCCGAGCACTGCGGCGACTGGAAGCGATTGTGCGTCTGACATAGTGGTGTCCTCCTTACCGGGTCTTCACGATTTCTGCCCTGTAGCAGAGCGGAAGACGGGCCGTATGACAAGAGGGGGTGCGTTGCGCGTGTACCGGAATGGCTGCGACCGGCTGTCTCCCTGTTCTGCGGCTTTCAAGAACTCCTCATGCGCTAGTGTGAAGTTCCTGGCATTAGAGGCAACCACGCCCTCGTCAAAGCCGGCAAACGCGAGGGGTGCGGGGCGAGGGCAAGGGGCACGGCGGCAAGAAGGAAACGGCCACGCACTGGCACAAGCCGCCGCGGGAGGGAAACAGCAGGGGCCTGTTCGAAGGCCAAGATGTGCTCGAAGTCGATCCTCGCCCTGGCACAGAGGGAAACAACAGGGGCCTTAGTCTTCGATGTCGTGGAGTGTTTCATTGCCTGCATCTCCTTGTCTCTGGCAATCCAGGGTGCGGCTTGTTACAGGCTCCCCGGCTGAGCGCAGCGCAATCTGACGCTTCGCTCTAGGCGGCTGTGGCGAAAAGGCGTATGGTTCTCGCTGAAAAGAGGCGCGATGGCTGACGAGTTTGACAGGGGGATTGACGACGAGGAGGCCGAAGAGCGGCGTCGGGTCAAGCTGCTGGCCGAGTTGCAAGATTTGGGGGCGTTGCGCTGCGCCGGCTGCCAGCGTCGCCTATGCAGCCACGCCTATGTCATCTGTGTGGCCGCCGGCTTCAAAACCACCCCGCGGTGTGTCGGCTGCCTGGCTGATGGCTATGGCCGGCACCGGCGCGAGTTCCTGGCTGACGCGCTTCGCTATATCCGGCGGCATCCGTGTTACTGGAGCGGCTGGCAGTGGGCCAACCGGCACGAGGGGCAGGACAGGGGCCTGGAGCGGCCGGCCTGCATCTCAGACGATGACCAGACCGAGGCGACGACCGTCACAGACCGCGGCGCGCCGGCGGCCCAGCATGCCGTGGCCGAAGCTGAGGCGTGGGACGCTGGAGACATGAGTTGTGGCGAGCTGGTGCTGGAGTTGCGGCTGCGGATGAAACAACTCCAGGCCGGTCAGCTGCTGGCCCTGACCGCCCGAGACCCCGGCGCTCCCCAGGACATCCCGGCCTGGTGTCGACTGACCCGGCATACCCTGGTCGCCGCCACCCATCCCCGCTATTGGATACAGTGTCGGGCCGCCTGACCCGGCATTAGATAGAGAGAGCTTTGCCCGAGCAGGGCAGGGCTTGAAAGCTGGGGTGCGAGCAGAATGTTCCTTGACTTCCCGGATAAGTTGGTGGAATGTCTTACTCACATTTTTCAAAGGGGGACCGGTCTATGTTTATGAAGGAATATGGGGAGCAGACCTACGCGCTGCTGCGTATCGTTGCAGGGTTTTTGTTCTTTTTTCATGGTGCTCAAAAGCTGCTCGGCTTTCCGCTGCCGGCCCCGGCGGAGGCACCGGCCTTCGTCATCTATGTGGCCGGCGGCATTGAGTTGGTCGGCGGCATTCTGGTCATGATCGGTTTCTGCACGCGCTGGGCGGCCTTTGTGTGCAGCGGCCTGATGGCGGCCGCCTACTGGATGGCCCACGGCACACAAGCCCTGTTTCCGATTGCCAATCAGGGCGAGCTGTCTGCGGTGTACTGTTTTGTGTTTCTGGCTATTTCGGCCCGGGGTGCCGGCGTGTGGGCTGTGGATACGGCTGACGCATAATCCGCTGTATGAGACGCGGAGAGAGAAAATCGGCTTTGCTGAGATTGGGCATGTTCCGCCTCTTGCGGTGATTCACGAATGGGTAGGGGCAGGACCAGGATTCCGGAAATGTCCCTTGCTGACGAGTGGCAAGGGTAGGGGATTTCTGCTGACCCTCGCCTGTGAAGGCGGTCTGCCCCTGCGCCTGCTCCGCAAAGAAAATGTGCTCGCGCCCGGACAGGAGGAAAAAGCCACACGAGACCAACGGCTGTGGCCATCGGCTCCCGTCTGGTCAGGCTTCTGGCCTACGCTCTGGGATTAGACCGAGAACGGCCAGCGGACCAGGCACAGATTGAGGAAATTTTAGATGCCCTATGGCGGGATGCGCGTCCGGTATTGAGCCGCACCGAATCCGGCTATCACCTGGACCCTGGGCAACAGGCTGAGATTGTACAGGTGCGCGAAGCTTGGCTCTGTCCAGTGACGCGACGGCTGTTGCCCGTTACCTTTCGTGGCATCACGCCGTATCTGCCTGAAAAGTCGGACCCTGAAAAGCTGGGCGACGAACTGGTACGCTGCCAGAAAGTTGACATGCCTGTCGTGCCTGCCCCTTTCTGGTTAGAATCGGAGCCGCAAGCGGCCGAGCGGTGGTTGGAGACGGAGCCGGCTATACTCCCCCTGCGTGCCCAGGGAGTGTGGAGCGACCTGAATGACCGTATCGCCCGCTTCAGTTCCCAAGCCCTACCCCGATTGACACGGTTTCGGTCACGGGGGTAGGAAGCGGGTATGAGTGTTTTGGTTGGTTGCCTCGATTGGTAGGGGATTGAAACACACCTTGAGGTTTTGCGAGCCTTGCTTTGAAGGTTCTGTCGGTTGCCCCGGTGTAGGGGATTGAAACGAACCTTGGGCTTTTGCCGTTGCTGCGAGAATAGAATGCCTCAACGGACGCAGTTGCCCCGATTGTAGGGGATTGAAATAGACCGAGGGTATTTCCCGTGTCCTTTTTGATCCGCCTAGGTGCGTGACCGTTGCCCCGATTCTAGGGGATTGAAACGAACCGTGGGTTTTTGCCGTGTCCTTTGCGGCTTCCGCCTAGCGCCTACCCTCCGGGGTAGGTGAGGCATGAAAAAGCTTGGGGTTGGGTAGCATTTTCCTTGGGCCCGGGGTCGCTCACCGGACTTGAAATCAATGGCTGTCCTCTCTACCGGTCAAGTTTCCCCGGATTCCGTAAAATAGGCTTGACCGCATGAGCAAACCGGCTACCCGTAAAGAATGTTACGGCAAGGGCAGCAACGAGCGTATCGCCTACCCTTCGGGGTGGGCGAAAAAAAGGCGAAACGGACGTCAATCGCTATCTGATGCCGGAAGGCGTTGAGCATGAGACCGTCCCAGAGGGACAGCCTACCTGCCCTATTTGGTCACATATCTGATGCCGAAAGGCGTTGCGCTAAGCCTTCGGACTTGGTGAGGATTGAAACGCTTGCGTCAAGGTCACTTCGGTAATGGCGGCGGTGATAGCATCCGGGCTTCGGCCCGGGTGACGGGGGAAGCGGGCCCAGGCTCGTCGGTCACACCTATAGCTGGCGGGAGTCGGGCCAAACCCGTGCCTGACTACCCGTCCCAGCGCCAGACCAACAATCAGCGGTTCAGCGGCAAAAAACGGCTTCGTAAGCGGGCCATAGCGGCGCGTTCTTGGCCAGGCCAAGGGTGTACAGGCTGGGCTTTTTTGTGTTGGGTCACACCACACAAAAAGGCCGCCTAGGTAGGACAAACCCGGGCGGCCTTTTTCACGATCTCATGCCCCGGCAAGAACTGTGCTAAAAGGCACACAAATGACAGGCCTGTAGAGCACCAGGTCGAACGACTGAAGTCGTGCAAGGTTGACATTCGAGCCGGCTATCCGTCCTATCCAACCTACTGGTACATCGGGCCAGGGTAAGCGATTCCTACTAGAATATGGCGGGCTGAACAGGAGACACACGAGTCATGGCTGAGTTTGCCTTTTCCGCCTATGTCAAGCTTGGCGAGCACCTCTACCGGGAACGCTATGGCCTCGATTTTGAGGACTTTGAACCGGGCCAGGTGTTTCAGCACCGCCCGGGCCTGACCATCTCCCAGCAGGACAATGTGGAGGAGATGGTCGAGACGCTCAATCAGGCCATGCTACATTTTGACGCCAACTATGCGTCCTGGCCCGAGAAGACGTTTAATAAAAAAAGCGAATCTGTAGCTGCTCAGCAATCACCATGACCGCTCCGGTGTTTGGCGGCGATACGCTGTACGCCGAGATCGAGATCACAACCAAAGCCGCCGCAGACGAGGCGGATTGCGGTCAGTTGACCGTGGTGACGCGGGGCATCAACCAGGATGGCATGCTTGTGTGTACGATGGAGTATGTCATACTGGTATATACACAGCATTCCGTTTGACAAGGCCGGCTACTAGTCGCACGACTCCATACCAGGACAGGCACCGTAGCGATGTTCTACTCGCACCGCAAAGTAGCCGATACAACCTGTATCGAAGTGGCCGGGATCGAGTTTGAGGATTTTGCCGAGGGGCAGATTTTTAAGCATCGTCCGGGCCGAACCTTTACTGCCGAAGAAAGCCGGCTGCACGCCCTCCGCTCGCTTGACCTGTCCATGCGGCGGGTTGATGCGGTCTATAATGAGAAGGTCTATGGTGGCCAGGAACTCATCAGTGAGTCTTTCCTGCTGAGTGTCACGACAGCGTTGACGACGAAGACCTTTGGCAAGGTGGTGGCCAATCTGGGCTGGACCAATATACGGTTTCCAGTGCCGGTTTACGCCGGGGATACGATGTATGCAGAATCCGAAATCCTCGGCAAACGGGAATCTCGCTCCCGTCCCCAGCAAGGGCCTTCTGCACGTCAGAACGCGGGCCCTGAACCAGGGCGGTGCAGAAGTGTGCTCGTTTGAGCGGCGGTTTCTGCTCTACCGGCGCGGTCAGGGGCCGTATGAAGCCGCGGGCTACTGAGCCGCGGACACGCCGGGGGCTGACACCCTCGCCGATTTCAGAAGAAAGATTTGGGAAAGCCGAGTGACATGAACGCAAGACAGGTGAAAATGCCTTTTGGCGACGCCGATGCGCATCGCACGCCATCAGGAAGAAAGAGCCCGAGGGGGATAGCGACCTCCGATCTGATATTTTCCGCCTATGTCGGAAACAATTCCGATATCTTTCCAAAGGTGCTGAAGCTCCATGTGGAGGACGGATCAAAGGTTGCAGACGTGACCTATGGCAAAGGAGTTTTCTGGAAAAATATCGACACAAGTAATTACCATTTTTTTCCGTCCGACATTGCAGATGGCCTGGATTGTCGAAATTTGCCTTACGAAGCGAGTTCGTTTGACGCCGTTGTCTTTGACCCACCGTACATGGAAGGATTGTACCGCACAGGAAAGACTGTCAAGGCGGGCAATGGAACGCACAATACCTTCCGAGATCATTACTCTAACGGTGACGAGGTGCCCAAGCCCGACGGAGGGAAATGGCATGGGGCAGTTTTAGAAATGTATAATGAGGGAGGGAAGGAAGCGCACCGGATTTTAAGGGACCGGGGGGTATGTATCGTCAAGTGTCAGGATGAGGTCAGCGCGAATAAGCAAAACCTGACGCATGTCGAGCTCATCAACTCCTTCGCCGAAATCGGCTTCTTTTGCAAAGATTTGTTTATCGTTGTTCGTCCCAACAAGCCGGGGATGAGCAGAGTCATCCATCAAATGCACGCCAGGAAGAACCATTCATATTTTCTTGTTTTTGTCAAAATCCCACAGGGCAAGAGAGCGTCGCAGATGCGCTTCGCTAAAGCATCTCGTTCATCAACGTAAACGGTTCGTCCCGGAATGGAGGCTTGGACGGCCAATGAACCGTCACCAGGGTGGCGAGCAAATGCCTTCGCTGGTACTCCGTATAGCCCTTATATATGGATGAGGGCAGATCGCTGTTTTTTGCAAAAACAAATCTCCACTTTTCTTCAAAGGCGAAGATATTAACAGCCAGGATGTGAAATTCATTGCGAAGCAGGCAGGTTGTATGTACTCCAGTGCCGTCAGGGAGTATGACCTCGCGCCTGTCGCTGGCGTCCACCTGGGCCCTGCCGACCCATCCCTCGGCGGTTTGCCGTATGGTATTCGTCTGAAGAGATTTTGATTCGAAGATAAAATCCTTGCCTTTGTACAGAACGACACGATCCCCTTTCTTTTTCCTGTCGTGCTCGTCGTGCTTTGATATGTGGGATATCTCATCGCGTCTGAGCCACAGTTTTTCCAGCTTCAACTCGGCAAGGTAGCCGAGGATCATTCCTCGGAGGCTTGGGTTTTTCTCAACTACTTCGGTGAGTTCTTCAACAGTGGTATCCCACCGTCTTAGTATGGAGTCGGTCATGGTTCGTCCTGGCTGAAGCGAGTCAGGAGGAATTGCTCAACAAAACCGATAACGCCACCGACGGCCGATTCGTCTATTTTTTCCCAATCTGCGTGCATCGCTGCGTTTCTTATCCTCGGCATGTCATCCAGCAGTGCCTTCTGCGCTCCTGACACAAGTCCTTTCGATTTAAGAGCATTGATGACAGCGGTCATTGTTCGATTGTCGTCGTTCAATCCATTGGCGTTCGCGTAGCGTTTCAGTGCGTCCTCCAGCGCCGCGGTCGCCAAAACCGCTGCGACATCTCTGTGGCCCTCGGCGAGAACTTGCTTGGCCAAGACAACGAAATTTCCAAAGACCTCACCGGAAATTTTCAGATCAACGTTGAACACATAGCCGGCTTCAAAGTCTTCCTTCGCGCTTTTGAATATGCCTTGGAGAGCCCGGACGTGGATAGAGTATACATGATACCCTGGCGGCGACCGGTCTGCCAGCGCCTCTGTAGTCCTCCTCATCTCCTCCGTGAAATTGATGTAATGAGGAGAGTTTTCTCCGTATACGGCTTTAACCAGATTCTGGCAGCTCGTGGCCCATCCTTGCCAATCCGAGCGACTCGGTTCATTCATTGAATCTGATTGCCCTTGCAGTTCTTGGAAGCGTTTCTGAAATGTGCCGTTCAGCATAGGGTGTCCTCCGAACCTGGGGACTATTCTGCGCAAACGCCCCGAAGCCGTGAAGAGCTTCGGGGCGTCAGACTGGTTGCGGGGCTAGGATTTGAACCTAGGACCTCGAGGTTATGAGCCTCGCGAGCTACCGGGCTGCTCCACCCCGCGTCAAGACAAGGACGGGTGTCGTCCATCAGCATATATAGCGACCAGGCCGGGCGAAGTCAAGACCGGCAAGGTGGACGGTGATGGCAGTCTGACTCAAGAGGCCAGCGTTCGCTTTGAGCCAAGTCCGACGGCTCGTTTGAGGGACTGGACCTCAATTGGGGCGAGTGGACGATAGGCACCTGGGCCAAGGTCGCTGAGTACGATCGGACCAAACAGGACCCGGATAAGTTTTTCGACCGGATGGCCGATGGCGTCACACATCTGCCGGACTTCGTGGTGGCGGCCCTGGTGCAGGGTCAGCTCAATCCAGGTTTTCCGCTCGGTGCGGCGGATGGTGCGGAGTTCGACCGGGCCGCTCAGCCTGCCGTCGGCCAGCGGCACACCGTGTTTTAACCTGGTGAGTGCGCGTGGCGAGCACCTCCCCGTCAGCTTGACGTGGTAGGTCCGGGGAATCTGATAGCGCGGATGAAGCAGGCGGGCGGTCAGCTCCCCGTCATTGGTCAGCAATAACAGCCCGGCCGAGTGATAATCGAGCCGACCGACCGGAAAGATGCGCTCGCGGACTTTGCCGAGCAGCTCACGAACCGTTGGACGCCCTTCCGGGTCGGCCAGGGTACTGACCACGCCGGTCGGTTTGTTGAGCAGAAAATACAGCCGGGCCGGGTCGAACGACACAGGCTGACCGTCAACAACGATGGTGTCACGTCTCGGATCCGCGCTTGTCCCCAGCCGGGTGACCGTCTGGCCGTTAACCTGGACCTTGCCGGCCTGGATCAGCGTCTCCGCTTTCCGGCGTGAACTCACCCCCGCCCGACTCAACAGCTTGTGCAGGCGTTGGGCCGGCATGGGGGTGTTGGCTGGGGCGGCGGCTGGTCCGGCTATGCCCTGGGAACCTTTATCGGCACCCTGTTGCTGGCATGGGGGTGTTGGCTGGGGCGGCGGCTGGTCGGCTTGGGAGCGAAGACGCCTCGTCCTGTCCTCTTGGCGAGCGGGGAGGGCGCTGCGTCTTTGTGGAGATCTATGGTTGGTCGGGTATAGTTTACGGGCCGTTCGCTTGGCGGCTTGGCGCGGCTTGGGCTTCAGCCTCGAGGGTCGGGATATTTTGGGCATGGGGCGCTCCGCGGTTGGCGATGCTGCTCGTGGTGTCTCTCCCCGGTGCGCTGTCAGGCGTGCCGTCGAGGGCTTGGTCGGCCAGGGGGTTGAGGCTTGGTTCGTGGATGTCGGGCAGCGGCGGCAGATCGCTGAGGTCGTTCAGACCAAAGAGTTCGAGAAACTGGGAGGTTGTCGCGTACACCCAGGGCCGCCCGGGCACATCTTTGCGACCCATTTCATGGATCAGATTTTTGGTCAGCAGCGAGTGCAGGACGCCGTCGATCGTCACCCCGCGCACCGCCTCAATATCCAGCTTGGTGATGGGCTGGCGGTAGGCGATAATGGCCAGGGTCTCCAGGGCCGCCCGGCTCAGTCTGCCGGGTTTTTCTTGCAGGAGCGCCTTGACGTACTCCGCGTTGTCCGGCGCGGTGCGAAACTGGTAGCCGCCGGCTACCTCGGCAAAGATGATGCCCCGGCTCGAAGCGCGGTATTCCTGGTGCAAGAGCGACAGGGCCGGTTTGACCTCCGCCGGCGTTACCCCAATGACTTCCGACAGCCGGCGGAGAGAAACCGGGTTGCCGGCGGCAAAGATCAGGCTTTCGGCAATTGTTTTGAGGGCGGTGCGGTCCATAGCGATGCTTAGAGCTGCTCCAGACCGGGCGGCAGCGGGGCATCCGGGCTGACGGCCAGGCTCAGCAGAATGGGACCAAAGGGTGCCGTTTGTTGCATGTCGATCATCCGGCTCCTGACCAGCTCCAGGCTGGCCAGGAAAGTCACGAGCATCTGTAATCGGGTCGTGTCGGCTGAGAATAATTCGGTAAAAGTGGCGCGGCCGCGTTCCCGGAGCAGGTCAAGGACGACACTCACGCGCTCGCGCAAAGAGACCTGCTCAAGGACAATCTCATGCACAAGCTCTGGCTCGGCCTTTTTTAGCATGTCCTGGAGGGCGTCAAGTAAGTCTCCCAGACCGACGGCGTGTATATGATCGGCTTGGTTTGGGCTGGGCAGCGGCGGGCGGGTGAAGACATCCCGTCCGAGGAGGAGCTTGCGGTTGAGCGTTGCCGCGGCTTCCTTAAAGCGCTGATATTCGAGCAGTTGCCGGGCCAGCTCGGCCCGGGGGTCGGGGCCGACTTCCTCTTCAACCGCCTCCTGGGCGGGCAGCAGCAGGCGTGATTTGAGGTGTAACAGGGTGGCGGCCATGACCAGATATTCTCCGGCCAGGTCAAGGTCAAGCTGCTGGAGCAGGTCCAGATAGCCGAGGTATTGGTCGGTGATGCTGGCGACTGGAATGTCCGAGAGGTCAAGCTCGTTCTTTTTGACCAGGTGCAGGAGGAGGTCAAGCGGCCCCTCAAAGATATCGAGTCTGACACGGTACGGCATCGTTGTTCCTGGTGCCGGTCTTCTACAGCAGGGCGTGCAGGATGAAGGTGGTGAGCGGGCGAATCATATCACTGAGCAGCCCGGTCATCAGCAGCCCGATAATGATGAACATGCCGTAGGGCTCAAGCCGTGCGAGGGGCAAAGCCAAGCCGTGCGGCAGCAGGCCGACGGCCACCCGCCCACCGTCCAGGGGAGGGATGGGGAAGAGGTTGAACACCGCCAGGGCCACATTGATGACGATGCTGGCGGTCAGCATGGCCGCTGCCAGACCTGGGGTTGCCGCTTGGGTCAGCGGCAGGTCGGCCGGGGGTTGACCGGCCTGGAGGTAGTGAAGAAGAAAGGCTGAGAGCACGGCTAGGCCCAGGTTCATAGTCGGGCCGGCGGCCGCAACATAGACCATATCCCGGCGGGGATTGCGGAGATTGGCAAAGTTGACCGGGACGGGTTTGGCGTAGCCGAACAGGAAGGGCGAGCCTGTCACGATCAGCAACAGCGGGAGCAAGACGGTACCGAACAGATCGACATGGGCGAACGGATTCAGGCTCAGCCGTCCCACCCTGGCCGCGGTCGAATCACCTAGCCGGTAGGCCGTGTAGCCGTGGGCCAACTCGTGCAGGATGACTGCCACCAGGACCGGAACCGCCCAGAAGGCGATTTGTATCGCGAGCTCCACAGGTATGCAGTGTATAGCCTCACGGCTGGAGAGACAAGAGACGCCGGGTGTGGCATGAAGCAGGAGGAGGCCGGCTGAGTGGTACCCCTGGAGGGAGAGGGGAGGGTCACCACATCAGCCGGCCCGGGGGGTGCAGGTAGGCCCTACCTGACCTGAGCTGTGTGACACCGGAATGACAGTCGCGTGACAATTTCGTGAAGTCGCTGTGGGCAGTTGGTGCGCTCTTCCTCAGCGGTCAGCAACGGTATCGCCTGTGCCGGCTTGGCTGTGGTTCTCGGAGTGTGGGATGTCGGGGGGCCTCTGGCCGGTTCGGGTAAACTCGTACAGCCGTTCCTGGGAGCGAATGGGGCTGGCAGTGTCTCTGGGCAGGTAGCGCGAGCGGCCGTCGGACAGGACTTCCCGGGCCTTGGTTGAGTCGGCCAGTTGAATGGCCAGCATATGCCCGAGCTGGGCTTGGAGCTTGGGGTCAAGTACGGGAAAGGCAACCTCGACCCGGTAGTCGAGATTGCGCGGCATCCAGTCGGCGGAGGATAAAAAATACTCCGGCTCGCCGGCGTTCTGAAAATAGAAAATCCGGGCGTGTTCCAGAAAGCGGTCAATAATAGAAATCACGCGGATAGTGTCTGACACGCCGGCGAGACCGGGCCGTAAGCAGCAAATGCCGCGGACAATCAGGTCAATCTGCACCCCGGCCTGGCTGGCGGCGTAGAGTTCTTTGATGAGGGTCTGGTCAACCAGGCTGTTGAGCTTGGCAATGAGTCGAGCCGGACGGCCGGCTTGGGCGTGCCCGATTTCACGCCGGATGCGGTCTCTCATGCTGTCTCGGAGTTGGGTCGGGGCGACCAGGAGATGATGAAAGTGCTGCGACTCGGTATAGCCGGTCAGCATATTGAACAGCTGGGTCAGGTCTTCACCAAACGATTCCCGGCAGGTGAACAGCCCGAGGTCGCCGTAGATTGTGCTGGTTTTGACGTTGTAGTTGCCGGTCGCCAAGTGGCAGTAGCGACGAATCCCGTCCGCCTCTTGACGGACGACGAGGCAGGCTTTGCAGTGGGTCTTGTAGCCGACCAAGCCGTAGACCACATGCGCGCCGACCTCTTCCAGGGCTCGCGCCCAGGAGATATTGGCCTCTTCGTCAAAGCGGGCGCGCAGCTCGACGAGGACCGCGACTTCTTTGCCGGCTTCGGCGGCCTTGGTCAGTGCCTGGGCAATCGGCGAGCTGGGGCTGACCCGGTAGAGGGTCATCTTAATGGCCAGGACTTTGGGGTCGCGGGTGGCTTCTTCAACAAAATTGGTGACGGCGTCAAAGGACTGATAGGGGTGGTGGACAAGAATGTCGCTGTCGCGGATTGCCTGCCAGATACTCGTCGTGCGCTCAAACGCCGGCACCGACAGCGGCGGCATGGGCCGGTCTTTGAGCTGCGGCAGGTCAACCGCGGCGTAGAGTTGGAACAGGTCGGTAAAGGCGGTAAAGCCCTTGCTGGCGTACAGGTCGGGCGGTTGGAGGTCGAGCTCGTCTACTAGCAGCGACAAGATATTGGCCGGCAGGTCTGTGTCATGCTGGAGCCGCACGGCGGTACCCATGCGTCGCTCGCGCATGGCTTCCTCAATGCTGGTCAGTATATCTTCGAGGCGATGATCCTCGGGCAGCTCAAAGTCGGCGTCACGGGTCACGCGCACCGCGTGGCTGGATAGAATTTCATAGCCCTGGTACAGCCGGGGCAGGCAGTGCTGCAACACGTCTTCAAGCAGGATGAAGGAGTACTGACCGGAGCCGGTGGGCAGAGAAATAAAACGCGGCACCACATGACCCGGGATGTGGACCATGGCCAGCGGGGTACGCGGCAGCGGCGACCGGCTCGGCGGCGGCCGCAGCCCGGCTACCAGGTACAGCGAGCGGTTGGCCAAATGCGGGAACGGGTGGCCGGGGTCAATGGCCAGCGGGGTGAGGACCGGAAAGAGGGTTTTGCGAAAAAAGTCATCGAGAAAACGTTCCTGCTCGGCGTCCAAGGCCGACGGGGTGACAAACTGAATGCCGGCCTCGGCCAGCTGCGGGTGGATGGTGTCCAGAAAACACCGGTGTTGCTCATCAACGAGTTCATGCACCCGAGCCGAGATGGCCGCTAGTGCCTGGCTGGGCGTCAGCCCATCGGGGCTGACCCGAAAGTTGCCCTCGCGGATCTGTCGCTTGACGCCGGCGACGCGGACCATGAAGAATTCGTCCAGATTTGAGCTGAAGATGGACAGGAACTTGATCCGTTCCAGCAGCGGCACGCTCTCGTCCTGGGCTTCTTCCAGGACCCGTTTATTGAACTCCAGCCAGGACAGTTCCCGGTTGATAAAGGGCAGCTCGGTCGGGGGTGTCAAAGGTTTCTGGCATGAGGATGCCATGTCGGACTCCTCCCTGGAGACGGTTGAGCCGGCTGCGCAGCATGACCTCCTCAACTGTCACGATACCGGCAACGATGATATCAGCCCGCTCGGCCTTGAGGCCAGGGTACATGCGTTCTTCAGCAGGAATCTTCCCCAACTGTTTGAGGAATGTGCTGATCACAGACCGCTGTAGCGGGAAAAGTTTGTTTTGACAAGGTCGCTGTTTGCGTCCTGGCAAGGCGGACGCTGATCTCTTCTTTGACCGGGGGCTGTCATCGTTCACCGTGTTGGCCTTCTTCATGCGACACAGGGTGCGGACCGTGCCTCCGAGTCCGATCAATTCTTCATGCTCTTGGGCCGGAGTCAGGACATCTGCCAGTTGAGCGGCGATTTCCTGGCGCAGACTGGTGATCTCGCTCGGGGCGGGCGGGTCGTGGCGCAAGAAGCGGGTGGTGGTCCGGACCACCCCGAGCGGCAGGCTGACGGCAGACATGAACTTTTTCTCCTCCGAAGAAAGAGGGAGGGTCTGGCAGGAGGGCAACGGGGGGAACCTCTTGCTCGGAAACTCATCATCATTCACTGTACTACCGAGCATGACATCGATTTCGGATTTCATTGACCGTGACGCCGCCCTCGCCGGCTTGGTGATTGCGGCAGAATCAGGCCAGGATGAGCGGGTGCGGGCGGGCATCACCAGTCTGCACCCAGCCGACATCGCCGAGCTGCTCAACGTGCTTGAAGAAGCCGGGACCAAACAGCGGGTCTTCGGTTTTCTGCCGCCTCAACTGGCCTCTGAGGTGTTGAGCTTTGTTGCCCCACCCACCCAAGAAATCCTGACCCGGCAGTTGTCCGACACCGTCCTGGGTGCGGTAGTTGAACACATCGAATCGGACGACGCGGTCGATCTGCTGGCGACCCTGCCTCCCCAGCAGACTGGCGCTGTGCTGGAGCATGTCTCTGAGGACTTGGCCGCCGAGATCAGCCAACTGATGCGCCATCCCGAGGATGTGGCCGGCGGCATTATGCAGACCGAGTACATTGCGGTCGGGGAGGGTGCTCCGGGTTGCGCAGGCAATCGAAACCATCCGCAGCCATGTGGATGAGGTGAGCGATCTGCACAGCGTTTTTATTGTCAATCCGGTCGGCCATCTCGTCGGCGTCCTGCCGCTCAGAAAGTTGATCCTGGCCCGCCCAGGCGAGCTTGTTGAACACCTCATGGATCGCCAAGTGATCTCGGTCCGGGTCGATCTCGACCAGGAGACCGTCGCCCAGGTGTGTCAAAAATACGATCTGGTGTCTCTGCCAGTGGTGGACACCGAGGGCAAGTTAGTCGGGTTGATCATGGTTGATGACGTGGTTGACGTGCTGGAAGAAGAAGCCACCGAAGACATCTGTAAGCTGGCCAACCTGAGTCAGGAAGAAGAGGTGTTTGAGCCGCCGTGGCGGTCAATTCGGCACCGTCTGCCGTGGTTGGCGCTCAACCTGATTACCACTAGTCTGAGTGCGGCGGTGATTGCCCTTTTTGAAGACACGATCCGGGCCGTGGCCGCGGCGTTCATGACCATCGTCGCCGCCCAGGGCGGGAATGCCGGCATTCAGACTTTGACCGTAACGGTGCGCGGCTTGGCACTCGGCGAGGTGATCCTGAGCCACGCCAGGCGGGTGTTATTCAAAGAGTTGGGGGTGGCGCTGGGCAATGGGCTGATTCTGGGCGTCGTGGCCGGGGCGGCTGCCTGTCTGTGGGGGGGGGGAGTCCCCTGCTGGGCGGGGTGTTAGCCCTGACGCTGGTCGTCAACCTGGTGGTGGCGGCGGTAGCAGGCAGTATGGTGCCGTTTTTGTTGGAGTGCTGCGGGGTTGATCCGGCGGTGGCGTCCAATGTCTTTGTCACCGCCGGCACCGATATTTTTGGCTTCTTCTCATTTTTGGGCATTCTCGCCCTGTTGTGGGGCTCGGTGTGAAAAACGTCATAGCCTTTCGCTTCTACGCCGTCCGGTGCCGGCTCCTGCTGTGATGTGTCCCGTTCAGCGCATACTCCACAATGTCAAAATTGCGTATACAGGCCCGACTCGCATAGGTGTCGGCAACCGGCTCGGACACAATAAACGGGACGTGCCGCTCGCTGAGCCCGCCGTGTGAGCGGAGGGGGACACTGCCGAGCTGTGAGAGATCGTGCTCTAGCGGGCTGGTGCCAAGAGCTGTGTTGTGATCTCCGATCACCACCAGGTCGCCCTCGCGGTCTGGCGGCAGGCCAAACCGGGTACACGCCTGTTCGCGCTCATAGACGGCGGCGACACCGCTCAGGTCTTGCACCACGCTGCCGACTGTGCAGGTCGCGAGAGACGGGCAGTATACGCGGACAAATGAGCCGAGGGCACCGTGGTGGACGACATAGGGATCGGTGATGGGGCAGATGACACGGGTTGTGCCAGGTTCAAAGTGTTTGTCGAGGACCTCTTGCAGAAAAATGACCCGAGGCTTGAAATTCATGCCATGATCGGCGGTCAGGGCGACCAGGGCACCTTTTGCGGCAAACTCGCCCAGCCGGGCATCGAGGCTGCGATAAAAGGCGTCGGCCTGCGGATGACCGGGAGCGTGTTTATGCTGCACGTAATCGCTCAGGGACAGATACATGAAATCCGGCCGTTCGTGCTCGAGCAGGCGCAGGCCGGCGTCGAGGACAAACAGCGATAGGTCGGCTGAGTAGACCTCGGGCTGCTTTCGTCCAACCAGGTCAGGAACGTGGCTGATGCCGTTGTCCTCTATCGTACACTTGGCCGCCTGTTCAGCAGAGAAACACACCCCGCCCCTGAGCCGATGTCCGAGCAGGCGGCGCAGCTTGTCTTTGGCAGTGATTATCACCACCTTGCAGCCGACGCCGGCCAGGACGGCCGGCAGCGTGTCACAAAGCAGATAGGCCGGGTCGTTGAGCATGACCGCCTGGTTTTTGAGCGGGTCGAAAAAATAATTGCCCGAGATGCCATGCGCAGACTGAGGCGCGCCGGTGACAATCGACAGGTTGTTGGGGTTGGTAAAGGTTGGCACCACGGCTTCGGCAATGGCAGCAAAGCCGGTGTCGCAGAAGGCTTGCAGGTTGGGCAGAATCCCGTCGTTGAGCCCCCGCTCGATATAGGCCGGGTCACAGCCATCAACACACACCACAACCACCGGCCGATGCGGGACAGCGTAGGTCCGATTGTGCAAACGCACCGTTGGGGTTGAGGAAGTGGACGATGGTATCATTTTCCTCGGAAGGTCATCATCATTCACTTTTGCGGGCATGGGCGACCTGTACCCGACTTTCCGCTCGGCGAGAAGGGTCGGGGATCACTCGGCGGGCGCACGCGGCCGCAGCAAGCCACGTTGCTCCCCGGTCTGTCCGGCGCAGGGTCAGTCGTCTGTCGGAGGTGTTTGTTCGATTTGGGTCAGGGCGTTTTGAAAGGCTTGAACCGAAACCTGATAGTCGCGCATCAGGCGACGCACATCGACAAGGTCTTCGGGGCGGGTCCGTAAGTGTTGAACGAGACGGGAAGTTGGCCCCTGTTGTTCAATATCGGAGGAGGCGGAGTTTGCATCCGAATCCATAAATACTCCTTTCTGGCTGAGAGTTTGTGCTGGGGCATACGTTAGCAGATACGCACCCAGGCCGCAAAGGGAGACTGTGAGCTGCGGGCTGTCAGGCCGCTTGTGTACCGACAGACACAGGGCGAGCAGGTCGCTACAAGTGCTGATATATCAGGAGCTTAGGCGCGTGGCTGGTGGTGGATGACCTGTTTGTTACAAAAATATGACAATTCAAAGAGAGGTGGGCGGGCTTGGGCGCGTCGGGTGATGCTGACTGAACAAGGTTCATAAAATAAGAAGGCCTAATGTTTTGTTAAACTTTAATTCTTCTCAACTTATATTCCAATTTTTTCCGTGTCTGCTACACTCGGAAAAGTCGGTTCACGACATGCATCGTTGAGCTCTCCCCAACTCAACGACAGCATAAGCCCGCAGGTTTCCCCTCCTTTTTCCTGCGGGCTTTTTTTCGCCTGGACCGTTACTGGCATGTGACAGGTCTGTTGCAGGAGTGTGAAATTTTGAGCTTGGCATGTAGACCGAAACCGGTGACTCCGCTATATGGTATGGCCATGCGGGTCGGGCGGGTCGGCTTCGGTCGCATAGGATGCCTCAGCCTGCGGGCCGCATCGCCCACTTTTCTGGTATGACGCTACCACGCCGACAGTTTTTGCGCTATCTGGGGATAGGAAGCTATGCAGCGCTGTGTAATCCGCTGCAACTCGCCGCGGCCGCGCCAAGAACAGACGGCCCGGTCTGGAAGCCGGATTTTTTTGAGCCTATCCATCCCAGCACTGCCGACCGGCTCAGGCTGCCGGCCGGCTACCGCTGCGACCTGCTTGGTGTGTGGGGCGACGAGTTGGGCTTTCCCGACCCGGCCCACAACAGGGAGCTGACCTTCGGTCATAACAACGACTTTCTGGCTTATTTCCCGGTTGCCTCCCGGCAGGACGACCCGGTGGCCGAGCAGGGCTTGCTGTGGGTCAACCATGAGTATCCCAACCCGCTCTTTGTCAGCGGCTACAGTCGCGCGGACGCCGAGGCCGATACGCCTAAAACCGCGGAGCAGATACAGGCCGAAAAGCGCAGTGTAGGCGGCAGTGTGCTGTACCTCAGACGGCAGTCGAACGGACGCTGGAAGCGCGAGTATCATCACCGCTTTACCCGCCGCTTCACCGCCTGCGGCCCCCGCTTCGGTTTTGATGGGCCGGCGGCCGAAGCCGTCGCCAGCCTGAGCAACAGCCAGGACTGCCCCGGTACGCTGGCCAACTGCTCGGGTGGTGTCACGCCTTGGGACAGCGTGCTGTCGTGTGAAGAACACTTCCACATCTACAATTCCAATTTCCGGTGGCGGGACCAGCCCGACGAAGCCATTGTTGAAGAGCAGTTCGGCTGGGTGGTTGAGGTAGACCCCTTTGGCGAGTTACCGCCGGTCAAGCACACCAGCCTGGGCCGCTTCAGCCATGAGAATGTCGCCCTGCGCTGGGACGGACCGAGCGGCCGGCTGGTGGTCTATATGGGTGACGACCTGCCCGACGAGTTCGTGTACAAGTTTGTCAGCGCCCAGCCGTTTTCTGCCTCGGCCTCGCGGCTTGAGCAGCGGGCGGCGCTGAGCCAGGGGACCTTGTACGCTGCCGACTTTCAGCGTGGCAGGTGGCTGGCGCTGGACTGGGAGAAGAACCGCGACACATGGCAGCGCTACAATACAGGACGGAGAGAAGGCGAACCGGCCCTTGACTCGCAGGCCGATATTCTCATCCATCCCCGGGTTGCGGCGCGTATCCTGGGAGCAACGCCCCTGGACCGGCCCGAGGACTGTGAAATCCATCCGGCTGACGGGTCGGTGTATATTGCGCTCACCAATAATACCAGGCGGGCCAACTTCTATGGCCAGATTGTGCGGCTGATAGAAGACAACGACAATCCTGAGGGAGAGCGCTTTCGGTTTGAACTGTTCCTGCTCGGCGGACGAGAGAGCGGCTTGGCCTGCCCCGATAATCTGGCCTTTGACAAGCGGGGAAACTTATGGGTGGCGTGCGATATGAGCAGCTCCCGGCTGGGGCAAGACCCGTATCAGGCGTTTGGCAACAACGGGCTGTTTGTCGTGCCCACCACCGGACCCGGAGCCGGCCAGGCCGGCCAGTTCGCATCCGGGCCCATCGGCTGTGAACTCACCGGCCCGTGCTTCAGCCCGGGCGACCGGACGCTGTTCCTGTCCGTTCAGCACCCAGGAGAAAACAGCCCCGGCCTCGACCGGCTGTCGAGCCACTGGCCGCACGGCGGCCAGGACCTCCCCCGCCCGGCTGTGGTGGCCATTACCGGTTTTGACCGGTCGTGAGCCGTCCGTCTTCGGGGCTGTGTGTTGGCTTCAGGACGGAACCGGACCGTGACCGGTCATCGTCAGGTTCCGTCCTGTCGGTATGACCGACGGCGTTTATAGCCTTTCGGCGGTTTCCGGCAATCCTGCTGCCAGTGCGGCGTGTCCTGCAAGGCCCGCTCAAGCTCGTCCATGTCGTTGTTCCCGAGCTCGGTGGGAAAATAGTCTGATAACATTCGACGTGCTTTCGACAGTTTGTGCCAGATGTTCCACTGGTCAAGAAACTCGACGGTAGTCTTGGCGCAGCCCTCTTGCCCGAGTTCTGCATGACAAGAGCCAATACGGTCCAACGACACCACGACTGTCTCCAGGGTGCTCAGCACCTCAATCAGGTCGGCCTTTTTGATGCTCAAGCGCTCTTCCGTTTGCATGTCACCCTCGTCAGTCTCTCTGCACGACCACTGCGCGGTCTGGGGCAAGGCGAGTATCACCGGATATTTTCCACTCCATCCTCTGAGTCACCTGATTATATCCATCTTTGGCCGTATTGTCTTTTGGGAGTTTGAATTCGACGTAATCGCGGCCGCGGCCCTGATGCAGACCGAGTGTATCTTCCGCGTCAGCTCGTGACCATACCCGCTCTGTCGTTCGCACAGCATAGACCGTGTTTTGCTTATTGGCCTTGATAATCCCCTCTCGTGCAATGGCGTTTGAGCTTTTCCTGCTCGTGTAGTGTCTGAAGGCGCGAGGACCTTTGATATATTTGCTGCCGCGCTCGACAATTCTGATCAACGGTTTCCCACCCGGAATTACGACGGCAATGAGCCCTGTGGTGGCCACTGCCGGCTTTGGCAGGTCGTGAGCCGGCTGTCTTCAGGGCCGTGTGCTGGCTTTCAGACAGAACCGCCGACGGGGCAAGTATAATCGTCTTGGGTCATGGCTGGGCCTCCTCTGCCGGAACGATGACAAAGCCTTGCACGGGCTCCTGCCATCTGAGACGCGGGGATTCCCCCGGGCTTGGAAAGTCGTTCACCACAACATCCTTCTCCGCTCCCCGGATGTACTCTTGCCCGAGTGTGGTCACGGTGAAGGCGTTGCGTTGGAGGGTTTGCCCGTCTACGACGAGGGAGGCGGTATAATCCCCATCCCCCATCAGGTTCCAGTTCCAAACCAGGATGAAGCCGTTATCCCGGTCGCCGCATATGTCTTCGGTGTCCGCCCGGTCCAGGCCGCGCGCCGTCGCCGGCAACCGAAGCCCGTCATCGATGTAAATCTCGACCTCTTGCCCCTCACACACCCAGCCGCGGATATACCCGATGCCGCTCTGGAATGAGTTAGGGCCTGGGACTTCCAGGTTGCCGACCGGGGCCCCGGCTTCCAGCTCGGGGGTGGGGGGGCGTGGTGCGGGGGGGCGTGGTGATGATGGAACGATGACAAAGCCTTGCACGGGCTCCTGCCACCTGAGACGCGGGGATTCCCCGGGGCTGGGAAAGTCGTTCACCACCACATCCTTCTCCGCTCCCCGGATGTACTCTTGTCCGAGCGTGGTCACGGTGAAGGCGTGGCGTTGTACGGTCTGCCCATCAATGACAAGGGAGGCGGTATAATCCCCATCTTCCATCAGGTTCCAGTTCCAAACCAGGATGAAGCCGTTATCCCGGTCGCCGCATATGTCTTCGGTGTCCGCCCGGTCCAGGCCGCGCGCCGTGGCCGGCAGCCGAAGCCCGTCATCGATGTAAATCTCGACCTCCTGCCCCTCACACACCCAGCCCCGGATGTAGCCGATGCCGCTCTGAAAAGACCCGGGACCAGGGACTTCCAGGTTGCCGACGGGGGCCTCGGCTTCCGGCTCGGGGGCGGGTGGGCGGGGGCGTGATGCGGGTCGTGGGGCGGGTGGGCGGGGCAGTTCAGGTTGCCCGTACCAGTTATGGCCGCTTGGCAGGCTAGCCGTGGAGACTCTTCCCCAAGACCAATCCCAATACTCCTTTGCTGGGAGTATGGGAGCGTTGATAGGGGGCAAGCCGAGTTGTGCACAGGACATGCCCAGCCCGACCGGCTCGGTGTAGGTATTCCCCTCCGTATCGTAGCCGGTTCGAGAATACGGGGGCATTGCACGGCAGAAGATGGGGTCAGGGCTACAGCCCGTTGTCAACGCATACACCCCGGCCGCTAGTGTTATCCACGTAAACTTGGCTTGGCTCATATCGGTCACGGCCGGGAAGCCTCCGGGCGGTTCTAGAATCGCCTCGAAGACATCAAGGCCGTAAAGGAAGTTGCCTCCGCTGACTACGGCGGACGCGGCACACCTGGCGGCCGCATGGCGGATAGCCCATTCCCGATAGCCTGCTACTGTGCTCACGTCATAGGGCGGGGCTGATGGGGGTGCCTGGATGGTGATGCGCTGTGGGGAGGAGGTTGAGGACAGCGATCGAGAAGAAGAAGTATCCAGGCTGAGATACGGTTGGGAATGGAGGCTGCCGTCTCTATCCCGGTCCGTGCAAGAGGGGATATAACGCCGCCCTATCGGACTCAGGTGGTCCTCAACATTATCAGGATGCTGGACCGCGCAGATCGTGTGTCGAAATGTCGTGTCGCCTTTCCCTGGAGGCCGGATGTGGCAGCGGGCAAGCCAGCGGGCCTCGCTCCGAGGTAAAAAGGGGCGCGCATAGACGGCCGGCTCGAAGGCATAACTCAGTTTTGGCGGCCCAAGGTCGACGCCGTGGCCTGGAAAACGATCATGTTTCAGGGCGGTCGAGCACCAGTACTGCGCCTCTGCGGCTATCTCCGCCATGCTCGGAATGGTATCCCGGCAGCCGTCCGCATAGTCTTTGACGACCCGGAATATGCTCCCGCGCCCCGTGAAAGCGGTCGCCCCCAGGTAGTCCTCTCTGTCAAGGAAACCGCACAGGCTGCCCGTGCCATAGGGGCGATCATCGGGGTCAAGCGGGTTATAGGGGCGTTGGTGCGTCGGCGGAAGTCGTGGGCTGAGTGGGGTCAGGCCCAGATGCTCCGTGCAATGCAGGTGAAAGCCCCGGTGTACCTCAAGGTTGCTGCACAAGACGAACTGAGCAACAGAATAGCCACTCTGTACGATTTCGTCGCAGGCGACACCGTACATCCCTCTCATATCCTTCCAGGCGAAGTCGGAGTTCGGGTGGGCTCCCCTTGTTCCCTGCCGCGGACCGCAGGATGGCTGCCAGCGGTTTGTCCAATAATCCCTGTTCCACCTCTGGCTCTGATCGATCGCACGCTGGCGCTGTATCTGGTCAGCCTCAGCCGTGATGTCGTCCACGCTGGGCACGGTCGTCGTTGCCCCTGACAGATAGTCGCGGACTACCTGGAACGGGCTGGACGTGGCCAGCAAGGCATACGCGGCTGCGTTCTTATGTGCCATTTGGACCCACCGGAATGGGCTGGACGGGCCCAGGGGGTCAATCTGCCCGGTTGATGTAGCCGTTGATGTAGCCATTTGCCCGAAGGCCGGGGCTGTGTGGAACACCAACACCATCAGGAGCACAATCGCCGTACTCATGCGTGTTACAAAGAGGGGAAGCTGTGGCAGGTCAGGATTGTTTAGGATGTCTTTGATTTTTTTAGCTGTTTCTGTTTACCGGCCATCTTTTTTACCATAAGAGAAAGGACTTGATCAAGCCAGAAGATGTAGGAGTCCCGGCTGTCGAGATTCGGCCCTGCATCGCACGATGGGCGTCACGCACAAATAACCGGCCCGTCATTCTCCAGTAACATGGCGTTCTTACCTTCCTGGCGAAGTCTGACCACGGGAAGGAGAAGAACGGTATGAAGAGACGAGGCACTCTGCTGTGCAGTGGGCTTATGGCCGCAGGACTCTTGCTGGCAAGCCCCGCTTTTGCGCAGGAGAAAAGCGTGGCGGTTGAGATTCTCGACATCCTCAAGGCCAACGGGCAGATCAGCGATGAGCAGTACCGCACCCTGATGAAGAAGGCCCAGGCCGAAGGGGAAAAGGTTGAGGCGGCGGTCGCCCAGGGTGCAGCGCAAAAGCCCGACCCCAAGACGATGCGCGTCTACTGGTCATCCGGTCTGCGGATGAAGTCCAGCGACGGCAATTTCTCGCTCAAGCTCGGCGGTCGGATCATGAACGACTGGGCCATCTACAGTACCGACAGGGACACGCCGGCCAGTTTTCGGAAAATTGGCGACGGCACAGAGTTCCGCCGGGCACGGCTGTACATGGAAGGCGAGATGTATAAAAACATCAAGTACAAAGCCCAGTACGACTTTGGCGGTCAGGACGCCGATTTCAAAGATGTGTACGTCGAGTTGAAGAAAATCCCCACCCTGGGCAATCTCAGGATCGGGCATTTCAAAGAGCCGATGTCGCTCGAAGAGCTGACCAGCAGCAAGTACATCACCTTCATGGAACGCTCGCTGCCCAACGTCTTTGCTCAGGGTCGTAACACCGGCTTTCAGATTGCGAACAGTTTTGCCGACAAGCGAGCGACCGCGGCGGTCGGCGTGTTCCGTGATGTAGGCGACTCGGGCAACGGGTTCGGCAAGAGTTCGGACTATAATGTTACCGCCCGGCTCACCGCTCTGGCGTGGTATGAGGATAAGGGCAAGCGGCTGCTGCACGTCGGCTTTGGCTACACCCATGAGTTCCGCCACGATGCCGACAGCACGGTCCGTTTTCGGTCGCGGCCGGAAGCCCATCTGGGGCCGCGCTTTGTTGACACCAAGGCGTTCAAGGCCAAGAGCGTTGATTACTTCAACCCTGAGTGTGCCGCGGTCTACGGGCCGTTCTCGCTCCAGGGCGAGTACATCTTCACCGAGGTGAGCTCAAAAGCGTATGACGACCCGAGCTTTGACGGGTCCTATGTCTACGCCAGCATGTTCCTGACCCCGGGCGACTATCGTCGCTACAAGACCTCCAGCGGGGCCTTTGACCGGGTCAAGCCGGCCAGGGACCTGAGCTGGAGCGGCGGCGGTTTCGGGGCAATTGAGGCCGCGGTCCGCTATTCCCAACTCGACCTGACCGACGGCATGATCAGGGGCGGGACGCTCAGCAACGTCACCGCGGGGCTCAACTGGTACCTGAACCCGAATGTCCGCTTCATGCTGAACTATGTCTACGCCGACCAGCAGCACCCCCACGACTTTGACGCCGACATCATCCAGATGCGGGCCCAGATCGATTTCTAAACGCCCATAACCGGCGGCCACGGCTGGCCGCCGTATTGCACACGCACACTATTCCAACGGAAAGGAGTCGTTATGAACGTGAAGCAGTGTTCAGCCCTTATCGGTGGACTCACGCTGAGTCTGACCATCAGCAGTCCGGCTGGCGGACAGGTTGAAGTAGACCCCAATCTGCCGGCCTATAAGAAGGTCAGCGGCATCTCGGGCAGCCTGAACAGTGTGGGCTCAGATACCCTCAACAACCTGATGACCCTGTGGGCCGAGGGGTTCAAAAAGGTCTATCCGAATGTAAACATCCAGGTTGAGGGCAAGGGGTCAAGTACCGCGCCGCCGGCCCTGATTGAGGCCACCGCCCAGCTCGGCCCGATGTCGCGGGCAATGAAGAGCAGCGAGATGGACAAGTTTGAAAAGAAATTCGGCTACAAAGCCACCCCGCTGCAGACCTCGCTCGACTCGCTGGCCGTGTTTGTCAACAAAGACAACCCGCTGGAGGGGCTGTCGCTGGACCAGGTTGACGCCATGTTCTCCAAGACCCTGCACTGCGGGGCGGCCAGAGAAGTCACGGTCTGGGGCGACCTCGGTCTGGGCGATGGCTGGGCCACCGTACCGATCAGCCTGTACGGCCGGAACTCGGCCTCCGGCACCTACGGTTTCTTCAAAAAGCAAGCCCTGTGCAAAGGCGACTACAAAGACACGGTCAAAGAACAGCCGGGTTCGGCCTCTGTGGTGCAGGGGGTGAGCGAAGACAAAAACGCCGCCGGCTACAGCGGCATCGGCTACACCACCTCTGGCGTGCGGGCCTTGCCCCTGGCCAGGACCGGCACCGCCTATGTTGTCCCCAACCTGGAGAATGTGGCCTCCGGCAACTATCCGCTGTCGCGCTTCCTGTACATCTACATCAACAAAGCGCCCGGCCAGCCGGCCGACCCGCTGGTCCGGGAATTTGCCAAATACATCTTCAGCAAAGAGGGGCAGGAAGTTGTGGTGAAGGACGGCTACTATCCTGTCTCGGCCCAGATCGTCATGCAAGAGCGGGCCAAGCTCAACTAGGCCAGCGCCATCCGCTGTTCAGGTGTCCAGGCTCGATCCCAGACGAGCCGGGGGGAGCCTGCCCTCCTCCCCCTTTCCTCTTCCACCACGCTGGTGGTAGCGTCAAGGACGAGAGGTGAACGCCTCTCGTCCTTGTCTGTAAGGCCGATGTTGAGAGCCTCATGTCAGAACCACAACACGCCGAACCGCAGCCGTCTTCTCCGTATTCCGACGACCAGGCCGAGGTTGATGTTCTCCGGCTGTCGGCAACCGAAGACAAAGGCCGGCTCCGACGCAAGAAGCTCTACGACAGGGCCGCCGGCCTGATCATTACCTTTGGCGGTATTGCGATTATTCTGAGCATTGCCGCCATCCTGTTTGTGATTGTAGCCGAGACACTGCCCCTGTGGTCAGCGCCCAAGACCGCATTCGGCAGCGCGGTCGCGCTGTCCGAGGTGCTTGAGCGGCAGGACGCCCGACCGATCGCGTTTGGCGTTGAAGAATACCAGGAGATCGCCTATGTCGTGACCGAGCGCGGCTCGCTGTACTTTGTCTCACTCACCGACCACACCATCCTCCACCACTACGAAATACGCCAACTCCAGGGACAACGCCCGACCGCAGTGTATCAGAGCGGTTTTGGGCACACCCTGGCGATCGCGACGGCAAACGGGACCGTCGTGCCGGTGCAGGTCAGCTTTGTGCTCAGCTATGACGACCAGAGCAGACGCATAATCACGCCTCGTGCCGGCGAGGAGGACTCGATTCTTGTTGACCCCCAGGGGCGGGCTATCCAGCAGCTCGTGTACCGGACCGGAGAAGATGACGAGGGCATACGCATTGCGGCGCTGCTCGGCCCGCGCTCGCTGCTGTTCTACTCTCAGACTGAGCAGGAGTCGTTCTCAGGCCAGACCGGGACCCGGGAAAACCGGCTTGAGCTTTCCTCCGAGCTGCCAGCCGATGTCGCCGCCCTGGCCCTCGACTCCTTTCTCACCAACCTTCTGGTCAGCACCACCGACGGACAGCTCTTGCACTGGCAGGTCGGGGACCCGACCGCGCCACGGTTGATCCATCGCTTTGCGGTCAGCGACACCCAAGGCGCGTTCGCCACCACCCTGGGCTGGCTTCTGGGCGGCCGTTCGCTGGTGGTCGGCGATACCGACGGTGGGGTCAGCGTCTGGTTTCAGGTGCGTGACCACGGCGCGCCGCGCGATAGCCCGTACCGTAAAATTCATGTCCTCCAGCCCCATCCCGCGGAGCTGACCGCAATCAGGCCGTCGGCCCGCAATAAAGGCTTTCTCAGTGCAGATTCCGCCGGAAACATCATGCTCCGCCACGCCACCTCACAGCAAACCCTGGTCAAACTGACCACCGACCGGGGGGCGGGGATTGAGCTACTGTCCTTTACGCCGCGCGCCAACGGCATCTTTGCCGTCGACAGCCAGGGAAGCCTGTTTGACTGGTCGCTCGATAACCCGCACCCCGAGATTACCTTCACCACCCTGTTTGGCAAGGTCTGGTACGAGGGCTATCACGCGCCCGATTATACCTGGCAGTCGAGCAGCGGGACCGACGATTTTGAACCCAAGTTCAGCCTCGCGCCGCTGGCCTACGGCACGCTGAAAGGGACGTTTTATGCGCTCCTGCTGGCGATTCCGCTCAGCCTGTGCGGGGCGCTCTACACCTCGCAGTTCATGCATCCCAGCCTGCGCAACCTGGTCAAGCCGTCGGTCGAGGTGATGGCCGCCCTGCCCAGCGTCGTCTTGGGCTTCTTTGCCGGGCTGTGGCTGGCCCCACTGGTTGCCGATATGGTACCGGCCATTTTTCTGATGCTGTTTGCCCTGCCGGCCGTGACCCTGGCCGCCGCCTTTGTGTGGCGCATGCTCCCGCTGCCGGTCCGCAACCGCCTCAAACCAGGGGTTGAACTGGCCTTTCTGGCCCCGCTGCTGTTGCTGACGGTGTATGCCTGTGTCGCGCTCAACGATCCGATAGAGGCCGCCTTCTTTGCCGGTAATTTCCCCCAGTGGCTGTACGACACCACCGGCTCACGCTACGACCCGCGCAACTCGCTGATCGTCGGTTTTGCGATGGGCTTTGCCGTGATCCCGATTATCTACACCATTTGCGAAGACGCCTTCTCCAATGTCCCGCAGCATCTGGTGTCCGGTTCGCTGGCCCTGGGGGCCAACCGCTGGCAGACCGCGGTCCGGGTGGTCCTGCCGACGGCCAGCCCCGGCGTCTTCTCAGCGGTGATGATCGGCTTTGGCCGGGCGGTCGGCGAAACCATGATTGTGCTGATGGCCACCGGCAACACGCCGGTCATGGATTTCAATCCGTTCAGCGGCTTCCGCGCCCTGTCGGCCAATATCGCGGTTGAGATCCCCGAAGCGCCCCACGGCGGTACCCTGTACCGCACCCTGTTTCTGGCCGCCCTGCTGCTGTTTGTGTTGACCTTTGTGGTGAATACCGCGGCGGAACTGGTGCGCCAGAACCTGCGCGAGCGCTACAGCAGGATTTGACCGCTGGCCAGACCGAGGAGGGACAGTGCAGACTCACTTCTGGAAGAGCGGCGACCCGTTTATCTGGCTGACCGGCGGAGCGCTGGGCTTCAGCCTGCTCATGATCGTCGCCCTGCTGTGGATTGTGGCGGTCAACGCCCTCGGCTTCTTCTGGCCCGACCGCCTGCTGATGGCCAGCCTCAGCGACGGGACCGAGCTGATGGGCCAGGTCCGTGACCACGAGCCCATCCCCCAGACCGGAGATGGCCACGACCTCCAGTATCGGACCCAGTTCCAGGTCGCCAACCGTGACCTGTACGGGGCGGATTTTCGCTGGGTGAACGACGAGCGGATCCATGACCGCACCTATCCAGCCGAGGCGGTCTACTTTGAGCGCCTGGAGTGGGGGGCCCTGTTCGGGTTTCTCCGCTCGGTCAGTCTTGACGGTCAGGTGGTGGCCGAAGGCTTTGCCCAGAGCTGGCAGACCTTCCAGGACCTCCACCCTCAGACAGCAGCCGTCCGCCACCAGATCGAGCGCATCGAACGCCGGGAAGTCGGGGATATCAACTACGCCATAGAAAAGCTGCGCCTGCGCCTGCGGAGCATTCAGTTGCGCGAGGCCGACCCCCAGCGGGCGGCCGAGCTGATCCGTCCGCTTGAGCACGAGATGGCCGGCTGGCAGCAACGCTATGAGGCGGTTGCCGAGCGGCTCTCCGCCCTGTATCAGGAAAACGCCCGCTACGAGATCAGCGTACAGGTCGCCGGCGGCAAACACAAAAGCCTGCCGATGGCCCAGGTCGTTCGGGCCTTTCTGCCCAACCAGATGAGTTGGGGCGAGAAGCTCGGGCTGTACGCGACCAGATTCTGGGAGTTCTTCTGGGAAGACCCCCGCGAGTCCAATACCGAGGGCGGCGTCTTTCCGGCCATCTTCGGTACGGTGATGATGGTCCTCATCATGAGCATCGTCGTCGTCCCCTTCGGTGTGGTAGCGGCCCTGTACCTGCGCGAATACGCCAGACAAGGCCCGCTGGTCCGCGCCGTGCGGATTGCGGTCAATAACTTGGCCGGCGTGCCCTCCATCGTGTTCGGGGTGTTTGGCCTCGGCTTTTTCATCTATCTGATCGGCGGCTCTATCGACGCCCTGTTCTACGAAGAAGCCCTGCCGACGCCGACCTATGGCACGGGCGGAATCCTGTGGGCCTCGCTGACCCTGGCCCTGCTGACCGTGCCGGTCGTCATCGTTGCCACCGAAGAGTCCCTGTCGGCCATCCCGAGCGAGTGGCGCGAAGGCTCGCTGGCCCTGGGCGCGACCAAGTGGGAGACCCTGCGCAAGATCGTGATTCCCGGTGCCTTGCCCGGCATCCTGACCGGGGCTATCCTGGCTATGGCGCGCGGGGCTGGCGAAGTCGCCCCGCTGATGATCACCGGGGTGGTCAAGCTGGCCCCCAACCTGCCCCTTGACGGCCACTGGCCGTTCTTTCACCTGGACAGGAAATTCATGCACCTCGGCTTTCATATCTACGATGTCGGTTTTCAGTCGCCCAACGTTGAGGCCGCCAAACCGATGGTCTTTATGACGACGCTGTTGCTGATCGGCATTGTGATTGCCCTCAATCTGACCGCCATCATGGTCCGCAACCGTCTGCGCCGCAAACTCCGCTTTGGCACGTTCTGAAAGAGGGGCCCACGCCTATGGACAAAGACCGGCTGATCCCGACCCACGCCGTCGCCCCTGTCCCGCGTCCGGCCGAGCGCGGCAACGGGAAAGTGTCAACCGCCCTGACAGACGACGCGACGGTAGAAATCCGTATCCGCGACCTCTGCCTGCACTACGGCAGCAAGCAGACCCTGTACAATATCGACATGGATATCGAACGGGAGAAAGTGACCGCCTACATCGGTCCGTCGGGGTGCGGCAAATCGACCCTGCTGCGCTGCCTCAACCGGCTGAACGACCTCGTTGACGGGGTCGGGATCAGCGGCAGTATCACCATCGGCGGAACGGAAATCCTCGACTCCGGCCTCGATGTCACCGAACTGCGCAAAAAGGTCGGCATGGTGTTTCAAAAGCCCAACCCCTTCCCCAAAACGATCTACGAAAATGTCGCCTACGGGCCGCGCATCCTGGGCATCAGCCAGAAATCGCGCCTTAACGACATTGTGGAGAAAAGCCTCAGGGACGCCGCCCTGTGGGAAGAGGTCAAAGACCGCCTGCCCGACAACGCCCTGGCCCTCTCAGGCGGTCAGCATCAACGCCTGTGCATCGCCCGCACCATTGCGGTTGAGCCCGAGGTGGTGCTGATGGACGAACCCTGCTCGGCCCTGGACCCGATCGCCACCACAAAAATCGAAGAACTCATCCATCAGCTCAAACAGGACTACACGATTGTCATCGTCACCCATAATATGCAGCAAGCGGCCCGCGTATCCGACTACACCGCCTTCATGTACCTGGGCCGGCTGATCGAGTTCGGCCAGACCGATAAACTCTTCACCACCCCGGAGAAAAAAGAGACCGAAGACTATGTCACTGGCCGTTTCGGCTAGAAGTTCGATGCGAGGTGTCTATGCCGTTACACACCGACCGACAGTACGAAGAAGAGTTGCAACAGCTCCGGGCCAAGGTGTTGGAGATGGGCGGGCTGGTTGAACAACAGATCGGGAACGCAATGACCTCCCTCACCCAGCGCAATTCCGAGCTGGCCGAACAGACGATCACGCGCGACCACATGGTCAACTACCTGGACGTGACGATCGACGAGGCGTGTACCCGCCTGCTGGCCCTCCATCAGCCCGCGGCGCGAGACCTGCGCTTCATCATGACCAGCATGAAAATTGCGACCGACCTCGAACGGATCGGCGATATCGCCCAAAACGTCTGCGAACGGACGCTGGAACTGAACGAAGAGCCGCCTCTGCACCCCTATGTGGATCTGCCGCGTATGGCCGAGTGGGCGCGCGCAATGTTGCGCGACAGCCTCGACGCCTTTGTCCGCGAGGATACCGCACTGGCCCTTGACGTGTGTCAACGCGACGACTTCATCAACAAGCAGACGGCCGAGGTCTTCACCCGTTTGTTGGGCCGGATGGCGGAAGAGCCCAGAACCGTCACCCGTTCCACCCGTATCCTGTTTCTGGCCAAGTACCTGGAACGGATCGCCGACCACGCGACCAACATCGGGGAGATGGTCGTCTACATGGCCAAGGGCAAGAACATCCGGCATATCTCGCCGGTGCCAAGCTCGGTCTCGCTCTAGTGCTCCGCCTGACTGGGACAGCGCGATGCCAGACGCCGCACGGAAGATCCTGATCGTTGAAGACGAAGACGATATCCGCAGCCTGGTCCGCTACAACCTGGAGGCCGAGGGCTTTACGGTTGTGGACGCCAGCGATGGCGAGCGCGGCCTGCGCCTCGCCGCCACCGAGCGGCCGGCCCTCATCATCCTTGACCTGATGTTGCCGGGCCTATCCGGGCTGGAGGTGTGTCGTCTGCTGCGCGCTCAAGAGGACACCGCCCCGGTGCCGATTCTGATTCTGACCGCCCGCGCCGCCGAGCTTGACAAAGTCCTCGGTTTAGAGATGGGTGCCGACGACTACGTCACCAAGCCGTTCAGCCCGCGTGAGTTAGTCGCCCGGGTCAAAGCGATTCTCCGCCGCTCCTACGGCCAGCCGAACGAGCGCCTCCACGAATCGTATGAACAGGGCTGGCTGCGGATCGATTTTGATACCTACGAGGTCCTCCGCGATGGCGAGCCGGTGGAGATGGGCCTGCGCGAGTTTGATCTGTTGAAGTTCTTTGTCCGCAACCCGCACCGCGTCTTTGCTCGGGGCCAGATTCTCGACCTGGTATGGGGCCATGACGTATACGTCGAGCCTCGCACGGTTGACGTCCACATCCGGCGGCTGCGTCAACGCATTGAACGCGACGACACCAAGCCGACCCTGCTCCTGACCGTGCGCGGGGTCGGGTATAAGTTCAATCCCGAAGCCCTGGAATCCGAATAAGGCCAACCATGCGCTCCTTGCCCACCTTTTCCCGACTGAGCGCCGCGGTCATCGCCTGGCCGAGCCTCGCCTGTGTGGGTGTGCTGGGCCTGCTCGGTTTCTCCGCCCTGCCCGTCGAGAGCCGCCCGGCCTGGCTGTGGTATGCTGGGCTCGGCCTGGGGCTGGCCGCGCCGCTGGGCGCGGTCCGCCTGAGTCGACGCCTGGCCAGACGCCTGGCCGACTTCCAGGCCACTCTCGCCCTCGCCCCAGACCGCAGCCTGCCCCCCGGCCTGCCGACCCACACCGCGGACGAACTCGGCGCGTTAGAAGACAGCCTGCGCCAGTTTCTTCAGACCCAGCACGAGCGGCTGCGACGTTTCCACGACGCCCGCCACGATCTCGAAGTCGTGCTCCAGAGCATGACCGAAGGCGTCATCGTACTGGATGCCAACAGCCGTATCCGCTTCTCCAACCGGGCCGCCCACGATCTCCTGGGCCGGTCCGAAGAGGCCGACTTCCAGGCCAGACCCCTGTTGGAACTCTCCCGTCACCCTGTTCTCCACGACATGGTCCGGGCCGTGCTTGACAGCCCCCCCAGGGCTGAGGCCCTGGCCCAGGAGATCGAGAGAGAGGGAGAGCAGCCCCGCTCGCTGGCGGTCAGCGCGATTCAGATGAACGTCTCAGGCATGGCTCCGAAACGTGGGGTCATCCTGGCTCTGCACGATCTGACGGAACTCAAACAGCTCGAAGCCGTGCGGGCCGACTTTGTGGCCAACGTTTCGCATGAGCTGCGCACGCCGCTGACCGCCATCAAGGGCTATGCTGAGACCCTGCTGAACGGCGCGCTCGACGACCCGCCGCTTGTGAGCCGTTTTCTGGCCATTATCGACCGTCACTCCGAGCGTCTCAGCCGGCTGATTGACGACCTCTTGATCCTGTCCGATCTGGAGTTGGGCAAAACCAATCTCTGCCGAGACACCATCATGCTCAGCCAACTGATTGACGAGGTGTTCGAGCTGGTCAAAGACAAAGCCGCCAGCGGCCAAGTACGGCTGAGCGCAGCGGCACCGGAGTCCCTCCCCGCGCTGTTTGGCGACGCCGACCGGCTCCACCAGGTCTTGCTGAACCTCGTTGATAACGCCGTCAAATATACCCCCTCGGGCGGACGGGTGACGGTCTCGGCGCATACCACAGACGCCCCGTCCTGTCTTCCTCCTGGCGAACGGCCAGGCCGGCCCATCTTCGCGGAAATCCCAGACCTGAATGGCAACGCCGCCGCCGCTGAGCATCATCTGAATCCAACACAGCGCAGCGCCCACTGTGACGAGGGCGGCTGGCTGGAGGTAGCGGTTGCCGATACCGGCTTCGGCATTCCCGCGGCCGATATTCCATCCCTCACCCAGCGCTTTTACCGGGTTGATAAGGCTCGCTCACGCGAACTCGGCGGGACCGGCCTCGGCCTGGCCATTGTCAAACATATTGTGCAGGCTCACGGCGGCTCGTTGCATATCGAGAGCCAGCTCGACCGAGGAACAACGATGCGGGTCTTTTTGCCGCTCGGCGACAAGCCCGAACAGCCCGCCCCGGAATCCCGGTCAGACTGACTGGGCTGCGCGCTCGAGCGCTTGCAGGATCAAATCCGCGGCCCCCGCTTCTCCCCACACGCTCGCATCGATCATCAGGTGATAGCGGCTCGGGTCACGCCAATCGCCGTGGTAGAAGGTATGCACGTAGTCGGCGCGCAGACGGTCCATGCCGGCGATCCGTTGCGCGGCTTCATCGCGCGACAGGTTCTCAATCTCCATCACCCGCTCGATACGCGCCCGGAACGGAGCGGCGAGAAAGACATGCAGGGCGGCCGGCTGCCCGGCCAGCACATAATTGCTGCCTCGGCCAACAAGGATCGCCCGTCCGCCCCGGGCCACCTCTTCAATCAGCGACCGGGTCATGCGGACGAGTTGGGCGTCGTTGAGCCACAGCGGCGGCGGAATGTCGTAGGCCGATTCAAAGCCCCCCATGCCGAACAGACCGACCATGCGCTCAATAAAGGAATCGACCCGCTCGTCCTTGGCCTCAACATACTCTTCCGACACCTTGTACTGGGTAGCGATTTTGCGAACGATGGCTTTTTCCCACACAGTCCAGCCCAGGCGTTGGCCGAGGGCGTGGGCGATACGGCTGCCGCCGCTGCCGTACGTGTGAGAAATGGTCAGGACCGACTTGGTTCCGCATGTCCTGTCTTCCTCTTGGCGAACATGTCTGTGAGCCATAGCGGCGTCCCTCCTTCAAAGCGAAGATGATCTCGGCGAGAGAGTGGGTCACGCTTGGCGGTGTTGTAGCACGCCTTGTTCAGAGCGTCAGCAGCGCGCAGGCCCGTTGCGATAATACAGGTTTCTGCCGAGCCTTTGCGCGTGGCCTGGGGTTTCGTCGTCTTGACCGTCGCAAAGCTGGTGCGCAGGTCTGCCAGCAGAGCGCTATGGCCGCTGTCCATAAACGCCTTGAGCAGCAAGCCACCGCCCGGCCTGAGCAGGCGGGCGGCGCACGCCACCGCGGCCCGGCTGAGTTCCTGGCCACGCGCCTCGTCACGCTCACGAACTCCGCTCAGTTTTGGGGCCATATCGGACAGCAACGTATCGGCTGGTCTGTCAAGCAGGCCGTGCAGCCGGCCCTGTTGGTCCGGGTCGGTGGCGTCACCCTGGACCAGGGTCACATGGCCTGCTTCAAGGGGGTCAATGGGAACGAGGTCAATGTCGATGACCTTGCCCCCGGGGCCGACTCGCTCGGCCGCTGCCTGGAGCCATCCGCCGGGCCAGGCAGCGAGCTTGATGACCCGCTGGCCGGGGCGCAGCAGACCAAAGCTGTGGCTGAGTTCGCGCAGCTTACAGGCAGCCCGCGAGCGATAGCTGGCCTGCTTGGCCTGGTGATAGAAGGCGTCTTTCCGCTTGTACACGGCGCGATGTTACTGATGTTACTTTAGTGCCATCCGAATCGCTCCGTCGAGACGGATGGTCTCTCCGTTCAACATCACGTTTTCCACAATATGGCAGGCCAGCGCAGCGTATTCGGCAGGCGTGCCCGGACGCTGGGGAAACGGGATGCTGGCACCGAGGGACTGGCGGGCCGCTTCGGGTAAGCCCATCAGCATCGGGGTTTCAAAGATGCCCGGCGCAATTATGCAGCAGCGGATGCCGTCCCGAGACAGGTCGCAGGCAATCGGCAGGGTCATGCCCACCACCCCGCCCTTTGAGGCCGAGTAGGCCGCCTGTCCGATCTGGCCGTCAAAGGCGGCAACCGAGGCGGTGTTTGTTAATGATCACACCCCGTTCGCCGTCTGCCGTCGGCTCGTTTCTGGCCATGTGGGCGGCGGCCAGCCGGATGGCGTTGAAGGTTCCGATCAGGTTGACCTCGATTGTACGTTTGAACGGACCGACAGCCAGGAGTACGCCTCCGCCCAGGGTCCTGCCGGCGGTCGCAATGCCGGCGCAGTTGACCAGCCCGTGGATGGCACCAAAGGTCGCGACCGTCTTGTCAATGGCCGCCGCAGTCTGGTCTTCGTCGGTCACGTCGGCCTCAATAAATGTCGCCCTCTCCCCCAGCTCCCCGGCGACCTCTGCCCCGTGTGAACGACCAAGGTCAAGGATGGCGACCTTGGCCCCTCTGGCGGTCAGGGCGCGGCTCGTGCCCTCGCCGAGTCCCGAGCCGCCACCGGTCACAACAGCAACGGTTGTTCTGTATATCCATACATCTCTCCTCTTCGCTCAGTGTCCTTTGTACTACCCCGGTACTACCCCGGCTGCTTTCTCAAGCCTACGCGCTGGTAGACTTTGGGCAGCTCGGTCGGCAGCGAGGCCACATCCTCGAGTACCAGGTAGCGCGACGGTTCACACATCTCGCGCAGGTAATCGTGGCCGGCCTTGTCAACCGTCAGGCAGAAGGTCAGCACGCCGGCCTGTTCGGCTTCGCGCAGGGCTACCATCGTGTCCCGAATGCCATAGGTCGTGGTGCGGCGGTCCGGGCCGTAGTCCATGTCTTGGGGAAAGCCGTCACTCAGGAGAATCAGCAGTTTGACCCGACACGTCGTGGCTTTGAGCTTTTGCAGAGCGTGGCGCACCGCCGGCCCCATCCGGGTTGAGCGCTGGGGTTCAATGGCCCCGATGCGGCCTTTGACGGTCGGCGACAGGGCCTCGACAAACGCCTTGACGTGGTAGAACTCGATGTTGTCCTTGCCCTGGCCTGAGAACCCATAGATGGCGTAGGCATCGCCGATCTCTTCAAGCGCCTCGGCCATCAGTACCAGGGTCTCTTTGGTGACATCAATAATGCGGCGCGGTTTGGGCTGGGCCGTGGGCGGGCCTTGCCTCGTCGGCCAGGCATCGGATTCTTCGTCGCTGTAGTCGCGCACGACCGGGACGAGCGGCTCGTCGGTTGAGGCGCTCATATCGATCAGAAAGAGGGCGGCTACGTCGCGTTCGGTCTGTCGTCTCTCGGTGTACAGCTTGCTTGAAGGGGGGCAGCCGGCGCGCCGGTCAACGGCCGCGGTGACGGCGGCGTTGAGGTCAAACTCGTGGCCGTCTTCAAGGCCGCGCACCAGCCGGTACTGCTCCGGGCGGATGCGTTGGAACTCGTGCTTGATCGCCGGGGTGAGGGCCGTATAGTCGCTGAGCGTCTGAGCAAAGAACTCGCCGGCGTCGCCGGCCAGAACGATCTCTCGCAAACGACACCAGCGGGTCCGGTAGTCTGCGATCTGATAGTCCCACTCGTCGTAGTAAAAGCTCAGGTTCTCTTCGCGCCGAAGGCGACGCCGGCCGCCGGCAATGGCCGGGTCATTCCCCGTGGCGGTCTGCTCCGTGTCGTTCTGGTTCGGAAGTTTTCCGTTCAAATCGCTGACGTACAGCCCCTGGGGGGTGAGCCTGTCCTGCTTGCCCTGAAGAATCTGGAGGTCAACGCCGGCTTCGAGCAGGGCTTTGAGTTCTTCGGCTGACAGGGAGCTGCCGCCCTCGTTCTCGTCTATTTCGTCTGTTAGCTGCAACTCGGGTATCTCGACCGGCTCTTGGACCGGCGGTGGCCTCTCGTCCTCGTCCATGTCCAGGTCAATCAGCCCATCACCGCTCAGTGTGTCAAAGACGAGGGGGCCAAGGTCCGAAGCGTCGTCCGGCTTGGGACGGGCGGTGGCCAGTGAGGACAGGAGCCGCAGGTAGAGTGTGGCCGCTGTCAGGGCCGAGTCATATACCGACTGCGGCCGGTGGGCGGCGGCCGGCGGGTCTGACCACAGTGATCGCAGGGAGACCGGGGCTTCGGGCAGCAGCGAGGGCAGGGACCTGTCGTTCAGCCACGCCACGTCTGCGCTCAGACCCCGATAGGCCGTGGCCAGGTGGGCTTGAATCCGTTGGGTCTCGGTCAGCAGAAACAGCGCTTCGACAATGTCGGGATGGACAAAGCAGCGAAAGTACTCGGCCAGGCCGCCGACCAGGGGGGCGTCTTCACGCATGGCGCGGCGGACCGCCGGCGGCAGGTCTGGGCACAGCCGTCTGAGCGAGAACTCGTAGGTGCCGAACTCGCGGCGGCCGGCCTGCTGAGCGGCTATGGCCCGAAACAGCCGAAAGTTCTCGTCGTAGGTCTCAAAGACCTCAACCCGGCCCGGCAGGGGCAACTCGTTGCCGGGCGTTTGTTCAAGCGCGGGCGGATAGGAGAAAACCTCTTGGCGGCGAATGCCGACCGGGGCACCGGTCAGCATCTGGACGTATTTACGCAGCAACTCCTGGACCTCTTCGAGATCAATACCCGGGGAGGCCCGGCGCAGGACCTGAAGGCTGGTGCGTGACTCCAGGGCAAAATAGGCCACCCCGGCCTCGGGGTTGTCGGCGGCGATGCGCGTGCCTTTTGCCAGCCAGCCCTGGAGACCCGCGTCGCTGGTTTCTTCATACGCTCGGGGTAAGGTCCGAATCAGCGGCGGGATGGCGGCCGGGAAGGCGTTGGCCAAGCCGAGCAGGCGATGTTGCAGGGCTGGCTGCCCGGCCAGGTCTATGGCCTTGGCCACCGGCTCCAGCAAAGGCAGCAGGCCGGGGACTGCCGGCGGGTCTGAACGAATCACCGGGGCCAGGGCGGACAGATAGAAAGATCGCAGGGCCGGACTAAGGCTCGCCAGGGCCGGCGGCAGGCCAAAGAAAATTTCTGCGGCTCCTGCGGCAGACCGGGTGGCGGCCTGTTGGACGGTGAGCAGAAACGCCAGGCGTTGGGGTTGGATCAAGGCCAGAAAGCCGTCGGGCAAACGGGTGTAGAACATCCACGAAGACGCATCGCCTGTTGGCGAAGGGTGACGACGCTGCGGCTTTGGCCCGGACTCTTGGACCCCGGACCCTTGGACCAGGACGCCGAGTTGTGCCCAGGCCGCGATTTCTTCGGGGTCCAGAACCGGCAGGGCGGCCGCGGCCGACGAGAAGTAGGACACGGCCAGAAACTCCCCCTTCCAGCCTTTGCAGCCCAACAGCAGGCGACCCTGCTCGGCCCAGGCGCGCAGGCGCGGCCCAAAGGGGACGGGCAGCCGGTCAAAAAGCGGGGCCGAGGCTTGAAAGAACTGTGCCCCAAGGCGACGCGAGACCCGGAGGACGCCGCGCCCAATAGCGACCCATTCTGCGGCCTGTTCGAGACCGCGCCGCCGGACCGAGGCGGGTGGAATCGCAAAATAGGCGAGCGCGCCGTCGCGTGAGGCCGGCGCGTGCCCGGCCAAGTCCTCGCCAATTGCCGCCCAGCGTCCAAGGTGCTCCGTGCCAAACACCCGCCAAGCGGTCGGCGCTTGCCGACAAAAGGCTTGGGCCAGGGTCAGTGACACCTCGGCCAGCCGGTCCCCGGTGGTCAGAATCGTCTCGCGCGCCTCGGGGGGCAGCGTTTCGAGTTCGGCCAATCCAGCCAGATGGCGGCTATCAAACCACAGGTGACGGAGGGAAGACATCAGGGAGCACACTGAAGAGGAATCCGACCCGCCTACACATGGGTCAGCCAGTGTGTGTAGCTGCTGTCCGTTCCCCTGGTCAGGGCAAAGAAACGCTGTTGGAGAAAACGGGTCACTGCTCCGGGGGTCTCGCCGCGGACAGGCCGGTCATCGAGCTCACGGATGGGTGTCACCTCGGCGGCCGTGCCGGTGAAGAAGGCTTCGTCGGCCAGATAGATGTCGTCCCGGGTGAGCGGTTCTTCAGACAGATTATAGCCGCCGTCACGCAGCAGGGTGACCACGGTATCACGGGTAATGCCGGGCAGCAGCGAGGTCGAGAGGGGTGGGGTGCTGATTTTTCCCTTGCGCGCCACAAAGATATTCTCGCCCGGACCTTCGGCCACATGACCGCTGGTATCCAGCAGCAGGGCTTCGTCATAGCCGAGGGCCCAGACTTCCTGGCCGGCCAGGATGGCGTTCAGATAGGTCCCGACCGCTTTGGCCTTGGTCATCAGGGTATTGACGTGAAAGCGCTGAAAGGACGAGGTTTTGACCCGAATCCCGTTTTTCAGCCCTTCTTCGCCCAGGTAGGCACCCCACGCCCAGGCGGCAATCGCCACCCGAATGGGGTTGGTTCGGGCGTGCAGCCCGCGGTCGCCCTCGCCGACAAACACCAGCGGGCGGATATAGCATTCTTTGAGTCCATTGACCCGAACGGTTTCGACACAGGCTTGGATGATCTGCTCGGGCGTAAACGGAATGGTGAGAGCCAGAATATGGGCCGAGTCAAAGAGTCGCTCAATATGCTCGGCAAGACGGAAGACTGCTGAGCGGCCGTCCTCACCGGCGTAGCACCGGATGCCCTCAAACACGCCAACGCCGTAGTGGAGGGTGTGGGTGAGCACATGCACCTTGGCCTCGTGCCAGGCGACAAACTCGCCGTCCATCCAGATTTTGCCGTTTTCCACGCCGTCCTCCTTCGCAGGAAGCCCCTTGCACATCAGAACACTTAGCGAAAGTCAATGGAGGAAGCCGTGTTCCCTTGGTCGGCGTCGTATCAGACCCGCCCGGTCTTCCCGTCGTTTGTCTGGAGGTTACGGCTGTAGGCTAGCCTGGCGAGAGGAATCCGACCGAGAAAGCAGCGTTCAACCTCGGCGAGGCGGCTGGAGAAGGCGGGCTCGTCAAGCGCGCTCAGCTCGCCGCCGACGCTCACGACGTTGCCGTCAAACACGCGAAACACGACCGTGTGCGGCCAGGCCGCGGCAAAGGTGTTGCGCGCCGCCGGATAACCGGGGACGCCTGAGTGCAGGTTGGTGGCAACCACGCCGCCCGGAGCCAGGCAGGTTCGGCATTCGGCGTAAAATTCCCGTGTGTTCAGGTGGGGTGGAACGCCTTGGGCACGGTAGGCGTCAAGCAGGATCAGGTCATAGGTCAGCCGGCCGGCAGTCCGCCGCAGATAGTCCCGGCCGTCCTGGACGATAATCCGCTGGCGGCTGTCCTGGACAAGACCAAAGAAGCGTTCCGCTATCTCAACAACCAGCGGGTCAAGCTCGACGGTGTGCAGTGTCGTTCGCTCCAGGTAGTGGTGGAGGGTCATTTGCAGGCGTCCGCCGCCGAGGCCGATGAGCAGAATACGCCGGGGACGGGGCTGCCAGAGCAGGGCCAGGAGCATGGCTTGGGTATAGGCCGAGGGCAGGGCGAGGGGATCGGTGGGGTCAAGCCGTGACTGGACTTCTTCGAGCTGACTGTCTGGAGAGCGATAGCACAGAAGGAGTTGCCGGCGTGTGCGGCGGACGACAATGTGGTTGTAGGCCGAGACCTGCTCATGCACGATGCCGGGCCGCATGGCGCGGGCAGCGGCCAGCCGTTGAGAGAGGGCGGCTACGTTGTGCTCTTGCCAGGATGACTGGGGGGCAGGATGTGTTGCGTACCGCCTCCAGGTGGGCAAGAATGCCCACCTGTGTGAGCGGGGCGTCATTTGACGGTGGCGATGGCCAAGCGGTGCAGACCTGCGGTCCGGGCCAGGTCCATCACGCTCACCACCCGGCCGTGCTGGACTTCCTGGTCGGCGCGGACCACCAGGGTAATCTCGCTGCCCTTTTCCCGCTCGGTCTGGAATACGTTCTGGAGCTGCTCAAGGCTGGTCTCCTGGTCGTTCAGAAACAGGCCGCCGCCTTTGGCCAAGCTCACGGTGAGGCGTTTCTGTTGCTGGTGGGGGGCGGCTGAGGACGCCTTGGGAAGGCTGACGTCAACCCGGCCTTCTCTGCTCTGATTGAATGTGGCCAGAAAGCTGAAGGTGATGAAGAAGAAGATGAACATGTTCATGATGATGTCGGTCAGTGCCACCGAGTCGAGGCTCAGGTTGGGCCGGGCGTACTTGCTAAACTGCATTGCCCCGCGGCTCCTGGGACTGGGTTTGGGTGAGGATATCAAGCAGGGTCTCGGTGCGCTCTTCGGTCAGTCGGGTCAGGTGTCTGACCCGACTGGTGAGGTGATGATAGACGAGATAGTAGGGAATCGTCACGCTCAGGCCGGCGGCGGTGGTGATCATGGCTTCGTAGATACCGCCGGCCAGGATGTTAATGGTAATCTGATCGCCCATGACTTCCCAGCTCATAAAGGCGCGGATCAGACCGATGATTGTGCCCAGAAAGCCCAGCATCGGCGCGACTCCGACCACCGCCGCCAGGACGCCCAGATAGGACTCCAGACCGGCGACGACATCGCCACCCAGGCGTTCGAGACGCCGGGTCAGCTCGCCGCGGCCGTTCTCACGGTACACAATGGCGGCTTCAAACAGCCGGCTGAGCGGGCTGGTGTATTCACGGCAGACGCCGAGAGCGATTGACATGTTGCCCTCGGCCAACTGTGGTTCAATACGCTGGTTGAGGACGCTGAGGTGATTCCGAAACCGCCACAGGGACCAGAATTTCGCCAGCACAATGGCAAAGGCCACGACTGACAACGCGGCGATGATGAGCAGGACCACACCGCCTTTGGCCAGAAAAAACCAGATTCCCTGGTCGGTTGGTAAAATCGTGATGTCCTTTCGCCCTTGCTGTATAGACGAATCGTCTTTGTCAGACTTCGCAGTTCTTGGCAACAAAATCCTGGATCTGTTTTTTGAGCTGTGGGTCTCCGAGCCGGTTCAGCATAGCCCGGGTGCCGCGGGCGGTCCGACAGCCGGCCTGGGCGTTGCCGAGGGAGGCGTTGAGGACGGCGACTTCATACGAGCCGCGAAACCAGATCGGGTCTCCGGCCTGTGAATCCTGGAGCATTTCTTCCCAGTAGGCCAGCGCCTGCTGTTTGTCGCCGTTGACCTCGGCGATGCGGGCCAAGCCGGCCAGCGAGACCAGCGAATAGGCCCCGTCCTGGAGTTCAGTATACAGGGTGGCGGCCCGGTCGTAGTCTTTGACGTCGAGGTAGAGTTGGGCCAGTTCGTATTTGAACTTGTCCTGTGATTCGTCGGCGGCAAAGTCCTGACGGGCGATTTTATCGCGGTACAGGCGGGCCAGGGTGCGCTTGGCGGCCTGGAGGTTTTCTAAAGCGGAATCGTCTTGTCTTCCGCTCGATTGTTTTGTCAGGGTCCGAATATCCCGGACTAAGACCTGGTCAAGGGCTGTGAGTAACTCCAGACGCTTGTCGCCGTCATAGTTGGCAAAGATGGCCTCTACGTTTTTTTCCAGTTCCTTGAACCGGCCGGCTTTCTCCAGGGTAATCAGCCGGACGCGGGCGACGGTTTCAAAGGCGTCTTTGTGGACCGGATACCGCTGCTCGAAGTCGTGCAGCAGGTCGGCGATCTGGGCGGCGTTGGCGTCCGTATCTTCGCTGAGCAGCACCGCATGCATGAACTTGACCCGGCCACGGTAGTTCCTGAGATTTTCGCGTTTTTTGCCGGTGGGGTTCTGCTGCTCAAAGGCGGTGCTGCTCTGCTCAAAGGCGACGAGAGCGTCGGCGATCCGCTGCTTGAGGTCGTCGAGGGCGATATCCGGGTCCCTGGCCGGCTCTTCCTGTCGCATGGCTGGATCGTCTGGTGACTGGTCAGGGCGATTAGTCTTGTGTTCGTAGATCGAAAAGTAGCTCTGGAGGGTGGCGAAATCGGCCCGGAAGCGAAATTCGGTATTGCCGCGCACCTGCTGATATGCCTTGACGGCCTCGATATAGTTTTCCTGCCCGTGATGATACTCGCCGAGTCGGAAGTGTGCCTCGTGCAGAGCTTTTGAGCGGTTTTTGGTATCGCGTCTGATCAGGTCTCTGGCCGCGTCCATATACAGGCGACCGTTGGCCTGATTCTGTGACCGGGCAAACAAGGACTCGGCGGCCTTGAAACGCAGGTAGGCGGCGTTGACCACATTTTTGGACGGCTTGCCGCCCAGGTAGCTGTCCAGGGCGGTGATCGCTTGGCGGAGCCTGCCGGTCCTCAGCAGGGCGTCGCCGAGATAATACTGGGCGTCCTGCTTATAGCGCTGGGCGCGCGGGTCGTCTGACTCCAGAACCGTCCGTAGCAGCGGAATGGCCTTGGCGTGCCGGCCTTGGCGAATAAAGGTCGCCGCGTTGTTCCACGGCAGGTAGGGGTTGAGGCCCAGCTTTTCGTCTTCGTTGAGTTCTTTGGCCAGCAGCCCATCGGCCCTGCTCTTCCACGAGTCGTCGGCGTTTTGTGATTCTTTGACCCCCAACACCAAGCCGATTGCCCGTTCACGGGTCTTTTTGCGCTGCGTGCCCCGTTCTTGTCGGCTGCGCTCAAACAGGCCGGTGGCTTCGGCCAACTGTTGGTCAAGCAGGTCCTCGGCCGTGGGTCCTTGGCGGGGCCGACGACCGCTCCTGGCCAGCCGGCGGGTCTCTTTCAGCGCGTTGCGGACCTTGGTGCGCATGCTGGGGCTGGTCGTCCGATCTTGCAACAGCGCCTCAAAGTCTCTGATCGCCCAGTCATACTCGCCGAGCTCTCGCTCGCTCAGGGCACGTCCGAACAGGGTTTCGCGTTTGACACTGGACGCCGGACCGGAGGCAAACTCGGAGAAGCCGTTAATCGCGTCTTTGAGCATTTGGGTTTGCCGCTTGCCCTCATGTACAAAGGAGCCGATATAGTTGAGCCAGTTCAGAAAATACAGCGAGCGGGCAGCCACGTCCTGAGCGTCTCTCCAGCGGGCCTCTTCGTACAGTGCTTCAAGGTCGCCGTCGACGGCCATGATGTCTCGCATCCAGCGCTCCATAGCGTCGGTGTTGGCCTTGTAGATAGCGTGCAGGGGCGCGCTCAGGTCGGTGTAAATCTGCCGCACGGTCGATCGCTTGGTCTTGACCGCGGTGGCCAGATCAGAGGCGGCCACAAACTCCATGGCCAGCGGCCCAATGACCGCGATGGCATCGATCTGTCCGTCCTTGCCGGTGTTCTTCAGCTCGTTGGCGCGATTTTTTGCCTGGACGGCACGCGACGACAAGTCTGAAATCGTCGCCGCGCCGCTTGACCTGGGAGCTGTCAGACCAGACGCCAGGACCACAAGATACGCTATGACAATGATGTGTCGCACGCTCCCTCTCCTCTATGGTGCGCCTCAAACATACTATCGTCTCAACATCTTGCTCGGGAAGACACGACGCTGAGTCTTTTAGCTCAGGTCTCGCAGGAAGCGTTCCATTTCCGTTTCCCACCGAGTGCCAAAGGTCAGCACGATGATCTGCTTGGTCAGCTGTTTTTCGTCGGTCAGTGGGATGAACTCCCCTCCGCCGGCTCTGGCGATGGAGGCCATGGTGTCACGAAACTCCTGGTAGAAACCGGGCAACGGAGACGGTTTGAAAGCGATCTGGGTCAGATGGGCGTTCTGTTTCCACAGGGCTCGCTCAAAGTCTTCGTGCATCTTTTCGGCCAGGTCCATGACGCTCACATAGCCGCCCCCGGCCCGGAAGCTCTGGGCCAAGTTCAGGATATTGCTGACCGATTCGGGATGCGGAGAAGAGCCCGACACGATGACAACAATCCGCCGCGATTTCTTGCGCCAACTGAAATCGTGGATCGCCACGTCAACACCCTCGTACACGGCCTCGGGCCAGTCGCCCCCGCCGCCGGCTTCGAGGTTGGCCAGAAAGCTCTGGAGCTTTGAGGTTGAGAAGCTGAAGTCGACCCAGCGGGTGACGAACTCCTCGCCTCGGTCCCGATAGGCAACAATGCCGACCCGGGTGGTATCGACCATGGTTTGCAGGGATTCGATCATATTGCTGAGCCGCTCTCGGACCGACTCAATCACAAACTGCATGCTGTCAGTCGCGTCAACGACGAGGGCGACATCAATCCCGGTCCGACGCAGACCGCCGACGCGGTCGCCGAAGTCACCACCGAGCACACCGTTGACCGAGCCGCTCAGGTTGGTGATCTGGGTGGTCAGACCTTTGAGATCGTCAGAGGTGCGGCTCATCTGAATCGTGACCGGACTGAAGGCGTTACTCACAATCGGCATGGCGGTCGGCTTGATGGCTGCGACACGGCCGGCCAGCGGCGGCGGGCCTTCGGCCCATTTCCTGACCCTTTTATGCGGCAGCATCTCCATGGATAAGGTTCCGGGCAGGTCTCGCAGAGACGGCTCGCCCTCCCAGTCGTCCGGGTCCTGTTCGTCGGCCTGCGTGGCCGGGTCTTGGGACGCCGGCAGGGCGGCCACTTTGATGAGAGCCTGGTTTTTCTGCATCACGGTCACGGCGGTCGTAGCAAACACCGACAGCAGCAGCAGGTGGGCGACGGTGGAGACGGCAAACCAGCGGGCGTTGCTGCCAAACCGGCTTCTGGAAAGCCACAGGTCTTCGGTCGGTGTGGTGTTTTTTTCAATAGAAGCCATACGAGTGCTCCCTTCTCTTCTCGCTTCCCTCAGAGTGTGCGGTTCTAGCCCGCCCCCTGCTGGGCGGCGATAGCAATCTGGGTCGCACCGGCCCGCTGGGCCGCGGACAGAATTTTGACGGCTTCGCCCAGAATGACCGATTGGTCGCCCTCAAGGACGACCGGGACATCCTGCATCGCCTCAATAATGGGCCGGAGATACAGTTCTAATTCCGCCAGAGCGACCGGCTGATTGTTGACAAAAATTTCTTTCTGGGGTGTCACCGTGACAATGATCTGACGCGGCTCGGACTCGGTTTCCTGGACCCGTGGTAGATCAATGGTGGCCCCCGACTGGACCATCGCCACACTGGTCACCATAAAGATAATCAGCAGGACGAGAAAGATATCGGTCAGCGGAGTGATGTTGATCTCGGACATGACCTCGTTACGCCCGCCCCTCTTCTTTGGACCGCTCATTGCCATGCGTGTGTCTCCTTCCCTGCAGAAAGACGAAGCGTCTTCAAGCGGCCTGGGTCGCTTCTTTTCTGCCGATGCGGATCGCGTCAATGATGCGATCGGAACCAATCGTCATGGCCGTCTCAATGCGTTCCAGCTTGGTATTGAAATAATTGTAGAAGATAACCGCAATAATGGCGACCGCCAGACCCAGCGCGGTGGCCACCAGGGCCTCAGAAATACCACCGGCCACAACAGCAAACCCGCCGCTGCCCTCAACCGCCATGTTTTGGAAGGACTTGATAATCCCGATGACCGTGCCCAGCAGGCCGATAAACGGCGCACTGACACCGGTGGTAGCGAGAATCCAGATTGCGCCCTTGAGCCCTTCGGCCTCTTCAAGACGACGTTCTTCGGACAGTGCTGACAGATGCTCGGCGGATTCGTCCTGCTGGCGAGAGATAATCTCGTAGAACACCCGCCCGGCAGGCCCTTTGTTCTGCTCCTGGCTGGTCTGTAAGGCGGCGTTGAAATCGCCCTGCTGCAACGGGCTCACCAGGGCTCTGGCCAGATGCAGGGTTTTCGTTATGACTCCGCCCAGTGCCCACATCCGCTCCAGGATGATGGTGATACATAGCACCGACATGATGATAAGCGGGTAGCTGACGTACCACCCCTGGTGAATCATATCCATGACGCTTAAACCTTCCATCTTCTGTCCTCCTTTTGTGTCACCGACCCGGATTTTCCTCTTCGGCTGAGAGAGACGAATCGTCCTCTCTTCCTCTCGTCTTTGAGGAAGTGGGCGGTCCTGGGCCAACGAAGCTGTTTTGCACATCGAGCTCTCGTAGAAATCGTTCGAGCCAGTCGATCTCGGCTTTATAGTGGACCAAGCCGTGTTCAATAATTTTGGTCTGGGTAGGGGTGACCTTCTTTTGGGTTGTCCAATAGGTTCGCTGTTCGACAATCCAGGCCAGCCGTTTTTGGGCCCATTTGAGGTGTTTGTTCAGGGCTTCGCGCAGTTCGTCGGGCCTGATGAAATGCCCAAAGGCCAAGGCCGCGTTGAGGGGGTCAAACACCTTCTCTCGGCCCTCGGTGTCAAACAACAGGCGGCGCAACCCGGTCTGTAGATACTCGCGGCCGGCCGCTGTGATCTGATAAATCTGCCGCGTCGGGTAGCGTCCCTTCTGTTCGGCCCAGGCTTTCTCCACATATCCGGAACGTTCGAGCTGGCCGAGGTTGTAGTACAGCGACCCTCCACTCAGGTTGATATACGTCGCGTACAGCCGCCGTTCGACCTCCTGACGCAGCTCATAGCCGTGGTATGGTTGCTCAGACAGAAGACCAAGAACGACGAGTTGAACGCTCACAGAATACCCTTCCTAATAAATAGTCAGCATAGACTACACGGGGAGATGTAAGAGGCAATGTCGAGAGGCGATATCCAAAGAATGAGCCTGGTCGTGGCGTGGTCTACATTGGCGTTGAACCGTATCCAGTGAGGGCGGTTGACAGAGCTTTGTGCCGAGGTATTACTCTTCTCAAAGTAGTCTGTATGGACTACATAGGCAAAGCTCGGGTTTTTGTCAAGAAAAATTTGAAGAAAATACTCGTCCCTGTTTTTATCACGGAGAGTGGGGATTTATGTCAAACGGTCTTTCTCAATCATCCCCCGCTCGTGCAGTAAATTGAGGATGATATCAAGGCTGTGGTCCCACAGCTTGACCTTGAGCTGGTCGTACAGAGTGAAGTTGGCCAGCCGTAACATGGGCCGCTCATCAACAAAATCGATGATATTGATGCAGCCAAAGTCCTGCTCAATGTTGAACACCCGCCCGTCGTTGATGCCCAGAGCCGAGGCCAGCAGGGCGTTATTGCTGCCGCCGTGGGCGACGACGAGCAGCGTCCGCCAGTCGGCCTCGGCCAGGACTGTGCGCAAAAACCGCTCCCCGCGTTCCCGGACTTGGCGGAAACTTTCGCCGCCCAGATACGGATCGTCCCAGCCGGTGGCCGGGCTGGTGAAGAACTGATGCACGGACCGGAAAATACCGGTCAGGCTTTGTGCCGCGGTCAGCTCATCACTTGGCGTGATCTCTGCCAAGTCTGGGTCCAGGCTGACCTCAAGGCCCGTCTCGTCGGCAATAATCCGGGCTGTTTCGTGGGCACGCGACAGCGGGCTGGAATAGATGCGATCGAGCCGAACGGCGTGAAACAGCAGGGCCGTGGTGACGATCTGCTCCCGCCCGCGCTCGGTCAGCGCTCCGTTGCCGATCGCGCCCTCATTGGCAGTCTGTGAAGATGAGTCATCCCGTCTTCCTGGCGAACGGTAAGGACGATTTGTCTTCTGATACAGGGTTTCCCCGTGACGCATGAGGTAGAGCCGGCGACGCTCCATAGATGTTCTCCCTGAATACTCACCGTCTTGTCTTCCCGAGCACCATGTTAAGACGACGGGTATTTTGCGCTGAAGTACTAATACGCCTTGGCGAAAATGACCCGCCGCCGGCTCGGCTGACCGCTCAGCACGCACGCGCCACCCTCTTCCGGGGCACCCAGCGGAATGCACCGGATGCTGACATTCAGGTCGTTTTTGAGCGTCTCTTCTACCTCGGACCGCCCATTCCAATGGCTGAGGGCAAAGCCGGCGTGAATCTCCGGTTTGTCGCGCTGCTGGAAAGACGAGTCGTCCTGGCTTCCTCCTGGCGAACGCTTGGGATCATTTGTCTTTGGGGTAAAGAAGTCGTACAGGTCGGCTTTGGAGTCAATGCGGTGCGTATGCCGCTCCCGAAAGCTGCGGGCTCGATTGAGCAGCGTGCGCTGAATGTCGTCGAGTTGGGAGCTCAGCGTTGCCACAAACTCGGCGCGTGACTGGCTGAAGCGCTCCGACTGCTGTCGGTCGCGACGGCCGACAAAAACCGCATCGTTTTCCAGTTCACGCCGGCCGACCTCAAGACGGATGGGCACGCCTTTTTTGATCCACGACCAGACCTTTTCTCCGCCCGAGGTGTCCCGCACATCGAGTTCGACCTGGAGGGGCTGGTCATCGTAGCGCAAGGTCCGCAGTTCCTGGGTCAGCCTCTCGCAGTAGGCCAGAATCTCAGCCTGATTGTCCTTGCGCAGCAGGGGCAGAATAACGACATGGCGGGGGGCCAGTTTGGGCGGCAGGACCAGGCCGTTATCGTCACTATGAGCCATGATCAAGCCGCCGATGAGGCGGGTCGACACGCCCCACGAGGTGGTCCAGGCGTAGGTTTCCTGGCCACTGGTGTCAGAGAACCGAATCTCAGACGACCGGGCAAAATTCTGGCCTAAAAAATGTGAAGTGCCAGCCTGGAGTGCCTTGCGGTCCTGCATCATGGCCTCAATAGAATAGGTTGCTACCGCACCGGGGAAGCGCTCGCTCTCGGTCTTCTCGCCCTTGATGACCGGCATCGCCATGTACCGCTCGGCAAAATCGGCGTACACATCAAGCATCCGGGCGGTCTCGTGTTGGGCTTCCTCCGCGGTGGTGTGGACCGTGTGGCCCTCCTGCCACAGGAATTCCGCGGTGCGCAGAAAAATACGCGGCCGCATCTCCCAGCGCACGACGTTAGCCCACTGATTGATCAGCAGCGGCAGGTCACGGTAGGACTGGACCCACTTGGCAAATGTCGCCCCAATAATGGTCTCAGAGGTGGGGCGGACAACCAGGGGCTCGGTCAACTCCCCTGATGGGACGAGGTGGCCGTCCGGTCCGGCCTCCAGCCGATGGTGGGTCACCACCGCGCATTCTTTGGCAAAGCCTTCAACGTGCTCGGCCTCTTTTTGCATAAAGCTGAGCGGAATAAAGAGCGGGAAATAGGCGTTTTGATGGCCGGTAGCCTTGAACATGCCGTCTAAGACCCGCTGGATGTTTTCCCACAGGCCATAGCCCCACGGCTTAATGACCATACAGCCCCGGACCGCCGAGGTTTCAGCCAGGTCAGCGGCCCGAATGACTTGCTGATACCACTCGGTATAGTCCTCCGCCCGGGTTGGAGAAATCGCCGTCTTCAGGGCTCGCTTCATGCGCTCCTCCTAAAAGTCCTCACAGTCCGAATCGTATTTGCTGAGCAGGCTCTCTGCCAAGCGCAGGTCGTCTGGAGTGGTAATCTTAAAATTCCGCCGCTTTCCGGGCACAATCTGGACTGTCCCACCAATTTTTTCAACAAGCGCCGCGTCGTCGGTAGCGTGAATCGCTTCAGCCAAGGCACGTTGGTGGGCGTCTCTGATCAGTTCGACGCGGAAGGTCTGTGGGGTCTGAGCCAGCCATACGTTTTGTCGTGGCAGCGTCTCCACCACCATAAGATCAGGACGATGCATCTTTTCCACCCGTTTGAGCGTGTCGGCCACCGGCACTGCAACCAACGCCGCCCCGACTTGGTCGGCAACCCGAATGCTATTGTGAATGACGGCTGGGCTGATAAACGGACGGGCGGCATCGTGAATCACCACGATATCACACCCCGCATCAAGCGCGGCGAGGCCGAGGCGGACCGAGTCCTGCCGTTGCGGGCCACCGTGTGCCAAGCGTATGTCACACCGAAACGGCCCGTGGACCTGGAGCAACTCACGGCACGGTTTTTCGCGTTCAGGCGCAACGACCACAACCAAGGTGGACAGCAGGTGGGCTTGGTCAAGGCTGCGCAGCGTATGCACCAGGAGAGGAATGCCACACACCGGCAGAAATGGCTTGGGGACACGCGTCCCCAGGCGTTCACCCTTTCCGGCTGCAACGATGACCGCGTTGACGTGCATCCGCTAGGACTACTGTTGAAAATGTTTCTCGCCGTATTTGGAAAAATAGTAAAGGATTGATCGTTCAGCAATATCCTTCATAATCGTGGTCATTTCGGCGACCGTCCATTGTCTTTCTCGGAAATAGAAACTTCCCCTATTGAATTTTCCATTCTCAAGATTGTGGAGATGTGTTTTATTCAGCTCGCCAAACATTGCCATTGTAGACACGCGATCCAAGATTGACGATCCTTCTTCGAAATCGCATCCGTAGCCAAGACAAATGAATGGGAAGATACTCTCCCGCATAAGAGCGGTTCGCAACCCTATCAGATTCCTGCCAGGACGCTCAATGGCGTTGCCACGATTTTCGTTTCCGAAATCAGGATTGGGAATGCCAGATTGTCGCCCTGTTTGTCCTGGACGCAGAGGAAACCGCCATCCGGCCGTATAGAGCTGGTATCGGAGTGATAGTGAAAATCAACTCCGCCGCCACTGTAGCTATACCGAAGCTCACGAACGATGTCACGAAGATGCCACGACCTCTCGTGAACAAACTTGACGCTTTGGAACTTTTCATCAAGGTACTTGGTCACGTTGGAGAGCGCTATTATCAAGTCCGTTTCCTGCTTCTTGGAAGTGACATTTATTACGGTGTCGGGGCGCTGATCTCGTAACTGAGTTTTTCGTGCCATGCCCGTTGTCACCTCTTCTTGACAAGAAATAACTGCTCAGTCACATGTATTGAGCGCTGTCGCAGATTGCGGTTTCCCCGAAATATGTTGTAGGGGATTTCAAACGTTTCGACCGAGCCGATAGTGTTCAGCGTCGCCCGCATAGCATCAGGCGCGATAAATCCTTCATTGTTGAAAGAGATGAGGAGAAAGCGAGCATCAAGTGTCTCCAGAAGGTGTTTTAGCAAGGGCAGCGACTTTGCGCGGACATTGTACCCGGAACGCTGCCAGTCTCTCGGGATGCCAGATACCCTACTGCCCGATGCCCGTCTGACGATTTTTGTAAAAGCCTTTGAATACACCGGAAGTATTGGCATGGACCGAAGCCTTGTTCAACAGCACGGCTAAAAGCCTGTCGTGGACATCGGACGGGGCTGCGTCAATGAGCCGCCGGTAGTTATCCAGCCGGCGCGCATTGTCAACGGTATAAAAGACCCGCTCTTCCTTGGAGATGTTCGTCTCGTCGCTCGGCGCGATAAAACCCTGGGGAAAATCCTGATTGACTTGCGTGTTCAGTTCTTTCACGATCCCAGCGAGGAGAGGGAAGTTGACCGTACTCCGGTTGCGGAGATAACAGCGTCCAATGACGGCAGGGTACTCTGTCATGGACAACCTGCGTTGCCCCTGTGGCCTGTATCCCTCCTGGTGTATCCACCGGACACTCTTTTACTATCGCAGTTTTCCGGCTCCGTTTTCTTAAATCCAGGACCTCAATGGGCGAAGATCGTTCTCAGATCCTCCATAATTTTCTCTTCGGTGTGGGCACTGGCTACAGACAACTCTTTGACGAGCAGGCTCCGGGCCGTGTCGAGCATTTTCCGCTCTCCAAACGACAGATCTTTGTCGGCTTTGATGACAAACAGGTCGCGCAGCACCTTGGCAATTTCCAACGCCGAGCCGGTTTTGAGCATGTCGGTATACTCTCGATACCGGCGGTTCCAGGTCTGTTGATCGACTTCGACTTTTTTTGTGCGCAGGATGCGATAGACTTTTCTGACCATTTCTTTGCTGATGACAGACCGTAGTCCTGCCGCCGCAACGTTGGTGGTCGGTATCATGATCGTCATGTCACTCTCGAGAATCCGCAAGACATAGAACTTCTGCTCATGGCCAGATATGCTCTTCGCCTGCATCCCCTCAATCACCCCTACACCATGACCAGGATAGACTACCTTCTCCCCAATTTTGAACATCGGCTTCCCCCTAGCGGCATTCAGGGTTGGAGGATGATAGCGGGTTCGGCCGCTGCCGTCAAATTCCCAACTATCTGAAAAACAGACAACTTTTTTAGAAAGGCAGGTCAATTTCGACCACACGGCCGTGCCCGACTTGGGACCCAACCCAAGCAGCAAGACGCGCTCTCAGGTACTTACCGCGAAACATCTCATGGATTCGTTCCGTTTCTGTTGGATCGTCAATGAAGCGAGCCTTGCCGGTAAAAGTAAGGTCTCCAATTTTCAAGCCTATCTGACTATTTTTCTTCAGGTTTCGATACCAGGCGGTCTTGCCGTCGTTGCCGGCTTGGATGTAAAAGCGGCCGCGCTCATAAATAAACCAGATGGGGATGGTGCGCGGCTTGCCGCTTTTTCGGCCAATCGTCGTAATTTCAACAATCGACTCTGAGGCGCGCGCTTCGAGGTCTGCCCGGCTGGAGCCGGACTCTGGGGCCGAACTCAGCACAGCCCATCCGGCCAAGCCGAGCGCGAGACTCACACTGCAAAACAGCAAAACATGGCGTCGTGTCATTGTTTCCTCCTGTCCTGTGCGTCTCTTAGGCCAGACTGTCGACCAACCCCTCTATATCGCCGTTCCTGTGTGCCGATACAATCCCACCGGACAGGGAATCTTTGGCCAGAGCGTCACCTTTCCCAAGTAGTACAGAGTGTGCTAACCTTGGACAACCTTATCGTCCCAAAGGAGGAGTACGCATGGCCAGGCAATTTCGCTTTCGTATCGCCAATGAAGCCATTGAGGTGCAAACCGGAATGCACGCTTCGCCTAATGTCACGATTTCCATGAAGGAGAGCGATTATCTGGATATGATCAACGGGAAATTGGCCGCGCAGATGGCCTTTATGAGCGGCAAGCTCAAAATTGCGGGAGATATGGGCCTAGCCATGCGGCTGCAAGGGCTGTTTAGGGCCCGCGGCTCAGGTGACCCGGAGGTTACCTCGGTCCAGCAGGCCATTGATGGCGCGGCCGGTAACTTCATTCCATCAGCCGCAAAAGGTCTGGACGCGGTCTTTCAGTTTGATCTGAGCGACTGACCCCGCTTCTCGCGTCTTTCCCAAGCTCCCCCATGCCGACCCACACCCTTATTGGCCTGATGTCCGGTACCTCGCACGACGGGATTGACGCCGTGCTAGTCGATATCACCTCAAAGCCGAGTCGTCCTGACCGTTTTCATATTCGCCAGCGGGCGTTTCACGCTTTTCCGTATACGCGCCCAGTGCGTGAGCGTTTATTACGGCTCAGTCAGGGCGCTGCGGTTCGGGCCGGTGAGGTCGCCCAGGTCAATGTGCTGCTGGGCGAGCTGTTTGCCAAAGCCGCCCTCAAGCTGTGTCAGACGGCCCAGATCGCTTGCGACCGCGTGATGGCGATTGGTTCACACGGGCATACAATCTACCATCAGCCCCGTCAGCGACCAGGACCCGGCTCCACCCTGCAAATCGGTGAGCCGGCCGTTATTGCCGCCCGGACAGGCATCACCACGGTGGCCGATTTTCGGCCCGCCGATGTGGCGATGGGCGGAGAGGGTGCGCCCCTCGCCCCCTATGTCCACCATGTCTTGTTTCACCAGCCCCGGCGATCGGTCGCCGTCCACAATATCGGCGGCATCGCCAACCTGACCTATTTGCCCGCTCAACACGGGCTCGACGGCGTCCTGGCCTTTGATACCGGTCCCGGCAATATGGTCATGGACGGGGTGGTTCAGGCGGTCAGTGGGGGAAAAAAGCTGTACGACAAAGAGGGGCGTATGGCTCGCCAGGGCAGGGTCCACAAGCCCTTATTAGCCGAACTCTTACGTCATCCGTATTTTCGACGCCGCCCGCCCAAATCAACCGGCCGCGAGGAGTTTGGCGAGGCATATATCAGAGATTTCCTCAGCCGGGCGTCAGCGCTGAGTGCCGGGGATCAAGTCGCCACAGCCACCGCGCTGACGGTCGAAAGCATGGCCCGCGCCTACCGCAACTTCGTGTGCCGAAAGACGCGTCGTCCCAAGCATTCGCAAAGAGAGGACGGGGCGTCTTTCCGGGGCGCATTGGATGAGATTGTGCTGACTGGCGGTGGAAGCCTCAACCCGGTGCTGGGTGAGTGGCTGGCCGAGGCGCTGCCGCACATCCGGGTGCGGACCGTGGAAGAACTCGGATTTGACAGTCAGGCTCTTGAGGCGCTGGCCTTCGCGGTGCTGGCCTATGCCACCCTCCACGGCCTGCCGTCAAATGTGCGTGGCGCAACCGGCACCCGGGCACCGGTCGTTCTGGGCAAAGTGGCACCGGGCCGCAACTATTGCACCACGCGGATCTTTTATCTTCCTGATCAAAAGCCTAAGACGATGAGTGAGGAGGACTTATGACGATGACCGGTTGCGGTCATGAATCCTCCTTATTGAAGAAGGGCAATCCAATGCCGAAACGTGTAGTCATTATTCCCGGCGATGACGCCGCCCCAGAGGCCATACTGCCAACGCTCGATATACTGAAGAGCTTGGCCCTCGATATGGAGTTCACCGAATTTCCAATCGGACAAGAAGGGGTCACACAGTACGGTTCCCGGCGAGATTTTCACCAGGCTTTATGCCGAGCGATTGATCGGTCCGACACAACCCTGTTCGGTTCGACAAACGGTACGACCGGTGGGATTAGCTATCTGCGCTGGGGCAAGCAGACCTATGCCAACGTCCGCCCAACCTGTTGGCTGCCCGGTTTCCGCAGCCCCTTGAAACAGCCCGAGGGTATAGACCTGGTCATTGTGCGTGAAAACCTCGAAGACCTGTATATGGGGATTGAGGGGGACCTTGGCGTGCTGGCATCTCTGCCTGAGACGAGTGTGACCAGCTATTTGACCCAAAAACCCCTCGATACGACGCTTGTCGGTAAATTCGCCCTCAAGGTCATCACCGTCCAAGCCACCCAACGGGTCGTTCGCTTCGCCTGTGAGCTGGCCCGCAAGCGCAAAGCCCGTGGCGGTCGCGGCCTCGTCACCTGTACCAGTAAGTATAATATGCTGCGCAGCAGCGACGGCTTGTTCCGACAGGTGGCTGAAGAAACGGCCAAGGCATTCCCCGATATTGAGTACAACCAGTACATTGTTGACGATTTTGCCCACCGTCTGGTGGCAAACCCGAGCCAATTTGATGTGGTGGTGATGCCGAATCTGTACGGCGACCTGCTCTCAGACGCGGCTGCCGGAACGATTGGCGGTCTTGGTTTAGCACCTAGCGGCTGTTACGGCCAGGACTACGCCTACTTTGAGTCCGCCCACGGCACAGCCCCGGATATTGCTGGCCGTAATGTTATTAACCCGACCGCAACCCTGCTGTCGGCTGCGCTGATGCTGGAATATCTTGGCTGGCAGAATGTGGCGGCTGGTCTTGAGGCGGCTATCGCCCGCGTGTATGCCGAGGGCAAGGTCCTCACCCCCGACCAGGGCGGCTCGTCCTCAACCACCGACTTCTGTCAAGCGGTCAAAGACTATGTTCTTGATGGCTAGAGACAGCTCAGCCGGGCGTCTCTACGAAAAGCACTGGTCTCACAGGCGGTATCCCCGTCAGGGAGGTCTGGAGTAGGAAAACACGAGCGTCGTCTTGCTCAGGAAGAGAAGACGCTGTGTCTCTTAGGACGATCGTCTTTGGCCCCGTTTGATGACAATAACGTCCTGGCCGTTTACGCGTAGAGTACGACGGTCGGTGGGGGCTTGGGGCGAGGCTTTGCGGGCGCGATCCTCACGCCATTTTTTCAACTGCTTTTCCAGATTTTTCTGACTCACATGTCCTCCTCTGAGCAGGATTGCAGGATTTCCAGGAATCCTGCGCTAGCCGTTACTAAACACTTCAATGCTTTTGGCTCGTTTCTCACTGCGTAGTTTCCGCAGTGCCTTGGCCTCAATCTGACGGATGCGTTCACGGGTGACGGCAAAGCGTTGGCCGACTTCTTCCAGCGTATAATCGGTTTTTTCGTCAATGCCGAAGCGCATACGCAGAATCTGCTCTTCTCGGGGGGTGAGGGTGGCGAGCACCTTGCGGGTTTGCTCTTCGAGACTCAGCGCCATTGCGGCATCGGCCGGAGATAAGGTTTGACGGTCCTCGACAAAATCGCCCAGCGAACTCTCTTCGTCATCGCCAATCGGAGTTTCCAGGGACACCGGCTCTTTCACAATTTTGAGGACCTTACGGACCTTGTCGGCCGGCACCTCCATCTGGGCGGCGATCTCCTCGGGTGAGGGTTCGCGCCCGAGCTGTTGGACAAGATAGCGTGATGTGCGGAGCACTTTGTTGATCGTTTCAATCATGTGGACGGGAATGCGGATCGTGCGGGCCTGGTCGGCAATCGCGCGACTGACCGACTGTCGAATCCACCATGTGGCATAGGTCGAGAATTTGTATCCGCGTTGATACTCGAATTTTTCCACCGCCCGCATCAGACCGATATTCCCCTCTTGGATGAGGTCCAGGAAGCCTAGCCCGCGGTTGACGTAGCGTTTTGCAATACTGACAACGAGGCGCAGATTGGCCTCAATTAAACGCCGTTTGCCCTCTTGGGCCTGGGCTTCGCCTCGAGCGATACTGGCGAGCGAGCTGTGCAAGTCCTCGCTGCTGATGCGCAGTTCGGTTTCGATTTTTTTGATCTTTCGGCGCACGGTGTGGATTTCCTGACTGGCGGTTTGGATTTTCTGGATCTGGGTTTTGCTCAGCTCTCCGGACCGTCTGCCCACCCGCTGCGCTCCGGATTTCAGACCCCGAGCCAGAGAAACGATCTCGGGGGATTTGCGGTGGACGATTTCTTCCTGAGAACGGACCGCCTGCCGGCACTCTTCTACCAGTTCACCTACCTCTTTGAGCTTGGCGGCAACGAAGCCGATATGGTGCCGCCCAAGGGGAATGCTTTCCAGGGCGAGCTGTGTTTTTGCTTTCACATCGCCCGCTTTTTTGGTCGCCTTTTGCCGTTCTTTGGCCGACAGGCGCCCGCGCCTGAGCGTCTCCAGCTTGCTTATTTCCCCGTCGATCCGTTTCAGCGAGGTCATTTTGCTGAGAAACAGCGCAAGCCGGCGGTCTTCTTTGCCGGTCGCCTCGACTTCGTCGTCGTCGCCAAAGATATAGCGGGGCCCGATTTCTTCCTGTCTGAGCTTTTCGCCCAGGGAGACGACGTAGCGCAAGGCCAGAGGCGACGAAAAGACTTCCTGCTTGATGCGCTTTTCGCCTGCCTCAATTTCTTTGGCAATTGCCACCTCTTCTTCACGACTCAACAGCGGAATATTGCCCATCTCTTGGAGATACATGCGAACCGGGTCGGAGGTGTCTGTAATTTGCGGCTCTTCGACTGGAGCCGCCTCTTCCTCCCAGTCGTTCTCTTCACGTTTGGGAATATCAATGCTGATACTATCATCGTCATCAAGCACATCGGCCGCTTCGACGTCTATTTCCCCAAGAATGGACATGACGCTGTCGAGGTCTTCTGCTGCGGCTTTCGATGCATCTGTCGCGGGGGTCGCGTTTGTTTCGTTTGAGGCGGGAGTCGGCTTTTTCCTGTCGGCTTCTTTGCGTTTTTCCATAGGATCCCTATCCCTGCGTATGTGAGCGGGCGGCACAGTACAGATGAACGGCTCTGGTGCGAGTCCGGGCGAAGACAGGGGGTGCCCGTGGAATATGTTTGCCTAAACCGTGCAAAGTTTGTTGAGGGAGGCTCCCCAGCCAAGCTCTACATCCTGGGCTGGAATGTAAAGTCCCCTCATCCTATAGAATGCTTCGCCAAAAAGTCAAGAGACAGATCAAGACACTGGTCAAGAGAACAATCCGTGCGGCAAGCTCGACTTATGGACGCGAAGTCATACCCACGGTTCGGGCTGCGCCAATGGTGGTGGCGACTCAGCGGGGGAGGGATGCTGAAGTCCATCCCACGGCGGGGCATGAGAGCCGCAAGCTGTTTTCTGAACGCCTCCAGGCGGGTCAGTGTCCCCGTAAACACAATGTGTGTGTGCTGACGGGTCTGAGCCGCAAACAGGCTCAGGGTCAAGGTAATCCAGGCGACCATGTTGACAAGGCCCAGCGCTTTGTCGGCTTGAGAGGGGTCGGTCTGGAGTTTCCCAAAGTGGCTGGCGACCGCTTTGGCCGGAACAATGCAGACCGGGCCACCCGCAATGTCGCCGACGGTTAGATCGACCTGTGCCAAATCTCCCTGGGCGGCCAGCTGTTCAAGCGTATCGAGCTGGGTCATCCCGAGGAAATGGCGGGCGAGGCCGCGCAGGGTGCCCCCGCCTATGCCGGTGCCGCCCAGGTGCAGGAGCTGGTCTTTCCGAACAGAAACCAGGGCAGTGCCAGTGCCAAGGGAAACGACCAGAGCGTCTGATTTCCCGGCCAAGCTGCTCCCGCCTACCCCAATCGAGGTGATTTCTGGAACCTTCACCATCGGCACGCCAAAGATCTTGTCCGCCAACTGGTGGCTGCCCCCGCCGCTGGCGGCAATCGCCTGAATATCGGCCAGTTTCCGTCCGGCGCTGTTCAGCAGTTTGCCCAAAGCCCTGGCCGCCAGCGGGTCGTTGGTTTCCACGGTTTCAGCCCGGATCGTTTTTTCAAAAGGCAATCGTCCTGTCCTTTCGGTCTCTTGTGTCGGCACGATTGCCTTTTCCAGCAGAACGGCGTCTGTCGTTGAACCGCCAATATCAATGCCGACAATCATAGTTCTATCCGGTACACGCTGAGGGTCTTTTTCCTGGCTGGATTGTACTGCCGCCATTTTTCGGCCGGGACCTGTTCAGCCGCAACTTGCCGCAACCCACCGCGTTCGAACAGACGCCGGGCCCCGGCCTGAGATGTACAGGCAAACACACAGCCCAGACCGGCCGCCCGGGCCTGTTCTATCATCGTCCCGACCAAACGGCCACCAATTCCCTCGCCCTGAAAACGGGTAATCGTATACAGCCCCGCGATTTCTGCGGCATTCTCCCTGGGATAGGGCAGCAGGGCACAGACCCCGGCCAACTCCCCGCCCGCCACTCCGAGACGGGCACCGTGTCCGTGCAGCAGCAATCGGCTGGTCTCTTTGTGGCTGCGAGGTTTGAGGGAGCCTTCGCGTTCGCCCCGCTGGAGCAGCCGCTCGGCTTCATAAAAGTCGTCCAGCCCCAGCGGCTCCACCCGACAGTAATCGGTCAGGGTAAAGAGCGTCCCCCGTCCTTCGTAAGTGAATAGTTCTCGCGCGACATCGTCAGGCCGGCACAGCGCAACTGAGGCAACCCCACCATCAAGGGCTGCCCGGACCGATGCCAGGACGCCTAAAGGACGCGTCGTCCTGTCTTCCTCTCGAACGGTGGGGCTATGCGTCGTCCCTGCCGCCTGGGATTGGTCCAGGAGTTCGTTGAGCGCGGCACCATTCATAAAAGACACGCGATTTCCTCTGGCACTGAGACCACCGTTCGGGTCAAGGATGACGAGTTTATGGACCTTGAGACGAACGGCTAAACCTTGGGCCGGGGATTGCTCATCGAGGCGAGGCGTCTTTACCTGCCCGGCGGTCCGCCGCTGAGGAGCCGGCCACAGGCCGACGAAGACCGGTGTTGTTCTGAGAACCGTCCACATGTGTTCCAAGACACTATCTTCCTCGGCCTCGGCCGGCAGTGCAACGAACCGGGCGGCCACGGCGGTACGCAACAGTTCCAGCCCGGGCTGGTCCGAGTCGTCCGTTTCGATCAGAACGATCAGGCGCGTTTCATTGTGCGCCAACTGCTGGCAGACCTCGGCCAGCGTCTTGACCTCGGCCGCGTCTCTCACGTCTCTGGCCCGCAGGCTGAAAAAGAGACTTTTGCCGCGAAACTCTTTGAGGTAGAAGTCTTGTTCGAGAAACGAAGCGGTCGTGCAGGTCTGGCTCATGTCTGAAAAGAGAGATGCGCTCTTCCCGATCAGGTGGATATTCGCCTTGGTGTAAAGATGAATCAGCTTGTCTTCTTCCCGGAAGGGAAAGACGCTTCATCTTTGGTTCGGGCGAGCAGGGCTTGGACGTCAGCCCGGGCACGCTCATCCCAGGCAAAATGCACCTCTGTGGCCGAATGGGCAAACAGGATCACCAAGTCCTTTACCGGATAGGCGGTCAGCTGCTCAAGGGCAAGGGCATACCTGTATAGCCCAGAGCGGTAGCGGGCGGCCTGAAGTTCAGCTTGGCCGTCCGTAAGAGCGTCCGTTTTCAGGTCAATAATGACCCATGCCTTGTTTTCAACAAAAGCCAGGTCAATCACGCCGTTCAGGACTATTGCCGTGTGGGGCGGTGCTTGGTAGTGCAAGCTGAAGGGCAGGTCGGCAAAACATTCCTGGGCGGCGCGGGCTCTGCTCAGGAGCGGGCTGGTCAGGACATTATGGACTACGCCTTGCAGGGGTGCGGCGGCGCTGACAGCACGGGGAAGCGTGAGCTCCTTTTGATCTCTTTTGTTTTCACGCTTCCCTCTGTCATCATTTGGGCGGCGGCTCGTTTTGGTGCTCTGCTTCAGCGCCATACGCACGACGCGGCTGAGCTCAGGGTCTTGGGTAGGCTGTACGAGAGACTCGACGCTCAAGGTGAGCGATGATCTCGTCTCGATGAGGTGGTCGGCAGTATACACGCTCCAGGGCTGTCTGCCCTGTTCTCTGACCGCCTGTTGATCGGCCTGCCAGGCCTGGTAGCGCTCAAACGCGGACTGATTGGGCAGAATGGGGGGCGGCGGCCCTCCTCCGGCTGGACGGTCTGTGGCGTGGAGCGGTGGGGGGTCTGGGGAGTTGAGCGGCTGGGGCTCGGCGGGCCGGGTATTGGAGACCCGCCACAGGCTCTGACCGGTGGTGCTTTCCAACTCGGGCAGCAGAGGTACAATGAGCCGGTCGCGCGCCCGTGTTGCGGCGACATACCACAGGCGTCGCTCCTCGGCCTCCTCGCGGGCTCCCTCACGCTCCTCGGCCTCCTGCCAGCCGAGCGTATGCCAGGCCAAGGTCTGTGGACCGAGCCGCAGTTCGAGGTGCCCCTGGGGCTGGACAAGTCGGTCCCCTTCCTCCTCCCGGAACGCCGACGGTTTTTGGCTGCGTTCGATCAAGCCGGTTCGGCTTGGGCGGCCCGGGGCGAGGATTGCATCGGCAAGAATCACGGACGGAAACTCAAGGCCCTTGGCCTTGTGAATCGTCAAGAAGCGAACGACCGGGGCGTGCTCTTCGGCGACCGCTGCCTCACCTTCCTCGGTCGCCCGCTGGTGGTGGGCAAGAAAGCGGTTGAAGGCGCTCAAGCTGCGGACGCCCTGGTCGGCCAGGCTCTGGGCAAGCTCAATCAGTTTGAGCAAGTTTGCCGTCCGCTGGCTCCCCTGGGGGCGGAGCGCAAACAGGGGCACGAGATGGGTCTGACAGATATCGTACAGCAATGTTGATGGGCTCCACTGCCGGGAGCGGACATGCAGATCGCGTAGCAGCGCAAAAGCCGCCCCAAAGCGGTCCGTGTCGGGCAGTCCAGCCGGCAGCTCGCAGGTGTAGTCAAAGACTCCCCCGGCGGCGGCGAAGTGCAAGAGCGCCTCGTCTGAAAAGCCGAACAGGGACGCCCGTAAGCTTGCCACCAGAGCGTTGCTGTCAGCCGGACTGTCGATGGCGCGCAGCAGCACGCGGAGCTCCTCAACTTCGTCCCGAGTCATATACCGCCGCCCGCCGAGAATCTGATACGGGATAGCGGTACTCTGGAAGGCTTCCTCGTAGGCATCCATGGCTCGATAGGTACGGAACAGTACGGCAATGTCCCCATAGCCAAACGCCTGGTCTCCCTCCCCGAGGCGGTGTTTGAGGAAGCCGGCCATGGCTTGGGCCTCTGCCCGACGCAGGTCTTCACGGCCCGGCTGGGACGGCAGCAGGGCTGGGGGAATTGGAACGGAGATGACAGCCGGTCCTTGGGGGGTCTGGCGCGTGTCCGGGCCGGGTTCTTCCTGTTCTTCGTGGCGGGTTGGCAGCAGGGGACGATAGCCGGGAACATCCTCAGCAGCGTTGGGCGCAAACACGCGAGAGAACGTTTCGTTAATCCAGCTCAGAATTGGCGCTCGGGTCCGGAAATTGCTTGACAGGCTCAGCAGCGTTCCCTGGCTTTCGAGAGTGGCCCGGACGAGCTGATAGATGGCTAAATCGGCCCGTCGAAAACGGTAAATAGACTGGCGTGGATCGCCAACTAGAAAGAGCTTGCCGGGTTTCAGGACAACATGGCTCCAGTCGTGAGCCCGAGGCGCGTATTCGGCCAAAAAGAAGATAATTTCGGCTTGGAGGGGATCGGTATCCTGGAACTCATCAACCAGAAGAAAGTCGAATTTTTGCTGAAAATACCGGCGTACCTCCATATCGTCGGCCAGCAGGTCTCGAGTGTACAGCAGCAGGTCGGTAAAATCGAGAGACATCCGCTGGCGTTTTGCGTCGTCATACGCTGCCAGATAGCCGCCAAGCCACCGGACAAGCGCAAGCGTGTGGTTGTGCATCCAGGCCGCACGGGCCTTGCGATGGGCGTCACGCAACTCGGCAAAACAGCGCCGCACCTCATCCAGACGATGGGCCGGCTGCCAGTGGGTTTTATTGCCGATCCGCTCTGGCAGATTCAGCCGGCTGTACAGCAGACGCTCCCAAAGCGGGTCGGCGTCGTGGTCTGGCATGTGCCGGATGAGGTCCACCGTCCGCATAAAGGCCCGGTCGCTCGGCTCGGTGCAGGCAGACCGGAGTTGAGACAAATGCCCGATGGACTGCCGAAAACTGTGCCGGAATCGGGCCAGGGGGAAGGTCACCGGCTTGGGCAGAAGGGCCAAGCAGTCACGCTGCTCAACAACAAAGTCACGCAAGGCCCGCAGATGGGTCAGGCTCAGACCGGCCCGGAGGGCTGTTTTCAGGAAAGACGCATCGTCCTCACTCCTCCTCGTCTCGTCCTCTTGAGCAGAATGTGAAGACAATGGGTAGTGTCTTGCTCTTGGCGAGCGGTGAGGGCGCTTCGGCTTTCTGTCCGGGCTCGACCCCATCTCTTGGGCCAGCCAGGCGCGCCAGGTTTGATCCTGGACGACCCGTCTGCCAACCCCGTCCAGGACGCTGAAATTCGGATCGACCCGCGCCTCCAGGGGCCGCTCACGGAGTAATAGAGCGCAAAAAGCGTGTATGGTCAGAATTGGGGCCCGTTCAAGCTGGCGACGAGCCGTGCTCAGATTGTGCTGCTCGTCCTGGCTGAGCGGTGTGTTCAGGGCGATGTCAATCTCGGTCCGCAGCCGACTACGGAGTTCGTTCGCCGCCTTTTCGGTGAAGGTGATGGCGGCTATCCGCTCCAGGCGGCTCTGACCGGTCCGAATCACCGTGAGCAGGCGCTGGAGCAGGACACGCGTCTTGCCCGTGCCGGCCCCGGCTTCTACCAGGAAGCTGGTGTCAAGTTCACTCGCCGCCCGCTGGCGCGGCTGAGCGTCAAAGGCGTTCGTGATGCCCTTGTGGTCTCTGTCGTTGATCATGAATGCCTTTGTCAGTCGATTGTGTGGAGCCGGTGCAGGACGGCCCAACGCGGGTCGTGGCGTTTGTGTCGCATCCGTTTGCCGACTTGGCTGCCGCAGACCTCAGGAAAAGGGCACGGGTAGCAGGTGGCGGGGTACGGAAAAAAGGAGCCGGACCGTATTCCCTTGAGCAGAGTGGTGAGGATAGACCGCAGGGCGCGGACTGACTCCGGCCAAGTGTCTTTGTTAAACATCGGAGCAGTGGCGGGGACAGGCTGGCCGAGCCCGACATAGCTGGCCGATTCCCACGCCAAGTCGGGCCGCAGGCTGCGGGCCGCAAACAGATACAGCGGGAGTTGCAGAGCGGTTCCTCCGGCAAACCCAGGCAAGCGTGATGTCTGTGTGGTCCCTTGTGTTGTCACGCTTGCCTGCGGCCGACCGCGTGGCGCTTGGCCGGTTTTATAGTCAATAATCCGGGCTTTTGACCGCAAAGACACGTCGATCCGATCAATCCTGCCGCGTAAGCGAATAGCCTCCCCGTCTTCAAGGCTGAAGCTGACCGGTCGGTCGGGGAAAAACTGCGGGTCGCGTAAAGACGCATCGTCCTCACTGCTCATCGTCTCACCATGCTGCTCAAGAGGATAAGACGAGGAGGGTCTTGCTCTTGGCGGCGGGTGAGAGCGCTTCGGCTTCGCTGAACCAAAGGCGACCTCAAAAGCGTGGGGCACAAACTCTGATTCGTCCGCCGCCTCCTGATGGACCAGGCGAATCAAGCGTTCACGCAACTGTTCCTGTTCAAGCTCCCATATCAGGGGCAAGCCGGTGGGTTGAATTTCGGCAAAATGGGTAAAGTGTCGGTCGGCAATGTGCATCAGCCGCTGGACCAAAAGCTGAGGGTCTTGGCCGTGCAAAGGCAGTTGACCGACCGCCCTCAGCTGGGAGAAAAAGTCGTACACAATAGCGTGCAGCAGCAGCCCCCGCCGGCGGGGGCTGAGGGCCACTATATCCTCAGCAGCGTCCACTGGGGTCAGACCCAGCACCTGACTGAGGAAATAGTGAAAGGGACATCGGGCGTAGGTTTCGAGAGCACCCGGTGAGACGCAAACCCCGGAGGGAAACAGCTGTTGGTGCAGCCTGTGCTTGGCCTCAGGAGCTTCAAGCACGCCGTCAAAGGCGGTGAGGCGTGGACTGTCCAGGCGTTGGCCGATCGCCTGCTGGGCGTAGGAAAAGGCGGGGGAGGCGAGCGGGAGATAGCCCAGGACACTCCTATCGTCGCTGGCCAGTGCCTCTTCGACCGTCGCCAGGTGGAATTCAAGAGCATCTTGGGCCTGCTCGGCAGGCCCGGCGTACACTGGAGTCAGCGGGATGCGCTGACTCCAGGCTTCCAGGTCGGCAAAGGTCTGAACTTGGCCCCGCAGGGCCTCAAGGACGCGCAACAGATACCAGGATGGCAGATGAGGACGGCCGCTCGCCTGGTCGTGGCTGGGATAGCTCAGGATGAGGTGTTCGGCCGCACTCTGGATAGCCAGACAGAACAGCAGACATTCTTCCTCGGTACGCTGACCGTGCCCGGCAAGCTCACAGCCGAGCGTCTCGGCCAGGTGTTGGCGTTCGGCGTCGAGCAGCAGCGGGTCTTGTCGAACGCTGCGCGGGAAGCCCCCCTCAACCATGCCGGGAAGAATGACGGCTCGAAAACGGACGCCACGAGCGGCGGACAGGTCACCGATGAAAACGCCGTCGGTCTGACAGGTGGGGGAAGGGCGATTCGTCTGTGTGGCCAGGGCCTGGCTGACGGCCATCGCCCAGTCTTCAAGGCTTGGGGCGGACAAATCGGTGAGGTCAAGCTGGGCCAACTCCAGCAGCAGTTCTTCGACATGGTTGGTATACACCGTCGGGCTGCTATAGGTGCGGTATAGCCGCAGGCTGTAGTCTGCCCAGGCTTGCCAGCTGGGCCGGCTCAACGGCGGCTCGGCGGCGTTGAACAACCTGCGTATAAAGGCCGTACACGCTTGTAAAACGGGCAGAACGGCCGCGGCCTGCTCTGAGTCTTCCTCGGCCTGGTACGCGCTTTCAAGCCGGGCCAGACCGCGTTGCCACTCTTGGCTGCCGCTGACAATACCTGCCTGCCGGACCAAGGCTTGCCAGCGGTCGGGCCGGGCGTGCTGAACCAAAGCGTCCGGCAACAGGGTGGCGTAGAACGGTTGGCTGACGGTCAGAAACTCAAACACCCGGTCAGGCGCGTAGTCTTCGACCAGCATACGACACAGTAGATGCAGGGCTTGACCGGCCGAGGTGTGGAGCAGTGGCTGACCGCCGGACCGCCAGCTTGGGATGCCCAGGTTCTCGAAGGTTTCGGTCAGCAACGGACCGTAGCGGGCCGGGTCGCGCAGAACGACTCCAATTTCAGAAAAACGGAGTCTGTGGTCGCGGACAAGAGACAGCACCGTCCGACTGATCTCACGCGCCTCGCGGCTGTAACTCGGTGCCGCCAGGCAGCGAACGTGGACGGTGCCGGCCGAAGAGATATCTTCATGGGGGCGGTCATCAACGCTGTCTGGTGTGATCTGGGGCGGCGCTTGTTCAAAAAGGGAGCGGTGGAGTTGAGACAGCCCAGACCCTGCCGAGCGGGCGAGAGGGGTGTAGGTGAGCCCCAAGCTCCGCAGCCAACTCAGCGTCGGCGCAGCATGGGCATACGCGTTGCCCGCCCGCCAGGGAAAGAAAACCAAGCCGTCGCGGTCTTGCAGGGCGGCCGCAATCAGGTGCCGCTGGAGCGGGCTGAAGTCATAAAACCCGTACACAAACAGGGCACCTGAAAGACGCATCGTCCTGTCTTCCTCTCGTCTTTGCAGCGCTTCGATCTCAAGGGCGGCCTGTTCCAGCAGGTCCTGCTCATCGTACAGCCGCCGGTCGGCGAGAAACCGCTGGTACTGCTCGTACAGCCTGGCAATACTTGCAATTTTTTTCCGGTAGGTGCCGGTCAGTCCCGCCCGAGTCACAAAGGAGTGCAAACCGTCGGCGGTGATACCGGCGTGTTTACAATTGGCCAGGGTTTCCAACACGCTGGCGGGAAAGCTGGGCTGGTCGGCCAGACCGCCAAACAGGTGCTCAGGACCGAGCTGAGCGAGCAGATTTTTGATGATCAACGGAGCGGCCAGCCGCGGCAGGGGTTGCCATCCCTGGCGGTCCAAGCGGTCTTCGGCGCACTCATGGGCAAAATCAATCAGGCGAAAAAACCGCACCCCCACATGGCCACGTCCAGCCCGGGCAATGGCCTGGCGCAGGTGGTCGGCCAGGGAATCGTGGGGCACAAGGATAGTCAGAGGGATGAGGGGCTGGGCCGTCTGGACAGTTTGGACTGCGGCGATACAGGCGTCTTGCAAAACGCTGAACGCATCCGTCACAAACACGCGCCGTTGGGGCATGCTGTTCTGCTTACGGGGTTTGTCTTTCTTTATCAATGCCTGTTTGGCTGACAAAGGGGACGCTGCTCTCAGATGTGATCAAGCGCACACACCATCAGCAGCCCATCTTCGCCGTCGGCGTAATACTTGTGCCGCACGCCGACCGTCTCAAAGCCAGATTTCTGGTATACCCCAATCGCCGCCCGGTTGCTGCGGCGGACCTCGAGACTGGCCCTGCGGGATCCCGCCTGCCGGGCGTGGGCCAGGGTCTGGCACAGCAGCACCTGGCCAATCCCGCGTCGTCGACAGCCGGGCTGGACGGCAATGTTGAGGATATGGACCTCGTCAATAATCAGCCAGCTACACACATAGCCGACAATACGGCCCTGGTGTTCGGCCACCACAAAACGCCCGTGCTGATTGTGGAGTTCGTGGACAAAAGCGGCGTGCGGCCAAGCGGTCGGATAGCTGGCGCGTTCGATACTGAGGATCGCCGGCAGGTCTGCCTCGGTGCAGGGGCGGAGCGATATCGCCTCGCCCGTTTGGAGCGGAGCCGTATCCTTGGTGGTCTTCACCCTGCGCTCCGCTAGCGTTGAAACAGAATCACCTCGAGGGTCTTGTCCCGGTAGCGGTGTCTAAAACTTGCGATTGGACGATCAAACGGGATCCGCTTGGTAAAATCGGGTGGAAAAGCGGGTGAGACGGCCGCCAATTTGCGGATATCGGGGTCGGTCATGTTGCCCTTGACCAGAAACTGATCTCCCTGTAGCGACAGTTCGTACTCATAGTCGGGCATTTCATCGCCAATATCCAGCTCTCGCTTGCGGGCAGAGACCGGCACGCGGCGCGGAAACTCCAGGCGCAACAGGTAGGCGTTGCTCTCTTCTTCAACGCTATAGGCCTCGCCGTAGCGGCGTGAGCGTTCTGTCTTTTCGTCAAACTCGCCGCTGTAGTAGCCCTCGACCGGAATAGCGCCCTGCTCTTGCGAATGTTTGGACCGTATACCAAGAAACGGGGCGGCCAGGGGAGCGAGGGCCAAGCCGTATGGAGCGCCGCGGAACCTGGCCTCATCGCTTGGCGCGCCTTGGAACAAGGTCTCACGCAGGCGGACTGCGGTCTCGCCCGAGGCGAGCAGCAGACCGATAAAAATACTCGTGTTGGCCTGTTGGCTGAACAGCTCGCCGCCCATCGCGGCATAGACGGCCAGACACACAGCTGGATACAGAACCATATTGAGCAGAACATTCATGCCCGTAGACGAGGCAGCGCTAAAATAGCGCGGGTCATCAAGCGTTTCTTCCAGGGAACTTTTGGTTGAAGCGGGCAGCGCACCCAACAGCGGTTGCAGAAGAGCCACCACCGAGCCGAATCCAAGCGGAGCGCGGGCCGGTGCGATGCGTGTCAGGGCGGCTTCATAGCTCTCGGCCAGCTCGCCGGGAAAGAGTTTCTCGCGGACCTCTTTTTTCGGGGCTGGGGCTTTGGGGGCCAGAGTAGCCGCCGGCTTTGGGGCGGCCGCGGCTGGGGCCGCGGCCGGTTCTGCCGCCCCGTTGGTCTGTGGGGCGGGAGCTTCGGCAGGAGCCGCGGCCGGCGCTTCGGCTCCGCCAGCCTTGAAACGGGACGGAAAATCACCCTCAAAGCTCTGGTCCGGGTGCAGTTCTTTGGCGCGCGCAATGAGAGCGTCTTCGGGCTCTGGAATGTCCGGGTCAGGGACGCAGCAATCAACCGGACAGACGGCCGCGCAGGCTTCTTGCTCGTAAAACCCCACACATTCTGTGCATTTCTGGGGTACGATATAGAAGATATCTTCAGAGATGGCTGGGGATGTCGTGTCCCCGAGTTCCCATTCCACGCCGCCCTGGTAGATGGCGGTGTTAGGACACTCGGGCTCGCAGGCTCCGCAGTTAATGCAGTCGCTTGTGATCAGTGTCGCCATACGGTCTCCTTCATCAAGACGTATGCTCATTTCGTACCGGTTTTGCCGGAAACGGTCAACAAAGTGGGCGATGATGACTATCTAGGGGTCACAAGGATAGCCTCGTCCACTTTGACGAGGAGCGGGGACGGTTTGACAAACGGCTGAAAAATATACTAGTAGGGGGGCAGCCCGGACAAAACGGGCAGGGAGGTATGTCGTATGACAGGGATTGTGAGGTCTATCGTGGCTCTGGTCTTGCTTGTCACGCCACTCGGCGCAGTCTGGGCCGATCACCACGGCGGGGCCGGTGAGGCAAGTGAGGCTCAACAGGCCGCCCCAGCCGGGACGGTCAACATCAATACGGCCGGTGCCGAAGAACTCCAGACGTTGCCGAATATCGGCGAGAAAAAAGCCCAGGCCATCATTGACTACCGCACCGAGAACGGCGCGTTCACATCTCCTGAGGATATCAAGAATGTCCCCGGGATTGGGGAGAAGACCTTTGAGCGTTTGCAGGCCCTGCTTACGGTGCAATAACACGGGCGGGCGGGGCCTCACCTGCCCGTCGCCTGGGGCTCATGTCCCTGCATGTTCGGCATCGCACTCGGCCCGGCACTGGTTTGAATACTCGTCGGCCTCGGTGCCGCACTCACTCAGCCGATCAAACGCCTCCTGGTCGCGCAGTCTGTCAATACATTCCTGGTTGAGCTTCTCCGAAGCCGACCGACACTCGCTCCGACACGCCGCTAAGGGACTCGGCGGCTTTGGCTTGGGTGGCTCTTTTTCTTCCTGACACGCCGCCAGGAACAGGAAGCCGATGCCAAATATGAGCCCTGCGGCTGCTTTCCAGTGGTTCATGCCATGCCCTCCATCGTCGTTATCCCTTGGTACGCGCTCTATGCTCTCATACCATTGACGTTGCGGCGCGAAAAGGGGAGAGGCACAGCCCCCTGTGCGCCGGATTGGTGGCTCAATGCCGACCCAACAGACCGCAACACCAGGCATGGATACCGAGGCTCCCCCGTCATCATCCAGCTCTCAGCAGGCGACCGACTTTGCCGCCAAGCTGGCCACCCTGCCGACGCGGCCCGGGGTGTATCTGTTCAAAGACAGGCACGGCCACGTCATCTATGTCGGCAAAGCGAAGAGCCTGCGCGCCCGCGTCCGGCAATACGCCCGGGGGGGGGATGGGCGACCCCAGGTCCGTTTCCTGCTGGCCCAGCTGGCCGATGTAGAGGTCATGGTGACCCAGAGCGAAAAAGAAGCCCTGCTGCTCGAAGACACGCTCATCAAGCAGTATACACCCCGCTACAATATCCAACTCAAGAACAATACCGGCTACTGGCATGTCAAAATTACCAGCCAGGACGCCTGGCCTCGCGTGCTGTTGACCCGCCAGGTGAAGAAAGACGGCAGCCGGTATCTTGGGCCGTTTCATTCCAGCCGGGCGGTGCAGGACACCCTGGAGATCATCCGCAAAGTGTTTCCCCTGCGGACCTGCTCAGACCCGGTGTTTCGCAACCGCACCCGCCCCTGCCTCGAATACCAGATCAAGCGCTGCTTAGGGCCGTGCGCGCTGCCGGTTGAGCCGGACGAATATCAGCGCCAGCTCAGGGGAGCGTTGCTGCTCCTCGAAGGCAAAAATCCCCAGCTTATAGACCAGCTGACAGCTCGCATGAACGAGGCGGCCGCAGACCTGCGCTATGAAGCCGCGGCCCACCTACGCGATCAGATTCGGGCTGTTCAGCGGACCACAGAAAAGCAGCAGGTCGCCGCTCCGCTGGGCAATGACCAGGACGTGTTTGGCCTGTACCGCGAGGGCGGGCTGATTGAAGGCCAAGTGCTCTTTGTGCGGGCCGGCAAGCTGGTCGGCAATCTGGGCTATAGCTTTAACGACAATGAGTTCCCGGATGAAGAAGTCTTGTCCGAACTGTTGACCCAGTTCTATCAGGGCGGGCGGTTTGTGCCCGATGAGATTGTGCTGCCGATCTCACTCGAAGACGCCGTTGCGCGGTCCGAACTGCTGGGCGAGCGCAAGGGAAAAAAGGTCACTGTTGTGTGTCCCCGACGGGGCGCAAAGCTGCGCCTGGTCAGGATGGCGGTTGAGAACGCCCACCACAGCTTTTCAGAAAAACGCCGAGGTGACGAACAGCGCGAGCGGGCGCTCGAGGGTTTGCGGGTCGGGCTTCGGCTGCGGACCGCCCCAAAGCGCATTGAGTGCTTTGATATTTCCAATATCCAGGGCAGTCTGGCGGTTGGCTCGCTCGTCGTGTTTGACGAGGGCGAGCCGGATACAAGCCGCTACCGTCGTTTTCGGATTAAAACGGTGGACGGGGTGGATGATTTTGCCATGATGTACGAGGTCCTGACGCGCCGGTACACGCGCGCCCTGGCCGACAACGCCCTGCCCGACCTGTTGATGGTTGACGGCGGCAAAGGCCAGCTCGGAGTAGCCGTGCAGGTGTTCAAAGAGCTGGCCATTGAGCAGGTTGACCTGATTGGTCTGGCCAAGATGCGGACCGAGCGCGACCCGTTTGGCGAGGAGGTGGCCCGGTCTGCCGAACGGGTTTTTGTACCCGGCCGCAAAAACCCGATTCTCCTCAAGCAGAACTCCAGCGCGCTGTTCCTCCTCCAGCGGGTCCGAGACGAGGCCCACCGCTTTGCGATCAGCTATCACCGCCAGCTGCGCGCCAAAGAACGGCTGAGTTCCTCCCTCGATACCATCCCGGGCATTGGCCCCAGCCGCCGCAAGGCCCTGCTGCGTCATTTTGGCAGCGTCAAGCGAGTCCGGGCGGCCAGCCGTGAGGAACTTGCCGCAGTGCCGGGCATCACGCCGGCCCTTGCCGAAACCCTTGCGCGTCATCTGGAGACGGCGCAGGGCCGGCCGGCAGAGTGAGCCGTGACAGCGGCCGCACGCCGCGCTCAGCGCCTCTCTACGATCGTTTTTTGCTCATTTTGTGTTACCCAGGCGGGCTTTTGCGCTTACCGCGCGCGGCTTGGCTTACCTTTATTATGGCGGTATGAGCTGGGCGCTAACTCCAGTTAGCGAAAAGACCGCCATGCTCTTGCTCGCCAGAGAAAAAGATAAAAATCTGAAAATGCGCTGAAAGCGCTTGATTCAGAATTACTTGATTCCTTGGCCTAGCCTGAGCCTGTGGCCTGTCTGCCGGTTCAGGCGGCTGCCGGCGGTTGGTCTGATGGGAAAAGTTCAGCGCCAGCCAACGGCCCCAAACGGCATTGACCGCGCGTCAGGTGCGGTCCAAGCGTGTGTGACAGTGCTCGTGACCAGGAAAGACACGCCCTTGCAAAGACAAGTCCGGCGTGCCACGATTGGGCATCTTCAGACCGGGAGGCAGATGTATGAAGCGGCTCAAAGCTATCAGGAAGCACGTCACCGCGGCGGCGGAGACCATGTCGTCGGCCTATGTGCCTCCCCTCCAACTCACACACGGGCAGCCACCACCCATCGCTGCGAATGGCGGTTTATCTTACATGTCGTTCGATCAGGACGGGGACGCGGGGACTGCCGCGGCAACACAGGCGGCGCTCCGCCTGATTGCTGAGGGGGAGGGGCAGGCGGTTATCGATATGCTTGACAACGCTCCCCCCGGCCCGATCGAGACCAAGTGGGGCGTCGGGTTTCGCAGCTACGCAGAATGCCTGGACTATATTCGGGCGAACAACATCAATACCCCTGAAGGCGGCCTCGCGCTTCCGCTGCGCTACACCGTCTACGAGCAGCCGTCCTATTCCATCGTCCCGTCCAACGCACTCTGGCGGGACCCGACCCGCGAGGCCCAAGCAACAGCCTTGCGCAAGGAAGAGCAGGACATCGGGCGGCGATGCCTCTATTTTCCGCAGGTGATGCGCGACGCCCGACGAATGCAGGAGTACTACCCGGGTCTCTCGCCCAACAGCCCCGAGTGCATGGACAAGCTTGGTGTTTCGCTGGCGTACTGCGAGTCCAAATGCCAGAACTTCTACGACGCGGCGGAGGTGGAGCGCGTGTTCTACCCGGAGATGGAGAAGCTCCTCCTGGAGTTTTTCCCAGACGCGACGGACGCACTCGTGTACAACCACGATGTGTTTGACAAGGACTACGCGGGCGACCGCACCGAGGACCAGGACAACAAGAACCCGGGTGTGAACGCCAACTACGCCAATATCGTCCACAATGACCTGAACGACAACAGCGGCCGCGTGCGCTGCCGCGAGCTACTCACAAAGAACCTGCGCAACTTCGGGCGCGAACAGCACTGCACAGAGGAGCAGGCCGACACGAAGATGTCGCGGCGGTTCATGTCGATCAATCTCGCCAAGCCGATGGAGACCGTGCGCCAGAACCCGTTCGTGCTGTGCGCCTGGCCCTCTTTTGCCGACCAGCCGTACATCACCAACTACCGTGTCTATGACGACCGTGTCGGCGAGACCACCCGCTTCACCCACCGTCCTGACCACGAGTGGTACTGGTTTCCCCAGCAGAAGCCCACCGAGGTCTCGATGCTCAAGTGCTACGACTCTGTCACGGACGGCTCTGTCTCGCGCTGGTCTTTCCACACCGCTTGCATTGACCCCACCGTGCCAGAGGGCGCTCCCTGCCGCAAGAATGTCGTGGTCCGCTCCTTCGTCTTCTTCTAGGAAGAACTGACAAAGAGGGGAGAAACGAAGGGTGAGAAAAAGTTTTGTGGCAAGCGCCTTCGCAGCAAGCCTGACGGCCTTTGGAGCACAAAGCCAGGCGCAAACCTGCACAGACCCTTCCTCGTATGGGCGGTATCGCAATTCGCAAGGAAGAGACCCTGTTTTCAAGTTTTCCTGAAGGGCAGCGAAGACGCCGGGAAGACCGCCAGAGACAACAGGAGCTACGCAATCAAGAGCAAATACTACGCGAGTTGCAAGGAACCGAACAGTCAACTCCGCACGGAACGCTGGAACAGTGGAACAGTCCATTGCGCCAGCTGCGTGAGCTGAGTTTCCAGAAGACAAAAAGACGCAGCGGGGAGAAGGAGCGGCAGATCTCGTCCCCCGATGCCATCCCAGTGTGAAACGGGTCCGCACAGCCAGCCGTGAAGAACCCGCCCAGGCCGCCGGGCCTCCCCCCTGCGCTCGCCAAACTCCCTGCGTATTCTCTTGGATTCCTCGCCGTCGGCCGGCACAGACGCGGGTAGAGCGGATTGGTGACGTTCCGGCCTGTCGCGCAAGACCTGTCCCGGCCGCTCAGCGCCTATCTGTTGATTAGCCTGAGCGTGGCCTGTCTGCTGGGTCAGGCGGCTGCCGGCTGGGGCTGGTCTGTGTGGTGGGGAAGCGGGCCGGGCGTCTGCCTCATCGGCTTGGCCTGGGTCTGGGCCGGCCGCCGGCTGGCCGGCCTTGCCGCCTGTCTCGTCCTGAGCTTTGCCTTTGGTCATCTGTCTCTGCTGCGGGCCCTTGACCCGGCCCTGCCACCCGAGCATGTGGGCCGGCTCAGCCTGCCGCAAAAGACTTGTGTTGAAGGCTGGCTGTATCGGGAGCCGGAGCACCTGCCCCATCGGACCCGCTTATATCTCCAGGTGACGCGACGGCAAGTGACGCGACAGTGCGATACCAAGGGCGACTGGCTTCCGGCTGTCGGGCGGGTGCTGATACACGTCCGCTTCCCGTCCCGCGGCTGGCAGTACGCGGATGATGTCCGCCTGCCGGTGCGGCTCCGCAGCCCGCGCAACTTCCGCGCCCCGGGCAGCTTTGACTACGCTGGCTATCTGGCACGGCGTCGCATCTATGCCACCGCTTTTATCTGGAATGATGACACGATCGAGAAAATCGGCACACGGCCACAAACAGTCCGCGGCCGGCTGGAGCAGACCCGGCGGCGGATTGGGACATTCTTCAATACGCGCTTGGATAGCCACAGCGCGGCAATCCTGCGAGCACTCATCATCGGCGATACCAGTGGCATTGACAAGGAACTCCGAGCAAGCTTTGCCCGGGCCGGCGTAGCCCATGTCCTGGCGATCTCTGGCCTGCACATCGGTCTTGTTGCCCTCGCCGCCTATGGCGCGTGGTGGTGGTTGCTGGGCCGCAGTCGGCGCATTCTGCTGATCTGCACCATGCCAAAGCTGGCCGCCCTCCTGAGTGTGCCGGCGGTGCTCTTGTACGCCGGTCTGGCCGGGGGCCGGATGACCGTCTGGCGGGCGGTTATCATGGTCCTCGTGTATCTGGCGGCGGTGCTGCTCGGGCGTTCGCAGGAAGTCTATCGCAGCTTGGCCCTGGCCGCGCTGATCGTCTCGATAGTCTGGCCGGGGGCTGTCTTCGAGGTATCGTTTCAGCTGTCGTTTGTCGCCGTGCTGGCCATCCTGGTCGGCCTGGCCTCCTTCTGGACCTGGTGGGAGAAGTTCAACGACCGCGAGCTGTTCAAGTTACGCCCGCGGCGGGGCCGGGTCTTCCGCTGGCTGGCCGCCTGTGGGCTGGTGTCTGCCTGTGCAAACATTGCGGTTGCCCCGATTACTGCCGCTCACTTCAACACCGTTGCCATTGCCGGCTTTGTGACCAATGTTGTCGTTATCCCTGCGCTGGTCAGTGTGACGGTCGTCTCAGGGCTGGCCGCCGCAGTCCTCGTTGTGGTGCATGAAGGGCTGGCCGGCCCGCCTGTTTTCGTCGCCGGCCTTGCCGTCCAGATCACAAGCTGGCTCGTCCACGCGGTCGGCACCTGGCCGTGGTCGGCCTTTAGCGTTGTCACCCCGAATCTTCTGGAACTGGTTCTTATCTATGGGATGCTGGCCTGTCTGTTCTTCGTCTTTCAGCCACCAACGCCCCTCCGCTCCGCCCTGCTCCGCTGCGTGCTGCCCGTGCTGTGCGCCGCGCTCCTGGCCGATTGCGCCTACTGGAGCTGGCAGCGCTTCTTTCGTCAGGACCTGCGGGTGACATTTCTCGATGTCGGGGCAGGGCGACGCCGCGGTGGTCGAGTTTCCAGGCTCGCCTGTCATGGTTGTTGACGGCGGAGGATTTGCCAGCCCGACATTTGACTCGGGCGCGGCTATTATCGCCCCATTTTTATGGAGCCGCAAAATCGGTCGGATTGATGCCCTGGTGCTGAGCCACCCGCAGCTGGACCACTACGGCGGGCTCTCCTTCCTGGCCGAGCGCTTTGGGCCGACCGAGTTCTGGTCGAGCGGGCAGCCGGCCAAGAGCAAGCGGTTTTGAGCGGCTGACGCGGATGCTTGAGCAGGCTGGGGTTGTCACCCGCAAGATATGTCGAGACAGCCCGGATATGGCTGTCTCAGGGGTGCGGATTGCGGTGCTGCACCCGCCGTGTCAGCCCACCGGCTTAGATACTAACAACGCCTCGGTGGTCCTGCGGCTCAGCCACGGAGATGTGAACTTCCTGCTGACCGGCGATATTGAAACCGCGGGGGAGAATATCTTGCTTGAATCGGGTCAGGCGCTCCACAGCCAAATTGTCAAGGTCCCCCATCACGGCAGCCGCAGTTCGAGCAGCGCCGCCTTTGTACGCGCCGTAGCGCCGCGGGTGGCTGTCGCCTCCCTCGGCCTGCACAACCGCTTTGGTTTTCCGGCCGGCGAGGTCGCACAACGCTACCACAAGCGGGGATCTCGGCTGCTGCGGACAGACCGGGACGGGACAGTAGTTGTCATCAGCGACGGAAAGGGCTACCGGCTCAAAGCGCCGTTTTCCACCCGCGACTGATCTCCGGTGGCGTCGCTCGACTGGACGCCCAGCGGCGGGCAGTGTAAGCTGTGGTCTTTGACACGAAAGGCGGTTTGTATGGCTGGCAGCTCGTCTGAGACAACAGCGTTTGACATGCGAATCTTTTCCTATCTGCCCAACCCCCGGATTTGGAAAGCCACCATTGCCGCCCGGCTGTGCAGTGTCCGGCTTGACCTCAGGGGGGACAAACCGCAAGAGCTGGCGAACTGGCTGTGGGACTTTGACGCGCGGCCCTTGACCGATACGGAGCGGAGCGCGTCGCCGGCGACCGAACGACAGGGGCGGACGGGCTTTTCAGGCCGCTTGTACAAGACCGAGGCATTTCTGGACGCCCATCCCTTCGGCACCGTGCCGGCTGCCTTCAGCCCGGACGGGACGGTCGGCATCTTTGAATCCAACAGCATCATGCGGGCCGTTGCCCGGCTGGGTCAGGACACCTGTCCGCTGTACGGTACCGATGCGTATGCCGCGGCGCGTATCGACAGCTTTCTTGACGCCAGCCTGGTTTTTGCCCGGGATATGCAGCGCTATCTGCTGGCCCTTGCCGATGGCTCGCTGACGGTCGACCTCCAGACCCGCATGAAGGACGCCTTTGGGGTCTACCTGGGCGGTATTGAGCGGGGGCTGGCACCGAATCGGCAGTTCCTGGTCGGCGATGCCATCACGCTGGCCGATATCTGTTTTGTCGCTGAACTGACGCTCTTCTCAAACGAAAAGGCCCGCGCGAGCCGCTTGGCCGAACAGGGCCTGGAATGTATCTTTCACGATGCTGTCGCAGCGCAGTTTCCCAGAGCATTTGCCCACTATGCCAGGCTGTGTCAGCACCCTGCGTTTCGGCCTGATGTAGCGCCCTATGTGGAGAAGCTCGACCGCGCCATTGCCAGGGACAGCGGACGATGATATCCGCCTCTGCTCAGCAGGCCGTCAGCGTCCGCTTTGCGTGCGTGCCAGTCAGCCGCCCCGCCCTGCTCTCTCCCCGCATAATTGATTGCCCGGTGTCCCTCTGGCACAATGGCCTGCCCTGTACCGAGGGATGACTGCTCGGTCGTTCCTCCTTTTCCGTATGGAGCGGAAGGAAGACACTGTGGAATGTTTAGGCGACTGGCAGCGGAGCTGCGGGTGTGGAGCCCCCCGGAGCAGCCAGGTGGGGCAAGGGATGGTCCTGATGGGCTGGGTCCACTCCCAGCGTGACCACGGCGGTGTCACGTTTATTGACCTGCGTGACCACTCCGGCCTGGTCCAGATTGTGTGCAACCCCCAGGTCAGTCCCGCGGCCCACAACCGGGCCAAAGCCCTGCGGGCCGAGTTTGTGGTGGCCGCCCGGGGCCGGCTGGAGCGGCGCTCGCCGGACACGGTCAACCCGAATCTGCCGACCGGCGAGGTGGAACTCCTCATTGACGAGCTGCGGATTCTGAATCCCTCCCGGACCCCGCCCTTTCCGATTGAGGACGACACCGAGCCGAGCGAACACACCCGGCTGCGCTACCGCTATCTGGATTTGCGACGGCCCAGGATGCTGGAGAACCTGCGCCTGCGCCACCGCCTGGCGACCCTCGTCCGGGGATATCTGGACGGCGAAGGCTTCCTGGAGATCGAAACGCCGGTCTTGACCCGCAGCACGCCCGAAGGCGCACGCGACTATCTGGTGCCGAGCCGCGTCAGTCCGGGGGCGTTTTTTGCCCTGCCCCAGTCGCCGCAGCTGTTCAAACAAGTGCTGATGGTCGGCGGCATGGACAAGTATTTTCAGATGGCGCGCTGCTTTCGGGATGAAGACCTGCGGGCCGACCGCCAGCCGGAGTTTACCCAGATTGACGTGGAGATGTCGTTTGTCCGGCCCGATGACATTTTTGGCCTGATCGAGGGCCTGATGGCCCGGCTGTGCCGCGAATTGCGGGGCGGTGCACCCCCCGCCCCGTTCCCGCGTCTGCCGTATGCCGAGACCCTGGCCCGCTACGGCACCGATAAGCCGGATATCCGTTTTGGGCTGGAGGTGCAGGAGCTGACCGCGCTGTTCAAAACCACCGACATCAAAGTCTTCCGCGACGTGATTGCCGGCGGCGGGGTAGTGCGCGGCCTCGTCGTGCCCCAGGCCGGCCTGTCGCGCAAAGCGATTGATGACCTGACCCCGCTGGCGGTCAGTTTTGGCGCAAAGGGCTTGGCCTGGTTTCGGATGACCGCAGCCGGCTGGCAGTCTCCCCTGGCCAAGTTTGTCAGCGACCAGGACAAACAGGCGATTGAAGCGGCCCTGGACCTGCACGCCGGCGACCTGGTGCTGATGGTGGCCGATACCGAGCCGGTGGTGTGCGAGGTCTTGTCGCGGCTGCGGCTGCATCTCGGAGCGTCCCTCGGACTCATCCCCGAGCAGGACTTCAGTTTCCTGTGGGTGACGGATTTTCCGCTGCTCGAGTATGACGCCGAGGCCGGGCGATATACCGCCATGCACCATCCGTTCACCTCTCCGCATGACGCCGACATCCCCCTGTTGGAGAGTGCGCCGGGACAAGTCCGCGCCTTTGCCTATGACCTTGTCCTCAACGGCGTGGAGCTCGGCGGGGGCAGTATCAGAATCCACCGCCAGGATATCCAGCAGAAGGTCTTTGCCCTGCTCGGCATTGACGAAGCCGAAGCGCAGCAGAAGTTCGGTTTTCTGCTGGAGGCGCTGTCGTATGGCGCACCTCCCCACGGGGGCATTGCGCTGGGCTTTGACCGCTTGGCCATGCTGTTTGCCGGGGCAGACTCGCTGCGTGAGGTGATTGCCTTTCCCAAGACCGCCAAGGCCGTGTGTCTGATGACCAACGCCCCCAGTGGGGTGGATGCCAGGCAGCTCCGCGAACTGCGTATCAAATCCGACGGCTGACTGGGCGACGATTGACTGCGCGCCCCGAGCCGGGATCGAAGCGATGGGGACGCTCACCGTGAACGCCGACATCCTGCTGACTCCTCATCCGCGTTCGTTTTGCATGGCCGTCCTGCTGCTCCTCTGCCTGGCGCTCGTCTCTCGCGTGCGTGCCGAGACCGGCCCGGCCCCGCCGCCTCCCTGCGCCGGGCTCTCGACCGAGCGCTTTACCCTCAGACCGGACGACCCGCGCTGGCCGGCCTTTCTGGTCTGGGCCAAAGAACAGCGCCTGTTCACCTCCAGGCTGGTCGCCTGGACCGCCTCCGGCCTCAGCGTCCGCTGGGCGACGGACACACAGTGGGAAACACAGGTAACGCTGCCGGTGGGCCACGCCCTGGCCCACCTGATCGCTGAGCGGCAGTGGCAGGATACGGATTTCCCCGGGTTTTTTGCCCCGCGGGGCGGTGTGTATGCGGTGAATGTGGCAGAGCGGCTGGCCCTTGAGGCCGACCCCCCCGCGGCCTGGCAGGCGTTTTTCGACACCTTCGCCGATACCCCACGCCTGTCCGCTCATCTGTCCGTCCTTGACCCGGACGGCCAGTCTGCCGAGGTGAGGTTTGGCTCAGACCGCGCCGCGGTAAGCGACGCTGACAATTGGACTCAGAAAGAGCCCGCCGTTGTCACCTACTCGGCCCAGCGGCTGCTGCTCGACTTCCGCAGCTTTTTGACCGATTGCCGCGTCTCCGCATTCTTTCAAGCCGCCGGTCAGAGCGCAGGGCAGGTGAGCGGCGAGCCTGGGCCGCCGCCCGCGTCGGATTCTGCTTCGCTTCTCCGGGTTCCGCGGCTGCAAGAGCGGGGCCACGCGCTCTACGAACAGCAGTGCGCCGGCTGTCATGGGCGCAAGGGCGACGGTCAGGGGGTTTTTGCCGCCCGGCTGAGTCCCCGCCCGCGTGATTTCACCCGGGGCCTTTTTCGCTATCGTTCCACCCCGACCGGGCAACTCCCCACCGATGCAGACCTGTCCCGCTCGGTGACGCACGGCCTGGCCGGCAGCGGAATGCCGGCCTTCGGGGCTTTTCTCAGCCCGGCGGACATCCGCGCCGTAGTGGCCTACCTGAAGCGGTTTTCCCCCCGCTTTACGCGCGAAGCTCCCCCGCCGCCCCTTCCCGTCTCAGACCCGCCGGCGGTGTCTGCCGAGCGTCTGGCGCGCGGGGCGCGGCTCTACCGGGACTCGGGCTGCCCAAGCTGCCACGGCCCGGGCGGGCGGGGCAACGGCCGCTCTGGACAAGACCTGAAAACCTCCGAAGGGGAGCCGATCGCGCCCCGGGACCTGACGGATAGATGGCGTTTTCGTGGCGGCTCCAGCCCGCAGGCGGTCTATCTGCGTCTGGCCGCCGGTATGGATGGTTCATCAATGGCCTCGTACAGCGATGCCCTGACGGAAGACCAGATGTGGAATCTGGCCTTGTATGTGCTGGCCCTCTCCCCCCCGGAGAGGCCGCCGGCCGCAGTTCCGACGCCATAGCCCACACCCCCCTTGGTCACTGCTTCCCCCCCTCCCCCCTTGAGGGGGAGGGCTGGGGTGGGGGGTGCTGTCGGGCCGGGGTCAGCGGCTTCAACAATCGGTGCAGACGCTCACGGGTCTTCGGATTTGTTGAGGTCGGCAAGCCTATGTGCCACCTGAGCCGCGGTGTCTTCGTCACCGGCCTCTCGGGCCAAGGCAAGAGCCTTCTCGAAATCCCGCCGAGCCTCGTTCACCCGGCCCAATAGAGAGTTGGAGACACCCCGGTTGATGTAGGCTGCGGCCAAGTTGGGGTTAAGGCGGAGTGCCTCGGTATGGTCAGCAATAGCGGCTTGATACTGGCCGAGGGCGCTCTTCGCATTGCCCCGGTTGGTGTAGGCTGCGGCATTATTTGGGGTGAGGTGGATCGCCTTGGTGTTGGCATCCATCGCAGCTTGATAATCGCCCTTTCTACCGAGGAGATAGCCAACAGAGAACCACGCCCGCCCCCCAAGCTCCTTGTCCGCTCCTTCCACAATGTCAGCAATAGATCGCCACTTTTTGATGGCTTCGTCAAACTTGTCTTGTTGTTGAAGCAGGACGGCGGCGGCAATCGCCCGGTCTATTGGGGATGTCTGGGGATTCGCCTGGACACTTTCCGCAGCTTCTTCGGCCTTGTCCGGTTCCTTACTGACAGTCTCAGCGTTCAATCTTTGCACGACTGTCTCAGCTTCGGTACGCTTCGCTTTGATCTCCTCAACGAGACCCCGTGCTTCTTCTGCGTGTTGCTCGGATGCTTCCATATTCTGGCGAGCTTCGGCCTCAATCTCGCGGAATATCCTGAAGCTGATGTAACCGGCAAAGACAGCGATAACACCGAGTACAGTCAGGAATATGGCTGTGGCGGTAAGCCACCAATCAACAAGTTTGGTACGGCCCTGCAAGAAGCTCACGCCGGAGTGCGTTGAAACGTCGCTCCCGTTCGACATCAGCGGCAGCATCGTTCAGCGGAGCCGTTGGCTGACCGCGCTCGGGTGCGTTCATACAATCCTCTCCACCTCAGCCAAAGGACATCTCCCGTTCCCATTCGATGAGGCTGATCGGCACTTCCCACCACACTTGCCAGCTCATCCTCTCCACGATTTGCATGGGGATGCCGCGCTGGTTGATCTGGCGATAGGTGACGGCACCCTTTGGCGAAACGGACTTCACCCAGTTTTCAGGAATGACGCGAAGCGTCTCGATGGGCAGGTAGCCCACTCGGTAGATGTGCTGCCTGCCCTTTTCACCATCGATGCGCTGATATGTGAGCAAGATGATGTTCGCGGCGTCAGGCCTGTTCAGATAGGCTGACATCTCGTCCACATCTCCCGAAAATCGGCCTAGCCTGTGACCGGACAAGGAGATTTTGCCGCGTGGCTTCTCCCTGCCGGATTTCACCTGCAAAGGAATCTTCTGGTCGTTGTCGCGGATGATGAGGTCCGCTTTATCGTCATGGCCTCCTTCCTGCCAATGCGCCCTGCTGGACGCCTGTGGATCGGCGTTGATTGCTCGGAACAAAAGCTCCTCGGTTTGAGTGCCTTCGCATCTGCATCCGCTGAACAGGCGATGGAAATCCCCAAGGAGCTTCTCAAACTCCTGCAAAGAGCGGCGGCTCAGCTTCCACATTCCATTGCTCCTCGTTTGGTCTTGCGCAGCCACGCTTGCGCGAAACCCACATAGTGGGGATTGATTTCAACCCCAACGAAGGGGATGGCCATGAGCTTCGCCACAACGCATTCCGAGCCGGAACCGGCGAACGGCACCAGAAGCCGCCCGCTGGTACCGTTGATGCGGGACATCAGCAGCTTTTTGGTGAGGCGCATGGGCTTCTGGGTTGCGTGCTTCCAGGTCTCGTGGTCGTGGTGCTGCCTGCTTTCCTTCGGAGGGAATGCGTCCCCGCAATCCTCGCACCAGAACCATCGCTCTCTGTTCCCCGCGCCGCCGGCCAAGGCGGGAACCTTGAGGATGTCGCGCGGCAGTGCGCCGTTTCGGTGGAGCCGGTAGGTCGTCTCTTTGCCGCTGCCAAAGCGGGATTTGGTGCCGGCCCGCTTCTTGCCGTCCGCCTTGAGGACTCCAGGCGTGTAGGGCTCTCTGAGTTGATCGATCTCCAGGTCCGGCTTCTTGCGCCCGTTGCGCCACAGGCAGAGGATCGATTCATAGCTTCGCTGCCAGAACTTGGAGGCGGCGACGGTTTTGTTTGTGTAGTGCCAGGCCAGCCAGCGTTGTTGCTCCAAGGGGAACTGGACGGCGATGTGTGCCAGTATTTCCGGGAAGCCATAGACATAGGCGATACCGTTGGGGGCCAGGAGGTCAATGGCCCTGCTCAGCCACGCCATTGTCCAATCGACGTACTCCGCAAGGGGCAGGCTGTCCTTGGTCTCCCCAAAGTCCTTGCCGATGTTGTAAGGCGGGTCGGCAATCACCACGTCAAACGGCTGGTCAATCGGCAGGGCGTTCAGCCAATGCACTACATCTCCTTGCACTACATCTCCTTGCAGCATTCTCGACCGCCGTACCGGGCGGGCGGAGCATGAGGCCACAGCGTTACAGTCCATGTTCTTCTCCTGAGAGACGAGTTTCTGGTAAGGGGGAAATCCGGCAGACTATGAGACGGTTGATTGTCCTTGAGGGAACCACGCTCACATTAGCCTGTTGCAATTTCTAAGGGAAGGTTTTTTGCAAAAAAGTACAGAGTTCTCTCGTTGTACTCAGAGGAGTGGGGCAGGGCACGCGCCCTTCAGGGCTGCGGGCAGGATGCCCGCGCTCCCAGGGGGAGGGTGAAAAAAGGGTATCGCGGAGGGCGGCGAGGGCAGCGGATTCTCGCATAGTGACGACAGTCCGCCGATACAGAGGACGGACGGCGGTATCGAAGGCCAGAAGAAGGGGCCGAGGGGGGACGAGCACAGACAGAGGGCGAGAGGTCTGTTTGCTAATCTCCGCAAAGGTTGAGCCGCCAGCAATACCCTTGATGGCATCCAGGATTTTCAGCGCACCAGTGCAGGACATACAAGTTGGAAAGCCGCCTGTTGCAAATCAGCGCGATGAAGCCTTGGTTGATCGCCGTGGGCACTTTGGTCATCGCCAGATAACCAATCGGAGCCCGGGAGGACAGCAGCACGGTTCCCACCGGCAACAAGCCAGAGCTGATCTTTGTCAGACCCGCGTTGCTGATTTTGTGTTCGGTATGCAACAGGACAGGCGAAGTCAGTTTGGCGAGGTCCTTGGGTGTGGCCCAAGGATGGCGGGCGGCCTGCCAATAGGTGGGTTCTTTGGTACTTGGGGCTCCTCCCCCGACCGCCTGAATCTCTTGGCCGATTGTGGAAAGCTCCCACCCGGCGGGAATCGGCCCTACCTCCGAGTCCGCAAGACGATCCGGGAACAGGGCCACAATCTCCGGCTCCAGCCGGTCCAGATAGGCCCGCGCCCGCTTGACCGGCCATGCGCTCCCCCCTTGGCGGCGGATTTCCCCCCACCGGCGTACCTGCGGGCTGACGCCCTTGGCGGGACGACTCCCCCCAAGAGGGGAGTGAGTGCTGGGCGGGCCGCTTCGGTGGCGTGGTGTTTGAGGGCGGCTTTGGCGTGGACGGGGTCGAAATGGACGAACCAGGAGGTGAACAGCGCTTGGCCATTGCTTCCAGGGTGGCGTTCAGGCGGCAGTTGAGGTCAATCTTGTCGTCAAGCGTGCCCAGGATGTGGGCGATGGCGCGCTGATCGGCTAGCGGGAGCAGCCGGAGTTCCAGCCGCGCGAGGTCGGCGGTCCTGATGGCCGGGCAGGCAGAGACGCTGTGCTCGGCGATAGGGTGCAGCCGCTCAACGACATGGGCTTGTGCTGGAAACCAGTAGAGAAAATCTGTATGCGCTATACCGTCTTTACCGCGAATGACGGCGAAGGCGGTCGAGACCGGGCAGTTCTCCGGCAGGGATTTCAGCAGGCGGAAGTGGCGTTGGTACGGGCGGACCGTGGAATACCACGATGTAGCCCGGCTGTACCTTGCGCCGCGCCCGGCTCGGGATTGTCTGCTTCCCCGCCACCAAGTGCTGAATTTCGGGGATGCGGTTCTCTGTGATGTTGACCGTGTCGAGATAGTTGACGAACGGCCAGGCTTCTTTCGGCGAATAGGTGGCGTCGTTGATGACGGCGCAGTCGCCCGGGGCCAGGGTCTTCCATCCTCCCCCCGTCCGCTCTGTGCCGGCTACCACTCGCTGCTCCCGCGGCGCGCTCTTCATCCCGAGTGCCGCCGGCCGTTTTCCTGGCGGGCCTCTTTGCGGGCCCGGCGGCCGAGGTAGCCGCCGTGGTGGAACTTGGCGTAGTCGGCCTTGGTGAAGCCATTGCGGTCCATCAGCACCAGGGCCAGAGCGTCGCCGAGGGCCATCATGGCCGTGGTGCTTGACGAGGGGGTGAGGCCAAGTGAGCAGGCTTCTTTGACCGCGCCTATGCTCAGCGCCACGTCGCTCTGGCGGGCGATGGGCGAGCGCGGGTGGCCGGTAATGGCGATCAACGGCAGACTGTTGAGCGCCTTGGCCCGGCCTAGCATCTCGATCACTTCCCGCGTTTTGCCGCTGTTGGAGAAGGTGATCATCACGTCGTCCGGGCTGACGAGGCCGAGGTCGCCGTGGGCGGCTTCTCCGGGGTGGAGAAAGCAGGCCGGCGTACCGGTTGATGACAGGGTGGTGGCGATTTTCAGGGCGACGATGCCGACCTTGCCCATGCCGGTGGTGATGACCTTGCCCTTGCAGTGCTGCAAAATCTGCACCGCCCGCAGGAAGTCGGCAGTGAGTGGAATGGCCCGAATGGCCTCGGCCTCGGCGGTCAGCACGGCCCGGGCCCGGATGAGGTCGGCAGGCGGGTCACGCGGCTTATTCTTGCGGGGCGGCATGGTCAGGTGTGGGCTCTGGCTGGCCGGCCGCGTGTGGTGCGTGATGTGCCTGTCCGCCGGCCGGCCTTCCTGGCCGCGGGGCGGCGCGTGGCCGCCTCAGCCGCTTCGGGCGGGGCCGGCAGGCCGAGGCTCTGCTGCTCCAGGGCGTGTAGACGGTTGCGCAACTCCGCGGCTGCTTCAAACTCCAGGGTGGCTGCGGCGTCCTGCATGGCGTGGCGGGTCTGGTCAATCTGTTTGGCCAACTGCTGGGCTGAGGGCCGGTCTTCGGCCACCGCGGGAATGTCTCCATAGTCGGCCTCGTAGACCCTGACCAGGGGCGAGGCCAGCGCCTTCTGGACACTCTGCGGGGTGATCTTGTGCCGTGTGTTGTAGGCTGACTGAACCCGCCGTCGGCGCTGGGTCTCGTCAAGCGCCCGGCGCATGGAGACGGTGATCGCATCGGCATACATCAGGACCTGGCCGTTGATGTTGCGGGCCGCCCGGCCAATGGTCTGGATCAGGGAGCGTTCAGAGCGCAGGTAGCCCTCTTTGTCGGCGTCAAGAATCGCCACCAGGGATACCTCGGGGATGTCCAGCCCTTCGCGCAACAGGTTAATGCCGATCAATACGTCAAACGTGCCGCGGCGCAGGGCGCGCAGGATTTCGACCCGCTCAATGGTGTCAATATCAGAGTGCAGGTAGCGGACCTTGACCCCGATGTCCTGGTAATAGTTGCTCAGGTCTTCGGCCAGCCGCTTGGTCAGGGTGGTGGCCATGACCCGCTCGCCCCTGTCCACCCGCTTGCGGATTTCTTCCAGCAGGTCGTCAACCTGATGCCTGGCCGGCCGGACAATGACTTCAGGGTCAAGCAGGCCGGTCGGGCGGATCAACTGCTCGACAATGTGGCGGCGGCTCTTGTCCAGCTCATAATCGCCGGGCGTGGCCGAGACATAGATGGCCTGGCCGACCTTGCGCTCAAACTCCTGAAAGCTGAGCGGCCGGTTATCAATCGCCGACGGCAGCCGAAAGCCGTATTCCACCAGGGTGGTCTTGCGTGAGCGGTCGCCGCGGTACATGCCGCCGATCTGCGGAATGGTGACATGGCTCTCGTCAATGAACAGCAGATAGTCGTCAGGGAAATAATCGATCAGGGTGGAGGGCGGCTCGCCCGGCTGGCGGCCGTCCAGATGCCGGGAATAGTTCTCAATGCCGGGGCAGAAGCCCATCTCGGCCAGCAGGGCCAGGTCATATAGGGTGCGTTGCTCCACACGCTGGGCTTCCAGCAGTTTGTTGTCGGCCCGCAACTCCTCGAGCCACTGGTCAAGTTCGGCCCGGATCGCCGTGGCCGCGGTCCGGGTCCGGCTGGCGGTGGTGACATAGTGGCTGGCCGGATAAATGGTGACTGTATCCAGCCGGCGCACGACCCTGCCGCGCAGCGGGTCAATTTCCGCTACCGACTCGACGCTGTCGCCAAAGAACTCAATGCGGACGGCCCTGCTCTCTTCGTAGGCCGGGAAGACCTCAACAACATCGCCGCGCACCCGGAAGGTGCCGCGGTGAAAGTCAAAATCGTTCCGCTGGTACTGGATATCGACCAGCTTGCGCAGCAGGGCATCGCGGTCAACCTCGGTGTTGTCCTCGACAAACACGATCAGGTCAAAATACGACTTGGGCGAGCCCAGGCCATAGATGCACGACACGCTGGCGACGATGATGGTGTCGCGGCGTTCCAACAGGGCCTTGGTGGCCGAGTGGCGCATCTTGTCGATCTCTTCGTTAATGGACGCGTCTTTCTCAATATAGGTGTCGCTCTGGGGAACATACGCCTCCGGCTGGTAGTAGTCGTAGTAGCTGACAAAATAGCGTACTGCGTTGTGGGGGAAGAGTTCGGCAAACTCGCTGTACAACTGGGCCGCCAACGTCTTGTTGGGGGCGATGATGAGGGCCGGCCGGTTTGACCGGGCGATGACATGGGCCATTGAAAAGGTCTTGCCCGAGCCGGTCACGCCGAGCAGGACTTGGTGCCGGTGGGCCTGCTTGAGTCCCTCAACCAGAGCCTCAATCGCCTGCGGCTGGTCGCCCCGGGGCTGGAAATCTGAAACGAGCTGAAACGCGCCATCCTGTCGCATGGCTGAGCATCCTAGCAGGAATGCCGCAGAAAGCAGAGGGTGGCCAGCCGTGAGGTGAGACAGGGCCCGACCAACTGAGAGGGACATTGCAAAATGGGCCGGCTTATGGCTGACTACGGCAAAGACAAATCGTCTCTAAGGGAGAAGACATGATGAAACTGATGTATTGGCGGACAGTGCGCCGCGCCTTGGCACTCGGCCTGCTGACCGGGGTCATGTGGGCCGTTGCCCAGCCCGGCGTGGCCCAGGAAACCGGGGCTGAGCCAAAGATGTTTACGGTCGTGAATGTGCTTTTTGAAGGCTCGAAGATGTTTGTGCCTTCGGTGTTGGCCGTATCCAAGGGTGACCGGGTGTCGGTCACGGTCATCAACAATATACCCGGAGAGCCGCCTAACCACGGTTTTGCGATTCCGGCTTTCGGGGTGGAGACTGTGGTCAACCGGGGCGAGAAAAAAACGCTTGAGTTTACCGCGGATAAGGCCGGGATTTTTGATATTCAGTGCCAGTTGCACCCGGCCCACCTGCATGCGCAGCTGATCGTGGCGGAATAGGGCCGCGGCCTTGAGGAGTGAACGTGTCATCCGATCGACCGGAAGGCGACACGTTCACTCCTTATGTCCGGCCCACTTTCTGCAACAGTGCCTCGACGAGTGCATCCGGCTGTATGCCCTCGGCTTCGGCCTGAAAGTTGAGCAGACAGCGGTGTCGCAGGGCCGGCAGGGCTACATCGGCGATGTCTTCGTAGCTGACATTCACCCGCCTGTCCAATAGAGCGTTGACTTTCGCCCCGAGGGTCATCGCCTGCGCGCCCCGGGGGCTGGGGCCAAAGCGCAGATACTGGTTGATCTCGGGCAGGGCCTCTGGATTGCCTGGGGTGGACGAGGCAATCAGGCGGGCGATGTAGCGGTTCAGCGGCGGGGCCAGCAGGACTTCCCGGACAAGCCGCTTCAGTTCTTCCACTTCGGCCGCGGCCTGCTCTTCAGAGTTGAGTAGCGCGCGCGTCTCGGCGTGGTCGTCCGCGGTCGTCCGGTTGAGGATCTCGGTCAGTTCCTCGGTACTGGGTGGGCGAATGATGAGCTTGAACAAAAATCGGTCAAGTTGGGCTTCGGGCAGCGGATAGGTGCCCTCAATTTCAATCGGGTTCTGGGTCGCCATGACAAAAAAGGGCGGGGGCAGGCGGTGGGTCTGGCCAAACACCGAGACCTGGTGCTCCTCCATCGCCTCCAGAATGGCAGACTGGGTTTTGGGCGTGGCCCGGTTGACCTCATCGGCCAGCACAATATGGGTGAAAACCGGACCCGGTTTGAACGCAAGCTCGCCGCGGCTCTCGGTCAGGACTTCTGTGCCTACAATATCCGACGGCATCAGGTCGGGGGTGAACTGAATCCGCTTGGCACCTAAGGTCACGGCCTGACTCAGGGATTTCATCAGCAGGGTTTTGCCTAAGCCGGGTGCGCTCTCGAGCAAAACATGCCCCCCGGCAAAAAAGGCGGTCAGCACCTTACGCACAATCCCGCGATTGCCGACAATAACGCGCCCGACCTCTTCCTCTAGTGCGCTGAAGAGCTGAGAAAAACGCCTTAGGCGATCTTCGTCTGCCTGGATCATTCTGTCCTGTGGTCAGCATCATCCGCCACGTTGAGAAGGGAGCGGTACTCCAGGGGGATCGGCTGGCGGGCCGGCGTTGGGCCGCGCTGCCGGTCCGTGAGCGGGGCGTTGCTGTACGGCGTTATGGGCCGGGCCGGGCTGGTATTGGCTGTGCGTTGCCGGGTGTCGCTCTGGTCCGCCTCGCCGACCGGCACACGGACTTTGACAAAGCGCATGTCTTTGGTCAGAAACCCGCCCGATTTTTCTCCAGCCTGGACAAAGGCTTTTCCTTGACTTGGGTCTTTGCCGCGGCCCCGCTCTGTGGGGCCGGCCCGGTTGGGGTCGGACTGGGGACCGGGCGTATTCCTGTCCGGTCGGTGTTGCTCCCCGGGGATATCCGGATCATCTCCTTGGGGGTGCTGGGTGGGGTCGTGTCGGGATGACACGCGCCTCGCCCCGTCTGCCTGGTGGTCAGCCGGGTGTTGCTGGTGGCCGCGGCGCTCGGGCTGCTCAAATTGAATGCCGCCACTCTCTTGGGGCGGCTCGGTCTGGCGGTTCTGATCGCCCTCTGACGGCCCGTTATCCCGTCGCTGTTGGCCCGCTTGGGTTCCTTCGGCCACGGAGGAGCGGGTGTTGGGTCCCCGGGACTGTGCCTGTTTGGCAAGGTCCTGTTTCTGATTGCCGCCCGCCCCGTCATTCCGGCTCTCAGTGGCAAACAGCTTCAGGTCAATGGGCAGTAGTTGAGGCAGCCGGATATCCAGCTTGATACGCTGCTCAGCCTCCCCAACCAGGAGTTCTTTTTCATGGCGACCCAGACCCGAGGCCCTGAGTCGCTTGACGGGGGCGACAAGTTCGGTACCGGCCGCTTGCTCTTGTGGCGTGTTGCCCTGAGCCGCCAGCTCACGCGCCTTTTTTTCGAGTTCGGCCAGCTGGAGGGGCTTGTGTGACGGGTTGAGGCCGGGAGAGAGCAGCGCCGAAATGGGCTGAGACGGCGGCCAGAACAGGCCGAGGGCACCGGCCACGCACAGGCTGGACACCAGCAGGCCGATTGGCACACGCCTGTCCAACTGGAACGGCACATCCCGTTCTGGAACAAAAAACGCCGCCCGTCCGGCCGCGTCACGCTGGAGAAGGATCGCCATGCGGTCTGGAGGCTGAGCGATGGTCGCCAGGGTCAGAAAGCGCTCTTTGCTCTGCGTTTTTTTGTCCAGCAATACGGCCGCGGTCTGGTGGCCGATGTGGACGTCACGCAGGGCCTTGCAGAAGAAGAACGCCCACCCTCCGAGGGGACCGAGCAGCAGGGTGAGCGGCCAGGACACGCTCGCCAGCGTTACTGCGCCGCCCAGACCGAGGGCCAGCCCCAGGGGCAGAAAAAAGCCCAGGATATTGAGATACCGGTGCAGACGGAGGCGCTGAGCCGTCCTGGTTATGACACCGGGAATCGTGACTTGCGGGTGATCGCTGTTGTCACGATTCCCCAGGTGGGCCAGAGGCGGGAGACCGGGTTTGGGCACGGGTCTGTCCTAGGAGCGGCTGTGGGAGCGGTATAGTTGAAAACGCCGGACAGCCCGATTGTGCTCGGCCAGGCTGGATGAAAAATGATGGGTACCATCGCCGCGAGCCACAAAGTACAGATAGTCGGTGTCTGCCGGGTAGAGGGTAGCTCGCAGGGCGGCCAGGCCGGGGCTGGCGATCGGGCCGGGTGGCAGGCCCCGGATCACATAGGTGTTATACGGCGTTGGTGTGCGCAGGTGGCGACGGGTGAGATTGCCGTCAAAATTCTCGATGCCATAGATGACAGTCGGGTCGCACTGGAGACGTATGCCTCTGTTGAGCCGATTATGAATCACCGCGGCGATCAGCGGGCGTTCGGCCGCTTGGCCGGTCTCTTTTTCGATAATTGAGGCCAGCGTCACCACCTCGTGCAGGCTCAGCCCAAGCTCGCCCGCCCGCCGGTCCAGGTTCAGGTCCCAGGCGGCATAAAAACGGGCGATCATGCGGCCCAGAATCTCCCGGGCCGAGGCGTGGACCGAGAACTGATAGGTGGCCGGGTAGAGGTAGCCTTCAAGGCTGTTGGCCGGCAGTCCCCAGTTGGCCAGAAACCCAGGGTCGGCATTCAGACACAGAAAACTCTCCGCCGTCCCAAACCCCTGCCGTTCCAGCAACTGCGCGATCTGAGCCAGGCTGAATCCCTCTGGAATAGTGACGGTCCGGCGCACGAGCTGGCCCTGGTTCAGCCGGTTGATCAGAGCCAGCGGAGACAGCGACCCGATAAAGACGTATTCGCCGTGCTTGATCGTTCTGTCCATGCCGCTCAGGCGGGCCCACAGGCGAAAGACCCAGACCTGGCTGAGCAGCCCTTCGGCGTGCAGATGCCGGGCAATGGCTGTCAATGATGAGCCGCTTTGGACAAAGAAATGAACGGGCTGGCGCAGCGGTGGCCCCGGTGTGACCAGAGCGCGGTGGCCAAACCAGGCAACACTCCCGCCGAGCAGGAGCGGCATAAGCAGGATCGCCAGAAACAGGTGGCGCTTTCCTCGCTTGCCTGTCTGCATAGCGGAAAACACTACCATTCCCTGCTCTTCAACACAATATCGGCGACCGCCGTCGTTCTTGACATTCCTGTCGGGGACTGGAAGGCTTGACCATAATCTTCTGCTCGGGGGTCGGATACGAGATGGGATGTAACACAGGCGCTTTCCACACAAGGAATCGTGACAGCATCAATCACACGGAACTCAGAATTCCCCGTGTCACCGATACAGCGCAACATGGCCACATTCAGTTCCTGATTCTGGCTCCTGTTCTGACCCTTTGTCTTTTAGGGATCATTGTCCGCAGTGCCAGCTCGGCCGTTGACCATCGAATTGAAAAGCAAAAGGTCGCCGAGCAGCTCAGGCAGCGTTTGAGCGAGGTCTACAACGACCTCACTCCGCCCCGGTTGAGCCGCTCCGCCCCGGAGCCGACGGCCGCCCCACCCCTCCAGCCGCCAGATGAGCCGCCCGCTGCTCAGGTGGTGACGGCCAGGCAACTTCAGCCCCAACCCTTCCCGCTCCAGACCACGCACACGGTGCGCAAGAACGATACCTTTGAGACCATACTGCGAGGCCAGGGGCTTGGCCGGAGCGCTGCCAGCGACTGGGTTACGGCCTGGATTGCGTCCGCCAGAAAAGAAAAGCAAGCCCGCACTCTGCAAATCGGCCAGCGCTTCTCTTTTGTTTTTGACGAAGGTCCCAAAGAGCCGGTTCTGACCGGTCTGAGCTATGACCTCAACACCCTCTCACGGCTGATTCTTGAACGAACGCCGGATGGCAGCGTCACCTCCCGCCTTGAGGCGCTGCCGACCAGCCTGGTGTGGCGGGCGGTCTCTGGCCGGATTGCCAGCAGTCTGTACGAGGCGGCGGTGAACACAGCCGGAGTGCCCGACCGTATCGTTGATGAAATGATTGATATGGGCTGGGATATCGACTTCTCTTCTGACCTCAGGGCCGGCGACACCTTCAAGGTGATCTTTGAAGAATACCAGCGTGATGGCCAGCCGGTTCAATACGGGCGGGTCCTGGCGGCTGAAATCATCAATCAAGGTAAGGCCTTGACAGTCCTGGCACTTGACCAGAACGAGGGTTTCCTGCGCTATCCGCTGCGTTTCACCCGGATTTCGTCGGTGTTTACCAAGGCCCGGTTTCATCCTGTTCTCAGACGCCACCGGCCCCATAACGGCGTTGACTTTGCCGCCCCACACGGCACGCCGGTGCGGGCGGTGGCCAATGGGAGGGTCACCTATGCCGGTTGGGAGAGTGGGTTTGGTCGGCTTGTCCGCATTGATCATCCCGGGCCGTACTCCACCGAGTACGCCCATCTGCATAGCATTGCCAAAGGGGTCAGGGTTGGAGCGCAGGTCAAGCGCGGCCAAAAAATCGGCAGTGTCGGTTCGACCGGTTTGGCCACTGGCCCGCATCTCCATTTCGGACTGTTCAAGAACGGCAGATATGTGAATCCGTTGAGCGCAAACCTCCCCAGAGCTCCGAAAACCGATATGCGGAAACCGGACCCGGTCCGTGTAAAGCTGAAAAAAACGCTAACCGAATACCTGGCTCGGCTCGAGCCTGACCAGACCTCAACCTTTGCCGCGGTGGGAACGGGTCAGCCCCGCTCCTGAACCCACACGGCCCGGGCTGCCACCGCCTCAGGCTGTGCGGCCAGGAGTTGACACCCTCAAGCCGCTCACATAGGTACGCAGTAATGGCATACGCAGTTATTCGAACTGGCGGAAAGCAGTACCGGGTAGCACCCGGCGAAGTGCTCAGAATTGAGTCCTTGAAGGGCGAGCCCGGCAGCCAGGTGCAGTTCAGCGAGGTGCTGCTCACTTCAAGCGGAGGCACGGTTCAGGTTGGCCGGCCAACTGTTGCCGGGGCCAGCGTGACGGCCCGGATTGTCGAGCACGGCAAAGAACAGAAAATCATCGTGTTCAAGAAAAAACGACGCAAAGGATACCGCCGCAAACAGGGCCATCGCCAGCCGTTTACGGCCGTGCGCATCCAGAGTATCGGTGGCTGATGATACCGGGAGTTGTGACTTCCTTGTGATCGCTCTGTCGTTATCACATGTTCTACACAGTCGGGAGGACAAGTCATGGCGCATAAAAAAGGACAGGGATCAAGTCGAAATGGACGCGACAGTCCGGGCCAGCGGCGTGGGGTGAAACTCTTTGGCGGCCAGCACGCCAGGGCCGGGAATATCATTATTCGCCAACTCGGCACCAGAATTTATCCCGGCTCAAATGTCGGCATGGGGCGTGACTATACGATCTTTGCCAGAATTGACGGCATTGTCCGTTTCGAACGGATGGGGAAAACACGCAAACGGGTAAGCGTGTATCCGGCCGAGCAGGCCGCTCCCGCCTCATAGGCATCGCTGTCATCTCTTCTGGAATGTCTTTGTGAAGCCCCGCCCGGGGCTTTTTTTGTGGTATGCACTTTGTTGATGAAGTTCGGATTTTTGTCAAAGCGGGCAACGGCGGCAATGGCTGTATCAGCTTCCTGCGCGAAAAATACCGCCCCCGAGGTGGGCCGAACGGCGGCAATGGCGGCAGGGGCGGGAGTGTGATTTGTCAGGTTGACCCGCAGCTCAGCACCTTGCTGAACCTGCGCTATACCCAACATATCCGGGCGGTGCACGGTGAGCACGGACGCGGCAAGGACCAGCACGGGCGTGCCGCCCGGGACCGTGTTGTCCGCGTGCCGCCCGGGACCCTTATTCGTGACCTTGACAGCGGAGAAGTGCTCGCCGACCTGACCCGGCCCGACAGACCGGTCGTTGTCGCCAGAGGCGGACAAGGCGGCAAGGGAAATGCGTTTTTTGCCTCGGCCAGAAACCGCTTGCCGCGCCAAGCCCAACCCGGACAGGCTGGAGAAGAGCGCACCCTGCGGCTTGAGTTGCGCGTCCTGGCCGATGTGGGCCTGGTCGGATTTCCGAATGTCGGGAAATCGACCCTGCTGTCCAGCGTATCTGCCGCCCGGCCCCGGATTGCGGATTTCCCGTTTACTACCTTGACGCCTCACCTCGGTGTCGTCCGCTATGGGGACGACGGCGCGTTTGTCATGGCTGACATTCCCGGACTGATTGAGGGCGCGCACAAAGGGCATGGGCTTGGCACGCGGTTTCTGCGTCACCTGTCCCGCGCCTCGGTCCTGGTCTGTCTGCTCGATATTTCTGATCCACAGCGCGATCCGTGGCACGATTATGGAGTCCTCACGCATGAACTCCGCAGCTTTGATCCTGCCCTGCTTGGGCGACCCCGGCTGGTCGCGGTCACCAAGTATGATCTACCCATCGCCCAGGAGCGCTTTGCCGAGGTGGCGGCAACATTCGCCAGCCACGATATTGGGCTGATGACCCTGAGCGCTGTCAGCCGCAAGGGCCTGAGCGATCTGCTCTGGAACATCGATCGTGCGCTTGCCGACGCGCGAAAGCTGGCCGAGGAGGCCGCCGCCGGTCCCGGCGCGTCCGCCCAGTCCGACGAGGAGGCTCAGGCATGGGATTAGCCCAGACCCAACTCCTCCATAAAGCCGACATCCTGCGGCGTGCCCGTCGGGTCGTCATCAAGGTTGGCAGCAGTATCCTGTCCCGGCAGGATGGGGTGAACGTCGACAGTGTCGAGCGTCTGGCGCGACAAATGTCGGCGCTGCGGGCCGGAAATCAAGACCGGGTCAGAGACCTCGTGCTGGTCAGCTCAGGAGCCGTTGCCGCAGGAATGGGCTGCCTCGGTGCCCAGCCCGAGCGGTCCCGAACCATTTCCAGCAAACAGGCCGCCGCGGCGGTTGGCCAGATCGCCTTGATGGCCCTGTACGAGCAGGCTTTTTCCCGCCACGGCGCTCATGTTGGCCAGATTCTGCTGACCCATGACGATGTGGCTGACCGCCGCCGTTATCTGAACGCTAAGCACACCATGCGCACCCTGCTTGAGGCCGGCGTTATCCCGATTGTGAACGAGAACGACAGTGTTGCCGTTGAAGAGATCGAGTTTGGCGATAATGATCATCTGTCGGCCCTGGTCGCCGTCCTTATTGAAGCCGACCTGCTGGTGATGCTGAGCGATGTCAGGGGTTTGTACGAGTGCGATCCCCGGCTACACGCCGATGCCCGGCTGGTGTCAGTGGTAGAGCGGTGTGATAGGCCCTATGCGACCGGCGGTGCCGGACCGCTCGGTCGGGGCGGCATGACCTCCAAACTCCAGGCCGCCCATAAGGCGGCCCTGTCCGGTATTCCGACTCTTATCGCCGATGGACGCCACGACAACAGCCTGCGCGCCGTTTTTAATCCACACCTCCCGACCGGAACCTTATTTCTGCCGGTCAGCGACCGTATTGCCAGCCGCAAGCACTGGATTGCCTATACGCTGAAACCGGCCGGCAGTTTACAGCTCGACGCCGGTGCCGCCGCCGCAGTCCGGCGCGCCGGCCGCAGTCTGCTACCGGCCGGCGTGCGTGAGATACGCGGGACATTCGGGGTTGGCGAGTGTGTCGCCTGTGTGGACGAAAGCGGCCACGAGTTTGCCCGTGGGCTGGTCAACTACCATTCGGCGGCCTTAGAGCGGATCAAGGGTCTGAAAACTGGCCAGATTGAGCAGACTCTCGGCTATAAGGTCAGCGATGAGGTTATCCATCGGGATGATTTAGCCCTTCTGCAAGACGCATGATCCGACATCACGATAGGCTGTGGGGACTGGTATGGACCTTGAACACATGGTGGTCACGCTGTGTCAGGCGGCGAAAAAAGCGGCGCGGGGGCTGGCAACAAGCTCAACCCAGGCCAAAAACGAGGCGCTGCTCAAGTCCGCCGCGGCCCTGCGGCAGGGCAGCCGAACGCTCCTGGCCGCAAACGCTCAGGATGTTGAGGCCGGCCGCCACACTGGCCTCTCCTCGGCCATGCTTGATCGCCTGACGCTGACCGAAGAGCGTATTGAGAGCATGGCGAACGGCCTGGAGACTATTGTCGATCTGCCCGACCCGGTGGGCGAGACGCTGGCCGTGTGGCGGCGTCCCAACGGCCTGGAGATCGCTCAGGTCCGGGTGCCGCTCGGCGTGGTGGGGATTATCTATGAATCGCGTCCCAATGTAACCGCGGATGCCGCCGGCCTGGGGCTCAAGGCCGGTAACGCGGTCATTCTCAAAGGCGGCTCCGAGGCGTTTCGGACCAACGCCGCCATTGTTGACGTGCTGACAGCCGCCTGTGTTGAAGCCGGTTTGCCGCCGGCCGCGGCCCAACTCCTTCGGTCAACCGACCGGCAGTCGGTTCGCGTCCTGCTGCAACAGGACCGCTTTGTGGATGTGATTATCCCGCGGGGTGGAGAAGAACTCATTCGGGCGGTGACGGCGCAGTCCTCTATTCCGGTCATTCAGCACTTCTCGGGCGTCTGTCACACCTATGTGGATGCCGCGGCCGATTGCGACAAAGCCCTGCGGATCGCGCTCAACGCCAAGACCCAACGCCCCTGGGTGTGTAACGCTATGGAGAACCTGCTGGTCCATAAGGACATTGCCCCCCGTTTCCTGCCGCCCTGTGTTGAGGCACTTCACAAAGCCGGCACGGAGGTGCGTGGCTGTGAGCGGACCAGACACCTCGTCCCCTACATTACCGCGGCGACCGAGGCAGACTGGCAGACCGAGTACTTAGACCTGATCCTGTCGGTCAAAGTCGTTGATTCGGTTGACGAAGCCATTGCCTTCATTAACGACAACGGATCTGGGCTGGCCGACGCCATTGTCAGCGAGGATTACACCACCACGCGGCGTTTTCTGCGCGAGATTGACTCGGCAACCGTGTACGCCAACGCCTCAACCCGCTTTACCGACGGCTATGAGTTCGGGTTCGGGGCCGAGGTTGGCATCTCCACCAACCGACTCCACGCCCGCGGCCCGATGGGGCTGCGCGAGCTGACGACGTATAAATATGTGATCCACGGTGACGGTCAGGTCAGAGAGTAGGCGGGCCATGCGGGTTGGCATTTTTGGCGGCACATTCAATCCGATCCACCTCGGCCATGTTCGGAGCGCCGACGAGATTCGCCGGACCTGCGCCCTGGACCATATCTATTTTGTCCCCTCGGCCCGTCCCCCGCATAAAGACGCCGGCGAGGTGGCAGGCGGCCAGCATCGGCTGCGGATGGTCGAGTTGGCCGTGGCCGATGAGCCGGCCTTCTCGGCCTCGGCGGTTGAGCTTGAGCGCACCGGGCCGTCCTACTCGGTCGATACGATTCGGCACTTTCGGGCCGCGCTGCCATCGGCCTCGCTGTCTTTCATCCTGGGGCTTGATGCCTTTCTGGCCATTCAGACCTGGAAAGACTACCGGACTCTTCCCCACCTGTGTCATCTGATTGTCACCTCACGACCCGGCACGCCACGCCCGCCCTGTCCGCTTCCCGTTGATTTTCGGTCTGTTTTTTGTTACGACCCGGCGCTGAGGATGTATACCCACCCTTCACACTCTACCCTTGTTCTCCGTGAGATCAGTGGTCTCCATATCTCAGCATCGGCGATCCGTCGGAACATTCGAAGCGGCGCATCCGTTCGCTCTCTCGTCCATCCGGCGGTGGCAGCCTATATTGCAGAGCACGGTTTGTACCAGAGGTGATGATGATGATGTCCAAGGCGGTCTTCTGGTATCACGCTTGCCAGCGGGAGAGGTCGTGAACGATACGAGTTGGGAAAAAGCTCTTCAGTGCGCCCAATCTGCGCTTGACAAAAAAGCCTGTGACCTTGTCGCGCTCAAGGTCAGTGCACTCACCCCGGTCGCCGACTATTTCATTGTGTGTACCGGCCGCTCGGATACCCAGGTGCGCAGCATCTGCGAGGCCATCCGGGAAGCCTTGTCGGCGCAGGGCATCCGCCCCCTGGCGGTAGAAGGGTTTGTGAACGGACAGTGGGTATTGATGGATTTTGGCGATGTGGTGGTCCATATTTTCTACGAGGATGTTCGGGAGTTCTACAACCTGGACGGTCTGTGGGCCACCGCGCCACGGTGTGAGTTGCCCGAACCGTACTCAAGCCAGGCGCAAGACCTCAAGATTGCGACGGCCTGAGGGCTCGCTGGAGGCGGGGTTTGACGGGGAGATTTTATGACTCGGACTTCTACTCCGACCGAAATCCTCTACTATGGGAGCACCCGCCAGGAACAGTACTGGGAAAATGAAGGCCAAACGCTCCGTATTGCCCGCGATACCTCCTCGCCAATGTGGCTGGCCTACCGCAGGCAGAGCGGCGTCTACCGGCCTTTTCCGACCCGACCGCGTACAGCCGCAACACGAAGACGGGACCGTCATGGAGAGGCCGCAACGCTGGCCGGACGCAGTGCCGAAGAGGTCGTCGCCCAACTCAAAAAGTTTCATAAGCTGAACCTGTTTCTTGAGCAGCGTTTGCGGAGATGGATGAACAAGAATTCAGGCGAGCGGGTCCTGGCCTTTCTTGATCCCAACCAGGGCGGCGCGCCTGTGATGAGCGACCCCGGGATTCCGCAATCCCAGCAGAGCCACCCGTCCAAAGCGGGCTAGGGCTGTCCTCCCCTGTACTCCGGGGGTACCCTGAATGGATAAAGACGCGGTTGAGGCCAAGACGCGGCGCTTTCAGCATAAAATAGAACGCCTGCGGCCGGTCCTGGATACCCGCCGGAAGGTCTACGCACAGCAGAAAAAAGCAAGCGGTCAACGGCTCAGGAAACGGATCATGGCGGTAGCGCTCGGCGTGGCCGGGGCCGTTCTGTTGCCCCTGTACATCCTCCTGCCCCGTGCCCCCGATCGCCACGCAACCGCGGTCCCAGAGCCGCTGGCTCGTGCCGCCCGCCCGGCCCCGCCCGCGGTTCAGGACAAACCGGCCGTCTCCGCCCCGGCTGAAGACCCGGCCCCTCCGCCGGCCGCCGCTGAAGCGGAATCTTCCCTGCCGCTAGTTGCGGCCCTGACCGTCACTGTTGCCGCGGCCGAAACGGCTGAAGTTCCCCCTGCCGAAACCGTGGCCCGGCCGCGGATTGTCCGCAGCCAGAGTTGCCGGGAAGTGCGGGCACGAGAATGCAGCCAGCCCCAGGCCAGCTTTGCCCCGCACGAGCGTCCTCATGTCTGGATGGTCGTCTCCACGCAGTCCGTGCCGGATGTCCTGACCCATGTCTGGTACCACGAAGGCCGAAAATATTTCGAACTGCCGCTCGCTATTGAACATCTCCGCACCCGGACCTGGAGTTCGGTCAGTCTGCGCGGCCCGGTCCACCTTGGTGCCTGGAAGGTCGAGATTGTGACCCAAGGCGGCGACATATTAGACGAGGTAGCGTTCTCTGTCGGCCCTTGAAGCGTCCGCCGCCAGAACCCCCCGCCAAGGGTTGCATGGGGATGTTGAAACTTGCTATGTATCGGCGGCAGTTGCAAACCAGACAGGGGCGACACCGATGAATACAGAACACAGCGAGCCATCCCTACAGCGGAGCAGAGAGATTGCCACCCTCGGCGGCGGCTGCTTCTGGTGTCTTGAAGCGGTCTATGTCGAACTCAAGGGCGTTGACCGGGTGGTGTCCGGCTACACCGGAGGGCAGGTTCCAGACCCGTCGTATGAGGCGGTGTGTGCCGGCACAACGGGCCACGCCGAAGTGGTCCAGGTGACATATGACCCCGGGGTGCTCTCCTTCCAGGACCTCCTCCAGGTCTTCTTCACCATCCACGACCCGACCACCCTGAACCGCCAAGGCGCGGATGTCGGCACCCAATACCGCTCGGCCATCTACTACCACAGCCCGGTCCAGGCAGAGATTGCCGCCGCGGTCATCCAGGAGCTTGAGGCCGCCGGCGTGTGGGACGGCAAAATTGTGACCGAAGTCACCCCGGCCGGTCCCTTCTATCCAGCAGAAGACTACCACCAGGACTTTTTCGCCAGCAATCCCTACCAGCCCTACTGTCAGTATGTCGTTGCCCCCAAGGTCGCAAAGCTCCGCAAAGCCTTTGCCGAAAAGCTCAAACGCTAAGCCTGCCTGTCGCCTCTCCGGCAGCGGTCAAGAGTTTCCGCCTGTGCGTAGCGAGGGATGCCGATGGGATCGAGATCGACACGTCCCGGGAATGAGAAAGTCTACGAAGCCGCAGACGAGTGGGTCAAGAACGCCCTGCGGACCGCTGGCTCGCTCTTTAACTCCGGCTCGATTCTTACCCCAACAAGCCAATCTGGAGCCGTCAATGGCTCGGTGAACTCCGTGAGCGATTCCTGAACCATCCTGACAAGTCAACCGGCGTCCCATTCCTCACGAAGCTTGAACGCCACGCCGGGAAACGGCTGGAGATTGCCGCCCTTGACCTGTCCGGGACGATAGACGAGTTGCTCGCCGGCATTGGCCGGTTAGCCCGGAGAGTCCGCGCCTTGCGTCTTGACAGCGATTAGCGGCTAGTGGTTAGTGGCTGATTACTCGCCACTGCCCGTGAATCACTGGCTTCTGTCTGAACTGTGATTGCAGGATTGCTCTGAGCAGGAGTTTGAGGGAGGTTCGAACAACGAGGGCCGGGTGTACGATAATCGGGTGAACGGCCTGCTGATACGACGGCTTGGGCGAGGAGCATCTTCGACGCCGAGGACTGAATCATGGTGAAACGGACGATTGTCCTGACGATAGAAGGCCCGGATGGCAACAACGGGCATGTCGAGTTGTCGGTTTTCGCCAAGAAAATCGAACATTTTCTCGGCGTGCTCAACAAGAGCGTCAAGGAACGCGGTCAAGAAGGGATTGTCTTCCAGGTTATTCGTCTTTCTCATTCGAGTCCTGTCACAATAGAATGTGAACCGATATCGAGAGAAAGACAGCCTTCTGCAATCGCCGTTGACGCGATCGACAAGAATATGAGTTGCGTAATGGAGGAAAAAACCCGCACGCTCTCGCACTCCGTTCTGTCTGCCCTGGAAGAACTCGCCAACTTCCAGCCTGGAAAAATAGCCCGGGCTGAAGTCCGAATTCTCAGGAATGGTGACGAGGGTACGCGGACTTACACATTGGACGACAGATTCAGAGACCACTTGAACAGTGCTCGACGCATAGAAGAGCAGCTTATCAGCACCATTGACGGGAGACTTGAGCAGATCAACATTCATGACAGAATAAAGGTCTTTCGGATTTATCCGTCCATGCCGGATTCTTCTTCCATAAAGTGCATATTTCCACCGAGCTTGCTTGAGAGGGTACAAAATGCCCTGGGGTCCTTCGTTTCTGTTTCAGGCGCATGCTTTTATCGTCCTGACGCGCCACTCCCCTATAAAGTCAGCGTTCAGGACATGGAGGTCCTTCCGCCCGCCGACCAACTGCCTACCCTGAGCGATCTTCATGGGATCGCTCCTGGCGCAACCGATGAAACATCTTCCGAACAGTTCGTAAGAGAACTGCGCGACAGGTGGGGTAAGCCATGAGGGAAGCTCTGATCTGCTGGGATTCATCAGTTCTCATCAGTTGGATCTGTGGAGATGAAGGCGAGGACAGAAATCGGTCCATGAATGCCGTCGTGGAAAATGTTGAAAGGGGAGCGTACAAGCTGGCTGTTTCTACCCTGTTGTATGTGGAAGTGCTGGAGCGCCGCATGCCGCCACACGCGATAGAACAGTTTGAACGATTTATGCAACAAAACCGGCAGATGATAGAAATCATTGCTGTAGACATCCGCGTCGCCAAAAAAGCACAGACAATTCGCAATAAAAGCTCCACGACCATTTCTACACCTGACGCCATTCATGTCGCGACGGCAATTGTCAGAAGGGCGAAGTTGTTTCACACCTTTGACGACGATTTGTTGAAACTCAGCGGAGAGGGACTAGTGGAAGGTTTGACCATAACAGCCTGCCAGATTCCTGGAACGACTCCGAGATTGTTTTAATCACTCGCCGCCAATCTTTAAAAGCACAGGCACGAGGAGGGCCGCCATGACCACATTTGACGACTACGCCCACGCCTACACCCACGTTCGCATGGAGCGGCGGGGCGGCATTTTGCAGATGCAGCTCCACACCGACGGCGGAACACTGCGCTGGGGAGAGGGGCCGCATTCCGAGTTGGGGCGCTGCTTTTCCGATGTCGGCAGTGACCCGGACAACAAGGTCATTATTCTGACCGGGACGGAGGACAAGTTTATCTCCCGCTTCGCGCGTGAAGACCAGTGGGAGATCACCCCCCAACGCTGGGACCATATCTACTGGGACGCCAAAAAGCTACTGATGAACCACCTCGATATCGAAGTGCCGATGATTGCCGCGGTCAACGGCCCGGCCACCATCCACGCCGAGCTGGGCGTACTGTGCGATATCGTGCTGGCGACCGAGGACAGCATCTTCCAGGACGCGCCCCATTTCCCGAACGGCATCGTGCCGGGCGATGGCGTGCATGTGGTCTGGCCGCTGCTGCTCGGCATCAACCGGGGCCGCTACTTCCTGCTGACCGGCCAGAAGCTGTCGGCTCAGGACGCGCTGAACCTCGGCGTGGTAAACGAGATTGTGCCGCGTGACCGACTGCTGGCCCGCGCCTGGGAGCTGGCCGAGCAGATCGCCGACCAACCGCGGCTGACCGTCCGCTATGCCCGGGTCGCCCTCACCCAGCACCTCAAGCGGCTGATGCTCGATAACCTCGGCTACGGCCTGTCGCTGGAAGGCTTAGGCGCTCACGAGTACTGGCCGGGCGGCACAAAGACGAAGCGTTCCTGAACCGGCTACCGAAACGGCGCGTCGTTGGCCTGACCCAACAGGTATTTTCCCACCAGCTCGGCCAGCCGGTCAGGGTGGGCGTTGATATGCAGCGGCATGGCCTGAAAGTCACGATAGCGGCGCTCAAAGGACCCGCTCTCACGCAGGCCGTTGCCGCCCTGGACCTTGAGGAGCAGGCGCATGGCTTCGTCACACAGCCGCAGGGCGACCATGCTATAGCTCAACTGGCGCAGGTAATCGGCTTCGGTTGGGCTTATCCCGGCTGTAATGCGGGCGTCGGTCTCGGCACAGCCCGTTTCTACCGCGGCCCGGGCCGTAGCAATTGAGGCCCCGGCCTGACCGATATTGAGCTGCACCGCCGGCCGCTCGGCAACCTTGACGCCAAAGATGGCGACCCGGTCTGCCAACTCGGCGCAGGCTTCCTCAAGCGCGGCGCTGGCAAGGCCGACCGCTTGGGCGGCGAGCCACAGGTCCGACAGAGCAACCCAGTCTTCCCGGTAGCGTTGGGCCACAACAGGGGTCTGGGGGTCGCGGAAGGTGTAGCGAAAATCGAGCGGAAAAGGCCGCAGCAGGGAGGCCGGAACCGACACCGCCTCATAGTTGATATGATCGGTGGCCGACGCCCGCAGGCTCATCGAGTTCCAGGTCGGATCAATCGACACCCCGGGCGCGTCGGTCTGAACCAGCGTAAAACGGATATCCGGCTTCCCCGTGGGCTGTGTCTCGCCGTCGTCCAGGGCAAACGCACACGCCGCCCACTCGCCATAGCGCGAGCCAGAGGCAAAACTTGCCCGGCCGCTGATAATCACCCGGTCTCCGTCACGCCGGCCCCGCACGCTCGTTCCCGCCCCAGCCGGAAAACTGACCCATTCCCGCTTGTCCACAATCTGCCCTAAGAGGGCCGCGGCCGGCGGTCCCATCTGGGCCACAATGAAGTGGAACACGCACAGATGATTCCACACACACCAGGCGGTTGAGGCGCAGCGACCGGCCAGCGCCTCAAGCTCTGTGGCAATCTGGCCGATGCTGGCCTCTAGCCCGCCGATATTGCGGCTGGCCGACAGGCGCATGACATTGGTCTGTTTCAGGGCCAGAATAAGGTCTGGGTCAAGGCTGCGGGCCCGGTCGGCCCGGGGGGCTTGCTCGGCAATCCGGTCCAGCAGCGGCGCGCATACCAGGTCGCGCTCTTGACCCATAAAATCCTGCACCTTATGCATACGCAGCCTCCCTGTCTCTGTAAGCCGGGTTTTTCCCGCTTGCCCATCGCCCCTTACGCGCCTGCTGCCTTCCTCACTTGAGAGCAAAGTGGTGCCGCACCCACTCCAGGGCGGCTTCACGGCCCGTCAGCCTGCCTTCGAGCTGCGCGTCTTCGACCGCGGTCAGAATGTCTTTGAAGCGCGGCCCAGGTCGCAGACCAAGGGCGATGAGGTCACGGCCGGTCAGAAGACGCGGCGGGGCGAGGTGGACCGGCCCGAGGCGCTCTCGCTGCCGGCGGCAGAACTCGTATGGACGCAGGTCGCCGCTTGAGGCCAGGGCGTCGAGGCGCGCCAGCTCCAGCAATTCTTCAATGCCGTCTTCACGGAGAAACCGTGTGAGCTTGGCCGGGCGCATAGCCGGGGCGCTGAGCAGACGCAGATGGTTCTTGACCAGATAGGCTACCCTCTGCCACACCGCACGCGGGCGTTTCAGCCGTTGGCAGATGGCCACGGCCTGCTCTGTCCCCTGCTCGCAGTGACCGTAAAACGTAATGCGCTGCCCCTGCCGGCGCTGGCACTGTGGCTTGGCCACGTCGTGCAGCAGAGCGCCGAGCGCCAAGGTTTCGCTCAGAACGACCTGTTGACCCGTTTCGTCCTTTGACCGCCCAGCCGCCCTGTCCAGCTCGTCCAGCAGCAGCAGGGTATGGGTGAACACATCCCCCTCTGGATGAAAATCGGGCGATTGCTCAACGCCGCGCAGCGCTTCGATCTCGGGCAGGACGGCGGCCAGCAGGCCGGTCTCGGACAAGAGCTGAAACCCGCGCTGGGCACCGCCCTCGGTGAGAATCTTGACAATCTCGTCACCGATCCGCTCCCAGGCGATAGCGCTGAGCGTTGGTGCCAGGGAACGGATGGCGGCGAAGGTCTGGGGAGCGATGGCAAATCCCAGCCGGGCGGCAAACCGAACGGCGCGGAGCAGGCGCAAGCGATCCTCGCCAAAACGGGCCACCGGGTCGCCAATGGCCCGGATCACCCGCTCGCTTATGTCGTGCTGGCCGCCAACATAATCAATGACCTGCCCGGTGACAGTATCGTAGAACATACCGTTGATCGTAAAATCGCGCCGTCGCGCGTCTTCCCGCGCATCGAGGCCGGAACATGTCGCCTTCCCCTCGATCTGTTGACACGTTCCGGCCTTGCTGAATCGGACGCCGGTCGGGTGGCGTCCGTCAAGATAGCGGCCGTCGGCGCGAAAGGTCGTCACCTCTACCTGTGATACCAGCACGACCCCGAACGGCACGCCTATCGGGACAGCCTGGGGAAACAGGCTCAGGACCTGCTCGGCCCGGGCGCTGGTTGCCACATCAAAATCCTTGGCCTCCAGCCCCAGCAGGCGGTCGCGCACACAGCCCCCGGCCAGATAGGCGCTGAAACCGTGGGCGCGCAGCGTCTCAATAATCGCTCGGGCCTGGCGTTCCTGTGGACTCACCCGGCTATGGTGACACGGCCAGGGGGCAGGATCAACTTGTGGGGTGCGGCCCGGCTGGCTAGACTGAGGCCCATGAAGCTGACGGCACAACAGGTCTGCGCCGCCACACGCGGAACGCTGAGCGCTGGGCCGGCCGACACGCTGTTTCGGTCGGTGACGATTGACTCCCGCACGGCCAGCCAGGGGGCCTTGTTTGTGCCGCTGCCCGGCACCAAGACCGACGGCCACGCCTATCTTGGAGCGGCCGTTCAGGGCGGAGCCGCCGGCTTCCTGTACGCCCGGCACGCCGCGGCCGGGCTGCCGACCGGGGCGGTGAGCATTGGCGTGTCAGAGCCGCTCGCCGCCCTCCAGACCCTCTCAGCCTGGCACCGCGCCAGGCTGCCGGCCACCGTCGTTGGCATCGCCGGCAGTAACGGCAAGACGACCACCAAAGAGTTGCTGGCCCAGGTGTGTGCCGCCCACCGGCCAAGCCTGGCCAGTCCGGGCAATCTGAACAATCACATCGGCCTGCCGCTGAGCCTGCTGCGGGCCGACGGCGACGAAGACATCCTGATCCTGGAGATGGGTACCAGCGGACCGGGTGAGTTGACCCTGCTCAGCCGCCTGGCCCGTCCGCATATCGGGGTCATCACCTCAATTGCCGAAGAGCACACCGAGATGCTGACCGATCTGTCCGGGGTGATCGAAGCCGAGACCGAACTGATCGCGGCCCTGCCCGGCGACGGACTGGCGATCGTGCCTGGCGATGACGCCGCCTTAGTGGAGGCCGTCCGCCGGCGGGCCGCGTGTCGGATGGTTACATTTGGCGAAAAAGCGGCCAACGCCTTTCAGGTCGCCGATATCCGGGTTTCCCGTCAGGGAACGCAGTTCATGGTGCAGACCCCGCTTGGGGCTCGCCCGGTCCGCCTGGGGCTGCCGGGCAGCCATTTTGCCCTGGCCGCGCTGGTAGCGATTGCCGTAGCCACCGAGTGCGGCATCGGCCTGGACGAAGCGTGCGACACCCTGCGCACGGCCCGTGGCGCGCCGCGGCGCATGGCGGTCATTGAGGTGCCCGAGCGTGGCCTGACGATTCTCGACGACTGCTACAACGCCAACCCCGCCTCAGTGCAACACGCCCTGCTGACCGCCGGGCAGGTGCGCACTGCCGGCGAGCGGCTGATCGTCGTGCTGGGCGATATGCTGGAGCTGGGCGCGCTCAGCCCTGTCCGCCACCAGGAAATCGGCGCGCTGGTGGCGCGTCTCGACCCCCACCCGGGCCTGCTTATTACGGTAGGACAAGAAGCCCGGGTCATCGCCGACCAGGCCCAGGCCAGAGGGGTAGCGGTCCAGACCTTTGCCGCCGCGGACGAGGCCGCGGCTTTTCTCGGCGACACCCTTCGGCCCGCTACCGGCCGGCAGCTGGTGCTGGTCAAAGGCTCGCGCGGGGTACAGCTTGAACGTGTCACCCAAGCCCTGGCCGGTCTCCGCGGGGATGAGAGCGAGGCGTGAAGACATTGACGACAGGGCCATGTCTGCCTAGAGTCCGGCTATGATCTCTGTACACGATGCAGTCACCCGGATTCTTGAGACCGTCACCCCGCTGAGCGGGGAGCGGGTCAGCCTGTTTGAGGCCGGCGGGCGGGTCCTGGCCGAAACCATCGCCTCCGAGCGCGCCGTGCCACCTTTTGATAACTCGGCTATGGACGGCTATGCCGTGTGCTGGCAGGACATCCGTGAGGCCGGCATTGACCGGCCCGCCGAGCTGAGCGTTCTTGAGGTCATTGAGGCCGGCGGCACTCCCACCAGGACGGTGACGCCCGGCACGGCCAGCAAGATCATGACCGGCGCGGTGGTTCCGCCCGGGGCCGATACCGTTATCCGGGTTGAGGATACGCAGGAGCGCGGCCGGCGGGTCCTGATCCGGCGGACAAACCATGCGGGCGCTAATGTCCGGGCCACCGGCGAGGATATTCGCCCGGGCCAGGTGATTCTGGAACAAGGGCGGGTGCTGCGACCGGCCGATATTGGGCTGCTGGCCTCGGTTGGGCGGAGTTTTGTCCTCGTGCGCCAACGCCCCCGGGTGGCTGTTCTCAGCACAGGCAATGAGTTGGCCGAGGTCGACAGCCCGCTCCGCCCGGGCCAGATTGTCAACTCCAACGCCTATACCCTGGCGGCCGCGGTCCGGGACGCCGGCGGTGTGGCGGTGCCGCTCGCAACTGCCCGAGACGCGCTCGATGAGACCCGCAGCGCGCTGCATGAAGCCATCCGTCACGACCTTGTGCTGTCTACCGGCGGCGTGTCGGTTGGTGATTTTGACTGTGTGAAAGCGGCGATGGACGAGTTGGGGATGCACCGGCTGTTCTGGCAGGTGGCCCAGCGGCCGGGCAAACCGCTGACCTTCGGGCTGCTCAAAGCACGGCCCTGTTTTGGTCTGCCGGGCAACCCGGTTTCGGCCCTGGTGTGTTTTTATCTGTATGTCCGGCCCAGCCTGCGGCGGATGCTGGGACACACCAGGCTGTTCCCCCCCGTTGTGTCGGCCACTCTGAGCGAAGACATTCCCATCGCCCCGAACCTGACCGAGTTTGTCCGCTGCCAGCTCAGCCGACACAAGGGGCAGTACACCGCCCGTTCGACCGGCAGCCAAAGCTCAGGCGTGCTGAGTTCCCTGTCGCTCGGCCAGGGCCTCATCATCGGCCCGCAGGACCAGACCCTTCTCGCCAAGGGTGCGCAGGCGCAAGTGCTCGTGCTTGACGGGGATATGTTCGCCGGCGAAGCCGCGCCCTTCTGAGGGCGTGCATTGTCCCGGAACACCCGCCGGTCGGCTTCGCTGCCGGGCGTAAGCGGACGGCTTCGCTCGTCCGACCTCCTCCCTGTGATCGCACCTCATGCGGCTCGTCGGTCAAGCTTCCGTTGCAGGTCGTCTTGCGCGTCAAGGGAGGCCACCTCGGTGTCAGCCACCTTGGTTAATCGGGCGAGATCGAGCCGGGGGATTTCCTGCTGATTCTCGTACACGATGATCGACTCGAAAGAGAGCTCATGCAGCCGGAAATGCAAGAGCATGATTGTCGTCAGCCGCGCTTTGTCGCGGTTCGGAAGTCCTTGATTTACAAGGACTTTTGCGTTTCCCCTATAGTTGATATAAGGGGTATTATCAGATGCCAATGCCACCCTTAGGAATGCCACGCCAGCTCGTCCGGGGCCCTCCAGAATGGTGAACACTCACGGCCCAGATCACAGGAACCAGCCACAGAACACCCAACAAAAAAAACTCGATAACCGCGTCCATTCTTCGCTCCTTTCGACCGGGATTAGCCACCCGGCCAGGGGTTAAGTAGGGATTTAGCGCCCAGTACAAGGCGGTCACATAAAGCCTGTCAAGTAGAGGTAGGTTCGACCAGGGTGAGATTGTGCGTTCAGCGCCCGCTGACGAAGCCGTTTTTTCCGCTGACCCGGCCGAAGGCGGTCACGCGCCGATCTGGGTAGGTCAGGCACGGGTTTGACCGACCTACCGCCAGCATTCGGGTATGAACCCCAAGGTTCTCCGCCCGGCCTGGGCAACGACCCCGCTATGTGCTGAACCGCTCAAACGCAAGGTGTCACTTAGCACACGGTAATGATCGGCTATGCCCTTGAAGTGATCCTCACACTCTTGCCGGACAGCGTGACCGCTATGGCCCCCGGCTTCCAACGCTTCCGCTTCACGCCGGAAGGTAGCCGCAATGCTCCGGCCGTTCACCTCAAACCTCGCCAGTGACTCCTGTGGGCTTGCCTGTAGTGCACAGCCGGAAGCGATGGTCACACCGACCGCCAGCAGTAGGTGTGACCGACTATTCCCAAGTGTGATTGTTTCAATCCCCAACCGGACCAAAGCCCGGTTGCTATGACGCAAAGCCCTGGTCCTTGAGGCTTTTGACCAGCTGTTTCAATCCTTACCCACCCGAAGGCGGATGCTCGCCGCAAACGACACGGGAAAAACCCTAGGTTTGTTTCAATCCCCTCCACGACTTCCAAGTTCCCAATGTGAGAATCAGCGAGACTATTGGCCAGGCCAGACCGCAGAGCCGGATTACGCTCCGCCCATCCGACCGGCTCCCTTCCCTCACTTCTTCCTGCTGCTTCCTATGTTGGGCGGATGAGCAGGCGGTTTTGTGGGGGACAGCTTGCTCTTCGTCGGCTGATATCCCCCAATATACCGCCGCACAGGTTGGTGCCGTATGTCGGGGCGGGGCGGCGAGACGGGTTTGTCATGCTTGCTCATGTGTGTCCTCCTGATGGGTATAGGCCCCAAACTCTATCGTGCTGATCTCTCCAGCGGCGATGAGTACGCCTTTCTCTTTGGTCAAAGACCACTTACCAGTATCGTCAATATCATAGATCCACTGAATGTACATATCGCGCTCGCCAGGAGTGGAAGACGTGTAAAGATTGCGAACCGTAGAATCCGGCGAGACGGGTCCCATCTTTGAGTGTCACAAGAATCCATTGTTCTTCCATACCGCTGAACTTCCAGTCCCAGGCGGTCGGTATGGCATGAACAGTGTACAGACCGAACCGATTGAGGAGGCGGCGAACAAGGTCTTGCTGGACGTTGATCCCGAGGAGCAGGCCGAGAGCTACAGGGCCGACGAAGACCAGGCCGAACCAGACCCACAGCGATTTCTGTAGCAACGCGGGATCAACAAAAGGGAGAACCAGAGCGCCATAGACGACAGAAATAGTCAGGGAAGAAAGAAGCGTGGTGTTTCTGTCGGACGGACTTCTCGTGATGATGAACTGCGACCGGACAGACAATGCAATAAAGCCGGGGACGATGAATAGCAGAATCAGGTAGAGACTGTTGAGGGATAGCAACTTAGGCACAGGTCACTATCTCCTCCGGCTGATAGTTACCGGAGATGCACGACATGAGAGAAATACCCCAGGTCTACCGGCTGGGCGGTGATGGTCTGGACCGAGAACAGCCCGTCCTTGTAGAAAGTTCTGCCGGTCAGGACCGCATCCCGGGCGGTGGTGTAGATGCCGATGACCTTTTCATGGCGCATGAGGGCGTGCTGATTCTCATATTTCCTCAAGCTCGGCAGGAGGCGTTTGAAGGCCTGGTAGTTCTTCTCGATTTCTTCCAGATGAGCGGCGTTGTCCTGGACTTCTTTGGTGGGCATGGTGTCTCTCCTCTGTTTGAAGAATATCCCACTCCGAGCGCGGGGGTCAATCTCACAGGTGCAGGTCGGCGTCGGGGTGGCCGGCGGCCAGGGCGTTGAGCCAGGCGAGGCACAGCTCGAGCGAGCGGTAGCTGCCCCAGGTGGCCCGCTCCTGGCGGGCGACGATGGGGAAGGTGGCGTAGATGTAGCGGACGTCGTCGCGGTCGGTGAGGCCGTAGAGGTGGAAGAAGACGGCGTCGAGCTTGGCTCGCAGGTGCAGCCGGCGGGCTTCGTCCCACACGAACGGCGGCTTGACCCGCCCGGCGGCATCGACATGGCCGAGGTCACGCGCAAACGGGGCCATGTCGTGGGCGGTGCAGGTCAGCTCCAGCACGGCTTCGCGGACAATCTGGCCGGCGGATGAGCAGGCGGTTTTGTGGGGGACAGCTTGCTCTTCGTCGGCTGATATCCGTTGTAGATGTAGACCTTACGTATAATGTGTCGTATGGGTTGAGGGGTGTCTTGTCTCTGGGCGGGGCGGCGAGACGGGTTTGTCATGCTTGCTCATGTGTGTCCTCCTGATGGGTATAGGCCCCAAACTCTATCGTACTAAATCTCCTCCGGCCCTTTTCGTCAGGTCGATTCCTGCCACTTCGAGATTTTGAACATGGCCATGCTTTTTCAAAAGCGTTCTGCTTTCATCTTGCAGCCATTGAACGAGATCGGAAAAGGCCAGTCTCCTGCTGGGTTCGGGCTGCCAGAACTGCTTGTTACCCTGATTGATTAGCAAGAATATGCCGTACTGGGCTTCACGCATGTATTGACCGACAAGTTGATTCTCCATGCGCTCACGCAACTCGTTTGCGCTCCACTTCCCGGCAATTTTGACTTCGATGGGTATCGGCGCGTCTATGTTGGGATGATGGAGGCGGATGTCAGTCTGACTCCGATCCGCCAGCTCCTCTTCAGAAGCGATTGTGTACTTGCCGGCTGAGATGAGCTTCAAGCGATTTGCGATGACGAGGCGCAATTCGGTCTCATCGTCCGCCTTTTGCCACAGACTGGCTTCACTGTCATCGCCTTCTTCGAGATCAAACTTGATGGCGTTGAGACGGGATACCGCAATGTCAAAAAGGTCCTGCTGTGTTTTGGGGTTCTTCTCCGCATCGCACTCGAATTCGGCGACTTGCGCGGCAGTCCATTCCTGCTGGCGTGCAGCATCGTTTTCAGCGTGGCTGTCGGCCAGATTGAGCAAGACATCTTTGGAATTTCCAGGGGGCTGAGACTCCGATAAGCGAATCAGCGCATCATAAGCAGGTTTCCCCGGAATATCACACAGAAGCCGAAGGAGCTGGCGACGGGCATCATGCCGAATATCGTCCTCTGGACGAACATGGGAATAGACGATTTTCAACAGGCGCAAAAGAAACTCAGGCTTTCCGTAGCTGGAATGCTGACTGGTGAATCCATCGTATCCCCAGTCTCCCCCCCAGAGGACATTGATGATGAGAGACACCCGTCGTTCGCCGTCCTGTCCGGTGCCACTGTTTATCCAGGAGTCCATGATGGTGAGAGCGTGTTCAGCGTCCAGACAGAGCAATGCCGAGAGCCAGAGCGCCTTTTGCTGTTCAGCAGAAACTGTGTTTACCCAGGGGTCCATGATGGCGAGAGCGTGTTCAGCGTCCAGACAGAGCAATGCCGAGAGCCAGAGCGCCTTTTGCTGTTCAGCAGAAACCGTTTCGGCGTGACGGGCTACGCTGTTCTGGAAGGCTTGGGATAAAGGCGTGGCGTTTCTCAGGATGATAGCTAAGGCCTTCGTCAGCGGTTTGACCGGGACATCCGCCTTGGTCGCCAGAATAGCGGCGATATCGTCCCGTAGGAGATCGGCCAGATGAAGGTTGTTGGTGTTATCCAGTCGTCCGAGAACATAGGGAGAGACATCGTCGGGAAGAAAGGTGCTGAGCTCCCACTCAATCTCCTCACGAAGTACTTTCTTTACCGGCTCAGGCTTTGCTTGTAAGAAACAGCCAAACCATTCGGGAAAATCCTTCAGTTCACACAGTGCATATTGTGTTGCAAGTTCCGCTTCCTCGTCAGTGAGTTGATCAGCCCAGGTCTCACTGTTTTCGGCCTCTATAGCTAATCCGCTGAGACCGATGGGACCGACTGTGAGGGCGTCTGGTATGCTCTGGCTCTTCTCCGAGTTATCGGGCCGCATGGATGGAGTGTAACGCCTCCAGAAGGCTTGGCAGAAATCACGGAATTTCCTGGCGACTTCCTCCCCAAATTCCGGGATGAGACACTCCCATCGAGAGGCTGTTAAACGGTCCTGTACAGCCGCACGGGTTTTTCCTTCGATCTCCCGCAAGAGCCGGAAGGCATTGTTCCAGTCGCCGACTTTATTCGGATCAGCTTTCAATCCTTTGATCCAGTTTTGCCGCTCTTCGGCCTTTTTCCTTTCCTGCTGGCGTCTCTGCGCGGCACTTCTTGAGCGGTGCTCCTTTATCTCAAGCTGTTTTTGGGATGGAGTGAGTTTTCTGGCCAATTCGTCTTCAAGGACGGGGTTGCCGCTTACCGCATTCTTGATGTGCTGAAGCAGGTCTGGGTTTTGGGAGGCACCGTACATGGCCGTCAAGCCAGACAGCGCGACACGTTTATCCTCGGGGTCCTGTCGTTCACGAAGTTCCCGAAGATAATAGTCGTCTTCCCCGGGATACAGGAGCACATCTGGCAATAGGAAAACGGGCCGATAGTCGGTAACGGGTTTCTCTTTCAGTCTTCTGGCTTGTGCGCATTCATGCCAGACCAGCTTGCGGCGGACTTTCGCATTGTCGGAGAGGAGTCGAGCTATTTCGTCGTCCATAGCTCTCCTGTATCTGTATTTGGGAACATAGTGTCGGGACCGATCGCACAGACTTATTGCCTCCAGAAACTCGGGCACGTTCTCAGGGGCGGGGTGCAAGCGGCGCAGCTTTTCAGCCAAGACCCAGAGCAGGGACAATAGCCAGTCATATTTTTGTGAAATGCGGCACAACCGATCATCGTGAAAGGGCGGCTGTGAGACGATCTCGAGCGTGTCAGAGAGGAAGGTCTGTGTCTGGTCAACATTCGAAATTTGCTCTGGTATTTGCGAGACGACATACTTAAGATTGTCAAACACAAGCTCATTCGGCTCAGATGTTTGCTTAAGAAGCAGCAGAACATCTTGATCGGTGAGTGTCTTGGGCCAAAGCGATTTAATGGCCGCGCTGATAATACGCCGCTCCAGGCTGGAAGCCTGGCTGATGATTTGCCGTGCCAAGCGGTGTTGATCGTCAGGAGAGCCGGCCAGTCCAACTGCCTGCACTGCAACGCTTCGAGTATAGGGACCAACCTTGGTATCAGTGGCAAACGTGGAGGCGAGTTGCCCGCAACCGGGAATACCTCCTTCTCCGATAACGCGCAGCAAGAGGTTTCTGACATTGCCGTGACCACGATATGTTTCAAGAAGCTCGTGCATGACTTTGACCAGGCGTTTATCCGCCAGACGGCGAACTTCTCGAACATGAAGGTTCAGCGGAGTGTTGTTGCGGTCTTTGGATCGCTTGGCAAAATTCCTCAGCAGGCTTTCACGAGTCCCGACATCAAGGCTTGACGGGTCTCCATGTTCCAGCAGGATTCCCGGATCAATACGGACGGCGCGGTTACGGATTCCAGCGTCCCAGCCGGCAAGCCAGCCAACAATCGGCCTGAGGGAAGGCGCGACTACCTCGGGCAAGACGCCGTAGGGCTTGACAAAAAATACGCCTTCCATGTTGCGGCGATTCTGTTGCGGAAGTAATTTCTTAAACCAGCACGCTGTAAGATATTCACGCTCGGTCCGGTGGTGAAATCCAACCGAACCATACAAGGCTTCGTCAAACAGGGCGCGGCCAAGGAGTGATCGAATCTCGTCAGGGTTCCAGTCTGGCAAGGCTTCCTGGGGGTCTATACACTTTCTACGAAGAGCGTCATCAACAGGCTGGTCGGGAAGCAGAATAGCCCTGCGTTTTGTCAAGCTAGCGGCGGCGGCCAGAACCTCCGCGCCAGCCCTTGCCCGGGCTGGCGAAATGGGAGAGGCGGACGAATGATTGGGATTTTCCTCAGACAACTTGAGGGTAATATCTCTGGAGACGACTTTGGAATAGGGCCCGATACGATTGTTACTCTTCCAGATGTCAATGAGCCCAGGCAGGTCTCCCGGCCGTGTCGCAAAAGCGTTCGCGTCTTCGAGATTGATGGCCTGTATAAAGCCGTCAGTATCGTCCACACCTTTAGCCCCGGCGAAAATTTTCACTTGTCCCGGATTCAAGGGCTTCATCTGTACTACCTCGACTGGCGAATTTTCCTCGGAAAAGGCCAACCGCCTTTCGAGCATGGCCGGGTCAGATTGAGCCAGCCACTCATGAGGACGAGTTGAAATGACGACCGTCAATCGCTTCCTGCATAGCTCAACCGCTTTGACGAAATGAATGATGGCCATCTCAAAAGCCCTTAGACTGGTAAGGCGGGCTTCGTCTACCGAGTCAAGAAAGAAATACCCGTGCGCATTGCTGTCTTTCCATGCTTGGAACTCCTGACGTCTGCCAATCCCCAGAGCATCTTCAAGAGACTCCTCAGCCAGTATTTCAAGACGGCAGAAGAAGGCTGGCTTGCCCTCTCTGCGAAGCTGTTCTGTCTGTGCGTGGAACTCCGTAGTTTTTCCAGAACCCGCTTCAGCCAGAATGATAGTACAGGGGTTTTTCAGTATGTCTGACCAGGAGTTCCCGAATTCAGATGAGTATTCAAACCCGAGCAGGAAGTCATCGTGCTCTCCATCTTGGGAACGAGCATCGACTTTGACAAATTTCCGGTCAAGCGGGATGTAGTTTTGCATGTGATTCACCGATTCTGATGTTTTCCCCACAATAGCACCCCACGCGGTCTTTTCCTCACCCTTCAACCGGGGCGTCGGGGTGGCCGGCGGCCAGGGCGTTGAGCCAGGCGAGGCACAGCTCGCGCGAGCGGTAGCTGCCCCAGATGGCCTGCTCCTGACGTTCGACGATGGGGAAGGTGGCGTAGATGTAGCGGACGTCGTCACGGTCGGTGAGGCCGTAGAGGTGGAAGAAGACGGCGTCGAGCTTGGCCCGCAGGTGCAGCCGGCGGTCTTCGTCCCATACGAAGGGCGGCTTGACCCGCCCGGCGGCATCGACATGGCCGAGGTCACGCGCAAACGGGGCCATGTCGTGGGCGGTGCAGGTCAACTCCAGCACGGCTTCGCGGACAATCTGGCCGGCCGTCTTGGGGCCGAAATGAACGGTGTTGTAGGTTTCGGGCGGTACGATGGGGAGCTGTTCAACGATGTACCAACTGATATTCTGGCCTTGGATTTTCTGCCGGATCACAAAGTCGAAGGGGATCGAGTTGAGATTTCCTAATAGCAGAGAAGCGATCAGTCCAAAGTCTTTCTCAACATCCTCCTCTGGCAACAGAACGTCCATTGAGTGACCGGAACCGGAGGGTGGAAGCAAGGCTGCAATGAAGGTGCGGCTGTTCGTTGGCGCGGTTACCATTTTGTAGGCTATGTACGATTGAGGAGTTGGGTACAGGACCCAAAATTGCGGGGCGGGTAGATAGCCCGTGTCCCTATGCTGGTCTGATGTTGAGGGCATTGGTTGGCCTGGACGATGCAAGTTGCTTGGATTGACTGCAACGCTCGCAGCACGATGGTCAAATGCCTGCACCATTTTGCCCTCATACAGCGGTAGCCATCTCCCGCTTGGACTGTCGAAATGATTGCCGCCGATCCGGTACGCGCCTTCTTGTTCCTCCAGTTCTTCGCGCGTGCGAAACAGATGGGAGTCGTTCGCCATGTGAAACATGGTGGCGTGCTTCACCGGCCAAGCTTTCACTGCCTCCCCGCTTGAGCGGTCTACAAGCACGGGCAGTCGGCGGTAAATGGCGGTCGTCAGTTCGGCGTCCCGGCGGGTGCGGAAGATGGGCGCGGTGCCGGTGTTGGGGTTGACACGGGCGAAGTCCTCCGAAGCCAGCGGAAAGCGGCGGGTGGCGTCATTCAGTTCTGACACGTCCTGTAAGAAGAACGCGCACTGTGCCGGCGTGTCAGATGGCGATCTCCCGGTGATAAAGGCGCAGAACTTGAACCGCGAGTGCACATCCGGGAAGAAGGGCGGCGCGTTGTAGCGCGTGCGGCGGTTTTCAAAATCGTACAGCGCCCGCAGCCGGCCTTGGGTTGCGACTGAACGGAAGAACGGGGCCGCGGTCTTGTCCGAGGCAATGCCCGACGGGACGAGCAGGCCGACCATACCATCGGGCTTGACCAGGGCCAGGGCGCGTTCGACAAACAGCGCGTACAGGTTCACGTCGCCCCCGGACAGCAGGGGATAGTCACCGCCAGTCCGCGCCATGCGGGCGGTGGACTCGGCCCGGGCGTTGGCCCGCTCGAATGCACCGGACAGGGGGTCGCCGTCAGCCTCCAAGGCTGCGATCATCCGCTTGCGGTCGGCGGCCCGCTGGGCGTGGGCAATGGCCGGCCGGCGGGCGGCAAACCACTCGACCTGCTGGAGCTTGATGCGGTCCCAGGGCGGGTTGCCAATCACGGCGTCAAAGCCGCCCTGGCGTTCAGGCCGCTGCCAGTCCTGCCATACCCCGGGAAAGGCGACCTGCCAGTGTAGAAAGCCCTCCTCAGCAATGAGTTCCGCGGCCCGCTCCAGGATGGCGGCAAAGTCACCGCTGGCCGGGTGCTCAGGCCGTGGCTCGGCAGCCCCAAGGGCGAGCTGGATCGGGTCGCCAAGCCGACCCTCAGTAAAGGCCCGGACCGCGGCCCGCTCGTCCTTGGCCTTCAGGTTCAGCCAGTCCAGGGCGTGGCTCAGGGACAGAAAGGATTCGAGCGGGGCAGTGCTCTCCTGCATGGCGTCAAAGATGTGGGCGGAGTGGCGGGCCTCGGCAATCTCGACGTCGGTCAGGGCCTCAATCTCCTGCATCCGGGCGGTGGCCGCGGCGGCCTGGCGAAGTTTCGGGGCCAAGTACAGGGCGCTTTCGCCGGTCATCGCCCGGTCAATGCCCTGGCTCACCCAGCAGCCGAACAGGCTGTTGCCGCAGCGCAGATGATGGTCCAGGAAGCTGAGCGGTGCGCCGACGGTGAAGGTGTGCAGCCACAGCGACACCTTGGCCAGCTCAACCGCCATCGGGTTCTTGTCCACCCCGTAGACGCACCGCTTGAGCACCATGCGGCGGACAATATGGCGGTCGTCCAGTTGCTCAGGGTCAATGCTCCAGCCGTGTTGCTTGGCGTTGGCGGTGATGCGCCGGCGAATGGCCTCAATGCGGTCGCCGAGCCGGCCCTGCCCGCCGGCCTCGGCTTCGGCCAGAGCTGCAATCACCCGGTCGGCCAGATAGTCCACAAGGCTGACCAGGAAATGCCCGGAGCCCATCGCCGGGTCACACACCTTCAACTCTAACAACTGCTCTGCGCCGCGGCCCCTGACCAGCGGCTCAAGCGTCTCGGTCAGGAGCAGGTTGACGAGCGCATCCGGGGTGTAATAGCTGCCCGAGCCTTTGCGGGCGAACACATTGGGCCGGACGACAATCTGCCCGCCTTCGCGTACAATCTCGTGCTCAAGCAGCCGCTCATAGATCGAGCCGAGCTGCTGCACGCTCAGGTCACGGTAGTTGATGTAGCGCCGGCCCTGGTCTGTCCGCTCAAACGACAGGTCGTCAATCACATCGGCCATAAGCCGGTCGCACAGCCGGATGCGGGCCAGCAGCGGTGTGCGCTCCCGGTCAAACAGCCCGCCGTTATAGGCCGGCAGGCCGATTGAGGCATCGCCCCGGTCAAGGGCCTGGCACAGGTCGTCAATGATTGACCAGTAGCGGGCCGCGCTGGCTGAGAAGGTATCGTCCCGGTCCTTGCGCCGGCGCACATCGTCGCGCACCCGGTCGCGCAGGCCGTAGTCGTCGTAGCGGGTGTCGCGCACCGGCAGCAGGCTGCGGTCTTCGGCGTACAGTATGAACAGCAGGCGGTAGAGCAGGGTCAGGGCGGCGTCGCGCACTTTGGACAGGGGCGCGTCCGGGCTGGCCCCGGCAATCGCCCGGGCCAGCTTGGGAAAGACCTGCGTGAAGACCAGATCGGACAGGTCGGCGGCGACCCGCTCTTCATAGAACCGCCCCTGCTCAAGCGCGCGCTGGTGCAGGCTGGGCCGGTCCGCGGTGGACACAAAGGCACCCGGCCCGAAGAAGAGCGCGAACAGCTTGAGGCAGTGTCGGCGTTCGTCCTCAGCCATGTCCGGGCCGAGCGCCGCGGCCAGGTCAAGCTCAAAGAACTGCTCAGACACCGACCGCGCGCCGGCATAATACAGCCGCCATTTTGCGCCGTTGGTGAGGATGCCCCAGCGGAGCCGGCCGGCGGTCAGGTCGTCCACCCGCCGCAGATAGCGCAGCATCTGGGTTGACGGCGCGGTCTGCTCGCCGGCCCGGCCCGAGCGGCGGTCGAGCGGCCTCTGCCAGCGCTTGGCCTCCAGCACCGCCAGGCCGAACTGATAGCGCTGCCATTCCTGGCCAAAGCCGTTGGCCCGCTCCTTGGCCGCGGCGTTGGCGAACAGCAGGCCGTCGGGCACATCGTCCCGGCCCCGGGCGCTGAGGTTCTGCTGTCGCAGGCTGGCCGTCCAGCCCAGCCCTTCCAGCACTGGCCAGATCAGATCGTCTTCGGTCTGGCTCTCGTTGGGGGTCTGGCCGGTCGGGAAGCGGGCAAAGACCGCCCGCAGCGCACCGGCCAGGGCGTCAAGCCTGTCGTCCCCAAGCGCCTGCCAGTCATCGAGCCGGGCTACCGACTCGGTGAGAAAATCCCAGGCGAACAGGCTGCCTCGAACAGTGCGCTCAATACTCATCCGCCTCAAGAGACCGCCAGGTAGGTTTTTGCCTTGGGAAAGCTCTTGACCGCCTCAAAGAACTCCGTGTGTGTGATCTCTGTCGCCCACTCAAGCCGGAGACGGATGCGGTATGTTCCCGTCTCAGTTTTCTCAGCAGTAATAGCGCGGAGGCTTATGAGTTGATTCACATCCCGGATGAGGGCTTTGGTAGGATTCCTGAGCTGGAAATAGTGCCGCTCAACCGCGGTGATCAGCTGTGGAAGCTCTAAGCAATCCCGCTCCAGCAGCACTTCAAGAATTGCGAGCTGCCTCTTCGCCAGGACCCGTTTTCTGTCACTTTCCAAGTGCCTGAAGAGGTCGTGCATGACATTCCGGTACAGGGCTTTAGCAACATTGGGCTTGATTTCCTCGAAAAGCCGCTGGCATTGCTGGGCGACCCCTCTCAGGCCAAAGTGCAGGAAGGGGGTCAGATCGTGCGCCCTTTCTCTGACCTCTTTGAGAGTTGCGAGATAGGCGTCTTTCTCGTCGTAGTAATAGTTCGACATGGCTATGAACAGGCTGTCCCGCAGGCCGGCCCGCTGGAGCATCAAGGCCTCAACCGCCCGTGCTGTCCGGCCATTGCCGTCAAGAAACGGGTGTAGAGCGGCAAAGTGGTAATGCAGAGCAAGCGCCTGAATAAGCCGATCATGCTTTGGAAATTCTCTCTCCACGGCTTTCAGCAGACTCGCAAACGCTCGCTCGCACTCTCTCCCTTCCACCCCCCTATGCCGAGGCCGGCCAAACGTCACATTCTGGTCTTTTCCCCGGAGCACTCCCGGCGGGCAGTGGTCATCATCCGCTCCAGTGACGATGAGAGCGTGAATTTTACGGATTAAGTCAGCAGTAATCGGCCTGTCGTCCGCGAGTGAGGCGATCCACTTATACGTCTTGGCCGCGGCATAGGCCTGTCGCTGAGACCGGGTGATCAACTGTTCCGGGGTCTCCTGCAAGGCCGCCTCCAGTTCACTTCCGGTAAAATCGGCCCCCTCAATACGCGAAGTCCCCGCAACTTCCCGCTTGAGTTGAATCGCCTGAAGTTCCTTCACCCAGCCACGTTGGACCGGCATTGTGGTCAGAGACAGAACGCCGGCCTTGGCGTTTGTCAGAACATCTACCAGCGCGCCGGCCTCGTAACACAGCCAGCACGTTGGAAGGGTGTACAGAATAGCCATGACATTTCCCTTTAGCATAGAAGTCGAATGCCCAACTCAGCCGACCTTACCCTTGACACCTCTCTACAGAAAGGGGGGAAGCTGCCTCAGGCCTCCCCCCTTTTCTACTGCTCCCATACTGCGTTTGTCAACGCTCCATTTCCGCCATTTTTCTTGCTGAAGAAGTATAACATAGTAAAAATACGACCAATCCATATCGTCAAGATATTTTTTATTTTAACTCATTTCCCTGCTATTTCTCCTTTATTGACACTGTTTTCCTGGCGTCATTATTCATGACGGCCCCGCCATCTCCCCACTTTCCCGGACATCTTGTCATGGTCACTGAGGCGCAGGTTGATTCGGCCCCGCCTTTTCGGCTGCAAGGGAGCAGTCATGCTGACGGCCGGGAAACGCCTGTTTCTGCGGCTGGGAGACCGTGTGCTCCACGCCCATTATGAGCAGTGGGGGCTGGGCGCGGTCGTTGAAGAGATGACCTCAAGCCTTGCCGGCGGCACCTGTCTGGTGCGCGTCCTGTTTGAGGACGGCCAGCAACAGACCTTCAACAACGACCTCGATAACGAACAGTGCTATTACTTTGGCCTGCGGCGAGAGCACGTTTGATGCCGCCCGGCTCACGCTTACGACTCGGACGGCTTCTGCGTCTCCAAGGGCTCGCCCTTAGGGCCGGTGGGCCGGATAGCGCGCTGCTCCAGCGTCTGGAGGGTATGCGGGTTCACCCACGGCAGGCCCATAGCGCAGGGCTTGGCCATGCCCTCTTCTTCGACTTCCTCATAGTGCGGGAAGCCGGCCTTGGCAAAGTTGATCATCAGACGTTTTCCCATGCCGTGTGTCCTCAAGGACAGAGCCCGACTACGACCGGTCATCGTCACGCTCCGTCCTCTTTGCATTTGCCCGCCGTCCGTCCAGCCTGTACAATACGGCCAGCCTGGAGAGACAAGGAACACCCTACGATGAGACCGGTTGCTGAGAATGTCAAGTTCCCCGAGGTCGAGCTGGAAGTCCTCCAATTCTGGGACGACGCCAAGGTTTTTGAAAACACGCTGAAAAAAAATCGGGGTCAGCAGCCGTTCATTTTCTATGACGGCCCGCCGTTTGCTACCGGCCTGCCGCACTACGGCCACCTGCTGGCCGGCACAATCAAAGACATCATTCCCCGCTTCTGGACCATGCGTGGCCGCTATGTAGACCGGCGTTTCGGCTGGGACTGTCACGGCCTGCCGGTCGAAATGGAAATTGAGCAAGCCCTGGATTTGCACGGCAAAAGTGAGATTGAGCGCTTTGGGGTGGCCAACTTTAACGCCGAATGCCGTAAAATTGTGCTGCGCTATACCGAAGAGTGGGAAAAGACCGTGCGCCGGACCGGTCGCTGGGTCGATTTTCGCAACGACTACCGGACGATGGACCTGTCGTTCATGGAAACGGTCTGGTGGGCGCTCCGCCAGATGTGGGACAAAGCCCTGGTCTACGAGGGCTCCAAGGTCCTGCCCTTCTCAACCCGGCTGGGCACCGTGCTGTCAAACTTTGAGGCCAACCTGAACTACAAAGATGTCCAGGACCCGACCGTCACCGTCCGCTTTGCCGCGGACGACGAAGAGAAGACTTCGTTCATCGCCTGGACCACCACGCCCTGGACCCTGCCCAGCAACCTGGCCCTGGCTGTCGGCCCGGACATTGTCTATGTCAAGGTCCGAGACCATCAGGACGGGGCCCACTACATCATGGCCGAGGCACGGCTCAGCACTTACTTCCCCAAGCCCGGGACCTGCACCGTTGTCCAACGCTATACAGGGCGGGACCTGGTTGGCCGGGGTTATCGGCCCCTGTTCCCGTATTTTGCCGAGCGCAAACAGCGCGCCGCCTTCCGTCTGATCGCTGCCGATTACGTCACCACCGAAGACGGAACCGGCATTGTCCACATTGCCCCGGCTTTTGGCGAGGATGACTTTTTCGCCTGTCAGCAGGCCGGCATTGAGCTGGTCAATCCGGTTGACGACGAGGGAAAGTTCACCGTCCAGGTCCCTGACTTCGCCGGCCTGCACGTCAAAGAGGCCGACACCAGGATCATCGCCCATCTCAAACGTGCCAGGCAGCTCGTCCACCAGGGCACGATTTTTCACAGCTACCCCTACTGCTGGCGGAGCGATACCCCGCTCATCTACCGGGCGGTGAATACCTGGTTTGTCCGGGTGGAAGCCTTCCGCGAGCGGCTGGTGGCCAACAACCAGCGCACGACCTGGGTGCCGGAACATCTGCGCGACGGCCGCTTTGGCAAGTGGCTGGAGAACGCCCGCGACTGGGCGATCAGCCGCAACCGCTATTGGGGTACGCCGCTGCCGATCTGGAAGAGCGAGGACGGGAGCGAAGTCGTGTGTATCGGCAGCGTTGAGGAGCTGGCCCGGAAAACCGGCGTGCGAGTCACCGACCTGCACCGCGAGCATGTCGATGCGCTGAGCTTTCCGGCCACAACCGGCCGTGTGATGCGCCGTGTCCCCCAGGTGTTTGACTGCTGGTTCGAGAGCGGCTCCATGCCCTACGCCCAACTGCACTACCCGTTTGACAACGCCGAGCGTTTTTCGCGCGCCTTTCCTGCCGACTTCATCGCCGAGGGGCTCGACCAGACCCGGGGCTGGTTCTATACCCTGATGGTGGTGGCCTCAGCCCTGTTTGACAAACCGGCTTTTCACAACGTTGTCGTCAACGGCCTGGTCCTGGCTGAAGACGGCAAAAAAATGAGCAAACGGCTCAAGAACTATCCCGAACCCGACGAGATCATGGCCCGACACGGCGCAGACGCCATGCGGCTGTATCTCATCAACTCGCCCCTGGTCCGGGCTGAGGAGTTGCGGTTCAGCGAGCAAGGCGTGCGCGATACCGTGCGCCGGCTGCTGCTGCCGTGGTGGAATGCGTATAAGTTTTTTGTCACCTACGCCCTGGTTGACGACTGGAAGCCCGAGCGCGTCCCGGCCGGAGCGTCGCCGAACATCCTGGACCGCTGGATCGTGTCCCGGCAGCAAACCCTGATCCGGCGCGTCAACGCCGAGATGGAAGCCTACCGGCTGTATACGGTGGTGCCGGCCCTGCTCGACTTTCTGCACGAGCTGACCAACTGGTATGTCCGCCTCAACCGCCGCCGCTTCTGGGCCGACGACACGCCGGACAAACACTTCGCCTACCGCACCCTGCACGAGGTCCTGCTGACCTTCTCCAGGCTCATGGCCCCGTTTACGCCGTTTCTGGCCGATGCGGTCTACCGCAACCTGAGCGCCCTCCAGCCACAGGCGGCCGTGGCCAGCGTCCATCTCGAAGACTTTCCCGGCTATGACCACGCCGCGGTTGACGCCGGCCTCGAAGACGCGGTAGCCCGGATGCAGCGCGTTATCCTGCTCGGCCGCAGCCTGCGCAACGAGCGCAAGGTCAAGGTCCGCATCCCCCTCCAAACGCTTACCGTTCTCCATCGTCAGGAGTCTGTGCTGAATGACCTCAAACCGCTCGAAGGCTATATCCGTGAAGAGCTGAACGTCAAAACCGTTGCCTACAGCACAGCCGAAGACGAAAAAGTAGAGCTGCGCGCCAAACCCAACCCGCAGTTGCTCGGCCCGCGCTTCGGCAGCGCCTTCGGTCAGGTCCGCAAGCGCCTGGCGACGCTCAGCCGAGAGCAGATGTTGAGCCTGGAAGCCGGCCAGCCCTTGCAGTTGAACGGCCACGCCTTTCAGCCGGATGAGGTACACATCCTGCGCCACGCCAGGGAGGGCGTACCCGATGTCCACTCGGACCGGTTTATCTCTATTGAGCTGCCGTGCGAGTTGAACGACGAGCTGCTCAGCGAAGGCCTGGCCCGCGAAGTGGTCCACCTGATTCAACACATGCGCAAAGACGCCGGCTACCAGGTCGAAGACCGCATTGCCGTGACCTACCAGGCCGCCCCGCAGCTGGCGAGCGCTATTGACCGCCACCTGAGCTATATCCGGCAGGAAACCCTGGCCCGTTCGCTCGCCCAGGCCCAACCGACCGGCGACCGGGTTGAAAGCGCGGCTATCGAAGGGGCCGCGATTACACTTGGGGTACGGCGCGAAGCCGCCGGCTGGCCATGCCGATGACCCCCAGCTTCCGCTCAGCCTCCACCATCGTGGCGGCGATTGTCGTCCTTGACCAGCTCAGCAAGTATCTGGTTGATTCCTCCATGACGCTCTACCAGTCGCGCGAGATTATCAGCGGGCTGCTGGCCCTGACCTATGTGCGCAATCCTGGCGCGGCCTTTGGCCTGCTGGCCGGGGCCCCGGCCTGGTTTCGTCAGCCCTTCTTCTACCTGACCAGCGGTGCCGCGCTTGTCATTCTGGGGCTCTTTCTGCGCCGGCTGGGCGAGCACGAACGACTGGCCCGGCTGGCCCTGGTGGCTATTCTGGGCGGAGCGCTCGGCAACCTGATTGACCGCATCCGGTTTGGCTATGTCATCGATTTTGTCGATGTCTCCTGGCAGGGCTATCACTGGCCGGCCTTCAATGTAGCCGACTCGTGCATCACGCTGGGCGTGATCGGCCTGCTGTGGTCATCGCGGCCGGGCACGGCCCCACCCGCGCCTGGCTAGTCGCGGTTTTCTATTGACATATTTCAGACGGCTCAGTACCATACCCGACATGAAGGAGGTGGATCATGAGGATGCACAGAGGCGTTCGCGCCGGACAGGACAGCGTCGTTTCACGCCGGGTCGGCATGGTGGCGCTGGCGGCTGTAGTGCTGCTGCTCAGCGGCTGCTCGCAGCCCTTGAGTACACGCGAGAAAAGCACAATCGGCGGCGGCCTGATCGGCGGTGCGGCCGGCTCGCTCATTGGCGCGGCGGTAGGCAGTCCGGGCGCTGGCGCGGCGATTGGTACCGCCCTCGGGGCCGGAACCGGTGCCCTGTACGGCGACAAGGTACAGGGTCAGGAAGTCCAACAGGCCGACCAACAGCGCCAGATTCAAGAACTCCAACGTCAGAGTGAACAGGATCGTCAGGAGTTGGAACGGCTCAGGCAGCAACAGCAACGCTACGGCGATGACTACTGATCGGACCGTCCAGCCCGAACCAGCCGCCAGAATCCACCCCCGCACACATCGGACCGTCTTGCGGGGGCTGGCCCTTATCGCCGTGGCGCTGCTGGCCGGCTGCTCCCAGCCCCTCACCACGCGCCAGAAGAGCACCGGAGCCGGCGGGCTGCTCGGCGGCGCGACCGGGGCCCTGATTGGCGCGGCAGTCGGCAAACCAGCCGCCGGCGCGGCAATTGGTGCCGCTCTTGGGGCCGGGACCGGCGCGGTGGTCGGAGACCGGATGCAGCAGCGTGACACCGAGCTTGCCCAGCAGGCGGGGCAGATTCAACGCCAGCGCCAGGAGTTGGCCCGCAATCGCCGGCTCCTGGAAGAACTCAAACGCCAGGGGCTTGAAGCCGAAGAGACCTCGCGCGGGGTGGTGGTCAACCTGCCGGACGTGTTGTTCCAGTTTGGCCAAGCCAGCCTGACGCCCCAAGCGCGCAGCCGGGCGGCCGATATTTCGACGATATTGAACACCCAGGCCCAGGGTCGGCAGGTATCGGTTGAGGGCCATACCGATTCGGTCGGCAGCGCGGAATTCAATCAGCGTTTATCCGAACAGCGCGCTGCCAGCGTGGTCAATGCACTGGCGGCGGGCGGCGTGGCACGCAGCCGGGTCAGCGTCAAGGGCTATGGAGAGCGCTATCCGGTCGCGCCCAACAGCAACCCGGACGGCAGCGACAACCCGAGCGGACGGACGAAAAACAGACGGGTTGAGGTCGTGATCGAAAATTAGTCCCATGACCCCGGAACTGGCTGCCATCATCACTGCCCCTGTCGCCCTGGCCGGGCTGCTCCTGACCGGCAACCGCTCCCTGGGCCAGCGCATGGACCGGCTGGAGGCGCGCATGGACCGGATAGAAGCGCGGATTGGTGGCGTGGAGCGGGGGCAGGCCCACTTGGCCGGGCTGCTTGAGGGGCTGCGGGAGGCGATCAGCGGCCACCGGGCGGCCTGAGCATACGCCTGCAGTTCTCAACAGCCTTCTTTACATCTGCTCTTCTTCAAGGGTGTCTTCTGCGTCGCTGGCCTCGTTGTCGGCCGCTTTGTCTGGCGTTTCCCAGAAGTCGGCGGGTTTTTTGTTCAGACGCTCAAAGACATAGTCCCGGAGTTCAAAAACGGTCTGGCCGTCCTCGGCCATAGCAAAGGTCCGGGTCGTGTCATCGCCGGTGGTGGTCTGGCCGATCAGCAGGCCGGCCAGCTTTTCTTCAGCCCGGTCATAGGCACGGATGGTCAGCAGCGGCTCGCCCAGACCATAGCCGCCGGTGTCGTCGGGATTGTCCGCGGCGATAGCAAATCCCTTCAGTTCGTGCATGTCGGTGACAAACTGGGCCAGCGCTCTTTCTTTGAGCGTCCCGGCTTGGGTGGTATCAATCTGCCAGGGTGCTTCCCGGTCTCTGGTCAGCAGAAACCCGGCTCCGTCCTGACGTTTGACCTCAACCCGCACGACCGCATCCCTGACAAACCGCGCGAGCGTCTTGTCCCGGAAGTCGTTGGTGGTTTTATTGAGATCATTGAAGGTCCAGTCGCCGACCAGATACAGGGTTTGGGTGTCCTGGCGTTTCACATGGCGTTGCCTGGTGCCGCGGTCGTTTGATGTTTCGCTGCCGACCAGCAGGCGCAGTCGAGGCGAGTCTTCGGTCAGGGTCAGGCCGACCTCGAGCTGCGGCGGGTCAAGGCCGAACGCTGTGAGGTCCGCTCCGGGCTGGTCAATGAAGTCCTGGGCGCGCATCCCGCTCAAAGACGCCAGGAAGGTGCTGACGGTGGCCTCGTCCGTCGGCCGGTCCGGGTCAAGCGTCCAGCCGCGGTCGGCTTTGCGCAGGACGGTCGCCGGTTCGGCCGTTGCCGGGCGGCTGACTTCAATCCGACTGACCTGCTCCTTGTCAAAGGCCAGCACAGTCTTGTCGCGCAGGTCTGTGGGCTGTTTGGTCATGCCCAGCCGAAAGGACTGAGGGGTGAGCAGAATGCTGTCTTCCCCCGCCCGTTGAACGTAGACCGCATAGCCGACCGGGGTGTCGTTGCCAACGGTGATGTGCGGCAGCTGCGTGCCGTCCCTGAGCGTAAGCCGGACGGTGACCGCGGGGGTGTCAAGGCCGTACAGGGCCAGGTCCGGCTGGGGTTCGTCAAGCGTCCGGGAGATCTCGGCCTCGTCCACCGCTTTGACCAGATTATCGACCGCCTCGCTGTCGGCCCGGGCCTCAATCGGCTGGGTGATGTTCCAGCCGGCGTCGTCGTGGGCCAGGTGCAGCTCGCGGTCGGGATAGACCAGGGCGACCTGGGTCACGGTTTGCGGATCAAACTCAAGCAGGGTCTTGGCGTCTGCCTCGGCCTGCTGCCGGTCCAGGTCAATAAAGTAGATATAGCCGCCGAGTCCGAGCAGGACGGCCAGCATCAGCAGGGTTCGGCGCGGAATCATCGGCGACTCCACCAGACGGCCAAGCCGGCAAGCAGCAGAATCTCGGGCAGAATCAGGACCGATAGATAAAATATGGCCTCTCCCTGCTCCTGGGTGAACTGGACCCGTGAGGACCGCAGGGTGCGCGGCCGGACCGAGATCAAATCTTCTTCGCCGCCCAGCCAGCTGACGGTATTCAGCAGCACATCGCGGTTGAAGTACTGGTGGATGTACTGGTTGTTGGCAAAGTCGGCGTTGCCAAACACGGCCAGCCGGGCGTTGCCCTCCTGCTCGGCCCCCATTGCTTTGAGATTGGCGGTCAGGGCGACAGCGAGCGAGATGGGGCCGCGGCGGTCCTGCTCGTCAATGGAGGCCGTCTGGTTCTGAAAAATGCCTTCCAGGTCGGTCTCGGCCCACGAGTTGGGGCCGGTCTGGGCCAGGCTGACCGGTGACGGCCCTGCCTGCCCTTCTCCATCGGCGGAGAGCGGGGGAGGGATTGGCTCAACGGAGCGCGAAATGCCATACGAGGTCAGGGCCGCGCCTCCATGCCGACTCAGCCCGTCGGTGATAGGGTGCTGGCCATAGCTGGTGACGACCGGGGTGAGGGTAAAGGTCCTGCCGCGCAGGAGTTGGACTTGTTCGTCAACAATCACGTCGTTGCCGACCTGAACCCCCCAGTTGGCCAGGTAGTCTGACAGCTCTGGGGTTACGCGGGGGCTGAGCAGAAACAGGGCGTGGCCCTCCTGCTTGAGGTAGTGATCAATGGCCTGGGTCTCGTGGGGCAGCAGTGAACGCTGGGCACCGGCGATAATGAGCACGCTGGCGTCGTCCGGCACCGCGGTATCTGGAGACAGGATCAGCGTCCTGACCGTGTAGCCTTCATTCTCCAGAGCGACTTTGAACTGGCCGTAGCCCTGGCTCTGCTCGTTATCCTCGGTGCTGGGCTGGCCGTGACCCTCGACAAAGTAGACGGTTTTGGCCTCGGCCTGGGCGACTTTGATGATCCCGTTGGTGAGAGCTTCTTCAGAAATGGTGGTGACGACATTCGACCGCCCGCCGTACTGCAAATGAATGGCCGGCAGGCTGGTGATCTGGAAGCGCTCGGTCAGGTCCGGGCGGGCGTCGGGGTCAACAATAGTGGACACCAGCCGGTCTGAGGCGTAGCTGTAGCTGTCCAGCAGGTCTTCGAGCTGGGGGTCGGCCCCGGCCGGGACAAAGGCGTTGATGCGGAGCTCATTGTTCAGGCTTTCCACCACCTGCTGCGACTGCGGAGACAGGCTGTAGACCCCGGCAGCGGTCAGGTCAAAGCGATGAGAGTAGCGCGTGCCGAGGTAGTTGAGCGCGATCAGCACGCCAAAAGCGATGAGGGAATACAGGGCCGCGTTGGCACCGTATTGGGTGGACCGCTCGCCCAGAAATGTCCACAGGTTGTCTTTGGCCGAGGCAAAGTAGCCGATCAGGGCCAGCAGGCCCAGCAGGCCGTGGATCAGGACATAGCTCGAGACAAAGCGGGTCAGGTAATAGGCAATGCCCGCAAAGACGAGCAGGATGACCCCGGCCACACCATAGAAGCCACCGAGACGCGGCATGCCACTTACCTCCAGCGCAGCGATTCAACCGAACGCATGGTCAGGAACAGCGAGAGGCCGATCAGGCTGGCGAAATAGACCAGCGCCCGGGTGTCAACGATGCCCTTGACCAGTTCGGCAAAGTGATCGGTGATGGACAGATAGATGAGGATCGGGCCGAGGACCTCGCCGGCGCTCTGGGCCGGCCAGCCGATGATGTAGAGCAGCAGCATGACGACGAGGCCGCTGACCGCGGCGATAATCTGGTTTTCTGTCACCGAGGAGGTGAACAGCCCGACGGCCACAAAAGAGGTCGCCATCAGCAGCAGGCCGAGATAGCCGGCGGCCATGACCCAGACCTCTGGATTGCCGAACACAACCAGCAGAATCGGGTAGATGGTGGTCAGGCCGATCATCAGGCAGATAAACACAAAAGAGGCCAGAAATTTTCCCAGCACAATTTCTGTCGTCCGCAGGGGCGAGGTCAGCAGCAGTTCATAGGTGCCGCCTTTTTTTTCCTCGGCAAAGGTCCGCATGGTGATCATGGGGATCAGAATGACCAGGATGATGGACAGGTTGTTCATCAGCGGGGCGATCACAAAGTCGTTGAGGTTGAGCTGCAGGGCAGCTCCGGCCTGAAACTCGGTGTAGAGCGACAGCAGGAGGTTGAAGCGCGACAGCAGATTGAAGAAAAACCAGCCGCCCAGCAGCAGAAAGCCGGTCAACACCACATAGGCTACCGGCGAGACAAAATAGGAGCGGAGTTCCTTGCCGATAATCGTCCAGATGTTTCTCATGCTCCGCTCCCTTCCTCGTCCGTCTCCGCCGGTGTGTCGGATGGGGCCGGCTGGGCGTCTTCCTGGGCGATGGCCCGCAAGAAGACGTCTTCCAGCGATTGGTCCTGGGTCAGATGGTCCAGGATATCTTCGAGCACGACCTGGCCGGAGTGGATGATGACCACTTTTTCGCACACCTGGGCGACCTCGGGCAGAATGTGGGTGGACAGCACAACGGTGTGCGAGCCGGCCAGCCCTTTGATGAGGGAGCGAATCTCGATGATCTGCTGGGGGTCAAGCCCCACGGTTGGCTCGTCGAGGACCAGGACCGCGGGATTGTGAATGATCGCCTGGGCCAGCCCGACCCGCTGCCGAAAACCCTTGGACAGGTGGCCAGTCAGCCGGTTGACGACCTCGGTCAGCCCACAGCGGGTTATGGCCGTGTCGAGGGCCTCGGCAATCTCGGCCTTTCTCAGCCCCTTGATCCGGGCCACAAAGCGCAGATATGCGCTGACGGTCATATCGGTGTACAAAGGCGGGCTTTCCGGCAGGTAGCCGATACGCTTGCGCACCTCAAAGGAGTCGGTGAAAATATCGAGCCCATCGACTTTGACCGTGCCGCTCGTTGCCGGCATGAAGCCGGTAATAACGCGCATGGTCGTGGTTTTGCCCGAGCCGTTGGGACCGAGGAAGCCGAGAATCTGGCCGGTATCGACCTGAAAAGAAACATTCGAGACCGCGGTCAGGTCTCCGTAGCGTTTTGTCAGATGCTGCACTTCTATCATGGCGTAGAACACATGGACATGTAAGCGTTTGAGAGAGGCATTCGTGGAAACCCGTCTGTCCTCTTCTGACTGTCCTGCGACTGTTGTGTTGGCAGAAGAAAGGTAGTGATGCACCGCCGACTTGTCAAGCCGCCGAGCGGATATCAGCCGGCCCGCTCTTGGGCAGCGGCCTGGACAAAAGCGGCGAGGCCGTCCTGCCAGGCCGGCAAGACAAAGGCGGGGTCCTGTACGGTGGTCAGGACCGCGTAGCGCGGCCGTGGGGCGGGGCGGGGGAAGGCGCTCGTCGCGACCGGTGTGACCGGGGCCGCAAGACCGAGCAGACGATACAAGGTCCGGGTCAACTCGAACCAGCTCGTGCCGCCCGCGCCGGCCATATGGTAGGTGCCGTAGGCCCGGCTGTGGATGAGCTTGAGCAGCGCTGCGGCCAGATGCGGCGCATAGGTTGGCGAGCCGTACTGATCGCTCACCACCCGCACCTCCGGCCTGTCCGGTTTGGCGGCCAGCCCACGCATTGTTGTGACGAAATTGCGGCCCAGGGTGTGGTAGAGCCAGGCGGTCCGCACGATATAGTGTTGGCAGGTGAGGCTGCGCACCGCCTCTTCGCCGGCCAGTTTACTCAGCCCGTACACCGACAGCGGGCCGGGCCGGTCAAACTCGTGGTAGGGCCGCTCGGCCCGGCCGTCAAAGACGTAATCGGTTGAGATGTGCAGCAGGGGGATGGCCTGCTCAGCACTGGCCAGGGCCAGGTTGCGCGGCCCCAGCGCGTTGACCCGATAGGCCGCCTCGGGCGCGGTCTCGGCCTCATCGACGTGGGTGAAGGCGGCGGCGTTGATGACGATATGGGGGCGAATCTGGCCGACTGCGGCGCGGACCGCGGCGAGTCGGGCGATATCAAGCTCGGATTTACCGCAGGCGACAACCCGGTCTGCGCCGCGGCTCAGAGCTGCCTGGAGGGCCTGGCCGAGTTGTCCCTGCGCGCCGGTTATCAGGATGTTCATGTCAGTCGGCCTCGCCAAGCAGCCGCAGGAGATAGTGGCCGTAAGCGTTGTCCTTCATGCCCTCGGCCCGCCGGGCCACATCCGCGGCGGTGATATAGCCGAGGGTGTAGGCGATTTCCTCCACGCAGGCGATCATCAAGCCCTGGCGCTCTTGCAGGGCGTGGACGAAATTGGCCGCCTGGAGCAGGGATTCGTGTGTGCCCGTATCCAGCCAGGCGACCCCCCGTCCGAGTTTTTCAACGTACAGGCTCCGGTCGTGGAGATAGGCCCGATTGATATCGGTAATTTCCAGCTCTCCACGCGCCGAAGGGGCAAGCCCGGCGGCAATGTCCCCGACCCGATTGTCATAAAAATACAGACCGGTCACCGCGTAGTGGGAGCGTGGGCAGGGCGGTTTTTCGGCCAGGCTGATCGCCCGCCCGGCCGGGTCAAACTCGACCACCCCATAGCGCTCAGGGTCTCGGACCTGACAGGCGAACACCGTTGCGCCGGCGCTCCGCCTGGCCGCGGTCTGGAGCAGGGCCGGCAGGCCGTGGCCATAGAAGATATTATCGCCCAGCATCAGGCAGACCGGCTCCGAGCCGATAAACTCCCGCCCAATCAGGAAAGCCTGGGCAATGCCGTGCGGCTGGGGCTGGTCGGCATAGCCGATGCTGAGACCCAGCCACTGTCCGTCACCCAGCAGCCGGACAAAAGCGTCCTGTTCGTGAGGAGTAGTGATGACCAGGATGTCTCGAATCCCGGCCAGCATCAGCACCGACAGGGGATAATAGATCATGGGCTTGTCATACACCGGCATGAGCTGTTTGCTGACCGCCCGGCTGAGGGGATACAGGCGTTTGCCGAGTCCGCCGGCCAGGATGATGCCTTTCATACGCGCCCCCGCGGTCCGAGTCCTAAGCGCTGGCCCTGGTCTTTGCCGGCCAGCACTATCTCACACCACTCCCGATGCGAGAGATACCACTCGACCGTGTGTTGCAGGCCGCGCTCAAGACCGTAACTGGGCCGCCAGCCGAGCTCGGTCCGCATCTTGGTCGCGTCAATGGCGTAGCGGCGGTCATGGCCCGGCCGGTCGGGGACAAAGGTTTTCAGTGCTGCATAGCTGGCCTGGCCCAGGTTCGGGTTGTGGGCGGCCGGAAAAGCGGCCTCAAGACACGCGCAGAGCCGGTCAACAATCTCCAGATTGGTGCGCTCATTGCCGCCGCCGATATTATAGCGCTCGCCTGTTCTGCCGTGTTGCAGCACCAGCAGCAGACCGGCGCAGTGGTCTTCAACGTGGAGCCAGTCGCGGATATTCCCCCCGTCGCCGTACACCGGCAGCGGCTTGCCCTGGAGGGCGTTCAAGACTACGAGCGGAATCAGCTTTTCCGGGAATTGATACGGCCCGTAATTGTTGGAGCAGTTGGTCATCAGGGTTGGCAGCGCGTAGCTCGCCCGGTAGGCCCGGACCAGGTGGTCGGCCCCGGCCTTTGAGGCCGCATAGGGCGAGTTCGGCGCATACGCGGTCGTTTCTGAAAACAGGCCGGTGCAGCCCAAAGTCCCGTACACCTCGTCGGTCGAGATATGCACAAAACGGAAGGCCGCCTGTTGCTCGGCCGGCAGCCCCGTCCAGTAGTGCCGGGCGGCTTCAAGCAGCGAGAGGGTGCCGACAACATTGGTCTCAATAAACGGCCACGGCCCGTCGATCGAGCGGTCAACGTGGGTCTCGGCGGCAAAATGCATAATCGCCTGGGGCTGGCTGTCGAGGACAAGGCCGCGCATGGCCTCGCGGTCGGCGATATCGGCCCGAATAAACCGAAAGCGCGGCTGGCTCTGCACATCTGCCAGGTTGGCCAAGTTGCCGGCATAGCTCAGCTTATCTACAACCACGACCCGGGCCTCGGTGTGGGTCAAGGCATAGCGGACAAAATTACTCCCGATAAACCCCGCTCCGCCCGTTACCAGTAGAGTCTCCATGCGTGTGTCTGTCTCCACTCGTCCTGGTGGTGTTCGTCCTGGTCCTGCAGCTTGCCTGAATTCGTCACACAGACCGCCATAGACGGGTGGAAATGCCTCTTCTTCCCTGGCATGAAAGCCCGTCTATTGGCCTGGTTTTTGTGACACGGCGACAAGGATATCTTCCCAGCCTGTTGGCCAGGCTGGAGTCATGGACATCGAGAGAGTCCATAACCTGAGTCTTGTTCCTTCCTTCCAGGGTTGTCAGGGTTTCGAGGTTGAGGCCAATGGTCCTCTCCACGCTCCATTCCCCACAGGTCACAGTTGTTGCGGCATTCATGCCATCCACCTTGAAGCCGAAATCTGCTACCACTGAACCCACCATCACAGGGATGAGCGCCAATTGTCGATGCCGACACGCCTGTAATAGTAACGAGCAGCAGGGGCCAGCGTCTTCTCCGTCGTTCCTCTTGGGTTATCCAGAGCCACCGCCCCGAAAAATACCAACGATAGGTGTGGTATGCTAGCGCCGCGGGACAGCGGAGCAGGATGCCTTTGCAGGAGAACAGCCTATGAGCAGCTATATTGTCGCTGGGGATATTGGCGGGACGAAAACCAATCTGGCCCTCTACCACGCTACAGGCCAGGCTGCTGAGGAACAGGGCCGGGCGATGAGCCCGGTGCGTGAGGCGTCTTTTCCCAGTTCGCGCTATCCGGGCCTGGAGGAGGTGCTTGACGCCTTCCTCGGCCAAGAGCCTGTCTGCGCCGCCGCGTTTGGGATTGCCGGCCCGGTTCTGGACGGACAAGTGGCCGCCACAAACCTGGCCTGGCAGGTTGAAGCGAGCCGTCTGGCTGCCCACCTTGGCGGCGCTCGGGTCCGGCTGATGAACGACCTCGAGGCCACGGCGTATGGGGCCCTCTCCCTCGCCCCGGCTGAACTCCAGAGCCTCAACCCGGGCCGTGGACGGCCCGGCCACCGCGCGGTCATTGCCGCGGGTACGGGGCTGGGCCAGGCTTTTCTGTTCTGGGACGGCCAGCGGTACCGGGCCGCGGCGACTGAGGGCGGCCACGTCGATTTTGCCCCCCGCAATGCGCTCGAAGACCGCTTGTTCGGCTCTCTGCGCCGGCGCTACGCGCGGGTCTCCTATGAGCGGCTCTTATCCGGGCCGGGTCTGGTCCACCTCTACCGCTTTTTGGTTGAGGAAGAGGGCCGGGCCCTGGCCGCCGGGGTGGCTGAGCGGATGCAGACTGAGGAGCCGGCGGCGGTTGTCGGCCAGGCTGGGGTGAGCGGGGCGTGTCCTGCCTGTGAGGCCGCGGTTGACATTTTTCTGAGCATCTACGGCGCGCAGGCCGGGAATCTGGCGTTGACCGTGATGAGTCTGGGCGGCGTGTATGTCGGGGGCGGGATTATCACCAGGCTGTTGCCCAGAGTCGGCCACGGCGCGTTTATGCGGGCGTTTGTGGACAAGGGACGCTTTGCCCCGCTGATGGACGAGATCCCGGTGTGGATTGTGCTCAACCCCAAGGCTTCTCAAATCGGGGCCGCCCAGGCTGCGCTGCAACTCATCCGCGGCCCGGCCTGAGCCGGCCCACAATCGCGGCAAAAACCTCGTCGGCGCACGCCTCGACCGTCCGGTCGGCGGTCTGAATACGCAGGGCCGGATTGTCCGGGGGTTCATACGGCGAGGAGATGCCGGTGAACTCGGCGATGTCTCCGGCCCGGGCCTTGCGGTATAAGCCTTTCACGTCTCGTCGCTCACACACCTCGAGCGGCGCGTCGACATGGACCTCAAAGAAACGCTCCGGCCCGACCGTCTCCTGCGCCCGGCGGCGGTCGGCGCGAAAGGGAGAAATCACTGGTACCAGTACAATCAGCCCGGCCTGATTGAACAGGCTGGCGACCTCTCCGATCCGCCGGATGTTCTCGGTCCGTGCGTCGGCTGAAAAGCCCAGGTCCTGGTTGAGGCCAGAGCGCAGGCTGTCGCCGTCCAGACGGAATGCATGGAATCCCGCCTCGTGCAGACGCTTTTCCAGAGCCTGGGCGATTGAGGACTTGCCCGAACCCGACAGACCGGTCAGCCACACGGTGAGCGCGCGTTGACCGAGGGCGGTTTCTCGCTCGGTGCGCGATACCAGGCCGGTCTCGGGCCGGAGAGGACGCATCGTGTGGCCTTCCCCTCGGTCTGTTGACACGATGCGCCTATGGACGGCCGGGCGGCGTTCCACAACGCTGTCCTGAGGAACCCGGTCGATGACCATGCCGGCCCCAACCGTGTTATTGCTCAGGCGGTCAATGATGATGAAGGCACCGGTCGCCCGATTTTTGCGGTAGGGGTCAAAGGCGAGCCGTTTTTCCAGTTCAAACACGCAGCGGCCGATTTCGTTCAGCCGCAGCCCGTTGGCCGCCTCACGGTGCAGGGTATTGATGTTCATGCGGTAGCGGACCGCGCTGACGCTGCCGGGGGTTTTGAGCGTGGCGTGTTTAATCTGGTAGGCTTTGCCCGGCTGCATCGGCTCTTCGGCCATCCACACCACCATAGCCTCAAAGCTGTTTGCCTCCAGCGGTCGGTTGTTGGGGTGGACCAGGATATCGCCCCGGCTGATATCGACTTCGTCCTCCAGGGTCAGGGTCACGGCCAACGGAGCGCCGGCTTCGTCAAGTGCTCCGTCAAAGGTGAGAATCGACCTGACCCGGCTCGTTTTCTGTGACGGCAGCACCATGACCTCGTCGCCTGGCCGCACAATCCCGCCGGCAATTGTGCCGCAATAGCCGCGGAAGCTCGCATCCGGGCGGTTGACGTACTGGACCGGCAGCCGAAAGTCGATCAGATTCAGGTCTGAGGCAATATGCACATGCTCCAGCAGATACATCAGGGTTGTGCCCTGGTACCACGGCATGGCCTCGCTCTGGGCGACCACATTGTCACCCCGCAGGGCGGACAGGGGGATGAAGCGGATATCGCCCAGCTCCAGCCGGGCGGCAAAGGCGGAGTAGTCGGCCACAATGGCGTCAAACACCTCCTGACTGTAGGCGACGAGGTCCATCTTGTTGACTGCGACGATGATGTGTGTGATGCCCAGCAGCGAGGCGATAAAACTGTGGCGGCGGGTCTGGGTCAGCACGCCGTGGCGGGCGTCAATCAGAATAATGGCCAGGTCACAGGTCGAAGCCCCGGTGGCCATATTGCGCGTGTACTGCTCGTGGCCGGGCGTGTCGGCGATAATGAACTTGCGTCGGGCGGTGGAAAAATAGCGGTAGGCAACATCAATGGTGATGCCTTGCTCACGCTCGGCCTTGAGTCCGTCGGTCAACAGCGCGGGGTCAAACTCCGAGTCGGTGGTTCCGTAGCGCTGCGAGTCTTTTTTAATCGCGTCAAGCTGGTCTTCGTAGATCAGCTTTGAGTCGTACAGCAGGCGGCCGATCAGGGTACTCTTGCCGTCATCTACACTCCCGCAGGTCAGGAAACGCAGCAGGTCTTTGCGTTCGTGTTGGGCCAGGTAGGCTTCGATATCAGTGGCGATGAGTCCGGATTGATGCGACATGGTCGGCGGCTTCCGGCGAAGACTAGAAATAGCCCTCTTTTTTCTTCTCTTCCATTGAACCCGCCTGGTCAAAGTCGATGACCCGGCCCTGACGCTCTGAGTGCCTGGTCAGCAGCATCTCTTGAATAATCAGCGGCAAGGTATCTGCCTGGGATTCCACCGCGCCGGTCAGGGGATAGCAGCCCAGGGTGCGAAAGCGGACCATCTTCATCTGCGGTTTTTCCCCCGGCCGCAGCGGCATCCGCTCGTCATCAACCATGATCCACACCCCGTCCCGGTCAACAACCGGCCGTTTCCTGGCATAGTACAGTGGGACGAGTGGGATCTGCTCCAGGTAGACATACTGCCACACGTCAAGCTCGGTCCAGTTTGACAGCGGAAACACCCGGATGCTCTCGCCCTTGTCAATGGTCGCGTTGTAGATGTTCCACAGCTCGGGACGCTGATTTTTCGGGTCCCAGCGGTGCTTGCTGTCCCGAAACGAATACACCCGCTCTTTGGCCCGTGACTTTTCTTCATCGCGCCGGGCACCGCCAAAGGCGGCGTCAAAACGGTAGCGATCGAGTGCCTGTTTGAGAGCCTCGGTCTTCATAATGTCGGTGTGTTTTTTTGAGCCGTGGGTGAACGGATTGATCCCGGCTCGGCGGCCCTCTTCGTTGATGTATACGATCAGTTCCAAGCCTAACTCGTGTCGGACATACGAGTCGCGAAAGGCGATCATGTCCCGAAACTTCCAGGTCGTGTCAACGTGGAGGAGTGGAAACGGGAGTTTGCCCGGATAAAAGGCTTTGCGCGCCAGGTGGAGCATGACCGCCGAATCCTTGCCGATAGAGTACAACATGACCGGATTTTCAAACTCGGCGGCCACCTCCCGGATAATATGGATGCTTTCGGCCTCAAGACTGCGTAAGTGGGTCAACCCACGCGCCTGCGCGTCGTCTGTTTTCATCGGGTCTCTTGTCCCATGTGGGGGGGCTGGCCGCACACCGCGCAGTCGGGGTCTTTGTCGACTAGCCAGTCGCTGAAGCGGAACTGGGGAAACTGACACGCAAACACCCGGCTCGGTGAAGGAGGGCTGAGCCCGATCAGGCATTTCAGGGCTTCAGTAGCCTGGAATGCCCCCCAGAACAGGTCGGCCAGCCGCGCAAACACCGCGCCGTCATGCTCCGGCGTGCCGCTCTTTTGCTCAGCCGGCAGACACGCCCAGCAGGCCGTGTCCGGCCCGGCCCGCCCCACAAACAAGCGTCGCTGCGAGGGTGGAGCCCAGCTGCAACATACGGGCTGGCCGAGCCTGCCGCAGTGGTCCACAAGCGTGCCAGGCTCGGATACCACCAGGTCATAGCCCAAGTCATGGGCGGCGGACGGGGCCGCATCCGCCCCGTGCCGCACGATGCGACAGTCCGGGTTCAAACGCCTGAGGGTGGCTGCGACCGGGTCGGCCGGCTCGCCCAAAGCAGACGACGATCTCTTCCTGGTCTGGTGGTCATCATTGTCCACTTTGCCGGCAAAGGCCGAAAAGACTGCCGGCCGCTCGCCGCCGCGGAGCCCGATGGTTCCGACTCCGGCAGCCGCCAGGTACAGCAGGGTCGTTGTCTGGAGGGTGCCGCCGTTCACCAGTACCCTGGCCCGCAGCAGTGTTTCCTGGCCTTTGCCGCCCAACTGGGGCAGGATGATTTGACGGCTGTAGCGTTCGATTTGGGCCTCAGACAGCATGAGAACCATGAGAGCGGGGGCAGGCCTTTACGCGATCGCATTTTTTCGGTCGTGTGAGCCGCTTCCTCCGGCGATGGCCGGGACAATAGAGACCTCGTCGCCGTCTTTGAGGGCTGTGTCAAGATTGTCTGAAAAACGGATGTCGTCGCCGTTCACAAAGACATTGACAAAGCGGCGGATATTCCCCTGGTCGTCACAAATCCGCTCTTTAATACCCGGGTGGTTCTGTTCGATATCGTTGACCACAGCAGAGATCGTCTCGCCCTCTGCCCTGACTTCTTCGGCACCGCCGGTGAAACGACGCAGGGGGGTTGGTATCCGCACTTGGACACTCATACCGGACACCTCCTCATAGCAGAGTTTTCCTCACTGTGACGGTTTTCTATGATGAATGCAATTCCGCGGCGTGAACTTTTTCCGGCGGTGTGGTCGTCCGGTACAGGGCGTCAAACTCGGCCAGGCGGGCGTCTATGGTCTGCGGTTCGGGCAGCTGTCCAGCGACCGCCTCGATGGTCTTATAGCCGTTGCCGGTAATACAGATCACAATCGCCTCGTCGCACGGAATACGTCTCTGCTCAATCAGCTTTTTGGTCACTGCCACGGTCGTGCCGCCGGCCGGCTCGGTAAAAACCCCCTCGGTGTGGGCCAGCAGTTGAATCCCGGCCACAATTTCTTCGTCTGTTACCGCCTCGCCCCAGCCGCCCGACTCGCGGACCGCCTGGAGTACATCATAGCCGTCGGCCGGGTTGCCAATGGCGATTGACTTGGCAAGCGTGTTCGGCTTGACTGGAGCGATCAGGTCTGTGCCTTCGTGCAGTGCGGTGACAACCGGCGCACACCCGGCGGCCTGGGCGGTATAAATTCTGGGTCGTGGTCCGCCCTCAACCAGACCGACTGTCTGGAGTTCCTCAAACGCCTTGGCCACCCTGGGCAGAATCGTACCGCCCGCGGTTGGCACAACAATGTGCTGGGGCAGACGCCAGCCGAGCTGCTCGGCAATCTCAAAACCGTAGGTCTTGGCCCCTTCGGTGTAATACGGCCGGATGTTGATGTTGACAAACGCCCAGCCATATTTATCGGCAATCTCGCTGCACAGCCGGTTCACGTCGTCGTAGTTGCCACGGATGGCGACCGTCTGCGTGCCATAGACCATTGAGCCCACGACCTTGCCCTGTTCGAGGTCGGCTGGAATAAAAATGCAGCAGCGCAACCCGGCCCGGGCCGCGTGAGCCGAGACCGAGTTGGCCAGATTGCCGGTTGAGGCACACGACACCGTCTCAAAGCCAAACTCGATCGCTTTGGACAGCGCGACCGAGACGACCCGGTCTTTGTACGAAAATGTCGGATGATTGACCGAATCGTCTTTGACATACAGCTCTTTGAGGCCGAGGGTGGCGGCCAGCCGGTCGGCTTTGAGCAGTGGGGTAAAGCCGCTGTGGAGGCCGATTGTCGGCGGTCGGCTGAGGGGCAGGAGTTCGTGGTAACGCCACAGCGAGGCCGGCCGGCCGGCAACCGTCCGGCGAGACATGGTGCGGCGGACGAGGGCGTAGTCATACTCTACTTCGAGCGGCCCAAAACACATGTCACACACATGGAGGGGAGCGACAGGATAGTCCCGTCCGCACTCGCGACAGCGTAAACCGGTAACGGTATTCATAGGTATCCCTCAAAGAAATGTCCTGGCGGGGCGGCTGTTCTCACTGTTCTCAATTGGCCTGACACAGCCCGGCTTCGTCGTAGCGTTCGGGTTGGAGGCTGGTGATGGTGGGCTGGAGGCCGCACACCGGACAGCGCGGGTTGGGCGTGAGGCGGACCTCGCGCCAGCGCGGAAGCTGGGCATCGTAGGTCAGCACGCGGTCGGTCAGCAGCCCCGGGCTGCCGCTCAGATATTTGACCGCCTCAGTTGCCTGGATCAAGCCCAGGCCGCCGGCCGCACTGCCGAGCACGCCGGCCTCTTGACAGCCCGGTATCTCATCCGGGGAGGGCGGAACCGGAAATAAGCACCGCAGGCAGGTGGTTTGTCCCGGCAGGACGGTGAGGGTCTGACCCTGAAACTGGACAATCCCGGCGTAGGAGAACGGTGTGCCGAGCAAGACCGCGGCATCATTGATCATGAATTTTGTGGCGATCCCGTCGGTCGCGTCAATCACAAAATCGTACTCCTGGAAGATGGCGCTCAGATTGTCCAGGGTGAGCCGCTCGGGGTAGGTCCTCAGTCGGCTGGTGGGCCGCAGGCGGGACAGCTTGTCGCCGGCAGATTCTACTTTGGGGCGCTCCAGGTCGGAAGTGAAATGCAGGACCTGACGTTGCAAGTTGGACACATCAACCAGGTCTGGATCAATCAGGCCAATCGTGCCAACCCCGGCCAGGGCCAGGGCCAGGGCCGCCGGACAGCCCAGCCCGCCAACACCGACAACAAGCACCGACCCGCCTACAGCGGTATCCAGTCCGGCATCCATTCGCGTATCCTCAGCATCGGGTCTTGCTCTTCTTCTCTGTCTTCTTCCTCCTCTTCGGTCGGTCTACTCGCCCAGGGCAGGAAGCGGCGTATGCCCTGGGCCGGTTTTTCTTCCTCAAGTCCGGCCAGCCGGCGTTCTTCCCTCTCCTGCATACGTTTTTCGTTGGCCTCCTCGATCCGTTTGAGTTCCTCGCGGTGGTCCTCCAGGGCTTCGGCCCGAATTTTTGCCTCGTCTTTGCGCAGCTCGGTAATGAGCTGCAACAGCGGATCAAGGCTGGGCGTGGGCAGACCGGCCAAGCCCGTGTTGTCCACGCTGGGCTGCCCGTCTTGTGGCGAAGCGACTTCTTCGGCCACAGCGCCGATCTGTTCCAACTGTCTGATTTGCTCGGCAGACAGGGTGGTGTTCGTCCGAAAATCGTAGGCTTTGGCCGCCAGGGCGGCTAACTCCGGTTCGCGCTCCAGGGTCAGGACTTCTTCCAGCCTGGCCAGGGCCTCAGTGCTGGCCTCGGCTTCGGGGTATTGCTCAACCAGCGACCGCAGGCGAACCCTGGCCGCAAATAAATGCCCGATCCGCTGATACTGTGCGCTAATGCCGAGTATGCTTGACGCCAGCGACTCGCGGCACTCCCGGCTCTTTTCCTCGGCCAGGGTGCGGAAGCTGCTGTCGGGGTAGCGTTCCAACACAGTCTGGAAATGTGTGTAAGCGTTTTGGGTCACGGCCTGGTCACGGTCCGGCGAGCGCATCTGCTCGAGATACGACATGCCCCGATAGTACTCGACAAACGGCAGGTGGGGGCTGGTCGGATAGCTGCGCTCAAAGTCATTAAAGGCGGCAATCCCGTCGCTATACTCCTCATCGAGATAGTAGGAGTAGGCGATTTTGAGCTGCGCTTCCTCGGCGTAGGGATTGAGCGGGTATTGGTCAAGCAGATCGCGGAAGTTCTCGGTAGCGATAGTATAGTCCTCATCCCGATAGGCTTTCTCCGCGGTATTAAAATACTCTTTGGCCGACGGGCGTTTGACTACCGATGTACAGCCGGCTGGCCACACCAGGATCAGCAGCCCTGCCAACAGCCTGATACCTCTGCGCATACCCCTGCCACGCTAGAGGATTTCCCAGGGATTTGTCAACGGACCCGCTCTCTCCCCGCCCGCCGGCGGAGGACCGCCCCCGCTTCGCCCTCCACTTGTCCTCCTCCGGTCGCTGTGAAACAACGAACCCGCCATGAATCAGCGCGTGTTCTCTACGCTCAACATTGCCGTGTTTACCTCCATGCTGGGTATGGGCATCGTGATTCCCTTCATGCCCATTTACGCCAAGACCTTGGGGGCCAGCGGTATCACTATCGGCATCTTCTTTGCCAGCTTTCCCCTGGCCCAGATAGTGTTCATGCCGCCGATCGGCCGGCTCTCAGACCGGCATGGCCGCAAGACCTTCATCGCCGCCGGTCTGGCGGTCAGCAGCCTGCTGTCGGTGTGGTATGTCTACGCCCCGAACATGCTGTATCTGACCCTGGGGCGTTTTCTCCAGGGTGCCGCGGTGGCCCTGACCCTGCCGATTGCTACCGCCTATGTGGGCGACATCGCCCCGCCCGAAAAGCGCGGTGCCCTGATGGGCATTTTTAATCTGTCCATAACCAGCGGCATCGGTCTGGGGCCGCTGGCCGGCGGCTGGCTGAGCGATCAGTACGGCATGGAGGCCAGCTTCCATTGGATGGGGGTGTTGAACGCCCTGGCCTGCGGCCTGGTGCTGGTCCTGCTGCCGGCCTCTCCGGCCGCGGACGCGACGGCCAGCCGGCAGACCTCGTACCGGCAGCTGTTGGCCCGCCCACGGGTCAAGGGGCTGGCCCTGTACCGCGTGGTCAACACCATCCAGATGGGGTTGTGGTTTTCGTTCCTGCCCCTCTTGGGGGCCGAGGTCCTTCACCTCAGCCACACCATGATCGGCTGGGCGATTGCCTGCTACATGCTGGTCAGCTCCCTGGTCCAGGTACCGTTTGGCCGCATGGCCGACCGCTTCAGCAAGCGCCCACTCATCATCGCCAGCGGTCTGGTCGGCTCGTGTGTATTTGCCTTTATGTTTTTCGCCTGGACCTTCTGGCACCTGCTGCTGATTGCCGCGGTGACCGGGGCGATGGGCGCGATGGCCATGCCGGCCCTCAACGCCCTGGCCGCGGAGGAGGGCCAGGACGGGAATATGGGCGCGGTCATGGGTATGCTGAATATGGCCATGAGCGTCGGCATGATGCTGGGGCCGGTTTTGGGCGGCTTGGCGCTCGACATTTCCGGCTTGCGGCCCCTGTTTCTGTTCGGTGCCGTGGCCGGCCTGCTCGGCACCGTCGGCTTTGCCCGGCTGACTGCCGTCCCACGCCCGGCGGTGGCCGTGCCGCCGCGCCTGGCCGAAGGCCCGACCGAAGCCGGCTAGCCGGCCCGCACCGGAGAGAGACATATGGATACCCGCGCCACTCGCCAGTTTGTCGAACGCGCCTGGGCGGACAGGATTATCCCCGCCCTGACCGACTATCTGCGGATTCCAAATCAGTCGCCGGCCTATGACCCGGACTGGCAGACCAACGGCTATATGGACCGGGCGGTGGAGCTGGTCGCCGCTTGGGTGCGGGCGCAGGCCGTGCCCGGCCTCACCCTCGACGTGATCCGTCTCAACGGGCGCACGCCGCTGGTGTGTATCGAGGTGCCCGGACAGACCCAGGAGACCGTGCTGTTGTACGGACACCTCGACAAGCAGCCGCCCATGCACGGCTGGAATGAGGGTCTCGGCCCGTGGACGCCGGTTATCACCGACGGCAAGCTGTACGGCCGGGGCGGGGCCGACGACGGCTATGCCGGCTTCGCCTCCCTGACCGCTATCCAGGCCCTGCAACGCCAGGGGATACCCCACGCCCGGTGCGTCATCATCATTGAGGCCGACGAAGAGAGCGGCAGCAACGACCTGCCGCACTATATCGACGCGCTCAAAGAGCGGATCGGCTCGCCGAGCCTGGTCATCTGTCTTGATTCCGGGTGTGGAAACTACGAGCAGCTGTGGGTCACGAACTCGCTGCGGGGGCTGGTGATGGGAGTGCTGTCCGTCTCGACCCTGACCGAGGGCGTGCATTCCGGGGCGGCGAGCGGCATCGTGCCCTCCTCGTTCCGCGTCCTGCGCCAGGTGCTCAGCCGCTTGGAAGACGAGCACACGGGCAGCATCCTTCCCCTGAGCTGCACGCCGAAATCCCCGACGAGCGCCGGCGTCAGGCTGCGGCCGCGGCCGGGGTGTTGGGTTCGTCCGTCTCGGCCATGTTCCCGTTTCAGGCCGGCAGCGCGCCGGTGACAGGTCATAGTGAAGCCTTGCTGCTCAACCGGACATGGCGGCCCCAGCTCGAAATTACCGGCGCGGCCGGCCTGCCGTCGCTTAACCAGGCCGGCAATGTCTTACGACCGCGCACCGCGGTCCAGGTCTCGCTGCGGCTGCCGCCTCTGGTCGATCCAGACCGGGCGATGGCGTGTGTCAAGCAGGTCGTGGAGCAGGACCCGCCGTATGGGGCGGCGGTCAGCTTTGCGCCGGGCATGGCTGCCTCGGGTTGGAACGCGCCGGTGCTCGCCGCGTGGCTGGAGGAGTCGCTGGCGCGGGCGTCGTGCGAGTTCTTCGGCCGCCCGGCGTGTTACATGGGCGAGGGTGGCACGATCCCCTTCATGGGCATGTTGGGCGAGAAGTTCCCCCAGGCCCAGTTCATGATTACCGGGGTGCTCGGCCCGCACTCAAACGCCCACGGCCCAAACGAGTTTCTCGAACTCTCAACCGGGGTGAAGCTGACCTGCTGTGTGGCCCGGGTCCTGGCCGACCACTACGCGGCAGCTAGAAGTGGTACTTGAGGCTCAAGCTGACGCCGAACATCTCGATGTCGTCGGTCTTGATGCGGCCCGACACCGGCTGACTGCCGTCACGCCGGCGGTTGGGCGGGTGGCTGCGCAGCGGGTTCCATACGACCCTGTCGCTGAACGAGTCGTAGTTGACCCAGCGGCCTTTGACCCCCAGAGACAGCGAGTCGGTCAGCGCATAGTCCACCCCGAACAGCACTTGGTAGCCGAACAGGGTGTCGCTCAGTTCATCCTGGAGGCTGCTGGTCGTGCCGGCCAGGTTGCGGCGGATCACCTCAGCGTTGGACCGCCCCTGGCCGGTGGTGATGGCGGCAGGGTCGGGATTGCGGGCCCACAGGCTGCCGTAGTCCATATCGGTGAAACCCACGCCTATGCCAAAGCCGATATATGGGGTGAAGCGGCTGGTGTTGAAAAAGTCGTAATACAGGTTGCCAAACAGGTTATGGGAGGTCACGCTGCCGACCCGGTCTTCGGCCCTGACCAGCTCGCCGCCGAGCTTGGCCAAGGTTGAGCCGCCTGTACCGGACAGGGCGGAGGTCTGCTTGTATGCCGAATCCCGGTAGAAGTATTCCAGCTCCAGCCGCAGGCCGCCCAGCAGTTGAGCCGGGAACTGAGGGCGCAGGCTGTAGCCGGCCGTGGCACCGGCCAGCATACCCTCGGCGGTACCCATGTCATTCGCCCATTCACTCAGACCCCGGGTGGCGCATTCCGGCAGGCTCGGGGCCAGCGGGTTGATGAACTCGTCACAGTCGCTCGGCCCATCATAGGCGGTTCCGTCAAGGTCCAGGCTTGAGGCGAAGTTTGCCCCGATATCGCTGCCCAGATAGAAGCCCGATCCGGCCCAGGCCAAGCTGGGCGCAAGTGCGTATATGGTGATACAACACAGCGTGACTGAAAGAGCGCGTCGCATACTCTCTCCTCTCTTCAAGGGAAGCCGCTTGGCAAGGCCGGGCGGCTGGTAAGTGATACTTGAGGCTCAGGCTGACCCCGAACATCTCGATGTCGTCCATCTTGACTTTCCACCTCACCGGCTCGCTCCCGTCAAGCCTCAGTTGAGAGTCGTGGCTGCGCAGGCGGTCCCACGAGCCGCGGTCCTGGTAAGGTGGTGAAGTTGACCCAGCGGCCTTTCATGCCCAGCGACAGCGTATCGGTGAGGGTGCTCTGCTCGCTGTTGACTGTTCCAGCGACGCTGCCGCGAATCCGGGCCGCATTGCTCAATCAGCCTGTTCCGCAGGCTGTCGCCGACCGCGGCACCGGCCAGGATACCCTCGGCGGCGTCGAACTCGCTCATCCAGCTATCGCCCCGGCCGGCCGGGTCTGTACAGTGGGGAACATCGGCAAAGAGCGGGTTGTGGAACTCGTCGCACCCGGTGGCCCGGTCGTTGTCGCTATTGTCAAGGTCCGACCCGGACGCAAAGTTGGCCCCCAAGTCGCTGCTCAGATAGAAGCCCGAGCCGGCCCGTGCCAGGCTGGGGGCGGATGGACAGGGTGCGGCGGTGCAAGTCACAAAGAAGACCGCCCATTTCATGCTATCCTCCTTCATGTTGCTGGTCCGGCCGGGACACATCTATCAAAGCCGACTTGTCGAGTCAAAAGATGCCAGGTTGACCGTGCTGAGAGCCGCAGGGACGTCTGCCACACGCCGCGCGTTGCCTTGGCCCTGGATTTCGGTTAGGGGTAAGCCATCACGCAGGGAGGAGTTATCATGGAGAGTCGCGCGCCGTCGCTGTTACCCGAACAGTTTGGGCCGTTGCAGGGTGTCCGCATCCTGTCAACCGGCAGTCTGATTGCCCAGCCGTATGCCGCCGCGCTGGCAGCCGAGATGGGCGCGGAGGTGATCCAGGTCGAACGCCCGGGCGAGGGAGACGCCGCCTGGCGACACCTCGGTATGCAACTGCCGACCAAGGACGGCAGCGGCCAAGTCGCCACCACCTGGGTCCAGGAACGCCGCAACGAGCTGTATACGACCCTGGATTTCAGTGTGCCCGAGGGCAGAGATGTCTTTCTCAGGCTGATTAAGGAGTGCGATATCTGGATGGAGAGTTCCAAGCCTGGCTCGTACACCAAGTGGGGCCTGACCGACGAGGTGGTGTTGCAGACCAACCCCACAATCGTCATTGCCCATGTGTCGGGCTACGGCCAGAGCGGTCATGCGGATTACCTGGGCCGGGCGTCCTACGACATGATCGGCCAGGCCTTTGGCGGCCTGATGTACCAGACCGGATTTCCCGACCCCGACCCGCCCGTCCGGGCCAACCCCTGGACCGCGGACTATATTACCGCCCTGTTCTGCCTGTGGTCTTCGCTGTCGGGCTATATCTTTGCCCAGCGCACGGGCAAAGGCCAGGTCATTGATATTGCACAATTCGAGTCCATTCACCGCCTCCTGTCGGGCACGATGGTGGAGTATTTTGCCAACGGCTTTGTGCGCGGCCGCTCGGGCAATAAGGCGACCGCGTTCCAGCCCTACGACGCCTTTCAGGCCAGCGACGGTTGGGTAGTGATCGGCGCGGTCGGGCTGGCCGTCTTCTCGCGGGTGTGCCAGGCCATCGGTCTCGACCCACAGGACGAGAAATGGCAAAACGCCAGCGCAGACGTGAACTCGATCGAGGGTATTGAGTTTGACGCCCTGCTGCGCGGCTGGGTCGCCGAGCGGACGGTCGCTGACGTGGTGGAAGCGATGAACGCCGCCCAAGTCGCCTGTTGCCCGATCATGAACAGCAAGGACATGGCCGACGACCCGCATTACCAGGCCCGCATGCTGCACCTCGAATGGGAAGACGGGCAGGTGGGCACGGTGAAGGGCACCGGAGTGACCCCGCTCTTTTCAGAGACGCCGGGCAAAATCTGGCGCGGCTCCGTCCCGGTCGGGCACGACAACGAAGCCGTCTACACCAGGCTGGCCGGGCTGAGTGTTGAGCAGGTGGCTGCGCTCAAAGAGAAAGGGGTGATCTGAATCCTGTGATCCTGGGTGCGCGGGCGTCTCGCCCGCAGGAAGAAGCGCCTAAGCGCCGACATTGAACTTTATGACCGACCGCAGGCTTGGATGGGCAACCTCTAAGGCCGAGTCCAGCATCCACCGAATCACCTTTCGGTTGTAGTTCGTCCCAAGCCACCAGCCGTGGGCCACCTCGAATGAGTGGGCCAGGGCGAAGTCCGACGGTTTTCCGGGATAGAGCTTCCTCCGGTCTTGATCCAAATACCGCCGCTTTTTGCCGTGTTTGAGCGCAGCAAAGCGTTCGAGAAAATCGGGGTCTTCTTCAGCCAGCAAACGGAAAACTTGGCGCATCACCTCTGCCGCTGAACTGCATTCATGCGTTTCCCCCCTGAATGTGAACGATACGACTGCCCTGGTACGAACACCCGATGGTGGTTTTTTTGCTTCCCTGACGAGGTGACTGCTGTTGATTCCTCCTGCTGCATCCGCGCGGTATCTGCCCGCGCGTGGTTTTTTTGCTTCCCTGACGAGGTGACTGCTGAACTGGTCAGGATTGGGGGCCGGTGTGACGACGCGAGGCTCTGAGACCCCTTCAAGAAACTGGCTGCACACATCCGAAGCCGGCTTGTAGCCACACAGGCCTTCAACCTTGTTGGCCAAAAGCTCAAGCAGCGATGAATCCCGCTCTTCAAGCAGCGCGCTCCAGGCTTTGGGCAGCGCGGCCTCTATTTCTCTCTGCCTGGCGACGGTCTGATAATCCGACCGGGCGGCCCCGAGGGCTTCACCCGAACAGACCCGCTCATAGCTGAGGTATCGCTCCAGCCTGCTGGCTGCGTCTTCGATGTTTCGCTCCAGAAGGTTGAGCTTGTAGACCCTCCGCTCCATGTAGTGCCCCTGCTCAGCCGGCAGGTAGAAGCTCCACTCCTGGCCGTCCGTCAGGATGGCCACCTGCACACCTTGATGGAAGGCATACTCAAAGAGCTGTTTGTCATCCCTGTCCGACCGGCCAACCCGCTTGACCTCGACAAAGACAGCGGGCTTGTTCGTCGGGTGACACAGCGCAAAATCAACCCGCCCTCCTTCCCCAAGCGAGAACTCGGGGACAACCACGCTGATATCGAAGACAGGCCAGCCGAGTTCGTGCAGCGCCGACAAAAGAATGCCCTGGGAAACCGCCGCCTCGGAAGAAAAAGCGTCGCTCCGCAGTCCTTCTCTCACTTGTTTGATGTGGTCTGCAATGGCTATCGGCAACGCTCCTTGCTGGTGTCAAGCTCAGCCGCTCTATACGGCAAAACGGCGCGCGGTGCAAGGTCGCTGTGGCTCGCTGGGGCAGAACCTGGTATGCCCCGGGCATGGGATCGTCCCCTCCGCCTCCCCGGGTTATTGTCATTGGTGCCGGCATTGTCGGCGCTGTAATCGCCTTCCATCTGTCACAGCGGCCGGTCCGGCTCACCGTGCTTGACCGGACTGAGCCGGGTTCTGGGGCGTCCGGGCACTCGTTCGCCTGGCTCAACGCCTCGGCCGGCAAAGAGCCCGCCTCGTACCACGACCTGAACCGCCGGGCGGTCGATATGTGGGACCGGTTTGCCCGCAGGCTGGCCGCTGATGTCGGCTTGGTCTGGGGTGGTGAGCTGCGCTGGGCGCGGACGCCTGGCGAGGCTGAGGAGCTGTGCGCCGCGGTGGCCGTCTTGCGCCGGCGGGGGCACGACAGCCGGCTGCTGGACGAGGCCGAGTGCTCTGCCCTGGAGCCGGGGCTGCGGCTCGGGCGCTTTGCGCTCGGGGCGTACAGCCCCAACGACGGGCAGGTTGATCCGGTCAGGGTGATTCGGGCCTGCCTGGAGCGGGTACGGGCCAGGGGCGGAAGCGTCCGGGCGCAGACGCGCGCCGTCGGCTTCCAGCTTGACCCGGCGACTGGACTGGTGAGCGCGGTCCAGACCGATGCGGGCGAGCTGCCATGCGATCGGGTGGTCCTGGCCGCGGGCGTGGACGCGACCGGGCTGGCCGGGCGGCTGGGCATTCCTCTGCCGCAACAGCGCAGCCCTGGGGTGGTGGTGCGGACCGGGCCGCAGCCGCCGCTGTTCAAGACCCTGGCCGTGCTGAATGTTCCCGGTGATGGGGAGCGGCCGGGCATCCATATCTGCCAGCGGGCCGACGGGACAGTCATCATCGGCGAGGGCAGCCAGGAGCGCCCTGCCAGCGATGATTCACCGGCCCACGCCGAGGCGCTGCTGTCGGGCGCAACGCACCATCTGCCGGCGCTGGCCGCGGCCCGGGCGGTTCGCGTTCCGGTCGGCTATCGTCCGATGCCGGCCGACGGCTATCCGGTGCTCGGCTGGAGTCGGGCTGTGCCCAATGTCTATGTGGCGCTGATGCACAGCGGGGTGACGCTGGCACCGCTGGTCGGGGAGTGGGGCGCACTGGAGATCGTGGACGGGGCAGACCTTGAGCTCCTCGCGCCATACCGGCTGGAGCGGTTCAGCCGCCAGGGGCGGGCTCAGAACCGGAACCGCACACCGCCAAAGGCCCCAAAGGGCGCGCCGGGGCCCAGAAAGCGCTCAAGCCCGGTGTCGTCCAGGGTGTTCTCAAACAGCGCGCCGTAGCTCTCGTAGTCCTCGTCGAACAGATTCTCACAGCGGACAAAGATGTCAAAACGCCCGGTCTTATGGGCCAGTTGGGCGTTGGCGACAAAATACGGGTCAAGCCTGGCGTGGGTGTTGGCCTCGTCGCCACGGAGATATTGGCTGTCCACATACGCGCCGTCAAAACTGAGCCACAGGTCGGCGGGGAGGGCGATTTCCAGGCCGCCGTTCACCCGGTGGGCCGGCACCAGCGGCAGCCGGTCGCCGGCTGTGACCAGGGCCAGGCGGTCTGCGTTGGCAAAGGTGAACAGCCGCACATTGTCCTCAAAGGTCGCCTCGGTCAGGGTGTAGTTGGCAAACCAGGTGCCCCAACTCCAGCGGCCACGCAGCAGGAACTCAAGACCCTGGCGGCGGGTGGCATCGATATTCTGAAAAAAGCCCAGCACCCGGCTCTGCGGCTCGTTGCGGAACAGAATGTCATCCTTGAGGTCGGTCCGGTAGAAGGCCAGTGAGGCCTGGAGAATCGGCCGGGGAGACCAGCGCAGGCCGGCCTCCCAGGTCTTGCCCTTGACGGCCTTGAGCGGCGGGTCATCAACGATGGCGGTTGGCACCGGGCAGGGCGCTTCGGGATTGGCGCAGGTCAGCTCAATCGCGGTTGGCGCGCGGTAGCTCTGGCTGTAGCCGGCGTACAGGCTGAGGCTCTCGGCCAGTTGATAGCTGGCACCGACGGCCGGGTTGAAGCGGTCAAAGGTATGGCTGCCGCTGGCGTCCGGGCCGTCGTCAGTGCCGTCGCCGGCCAGGCGGTCTGTGATTTTCAGATGGGTGACATCGTAGCGGCCGGACATGGTGACGGCCAGTTTTGAAATCGGCTCAAGCGTGGCGGTGATAAACGGGCCGCCGGCGTGGGTGTGGGTTTTGACGTTGGTTTCGATCGCAAAGCCGGCTTCGCCTGCTCCCTCTTCCTCTCCTTCCAGCTCGGCAATCACATGGTCGAGCCGTGCGCCGCTGTAATCGACGCCGGCGATGAGGGTCAGCGGCATACCGAATGCCGGTCCCTGGTAGGCCAGCTGCGCGGCCCCCCCCCAGCTTTTCTGATTGGTCCGGGCATCGACATCCTCCTCCACATCGCGGTTGAACTGGTCCACATCGAGCAGCCGGCCGAACAGGGTGGTGGACAGGCTGAGGGCAGGGCTGAGCGTGCGCTGATAGGTGCCATGCAGAAACCACAGCACGGGTTGGAAGCGGTCGGGGTGGGTAAAGACGGCCGAGCGGTCGCGTGTGAGCCGGCTCTCGGGCAGGGGGCCGTTGCCGGTCAGGCGGTTATGGACCGAGGTCAGGGACAGGCTGGCGTCCTGGACCTCGTCCACATAGCCGAGCTTGCCGAAGACATTGCCGACGTGACCGTCAGAGAAGTCTCGAAAGCCGTCTTCACGAAAGAAGCTGCCGGACAGGAAATAGTCGAAGTTGCCGCGACTGCCGCCGCTTTGCAGCAGGGTCCGCAGCCGGCCAAAGGAGCCGCCCCAGATTTCGGCGCTGGTCCCCGGATGGCTGAACCCCCGCCTGGTACGCATGACGAGCGCACCGCCGAGGGTATTGCGGCCGTAGACCGGGTGTGAGCCGGGGTGCAGCTCGATCCGGTCAATCGCGTCGGTTGGAATCAGGTCCCAGTTGACCTGGTCGGCCAGGGGTTCGTTGACCCGCGCCCCGTCCACAAACACGCTCAGGCCCGGGGGCGTGCCAATCAGAAACGAGCTGGTAAAGCCGCGGTAGCTGAGGTCGGGCTGAAACGGGTTGTTCTGGACATGGGTGAGGCTGATGCCGGCGAACTCGCGGGACAGAAAGTCGGCCGTAGTGAGGGCCCCGCGGTTGGCCAAGCGCTCGCCGGCGGTGATCTGGACGTTGGCCGGGACCTGCTCGCGGGGCAGGCCGAGGCCCATCAGCGGCGTTGTGCCCCGGACCTCCATATCGGGAAGACTCAGCGGCTCTTGCCGGGGGGGGGAGACTGTCTGGGCCAGAGCGTGGGGCAGGGCGGCGAGACTCAACAGGCAGAGCAGGGCAGCGCGACAATACAGCATTCCTTCTTCTCGCCTGCGTCCGGGCCGGGGCGGCGGTCCTACTGCTCGTTCCACGAGCGATGTTCTTTTTTGAAGAAATCCTGGTGACGCAGCATGATCTCCGACTCGGCGTCAAGCAGGTGGGCGATCAGTGCCGCCCTGACCCACATGCCGTTCTCGGCCTGGGCGAAATACAGGGCCCGGGGGTCGCTGTCCACATCGGGAGAGATTTCGTCGTTGCGGGGGAAGGGGTGGAGGATCGCCGCGTACTCGCGCATCTGGTGCAGCCGCCGGCGGTCCAGGATGAAGCGTTGGCGGTCCAGGCCGCTCAAAAAGGCGGCTACGGCCTCGTCGTCGTGTTCGTGTTGGACCCGGGTCATATAGACCAGGTCGGCCTCGCCAATGCAGTCAACCAGGGCGGCGCGCTCATGCACGGTGACGCCGGCCTCGACAAGCTCGGCCTGGAGGTCGGCGGTGACGCTCAGCCGAGGGTGTTCGGGACCGACAAAATACATGGTCACGTCGTCGTGCCGGGCGAGCAGGGCGGCCAGCGAGCGAATGGTCCGACTGCGGCCCACATCGCCGCAGAACAGATAGGTTTTGGCGTCCAGACCGGGCCGCAGGTTTGGCCAGCGGGTGCGCAGGTCGGACAGCCGGCGGCCAAGGTTGCGATCGTCGCTTTCGTGCTCGCCCTCCCGGTCTCTGAACTTGAAGACTTCCTGGATCGTATAGTAGTCAAGCAGGGCCTGGGTCGGGTGCTCGTCCGCGCCGGAGCCGCCGTTCACAATCGGCACCGGCTTATCCATGTCGTTCATCTTGTAGGCGAAGCACTCGGCCAGCTTGGGCAGGGGGTCGCGCAGGATCACGGTGTCAAAATAGGTGCTGAACATCATGATCGCATCGAGGTCGGACTCGCCTTTATAGGCCGACGAGACGGCCGGGTTGCGGATCTCGGCGTAGTCCATGCCCAGGTGCTGACAGGCCCGGACAAAGGACAGAAAGGTCCGGGTGGAGGCTTGGGTGAAGTGCAGCATGGCCGACTTGTCGCACAAGGTGTCTCGCAACAGTCGGCTGCCGCGTCGGTTGCGTGCCAGTTGCCGAATCATCGTTGCCAGGCCGGTCAGGCGGCCGAGCAGTTCGCGGTCGAACTGGGCCGAGAATATCACATGTTTGAGCCGATTGTTGCGCTGAAACTCTTGGACCTTCATCATCACCGGGCGGCTCAGCCGTGGCTCAAACTCGCGCAGATGCTGCAAACGGGCAGATGTGTCTGTGTAATCCACGCAGTCCCTCCCAGCAGGTGTAGCACTGCCGCATGGTAGCGGCTACGCCTGGCGAGCGGCAAGAGGAGACCGAGGAGGATGGACTTTCAGGTGAGGAGCAGAGCGGGGGGAGCCGATTTATGGTTTTGACCTCCCCGACTGACGGGGGCTGGAGCTTAAAGATGCATCGTCTTCTCAGATTCGGAAGAAGGCCGCATCGTTTCAACAGACTTGAGGGGGAAGGCGAAATGATGCGGCCTCGAAGGCAAGACGATACATCGTGATGTGATCTAGGCGGTGAAATTCAGTTTCAGACCGGGCCGCGGCCAGTCAAAGGCGACGAGGGTGCCGGCTCCCGACAGGGTAGCGTAGGCAGTCTTGAGGTTGGGGCCGCCAAAGCACACATTGGTCGTGAACGGGTCGGACAGCGGCACATGATCCACGTGTGAGCCGTCCGGCGCAAAGGCGGAAATGCCGGCCCCGTCCATCAAGGTTGCGACACACACATAACCGGCGCTGTCCACAGCCAGCGAGTCGAGCAGCTGATAGCCCGGCAGGCTGTTTAACAGGCTGGCCCCGCCCGGACCGGCGAGGATGGGACCGCCCGTACCCTCGGTCCGGGCGACCTCGCCCGGGGCGGTGATATCCCACTGCCACACCCGGCTCTCAAAGGTCTGGGCGATATACAGCTTTGTGTCGCCCGGGGCTAAGCCGATGCCGTTTGGCCCGTCAACCGGCTGGGCGATTTCTGTAATCATCGAGCCGTCGGGTTTGGCGTAATACACGCCACCCCGGTCCCGGTCGTGGTCTCTGAGCTTGCCAAAATCGGTGAACCAGAAGCCTCCTCTGGCATCGAACACAATGTCATTCGGACCTTTGAGTTTGTAGCCGTTGCACTCGGTGTACAAGACCTCAACCGTGCCGGTGTTGATATCTACCCGCTGAATACAGCCACCCGTGTAGTCGGCCGGCACGCCGTGCGGGACGGTCAAGCCGTTCACCTCAATCCAGTCAAAGCCGCCGTTGTTGCACACATAGATTGCGCCGTCAGGGCCGACTGCGGCACCATTTGGGCCGCCGCCGGTTTCGGCCACGACCTCCTTGCTGCCGTCCGGTTGGATACGGGTGAGGGTGCCGCGTTTGATCTCAACCACGATAACGCTGCCGTCGTCCATCGCGATCGGGCCCTCGGGAAACTGCAAGCCTGCGGTGATTTCTCGAACATCTGCCATACTTGGGTCCTCCTTTCTGACTCGGGTTGTAGCACACCAGAGACGGCTACGTCAGTAGCTCGCCCTGTCCTCTATCTTTTCGAAGGGCCACCTGCTATGCGGAGGAGCGAGCGAGACGGGGGCACGCCAGCGTTGAAAGACGCATCGTCTCAAGAGGGAGGGCCGATGGAGAAGACCGCAGCCATGCCGCAAACGGACCAGGACCGGAAGGGCACATCGTTTCAACAGGTTGAGGGGAGGCGAAACGATGCGGCCTCGGCGGGAGGGGTGTTCTACGGCTGGGTGATTGTTTTTGCCGGCTTGGTGTTGAGCCTGATTATGTACGGGGTGATTGAAGCCTTCGGCGTGATGTTCAAGCCGATTGTGGCCGAGTTTCAGTGGGACCGGGGGACGGTCTCGGTCGCCTCGATGCTCAACTGGCTGAGCTTTGGCTTAGCCGGTCTGCTGTGTGGTGTGCTGAGTGACCGCTTTGGCTCACGCTGGGTGATGATTGGCGGCGGGATTGTTTTTATTATCGGCACCTTTCTGATGAGTCAGATCGAAGCCTTGTGGCAGTTGTATTTCTTTTTTGGCGTGCTCATCGCGGCCGGTCGCTCGGCTGCCGGCGTTCCGCTCACCGCCCTGGTTACAAAGTGGTTCGTGCGCAATCAGGGCTTGGCCTTGGCGATCGCCCAATCTCAGAATGTGGGCTCGGCGGTCTTTGCCCCGCTGTCGGTTTTCCTGCTGACCGCCTATGGCTGGCGGGGGGCCTATGTCGGGATGGGCCTGATCGCCCTGCTCATCATTCCGCTGGCCCTGCTCATGCGTGAGTATCGGGCCTGTCAAGAGCCTGGGCCAAGTCAGCGAAGCCAGGCGCGACAGGCGGCGGTCCCGACCCGGCTGCCGGGCCTGAGCCTGGGAGAGGCGATGCGGACGCGCTCCTTTTGGACGCTGAATTTCATGGTCATCGGCTGCTGCGTGTGTCACTCGTGCATTCTGCTGCACGGCGTGAGCCATATGACCGATACCGGACTGGCTGCCTCGGCCGCGGCTCGGGTGGTGGCGACCATGGCCATCTTTGGCATGGTCGGGAAGATTGCCAATGGTCTGCTGGCCGACCGGATTGGGGCCAAGTGGGCGCTGGCCGGATTTCTGGGTCTCCAGGCGATCATGATTCCGCTGTTTATTGAAGCCCGGACCACCCCGACTTTTTATACCTGGGCGGTGCTGTTCGGCCTGGGCTATGGCGGACCGATGCCGGTCTATGCGATGTTGTTTCGTGAGTATTTTGGCCTCCGCTCAATCGGCACAATTCTGGGGGTCTTTTTCATGGTGGCCTCGGTTGGTATGGGCTCCGGGGGGCTCATGGGTGGGATGATGCACACCTCGTTTGGCAGTTATGCGGCCCCGTTCCTGACTAGTACGGCGACCGGCCTGATTGCCGCGATCTTGGCCCTCACCCTGCCGTCGCCCAAACGCGAAGCACCAGCTGTGGCCCCCCGGTTGGCCCTCCAGACCAGTTAGACTACGCTACCAGAACACCAGAGGAGAGAGGGCATGGGTACGCAAAAGCTCCTTGGTGTCGTTGGATCAATCACTCTATTCACTGGTGTATTTATGCCAATTGTCAGCGTTCCGATTATGGAGAAATCCAAACTATTGCCGTAATGGGCAGGGTGATGGGATAATTGTACCAGTCCTGGCTGGGATATCTCCAGGTTTGGTTTTAGCGGAAAAATTCAAAGGTCTTTGGTTTACGGTCCAGGAAGCCTTGCGATTCTGCTGTTTACATTCATCCATCAACAAACAAGGGTGTCTCAGGCCAAAGCGTATAGAGCGTCAGAACTCGCCGACGATCCTTTTCTTCAGGAACTGGCTACGATGATAGCGGCGCAGTCAGTCCAATTTGCAATGGGGATGGGCGGTCTTGATCGTCGGTGCAGCACTGCTCATTGCCTCCGCTGGAATCAAAGACGAGCGATAAGGAGGCGGTCATGCCGATCATTGATGGTGATAGCCATTTCGTCGAACCGCTGAATCTGTTTGAGGAGTATATTGACCCGGCCTTCCGCGGCCGCGAGATGCGAGTTGAGAAAGACGCCGAAGGTCGGCTGCGGATGCTGGCCGATGGCCGGCCCCTGCCACTCGTTGACGTCGATACGCTGCTTGCCGCGGTGGTCGGCTATGGCCAGAAAGAAGCCGGCCGGGACCTGAACACCTTTGACCGATATTTGGTGACCAACAGTCAATGGCAGGATATGGACGCCCGGGTCCGGTTTCTGGATAGCGAGGGCATTGACTGCCAGGTGGTGTATCCCACCCTCGGCCTGCTGTGGGAAGGTGGGGTCAAGGACCCGGCTTTGGCCAGTGCTCTGTGTCGAGCCTACAACACCTGGGCGTTCGAGCTGTGCGCTGCGCACAAAGACCGCCTCTTTCCGGCCGCCCATATCTCTTTGCGGGACCCCGGGCTGGCTGTTGCCGAACTGGAACGGGTGGCTGGGCTCGGGTGTCGGACGATCTTTGTGGCGGCTGCGCCGGTGGGGGGACGCAGCTTTGGCCATTCAGACTTTGACCCCATCTGGGCGGCTGTACAGGACCTTGATCTGAGTGTCGGCATTCATCTGGTTGGTCATCCGCACTATACCGGCAGCGAGTGGTATCGGGGCCAAGACCCCGGCTTCATGTTTGTCACGATGAATGTCATCCAGGACCCGCGCATGGCGCTGACGACGATGGTCTATGACGGGGTCCTTGAGCGGTTTCCGAGGCTGCGGGTGGCAACTATTGAGGCGATGGTGGGCTGGGTTGGAGAATGGCTGGAGCGGCTCAACTATCGCTTTACCTACATGGGCCACACCTCGCAGATGAAGCGTCCGGCCAGCGAGTATTTTGCGCGGAATATCTGGGTCAATGGCGACCCGGAAGAAAAGATGTTTCCGTTGATGATCCGCTTCGCCGGCGATAGCCGCTTCTTTGTTGGCTCGGACTATCCCCACGCGGAGGGGTTTACCCGGCCAATCCATAAGGCCCGTACGCTCCTCTCTGGCCTGCCTGAATCGACGGTTGACAGGATTCTGGGCCAGAACGCCCAGCAGTTTTTCGGCCTGTAGAAGAGGACAGCCTCAGCCGCCCCGCCCCTCCGTAAAGGTGTCTCGTCTTCTCCGGTCGAGAGCAGGCCGCATCGTTTCGCCTTCCCCTCGATCTGTTGAAATGATGCGGCCTCGAAGGCAAGACGAGGCATCTTTGTTGCAGACCGGGCCAGAGCCTGCAACAACAGGGTCTATGCGGGTTCTTGCTCCAGCCAAAGTCAACCTGTTTTTGCGTATTGTGGGCCGGCGGGAAGATGGGTATCACCGGCTTGATTCTCTCATGCTGCCGGTCAGCCTGTGCGATGAGATTCACATAGGGCTGGACGATGTGGTCTCAGCCGCCTGCCCGGCACAGATTTGTCTGAGCTGCGACGATCCATGTATTCCGAGCGACGAGACCAATCTGGCCTGTCGCGCCGCCGTGCTGCTGTGTCAAGAAGCCGGGCTCGCCGCCTGTCTCTCGCTCCGTCTGATCAAACGTATTCCGGCCGGGGCTGGTCTGGGCGGTGGAAGCAGCGATGCCGCGGCGGTCCTGAAAGGGCTCAACAGCCTGCTGCGGCTTGGCTGGACCGAGCAGCGACTGTGTGAACTGGGGCTGCGTTTGGGCGCAGATGTGCCGTTTTTCATTCCGTGTCAGCCGGCCCGGGTGGCGGGGATCGGCGAGGAGTTGAGGCCGGTCCGCTTGGTCGGGAGGCGCTGGCTGGTCCTGGTCATTCCGGCTTTTGGCGTCTCCACAGCGTGGGCCTACCGGCGTTTTGACCAGCTGATCGGGGCGACTGCTGAGGTGCCTCGTCTTCTCCGATCGAGAGAAGGCCGCGTCGTTTCAACAGATCGAAGGCAAGACGATTTACCTTTTGATGACTCGTCTCCAACGATCGCTGTCCTGGCCGATGGCTGGCCGTCGCCGGCCGCTTGTGTCAATGATCTTGAGCGGGCCGTCCTGCCCGCCCATCCGCTGCTTCGAGACCTCAAGAACAGGCTCCTGGGCACACGGGCCGAGGCGGTGCTGATGTCCGGGAGTGGGTCGGCCGTCTTCGGGCTGTTCGGCCACCGGGCGGCCGCCCACCGGGCGGCGGACAGCCTTGCCAAAACCGTGGCAGGGCAGGGGCGGGTGTTCGTGGTTGAATCCCTGGCTGAAGAGCCGCGCTGGGGCCCACAGGATGGTCGCTCAATGTGAGCCTGTGTGGGCTGGGCCTGCCTGCCCTCTTGACTTTTGCCGTGTCTGGCCTTTAGTTAGGCCGCTCGGAATGAGCGTGGAAGATCGTGCTGGTGGGGAGTAGCCAAGCCAGGCAAGGCACCGGGTTTTGGCCCCGGCATTCGCAGGTTCGAATCCTGCCTCCCCAGTGCGGGCGAACGATGAGTGCTTCCCGAGGCGGCGGCCGCACAGGCAAGGGTGAGGACACAAGAGAGCGCATCGTTCACCAAAGGTGCATCGTCCTGCCTTCCTCTTGTTGACCGGCTCAGACGATGCACCTTTGTTTCGGCACGGCTTTTCTCACGGGGGGTATCCGATGCGGGATGTACTCAAAATCTTCGCCGGGAGATCGAATCGGCCGTTGGCTGAGGAAATTTGCGCCAGCCTGCCGGAGCGTCTGGGGGCGGCTGATATTCGGACCTTCAGCGATGGCGAAAGCTCGGTTGAAATTACCGAGAATGTTCGGGGGGGCGATGTCTTTGTGGTGCAGTCCTTGTGTACGCCCGTCAACGATCATCTCATGGAGTTGCTGCTGATGCTTGACGCCTTCAAGCGTGCCTCGGCAAACCGGATTACCGCCGTGATTCCCTACTACGGCTACGCCCGTCAAGATCGAAAGGTTGCCCCCCGTGTGCCGATTAGCGCTAAATTGGTGGCCGACCTGCTCACCACCGCCGGGGCCTCTCGGGTGCTGACGGCTGAGTTGCACGCCGGACAGATTCAGGGCTTCTTTAATATCCCGGTGGACAACCTGTTTTCAGCACCTGTGCTCGTGCCATATCTGAGTTCTCGGGTCGGGCGCGAGAAGATCTGCGTTGTGTCTCCCGACGCAGGTGGGGTGGAACGCGCACGGGCGTTTGCCAAGCGCCTCGGGGCCTCCTTGGCGATTATAGACAAGCGGCGTGGTCAGGAGGTTGAAGAGAGCCCGTCGGCCAGCGCCAACCGCGATGTTGCCGAGATGCACATCATCGGCGATGTGGGCAGCCGGGTTGCCGTCCTGATTGATGACATGGTGGACACGGCCGGGACGCTCACCGCTGCGGCGTCCGCGCTGCACGAGGCCGGAGCCGAGGCGGTCTTTGCCTGTTGTACGCATGCCGTACTGTCCGGGCCGGCGATGAAACGGATAGAGGAGTCTACCCTGGAGGAACTGGTGGTCACGAACTCAATTCCGCTCCAGCCCGAGACCCACGAGTTGGACAAGATTCGCGTCCTGTCCATCGCTCCGCTGATGGGAGAGGCCATTCGACGCATCCACAATGAGGAGTCAATCAGCTCGCTGTTTTAAGCGGGTGCGCTGAGACAGGCCAGGAAAACGAGGACACGATGGAAAACATACACCTGAGGGTTGAAACACGTCAGACAAGAGGAAAAGAACGCGCCGCTCAGATGCGGCGGGCGGGAAAAGTGCCGGGCGTCTTCTATGGTGCCGGCAGAGCGGCGACCTCGCTCAGCGTTGATGCCAAGGAGATGCGCACCCAACTGTCGAAAATCCAGGGCGCGCCCCTGCTGAAACTGGCTTCCCCGGACCCCGCATTGAACGATACGCTTGTTTTGCTCAAAGAACTCCAGTGCCATCCCGTGACCAGTGCGCTCTTACACGCCGACTTCTTTGCAGTGGATGAGAGTAAGCCGCTCCAGACCACCATCCCCGTCCATCTCTCGGGGCGGGCGAAAGGCGTCACGGCTGGTGGGACGCTCCAGGCTATGGTTCGTGATATTGCCATTGAGTGTCTGCCGCGTGACCTCCCTCCCGCGGTTGAGATTGATGTGACCGAACTTGATGTCAACGACGTGATTCGGGTTGGAGACTTGGCGCTGCCCGAGCAGGTCACCGTTCTCACCGATCCGCATACAGCCGTGGTCACCGTCCACATACGCCGCCAGCCAGAGGTGACAGCAGAAGGAACGACCGAAGAGACGCCAGCCGACGATGTGCCGGCCGAAGTGAGCGAATAGCTGTCGTGCGTGTGCTGATCGGTTTGGGGAATCCAGGCCCGACCTACCACAATACCCGCCACAACCTGGGATTCCGGGTGATCGACATCCTGGCCGAGCGGTGGCACCTTCCGCTTGAAGGCCGCATCGTTTCAACAGATCGAGGGAGGAAGGCGAAACGATGCGGCCTCGAAGGCAGCCTCCTGCTGTCTCGGATCGGCCGGGGATGCCGCAATAACCAGACCGTCCTGCTGGTCCAGCCCCAGACCTTTATGAACAACAGTGGGGAAGCCGCGGGCCGGATTCGGGAGTGGTATAGTTTGTCTGCCCCCGATTTCGTGGTCGTACACGATGACCTTGATCTGCCCTTGGGCCGGATTCGCATCAAGCGGGGTGGGAGCGGTGCTGGCGGCAACCGAGGGGTGGCTTCGATCATTGACGGACTTGGCAGTAAGGCTTTTCCCCGGGTGAAGATCGGTATTGGACGACCTCAGGACGCTACGCCCGTCACAGATTTTGTGTTGCGTCGCTTTACTGAGCAAGAGAGGGCGTTTATGCTCTGCGCGGCGCGGCGCGGCGCGGATGCGGTTGAGGCGGTCGTCGCACAAGGGCTGGAGCGGGCAATGGATGGGTTTAATCGGGCCGGCTCTGGGGGCTGAGTCTGGCAGACTTGGGCCTCAATCCGCTCTATTGTCGTCCCTTTTGCCCTATGCTATGCAAAAATACACACTGTACGGACCGGAGGAACGCATGCCGATTTATGAAACACTCACCATCCTGCATCCCGACTTGGCTGAAGCTCGGGTGAAGGAAGTCCTGACCTGGATGGAGCAACTCGTTGAGAACGGCCAGGGAAAGGTGCTCCAGGTCGAAGAGTGGGGCATGCGGGAGTTGGCCTATCGGATTCAGAAACAACGCAGGGGCTATTATGTCCGCCTCGAATATGAGGCCACACCTGTGGCACTCCAGGAGTTGGAACGCAACTTTCGGTTGAGCGAAGATGTGATACGGTTTCTGTCCATCGTGCGCAAAGCCCCTTCAGACAAACGCCCGGGCGCACAGCCCCGCTCCGAGGCGGTGAGCGAGACAGAGGCCGAGACGCCGCCCGAAGCTCCTGCTGAGTCTGCTGCTGAGTCGGGCCAGCCAGCCCTCGGGCCAGCGACGGCCCAGGAGCCTGCGGTCACGCCGGCCGATGCTGGGCAGAATGCGCAGAGTAAACCGGCTGAGCACGACGAGCCAGCCTCGCCGACCACAAACTGAAAAGACACTGAGGAGAACAGCGCATGGCAAGATCACCAGCAAGAGGAGGCGGAGGAGGGCGTTTCCGCCGCGCCCAGCACGGGGACGATAAATTCCCAGCCCGCCGTCGCTTGCGACGAAAAGTGTGTCGGTTCTGTGCCGACAAAAGCCTCTCGATTGACTATAAGGAAACACGCATCCTTGAGGACTTCATCACCGAGCGAGGCAAAATTATCCCCCGCCGCATTACCGGAACGTGTGCTTGGTGTCAGCGGAAGCTCACAACCGCCGTCAAGCGGGCGCGGGCGATTGCCCTGCTCCCGTATGTGAGAACCCAGGCGTAAGCATCGGGTGGCGCGGTGCCTTGTGTTTTGGCGCACACTGCCGTAAGCGAGAATGGCCATGGAGATTATTCTACAGGAAGAGGTCGCTAATCTGGGGCAGATCGGTGATGTTGTCAAGGTCCGGGACGGCTACGCGCGGAACTATTTGCTGCCGCGGGGGCTGGCGGTTGAAGCAAATCGGCGCAATGTCCGCGTCCTTGAGCATCACAAGCGCCTGGTGGCGGGCAAAAAAGAACGAGCCGAGCGCCAGGCCCAGGCGCTGATTGAACAGCTGTCCGCCCTGAGTCTCACCATCCCGGCCAAGGCCGGAGAAGAAGGACGGTTGTTTGGGTCGGTCACGAATATCGACCTTGAGGCAGCCCTCAACGAGAAGGGGCTGAGCCTTGACCGACGGAAAATTCTCCTTGACGAGCCGATCAAGCAGGTGGGCTCGTATGATGTGCCGGTCAATCTAGGCGGCGCAATGCGGGTAAATATCAAGGTTGAGGTCACTGCCGAGTCCTGATCCAACTCCTCCCCTCGCCGGATAGCGCAACCTCAGGACAGCACAAGAGACAATTTTGCAGGCGCGTAGCTCAGTGGGAGAGCGCTTCCTTGACGCGGAAGAGGTCGGCGGTTCGATACCGCCCGCGCCTATGGTGATAAACACATGAGCACTGTGACAGCAGCCCCCAGAGGACATACAGGAGCGGGGGCCCCCGCCCGGACCGCTTGCCGCCTGCCTCACCGCCTGGCCACTGTCCATGTGCCGGGAGGTGCGCCATAGCTCGAGAAGCAGGGGTTCGGATCAATCAACAGATCCGCGCACGCGAAGTCCGCGTCATTGACGAAGGCGGAACCCAGGTCGGCGTCCTGCACTTGGCCGAGGCCTTACGTCTGACCGAGGAGCGAGAACTCGATCTGGTCGAAATATCACCGACCGCCTCGCCCCCGGTCTGCCGGCTCATGGACTACGGCAAGTACCGCTACCTGCAGAAGAAGAAGGCTCAGGAGTCGCGGAAAAATCAAACCCAGGTGCTCGTAAAAGAGGTCAAACTCGGCTCCCGAACAAATGACCACGATATTGATTTCAAGGTCAATAATATCCGGCGTTTCCTGGAGAAGAAGCAGCGGGTCAAGGTGTCGATCTTCTTCCGCGGCCGGGAGATTACCCATCCCGAGGTTGGCAAGGAGCTGCTGGATAAGGTGTTTCAAAAAATTGAGGATATTGGGACGATCGAAAACCAGGCCCGTTTAGAGGGCCGCAACATGTCCATGCTCATTGTTCCGAGGTAAGCCATGCCAAAGCTGAAAACGTGCCGCGGGGCGGCCAAACGTTTCAAGGTTACGGGGTCTGGAAAGGTGCGGCGTTACCGTGCCTATCGGCGTCATATTCTGTCCACCAAGACGACAAAACAGAAACGGCACCTGAGGCAGCCGGGTCTCGTCTCGGCGGCCGATGAACGCGCGATTCGGGCCCTGATTCCGTTTCGGTAAAGGAGAACACATGCCCCGAGTAAAACGCGGCTTCAAGGCTCGCCGCCGTCGAAAAAAGATTCTCAAACTCGCCAAAGGCTTCGTGGGGGGCCGCCGCCGTCTGTACCGTCAGGCACGCGAAACCGTTGAACGCGGCCTCGTCTATGCCTACCGCGATCGCCGGGTAAAAAAGCGGACCTTTCGGCGTTTATGGAACATCCGCATTAACGCCGCCGCCCGTCTGAACGGCTTGTCATACAGCCGCTTGATCCACGGTTTAGCCCAGGCTGAGGTCGCCATCGACAGAAAAATTCTGGCCGCGCTCGCTGTCCATGACCCGGATGCCTTTGGCGCGGTTGTCAAGGTCGCCAAAGAGCGTTTGGCCGCCTAGGATGTGTTCCCCGCTGCCCCGGCGGCGGTGCTGCGCCCGAGCGGGAGGCTGGGCATGACAAAAGCAGATATTGTTGAACAGATATACGAAAAAGTGGGCTTTTCGAAGAAAGAGGCGACCGAGGTCGTTGAGTCGATTTTCGAGATTATGAAGACCCGTCTTGAAAAGGGCGAGAAAGTCAAGATTTCGGGCTTTGGGAATTTTGCCATCAATGAGAAACAACCCCGTAAAGGGCGTAATCCCAAGACCGGGGAAACGATTATGATCTCCGGTCGTCGGGTCCTCTCATTCAAGTCGAGCCCTGTGCTGAAAAAGGCACTCAACCCTTCCTGAACGTGTTGTGGAACAAGCTGAGTTACCCAACAAGCTCTATTTCCGAATTGGGGAAGCTGCGAAAATTGTTGGGGTTAAGCCGTATGTCCTCCGTTACTGGGAGACTGAGTTTCCGAGTATCAAACCCGGCAAAACTCCATCCCATCACCGTCTGTACCGTCATCGTGATGTTGAGTTGCTGCTCACAATCAAGCACCTCCTGTACGAAGAGCGGTTTACGATTGCCGGAGCAAAAAAACAGATCAAAGCCCTTGAAAACTCCGCTCCTCAGGCTGCTGATACCAGCCCCTCCCAGCCTGCCGAACAAGCGGCCCAGCCGAAACCGTCATCTTCGTCTGAACAGCGCCGACTCTTACGTGCCATCCGCCATGAGCTTCATGCCTTGTACACCATGCTTGAACGCAAGCCGCGCTGAAGCATGCGGAGTCAGCGCACCGGCTTGACCCCTCCTTCCCGTGTGTGCTACCGTTTTTGTCTCTGGGTCGGACATGACTCCGCATGTGGCCGGGGTGGTGGGTCGCTGAAAAAAGCTGTGGAGGGGATGGTGTGGAGGATGTGGACTGGATGTGTATCCAGGATTCCCATGTGGAGCCTGATCGGCGGGCTGTGCCTGTGGGGTTTCCTGCCCAGTATTGACCCTTCCCCTGTCCGGGCCGAACTTCTGCCCGCGGTTTCGTTCCAGTCGGTTGCTACACCGCCCTTGCCGCCGTCGCGCGACGTTGTGGCGGTCCTGCTCCAAGAGGCCGACAGCGGCCAAGTGCTGTTCGCCCGGCATGAGAAACGGGTCTGGCCGCTCGCCTCCCTGACCAAAATGATGGTCGGTCTGCTCGCCCTCGAAGCCCTCCGGGACGGTCAGGTGTCCCTCCACACACCCGTCACCATCAGTCGCCGGGCCAGCCGGCCTGGGGGGCGCAGTGTGAACCTTCGGGCCGGAGAGGTCTTGCCCTTCGGCGAGTTGCTGCAAGCCATGATGGTGACCTCGGCCAACGGGGCGGCCATCGCCGTGGCGGAACACCTGAGCGGCTCGGTCACAGCGCACATCCAGGCGATGAATGCGCGGGCTGCGGCCTTGGGCATGAGCCAGACCCGTTTTCGGACGGTAAACGGCCTCCCGCCGCCCGGACGGACCACCCCTGACCGCGCCACAGCCTCGGACATGGCCATCTTGACGCGGGCCTTGCTGGCCTACCCACAGCTCCTGGACTGGACCTCCCGCCGACGGGTTTCTTTCCGGGCCGGCAGACAACGCCTCAAGAACACCAATTTTTTAGTCGGTCGCCTGGCCGGTGTAGACGGACTCAAAACCGGCTACACCACAAAGGCCCGCTTTAACCTGGCCACCACGGCCAAGCGCGACGGTTTGCGGCTCATCGCCGTGGTCCTGGGCGGCCGCAGCAGTCGGCTCCGATTTCGGACCGCGGCCAGCCTCCTGGAATGGGGCTTTGCCCATTTTACCCGGCTGCGTCTGATCCGTGCCGGCCAGCCCCTGTGGACCGAGGTGCAAGTCGAAGACGGCAGCGTTTCCAGCCTCCAGCCGATTGCCGGCGCAGACTCGACATTCTTTGTCCGCAAGGGAGATATCAACGATCTCCAGATTACGCTTGAGCTGCCGTCGGTCGTGACCGCGCCGGTCGCTGACCGTCAAGTCCTGGGTCACATCGTTGTTGGCAATACCCACCAGGTGCTTGCCGTGATTCCGGCTCTCAGTCCGAGCCACATCCCTGAGACGCGCTGGAGGCGCGGCCAGCGCTGAGCGCGGCTCAGAGACAAGCGTCCTTACGACAACCTGTCCTTCACCCGCTGGAGGCGCGGCTTCCTCGTCGGGGCAGGCTCTTGCAATCTGGCCAAGAGAGTTTATCCTACTGACTTCCCCGTATACATGGGAGATCTAAAAGGAGAGAAGAAGCAATGGCGAAAAAGCAGGTGAACTTGCACGAACACGCCCGGACCGGGATCTTGGCAGGCGTCAATTTGATCGCTGATGCGGCTCAGGTCACCCTCGGCCCAAAAGGGCGCAACGTGCTGCTTGAGAAAAGTTTTGGCGCTCCGGTTGTCACCAAAGACGGTGTGACGGTGGTGAGAGAGATTGAACTTGACGATAAGTTCGAGAATATGGGGGCCAGAATGCTGCGCGAGGTAGCCCAGAAAACCTCCGACCTGGCCGGCGACGGCACGACTACCGCCACGGTGTTATCCCGAGCCATCTTGCGCGAGGGCCTGCGCCTCCAAGCAGTCGGCTTTGACCCAATGGGGCTGAAACGCGGGATTGACGCGGCGGTGGAAAAAGTCGTTGAAGGCGTCACCCAGCAGAGCCGTTCGGTCAGAGGCCACGACCAGGTCGCCCAAGTCGGGACAATTGCCGCCAATGGCGAAGCCGAAGTCGGCCGCATCCTGGCCGAAGCCATGGAACGCGTCGGCCAGGAAGGGGTCATCACCATTGAAGAGGGCAAGGGCCTGGAAACAGCCCTCGATGTTGTTGAGGGCATGCAGTTTGACCGGGGCTTTCTGTCGCCCTATTTTGTGACCAACACCGAACGGATGACGGTCGAGCTTGAGGACCCGTATATTCTCTTCCACGAAAAGAAAGTGTCCAACATGCGCGAGCTCGTACCCCTGCTCGAAAAGAGCGGCCAGAGCGGCCGCCCGCTCGTGATCGTGGCTGAGGACATTGACGGCGAAGCGCTGAGTACCCTGGTGGTCAACCGTCTGCGCGGGACGCTCAACTGTGCGGCGGTCAAAGCGCCGGGCTTTGGCGACCGGCGCAAAGCCATGCTTGAAGACATGGCCATCCTGACGGGCGGGCGGGTGATTTCCGAAGAACTCGGCATGAACCTCGAGACGGTTGATCTGCCGGATTTGGGCCGCTGTCAGCGTTTTCTCATGGACAAAGAGAACTCGACCATCGTTAATGGCGCGGGGGAAAAAGGGGCCATCAACGCCCGCATGGACCAGATTCGCTCCCAAATCAACGACACCACCTCTGACTACGACCGGGAAAAACTGCAAGAGCGTCTGGCAAAACTGTCTGGCGGGGTCGCTGTCATCAAAGTCGGCGCGGCCACCGAGGTCGAGATGAAAGAGCGCAAAGCGCGGGTAGACGACGCCCTGCACGCCACCCGGGCGGCCTCCGAAGAAGGCATTGTCGCCGGCGGTGGCGTCGCCCTGTTGCGCACCCAGGAGAAATTAGCCGAGCTGCACTTTGACGACGACCAAGCCCAGGGCGTAGCCATTATCCGTCGGGCGGTAGAAGAACCGCTACGCCAGATTGCGGCCAACGCCGGGGCGGATGCCGCGGTTGTGGTCAACAAAGTCCGGGGCGGCCGGGGTGACAGGGGCTTTAACGCCGCCAATGAACAATACGAGAATCTGTTCAAAGCGGGTGTGGTCGATTCGACCAAAGTCGTTCGGGTCGCCTTACAGAACGCGGCAAGCGTGGCCGGCCTGATGATTACCACCGAGGCCTCCATTGCCGATCTCCCCGAAAAACCGCTGCCGGCCGAGGGGCACGACCACGACTACGGAGACCTTGACGACGATTATTGATCTCATAACCGCGGTATGACATAATGCAGTACCTGCCGTTGGAAGAGGAAGGGAGAATCATGCAATCAATTGGACGGCTTCTGGCCGGGCTTTCTGTTTTTGCTCTACTCACCACTGCTAACCTGGGATGCTCAGCACTCCAGCCGCAGGATACCTGGACATCAGCGGCCAACAGCGCCAGTCAAGCGGCCAGCCAGGCCGGAACCGCCGCCGGGAGGGCGGAAGCTGCCGCAGGTCAAGCCGAAGCCGCCGCGGGTCGCAGCGAAACCGCCGCTTCACGCGCGGAAGAGGCGGCCCAGCGGGCCGAAGATGCTGCAGCCCGCGTTGAAGCGATGTTTGACCGGATGATGCGCAAGTAAACAGCTACCACCAGGGCAGCCCCGCGCTGCCCTCATGTCCCCTCTCCGTCTGTCTCCGACCCCGACCGCCATTCCTGGAACGGTCTCTCCTGCCCGCCTACCCGAACGAAGCCATCCATACAGACCAGCCCGGCCAAGCCTCGCGCCGTCCTGCACGAAGCGGCTTTGAGCAGCACTGTTGTCCGGCCCGGTTTCTGCTCAATAACCTGAAGAGGACTCAGTCGCGCTGACACAATCACGCCACCACCGTTTTGGAGGGAGAATGATTGCAGTAGCTGAGTAACCGAGGGCGTGAGCGACGGCCAGATGTGCTTGAGGGCGAGCGGCTTCGATCGGGCGGAGCGAGCGGCTGCGGAATCGGGGAAAATCTCCACTGTGAGATTGCGACCAATGAGGGACTGGGCAAAACCTAAGTGGAAGGGTCCCCACAGACGGGCTTTGGACAGGGTCAGCGAGTCGGCAGAAACCCGTATTTGCAAGCGCCCCCTGTCGTACACAGCAGTGTGAGAGCCTTGGAGATCCATCATCCCGGAGGTAGGGGGAAGAGTCACTTCTTCCGGTCTGTTGGTGAGAAGGGCTGCTATCAAGCCAACGCATCCCCCGACCGCGCCGATCAAGGCAAGTCCACGCCCGATGGTCTTCAAGGAAAGACGCCCTGGGTAGAGAAGACGCCACCTCATTTTTCCTGCCTCAATCGGTCCGCTCAGCGACAAGATATCTGCCCTTTGAAAAACTGCTGGTTGATATCCTGCTGGGTCAGGTCTGGGCTTATCCCGCCAAAAGTCGGGTCAGGAAAGGGCCCCAGGCAACTGAAGGTATAGGTTGGAACAAACGGCCGAAGCGTCCCGAACCTCCCGGAGAACAGCAAGCTGAGATTGAGCCGTTCTGGCTCGTCCAGGAGTTCGGTTGGCAGGGTGACGATCCTCGTCAAGGACTGGCGGACAGATTCCACGGTATCCCGTATTAACCGCACATCCGAGACGCCCTCGGGAAGGATCACGACGAGATCATCGGACTGGTCATCTGTCTCTGCCAAAAGAGCATCAAGGGCCGCGGCGGCGTCTCGCAGCCCGTGCTCAAGCAAGTTTCGGGCGGTTGTGAGCGGAGCGCGGGAGCGAAGACGCAGCAGCCCGGGCTCGGCGTCCAGAATGGCTGGTGAGGTTTGCGTCGTCACCAGCCGCAAACCTGCATCAAGCTCATAGGCTGCGGCGAGCTCAAACGCCGCCTGGACGATCTGCAAAGATGCTGTCAGCGCTTGGAGGTCGCTGTTGTCTATCTCAACCTCGACCTGCTCCAGGACCCGTTGTAGCCCGACAGCGGCCAGCGTCGGGAACAGACACGCGGGCAAACGCATCAGATCAGAACGAATCTCGGCTGTACCCGAAATGCGGTTCAGACTTGCGAGGGCCGCGACAATCTCCGGTAGCAGCACTCGCCGGAGCGTCTGGATGATCTCTCCCGTTCGGGGCGCGCTTGACGGGATGTCCTGGGCCTGTGGCAGGGTCACGCGAATTGCACACACATCACGGCTGTCGCCGGCAATGCCGACGCCACTTCGGCTGGCCAGTGACCGTAACTCAGGATGATCAAGCATGGGAGTGACAATACGAGTCAGGGCCGAGTAGAGATTGGCATGGGGGTTGTTTGGGGCTGATTGGAGAGCCTGGCGGAAGGCGTCAGTGGCGGCGCGCAGGTTTCCGGTGGTCAACGCGTTCTCTCCCCGACGGACCAGAATGCGCGGGCCGTTAGCCTCGGTGATGACAAAGTTCTGCTGCGTCTCTTGCCAGCGGAGCACGATGTTCGTGCCTGCTTCGGGAAAATCGGACAGCGGAAACGCACCGCTGACGCCACGCAAAAACTCGTGGCCCAAGGTGGTGACTGTAACCCTGGCAGTGGCAAACTCCATCCCATCCGCCAGGACACGCACGGTATGAGTACCGTCGCCCAGCAGATTCCAGTTGAAGAGCAAGCCAAAGCCATTATCGGTATCCCCGCATATGCCTTGGGTATCCCCCCGGTCGGTGCCATAGGCGGCGTCAACCGGCGGCAGGGTGTTGAACTGGACCGCAATCCGATTTGCTTCACACGCCCAGCCGGAGATGAGGCCGATACCGCTCTGAAACGAGCCGGGCTGAGGATTCTCCAGGGTGGCGCGTGTTGTTTGGGTCTGATTGGAGAGCTTGGCGGAAGGCGTCACGTCAGTGGCGGTGCGCAGGTTTCCGTTAGCCTCGGCGATGACAAAGTTCTGCTGCGTCTCTTGCCAGCGGAGCACGATGTTCGTGCCTGCTTCGGGAAAATCGGACAGCGGAAACGCACCGCTGACGCCACGCAAAAACTCGTGGCCCAAGGTGGTGACTGTAACCCTGGCAGTGGCAAACTCCATCCCATCCGCCAGGACACGCACGGTATGGGTACCGTCGCCCAGCAGATTCCAGTTGAAGAGCAAGCCAAAGCCATTATCGGTATCCCCGCATATGCCTTGGGTATCCCCCCGGTCGGTGCCATAGGCGGCGTCAACCGGCGGCAGGGTGTTGAACTGGACCGCAATCCGATTTGCTTCACACGCCCAGCCGGAGATGAGGCCGATACCGCTCTGAAACGAACCGGGCTGAGGATTCTCCAGGGTGGCTTGAGCCCAGAGGGGGAGCGGGAAAAGAGCGATGAGGCCCACTATTGCCGGCATGCTGAAGAGAGAAGCTGCTTGACGAAAAATCATAACAAATCCTTTCCTTGAGGAGGCGCAGATCATCCCCACCTGCGCTACCCATAAATGGGGAGATATTATACCCCCCCCCCCCCCCCATTTTTGTCAATATGTTTTGCGCGACCCGCGGCGGGTCACACGGAACTTGAAGGAGCGGGCGGGGCGGGTGACGGGCAGATGTGTGAGCTTCAAGGTGTAATCGGGGGGGGCAAGGGCGAGTTCGGTGTCGTGCACGAGGGTGGCGATGTTGAGCGCAATCAGCACCTCGGCCAGACTGTTGCCCAGACACCGATGCGTCCCGACGCCGAAGGGCGCATAGACCCCGGCTTGTCGATGCTCCGCCCGCTCCGGGGTGTAGCGGTCAATGTCGAAACGCTGCGGGTCGGGAAAGTATTCCGGCATCAGGTGGGGCAGCGTAAAGCCGACCAGGACATGCTCGCCGGCCGGGATGTGGTAGTCCTCGAATTCGAACGCGTTGGCAACGGTTCGCGGCACCACCGGGGCGAGGGGATACAGGCGCAGTGTCTCCAGCGCAACGCGGTGGAGGACCTCCATGCGGCGCACCTCGTTCGGGTCGGGGCTGCCCCGCTCAAACAGGGTGTCTGCTTCCGCGGTCACTTGCGCGAGCAGGTCCGGGTGCTTCAACAACTCATAGGACATGAAGGCGCAGAGAGTCGACACGGTGTCGAGCCCGACCATGAAGGCTTCCAACACGGTCAGCAGCAGATTGGTCTCGGGCATGAAATGGGGGTCGGTGCGGTTCAGTTCCAGGACGTCGTCGATGAAATCGGGGGGGCGGGTATGGCGATGCTCCGGTGCGTGATCGGCCAGAATTTTCCGGGCCAACTCCTCCATCCGCCCGGAGGCCCGCCGAAAACGGGGCAGTGACATCGCCCACCGGGGCAGTTGCCGAGAGAAGTAGATTTTCAAGAGCGTCTGGAAGAAAAATATGATGTCGTCCAGGTATTCCCCCGGCTCCGCGTTGATGATCAGCCGGCCCAGTTGCGCGGTGACGATCCGCTGAAAGGCGTATTGGGCGGGAATCGCCGTGTCCAAGGGCCACTCTGCAATCTGGTCTTGCATGATGCGGACTGCCTCGTCTGTGCGGTTTTTCATCAACTTGCGCGAATAGTGATCCGCATGGGCCCGCCGCATGCGGATGTGCTCTGGGCCGTCCATGCCGACGAGCAGATGGGAGGCCCCGAGTCCTGTCGTGAAAGGCAGCCACGCTTCATAGCTCCGAAAATGCCGGTTGTCCCGCTCCACGAAACGATTGGCCTCCGGGCCGGCGAGGACGATGAAGCGGCGATTGAGGGCGCGGATGCGGAAAACCGGGCCAAAGGTGCGGTATTGTTTCATCAGAAAGGCGCGCAGGTCGCGCACCATGCCGAAGGCATTGCCGATGAGCGGCAGCCCTGGGGCCTGCGGTATGGCCTTGTGCCGGCGTGAGGCCGGAGGGGGGGGCGGTTCAATGGTGCGGATCGCCTGCGTCAACGCCTGGCCGATCAGGTCGAGTTTCCGCACTACTTCGAGCCGCTGCTCAACCTCGGCCCGTTCCGACTTGGAGAGGATGGCATCGAAAATGCCGCAGGCATCCGCCAGACAGATGAGTACGATATCGTGCGGGTCAGGGATCTCCTCGCTGAACAGCACGCGCATGATACGCAGTCGGACTTCTTCGGTGGCCTTGCCGTCAATGCTCGGATAGCGGCGGGCGCGGGACACCCGACGTGACAGGAACATTGGGCCGTCGCCCTCGGCTTCGAGAATGCCGCGTTCGACGAGCCGCGCGAGTGCCGTGTCGCGGATTTCGGGCCCTCGCCTGGCAGTCTGGGCGAGCCAGAAGGCCGGCGACTCTCGTTGGGTTGCCCGTGCGATGTCGGCCAGGGTCGGATCGAGCAGGTCGTCTTCAAGCGGCGTCTCATTGACGACGGTCAGGTGTTCGAGGTCGGTATCAATGCGGTCTTCCAGGGCCAGGTCCATCAAGACGGCACCGGCGAGAACGATATCTAATGAGCGTGAGGGAAAGGCGGAGCGGATCGCGCCGTTTTCTTCGTCAAACAACAGGAGAAGAATCTCTTCGGCAAAGCGCAGCATGGCCTCAAATCCGTGTTGTGTGAGCATTTAGTCGGGCGGCGGGTAGGGCCAGATATCCAGGGCGAATTGCCACTCCTGCCTGATGCGGTTGATGACGGCCTGGTCTGGCGAGAAGCGGTTTTTCCGATAGCCGGACAGGCTGTGGAGATAATCGCGGATGGGGCCGTGGGCCTGCTCCCAGCCGGGCAGGGCCAACTCGGTGTAGAGGCGTTCGAGTTCGGCGAGCGGCCGCCGCTCGAGGTCTTCAAAACGGACTTCTGTGAGATTGCCCCTGGGAATCAGGGCCCGGTCGTGCAGATAGGCCTGCATGGTGAGCTTGTAGCTGTGCAGGATGTGTGGGGCCAGGTCGTGGGCGGCCATGACCTGGAGCTGAAACAAGGGCAGTATGGCCTGATACTGATGCAGCATTGAGCAATACACGCGGTAGGGATTACGGACGATGTGGATGAATTTCGCTTCGGGGAAGAGGCGCAGGAGGTGGGGAATCCGGCTGGTGTTGTTCGGGCTCTTCAGGAGCAGGGGGCGTCCGTCGTGGGCGAGGGTCGCTTTGCGCAGGATGTCCAGATAGACCCGCTCCCAGCGGGCCAGCTCTTTCTGCGTGAGGCCCTGCATGGTGAGGTATTTTTCCAGATACCTTCGTGTCTGGTGGGGAAACGACAGATGATGGATGGGGGAAAGCGCGCAGGTGTTGCTCAGGGCGACTTCCTCTTCAAGTGGCGCGTCAAGGGACACGCGCACATTGTCTCCAGGGCGCGTGGCTGGGAGGGACCTTGCCATGTGGCGTTTGAGCCAGCCGCGTCCGATCAGGAAGAAGGTTGGCACAATCGACTGAAAGGTTGAGACTGTCGCGTATTGGGGGTCGTGGTGCAACAGGTTGTGCAGGTGCGTTGTGCCGCTGCGGGCAAATCCCAGGATGAAGAGCGGCTGGGGGGCGACCGTCGTGTGTGCGACTTGCCGACCGTAGCGGAGCCGCTCGGCGAGACGCAGGGGGCTGGCCAGGGTGGTAAGCAGCAGAATGCGGGCCAGTTTTCCCCGGTAGGCGGGGGCCACACCGCGGTTTTCCCAGAGGAGGCGTGCCCAGGTCGCCAGGGGGGCCATAGTGGAGGGGTGTTGGGACACTGCTGTGTTGGGCATGATTCACTCTCGCGTCTTTGTCTGGGCGGGGCTGAAAGAGGCATGGGCCAAGCGGTGTGTCAGCGTCTTTCAGGGGGGGATGATTGGGCGGTTTCGCTGGCGTACCTGTACGGTGTGACCAGTCTGGATCAGGACCGTCTGGGCCATGTCAATGAAGAGGCCGGTGCCTACGATCCCGGGCATGGCTGACAGGCGTCGCTCCCAGACCGCCGGGGAAGGCAGGCGGGGGATGTGACAGTCCACCAAGTAGTTGCCGTTGTCGGTGGTGAATGGCCCGCCGGTTTCTCCACGCAGCCGCGGCTGCCAGCCGAGTTCGTCCAGCAACCGCAAACACAGGGTGGTGCCGAAGGGGAGGACTTCGAGGGGGAGTTTGCCGCGTGAGCCGAGGACCGGTACGAGCTTCTCTTGGCCGACCAGGACGACAAAGCGTTTGGCCGAGGCCGCCACAATTTTTTCCCGGACCAACGCCCCGCCATAGCCCTTGATGAGTTGGAGTGAGGGGTCAACCTCGTCGGCACCGTCAACCGCAATATCGATCTGGTCAACTTCGTCTGGCCGAAAGAGGGGAATCCCCAGGCTCCGGGCCAGGTCGGCGGTTATTTGGGAGGTTGGCACGCCTTGGACCTGGAGGCCGGCCTGGACACAGGCACCGAGGGCACGCACAAAATCTCTTGCCGCCCGGCCTGAGCCAAGCCCGACGACGGCCCCGTCGTCAATGAGGCTGAGGGCGTGTTCGGCAATGCGTTGCGCCATACCTGCCTTCATTCAGGAAGAGAGCATCGTTCACTGAAGACGAACTGTGTCAACTCGAGGGGAGGGCGGCACGGTGCGCCCTTTTTCCCCCAGGGCACGCAGGACCGCGGTGTGGAGATGGGCTAGGCCGGCCTGGACGTCTGAACCAAGATGGATGCGGATACACCGTCTGCCGCGTTCGGCCAGGACCTCGGCGTCGCCCTGGGCCTGGGCGTTGTTCAGGACGCCAAAACTGTAGGGCTGGCCGGGGATGGCGATATCCGGGCTGGCGTCGGCCGTGAGATGGAGGAAGACCCCGGTGTCAGGCCCGCCTTTGTGCAACTGGCCTGTTGAATGCAGGAAGCGTGGTCCATAGCCGAGGGTGGTGGCCACCCGTTTTGTGTCACGAATGGTCTGTCGGAGCTGTTGCAGTATCCGGTCGTTGGCCGGGCTGAGGGCGAGATAGGCGTGAAGAGCCAGGTAGTCTCCGGCCCGCAGGCGATGCAGATGGGCGGCCAAGGCTGCTTCGAGGGTCCGGCCCGGGGCTGCGGACAGCAGGGCGTCGGCGTTTCGGGCGTCGGCAAACAGGGCAAGCCCGGCCTCTCGCAGCAGCGGCGAGCCGTGTTTCAGGACGATCTGTTGACACGGTTCGTCCTCCTGAAAGGCGGCGATCAGGGCGCGTGTCGCCCGCTTGCTGGCTTCGACGTCGGGCTGGTTGAAGGGATTGACGCCCAAGAGCGAACCGGCCACCGCGGTGGCGACCTCCCAGCGGAAGAACTCTTGGCCAAGGTCAATCGTCTGATCGAGCGTAATGCGGACGAGCGGCTGGCCGGCGCGCTCCAAGGCGTTGGCCGCGGCGTCCTGTTCGGCTGAGGGTGCGGTGTTGAGACGGATGTAGACAAACAGCCGGTCAGGGCCGTATACCGCAGGCGGTCCGAGCGGTTCGCCTGCAACCGGAATCAGCCCCCGGCCGTTTTTGCCGGTGGACTCGGCGATGAGTTGTTCCAGCCAAGTCCCCAGGCTCTCGATTGGCGGTGAGATGATGAAGGTGACCTTGTCCCGCCCCTGCTGGCCGAGCGTGCCCAGGATGATCCCCAGGCGGACGCCGGGGTTGGCATCGGGCGGAACACTGGCGGCGCAGGATTGGACCATCCGCAGCGCACTGTCGAGAAAACGTTCAACATCAAGTCCCATCAGGGCGGCCGGCAGCAGACCAAACGGCGACAGGGCGGAAAACCGCCCGCCTATGTCCGGGCTGCCGTGGACAATGTGGCGAAAACCCTCTGCCTCGGCCAGCCGGTGCAGGGCGGTCTCGGGGTCGGTAATGGCAATGAAACGGCTCCCGACCGGCTCAGGACCTATCGCGCCTTGTATGGCACCGGCGAAGTAGTGTCTGAGGACCTGCGGTTCAATCGTCCCGCCCGATTTTGAGGAGACAAGGCACACGGTCCGGGCTGGGTCTATATGTTCGACCGTTGCCCGGACTTGGGCGGGGACGGTTGAGTCGAGCACATGCAGCTCAGGAAAGCCGTCCTGAGAAAAGGTCGCCCGGAGGACCTCGGGGCACAGGCTTGAGCCGCCCATCCCGAGCAGCACCAAGTGGCGGATACCGCTGGTGCGGAGCTCATCGGCAATCTGGCGCAGTTCGGCAAGATGTTCCCGCTGCTGCTCAACGACCGACAGCCAGCCCACCCAGCGGTCCTCGTCTGTGCGCGACCATAGTGAGGGATCGCCCTGCCATAAACGGCGGACTTTGCCCGAGATGCGCCACTCCCGAAGCTCCGCCCCAACCGCGGCGCTGGCTTCTCCGAGCTTGGCGTCTTGCCGGGCCAGCCCGGTTCCGAGCAGGGCCTGGCGTTTGTGTTCTATAGCGCTCAGCAGGGCGTCGAACGGCTCAGCAAACTTTTTGACCCCATCGGTCAACAGTTGGTCGGTCGTTTCTTGTAGAGAAATGCCAAGCTGGTGCAGGGTATGGAGCCTGGCGCGTGCTCGCTCAAGCCCTTCAGGCCAGTTTTCGGTCAGACGAGCCTGAGGCCGGCCGATCTGGCGAAACGCGCTCAGCGTCTCATCCGGCAAGGTGTTGACCGTATCCGGCCCGATCAGCGCATCAACATACCTGGTCTTCGGATAGGCCGGATTTTTGGTGCTCGTGCTGGCCCACAGCAGGCGTTGGGGCCTGGCTCCACGGTCGGCCAGACCTTGCCAGCGTTGGCTGGCGATACTGTTTTGGTAGGCGGCATAAGCGGCCTTGGCGTTGGCAAGTGCCGCGGTGCCGAGCAGCCCCTCGATGTGGTCCCGCCGGGCCGGGTCCTCAGCCGCGGCAAGGGCTGTGTTCAGCCGCTCGTCAATCAGGGAATCGAGCCGACTGACAAAAAAGCTGGCCACACTGCTGACCTTGCCCAACTCTCCACCGCTGGCACCCCACTGCTCCAAACCGGCCATATAGGCGGTGGCGACCGCTTCATAGACCTCTACCGCGAACAGCAGGGTGACGTTGATGTTCGTGCCTTCGCTGATCAGTTGGGCGATGGCCGGGACACCGGCCGGGGTGGCCGGGACTTTGATCATGAGGTTTTCACGGTTGACCGCCGACCACAGCCGCCGGGCCTCTTCAATTGTCCCGCGCGTATCATGGGCCAAGTGGGGCGAGACCTCAAAGCTCACATAGCCGTCTCGCCGGTTCGTGGCGTGATAGATGGGGGCGAAGATGTCGGCGGCCATTTGAATATCCTGGATGGCCAGCCGCTCATAGATGTCTTTGCTCGTTCCAACCCCCTGCTCAACCAGGGCCCGCATGGCCCCGTCGTAATCGGCACTGTTGGACAGGGCCTTCTCGAAGATCGCCGGGTTGGAGGTGACGCCGCACACGCCGTCGCGTTCGACTAAGGCGCGCAGTTCGCCCGACGTAATCAGGCTCCGCCGGATATTGTCGTACCAGATGCTCTGGCCGAGTTGATGGACCTCCAGCAGCGGATTTTCCATGCCCTCGCCTTTCTTTATCCAGGTGGGAACTCGATAATCGTTTTCAGCGAATCCTGGGCCGCGGCCGCGTTGCGGTAGGCCTCATGGATCGCGGCAAAGGGGAATCGGTGGGTGATGAAGCGTTCGGACGAAATGACACCTGTGCGGATAAGCTCCAAGGCTTGGCGGGTATCGTTCGGGCCACACGAATAGCTGGGGATGAGGCTGATTTCGCTGAAATACAGCTCGTGCGGCGCAATCGGCAGCCGGGCATCGGGCCGGCTGGTGGTGAACAGCAGAACTGTCCCGCCCTTGGCCGCGCAGCGGATACCGAGCTGCATCGCCTCGATCGTCCCCGGCCCGACAATGACGAGTTCAGCCATCTCGCCCTTGGTATAGTCTTGAATCGCCTCTTCGACCGGGCCGTCGGCTGGGTCAAACGCCGCGTCTGCCCCAAGTTCAAGGGCTTTGTGCCGACGGTAGGCGACAAAGTCGGTGCCTATGACCGCGCCCGCACCACCATGCCGGGCCAGGGCGACGTTGAGTTGACCCATGATACCAAGGCCGATCACACACACCCGTTCTCCGGCCCGCAGCCGGGCGCGACGCAGGGCTTTGACCGCACAAGCCGCCGGTTCAATCAGGGAGCCGTCGGCGAACGATATGTCGGCAGGAAGCCGCAGGCAGTCGCCCGACAGGTTCTCTCTGGGAACCAGGACATACTCGGCCATACCGCCGGGAATAATCCGCGATGCGCGCCAGGTCGGGCACTGCACAAAGTCGCCCCGCCGGCAGGCCCGACAGCCAAAGCAGGGGGCGTGGTGATGGATGAAGACCCGGTCGCCGGGCTGAAAATCTGAGACCTCCGGCCCGACCTCAACAATTTCTCCGGCTGGCTCATGGCCAAACACTACCGGGGCTTTTTTTTCAATATACCAAGCCATCACGTCGCCCGAGCAGATGCCGCAGGCGCGGGTTTTGACCAGGGCCTCGCCCGGCCCAGGGCTGGGGACCGGCTCCTCCTCAAAGCGAATATCGTGCGCGGTGTACAGGCGGGCGACTTTCATGCCGACAGCATCCACTTGGCCATAGTCAGCATATCCCTGGGGCTTTCGGGCAGCTTGCGGACCACCGAGGCTTCAAAGCCGGAGTGCATAAAGCAGTTCTGGCATAGGTCGTCCTCGCGCTTCTCCCAATAGTCCCAGTCTACCCCGTTCCAGAACTCGTCCCAGGTCTGGAAGTAGCGTTTGCCGATCAGATAACACGGGCCTTTCCAGCCAAACGGCGTGCGGGTGACGTTGCCCCACGGCGTACACGGATAGTCGCGCTTGCCGGCCGCAAACTCCAGGAACAGCGGGGTGAGGGAAATGGGATAGCGTTTGGACAGCTCCAGGACGGTCTCGAACTTGCGGTGGATCTCGTCGCGGTACAGAAAATGCTCTTGGGCGACCTTCTCATAGTGGTAGCCGGGCGAGATCGTCATGCCGTCCACACCCAGCCCGGTCAGCAGCTCGCACATCTGCTCAATCTCGTCCATGCTGGTTTCGCGGAAGATGGTTGTGTTGGTACATATCGAGTAGCCGAGTTGATTGCCGCGCCTGATCATGGCGATGGCCTGGTCAAAAACGCCCTCCCGGGCGCACACAGAGTCGTGCGTTTCGCGCAGCCCGTCGAGATGGACATTGATGGACAGCCGTTTGTGGGGAGCGCTTTTGGCGTAGAAACGGTCCAGCAACAGGCCGTTGGTACACAGGTAGACATGCCGTTTGCGGCTGATAATGCCGGCCACCAGCTCCGGCAGCTCGGGATAGATTGTCGGCTCGCCGCCACAGATCGAGACGACCGGAGCGCCCGCCTCATCAACCGCTTGCAGACTCTGCTCCAGGCTCAGCCGATCGTTCAGGTCGCCCATGTGGCGCTCCGGGGTACAGCCGATGCAGGCCAGATTGCAGGTGTAGAGCGGTTCCAGCATCAGGACGACCGGGTAGCGCTGTCTGCCCCGCCGTTTGTTCTTGAACTGCCATTTGATCATGTCTGTGGTGATGTGTAGCGGAAACCGCATCCTCTTCTCCTTCTCCCCCCGAGCGTGGTATCGGCCCATACTATAGGCGCTGGCCCAGTCTGGCAAGAGAATCGGCCTCCAGCCGGTGGGGGGTCTGCGCTTTACAAGACCGAACAGCTTGGTCACAATGACAACATGGTGCGCAAACGGGTAAGGGTTGCCGTCCTGCTACAAGAACTCAAGACGCTGGCCGAACAGCAGGGGATTCGGGTCCGTGAGGAAAAGCTGCTCGGTGGAGCGGGCTACCGGGTGCGAAGTGGAGGCTGTCGGGTGTACGGGAAAGAGACGGTGTTCCTTGACCGAACGATGCCGCTGGCCGAAAGGGTTGAGTTACTGCTTGATGAACTGTGCGGGCGGGGGATCAAGACCGACAGCCTGCCCCTGCGCCGCGGACTTCCCGGAGGAGTCGGGCTGTGACCGATCGACTGGAAACCTTCCACCGGTGGATCAAGGAGCAGGGCTTGAAGGCGACCGCCCAGCGCGACGATATTGCCCAGGTCTTCTTTGAGTCCAACCGCCACATCAGCGTGGAAGAGCTATGTAACGAAGTCCGCCATATCAACCCCCGGGTGGGCTACGCCACGGTGTATCGCACCCTTAAACTGCTCAAAGAGTGTGGCCTTGCCGCGGAGCGTCATTTTGCCGACGGGCAGGCACGCTTTGAAAAAGTTGAGGAAGAGCGCCACCACGATCATCTGATCTGCGAGCGCTGCGGTCGCATTATCGAGTTCATGAACCCGGACATTGAGGCCTTACAGGAGCAGATGGCGCATCGCTTCGGTTTTGTGGCCACCAGCCACAAGATGGAGATCTACGGCATCTGTCAGGAGTGTCGTGAGGGCCGCCGGCCCACAGGGGAGCGCCGGCTGCCGGCCTAGACCGGGAGCCGGAACAGGCTCTGGGTATTTCTGGCTGTTGCCTCGGCGACCACGCCGAGTGGACTGTCTTTCACTCGGGCCAACGTTTGTGCCACCTGAACGACATAGGCCGGCTCATTCCGTTTGCCACGGAACGGAACCGGGGCCAAAAACGGGCAGTCTGTTTCCACCAGCATTCGATTGAGCGGCACCTGACGGGCGACCTCGCGCAGCGCCCCGGCGCTCTTAAACGTGACAATGCCGCTGAACGAAATATATAGCCCTAGCTCAAGCAGGGTCTGGGCTTCTTGGGCGGTGCCGGTAAAGCAGTGCACCGCCCCGCGCAGCCGCCCGCCGCCCTCTTCCCGCAGCAGCCGGGCGGCTGCGCCGTAGGCCCCACGGATGTGCATGGACAGGGGCAAGTCAAGCTCCTGGGCCAAACGGATAAACGCCCGAAAGTGCCGGCGCTGCTCCTCGCGTGGGGAGTGCTCGTAGTAAAAATCCAGCCCGGTCTCGCCCAGCCCGACGACTCCCGGCTGCCGGGCCAGGGCGCGCAAACGGCTGTAGGTTTCCGGGGTGATGCTCGTGGCCTCGTGGGGATGGACGCCGAGTACGGCAAAGACATCGGCCTGGTGCCGGGCCAGAGCCAATGCCCTTTCGTTATGAACAAAGGCCCCGCTTGCGCCGATCACAACAAAACCCGACACCCCGGCCGCTCGGGCCCGGTCAAGCAGCGCCGGCCGGTCGGGGTCAAACTGTTCGTCGGTCAGATGGCAGTGCGAGTCGATCAGCATGGCCGTCACTCGGCCTGACCCCGGAGTTCCTGCTCCGGCACGTCCTCGTCGAGCTTGATAAACAGCGGGGAGGGTTTCCGCAGGGCTTGCCGCGGCGAGAGGGTCGTCGGCTGCCACACGCCCGTCGCGCCGCTGTGGTCATAGCGCAGGACGAGGTGCGAGCCCCGTTCGTCCTCGACCGTTTCGGTATACTGGCGGCCAAACAGCCGTCCTTCGTAGCCAAGCAGTTCGTGGAGCTGTTGACTGGTATGGGGCAGAATAGGTGCCCAGAGCAGCTTCAGCCAGTCAATGACCTGGAGGGCTACAAAGATCGTTGTGGCCGTCCGCTGGGGGTCGGTCTTGACCGTCTTCCACGGCGCTTTGTCGTGAAAATACAGGTTGGCCTGCTGACTAAGTCGGCGCGCTTCGCTCAGCGCCATTTTGAGTTTGACCGCTCCGTACAAATCGCCAACGCGCTGAAACCCGGCCGTGATCTCGGCCAAAACGGCCCGGTCGGCGTCGTTGAGCGGGCCAGGCTCAGGCACGCGCCCGTGGAAGCGGGAGTGGGCAAAGCCGAGCACCCGGTTGACCAGATTGCCCCAGTTGGCGACCAGCTCATTGTTAACCCGCTCCACAAAGTCATCCCAGGTAAAGTCCACGTCGTTCCCCTCTGGCGCGATGGCGGTCAAGGCGTAGCGCCAGGCATCGGCCTGGTAGCGTTCCAGGGCGCGGTGGATGCTGATGACATGGCCGCGGCTCTTGCTGAACTTGCGGCCGTACATGTTGAGGTATTCGTTGGCCGGGACATCGTAGGGCAGGTGCAACCCGCCGTAGCCAAGTAGCATCGCCGGCCACATCATGGCGTGGAAGGGGATATTGTCTTTGCCGATGAAATAGTAGGCCCGGGCGTCGGCGTTCACCGTCGGGTCCCACCACTCGCGCCATTTGTCGGGCGTATTATTCAGCCTGGCCCACTCAATAGCGGCGCTGAAATAGCCAATCACCGCGTCATACCAGACATAGATACGCTTATCCCCATAGCCCTTGAGCGGAATCGTAATCCCCCACTCCAAATCGCGCGTGATGGGACGGCCGCGCAACACCTCGTGTTCGACCTGGGTGCGGGAAAACCGGATGACGTTCGGCCGCCAGTGCGCTTTGCCCTGCTGGAGCCAGTTTCGGAGCGCCGGCTGGAGCTTGCCAAGGTCCAGGAAGAAGTGTTCGGTCTGGCGAACCTCAAGGCGGGTATTGCCGGTGAGACGCGAGCGCGGCTGCTTCAGCTCAACGGCCTCGTAGGTCCGGCCACAGGCGTCACACTGGTCGCCCCGCGCCTCAGGGCTGTCGCAAAACGGACACCGGCCCTCGACATAGCGGTCAGGTAAAAAACGCTTGGCCTCGGGGTCGTAGAGCTGCTGCTGGGTAGCGGTGTAGATATAGTGCTTGTCCCGGTGCTGACGAAACATCTGTCGGGTCACGTCCCAGTGGTTCTGGGTATCGGTATGGGTGAACAGGTCAAAGGTCAGCCCTAGTTGCTGATAGCTTTCCACAAAGCCGGTATGAAAGCGCTCAACCACCGCGGCCGGGCTGCTGCCCTCGGCCTCGGCCCGAACGCTGACCGGCGTGCCGTGCGTATCTGAACCACTCACCATCAAGACCGCATTGCCGACCATGCGCTGGTAGCGCGCAAAGATATCCGGCGGCAAATACGCGCCGGCGATATGCCCGATGTGTTGATCGCCGTTGGCATACGGCCAGGCCACACCAACGAGGATGTTCCGCGACTGGCTCATGGTGCTCTCCTCACAGGCGAACGCTGCGCTCTTCTTCGCTTGGTCGTCATCGTTGGCTTTTCTCCCGGGCGGCAAGCTGGAGCAGCATGTCTTCAACCGCAAGCCGTGCGTTGGCGTTGCGGTCCAGTGCGCCCAGCGTATCATAGACGAGGCTGAGTTGTCGCAGAGCCTCTTCCGGGCTCAAGCCTTGGGCAGCGCGGGTGAGTGCGGGCAGACAGTCTGCATAGCGTAGCACAGCGTCTTGACCCAGCAACACATAGCGCAGGAGTTCTTCGTACCAGCTTAGGGCCAACTCCAAACGATCGCCACCGGCTGCCTGCTCCGCCCGGTCTGTCTTGGTCCGGGACTTCTTGCTGCGGCTGGCCACCAGCCATTCGGCCAGAGCCGATACCTGGCCAAACGGGGCACGCTCGAGCTGGGCCAGTTCTTCAATCAGGTATTGACGCTCTTCGGTGAAGACCTGGGCGTTGAGCGATACGGCACGGCCAAGACTGCCCCGACTGTAGAGGGCCAGCGCGTGCGCCTCGGCCGGCGGTGTGTCGTGCTCGTGGACCAGGACCGCCTCGACCGTGCCGAGCGGCAGGGCGGCAAAACGCACTTGCTGGCAGCGGGACAGCAGCGGTCGTGACAGGCTGGCGGCGCTGACCGACAGCAGGAGCAGCAGCGCGGCCCCGGGCGGCTCTTCAACGATTTTGAGCAGGCCGCTCTGAGCCTGCGGCGTCAAGACCTGGGCCTCCTCAACCACCCCGATTTTGCGGTTGCCACGCGCTGACTGGAGCCCCAGGAAGCGCTGGAGTTCGCGGACTTGGTCGATGGCCAGCGTTGTTTTGCCCACCTGTGGCCTGACCAGGCTGAGGTCGGGATGCGCGCCGTTGATAACCGCTCTACACGCCGCGCAGCGCTCACAGCCGACGCCGGCCTGCTCAGTACACAGCACGGCTTGGGCCAGCGCCAGGGCTGTCCGCTTTTTGCCCACCCCAGACGGCCCAACAAAGAGATAGGCATGAGCCAGGCGGTCGGCCGCCAGCACGTTGCGGAGCGTGCTCAGCGCAGCCGGCTGACCCTGAATCGTGGCAAAGGACATGCGGGTAGGGTAAAGACTACAAGGTCAAACGTAAAGGGGAATCTCCCGCTGTCAGGTCTGCCGTGTGACGAGTGCCGCTTGCTCCATCCGCTCCAGCACAATCGACACTATCTGTTGATGGATGGGGTCCACCGGCCGGTCGGCATCGATCACCCGCACCCGCTGAGGATGTGCCCGGGCTACGGCTGAAAAGCCGTCCCGGACGCGCTGGTGGAAATCCAGCGTCTGGGCTTCAAAGGTGTCTGCCTGCGCCGTTTTCCGGCGTTGGCCGGCCCGCTGAAGACCGACGGACACCGGGACATCGAGAAGAAAAGTCAGGGTGGGCATACAGGCGCGACACACAAGACGGTTCAATGTTGTCAGCAGCTCGAGCGGGAGGCCGCGACCATAGCCCTGGTAGGCGAGGGTGGAATCTACAAACCGATCGGCGATCACGACCCTGTTGGCATGCAGTCCGGGCAGGATGACCTCACGGACATGCTGCGCCCGGTCGGCCAGCAGCAGCAGCAGCTCCGCCTCCGGGGCCAGCCCCGGCCCGTCGGGTTCTAATACCAGCCGGCGCAGGACCTGTCCGACCGCAGTGCCACCGGGTTCCCGCGTGAGCAGGACCGTGTGGCCCCGCTTCCGCAGCGCCTCGGCCAAGAGCGCGGCCTGGGTGGTCTTGCCGCCGCCCTCACCCCCCTCAAAGGTGAGAAAAAATCCAGCCATCGCCCTCCCACTCGGTCTCGGCGTCGCCGACGCATAGCGAAAACCGGACCTGCATGTCAGCGGCACTCATACCTCTAAGCCGACCGAACGCATCAGCGCCAGCGCGTTACTCCTGGCGACAACGCCCGGGCGCATCCGATAGTCGAAATGCAGCCGGCCGTCCTCAAAAAAGTCTTCAAAACAGACCGTGGCGGCCCGGGGCGCGAGGGCGGTGGCGACATCGGCCAGGGCCAGATCGTGGGTGGTCACCAAGCCGATCGCGTTGCGCTCAAGCAGGCCGCGGACCACCGCTTCGGCACCGCGGCGGCGGTCGTGGGAGTTTGTGCCGTTTAACAGCTCGTCCAGCAGAAATAGGACCGGAATGTCCGCCCGGGTGAGAGCCATGATCTGACTCAGCCGCATAATTTCAGCGTAGAAGCGCGAGCTGCCGGCCTGCAATGAGTCTTGAATGCGCAGGGTTGCGCCTGGCATCAGCGGCGACAGGCGCAGCGACTGGGCGCGGACCGGCGCACCGGCCAGGGCTAACACGGTATTGGTTCCGACTGTTCTGAGCAGGGTGCTCTTGCCCGACATATTCGAGCCGCTGACGACCAGGACCCGGAGCGAGTTATCCAGCCGCACATCGTTCCTGATACAGCTTACCTCGGGCAGGAGCGGATGGCCTAGCCGCACGCCTTCAAAATACGGCCCCGTTGGAACAATCTCTGGAAACGGGTCGGCGGGGTGTTCGTAGGCATAGCTGGCCAGGGCAGACAGGGCCTCAAACTCGCCAACCACCTCCAACCACGTTGCAATAGCTTGGCCGGAAGTTCTGCGCCAGGCTTCAATCGCCAGCCCCACCTGGGTGGTCCACAGCAAGAGCGCTGCGAGCGGGACAAAAAACTGATTTTTGCGCGATTCGAGGAGAGCAATAAGCCGGCGAAGCTGGATAATCTGGCGGGATGGGGGGCGCGCGCCGCTCGCCAGCCGGTTTTGCAGCGTTCTCAGGCGTGGGCTGCTAAATTGCCGGTTTTCAAGACAGGCGAGTATATCGGACAGCACCGATAGGTCGTGGAGCACACGTTCAACGCCGGCCACGGCCCGCTTGATCTGAGGCCGCAGGCCAAGCGTATACACTCCGGCCAGGCCGGCCGCAATGAGAAAGGGCAGGACGCCACTATGCGCTAGCTGCCAGCCTAGCAGACACACGACCGAGCCGGCCGCCAGCGCTGCGGCCAGCACACGCATCTGAGACAGATATGCCAGGCGCAGGCCCCTCTGCCCGGCAATTTTGACCAACACCTCTGGATCAAGGCCGGCCCGCACATCTGCCCCGCGCAGGACCAGCTCTTCGCGTAAGTCGAGTGCAGGCCGGAGTTCCTCAACCGCGACTTGACGATCCTGAAGTTCCTGTGGCCCTGCCGGCGTCTGCAACCAAGCCGCCAGCGTGCGCTCCCCGCCGCGCGTCCGGGCGGTACACAACAGCTCAAACACAGACATGGGTCCAAACAGGTCAAGGTCTGCCGCATACGGATGGCCTTCCTCAAGAAAATCCAGCCCGGCCTCCCCGCTGCCCGCCCAGCGGTTCTCCAGGCGGGCCAAGCCCCTGTCATAGAAGGCGACGCTCCGCTCGGCTACACGCAGACGGCGTCTCATCTGTTCATGCACCACAACCAGCCCGGCAAACACCAGGGCCGGCCCAACCAGCCACCACCACGCCAGCAGGCCCGGGCGACACACGAACCACGCCATGCCGGCACCCACGGCAAACACACCGAGCCGAGCCGTGCCCGTCCGCCGGTCATAAGTGGTCAAACGTTCAACGACCGTCTGCCGGGCGCGCAGGCGGCGGGTATACTCGGTGTGGGCCTGGGAAGAAGCGGGTGGGAAGGGTGCGTCTTTCAAGACCAACTCTCACAGAACAAATTGCACTGAACGCATTGAATGACGGCTGAACGGCCGGCCATCCAGCCCAGGACCTCAAAATACCACTCAATGATCGCCTCTCCAAAAAAGACATAACTGAGTGCGCCACAAGCCAGGAACGGCCCAAAAGGCAGCGCCAGCCTGGTGTTGCTGCGCTGACGAATCATCGTGCCAAGCCCGACCACCGAACCGAGGAATGACGCTAACAGCAGGGTAAACGGGACTGCTCGCCAGCCCAGGAAGGCACCGATCATGGCCAACAGCTTCACATCACCACCGCCCATGCCCTGTCTGTTGGTCAAGGCTTGATAGCCGAGGGCGACGGCGAATAAAATACTGCCGCCCAGCGCCGCCCCAATCAGCGCGCTTTGCCAGCCAACGGCGGGGTTGACTCCAGCAAAGATGACGCCCAGCAGCACGCCGGGCAGGCTGATCGCGTCTGGAATGATCTGGTGGTCCAGGTCGATACAACTGACGACCACCAGGGCCGCGCTCAGGACAACAAAGCCCAGGCCGGCCAGGCTCAGTCCAAAGCGATACACAATCAGGACGCCCAACAGCCCGGTCAGGGCCTCCACAAAAAAATAACGGAAGGAAAACCGTGCCCCACACATCCGACACCGACCCCCCAACACCACATAGCTCACGAGCGGTAGATTATCGTACCAGGCCAGTTGGCCTGAGCAGTGCAAACAGTGTGACCGGGGAGACACCACCGACCGCCCAAGCGGAATGCGGTAGATGCACACATTCAGAAAGCTGCCAATGCACGCACCGCAGACAAAAGCCGGGACAACGATGAATGGGGTGGGAAGTTCGCTCAGGAGCAAGACAGACTCTCGGGCCGCTTGGGCTACAGGGAGGGACAGGCAGCCAGCCTATTCCATTCGTGCCCGCCAGGCAAGTCTGATGATGCGTTGGAGTATTTCGCCCTGGTCTGAGCTTATGCTACACAGCTTCCCACCAGCATGTTGTCGAGAAATTATTTATGCTGTCTGGACCAGTAAGACCCGAGCTGCACACCTTTCGCTCTTCCCGTTTTGAGAGTGTCGTTCAGGAAGCCGTCCGCTTTCTGCAAAAAACTCCAATTCATTCTCTACCGCCCCCTCGTTCGTTTGTTGGCGCGGGTGTCTATGCTCTGTATTATCTTGGAGACAGTCAACATTATGCCCATATCGCAGTCCTCAACAAAGACGACTGCGTATCTCCGATTTATGTCGGGAAAGCCGTACCGCCCGGTTGGCGCATGGCTCGTATATCTGGTAACGAAAGCCACAATTTGTATGGGCGATTACGAGGACATGCCAGAAGCATAGAACAGGGCCGGGGCTTGGAAGTGCATCATTTCCGTTGTCGTTTCACCATTCTCCGTGGCATTGAAACAGATTTGATTTCTGCGGTTGAGGCACAACTCATACGTCTGTTTGCTCCTGTCTGGAACTCGTTTATTGATGGATTTGGCAACCATGACCCTGGCAAGGGACGCTATAACCAAGCTCGCTCAGAGTGGGATATCCTCCATCCCGGTCGTGAGTGGGCAGGTCGGCTCACGGGCCCACCTCCAAGACTTCAGAGTATCGTCGAGAAAATAGCGCGACACAAGCGACAATCAGCGCTTGCGTAGCTCCACGACGGCTTCATAGAGTCTGTCGGATTTCCTGGCTTTGGCGACACGGATGCCTGACTGTATGATGCTGTTGCCGACCCGTGTTGAGCGCGGCATGTGGATATTGACCAACTCCAGACCCACCGATTCCGCAATGCTGGCCAAAAACCTGTCGGTCGGAATCATCACTCCCTGCAAGATGCTGTTACCGATGACAATCAGGGCGCTTCCCCGTTGGCGTAAGACATAGGTGGCCGCCCGCGCAAACCGATAGCAGTCGTTAAAATACGCGGCCGCATAATTCGCCCAGCCCTTGCCCCCGTATATCCCCTTCTCGGGGGTTTGCGCCCTCAGCAGGCAGAGGGTATCTGTGATTGCGTTGTCCTCACACACAAAATTGAGGTCTATCCGGTCCAGCTCGCGCACGGTCTGCCAGAACTTGCCGTAATTTTCCTCTTCAAGTCGCTTGAGGTCGGAGGGGGTCTCGGCAAAGCCCAGCCAGTACAGATGAGGCCGGGTATTGCGGTTATAGTGGTAGTTGTTGAGGTAGGGCGGCGAGGTAATGAGCAGGTCAACTGAGCCGGGCGGGAGCCTTGTTGCACCGCTGAAAAAGGACTCGTTCAGTACCCGGCCGCTCGGCCCGCTCCCGCTCAGCCGACTCCTCATCCAGGCAATATCATCGGCCATGTCTCGCAGTTTGGCGAGGATCGTCTCGGCCACCGGAAAATCCTCAACCTCTTTCCTGCCGGCAGCCGCCCGCCGGCCCAGGCTCGGCTCATAGGAATAGTTCGAGTAGGCAACCATTGTGGAGGCAAAGGCGAGCCGGTAGAGCTCGTATAAAGGGCTGTGCGTCCGGCTGGAGATGAAATCCTGCACGGCCAGGACCTTACGCAGCACTTTTGGGCTGTAAAAATCCGCCCGGGTCCTGAAGCCGGCCGGCGGGCTGGACCGGGGCCTATAGCCATTCTGAAGGGTCTGGGTGGCAAACTCCTGAAAGTCGTCAATCCCGCCTTGCACTACCTCGTCTTTTAGCTCACAGGCGTTCACCTTGGTGCGACAGGCAAGCGCGGCGTAGGGGTTGATCTCAAAGCCGACGGCGTTGTGTCCTGCTAACAGGGCTTCAACCAGGGTTGTTCCCACGCCGGCGAATGGGTCAAGAACCGTACCTTTTATATCGAGATGTCGATCAATCGCGCCGTGGACGAACTCCCGGGAAAAGCCGGCTATCCAGGGTATCCAGCGATGAACCGGCAGGTGCTTGTTGCCGGCAAAGGCAGGATCACTGAAAACGGCCTTTTCGCTCCGCGCGGGGAGGCTGAACAGACTGGCCTGAGCAGTGCTGTCTGTCGGTGTCATGAAGTATTCAGATTCTCTAGCTGACATCGCTTGCAGGCGCGAGTTTGCACAGACAATTTTTGTTCCTGCTGATGCGGGTTCGGCGGGGTGACAGAAAACTTAAAAATGGATTTGACGTTTTTACTATTATCTCTACTTATAGAGCTTACCCTCCCGGACCTGACTCAACAAAGACCTGCGAGATTTTCTTGTCGCTTTCTCGACATGAGAAAGCCTGATTTTCGTGTCGAACTATAAACAAAACTAATAATCATGCTTGCAGGTATTAGCAGAATATCATCTCCATTTCCCTGAGATACGCGCGCTCTCGTCATATGCGCCGGCGAGCCGCGCTCAATCTTGCTCCGCCCTGGCCTCTTTGAGGGCCACGGTCAGCAGCGGCACCACCTCGGCATAATCCCCGACAATCCCGATATCGGCGTTCTGAAACATTGGCGCTTTGCGATTCTTGTTAATGGCGACCACCGTGTCGGCTCGACGAATACCCACCGTATGTTCAAAGGCACCCCGGATACCGATCGCGAAATACAGCTTGGGAGAAATTGCCCGTCCGGTCAGGCCGACCTGGTGCTGCCTGGGCAGCCAGCCCATATCGGCAATGTCGCGGGTTGCGGCCAGCGGCGCGCCGCCGAGGGCCGCGGCCAGCTCTTCGATCACCGGCAGGTGTTCCGGCCCTTGGATGCCTTTGCCAACACCGATTGCGATCTCGGCCCAATCCAGCTCCGCGGCCTTGCCCGCGTCTGCACCCGTTTGCGACACCAGCCGCACCCGGTCGGGGACTGCTGCGCCCGGGCGGAGCAGTTCAATGCGGGACTGGCGGGCGGGGTTGGCCCTGGCCTTTTTCAACATGCCGGGCCTGACGGTCGCCATCTCAGGTGCGGTTCTGGACAGGATCGGGGCGACAATGTTCCCGCCAAAGGCCGGCTTGTACTGGAGCAGTTGGCCGCGGTCGTTGACGTTCAGGTCAACGCAGTCGCCGGTCAGGCCGATCCCCAGGCGGGCGGCCACCCGCGGGGCAAGGTCACGGCCAATGGCGGTTGAGCCGAGCAGCACAACGCCGGGTGTGTGGGCCTGGATGGCAGCGCTTAGCAGGGCGCTGTATTCGTCGGTCGCATACGCAGCCAGGCGTGCGTGGTCGGCCACATACACCACATCCGCCCCATGAACGGCCAAGGTGGCGGTGTGCTGCTCCACCCCGCTGCCGGCCAGCAGGACGCCGACCTCGCCGTTGTAGTGTTCAGCCAGTTCGTTCGCCTTGCCCAGCAGCTCAAGCGTCACCGGACGCAGCGCGCCGCCAAAGGTCTCGGCAACAACCCAGACCGCTTTGCCGCCGGCCGGCCGGCGTTCTCGCGGGTCGCCATTGTCCGCCTCGACACCGTCTGCCCAGGTGCCAAACAGGCCGCGCTTCAGCAAAAATTTGACCAGCGTGTTGACCTGGTCCGACAAGTCGCCCCCCAGCACTCTCTTGTCGCGGATATCTTCAACCGTCTCGACCGACTCAACCCAGGTCGGTGAGCCCGAAGCGCCAAAGAGAGAGAGGTCTGAGGACAGCTCGGCGGCACTGACGGCTTGAATCGGCTTTTCCCTGGCCGCTTCCCGCTCGGCCCTTTTGGGGAAGCGTTCGGGGGCCAAGTCTTCGGTGGCTGACACCAGCGCCGGCAAGGAGCACTCAAGCGTCTCAAAGCCACTATCGGTCTCTCGTTCTGCGCTCAGGGTGCGTCCGGTGATGCTGAGGGTGCGGGCGGCGGTGATCTGCGGAATATCGAGCAGCTCTGCCACCTCGGGGCCAACCTGGCCGGTCTCGGCGTCGGTGCTGTGACGCCCGCACAGGATGAGGTCATAGCCCTCGTGTTTGAGGGCCAGGGCCAGGGCGCGGGCAGTGGCCAGCGTATCCGAGCCGGCAAAGGCGCGGTCGGTGATATGCACCCCACGGTCTGCGCCGAGTGCCAGGCAGTGGCGGAGGGCGTCGCTCGCCTGGGGGGGGCCGAGGGTCATGGCGACGACCTCCCCGTCGTTGGCCTCGCGCAGCTCGGCGGCCTTGAGCAGGGCGCGAATATCAAATGAACTGACTTCGGAACGAACGCCTTCGCGTTGCAGCGTCTTGGTCTGGGGGTCAAGTTTCATTTCCGAAACCATAGGAACCTGTTTGATCAATACAACGGTCTTCATGTCGCCCGCGCTCCTTTGTGGGCAGGAAACTATCGCGCCTGGCGCGGGGGCGTCAAGCGCGTGGGCGGACGGTATAGGAATCGATCAGCCTGCCGTGCGGATCAAACACAAAGGCGGTATCCCCAGCGTTATTCCACACCGGTCCTCTCCCCCAGTGAAAGCGGTGCAGGCCGTTGCGGACGCTGTTCCGACCGGGGCCGCTGGACAGCAGGGCGGTATAACCGGGCCGCAGGCGGCCGCTGGGAAACACATAGCGATTCTTCTGGGCGTCCTGTACGGCAAAGCCGGTCAACTCAACCGGCTGGGGGCTGACATTGCAGAGGCGGACATACTCGCCGTTTGGGTTGGTCCGGTCGTCGCCCGGGGCGTTGGCACGCACCAGGGTGATTTTCAGCGGTCCCGCTACGGCCTGCCACATGCCCCGGCCGGCGGCCTGGGCGTCGTGCTGCAAGCGCAGCCAGTCTTCGGCCTGGTCAAACGGGTCAAGAATAAAGACATGCGCCCAGCCGGCGCTGACGAGGCGGGTGTTGACCAGACTGTCGCCGACATACACATAGGACAGCCGGCGTTGATAGCGGTCGGGCTCGGGTCTGGCGGCCACAACCCGGACCTGTCTGCCGAGGACCAACTGTTCATTATAGCGTTTGGCCTGATCGGCGAATGGCTGGCCGTCTTCCGGGGTATTCAGTCCAAAATAGCGCACGGTCTGCCCGCTGCTGAGGCGGACCGTGTCCCCGTCAAGGACCTCGCTGACCCGGGCGTTGGCCTCGGTGATGACAAAGTTCTGCTGGGCCTCTTGCCAGCGGAGTACTACAGCCGTACCGGCTTCGGGAAAATTGGGAACGGTAATCTCACCGCTGACGCCAGGCAAAAACTCGTGGCCCAAGGTGGTGACTGTAACTCTGGCAGTGGCAAACTCCATCCCATCCGCCAGGACACGCACGGTATGGGCACCGTCGCCCAGCAGATTCCAGTTGAAGAGCAAGCCAAAGCCATTATCGGTATCCCCGCATATGCCTTGGGTATCCCCCCGGTCGGTGCCATAGGCGGCGTCAACCGGCGGCAGGGTGTTGAACTGGACTGCAATCCAATTTGCTTCACACGCCCAGCCGGAGATGAGGCCGATACCGCTCTGAAACGAGCCGGGCTGAGGATTCTCCAGGGTGACTTGAGCCCAGAGGGGGAGCGGGAAAAGAGCGATGAAGGCCCACAGCCGGGGGAGGAGCCGCCGAAGGAGGGTGCTCTGATTTTCGACTGACATGGCCGTTCCTGCCGGCTAGCGCAGGGAGCGGAAAAACGCCCGCACATCATCAACGAGCAGTTGTGGCTCTTCCATTGCGGCAAAGTGGCCGCCCGAGGGCATGAGCGTCCAGCGTTTGAGGTTGTAGTACTTTTCAGCCCACTTGCGCGGCATGAGAATGACTTCCTTCTGGAATACGGCGACGCCCATCGGGCTTTCAACCACCGGCCGGCGGTTGTGGGAGGGCTGCCAGGGGTTATGGGTTGCCTCGTAGTAGTAGCGGGCTGAGGTGCCGAAACTCTGGGTGATCCAGTAGACCATGATGGTGGTCAGCAGCTCATCTTTGCTGAAACGCTTTTCCACCTCGCCGTTGCAGTCGCTCCAGGTCCGGCGTTTTTCCAGAATCCAGGAGCACAGCCCGACCGGTGAGTCGTTCAGGGCAAAGGCCAGGGTCTGGGGTTTGGTCGTCTGCAAGGCCGAATAGCCGCTCTCCGCGGTGAAGAAATGGGTGTTTTTTTCGTACCAGCCTTCTTCGCCCGGTCCGTACTGCGACTCGTCGGGCAGGCTGTCGATAAAAACGGACAGCGGAACCATGAGGTTGACATGCGTGCCGAGCAGCTTATCGGCGTGCTTATGGCCGAGTTGTGCGGTAATAATCGCCCCCCAGTCGCCGCCCTGGGCGGCGAACTTGTCGTAGCCCAGCACATCCTGCATGAGGCGGACCCACAGGTCGGCGGTGCGCCAGAAATTGATGCCGGGGGTGGTCAGCGGCGTGGAAAAACCATAGCCGGGCAGCGACGGTACGACCACGTCAAAGGCATCCGCGGGGTCTCCGCCAAACGCGGCCGGGTCGCTGAGCGGCCGAATGACCTTATGAAAGTCCCAGAAGGTCCACGGCCAGCCGTGGCTCAAAATCAGCGGGGTCGGATTGGGACCCTTGCCGGGCTCATAAATGAAATGAATCGGAATGCCGTCAATCCTTGTCTTGTAGTTGGCAAAGGCGTTCATCTCCCGCTCGTGTTTGCGCCAGTCGTACTCCTCCCGCCAGTAGGCGACGAGTTCTTGCAAGTAGGCCCCATTGGTCCCGTACTCCCAGCCGGCATTGGCAAAGTCCTGGGCCAGCCGGGCTTTGTCGAGCCGCTGGTGCAGGTCGGTCAGGACATCGTGTGGCACATCAATCGTGAAGGCTTCTTTCTGCATGGCGCGCTTCCCCTTATTTCTTGATTGTGTTCGGCAGCCCAGAGAGGTTTTTCTCCTCCAGGAGTTTTTCAAACGCGATCAGCCAGCTTCCGTAGTAGGGCCGCGGCCGGCCTGTCGGCTGAGCTTGTTCGGCGTGGTCGGCGGCAGCGATCTCGTCGATCAGATGCTCGCGAAACTCGTCCCACGAGTAATAGCCCTGCTCACACAGCGACACGGCCAGGGCAAACGCCCGCCGCTCCCACCGGTCGTGGAATACCAGCTCGCCGCTGCGACGGGGCAGCGAAGCCGAGCCGGGCATTTCGGCAATTGCCGGCTGAGCGGTTCTGGTCATGCGCGCAAAGGTGAACGATGATCTCTTCTCATATTATTGGTCATCATCGTTCACCTTGGTGGTCGGGGTCAAAGCGGACCTTGGTCACGCCAATCATGGAGTCCCGGTCAACAAGCCGCGCCAGCTCTTCTTCGGGCAGGTGTTCTGTCCCGCTCGGCCGTTCGGGCAGCACCATATACCGAATCTCGGCGCTGCTGTCCCACACCCGGACGGCGACCGATTCGTCCAGTTCCAGGCCGAATTCGCGGAGCACGCTACGCGGGTCAATGACCACCCGTGAGCGGTACGGGGCGCTCTTGAACCAGGTCGGCGGCAGGCCCAGGACCGGCCACGGGTAACACGAGCACAGCGTACACACGACCACATTATGGGTCGTCGGCGTGTTCTCAACCACAACCATATGTTCGCCCTGCAAACCACCCAAGCCCAACTCTTCAATGGCCGCGGTGGCATTGCTCAGCAAGCGCTGCTTGTAGGCCGGGTCAACCCAGGCTCGGGCAACAACCGTGGCACCCTTGAGCGGCCCGAGGTCGTTTTCGTACAGTTTGACGATCTTGTCGAGTGAGTCGGTCGCAACCAGACCCTTTTGGGTCAACACAGACTCGAGCGCCTTGACCCGTTCTTCGAGGGCTTGGGTTTGCTCGGGCGTGTGGTGCTTTTCAAGTCTGGGGTCGGGGGGAGCCGTATGGTGGTTGTTGCTCATAGGCTTGTCCTCATGCGGATTCCACATGATCTTCCCATAAGTCGATGTACACCCTATCGTGGCCCGGCGTGTCAGGACCCCACAGGGTCTGGGCCTTGAAACAGACCGAATACAAGGGCTGGGCCTGTTCGCCGCCGCCGTGGGCGTTACTGTCCGGGTACACAAACGTGCCGTGGACGCGCGCGATACGGCCCGGCTTGCCACGCGCGTAGCGTGGCAGCCGGGTATGACCGCTGGGGTTGATGTTACGCGCAACAACCCGGTCGCCGGGGGCAAAGCGGGGGGCGAGGCGGCCCTTGTCGCGTTCGGCTGAGACCCCGCGGCGGACGACCTCGGCCACTGCCGCGGCCGGCAGCGGACCGGGCGTCTCAGCCGCTCCGCCCTGGAGCGTTCCCGATGCCAGCTCTTGCGGAGCGAGCACCCCTTTTTCCACAGCCAGCGTTTCCAGGGCGGCCAGCCAATGCTCGTAGTAGCTCAACGACAGATAGTGAACCGGGTCCATACGCTCAATGGCGTGCCGAAACTCGTCAAGATTGGCCATGCCCCCGAGCGACAGCATGGCCAGGGCAAACACGCGCCGTTCCCACACGGCGTGGAAAAGCGGCTCGTTGTCCTCTCGCTCAACCGGACCGTAGCACGTCATGCCGCCCATATCGTGTGGACCGTTCATAGCCGTAGCCCCCGGGAAAAGTGGGGTGAGCCTAGCACCGGCACGACCCCGGATCAAGTTTGCTTGACCCTGTCCTTGAAATTTCTGAGTTGTAGCCCGGCCTTTTGCCTCCCCGGCCCCCTATGCTAGAGTATAAAGTGTATCCAAAGATGCATCGTTTTAACCAATCGGAAGGGAAACAAGACGATATATCTTTCAGGAGGAATCGTTATGCTGGCTGAAACAACCGTCCAAAAAGTTCTGGACCTTGGCCTGAGCCGCGGTGCGGATTTTGTCGAGGTCTTTGTTGAAGAATCCGAAACCTCGTCCATTGACTTTCTGGAACAGAAGCTCGACCGGATTAACTCCGGCAACGCCTTTGGCGTCGGCATTCGTCTGCTGTTCGGCAATGAGTCTGCCTATGGCTACAGCAGCGACGTGTCAGAAGACACGCTGCTGCGGCTGAGCTCGAACTTGGCGCGTGAGGCCAAGGCGGGCGGGTCGCCGGCCGCCTTTCACAAGGAGCAGGTGGCCGACCGGCATCCGGTGATGATCGATCCCGCCAGCGTGTCCAAACACGAGCGGGTTGAGTTGCTGCGTCAACTCGACGGACTGACCCGCCAAACCGGTTCAGCCATTCGCCAGGTCGGGGCATCAGTGGCCGAGAAACAACGCTCGGTCCTGATTGCCAACAGTGACGGCTTGTGGGTTGAAGATTCTTCGCACTACTCCCGGCTGCGGCTCAGCGCGATTGCCGAGGAGGGCGATGGCCCGCAGACGGCAATGGAAAGCCCTGGGGTATTGGGCGGCTACGAGTTCTTTCAGGACCTTGATTTAGCCGCCCTGGCCCACGATACCGGACAGCGGGCCATCTGCATGGCCAGGGCCGGCTATATTGAGGGCGGCATGATGCCGGTGATTATCGGCAACGGCTTTGGCGGGGTAATCTTCCACGAAGCCTGCGGCCATCCGCTGGAGACCGAAGCCATCCGCAAGAACGCCTCTCCGTTTGTCGGCAAGGTCGGCCAGAGCGTCGCCCAACCTGTGCTGACGGCAGTTGACGACGGCACGCTTGCCCACCACTGGGGGTCTTTGAATGTTGATGATGAGGGCACGCCGGCCAAACGGACGGTCTTGATTGAAAACGGCGTGCTCAAAGCCTATCTGGCCGACCGCATCGGTGCCCGCCAGGTCGGCGTGCCCCAGACCGGCTCGGGGCGGCGTGAGTCGTACAAGTTTGCGCCGGTGTCGCGTATGCGCAACACCTATATCGACAACGGGCCGCATACGCCCGAAGAGATTATCGCCTCGGTTGACTATGGGCTGTACGCCAAAAAGATGGGCGGCGGCTCGGTTGACCCTTCGACCGGCGAGTTCAACTTTGCGGTCCAGGAGGGCTACATCGTCCGGGACGGCAAAATTGCCGAGCCGGTGCGGGGGGCCACCCTGATCGGCAAGGGCTATGAAATCCTGCCGCGCATCTCAATGGTCGGCAACGACCTGGAGTTTGCCGCCGGCATGTGTGGCGCGTCGAGCGGCTGGGTGCCGACCACGGTTGGCCAGCCGACGCTGAAAGTTGACGCCATCCTGGTCGGAGGCCGCTGATGGAGCAGCAGGCCGCGGTTGACTATGTGCTGTCCCTGGCTCGCGATACCGGCGAGCCTGATGTTGACCTGATTATGGAGCGGAGCGAGCACCTGTCCCTGCGGGTGCTGAACGGCCAGGTTGAGAAGGTTGACCAGGCGACCGCGCTGGGTCTCGGCATCCGGGTGGTCCATCAGGGCCGGACCGGCCTCGCCTCAACCGAACGTCTGGAACCCGCGGCCCTGGACAAAACCTTCCGAGCGGCCAGGGAAAACGCCCTGCTCAACGACCCGACCGAAGTGATGCTGCCCCAAGCCGCTGCCAGCCTTCCCGACCCCCAGGAACTCGGGCTGTTGAATCCTGCCATTGAGCGGCTGACGGTAGACGAGCTCAGCGCTTTTGGTCTGGACATTGAGGCAACCGCCCGTCAGGCTGACGCCCGGGTGACCGCAGTCCCCTACCTGAGCGTGTCGCGGTCCAGCTCTGAGTACCGCACTGTGTCGACCCACGGGGTTGACTACCAGCAGCGCCAGAACAGCGTTGGAGCCTATTGTCAGACCCTGCTCGAAGACGGCGAGCGCCGCAAGAGCGGTGGGCATATGTGGGCCGAACGGGCGTGGGACCCGGGCCAGAGCGCGATCATTGGCAACACCGCCGTCCGCAAAGCCGCCGACCTGCTGACAGCTGGCCCTGTGCCCGGCGGGCAAGTGCCGGTTGTGCTTGACGAGTACTGCGCTCCTCAGCTGCTCGGCCTCTACCTGGGTTGCTTCTCGGCCGAGGCGGCCCAAAAGGGGCAGTCCCGCTTACAGGGCCGGCTGGGCGAGATGATCGCCGACGGGTCACTCAATCTGATCGCCGATCCCCACCGGGTCGGGGCCGGCCGCTCGCGCTATATAGACGCCGAAGGCACACCCACCCGCCCTGTTGCGCTGATTGCCGAGGGGCGGTTTGCGGAGTTCATGTATCATATTGAGTCGGCGCGTCGGGACGGACGCGAGTCCAACGGCCATGCCGGGCGGAGCTACAGCAGCGGTATTGTGACATCAGGGCATAACATCGTCATGCCGACTGGCTCGCACGGCCTGGACGCCCTCGTCGGCCTGCCGGAAAAATGCCTGCTGGTGACTGAGCTTGAAGGCGCGGCCGGCTGCAACCCGCTGAGCGGCGATATTTCCATTGGCGTCCAGGGCTTCTGGGTCGAAAACGGCCAGCGCAAACAGGCTGTCGACAGCGTCACGATTGCCGGCAATTTCTTCGACGCGCTCAAGGCCATCCGTGTGCGCGGCAATATCTACCAGCCCAACCTGAGCCGCATGTTCATCCCCGCGGTCCTGGTCGAGGGTCTGACAGTGTCGAGTTGAGGAGCACTGCTGGATGAGCGACTTTTTCAGCGGCCCAACTCCACGGCTGTTCGCCCACCGGGGGGCGAGTGGCGAGGCCCCGGAAAATACCCTGGTGGCGTTCGAGCGCGCCGCGGCTCTGGGGGTTGTCTACATCGAGTTGGACGTGCATCTGAGCCGGGACGGCCAAGTGGTGGTCATCCATGACGAGACCCTGGAGCGCACGACCAACGGCCACGGGCTGGTCAGGGAGCACAGCTTGGCCGAGCTGCAAGGGCTTGACGCCGGCCATCACTTTACTCCAGACGCCGGCAAAACATTTCCGTTTCGGGGCCAAGGCGTGACCATCTCTCTCCTCGCCGATGTGCTGCGCCGCTTCCCGCGGGTCCGGTTTACAGTCGAAATCAAACAAAAAGAGCCACCGATAGAAGAGCGGGTGATCGCCGTGGTGCGGGAATGCAACATGGCCGACACGGTTGTGCTGGCCTCAGAGCACGACGCGGTTGTGGCCCGGGTCAGAAGCCTGGCCCCGGATATCGCCACCAACTGCTCGTCTGGTGAGGTGCTGGCTTTTATGCAGCGGGTCGTGAGCGGCCAGCTTGACGACTACCGCCCACCCGCCTGGGCGTTTCAGCTCCCGCCCGAATACCAGGGCATCGCCCTGGTCACGCCCCGGACGGTGGCAGCTATCCACGAGCTTGGGGCGGAAGTCCATGTGTGGACGGTCAATGACCGTGCCGGGATAGAACGCTTGTTGAATCTTGGCGTAGACGGGATCATGTCCGACTTTCCAGGCCGGCTGCTTGAGACGGCCAGGACAAGATACTAATGGACGAGTCTCAGTACTTGATCGAAAGCAATAATATACTTGACACACGTTGATTTTTTGCTGAATTCCCCTGTACTTGCTCAGGATCACAGCAATTGGCAACTCCATTTGATATGGATGCAGCCTTTAATAGCGAAGACAAGTGCGTTCAGCACTTAGCTGAAATTCGGTGGCCCAACGGCCCCATCTGCCAAAAGTGTGGAGGCTTCAAGCGTATCAACTACATCGCCCCTAGGCGTGTTTGGTGGTGCGGCGACTGCAAGCAGCAGTTCAGCGTCCGGGTCGGTACCATTTTCGAGGAAAGCCGTTTGCCGCTGCGCAAATGGTTCATGGCCATCTGGCTGTTGACCGGCACAAAGAAGGGCATCAGTTCTCATCAACTGGCCCATGACATTGGCGTCACGCAAAAAACGGTCTGGTTCATGCTCGGCAGGCTTCGGGAAGTCATGCCGTTGATGGGCGATGGCGGCAACGTGTTTCGGAGTGGCTGAGATCGACGACACCTACGTTGGCGGGAAGGAAGGCAACAAGATCTCCGGCAAGCATGTTGCCGCAACCCACAACGGTATCTCAACGAATTCATGGGGCGGTTCAACAGCCGCCACCTGCACGACCACGATCGCGTCAACCAAGTTCTCACCCGTGCGGCTGGCCTCCGGCCAGTCTGTGCTTAACTCATTTCGGAGTTAAGAGCGTGGCCGGCTTTCATGTCCCCCTTGCCTTCGGCGAGGCACTTGCCGCACCAGGCCAGCCGGACGTGCCCCAAACCTGCATGAACCTCGTTTGCGGCGATTGCCGTAGCGCCCTTGCCGAGATCGATCCCCAAACCGTGCATTGTGTGGTCACGGACCCGCCGTACTACTTGGACGGATTGGACGTGGATTGGCGGAAAGGGGGAGAGTCCGCGCCAAAGGGCACGGGAGCGGTGGGTGGCCTGCCCGTGGGGATGAAGTTCGATCCGCGCCAAGGGCGAAATTTGCAGGCGTTCATGACGCATGTGGGCGGCCTGATCCTGCAAGCCCTTAAGCCAGGCGCTTTCGCCGCAGTGTTCAGCCAACCCAGGTGAACGTACTGACCGGGAATATGCGCTACGACGCGACGACGTGAGTGAGGGATATCGTTGCCTGAAACGCGGGAGGGCCATTGGTGCGATGGGATAAGGAACTGGACGACTGTCAAAGAGCGCGCCCGAGCGGGGAGCGCGTAAACGGCGAGCCGCCCCACCGCCTCACAGCTTGGGCATGACCTCGGACGCAAACCTGTCAATGCTGCGCGCATAGGCGTCGGCGCTCTCATAGCGCCCGAGACCCAGCACATAATAGTCGGCCCCGGCTTCCTTGACCATGTTGATGCGGTCCAGCATGGCCACCGGATCGTCCCGAACCATGCCGCCGGTGATGAGCTGCGGTGCGGTCCGCCCGCGTTTTTCCGCCTCCTCAGTCAGATAGGTTTTGACCTCGGTGAGTTCGGGCGGTTTGAGGCCGACCGGATAATACCCGTCTCCAAACCGCAGGGTCCGCTCCAACGCCTTTGGTCCGGCCCCACCAACCCAAATCGGTGGCCGGGCCGGACGCGGGGCAAATACAAACTCGGGAAATTTGATGTGCGTGCCGGCATACGAACTGGTGTCGTTCGCAAACAGCTGATGAATGACTTCGAGGGTTTCGTTGGTCAGCGCGCCCCGTTTGCGCGGGTCAACGCCCAGGGCTTCAAACTCCTGCCTCAGCCAGCCGACCCCCGCCCCCAGAATAACCCGGTTCTCCGACAACTCCTGGAGGGTTGCCAACTGTTTGGCGGTCAGCACCGCGGGGCGATAGGGCATGACCAGCACCGAAATCCCGATCCTGATCCGTTCGGTGATCCCGGCCAGATAGCCGAGCGTCATAAGGGGATCAAAATAACGTCCGCCCGAACCCTCGGTTTGATCGGGCGGAATGGCGAGGTGATCGACCACAAAGGCCGCGTCAAAGCCCGCCCGCTCTGCCGCCCTGGCGCAGTCGCCAATGATCTGTCTGGTCGCCTGGGGACCCATATTGCGGATAACCACACCAGCTTTCATTCCATATCCTCCAAAAACACCCACGGTGCTGCCTGCCGGCGTCGCTGCTCGTAGGCCGTGATATCGGCCTCGCTCTGGAGGGTGAGGCCAATTTCATCCAGCCCGTTCAGCAGACACTCCTTGCGAAACGGATCAACCTCAAACCGGAAGTGCGTTCCAGATGGGGTTGTCACTGTCTGGGCGGCCAGATCAACGCTCAGCTCATAGCCTGGGCTGGCCTCGATCTCGGTGATGAGTTGGCCGACCTCGTCGGCTGTGAGCACGACCGGCAGCATACCGTTCTTGAAGCAGTTATTAAAAAAGATGTCGGCAAAACCGGGCGCGATCACACACCGCAGCCCATAGTCAAGCAAGGCCCACGGCGCGTGCTCCCGCGACGAGCCGCAGCCAAAGTTGTCACCAGCGACCAGGATGACGGCATGCTGGTAGCGCGGCTGATTCATAAAAAAGCTGGGGTCGGTGTGGCCGCTGCTCGTATAGCGCCAGTCTGAAAACAGCCCTTCGCGCAGCCCGGTGCGCTTGATGGTCTTGAGATACTGCTTGGGGATGATCTGGTCGGTATCGACATTGACCCGATCCAACGGGGCGGCCAGCCCTGTGACAAGGGTGAGCTTATCCATGACGTTGTCCTCTAACTCCAGGTCCGAATATCCACAAAATGCCCGGCTACCGCAGCCGCGGCGGCCATTGCTGGCGAGACCAGGTGGGTGCGGCCGCCTTTGCCCTGACGGCCCTCAAAGTTCCGGTTGCTGGTTGAGGCGCAGCGCTCGCCGGGCTGGAGCACATCGGCGTTCATGGCCAGACACATGGAGCAGCCGGCCTCGCGCCACTCAAAACCGGCCTGTTTGAAGACCTGATCCAGCCCTTCCTCTTCGGCCTGCTGCTTGATCAGCCCCGAGCCTGGCACCACCAGAGCGTGCACGTGTGGAGCGACCTGTTTGCCCGTGATACACGCGGCCGCGCTCCGCAGGTCTTCAATGCGTGAGTTGGTACATGAGCCGATAAACACCTTGTCAATGGTGATGTCGGTGATCGGCGTGCCGGCCCTGAGGTCCATATAGGCCAGGGCGCGTTGGGCGGCTTCTTGCATCTCCGGCGTCGGCATGTCCTTGGGGTTTGGGACTGCGCCGGTGATATCCGTCACCATACCGGGGTTCGTCCCCCAGGTGACCTGGGGCACAATGTCTTCGGCCCGCAGCTCCACGTTGCTATCGAAGCTCGCCCCCGGCTCGGACGGCAGCTGTTTCCAGGCCGCAACCGCCCGGTCAAACAGCTCGCCCTGGGGTGCCAGGGGCCGACCGCGCAGATAGTCATACGTCTTGTGGTCGGGCGCGACCATGCCGGCCCGGGCTCCGGCCTCAATAGACATATTGCACAGCGTCATGCGGCCTTCCATTGACAGCGATTCGATGGCTGAGCCCCGATATTCAATCACATGACCGGTACCGCCGGCCGTCCCAAGTTTGCCGATGACGGCCAGGATAATATCTTTGGCCGTACAGCCCTCGGGCAGCGTCCCCTCAACCCGGACGGCCATGGTTTTGGCCTGTTTCTGGACCAAACACTGGGTGGCCAGGACATGCTCAACCTCACTGGTTCCAATCCCAAACGCCAGTGCGCCAAACGCGCCGTGGGTGGCTGTATGTGAGTCGCCGCAGACAATGGTGGTGCCCGGCAGGGTAAAGCCCTGCTCGGGGCCGATGACGTGAACAATCCCCTGGCGGCTGTCGTTCATGGAGAACAGCGGCACATCGGTGGCCCGGCAGTTCTCTTCCAGGGTCTCGACCTGTTTTGCGCTGACCCGGTCTTCGATCGGTTTGTCGCGATCCGTCGTCGGCACATTGTGGTCGGGCACAGCCAGGGCGGCTTTGGGTCGTCGCAGGCTCCGTCCGGCCAAGTGCAGACCCTCAAAGGCCTGGGGTGAGGTCACTTCATGGACCAGATGGCGGTCGATGTAGAGCAACGCCGTCCCGTCCGGCTCGGTCCGCACGAGGTGCGCGTCCCAGATTTTTTCAAACATGGTCTTGGCGGCCATTTGCTACTCCTTATGACTCTTGCGCTCGCGCGTCTTCCTCCCCCCGGATATCCTATCGGTCGGCAGAATGGAAGCAGATGGAAGCAAGTTGCAAGCTGTGCTAGGGTGACGGCTCGACAAAGGAGAAGGCCGATGAACCAGTGGACGATTGAGGTCACGGATCAGGATTTTGAACAGCAGGTCGTAGAACGCTCGCATAGTGTGCCAGTCGTGGTGGATTTCTGGGCACCGTGGTGCGGGCCGTGTCGGGCGATTGGGCCGCTACTTGAGCAGTTGGCCGAAGAGCAGGATGGCAAGTTTGTGCTGGCCAAGATCAACGTTGACGAAAGCCCGATGTTGGCCCAGGCGTTTGCGGTCCAGAGCATCCCGGCCGTCAAAGCGATCCGCAACGGAGCCGTTGCCGGGGAGTTTCTCGGGGCGCAGCCGGAGCCGGCCATTCGCCAGTTTGTGGCAGGCCTGCTGCCGTCCGAAGCCGAAAATTTGTCGCGTGAGGGAGTGCGGCTGGCCGAAGAGGGCAAAGCGCAAGGTGCCGAGAGCCTGTACCGGGCGGCCCTCTCCAAGGAAGAAAACCAGCCCCTGGCCCTGCTCGGGCTGAGCCGTCTGCTGGTTGAGCGTGGAGAGGATACCGATGCCCTCGCGCTGTTGGGCAAGGTCCCGCTCAACGCCCCGGAATCGGACGCCGCCCAGCAGTTGATGTCCCAGATTCACCTCAAGCAGGGCGGGGAGAGTGTGGGCAATGCACAAGAGTATCGAGAGAAACTGGCAGCGAATCCCGACGACCTCGAGGCCCGGTTTGAGTTAGCCCAGGCCTTGGCCGCCTCGGGCACATACAGGGAGGCGTTGACCGAGTACCTGGAAGTGGTGAAAAAAGACCGCGCGTTTCGGGACGACGGGGCGCGCAAAGCTATGCTGGAGGTGTTTGACGTGATTGGGCCGCGCAGCGAGCTGTCCGAGCATTTCCGGTCCGAGCTGGCCAAGGTATTGTTTCGGTAGCTGTGGGGCGGGTGTGCAAGTGGAAAACCCGCTTCGCTTGGGACTGCCTAGGGATTCACGCGCGCTCTGAGCAGTCTTTCATGTACTTTTTGATTCTCTACCCTCATGGCGACCCGCACCATATCCCCATTGATATCGGTGATGACCGCCTGTGCTCTCGGTGCCGTCAACCCCTCAATAAACCCATCTACGAAAGACTGTGCAATCGGCGCACACCCCAATGTCGCCACTATTAGCATCAGTAGTAGTACTCTCATTTCTTTCTTATATTAGTTCAATTACCGGAAGCGGCAGGCACATATATGTCCACATCTTTGTCGGCCATAGTTTGTGGTTGAAGGCAATTTCGTCACGGAGATTATTCTCGCTTACACCAAGGCCCATTCTTCTCCGTCGTGTTTCACCGCCCCCTCTTTTTCCAGCTTGATGAGGTGGGAGCGGACGGAGCCGGCCGCGGCCTGGTGCAGAAACTCGGGCACGTCAACATAGATGCGTTTGACCATGACCGGAATCTCACTCAGCCCGGCGCGTAGGGCGTCAAGCACTTGCTGCTCGCGTAGCTCCCGGTGGGCAATATACTCGTTCAGTTTCTTGTACGGCTGGCGGATGGCCGGGCCGTGGGCCGGATAAATGACCGACAGGTCAAGGGCGAGGAGTTTCCGCAGCGAGGGCAGATATTCGGTCAGGCCGCCGCCCTCTTCCGGGATCACGGTTGTGCCGGCTCCAAGGACCAGGTCGCCGGTGAACAAGGATTTTTCTTCTTCCAGGTAGTAGCACAGATGATCCTTGGCGTGGCCCGGGGTGTGAATCGCCCGCAGCGTGGCCCCGTCGGTTTCAATGATGGTCCCGTCTTCGATATAGTTGAGCGGAAAGTCGCAGCCCTCGTCTTTCCCCGGCCAGGCTTTTTTGGACACCTGTAAGGCCCCGAACTGCGCCTGAATGTGGGGCGTGCCGCCAATATGATCCTGGTGGACATGGGTAATGACGATTTCTTGCAGTTCGGTCGCGCCGTTCCTGGTCTCGGCCAAGCCCTGCTTGAGCAGGGGGTCATACACATCAAGGCCGATTCCGGTATCGAGCAGAATCGGCCTTTTGCCTGTGCCGACCAGGTAGGTGTTGGTGCCGGGACCGGTAAATGGACCGGGATTCTGGCCGAGCACGGTCGAGACCCGGTCACTCCAGATATCGAAATCGGGCAGCTTCAGCCCGGCCATAGTGTCGGTGACAATGCGGGTCGGTCGCGTCATGTGCTTATCTCCCTAACATATTCCTGGCGATCGTCTGGAGCTGGATGTTGGACGTGCCCTCGTAGATTTTGCCGATCTTGGCGTCGCGGTAGAACTTCTCGGCCGGAAAATCCTTGATGAAGCCGTTGCCGCCAAAAATTTCGAGTGACTGCGAGGCCACCCGTTCAGCAATCTGCGAGCAATAATACTTGGCCATCGCCGCCTGCTGCCGGAATGGCTGGCCGCAGTCTTTCAGCCGTGCCGCATTATAGACCATCAAACGGCCGGCTTCGATTGCGGTCGCCATCTCGGCCAACTGAAACTGTACGGCCTGGAACTGCGCAATCGCCTGCCCGAACTGCCGGCGCTCAAGGGCATAGTCTTTGGCCGCCCCAAACGCGCCTTGGGCGAGGCCGATCATTTGGGCCGCAATACCGATCCGTCCCTCGTTGAGCGTCTCAATGGCGACCTTGTAGCCCTGGCCGACCTGGCCGATGACGTTTTCGCGCGGCACCCGCACATCTTCCAGCAGCAACTCACAGGTCGAGCTGGCCCGGATGCCGAGTTTGTCCTCTTTCTTGCCGACGCTGAAACCGGGCATCTCACGGTCAACGACAAAGCCGGTAATCCCCTTATAGCCCTTGTCGGGGTCAGCATTGGCAAACAGCATATACAGCCCCGCGTCATCGCCATTTGTGACCCACATCTTGCGACCGTTCAGGACATAGGTGTCGCCGTCCGGGCGTGCCTGGGTTTTCAGGGCAAACGCATCGCTGCCCGAACCGGACTCCGACAGCGAGTAGCTTCCGACCGTGTCTTTGGCCAGCCGGGGAAGGAACTTGGCCTGCTGGTCCGGCGTGAGCCAGCGCAGGAAGGCGTTGATGACCAAGGTGTTTTGGACATCGACACACACCGACACCGCGGGGTCTGTCTGGGCTATGGCTTCAATGGCCAAAATCGCCATGAAAAAGCTTGACCCCGCCCCACCGTACTCAAGCGGAATTTCAATCCCCATCACCCCCAGGCCAAACAACTGGTCAATCAGTTCGCGTGGGATTTTTGCCGCCCGGTCCATGTCCATGACCCGAGGTTTGACCCTCTCCTCGGCAAACTCCCGGACCATAGACTGAAACAGCCCCTCTTCGTCGCTTAGCGTCGTGAGTGCGAGACTCGCATCTGTGCCAGGCATACGCCGACTCCCTTTTGCGTGAAGCTCTCTCCCCTACATCTCACGTTGCCAAACTCCTGTCCAGCCGATAGAGTTGCCCGAAGAAAGCGAGACCACGGATGAAAATTGGCCTGATTTCCGACACCCATATTCCTGAAGCGATGCCTGAGCTGCCGAGCCAGGTGCGCACCATTTTTGCCGGCGCAGATCTGATCCTCCACGCCGGGGACCTGCACTGCCTTGAGGTCCTTGATTGGCTGGAAGAAATTGCCCCGGTGCTCGCCTGTCGGGGCAACGGTGACGACGGCTCGGGCGGCCGCCCGGTCGTGCCCGAAGACCCACGCCTGCGTGATGCTGCGGTCACCTGTGCGGCTGGCTATCGGATTGGGCTGGTCCACGATGTGTTAGACCCCGAAGAGTTTCCCCAGTGGCCCATTGAGCGCACCATAGAGTTCTACTTTGATGGGCACACCGACTTTATTGTGTGTGGCCATACCCACGTTGAGGGCTTCAGGCGTCACGGCGAGGTGCTGGTCATTAATCCCGGCAGCCCGACATTCCCCCATAACTATGCGGCTCAGCCCGGAACGGTCGGGGTGTTGCAACTCGAAGACAATCGCGGAGGTGGGGCTGTAAGCGTCTATGATCTGAAGACCCTGGCCGCCCTGCCGGAGCTGACGGCCGGGTTGCAGGCACTCTGAAAGCTCAGCCGCCCAAACTGATCATTTCGATTTTCTTGCGCTCCTTGGGGTCGTAGCCGGCCGCAGACCGCAGCGCTGCCAGCCGCTCTTCTGAATAGCGGTCTCGGCGCTTCCCCCAGATGCGACCCAGGACGGCCAGCACATCGTCATCCGCCGCCCCACCCCGCAGCAGGGCTTTCAGATCAGAGCCGGCGTTGGAAAACAGGCAGGTGACGAACCTGCCGTCCGCGGTCAGGCGCGCCCGTGTGCAACTGGAACAGAACGGCTCACTGACCGAGGCAATCACGCCGATATCACCCCCCCCGTCCACAAACGCATAATTGACCGACGGCGCGCTGCCCTTGTCCCGGCCAATCTCACGCAGCGGAAACCGGCGATGAATCGTTTGGAGAATGTCCTGTTTGGTGACGATTCTGTCAGACTGCCAGCGGTTGGCATTGCCGACGTCCATGAATTCAATAAAACGCAGGGTAAAGCCGTGCTCCCGCGCAAAGGCGACGAGGTCAAGTATCTCGTCGTCATTGACCCCCCGTTCAACAACCGCATTGATTTTAATCGGAGACAGCCCGGCCCGTTTGGCGGCAAACAGGCCGTCCAGGACCCTGCCCAGGTCGCCCCGTTTGGTCATCTGACGAAAGCGGCCGGGCTTGAGCGAATCGAGGCTGACGTTGATACGGTGCAGGCCGGCCGCTTTGAGACCGGCGGCTTTATCGGCCAGCAGAGAGCCGTTCGTCGTCAGGCACAGTTCAGGAGCCTTGGTGAGGGCCGAGAGTTTGCCGACCAGTTTCTCTACATCCCGTCGTGCCAGGGGTTCGCCACCGGTCAGGCGTACTTTTTCCACGCCCAGCTGCACAGACAGGCGCACGACCCGGGTGATTTCTTCAAAGGAGAGGACTTCGCTCTTCTCCAGCCACTCGTACTCGTCAAGCGGCATGCAGTAGGTGCAGCGAAAATTACACCGGTCGGTCACCGAGATGCGCAGGTCTTTGAGCGGACGATGGTAGCGGTCTGACAACATACGGCCTCCTGAACAGCCCTCATTATAGCGGTCCGACCACCGCGGCCAAGGGGAGGGGGGAGCCGGTTTTCTTGCCGTGGTCCTGTTTGCGATTGAACATCCCGGACCGGCGTGTTACCTGTGCTCCCGTTGGCTCAGCTATGGAGGAAGCTATGCGTATCACACACAAAGTCGCGCTGGTGACGGGCGGCAGCCGGGGCATTGGCCGGGCGATCAGCCTGCGGCTGGCCGAGGAAGGGGCCAGGGTCGCGATTGCCGATATTCTGGAACACGAAGCCAGGCGGACCGCCGATGAGATTACGGCCAAGGGAGGCCAGGCCCTGGCCATTCCCACCGATGTGACCCAGTTCAACCAGGTTCGGGCCTGCGCGCGGCGCGTCACCGACACCTGGGGGTCGGTCGACATTCTGGTCAATAACGCCGGCTGGGACAAAATTGAGCCGTTTGTTGAGAGCCGGCCCGAGACCTGGGACAAGGTCATTGCGATTAACCTGCGCGGCCCGATCAATTTCTGTCACACGATCGCCCCGCAGATGATAGAGCGCAGGCAGGGCAAAATCATTTCGATCAGCTCAGACGCCGGCCGGGTCGGCTCAACCGGCGAGGCCGTCTATTCGGCGTGTAAGGCCGGCATCATTGGATTTTCCAAAACCCTGGCGCGTGAGCTGGCCCGCTCACAGGTCACCGTCAACGTCGTCTGCCCCGGTCCGACCGATACGGCCCTGCTCCAGCAAGTCACCTCGGGTGAGCGCGGCGCACGGGTGATTGAGGCCATGACCCGGGCGGTGCCGTTCCGCCGGCTTGGCCAACCCGAGGAGATCGCCAATGCGGTGGCGTTCTTTGCCTCGCCGGATGCAGATTTTGTGACCGGCCAGGTCCTGTCGGTGAGTGGCGGCCTGACTATGGCCGGCTGAGGAAAGCGGGTAAGCGTGCGATGTCAGCCCACATCCTGCGGAACGCGGGCATCCGGCCCGCATGCCTTCTTCTTCCTTCCTGCGGCCAAGCCACCCGCGATCCCAGGGATTTGCAGATGGATGACGCCCCGCTCAGGCAACATCACGCTCCGTCCTCTGCAGTCTTCCATCCTGAAATCCCTCCCCATCCTGCTTCTGCCCCCCTCACCCAATCACCCCCTGCGCCCGCAGCCGCGCCTTGAGCTCCGCCTGCGTCCCCCGCCCCTTCACACTATAAAGTGTTGTCAAGCGTGAGAGTGAAAAAAGTGAGATTTTTTTTGTGGCCCCTGTTTGACAAGCCCGCTCTCGTTCTCCTTCGAGAGGCTCGCCAGGGCTTTCCTTTCTTCACCTGGCGAGCCTTGCTACCGGACAACAAATAGACGAAGGGATCGCCAACGGCCGCAGAGGTGGCAGCAGTCAGCCCTTGAACTGTGCGTGCGTTGCTTGACCGAACAAAGGCGGTCCCAGCAGGGACTGCGAAAAGCTTGGGATTTCGGTCGGCATCACGAGGGGAGACACACCTGATATCAATGTCAAACGTGTTGCCGGGAATTTGCGCAAACGAAAGAAAGGGCAGCACCTGTTCCTGCAAGCGTTGCAGATCAGGATGACTACCCTCGTTGATCAGCGGAATGGGGTCAAACTCAATCTCGCCTTGCCAACTGGCGGCAAGGAGATTCACGTCAACCGCCCGGCCCCAGAGTGATTGAACCACGGCCGTCGCTCCTGGGACGGCCGGGGAGATTGAACATGAGACAAGCTCCGAGGCTAAGAAGTCGGCCGGGAATGTCTTATGAGGCATTCTCCTTTTCCTTCTGGCGATTCACCATGTCATTCCAGCGTGACTTGATGACAGGTTCGGCAGCACGCGCCTTCTTCATAGCCGCTTCATACTGCTGAGCAGCCTCGCTCTTCATAATAGAAGCCCATTTTCCCCCCTTCTCTGCCATTGATCCGAGCTCTTCCCGAACTGACCCCTCGAACTCTTTGGCCTCGACTACCCATTCTGCCACCTTCTTCGCCGCCATCTTCTCCGCCTTCTTCTTCGGGGCAAAGAACCAACGGACGAGGGTAAAGGTAGGTGGTATGAGCTCGACGGTGCTCTGCAGGCCAAGCATCATGAACTTATACACCGCCCAGTAAACACCCACCACTAGAACAACAATCAAAAAAGCTTCCATTCTTCTTCCCTCCTTCATCGTTGATTACTAACAATGTTACACGCCCCACACAGCAGTTGCAGGTTCTCCAGATGGTCCGTGCCACACTTCGCCCGTGGCACCACATGGTCAATCTCAGCCCAACGCTTCCGGCCTGCGTCACCTTGACCGTCTACACACCCACGGCAACCGCCGACGGCATGGCCCGACGAGCCTTCCCGGATATGGAAGCGGTCATAGCCGCCGCATAGTGGGCATTGACCGACGAGTTCATTACCAAGCTTGCGAAGCGGGTAACGGGCTACCCATTCATCGACCGTTGGCCACGGCCTACCCCTACTTGACCGACTGCCTGATATCTGTGTACTGTGCATTCTTCCGTTTCCTTTCGTCCCTTGCCGCCTAGGTCTTGGTCAGCTTAGGCGGCTTTTTTGTGTGGTGTGACCGTTACCTTGCCGGGCTGTCGTTCGTTCACTCAGCGCCCGCTCTCAAAGCCGGGTGTGGGTGTCGGTCACGGTGTCGTCTTCTTGCTCTGGCGGCCATAGCCACATAGCCAAGGTGTGGCTCGGGGTGTAGTCATGTGGGAGCTCCCGGAAGAGCCACGCCTTTGCCGCCGCCACGCGCAACCGGTTGCAAGTGATTGAAGCCGGTAGTGCGTCAGCGTCTTCCTTCCACGATCTCACGAGATCGCTGTCGTCCTTCCAGGTTGCCCCGTCTTCAAGCGTTTTCGGTATGTCGTCAATGAGCTTGGCCCAACCGTCCGGGGTGAGGACATTCGGGCTTCTTGCTTCCCACATAGCCCTGGCGTCCTTCCCTTCTTTGGTCAGCCGGTCTTCGGCTTCCCGCCTGGTGATAGCGCACAGTTCTTCTAGCGCGTCCCAGTTTCCTTCCCTTCCTTCGGTTGGTATGTCGTCCCAGACGTCCGTCACGAGCTCCCTTTGGTCTTCGGTCATTCCATCCTTCCTTTCACTGGTATTTGCCGCCAGTACGGTCACGGCCGTTAGTGTTGGTGTCGGTCAAGGCATTCCCCTTGACCGCCTTGCGATAGTGCTGCTGTGTGGCTGTGGTGAAGCCAGGCTTCGGTCACGGCCGGACTATGACCGGGCTAATGCCCCTTCTTGCGTTTGCCGCCTTGCCGGAAGGCTTCATTGAACGCATTCGAGATTTTCAAGAACTGCTTATCGCCTTCCAACTGAATACCCCACACCATAGCCAAGGTCATTGTGATAAACTCCGACACGTCTAGACCTTCCCCTTTGTCCTTGGCTTCCTTGGTAAGCTCGGCCGCCCAGTGTCTGGCAAAGGACGCTATCTCGTCCGGGAGTTCGAGTGTCATTCGGGTGTGACCCGGCCGCCTTCCCCGGCCGGCTTCTTGTAGATCGGCTTGGAACTCGTCAAACGCCTTTTCTGGATCATACCCCGCACGCGCCGCCGCCTCGGCTTTGCGCCTCATCATCTCGTTTTGTGCCTTGACGAAGGGGTGATCCGACTCAAGGACAATCCCCAGGTGTCCTGCTATGGAAACAAGCACCGTATCTTGCACGGTCATGCCAAGCCTTTGGCTTTCTTGCCGAAGCTCGTCCGCTATCTTGTCGGGGCAATGGAATGGAATGCGTGTCGATCCCGGAGGACAGGTCTTCTTCATAGTTTCGTTTCCTTCCGCCGGGTGTGACCACCCGGCTCGGTGTGTGGCAGTGCGTTTAGCGCCCGCTGTGGCACGGCCTGAAAGCACCTAGGTGTTACCCCGCACCAGACCGGGTTCGTTCGTCCTGTGACCGCTCGCTAAGCCTACAGCCCGCTCATTCGCCTCGGCTTGATAACCCGGTCAATAACAAAGTCAGCCCCAGCCTCATGGCTGGTAAGTTCGTCTGGCGTATATTCGGCTTTGTCTGCCTCGTGACCGGCTTCCAGTTTCTCGCAAAACGGCTTGATCCGTTGAACCCATATGAGGAGTGATTCAGGGTAGGTTTTGGAAACCTTGCGAAGCCGCTCAACCGCGCCTACAAGCCAACCTGCCCCTTCCCTAGGCGGGTTTTCTGGGTTTAGTCCAGCCCAAACAAACCCAAAGTTGTGACGAACCCACCAGTAATCACGCTCAAAACCGAGTTCGATCATGACCCCGGCTAGCGCTAGCCGAAACTCCACAGAGAAGCTTGCGTCAAAGAACATTTTTCGGCTTTCGTCAGCGACCCGCATGACCAAGGTGTGCACCTCTTGGTCATCGTCCGGGCCGTCTGGCGGAGTTGCTGGCGGCCAGGTGTCTTCAGTCCAAGACCAAAACGGATTGTGTCGGGGTTCCTCACTGAAGGCCGGGATACCCGCTCTTGAGGCAATGCTTGCTTCCCGCATTTTGCGGGCTGTCTCCAGCAGGCTCCGGTCTACTGTGGTCTGTTGGTCTTCGCTCATGGTGTTTCCTTCCGCCGGGTATTTGCCGCCCGGTCACGGTCACGGCCGGTTGTGTTGGTGTCGGTCAAGGCATTGCCCTTGACCGCCTTGCGATAGTGCTGCTGTGTGGCTGTGGCTAAGCCGCTGTGGTCACTCCACGCTTTTGCCGTCCGCCTTCTTCCGCATATGGTGATGATTGATTACCCACATAGGATCGTGAGGCTCCGGGCTGTCCGACGACTCAAAAGCCTCTGGGGTAAAAGATGGGAGAAAGCCATAGATAATCATCGCGTGACTTTCCTTTCCCCTATAGCGAAGGAAAAGCTGCATATTGCGATAGCCGTGAACGGCATATAGGTCAGCCGCAAACCGCTTGAAGCGGGCTATATCCCATTGCCCAACCAGGTGACTCAGGTCTAAGCTGGCCACGCCAAGAGGGTGTTCATCGTCACTCCATTGCAACCATGCCGGGTTTTCGGTCAAACCCTCTTGCCATGTGCCTCCGACCGTTTCGGCAAGGCGGGAAGCCAGGGCTTTCCAACCTGCCGGGTTTTCGGTCACGCCTTCGGGCTGTGGTGTGGTGTGTTGGTCTTCGGTCATTCCGTCCTTCCTTTCACTGGTTGCCCCGCCCACGATCCGGCTGATCCCAAGAACCCCGATAGTCATTCCGTCCGTCCTTTCACTGGTTGCCGCCAGCACGGTCTTGGGGTTTCACGGTCACGCTTCCGCGCCTGCCGCCTCACGCTCGGCTTTCGCCGTCATGGTGTAGTGCTCGACCGCTCGCCGGTAGAACACGCTCGCCGAAATGCCCTTGTAGGCCGCTTCAGCCCGTGAACTTTTCCAAAGCTCCGCCGGGATAGCGAAGTTCAATGCCTTCTCGGTCTGGCCCGGATTGAGCGATTGTTTTCGTTTCGTCATGGGTAAAACCTCCCTTCTGGTAGACCTGCTAGAGTGTAGTATAACGCAAAGTCTTATTATTTTTACTTTTCATGCGGATAACTACGCTAAGCCCTTGTCCTGCCTACCGTTCTAACTCACACCACCATGCGCCCGACCGCACAACATAGCCGAGTTGTGATAGTCGATATGATTACTGTAAGGACGGATTCCCCCAACGCAATACAGTCAATGACATGACCCTCCCCGTAACTAGGTGTGAGCTATGGCACAAAAAAGCCCGGCCGGGTGTGGGACCGCGGCCGGGCTTGGGGTAGGTCATTTAGCGCCGGGTGTGGTCACTTGCGTGAGAGTGAGAGAAGGACCCGCCTCGCCGCCTTTGAAAGCCACGGCTTTGGGACCTCTTTCATTCCGCCGGGTGACGAAATATAGACCCGACACCCACCCGCTGACCTGCTGGTTGCAACCCACACATACCACCCGTCACGGGGCAACCCCGAAGCGGTCACGCCTTCGGGTGTGCCTGCGTGAGCGTGATATTGCCCTTGTTCAATGGCCTGGCTTGCTAAGCGACCGGCCGCTTGCCGGACTTCTAGCGTTGGCCAGGTTGCTCTCCGTGTGTCGGTCATAGTGCGCTTCCTTTCCGCCGGGTGTAGGTAGTCGTTTTAGCGCCAGGCTTCGGTCACGGCATATGCTTGAAAAATACCGTGACCTTTGCCCTTGACCGCATTGAGAACGCGCCGCTGTGTGGCTATTTGGAAGCCGTTTTTTCACTCTCCCGCTTCGGTCGGGGCAATGACGAACCCCTGCACGGGTTCTTGCCATTTTAGAAGCGGGGTTTCCCCCGGGCCGGGAAAGTCGTTCACCACAACATCCTTCTCCGCTCCCCGGACGAACTCTTCTCCGAGTGTGGTCACGGTGAAGGCGTTGCGTTGCACGGTCTGCCCATCAACGACAAGGGAAGCGGTATATGTCCCATCCCCCATCAGGTTCCAGTTCCATTGCACAATGAACCCGTTATCCCGATCCCCGCATATGCCTTCGGTGTCGCCACGGCTGATATTCCGAGCAACTGGCGGCAGGTGTAGTCCGTCATCGATGACAATGGCGACCGACCGACCTTCACACACCCAGCCCGACACAAAGCCGATCCCGCTTTGAAAAGACCCCGGGCCTGGGACTTCCAGGTTGCCGACCGGAGCCTCCGTGAATCGGTTGGGGTTCAGGTCGGGGCAAGGTCTAGGTGTAGGACAAGAAGGACACCGGACTGGGGTTTGCGTCCGGGGTAGTTCACGTTGCCCATACCAGTTATAGCCGCCGGGTAGGTCATGCGTAGGAGGAGGGCCTACGCCGTGACTGCCTCCAGGGACTATGTTGGCGTTGATAGGCGGCAAGCGGAGTTGTGCACAGGACATACCTAGCCCGTATGGCTCCCCGGTATAAGGGCTGTCGAGATAAGGCGGGCCTGCCTCGCAAAGCACGCGCCGGGTTACAGCCCGCTGTCAATCCGTATTCCCCTGCGGATATGCCCAGGTGATGTATCCCTCCTCCTCTAACCCAACCAAACTTGACTTGGCTCGTGTCGGTCACGGCCGGGAAACCGCCGGCCGGTTCTGCCCAGATATCAGTATAGGGATTGTCACACATAGCGGCCGCATAGCGGAAAGCCCATTCCCGATAGCCTTTTACTGTGCTCACGTCATAAGGCGGGGTAGATGTTGCAGTCGATGTAGCCATTTGTCCGAAGGCCGAGGCTGTGTAGAACACCACCACCAGCACTAGAATACCTGCGGTCATTGCGTTTCCTTTTCGGGTGTGTCGGTCACGGTCACGGGCTTGAAAATGCCCTAGGCGTTACCCTTGGCCCGACCGTGATCGTTCGTTGCTGCGCCTCTCGCTAAGCCGTTTTTCGGTCATAGCGCGTCTTTATTGCTCAAGATCGCCTAGGCATTGATATTCGGCTTCCACGCGCCACATTGCACAGCCAACTGTCCAAAACCCGGACGGGGTGAGGCAAACGGTCGGTGTTTCACCGCCGAACTTTCTTGCGTCCTTGTAACCCCATTCCGAGCAACTTTCCGTTGCCTGTTGCTTGGCATGGCCCCAGTCCACCTGGGTGTTCTCGGTTCTTCGGAAGCTGACCCTGACCACACCATCCGCTCGACTGCCACCAACAACGACCGGCTTCGCAGTGTGTTGTTGTTGTGCTGCACACCCGCTGATAGCGAGCAACGCACCTACCACCAACAAAGTGCGTGTCTTCATTCTTCTCCTCCTGCCGGGTTTTCCCCGTCCGTCTTCGGTCACAACGGGCTATGTGTGTCGGTCAAGCCCTATACCCCATTGCCTGCCCCCGAAACGCGCCATATCAGCCCGCTGTGGAAGCCAGGCAATGGGGTAGGCGGCTTACTCACTCCAGTGTTTGGGGCTCTGGTAGTGCGGTTTGGGGTTCTTCAAACCAGTGTGGAAAGTCTTCCCGCATTCGGGCTCTTGCCTTTTCTCCCGCAGCTTCCGCTTCTGCTTTCAGCCATTCGTAGGTTTCTTAGGAATGATTCCCGTGATCGGTTGCGTTGTTGGTCATCCCTTGCTTTCATTGATATGATTGCTTCTCTCCGAGCTTCCCATTCTGCTTCCTGTATGCTGTCGGGTTCAGCGTCTGGAAAGAGTTCCCACCAGTGTGGAAAGTCTTCTATTTCCCCGCCAGCTTGGAACCATTCCCAAAGCACTATTCTGGCATAGGCTTGGGCTTCCTCTTCCTCAAGCTCTACCAACACCACACATGAGAAGACCAACAAGCCGCCAACCAGTCCGCCAACCACCAATAGAATGAGTGTCTTCATTCGGTCACTCCCTTGCCGGGTTTTCCCACCCAGCACGGTTACAACGGGCTATGTGTTTCGGTCAAGCCCTACCCCTTGGCCCGGCCAAGATAGTGCGGCTACGCGCCGCTCGCTAAGCCAGGTCTTGCCCCGGACGGGCCGGGGTAGGCGTTTTAGCGCCGGGTGTGTCGGTCACGCTTGTCTACCCCAAGACGGCAGGTATTGCCTCCGAAGGTACCCCATAGGACATAGCGTCATCAAGGTAACGCTTCACACGCTTGCCCGCCGCCGCCATCAGAGAGGACGTACTCGCCAGAGTCATCTCTCTGGATTTTTTGCCGCCTCCGCGCAACATACTCCGCCTTTGACTGCCACTCTCTTGCGGGGTAATGAAAAACCGATCGCCGCGCCTTGCCGTAGAACAACACGCAATCGTGCCGCTTTTCCAAGTGGGCTGCGAGCCGCTTGTTCCATCCGCTGTAATGCCACACAATCTCATTCCGAAAGTTCGTCCGCCCCAATACCGCATCCAACAGTTGCTTGAGATAGTGCGAGGCGGTCGGGTCACAGTGCAGGTAGATACTCCTCGTTGGCTTGAGCACCCGCTTCATCTCCAGTAACCGCACCGCCATCATAATCAGATAGCTCTTCATGCCGGGCGAGTGACTGACGCCCGCGGCGTTGATGACCTCGTACACCGCCGGCTCCTGCTCGGCAATCTCCCCGTGCCAGGCCACATCCACATCATCCAGCGTCCAGGTATCCTTAGAAGGCCGCCCCCGCGGCCTCCGAGCCGATGGGCGAGGCATAGGTCTGATTGCTGTTGAACGGCGGGTCGAGATAGATCAGGGCCACACTCTCCGCGTTCATGCCCCGCAGCACATCAAGATTATCGCCGGTCCACAGCGTCCGGTTCTGCCAGTTCGCTTGTGTCATCTCCCCTCCCCCTGCGCCCGCAGCCATGCTTCCCCTGGGAGCGCGGGCATCCTGCCCGCAGGCCTTCTTCTTCCTGCGGGCGAGACGTCCGCGCTCCCAGGAATTTCCTGCCCGCCTCCAGTCCACAGCCTGGCAGATTCGTCCTGCGCGGCGAGACATCGTTGAGTCTTTGAGCGTTGCGTTATATGAGGTGATGATGAGGAATAAGGAGGACACCTATGGATCCCGTGTGGTTTGGACAGTGTGCCGTGAGCGCGTTTTTTGCCATAGCGTTTTTGCAATCCGCGGCCGATAAGTGGCTGGACAGCAAAGGCAATCTCGAGTTTCTGACCGGCCATTTTTCCAAGAGTCCCTTGGCCGGAACAGTCACGCCGATGTTCTGGGCGATTACGGTCATTGAGTCCGCGGCCGGGATTCTGTGCGCGATTGGGGCCGTGCAAGTCCTGTTTGGCCTGGTCGGCGAGCTTGCGCTCTGGGGGATTACTGTTGCCAGCGTGGCCCTGCTCGGGCTCTTCTTTGGCCAGCGGATGGCCCAGGATTATGCCGGGGCAGCGGTTATTGCCAGCTATTTTGCGGTGGCCCTGCTCGGCTTGGTCTTCTTCCGGTCATAAATGTCGTTCGCGGCCAGCAGGGAGCAGTCAGGAGTAGCCGGCGATGCGTTGACACACCGGGGCCGGCAGGTTACATAGAGAAGACCACGCCCGGACACGCCAGGAAATGACACCTGACGCAGGAACGACATGGCTGCATACAAGAAAGAGATTGACCGTGACAAGGTACAGGAGATCGCCGAGAATGTTTTTGGCCTGCTCGGCGGAGCGGTGATGTCCGGCATGGTCTATCTGGGCGACCGGATGGGGCTGTATCGGGCGCTCCAAGACGCCGGACCGCTGACCAGCCAGGAGTTGGCCGATAAGACGGGACTGCACGAACGCTGGATTCGGGAGTGGGTCCACGGACAGGCCACCGCCAAACTGCTTGACTACCGGGGCGAGGGGCGCTTTGAGCTGTCGCCCGAAGCCGCCCTGGTGCTGGCCAACGAGGACAGCCCGGCCTTTGCCGCTGGCGGCTTCTGCGCCCTGCCGCAGCAAATGGCGGTGCTGGAAAAACTCCCCCAATCGTTCAAGACCGGCCTCGGCCTGCCGTATGACGCCTTTGGACCAGAGGGTGCGCGTGGGGTGGAGCGGCTGATTGCGCCGTGGTTCCGGGCCCATCTGGTGCCGCGCGCCCTGCCCCAGTTGGACGGCGTTGTGGCCAAGCTCGAAGCCGGCGCAAAAGCGGCCGATGTGGGCTGCGGCTCAGGCGTCGCCCTGATTGAGATGGCCACAGCCTATCCCAAGTCAGACTTTCACGGCTACGATATCTCACAATACGCCCTGGCCCGGGCAGAAGAAAAAAAGACCGAGGCAGCGCTGACCAACGTCAGCTTTCACGACGCCAACGGCGATGCCCTCCCATCCGACCGCAGCTTTGACTTTATCTCGACCTTTGACTGCCTGCACGACATGGCCAACCCGACCCCGGTCATGCACGCGATCGCCGACGCGATCAAGCCGGACGGCACCTGGCTGATCGCCGACATCCACAGCCTGCCGACCTTTGAAGACAACCTGGAGCACAACCCCCTGGCGTCCATGTTCTACGGCTTTTCGGTGTTGTGCTGCATGTCTTCGGCCATGTCCGAGCCGGACGGCGAGGGGCTTGGCACGCTCGGCTTTACCGAGCCGGTGGCCCGCCGGATGGTCGCCGAGGCGGGGTTCAGCCGCTTCAAGCAGCACGACTTCAACAATCCCATCAACGCCTACTACGAAGTCCGGCCCTAGCCAGCGCCGATTCCGGCTCTCAGAGGTGAAGCTATGGCGATCCTTCTCAAGGAAATCCGGCCTATCAGCTTCGCGCGTTGCAATCGTCAAGGCCGAAAGGTAGAGCCGCTGGACGATTATGTAGAGGACTGGGCGAAGATGAATGAAATCGCGCCTGTATTTTCCCGCTCATGCAGTTCTACCGTGAGAAAGACATCTGGCTGTCCGGTGGGATATTCCGGGTTACGGACCGCCATGCTGACCGCTACGAGGTTGAATTAACAGAGGAGCTTGCGGCTTTCATCGGCCGGCTCAAAATCCGGTCCCCGTACCGCAGTCGCGTAACGCGGGTGAATCTTGAAAACCACCAGGAGAAATTCACCGTCTCAGAGGTTCTCCGCGATCCATATTCGGGATAACGGTTTCCTGGCTATGAAGACATTGATATTTCCTGTCGCGAACTCGAAGCCCTGGCTCGAAATGACTCCATCTCAGGAAGACGCCAGGGAGAGTGCAGGATCGGCTTAGTCCTGCTCGGCTTGACGTTTGATCTTTTCAAGCAGATACCACGACATATAGCCGGTGTATTTTTCTTGCAGGTCTTTGCGCCGCCAGTCCTGACCGGTGACAATCCTGCGACAGCTGGCCGTCCCGCAGCGGCACTCCAGCCTGTCCGGTTCGTCGTCAGTCATAGCCCAGTCGTGGGTCAGCTCTTCACCCGCGGCAACATCGCGCATGGCGACAAAGATAATCTGGCCCTGGACGCCAATGTTCGGCTCACATGAATGATTGCTGAAAATCATGCTGCCTTCGCGCTCTTCTGCCGACAGCGGGCCGATATACATATCCTCAGCAATCGGAATCTCAGCCGGCCCAATCGTTTTGTCCAGCGCGTCGCGGGTTTGCCGGCGAAAGATATAGCCGCCCTTGATGGCCACAATTTCGCCTTTCTTAATCGGCTCAGCGGCAAACAGCCCCCGGCCATGAATGGGGCTGTCCAGGACCGCAGTCTTAGGAGACAGGTAGGACAGACTTGCCATGAACGCTCTATCCCCGCACAAACGCGCGTTGACAATACACACCCCTGATGACACATTCCAGCTTGTGCAGGAGACACCCCCACAGGAGGGATGACGATGGTGAAACTCATGGCCTGCTTACGCCGCAAGCCCGGCATGTCGGAAGACGCCTTCCATCGCTACTGGAAAGATACCCACGGCCCCCTGGTCACAAGCGTGACCGAGTTCAGCCGCCATCTGCGCCGCTATGTCCAGTTCCACACTGTGCAGGACTCGGCCTCATTCTTCCCGCCCCAGACCACCCCACCTTACGACGGGATCGCCGAGTTGTGGTTCGAGAGTGTTGAGCAGATGCAGACCGCTTTTACCGAGCCTCGCTATCTGGCAATCATCCGGCCTGACGAACAGCGCTTTCTTGACCTGTCCGCTTGTGTCACGTTTGTGGTTGATGCCGTGCCGATGGTAGAGTAGTTCCTTGCCCTGAACCCGCAGCAGTCGTTCATCTTCAGCGGCCAGATGTTTGCCACCCATATTGTTGATTTTGGCAACACCCCGCTCAAAGATGTGGGTCCGTACGGTTTTGGGCACTATGCGCTCGGGGTCCGCGGCCCCACCATGACACCCTGGTTGAGATCGACCAGTATCCGTTTGTGAACACGCTCAGCATCTCTACCTTGTTCCGGTCCGGCGTGGTTGCGTCCCGCCTGGTATTCTTCTACGAGTGGCAGGGCGCGTGGCTGGTGCAGCCTGGGGCCGTCCTGACCCGCGACCCCTTTCGGCTGCCCCTCCAGTACAACTCCATTGACGAGCAGTTCAACGGCCTCGGCCTTCTGCGCGACCGCGATACTCTGATCACCCAGCTGGAGATGGTCTTTTAGGCCATGACCCGCTCTATGCTCAACTTCGTGCTTTTTGCCGTTGCCCTCCTGGTCTCCTGGGTCGTAGGGCTGACCGTGCCGCCGACCTGGAGTGTGACCGAGACCGTGTTGGACGCCCACACAGACGACGAGGGACGCCTGTACTACATCGCCCGGGGCGAGCCGGTCTATTTTGAGGCGGTGCCTCTTGAAGAGGCAGCCCTCAGCCCGGCGCGGGTAGAGGGGGCGCGCGCCGCGCCGGCGGTCACGGAGGAGTTTGTGGCGGTGGCGCGCGCCGGCGAAGCCCCGGTCTATTCCCAGCTGACCGCCCAATATCATTGGGGCTCCTGGTCCCTGCTGCCGGCGGTGGTGGCCGTCCTCCTGTGCTGGGTCACCAGAGAACCCGTGACCGCACTGCTGGGCGGGATCATCTCCGGGGCGCTGATTCTGGGCCAGTACGACCTGACCGGCCAAGTCCTGATTCCTGCCCTGGCCACGACCAATGTGGCCGGCATCCTGCTGCTCTACCTGTGGCTGCTCGGCGGGCTGATGGGCATCTGGTCGCGCACCGGCGCAGCACAGGCCTTTGCCGAGTTCATGACCAAGCGCTTTGTGCGCGGCCCCAAGACGGCCAAGCTCGTAGCCTGGATGCTGGGTGTCATCTTTTTTCAGGGCGGCACAATGAGCACCGTCCTGGTCGGCACCACCGTCAAGCCGATTGCCGACCGGGAAAAGGTCAGCCATGAAGAGCTGGCTTATATCGTCGATTCGACCGCCTCGCCCATCGCCTCGCAGCTCGCCTTCAACGCCTGGCCGGGCTATGTGCAGGCGTTCATCTTTGTCTCCGGGGTCGGCTTTCTGGCGACCGAGGCGGACCGCATCCGCTTCTTCTTCCAGAGCGTCCCCTTCTGTTTCTACGCCATCTTCGCCGTGCTGAGCACCTTTCTGCTCAGCATTGAAAAGCCCCTGTTCCTCGGCACGCGCCTGGCCGCGGCCCTGCGCCGTTCCCGGACCACCGGCCAGCTCGACGCCGACCGGGCCGAGCCGCTGAGTGCCAGGGAGTTGCAGGCCAGCCATGTGCCGGCCGGCTATACGCCGCATGTCCTGGAGTTTTTCCTGCCCCTCGGCGTGCTGATTGGCATCGCTGTCGGCACCTTTGCCGTCACCGGCTCGCCTGACGTGCATTGGGCCTTTGGCGCGGCCCTGCTCCTGGCGGCCGGCATGGCCCTGGCCAAAGGCATGGCGCTCAAGGACCTCATGGCCGGCTTTCACGACGGCATCCGGGGCGTAGTGCTCGGCTCGGTCATCCTGCTGCTGGCGATCACCATCGGCGGGGTCAACACCCAGACCGGCGGCGCGGTCTTTCTGGTCGATCTGCTCGGCCAGCGCATCCCCTACTTCCTGCTGCCGGTCCTGCTCCAGCTCCTGACCATGATTATCGCCTTTTCCACAGGCACAAGCTGGGGCACCTACGCGGTCGCCTTTCCGCTGGCCATGCCGCTCGCCTGGGCGATTGCCGGGGCGCATGGCCTGGCCCACCCCGAGCTGTTCATGACCCTGTGTTTTGCCGCGGTGATGGACGGCAGTGTGTACGGCGACCAGTGTTCACCAATATCAGACACGACCGTGCTGAGTGCCATGTGTACCGGCTGCGACCTGATGGATCACGTCAAAACCCAGATTCCGCAGGCGTCGGTGGCCGCGGGTCTGGCCGCGGCCTGCTGGACCGTCCTGGCCTTCTTTACCGCCTGAGCCGGGGGCCGGTTTCGTCACCCCTCCAGCTCAAGCACCCTGCCGTCACGTTTGCTCATATTGATGGGTCCGACACGGCACAAAGGCTTCCTGGGTCAGCGGTTGGATTTTGGCTTTGACAGGCTGCTCCATGTCTTCCCCTCCTCAGGGGTAGGCCCTGCGTGGAAGGGTCTCACCAAGCGAAAAACGCTCAAAGGGTATACTCCTGCTATAATCAAATCCAAATGGCAGACCTAACGCGAGGCAGGAAAGCTAAGACGAAAGTCGCTTTGATTCCATCAGCTTTTCTATCTCTTTGAGGCGATTGGAGAAAAATTTTTCCATCAGGCGGTTTTTGGTCGCACGCGCGAACTCCAGACATTCATAGTGAAAGCTGTTATGGACCCTCACTTTGCCGATATCGGTGAGACGCCGTCCGAGATCAGTTGGTCTCTTCCGTCTCTGGTTCAATTTGTGTACCCGGTCAAGTTTGCGCTGATCCGCCTGGAGGAGATAGGGTTCTCGGGTATAGCGGGTGAGGATTCTATTGAACTGCCTTTGGGGCAATGATTCGAGGTTTGCCCAGAGAAGGCGATTCAGGAGCGGCAAGCCTGCGTTCCAGGTACTCGCGAGTTGTTCGTTGGACAGCTTCAGATAGGCGTCAACGAATCTACGCACGAGCTTTGGGTCTTTGTTGTCGCACGGCTTTGCGAAAATCGCTTGGATATCCCGGCAACGGTTCTGTTTGAGGTCCTCAACCTGCCACAGAATAACTTTCTTCTGGTTCACCCTCAAACCGTACTGGTCTAGCTTACGGGTGAGTAGCAGCATCAATTCTTCAATACGTTTCCGGTCGTTGAGGAGGATCATTTGGTCATCGGCATAGCGAAAGTAATTCGCGTCTACTTCTGAGCAAATACGATTGGCGAACTTGTCGTATCGCTGGAGATAGTAATTTGCCAGCAGGCGTGAGCAATCGGCCAAAGCGTCTTGGGGAATGCCGACGCCTTGGGGGTGCAGACCCGTGTTTCGACGGTTCCAATGATTGAGGAAATAGAACAAGAGCGCGATTATCCATCCTCTATCGGATTGACTGTCTTCTCGGATGAACCGCTCCAGAATGTCGAGGCGTATACAGTCATAAAAGTTTGAGAGATCAAACTGTAAAACATGAGTGTAAGCGCCCGTTTCAAGTTGTGAGAAGAGGAGCGAATTGAATTCACCGAAGGCTGCCGTCCAAGCCCTTGGATTGAACGAATAGCGAGCGCCTGAGAAGCCCATATCGAGCTCAATCTCCCGATTTTCTTGCCTCCGAAGTTTTCCCCCAAGTGTCCAACCCCCAAAGGTGTTCTCGACATGGTTCCCTGAAATGATGTCCTCGAGTTCTTTTATACAAAAGTAATAGACGATGTAATCTTCGATGCAGAAAACGGGAATAGTGCGGGCGACACCACACCCTTTGTTCTCCACAATCTCAGTTTCGGGGATGGATACGGCATAACGGGCAGATTGTACGGATTCGAAAACCTCTCGGACTTTGGCCTCTTTGTCCCTGAGCTTTTAAGGGATTTTGATCGGGACGGTACGATTTTTGAAGGCTCTCCAAAAATCTCGATTAAACCACCGAGAAAATTCTTTCCATTTCATAGTACAGGCACGATCGCTTCTTCCAGGAAGATTTGCGGGGGTCGGCCTGTGTGACTGCGAGACCGCTCAATCAGGTCGTTGACCTCCATAGCTCTTTTCCTGTTCAGTAAAAGAGGTGCGGTGAGGCTGTCCAGAGCAATCAGTATCAGATAGTCAACGGGCTTGTCGGCTCGTCCTGCCGCCCATTCGTACAGAAAAGAGTCCCGGTACTTGTATTTCAGATCTTCATCAAGCTGGCCGCTTTGGAAGTTTTTAATAAATTTGTCACGATCTTTCGTGAGGGCCTTCGGGTCTTGCGGGTCCTTGAATTCGATAAACAGATAGCGGTCGCGAAGCTCAACCACGAAGTCCACGGCCTTCATGCAGTGGCTCAGGCCATGTCTGGCATCGTCAAACTTTCGCGCGTCAACTGCGCCGCTGATGGTCAGTTGCAGCGTACCTTCCGTGAGAACCGTCATCCTGTGGAACCTTTCAGGCTGCGCTCAACTTCCCGGTCGTACAGGTCGGTGAACGCTTCCGCAATCGTGTTCGGGTGGATGTCAAGATAGCTGTCCGTTGTGTTGCAGGCTATGTTGCCCGTTTCTTCCCGGTAGAGGGAATGAAAAGCCACTTTGTCGCTGTCCTTCTTTTGGAGGTTGAGCTCCTCAAGGACGACATAATCATGCGTCGCCAGAAATATCTGTACCCCGGCACGTTGCAACTCCAGCACAACATCCATCACAGTTCTGATCAACTTTGGATTCAGGTTGGTCTCAGGCTCATCCCAGAACAGAACGGAGCTGTCCTTCAAGGTGTTGTTCTGTATCAGAAGCCACAACAGCCCGAGCTTACGCATTCCCTCGGCGAGCAGGGTGAACTCAAGATTGCCCTGTTTGTTGCGCAGGAAAAATTCTTCATTCCTGGCTATGACCCTGCCCTCAAGAGCCTTTTGCAGTTTGGTGAGCAAATGCTTCCGCAGCTTGTCCGCAGGACCACGCAGCAAGGGACGAGAGGCCCGGTGCAGAATGTCTGCGTAGACCTCTTCAAAGTGGATTGTGCGATCCGCATACAGCGACAAGAACCCTGGTCCGTTGGCAAGCATCTCTTTCGCCGGGATATAGGCGCATTCTATTGGCTGAGCTGCTGCCCCCAGCCCGCCCGTGACTGTTGCCGACGCCGGCGTTTTTGCATGGTTCGAGAACGAGGCCCTCAGTCTGTGTCTGCCGCGATATACCTGTATGGTTCCTGTGCTGCTGACATTTTGCCGTGTGACCAGGCGTCCCATAGTGCGCCCTGATGGAAGGAATACCTCCACCAGCTTCTCAGCAAACGATTTGCCCGTTTTGGTAATGTCGCACGCGGCGTAGCACACCTTCATGAGGTGGGTTTTGCCCGTGCCATTTGCGCCCACAAGAACATTGACGCCGGGCGAAAGCTCCAATTCCAGGCTTGAGAACGCGGTAAAATGTTCCAGTTTTATTTTTGTCAGCGTCATAGTCGCACTTCGCCCGGTCGGGTTTTTCTCGCGTTACCTTGGCGAAGCGATTTCGTCTTTTTGCCGGGTCAGGTCTTCGGCTTGTCAATCCAGCCCTTCTCAGCCAGGACATCGACCGCCAGCCCGATCTGACGCTGGGAAAACTGTTTTTTGCGGTCGTTCCAGGCGCAGGTGTATTGAACGACCTCGTCAACAGTCCGGGCCTTCTCCCGGCTGACGACCCAATGCACGGTGGACAGCAGTTCCAGGCCGAACGACGACTCAAAGCCTTCGACCAGCTCGGCCACCCTGTTGAAACGAGTGCGCGTTTGTGGATGGCTCTCCAGAAAGGCGGTCGCATCCTCAATGGCACCGGGGACAAGTTCAAGCGGTTTGTCGGGCCTGTCGCCACCGTCGGCATAGCCCGAGATGAAGTGCCCTTCGACCGTATGCAGAACATGGCGCAGGTTGTCTGCATACGGGCCGTAAGGCGCTTTCTGGTATCTGAGCCGCAAGTTCTCCCCGGCTTCCTGCATGAAGTACAGCAGCTTGTGGACTTCCAACAGTGTCATGAACGGGTCCAGCAGCACCCGCCGATAGCGATCCATCAGCCCGACCAGCGCGGCCCGCCCGGGGGTCATCGTGGGAACATCGATCGAAGGGTTGCCCCGCCCGTCTGCCGGTCCACCCCCCGGCTTGAACACTACGGCCTTCAGATCGTGGAACTCCCCCAGCCTGGCGTCAATGCGCGGACGCACCGCGGCCCAGTCCAGGCCGCCCAGCCCGCAGCCCAGCGGCGGCAGCGCAATGGAGCCGATATGCCGCTCTCTGATCTCTTTGGTCAGGGCGACAAGACCGGCTTCAATGTCATCCATGCGGCTCTTGCCCCGCCAGTGGCGCTTGGTCGGAAAATTGATGATATAGCGCGGGGACATCTGGCCGGTCTCAAAGACAAACAGCCGGCCCGGCTGGACCTGTCCCTGCTTGCAGGCCGCGGCGTAGGCGTCAAAGTTGTCAGGAAAGGCTTTCCTGAACTGAAGCGCGATGCCGCGTCCCATGACACCGACACAGTTGACGGTATTGACGAGGGCTTCGGCGTCTTCGCCAATGATATCACCCGTTTTGTATGTGATCATGTCTCCCTCCCTGTCGTAAATAATACCACTCTGGCGCTCTTCTGACATGGGGTTTGTGCATGGCGGATTGAAGCACCTTGCCGACCTGCTGGTACAGGTGTTGCGACAATACGCCGATGCCTGTGACCAGTTCCCAAGGGAAGTGATGTTCAACCAGAAACTCGGCCTGCTTGCCCTCCTTACAAAGTCTCCAGCCCCGAGCTTGTACGGCGTTCCAGTCGATCTCATTCAATTGCTTCAAGTCGCAGCGATCCTTGAAGTAAAAGGTGCCAGCGTTTGAGAGGGTAAAGGCCCAACGCTGCCGATTTGCCTCGGCCCAGGCAACGGCTTCATACAAGTCTGCCTCCAGGTGAACGATAGGGTCTTGCCCGCCCCGATAGGTCAATTCCGGGTGATTTTTTTGAGAGATCATATACAGCATGACGGAGCGCGGACAGAAGTAGAACGGTACGCAGTTGCCCACATGCAAGCCTTGCTGGCTGCTCAGACGATTCGTGAGCCGACATTGCTTAATCGTGTTCATGCCGATGGTGGTGCCGGGAGGTTGACGACCAACGATCTCCGCGTCGCACCACAGGCAGCCGTCAGCGATAATGGAGGGCAGCCGGTCTACATGGACGATGTGATAGATGTTTGGCCTGCCAGGAACCGGCATGGTCAATCTTCCACCGGCAGCCCCACCGCCACCCCCTGCACATCGCACTTGCCTGTCACCACATCGGCAATCAGGCGGGTGCGGTACTCGTCCAGCAACTCCACTTCCCGGCGGGTAGCGGCAAGGACCGTATCAATTGCAGCCGTGGCCTTGTCCAGATAGGCAACAATGGCGGTTTGCTCAGCCAGGGGCGGCAGGCACGCATAAATCATCTTGAAATGCTCTGGCCGCAGACTCCACATGTCTGACGCGATGCCATACGACCAACGCTCGGCCTCGGTCGCAAAGGCCGATGTTCTCAGCAAATAGTGCAAGTAGCGGGAATTCGTGCCATCTCTGGGCCGATGGACGACATAGGCTGGACTAACGATCCCGCTGTACTTGGACATCCCGATTGCGCCCTGCCAGGCACGCATCTTGTTGTAGGCCAGGTCGCCGGGCTGCACTAGTTTGTAGGCAGACCGGTCAAGCCGTGAAGTGTCCTTTTTGGAGCGGTCTTCCAATAACGTCCGCTGGAGAATGATGCCTTCGGCTATGGTGACAGAAAGCATTGGTTCCTGGGGATGGCCCCGTTCGTTCCGCTCTTCAAAAATTGCGCGATTCGGCAGCACTGCCCAGTGCGCTGGCACATCGCCCAGCCACGCCACCCCGGAAGGCTTGAGGCACACATTGGGCTCCAGCCCCCGGGTCACGGCGTGGTGGATGACGGCCTGCCGCTGCTCTGCCAGCAGGCCGAGGAGTTTCTGCTTGGCGCGGACGTAACGGCGGATACGCCCGTCCATCTGGTCCAGGTAATGGGCAATGGCGACTTGCTCGGCCAGGGGCGGCAGGGGAATTCTCAGTGCCCCAAACTTCTCCGCCGTGAAGTGGGCAATAGTCGCCTTGCTGGTGATCGCCTCAAACCAGCCTGTCTTGGCAATCGCGCTCATCACATATTGCAAGTACTCGGTCCGACCCCGGCTTGACGGTCGGACCCGATGCAGGGCGTTTTGAATGATATACCCGGGTGGGACTTCGCTCACCAGCCCACAGCGGCCCCCTTCGCCGCCTTCACACACCAGCAGGTCGCCCGCCCGGATGCCATAGTGGGTGAGGTCGTGAGGGCTTGCCCACATGGTCGGCGCGTCTGTGGTTCGCACGGCAAACCACTGCACATGTTGCGCTTTCAGATACGGCACTTGCAGGTCGGTCGGGCCGGCGGCGTATGGCTGCAACATCTTGCCGAGCTGAATAGCGTAGTGTCGCTTGACCTGAGTGACCGCCCAATGCGCCGGCACCTCGCCCAGCCACTCAACGCCGGAGGGCTTGTAAGCCGGGTAGGGCTTGAGGCCGGCGGGCATCCCCGGCATTAGCACGCCTCGGTCCCTTCGTTCAGGATGGACAGATGGCGCTCACAGGCGAACAGCCGGTCCCGCGACCTGCCCATGAGCTCACGAGTGATAGGTCAATTTCAGGCGGTGTTCTTTCGTGCGGCAAGCCCCTGCTCGATCTCGGCAATCATGCGCTCCGCCATAGCGCGCCTGTCTCCGGCGTCACGAATGGGCCGCCCCACGACCAGATAATCCGCGCCGCCGGCAATGGCGTCTCTGGGCGTTGTCGGCCTTTTGTGGTCATCGGTGCCGGTCTGCCGGAGCCGCACGCCGGGGGTCACGATGAGGGCCTCGGGGTGCCTGGCTCTGATTCTGGCCGTGCTGGGGCCGGCGGCGATCAGGCCGTCGCAGCCGGCAGCAATCGCCTGCTCAGCCCGCCAGTCCACATAGTCGTCCAGGGTGTGAAACCGCTTGTCCGAGCCGAGCAGCCCTACATCCATCAAATCCGCTTCTCCCAGGCTGGTCAGCAGGGTGACAGACAGAATTTTCGGTGAAGGCGCATCCCCCCGGCCCCTCAGCGCGGCACGGGCAGTCGCGCCGCTGCCGTGGACGGTCAGGAAAGAGGCCCCGCTCTTGCTCACCTCTCGAACTGCAAGGGTGATGGTCTCCTCAACATCGTCCATCTTCAGGTCTAAAAACACGCGCTTGCCGGCCTCAATCAACTCCCGGACACAGGTCATGCCACGCGCAACAAAGAGCTGGTAGCCCACCTTGAAGAAGGAAACCAGGCCGTCCAGGTCTGCAACGAGCCGGGACGCCTCCTGTGTCGTTGCCACATCAAGGGCGACAATCAAGCGGTCTTTCGCCGCCTGCGGGTTGGCTACGGATGACGCATCATATGACGACTTGGAAACGGCGGGGTCAACCAGACTCATATTCGCCCTCCCCGTTGAGTTCACGCCGTGCTATCAGACCACGCCGGGGGCTGTCCAGCAGGGGATGACGCATGGTGATGACAGACTCCCTCTGATGACACGATTCACCCTCGCCTGAGCGCGTGAAGTCGGCGCAGCCGCTCGCCTATGCGCCCTTCACTATCTCCCTCAGCAGCCCGTGGGTCTCCCGCTCCACGGCCAGGATGTCGGTTGCGATTTCGTCTCGCGTGCGCATGGGCCGCGGCCGGTAGAAATGGCGGGTGAAGCTGAGCTCATAGCCGGTCTTGACGCTCGTCGGATCGTACCAGGCGTCGGGCGCGTAGGGCAGCACCTCATGACGCAGAAAGCCGGGGATGCCGCCCTCGTCAAGCAGGGGGACCTGTTCGGTGTCGCGTAACTCGCCGTCCGGCTCGTACTCAACGACCGCCGGCCGGCCGCCGATGGGTGTGGCAAACCGGCCGGCCAATGGGTCCGGCTCAGTGCCCTGCCTGTGGACCTTGCGGATGACCGGTGGGGCCGCGGGGTCGCGCTCATGCTCCTCCCTGAGCCGTTTGATCTCAGCCGGTTTACAGGCGCGGTTTGGGATCGCCCCCGCTAGCCGCAGCGGCCTCTCAAGCGTGACCTTCAGATAGCCAAAGGCCGCGTTCGGGAAAATTTTTGACCACGCGGTCTCTTCAAACGCCACAAACGTTTCACAGATGCGCCGGATGTCGGCCTCGGCCAGCTCACAGGTCTTCTTGCCCAGGTTTTTGCGCAGCGGTCTGAACCACTCGCTGGCGTCAATCAGCTGGACCCTGCCCCGACGATGGGCCGGCTTGCGGTTGCTGAGCACCCAGATGCAGGTGGCGATGCCGGTGTTGTAGAACAGGTTGAGCGGCAGGGCGACAATGGCTTCCAGCCAGTCGTTCTCTATGATCCAGCGGCGGATGTTGCTCTCGCCCGAGCCGGCGTCGCCGGTGAACAGGGCGCTGCCGTTGTGCACCTCGGCAATCCGGCTGCCGAGCCGGGTGTTCTGCTTCATCTTGCTCAGCAGATTGGCAATGATTTCAAGGGACTAGTAGGCAAAAGTCGTAAAGCAATCCCGCAAAGTCGTAAAGCAATCCCGCAAGGCCGTAGAGCAGTCCCATAAAAGTAGTCATGTAATCCGGGATGGTGCTCGGTCACGCCAAGGGGGGGGAGGGTCAGCGATTCCAGCAGTCTATGTAAACCGGAAGCGTGCCCTTTGGAGTTATCACGGATTTTTCACTTTGGCCCCAAAGTTGCAATAGCGGGTGTCGTTGTTGCCTGCCGTGCAATAGTGACTGACGTCGGGCGGGGGGCCAAAACCCCGGCCTGGTCAGCGGGCGCTGAACGACCGATCTCACCCCGGTCAATGGTGTGGGCTGGCGGCAATGCCGTGGGCCATGCTCGACCTACCCAGATCGGCGCGTGACCGAAAAGGCCAGGTCAAGGCCAGGTCAGCGGGAAAACCGGCTTCACCAGGCGGCGCTGAACGCACTATCTCACCCCGGCGAAGGGTATGGGCTACCCCGATTGACACGGCTTCGGTCACAGCGTAGAAGGCGGGTATGAGCGTTTTGTCGGTTGCCCCGTTGTAGGGGATTGAAACGAACCGTGGGTTTTTGCCGTGTCTTTTGCGGCGAGCATAGATTCACCCGGCCGCGGTCGGGTGGGTCACACACCCTATGCCGGAAGGCGTTTTTGTCGGTTGCCCCGCTTCTAGGGGATTGAAACGCACAGCGGGCTTTTCCCGTATCCTTCTTTATCCGCCTAGCGCCTACCCTTCGGGGTAGGTGAGGTATGAAAAGCTTGGGGTTGGGTAGCATTTTCCTTGGGCCCGGGGTCGCTCACCGGACTTGAAATCAATGGCTGTCCTCTCTACCGGTCAGGTTTCCCCGGATTCCGTAGAATAGGCTTGACCGCATGAGCAAACCGGCTACCCGTAAAGAATGTTACGGCAAGGGCAGCAACGAGCGTATCGCCTACCCTTCGGGGTGGGCGAAAAAAAGGCGAAACGGACGTCAATCGCTATCTGATGCCGCAAGGCGTTTGCGCCAGGTCTTCGGGCTTGGCGAGGGTTGAAACCTGGACGCTGGGGTGTGGGAGGCGGCGGAGCGGGTTGTAGCATCCGGCTTCGGTCGGGTGAGGATTGAAACAGATGGGGAAGCGGGCCCAGGCTCGTCGGTCACACCTGCTGCTGGCGGGAGTCGGGCCAAACCCGTGCTCGACTACCCGTTTTAGCGCCAGACCAACAATCAGCGGTTCAGCGGCAAAAAACGGCTTCGTAATAGCCCTAGGAACGAACGATCTCGGACGGGCCAGGGGCATACCCTACCCCGGATTGACCGATTTTCGGTTGTGGGGTAGGTGTGCGGGCTTGCGCTAAGCCTTCGGGCTTGGTGAGGATTGAAACGCGACAGAGCGGTTTGGTCATTGTCAGGGGCAGGTTATAGCGCCTACCCTCCGGGGTAGGCGGGGATTGAAATAGATGGGGAAGGGGGCCAGGTGAAGCGGTCACACCTACTGCTGGCGGTCATAGCGCTATCGGCTTCGGGCTGTGTGTTTGATGCAAGGGCGGATTTAGCCGTGCTAGAAGCCCGGTTTGATGAAGCGAATAGAAAAGTACTGGCGGCCTACCTTCAACAGGCCGAAAAAGCGGAAGCCAAGGGCCAGGACGGTGACGCTATCAGGCGTGAATGTGAGGATCAATTCTGGTCCGCAGCTACGAGCTACCGAGCAGGAATGGCTGACATGAGAAGTGTTGAAGCCCGTATCGACATTGCCCATACCGTGCAGAGAATCTTGAACTATCTTCCGCAATGTTGGCGGTGCAGGGCCGAGCGGGACGGTGACTTCTGGGTCATCAAGTGCAGAGAATCTTGAACTATATGCCGGAATGTTGGCGGTAGGCGGTGAAGCGGTCACACCTATTCTTGCTGGCGGTCATAGCGCTATCGGCTTCGGGGTGTGTGGCTTCACCACACCAACTTGAAGCAGCCCGGGCCCGGGTAGATGATGCGTGGGTCAATCTGGAGAAAGCCAGGGCAAGGGTTGAGGAAGCCGATAGGGACGCGCTAACGGCCTACCGTCGTAGAGCGGAAGAAGCGGAAGCCAAGGGCCAGGACGGTGACGCTATCAGGCGTGAATGCGAGAGTGACTTCAAGGGTAAGTCCGCTAGCTACCGGGGCCAAGCCGTTGGTGAAGGCAACCGTGATATCCGTGAATACCTAAACCAGAGGTCAAGAACAACCTTGAGCCATATTCCCGACTGCTGGCGGTAGCCTGGTCACGGTCGGGTTCGTTGAGCATGGGCTTAGCAAGAATCGTGCCAAAACGACATAGCAAGAAGTGTGCCAAAAGAGGACTTGGAACCGGTATGGTGTGGTCATGGCAAGGCGGGAAGGTTGACATAATAACGCTAACTATTGCAAGCAGAATCGCCTTTTCCCTGACAGGAAGCATTATTATGTCAACTATAAGCCCGTCTTCACTATAACCTTGCCGGGTATCAGGCTCCTTTATGGAACCTATGTCATCTATGTCAGATAATGTTCCATTGTGTCAAGGTTGGGGAAGCCCATAAAATCTTGATTTCATTGGGGTTTCGGTGATTTGCCCACAGAATAGGCTGGGGTTTAGCGCAAACCGACATTTTGCTGTGTGCGCTGATTCATACGTCTGCTGGCGGAAATTCCGCCAGTGTAGCGCTGAAGCCGCATTTCAATCGCGTGAGCGACTTCGGTCGGCGTCAGGTTGCCTGGGGTGATGTTGAAGGTGATGTCTGGGGCCAGACCTGGGCCCATAGTGGCCCGGTCAATCGGCGTGACCCTGACCGAGCGGGCTGGCGAAATGAGTTCCGGGCCATTCTCTCCGACAAGGGCGGTTTGCCCACTATAGAGCGGGCCCCCAGATTCCCGACCGAACAAGCCTCCGAAGAAGTTGCCGACACCGGCAAACCCGGACTGTCCGCCAAACCCGTCAATGAAGGCGCGGATGGTGCGATTGACAAGAGTGCCAGGAATGTCAAGCCCAAACTTCTTGAAGGCGTCAGCCGCATTGTCGGCATCCAGGGCCAGTGTGGCCAAGCCGTTGCCCAACCCGTCGGCGAAGGTCTGAAAAACTTTTCGGTTCGGGCGGTCAAAACGGTCTGAGCATCCGCCAGGTCACGCGCAGACTGCACCACAGATTCAATTGCTGCGGCTTCTTTTTGAAACGCCTGAACCCTGGCTTGGGCCCGGGTCGCATCCGTATTGGCTTGGTCCAGTGCGCCTGGTGTGCGTGCGTCAACCGTTCGCCCGGCCGCTCGCTCCGCATTGACCGCATCCTGAATACTCTTCCGCTCGGCTTGTGCTTGTCGCAGGGCCCGGTCGTTGGCAAGCCGCTCAGCCTCAAACACCATCTGTCCTCGATCACCTCAGGACCCCCTCTTCAAGAAGGACCGGGTCCTGCTTAACAGGCAACGCAAAGAAGAGTCAGCGCGTCAGTCACCTTGTCTTCCCTCCGCCGTCTGGAGAACAGCTCCCGTGCCGCCTCACCTTGCGTAAGCCGGGCGGGAACGATATGAGAGGGCCACAGCACCCCAGGAAGCATCGTCTCAACCGAATCGAAAGGAAGACAGGACGCTGCTTCTCTTGAAGAGGAGGACAAAGGTATGGGTCAGCAGCCAATCCGTCGCCTGGCACGGGCAATCATCCTGCTGGGAACAGTTCTGGCCGTGTGTCAAGTCGCCCCGGGCCGGGCCACCGCTCAGGAAGGCTATCCCGAGGGCTATAGTCCGTCAGAGCCGGAGGCTGAGGGTGGGACCAGTGTATTGGCCCGCTTCGGGGCTGTCACCACCTACATGAATGACAAACTCGAAGCCGCCGGCGGCAACGACTCGCCGGTCTGCTTACGCAACTGTCTCACCGTCCCGGTCAACGACATTCTCGACTGCCTGGAAAAAAACAATACCTATGAGACCAGCGAATCGTGCGAGTTGGACGCGGCCAATGCAATGGCGGCGTGTGACCCCAAGTGCCAGTAATCGCTTGCCCATAATCGCCGGCTCAGCCGGAACAGAGCATTGGGGTACACCCGCTCTTACTTGAGCGGGGCGTACCCCGGTGACTGAAGTGGCCGGAGTTGGAGGACAGCACGACCTCTTCCGGGATTTTTCTGATCAATGTCGGCCGCTTCACACTGTCTGAACTGCCAGCAGGGCGGGTCGCCCTGACACAATCAGCCGCCTTGCCGCTTTTTTTGTAAGACATGCGGGCGAGACGCTTGCGCTCCCAGGTCATTTGTTTTTGCAGCGCCTCTCAGGCGGCCCCCTGCCCGGCCAACACCTGCCTGGCAGGGTCCCGCTCTTGAATGTTTGCCCACCAGGCGGACAGCTTCGGGCGGCCCGAAATCGGCGGCTTCTGACCAAAGGCCGGCAGAAAAAGGCGACATCGGCCAGGCTGAAGTCAGACCCGGCCGCCCAGCCCTCAGCAGTTCTGAATCCCGGCCATCTTCGATGAGTTCGGATTCGGCGAGCACGAAAACCTTGAGAATACGAAGAGAATTGACCCCGGAACTCTCCTGCCGGACTGCTTGCGATGACACAAACAGGGGTGATAGGACAGGCGTACACACAGGAGGAGCGCGTGGAGTTTGGTCTGTTTTCGCTGTTTGACTTTTTTCCCGGCCGCCAGAATGAGGTCCAGTACTACCGCGATACGCTCAACATCGCGGTTGCCGCTGAGCGGCTCGGCTTTGACTCGGTGTGGTTTGGCGAGGAGCACTTCTATGCCTTCGGCATCTGTCCCAGCCCGCAGATATTTCTGACCGCCCTGGCGCGGGAAACGTCCCGGCTTCGTCTGGGCACATCCATCAGCCTGCTGCCGTTTGAAAATCCGCTGCGCAAGGCCGAAGACTTTGCCATGCTCGATATCCTGAGCGACGGGCGGCTGAATTTCGGAGTCGGACGGGGCATTATTCAGAAGCACTTTGAAGGCTTTGGCGTCAACCCGCAGGAGAGCCGGGCGCGCTATGAGGAGTCCCTGGAGATCATCCGGCGGGCCTGGATCCAGGAGGAGGTGGAGTATCAGGGCACGTTCTGGCAGGTTCCGCCTGTGTCCGTCGGCCCCAAACCTGTCCAGAAACCCCACCCGCCGATCTATCGGGGTACAATCAGCCCGGAGTCGTATGAGAGCGCCGCCCTTGCCGGCGACAACGCCTTTGTCGTGCCGTGGCTGACCGCCCCCCACCCCAAGGTCAGAAAGCGGGTTGAGGACTACCGCCGCCGGCTCACCGAACATGGCCACGGGCAGAAACGGATGACGTTCATCTTCTGGCTGTTTATTGACCCTGACCATAACCGGGCTGTCCGCGAGGGCCGGGAGGCGACCCGCGCCTATACCGATCTGTTCACCTCCTTCGTCCCGCCCGAGCTGCTGAGCCGGATGCAGGTCGGCGACCCGTTCAGGGCCTTTCTGGAGTTTGTCCGGTCCATGCCCGAGCAGCTCGAAGAGCGGGCAGTGGTCGGCACCCCGGCGGAGTGCCGGCGGCGGCTGGCCGAGCTGAACGACGAGTTCGGGCTGGATCAGGTCGCGTTTTATTTTCACGCCGGCGGGCGGGATATCGGCCGTGCCAGGGCCGGGCTGGAGCTGTTTGCCAGGGAAGTCATGCCGGAGTTCAGGCCGGACCAATGAGAAGGAGGGAGTACGATGCTACTGAAGGACAAAATCGCGCTTGTCACCGGGATCGGGACCGGCATGGGCAAGGCGATCGCGCTGCGCTGCGCCAGGGAAGGTGCCCATGTGGTCGGGGCCGAGATTGACGAGGCCAGCGGGCAACAGACCGCGGCCGAGGTCAGCGCCCACGACCGCCGCGGCCTGTTTGTCAAGACCGATATGGGCAAGCTGGCCGATATCAGGGCAGCGGTCGCCAGGGCGGTGGAGACCTTTGGGCAGATTGACATTCTGGTCAACAATGCCGGAGTGACCCGCAGCCTGGGCTTTTTTGATGTGACCGAGGAAGACTGGGACTGGATTCATGCGGTCAATGCCAAAGGGGTGTTTTTCTGCATGCAGGAGGTGGCCCGCGAGATGGTCAAGCGCAACGAGGGCCGGATTGTCAACATCGCCTCCATTGCCGGCAAGGGCTTTCGCGGCACCTCGAATATCTCGTATGCCGGCTCCAAAGGCGCGGTGATTGCCATGACCCGTATCGGCGCGTCACAACTGGCACGGCACAACATCAACGTCAACGCCATCTGCCCCGGTGCGACCCGCACGAGCCTGTACGACCGGGTGATGCAGCAGCGCGTCGAGCGTGAGGGCATCAGCGAGGCCGAGGCGACCTCGCGCATGGACGCCTCCATCCCGCTCAAGCGTTCCAACACCCCGGACGACATCGCCAACATGGCCGCCTTCCTGGCCTCGGACGAGGCCCGGAACATTACCGGTCAGTCCTTCAATGTCGATGGCGGCCTGATGTGGGACTGACAAGCTGGAGGAATACCCATGCCCCAAGGAATGGAGCACCTGCTGTCTGACTTGCGCGTTCTCGATCTGACCCGCGCCCTGGCCGGCCCGAGCTGTACTCGTATGCTGGTAGAGATGGGGGCCGAGGTCATCAAGGTTGAACCCGCCCCGGGCGGGGATATGGTCCGCAGTATCTCGGTTTTCCGCAACGACCGCAGCCTGTACTACGTCCAGCAGAACCGGGGCAAAAAAAGCCTGTGCGTCAATCTGCGCGACCCCCAGGGCCTGGCCCTGCTTGCCGAACTCGTGCCGCAGGTCGATGTGGTGGTTGAGAATTTCAAGCCCGGCGTGATTGCCAATATGGGCCTGGGCTACGAACGGCTCCAGGAACTCAGGTCCGACATCATCCTGTGCTCCATCTCGGCCCTGGGCCAGAGCGGCCCGCTGTCGGATACGCCCGGCTACGACTACATTGCCCAGGCCTACTCGGGCGTCACGTCCATGATTGGCGAGCCGGACGACGCGCCGTATATTCCGCTGGTCGGGCTGGGCGATGTCAGCACCGGCGTGCATGCCGCGCTGGCGATTGTGTCGGCCCTGCGCTACCGCGACCGCACCGGCCTTGGCCAGCATCTCGATGTCGCCCTGCTTGATGTCTACTACCACTACCACGAGGCCAATGTCGAAACCTACAGTGGCAGCGGCGGGACGATCAAACCGACCCGCAGCGGCCGCTACATGACCTATGCCTGCCCGTGCGGGGTGTTTCGGGGCACGGGCGGCTATCTGGTCATCATGGCCCTGCTGCACCACTGGAAGGACTTGTGCAAGGCGCTGGGCAGGGACGGGCTGGCCAGCCACCCGGACTATGCGACCGACGTGAAGCGGCTGGAGCGGCGCGACGAGGTTGTCGCCATGATTGAAGACTGGCTCCAGACCTTCCCCGATGTGCCGAGTGCTGTTGCCTGTCTGGAGCGGCACCGGGTTCCGGTTGCGCCGGTGCTGTCGGTGGCCGACACCGTGCATCATCCCCACCACCGGGCCAGGGGTACGGTGCGGACGGTCAACGACCCGCTGCACGGCGACTTTGAGATACCGGGCATGCCGCTCAGGTTCTCGGCCTTTCCCGAGCCGCTGCCGCTGGTAGCGCCGACGCTCGGCCAGCACAACGGGGAAGTTCTGACGAGCTATCTGGGCCGGACCCCGAACGAAGTGCGCCAGCTCCGGGAGGCCGGCGTGCTGGTGGAGAAAGAGGTCTAGGCCCCGCCGGGCAGTGGTGAATCCTGCGGCCGTGTCCTGCTCTTCATCCGCCGGCGAGGATCACAGGTCCGCGTGCCTTCCATGATCGTCTGGAAGCGTCTGGCTGCGGCGAAGTGCCGCCCGGAGGAATTGTCTGGTCTTCCTTATCGAATCGATATCGGTGAAGACGGATTCATCCTGCTCGGGCCTGCCAGTGCTGCCCGGTGGAAACCGGTCTCGCACCTGCCCTCAACTCAGGCGCGTTCCGCCTGGACCCAGCCATGAAACTGGAAGATATTCGCCCTCAGGCCGCCCTGGGCGGCATCCTTTCCGATACGCTGGTGACTGTGGTCGCCGTGCAGTGGTACGGGTCGGGGGCTCTTGAGCTGACCTATAAGACCCCGAGCGGGAAGGTGGCCAATGCGCTGCTGTACCGGCATGACGAGGCCAGGCTTGCGATCGATGAAGGCCGGCGTCCGCGGAGCTTCGACGGAGACGGGGCACTGTTCCGCCTGGTGTCTGAGGCGCGGCGCATCCGTCTCGCGCACCTGTTCGATCGGCGGCTGGCGGTCCATACCTCGCTTGTCGAGCCACTGCCGCATCAAATCACCGCGGTCTACGAAGCCATGCTGCCCCGCCAGCCGCTTCGCTTCCTGCTGGCCGATGATCCGGGTGCCGGCAAGACCATTATGGCCGGGCTGCTCATCAAGGAGTTGATCGCCCGAGGTGAGCTCCAACGCTGCCTGGTCGTGTGCCCCGGCAGCCTGGCCGAGCAATGGCAGGATGAACTCTCCCGCCGCTTTCAGCTCCCTTTCGAGCTCCTCACCAACGACAGGCTCGAAGCCGCGCGGACCGGCAGCTGGTTTCTGGAGACCAATCGGATTATCGCTCGTCTGGACACGCTGTCACGCAATGAAGACCTCCAGCGCAAGCTCCGGGCAGCGGACTGTCGCTGGGACCTTGTGGTGTGCGATGAGGCGCACAAGATGTCGGCGAGGTTCTTTGGCGGGAAGATCAGCTACACCAGGCGGTACCGCCTGGGGCAACTTCTGTCCGGCCTGACCCGCCACTTCCTGCTGATGACGGCCACGCCGCATAACGGCAAAGAGGAAGACTTCCAGCTCTTCATGGCCCTCCTTGACGGCGACCGGTTCGAGGGCCGTTTTCGTGACGGCGCGCATACGGCCGATGTGTCCGACCTGATGCGCCGCATGGGGAAAGAGCGTCTGCTGACGTTTGACGCGACCCCGCTCTTCCCCGAGCGCGTGGCCTACACCGTGCCCTATCAGCTGTCTGATGACGAGGCGCGCCTTTACGCGCAGGTGACCAGGTATGTGCGCGAGGAGTTCAACCGCGCCGGAGCGCTCGAGAATAACAAACGGGCCGGGACGGTCGGCTTTGCCCTGACTATTGTGCAGCGTCGGCTGGCGTCTTCACCCGAAGCCATCTATCAATCGCTGCGCCGCCGGCGCGAGCGCCTGGAGAGCCGCTGGCGTGAACTCCAGGTGCTTCAGCGTGGCGGCCGCGGTCTTCCCGGGCCAGGAGGAGAGGCAGACAGGACGATTGCTCTCGGCGGTCTGGAACTCAGCGCGGAAGACCTTGAGGACCTGGAGGACGCGCCCGAGCAAGAGGTCGCCGCCGCCGAAGAGGAGATTCTTGACCAGGCCACCGCGGCCCGCTCTGTCGTGGAGCTGAAGGCTGAAATCGAAGCGCTCGGAAAGCTGGAAACGCTTGCCCTGGGCGTGCGTCGCAGCGGCCGGGATACGAAGTGGCGGCAGCTCGCCGGCCTGCTGAGCGAGATTTTCACCCCCGGCGGGCTCGGCGGTCGGGTTGCCGAGCAGACCGTTCCGTATGGCGCGGGCGAAATCCCGCACCCTGCGCCGTCCCCGCGGCAGAAACTGGTCATATTCACCGAGCACCGGGACACCCTGAACTACTTGCAGGACCGCGTTGCCACGCTGCTGGGCCGTCCGGGGGCTGTGGTGGTGATTCACGGTGGCCTGGGCCGCGGGGAGCGGAGCAGGGCCCAGGAAGTGTTCCAACATGACCCCGAGGTCCAAGTGCTGCTGGCAACGGATGCGGCAGCCGAAGGGATCAACCTGCAACGCGCCCACCTGATGGTCAACTATGACCTGCCGTGGAATCCAAACCGGCTTGAGCAGCGATTCGGGCGCATTCACCGCATCGGCCAGACCGAGGTGTGCCACCTGTGGAACCTGGTTGCGGACGAGACCCGTGAGGGCGATGTGTATCGCACGCTGCTGGACAAGCTGGAGCAGGCGCGCCGATCCCTGGGCGGCCAGGTTTTTGACGTGCTGGGCAAACTCCAGTTCGAGGACCGACCCGTGGGGACGAACCGTGTCATCGGCTCGGGAGGAGGGCGACACGCTGCATCCTTGAGCGACCTGCTGCTCGAAGCCATCCGCTATGGTGAGCGGACGGAAGTCCGGGCCCGGCTGACCAGGGCTGTTGAGCATGCCCTCGACCGGGACACGCTCCGCAATCTGCTCGAAGACAGAGCGCTGGCCCATGACGCGATGGACGCCAGCCGCGTCATGGGCATCCGCGCGGACATGGAACGGGCCGAAGCCCGCCGCCTGCAACCCCACTACATTGAGTCGTTTTTCCGCGAGGCGTTTCGGCGGCTGGGTGGAACGGTCAGGCAGCGCGAGCCGCGGCGATACGAGATCAGCCATGTGCCGGCTCCGGTCCGCACCCGCGACCGCGCGGTCGGCAGTGGGGAGCCGGTGCTGTCCCGCTATGAACGCATCGCCTTTGACAAGTCTCTGGTCGCGCTGCCGGGTCAGCCTTTGGCGGCGTTCATCTGTCCGGGCCACCCGCTGCTTGAGGCGGTGATTGACCTGACCCTGGAGCGTCACCGCGACCTGCTCACGCGCGGAACCGTCCTGGTTGACGACCGCGATGCGGGTCTGAGGCCGCGGGTGCTGCTCTCTACTGGAACACGCGATTCAGGACGCGAGCCGGACACCCAGCGGCGACCGCCGTATCGTCTCCAAGCGCGTTCTGTATGTGGAACTTGACGCCGGGAGCGTCGGTCGCCATGTCCACTCTGCGCCGTATCTTGACTACCGGCCGCTGGCCGCAGACGAGCCGGACAGGGAGGCGATTCTCGAGCGCCCGGAGTGCGCCTGGCTCAGCCGCAAGTTGGAGCGCGAGGCCGAAGGCTACGCCGTTGCCCGCGTTGTCCCCGAACATCTGGAAGAGGTCCGCGGGGCCAGGCGGCACCTGATTGCCAGGACCGAGGCGGCGGTCAAGGAGCGGCTGACCAAGGAGATCGCCTATTGGGATCACCGCGCCGAACAGCTCAAGCTCCGGGAACAGGCTGGCAAGACCGGCGCGCGGCTCAATGCAGACGAAGCGCGGAAACGGGCGGACGGCTTGCAAGCTCGCCTTCAGAAGCGGCTGGAGGAACTCAGGTGCGAAGCCGAGCTGTCGCCCCTGCCGCCGGTGGTGCTGGGGGGGTTGGTGGTGGTTCCCAGGGGCCTGCTCGAGGCAATGAGCGGCCGGCAAACGCCTCTCCCACGAGCGGCGGGGGACACTGCGGCCGCGGCGGCCCGGGCGCGGGCTGTTGTCATGGAGGTGGAGCGCGACCTCGGCTTTGAGCCGACGGACCGTGAGTTTGAGAAGCTGGGCTATGACATTGAGAGCCGTGTACCCGCTACCGGCAAGCTGCGTTTTCTTGAGGTCAAGGGCCGCGTCAGCGGGGCGGCGACGGTCACGGTTACGCGGAACGAAATTGTGTACTCCTTGAACAAGCCCGAGGACTTCATTCTGGCCATTGTGGAGTTTTTTGAGGGCGGTGCGCACCGTGTTCATTACCTGCGCCGGCCTTTCGGGCGGGAGCCGGATTTCGGCGTGACCAGTGTGAACTACGATTTCGCCGATCTCCTGGCCCGGGCCGGGGAGCCGGTGTAAAAAGGGACAGCAGGGGGAGATGAAGCATGAAGACACCGCAGACTGAACCGCGGGTGGCGGGTGATGACTACCGGATCGCTGTAAAGGACTTTGGGCCCATCGCCGAAGCAGACGTGGAGGTGCGGCCGCTCACGGTGTTCATCGGTCCGAGCAATACCGGGAAGTCCTATCTGGCGATTTTGATGTATGCGCTGCACCAATGTTTCGGCGGATCGCCTGATCTGTTTTACCGGCGAGACTTTCCGGGCCGCATGAGGTGGTATACGTCTTTGGCCAGAGAGGCTGGACGGCCGAAAGCTTCAATTCGGAAAAGTCTGAAAGACTGGCTCTTGAAAGCAGCATCGCAAGAGGATTCACTTCCTGCTCCCGCGTTCCCAACGGATGTGGCCGCGCACCTCCGTTCTACGCTGGAACGAGCGGAGGGCCTTGGTCACTTCCTGGAGCAGGAAGTACGTCGTTGCTTCGGGGTTGATCGCCTTGAAGAACTGGTTCGGCACCCGGGCTCTCATGTCAAGGCAAGTATAGACTTACGCATTCCTCAACAAACCGGAGCAGAGGGAATCCAGTATCAGCTTGAGTTCGGCAGGAACAACGATGTTCAATGCTCTGGACAGATTCATGACCTTGACAACGAGCAGTTTGCATTCCTGCTGAACCGGTTCAGGGACCGGGATGACGATGAAGACCGAGGACCCGAGTTTATGCTCAGCCGGTTCACGAACAGACTCTTCCAATCCTTGCTTCGACCGCTATGCCAGGATGCCTATTACCTGCCGGCCGACCGGACCGGGGTGATGCACAGCCATCAGGTAGTCGTGGGCACGCTGGTCCAAAACGCCACGACTGCCGGGCTGCGCCCTTCTGCAAACATCCCCATGCTGTCAGGTGTGTTGGCGGACTTTCTGCTTGAATTGATTCAAATGAGCGACCTGTCGGAGAGATCCCGTAGAAGCAGGCCGCACGGACAAACGGATCATCTGGAAAAAACGATTCTCAAGGGCGTTGTACGGCTGGAACGTACGGAAACCGGCTATCCTCATTTCGCCTACCGACCGGAGGGCTGGAGTGACGACCTGCCGCTGATGCGGGCGTCTTCTATGGTGTCCGAACTCGCGCCGGTTGTTCTGTATCTTCGTCATCTGGTGCGGCCTGGTGATATGCTGATTATCGAAGAGCCGGAGAGCCATCTGCATCCGGCTATGCAGGCGGTCTTTGCCCAAGAGTTGGCACGGATCGCCCGTTCCGGCATTCGGGTTGTCGTCACTACTCACAGCGAATGGTTGCTTGATCAGTTCGCCAACCTGGTACGGCTCTCCGAGCTTCCCGAAGAGAAGAGGACGGGGTTTCGCGGAGCGGACTGCGCGTTGCGGCCAGAACAATTTGGGGCGTGGCAGTTTGAGCCGAAACAGCGACCTCGGGGTTCTGTCGTCAAAGAACTCAGCATTGATCCCGACGCCGGCGGCCTGGCTTCAGATTACAGTGAGATTACCGAACTGCTCTATAATGAGTGGGCGCGTATAGGGAATCGAATTGAGGAGGAACGCGGGCGGTGAGCAGTTTTTTGCAGGGGATAAGAAGGAAAGTGCCTGGGAAGTGTCAGGCCAGGCGTTGCCAAAAGGAAGGCTGTTCCCTCACGAACAAGGGATTACAATCCACGCCCTGCATTGTCGATATGGATTGTGACGAGTTGCGGGTTCCACAAAGCCAGAAGCGGTGCGACTATATTCTTTTCAGTGATGAGGGAGGCGATAACTGGATGGTCCCTGTAGAGATGCAGAAAGGGAATGTGCATGCGGGCAAAATCTGCAAACAACTCCAGAGAGGAACAGATTTTGCTGTGCGCGAACTGCTGTCCCAAGACGCGGTTGACAGGTTTCTACCCCTGGCGGTGTACCGCGGGACGCTCAAAGGGTGTGTCGCTCGAGATCTCAGGAAATCTCATTACAAGGTCAAGTTTCGGTCGAAGCAATACGAGATTGAACTCCGTCGTTCGAAAGAATCGCTGGCAAGCGTCCTGAGCTGACCGCACATACTGCTATGCCCGCTCCGCGCAAGAAGCTGATTGAGGTGGCGCTGCCGCTCGACGCGATCAATGAAGCGGCGGGGCGTGAGAAGTCGATTCGCCACGGCCACCCCAGCACCTTGCATCTGTGGTGGGCCCGCCGTCCGCTGGCCGCGGCCCGGGCGGTGCTCTTCGCGCAGATGGTTGATGACCCGGGGAGTTGGCCCGAGCACTTCCCTACCCCGGAGGCGCAAGAGCAGGAGCGGCGGCGGCTGTTCGGGATCATTGAGAAACTGGTGAAGTGGGAGAACACCACCAACGAGCCCGTGTTGCAGGAGGCGCGGGAGGCGATCTGGCAGAGTTGGCGGCGGACCTGTGATGAGCACGCTGACCATCCGCGGGCGGCGGAGTTGTTTGCCCGTGAGCGGCTGCCGGCGTTCCACGATCCGTTTGCTGGCGGCGGGGCGTTGCCGCTGGAAGCACAACGGCTGGGTCTGGAGGCGCATGCCAGCGACCTGAACCCGGTGGCGGTGCTCATCAACAAGGCGATGCTTGAGCTCCCGCCCCGGTTTGCCGGCCGCCCGCCGGTGAACCCGGCCTGGCAGGCGACCAGCCCCGAGGAGCAGACCCTGACGGGCTGGGCGGGGGCGCGGGGGCTGGCGGCGGATGTGCGCTACTATGGCCGCTGGATGCGGGAGGAAGCGGCGAAGCGTATCGGGCCTATGTATCCGCGGGTGGCGGTGACGCGGGAGCTGGTCCGGGAGCGGGCTGATCTGAGGCCGTATCAGGGCCGCAAGCTGACGGTGATCGCCTGGCTGTGGGCGCGGACGGTCAGGAGTCCGAACCCGGCGTGTGAGGCGGTGGCGGTGCCGCTGGCCTCAACCTTTCTGCTGTCCACGAAGCGGGGCAACGAGGCGTATGTGGAGCCGGTCCTTGAGGGGAAGGGGTATCGGTTTACGGTGAAGGTAGGCGCACCCGTGCCTGGGAACGCGGGCGTCTCGCCGGCCCACGGGACGAAGCTGGGCCGTGGGGCGCACTTCCGGTGTGTGCTGTCGGGGACCCCGATTCCCGGCGAGTATATCAAGGCGGAGAGCATGGCCGGGCGCATGGGGGCGCGGCTGATGGCGATTGTGGTCGAGGGCGATCACGGGCGGGTGTATCTGGCTCCGACGGCGGAGCATGAGGAGATCGCGAAGCAGGCGAAGCCGGGGTGGAAACCTGATCAGGCAATGAGCAGGGATACGTCGATTCTGGTAAGCGGGCGTGGCTATGGCTTCTTCACTTGGGCCGATCTCTTCACCCCCCGGCAACTGGTGGCCCTGACGACCTTCTCCGACCTGATTGCGGAGGCGAGGGCGCGCGTTGAGGAGGATTGCCCTGGGAGCAGGGCGAGGGCGTATGCTGAGGCGGTAGGGGTGTATTTAGCGCTTGCAGTCGGTCGTAGTGCAAACAGTTGGTGCAGTTTGAGTAGATGGCAAAACACCGGCGACAAAGTCGCCGGTGTTTTCGCCCGACAGGCTCTTCCCATGTTATGGGACTACGCTGAGGTCAACATTTTTTCCAGTTCCACCCAGAACTGGATGGCTCAGGTTAAGTGGGTTGCCGAGGCAGTCGAAACTTTGCCTTCGGAGGGCTCTGTTGGCCAGACGTTCCAGGCAGACGCCGCTTCGCTCTTCGCTTCGCCGGTAGATGCAGGCGTCATCATATCGGCAGACCCGCCCTATTACGACAATGTCGGGTACGCCGACCTGTCCGATTTCTTCTACGTCTGGCTGCGCCGTTCGCTCAAGCCAACCTACCCTGACCTGTTCGCCACACTGTCCACGCCGAAAGCCGAAGAGCTGATCGCCGCGCCTTATCGGCACGGGAGCAAAGATGCGGCAGAAGCCTTCTTCCTGGACGGCATGGGCAAGGCGATGCAGCGGCTGGCCGAGCAGACCCATCCCGCCTTTCCGGTCACGATCTACTACGCCTTCAAGCAGTCGGAGAAGAAAGGCGAGACCGGAACCGCTAGCACCGGCTGGGAGACCTTCCTTGATGCGGTGATCCGTTCTGGCTTCGTCATCACTGGTACATGGCCGGTCCGCACCGAGCGAAAGGCTCGATCAATTGGCATCGGTTCCAACGCCCTGGCCTCCTCCATCGTCCTGGTCTGTCGCCCCCGCCCGCCCGACGCCCCCGTCGCCACCCGCCGGCAGTTCATGACCGGCCTCAAGACCGAACTGCCGCCGGCGCTGGCCCCCCTGCAAGCGGGCTCCATCGCCCCGGTCGACCTCGCCCAGGCCGCCATCGGCCCCGGCATGGCAGTGTATAGCCGCTACGCCCAGGTGCTGGACGCCGCCGGCCAGCCGGTGGCGGTGCGGGATGCGTTGGCCCTCATCAACCAGACCCTCGACGACACCCTGGCCGAGCAGGAAGGCGACTTTGACGCCGACAGCCGCTGGGCGCTGGCGTGGTTTGAGCACCACGGCTTTGCTGCGGGGGAGTACGGCGTAGCCGAAACCTTGTCCAAGGCCAAGAACACCAGCGTGGGCGGGCTGGCCGAGGCTGGCATCGTCGAATCCAAAGCCGGGACAGTGCGGCTGTGGAAGCCGGACGAGCTCCCCGAAGACTGGGACCCGGTACGGGACCGGCGGCTGCCGGCGTGGGAGGTGGTCCATCATCTCATTCGGGTGCTGGAGAGCGGGGGCGAGACCGGGGCGGCGGCGCTGCTGGTCAAGCTGGGGGGGCGGGCTGAGTGGGCGCGGGAGTTGTGCTACCGGCTGTATACGGTGTGCGAGCGGAAGGGGTGGGCTGGCGAAGCGTTGTCGTACAACGGGCTGGTGCAGAGTTGGCCGGAGATTGCCCAGCTGGCGCAGAGGGCCAGCCGGCCCCGGGCGGCGCAGGATGAGATGTTCGGGGAGGGCTAGCAGGCGGGCGGACAGAAGACAGGTGGGCAGAAGACAGGCGGGCGGGATGCCCGGGTTGCCAGGTGCAGGGGTGTTTTCCGCCTGTGAGCCTGCTGCCAACTGGACATGAAAATGGCGCAAGTTGTTGAAAGCGTTGAATCAGGCCGTGGGGGAGGGGGCGGTAAATCACCGATGCGGATTGAGCAGATTGCAATCAGGAACTACCGTTCCCTTCGTGACGTTGTGTTTAAAGACCTGCCCTCAATGGTCGTTGTCGTGGGCGCGAACGGTACGGGCAAATCGACACTGTTCGACGTGTTCACCTTTCTCCGGGATGCCCTCTCCCAGAATACGGCCGCGGCGGTGGCCCGTCGGGGCGGCTTCCGCGAGTTGGTCAGCCGTGGCGAACACGGACCGGTCGGGATCACAGTCAAGTTCCGCGAGAGCAGAGGACGGCTGGCGACCTATACAGTTGAAATAGCGGCGGCAGAGGGGGGCCGGGTCTTTGTGAAACGTGAGGTGCTGGGCTACCGCAGGGGGCGGTATGGACGCCCCTGGCACTTCGTCGATTTCTCAGGCGGAACCGGCACTGCGATCACAAACGAATCAGCCTACGGTGAGGAAGGGGCCGAAGAAAAGAGAGCGGAATACAAACTCGATGACCCGAGCATCCTCGCCATCAAAGGGCTGGGCCAGTTTCGTGAGTTTCAGGTTGTCTCGGAATTCCGCGGGATGATTGAGAAGTGGCACGTCTCGGACTTCCACATTACCGACGCCCGACCGAGTGCCGAGGCCGGCTATGCCGAGCATCTGTCGACGCGCGGCGATAATGTCGCCCAGGTCGCCCAGTACCTCTACGAGCATCACCCCGACCGCTTCAAGCGCGTCCTGGAGGCCATGCGCCGGCGCGTCCCCGGCGTGAGCGAGGTTGAGGCCAGACCAACAGAGGACGGGCGTCTGGTGCTGCGTTTTCAGGATGACAGCTTCAAGGACCCCTTTATTGCCCGCTATGTCTCCGACGGCACAATCAAGATGTTCGCCTATCTCGTGTTGCTGTATGACCCGAAGCCCCATCCGCTGCTGGCGGTTGAAGAACCCGAAAACCAGCTCTATCCCGACTTGCTCGGAAAGCTGGCTGAGGAGTTTCGGGACTATGCGCGACGTGGCGGCCAGGTCTTTGTTTCAACCCATTCTCCTGACTTCCTGAACAGGTTGGAACTGGAAGAAATTTTCTGGCTGGTTAAGGAAAAGGGCTTTACAAGCGTGTGCCGGGCGTCTGATAGCGAGCTGCTGCGAAGCCTTGTCACAGAGGGAGACATGCCGGGTGCCCTCTGGAAGCAGGGGCTGTTTGAGGAGGCCAGGCCACGATGAAGCGTGTGGTGTTCCTGCTTGAAGAGGCCTCCATGAAGGACCTGCTGGAACGCTTGCTGCCGAGGCTGTTTCCCGGACTGTGCTTCCTGTGTGTACCTCACGAGGGGAAGCGGGATTTGGAGGAGAGTATCCCGCGCAAGTTGAGGGCGTGGCAGGAGCCGGGCGTGCGGTTCGTGGTGATGCGGGATCAGGACAGCGCGGATTGTCGCCGAGTGAAGGACGAGCTTGCCCAACTCTGCCGAGAGGCCGGGCGACCCAACGTGCTCGTCCGGGTAGTTTGTCGGGAGCTGGAAGCGTGGTATGTCGGAGAGCCGGAAGCGATTGGGCAAGCGTTTCCCGAAACTCGACCAGGCATACTACGCAAACTGAACAAGTATCGGAACCCCGACGCGGTTGTTCGGCCTTCCGGTGTTATTGGCAGGCTGATCCCTGAATTTCAGAAACGATCGGGCGCGGAACGCATGGCTGGTTTCTTATCGGAGGAAGGGAACCGGTCGCGCAGCTTTCAGGTCTTCGTTGAGGGGGTTGAAAGGTTGTGGGAGTCGATGCAGACCGGAACCTGAGAGACAGAGGCAATTTATGGCGACAACCAACCATGAGCGGGTCGGCAAGGCCCTGGAGTTGCTGCAGGCGGGGCTGGGTCCTTTTGTTGAGCGGGAACTGAAGGATGCCTGCCAGACCGAGGTACGATCGCGGGCCGGGCAGTTCCTGGGGCCGGGGTCGCGGCTGGCGGACAGGCCGGTGGCGGAATGGGACGTGGCCGCCCTGCTCAGAATAATGCGCAACGCCTGGAACGAGGTCTTTCGCAATACGCTGGGCCAGGCGGACCGGAACCTGGTGTATGAATTGCAGGATCATCGCAACAAGTGGGCGCATCAGGAACGCTTTTCGAGTGACGACGCCTACCGGGTGCTGGACTCGGCCAGCCGCCTGTTGGCCGCGGTAGCGGCACCGCAGGCGGAAGCACTCGATAAGCTCAAAATGGAGCTGTTACGGGTCCGCTTTGACGAACAGGCCCGGGGGGAACGCCGTAAGCAGGGGGGCAGCGCCATTGAGAGCGCCGCCGCGGCACACCTGAAACCCTGGCGTGAGGTGGTCACGCCGCACGCCGATGTGGCCAGCGGGCACTACCAGCAGGCCGAGTTTGCCGCCGACCTGTGGCAGGTCCACCTTGGTGAGGGAACCGATGAGTACAAAAACCCGGTCGAGTTCTTCCGCCGGACCTATCTTACCGAAAGCCTGGGACGCCTTCTGGTCGGCGCGGTGCAACGCCTGGCCGCCGGCGGTGGCGACCCGGTGGTGGACCTCCAGACGAACTTTGGCGGCGGCAAGACCCACTCCATGCTGGCCCTGTACCATCTCTTCTCGGGCAGTGCGCCGAGCGAGTTGATGGACATTGAGGGCGTCATGCAGAACGCCGGTCTGGACCGGCTGCCCGCGGTCAGGCGGGTGGTGCTGGTCGGGAACAAAATCTCGCCTGGCAATCCGGCCACCAAGCCCGACGGTACGACGGTCCGCACCCTGTGGGGTGAGCTGGCCTGGCAGCTCGGCGGTCGGGAGGCTTTCGCCCGTATCGAGGCCGATGACGAGAAGGCAACCAGCCCCGGCGATGCCCTGCGCGAACTGTTCAACGCCTGCGGTCCCTGCCTCATCCTGATTGATGAGTGGGTGGCGTATGCGCGCCAGTTGCACGACCAGAGCGACCTGCCGGCCGGGAGTTTTGAGACGCAGTTCACCTTTGCTCAGGCCCTGACCGAAGCGGCCAGGTCGGCCAGGAACTGTCTGCTGGTGGTCAGCCTGCCGGCCTCGGATTCGGGCGGCTCAGCCCAGGCCCGGGTTGATGATGTTGAGGTCGGTGGCCAGCGTGGGCGCGAGGCCCTGGAGCGGCTGCGTAATGTGGTCGGCCGCCTCGAATCGGCGTGGCGGCCGGCCAGTGCCGAGGAGGGCTTTGAAATTGTGCGGCGACGGCTGTTTGAGCCGCTGGCCGACCCGGCGCGCTTCACCGACCGGGATGTGGTGGCGCGGGCCTTTGCCGGGCTGTACCGCGACCAGCATCAGGAGTTTCCGCCCGGGTGCGGCAACGCAGACTATGAGAAGCGTATCCGTGCGGCCTATCCGATTCATCCAGAAATTTTCGACCGGCTGTACGCCGACTGGTCTACGCTGGTGAAGTTTCAACGCACCCGTGGGGTGCTGCGCCTCATGGCGTCGGTCATTCACAGCCTGTGGGAGAAGGGCGACAGAAATCCGCTCATTCTTCCGGCCAGTGTCCCAATAGACGACCAGCGGGTGCAGTTCGAGCTGACCCGTTACCTGCCCGACAACTGGGTGCCGATTATCGAGAAGGATGTTGATGGCCCGAACTCCCTGCCGTTGCAGATTGAGAGCCAGGCCTCAAACCTGGGCAAGCTGGCGGCCGTGCGGCGTGTCGCCCGGACCGTATATCTCGGCTCGGCACCGACCGCGGACGCGGCGAGGCGCGGTCTTGAGGACCGTCGTATCAAGCTCGGCTGTGTGCTGCCGGGCGAGTCGCCGGCCGTGTTCGGGGACGCGCTCAGACGGCTGGCCGGCGCGGCGACCTACCTGTATCAGGACAGCCCGCGTTACTGGTACTCCACCCAGCCGACCGTCACGAAACTGGCCGAGGACCGTGCCGAGCAGTTGCGCCGCGAACCGGACAAGGTTGGGCAGGAGTTGGACGCGCGCCTGCGGGCCGGGCTGGACCAGGCCGGCGACTTCAGTCGCGTCCATGCCTTGCCGCAGTCCGGTCAGGATGTCCCGGACGACCTGGACGCGCGCCTCGTCGTCCTTGGCAGCCAGCAGCCGCACAGCAGGGAGACCGACAGTCCGGCCCGGCGTGCGGCGGAAGCCCTGCTCAATTCACGCGGGAGCGCGCCCAGGCTGTATCGCAATACCCTCGTGTTCCTGGCCGCGGACAGGACGCGACTGCAAGACCTTGATGAGGCGGTCCGGTACTACCTGGCGTGGCAGTCGATCCTTGACGAGGCTGAAGAACTCAATCTGTCTCCGCAGCAGCACAAGCAGGCCAAGGGCCGGTGCGAGGCGGAATCCGGCGCGGTGGACGCCCGCTTGCCGGAAACCTGGCAGTGGTTGCTGGTGCCGGTCCAGGCGACATCTCAGAAGGACGCTCTGGAGTGGCAGGTGGTGAGACTGTCCGGGCAGGACGCCTTGGCGGTCCGGGCGAGTAAAAGGCTCAAGCACGATGGGCTGTTGACAACGGCTCTGGGCGCAACGCTCTTGCGGATGGAACTCGACCGGGTTCCGCTGTGGCGCGGCGATCATGTGTCGGTCAAACAGATCGTTGAGGACTTTGCCCGCTATCCCTATCTGCCGCGTCTCAAAGAGCCGGGGGTGGTGCTGGCCGCGATCAGAGCCGGCGTTGGACTCCTGAACTGGCGACAGGATACGTTCGCTTTTGCCGAGAGCTACGATGAGCAGACCCGGCGCTATCGCGGTCTCCGGGCCGGTCAAATGGTTGCGCTGCCCGATGCCGATGTGCCTGGAGTGCTGGTGAAGCCCGAGCCGGCCGGTCAACAGCTTGACGCGGAGAGCGCCAGACCGGCGACAGAGAACGGGGCGTCGAACGAGGCAGGAGCGGGCGGTCAGGAATCCGCCGTTGTTGCTGAAGAAGACGGGAGCGCCCAGCCCGCTCCACCGGCCACGCCTCAGCCAAAGCGTTTTCACGGTACGGTCTCGCTCGATGCCACGCGGGTCGGGCGTGACGCCAGCCAGATTGCGGACGAGGTGATTGCCCATCTTGCCGGCCTGCTTGGCGCGCGGGTTCGGGTGACTTTGGAGGTCGAAGCCGAGATTCCCGGCGGCGCTCCAGAGCATGTGGTTCGTACAGTTACCGAGAACGGCCGGACGCTCGGGTTCAGCAGCCAGGGCTTTGAGCAGGAATAAGGCGGCCACAGATTCCAGGAGCTGTCTGAGCCGCTTCCAGGCGTGACGTGTGGCATCCCGTTCCTCGTCATGTCTCGGGTATCTTCGTGTACCAGGTGTCCGTGACCGCGCGGTTCACGCTGATGATGACTGGACCGAAGCCCACGAGTCGGGTATGCTTGGCCCGCGTATTCAACCAGGGTGTCTACAGGCTGCCCAAGGTACAGCACCAGGAAATTACCAGGCGGGCCGGAAGCGGCCATGCCTGACCTCTGCCAGCTGTGACGAGACCAGGCTGCGGCATTTCCATCGGCTGTATGACTGCTGGGCAGAAGCGCATGAGCCGCCCGCATCTGGACGAAGAACTGAGGTCTCACAAGGAGGACTGACCCGATGAGCCAAACCGAATCGATCCGTATCCCGACTGCCGACGAGTTGGGCTTTGACCCCGGTGCCCTGCGCGAGAAGTATGCCGCCGAGCGCGCAAAGCGTCTCCGGGCAGACGCCAACGATCAATACCGGGAAATTACCGGCCAGTTGGCGCGTTATGATAGTGACCCCTATGTTGAACCGGGCTTCACCCGCCCGGCGCGGCGCGAAGCGCCCGAGGCGCTGATTATTGGCGGCGGTTTTGGGGGTCAGTTGGCGGCCGTGCGGCTGCAAGAGATGGGCATCACCAACTTTCGCATCGTCGAGAAAGCCGGGGATTTTGGCGGCACCTGGTACTGGAACCGCTATCCCGGCGCTCAGTGCGATATCGAAGGCTACCTCTATCTCCCGCTGCTGGAGGAAACCGGCTACATCCCAAAGGAACGCTACTCCTTTGCACCGGAAATTTTCAGCCACGCCCAGCGGATCGGCCAGCACTTCAAGCTCTACGAGAAAGCCTGCTTCCAGACCAGGGTCAGAGAGGCGCGGTGGGATGAGGAGGCTGGACGCTGGACCGTCAGCACCGATCGCGGCGATGCGTTCAAGACGCGCTTTGTGATCATGTCGAGCGGGCCGCTGAACAAGCCCAAGCTGCCCGGGCTCCCAGGCATCGAAAAATTCAAGGGGCATACCTTCCATACCAGTCGCTGGGACTACGACTACACCGGCGGCGACACCACCGGGGGCTTGCGCAAACTCCATGACAAGCGGGTCGGGATTATTGGCACCGGGGCGACCGCGATCCAGTGCATTCCCCATCTGGGCGAGCACGCGCAGCGACTGTATGTGTTCCAGCGCACGCCGTCCTCGGTGGACGAGCGTAACAACACGCCTACCAACCCGGAATGGGCGAAGACGCTCAAGCCCGGCTGGCAGGCCTACCGGAACCGCAACTTCACCGCCCTGCTGGACGGGGTCCAGCTTGAGGACGATCAGGTCCGTGACAAGTGGACGAGCCCGCTCAAAAAGCTCAGCGATCTGCTGGGCAGCCAGAATGACCCGGCTCTCTCAGGCCGGGAAAAGGCGCTCCTGGCGGAGATCGCCGACTTCCAGAAGATGAACGAGATCCGCGACCGCGTGTCCACAACCGTGAACGACCAGGCGACGGCCGAGGCGCTCAAGCCGTGGTACGGCCAGTGGTGCAAGCGTCCGACCTTCAACGACGAATACCTGCCGACCTTCAATCGCCCCAACGTGACCTTGGTGGACACCGGCGGCAACGGCGTTGAGCGCGTCACCGAGCGCGGAGTCGTGGTTGGCGGGGTTGAGTACGAGGTGGACTGCCTGATCTTCGCCACCGGGTTTGAGGTGGGAACCGCATACACGCGGCGGGCCGGGTTCGGGATGTACGGACGCGGCGGCGTGTCGCTGTCCGACGCCTGGGCAGACGGGATGCGCACCTTCCACGGTTTCCTGAGCTGCGGGTTTCCGAACTGTTTCCACATGGGCCTCACCCAGACCGGCCTCACGGCCAACTTCACCTATATGCTCGATAATCAGGCCCGGCACGTTGCCCAGCTCATCTCGCTGGTCAATCGTCGCAACGCACAATCAATCGAGCCGACCCCCGAAGCGGAGGCCGAGTGGGTGCAGCTGGTGACCGGCCCGAACATGATGACCAATTACCAGAATGTCTGTACGCCGGGCTACTACAACGGCGAGGGAACGAACGAGGGGCAGGGCTTCCTCCAGTCCGTCTACCCCAAGGGCGCGCTGGCCTTTTATGACATGCTCGCCCGCTGGCGTGAGCAGGGGGATTTTGCCGGTCTGATTGTCACCTAGAGCGCATCGGTCCAGGAAACCTGCCCGCACCGACGGGTATCAGGGAAGGAAAGCCATGATGGAACCTCAGGGGTACTGTGCAGACGACTTCGCGGCCGTTCGTGAGGCGTTTCAGGAGAACTTTGCGACGGACGGGGAGCTTGGTGCCAGTGCGTGTGTCGTGCACGACGGCGAAGTGGTCGTTGACCTGTGGGGCGGCTCCTCAGCGCCGAGTGGCGAGCCCTGGCAGGAGGACACCATCGTCAACGTGTACTCCACCACCAAAACCATGGCCGCCGTCTGCATGTTGCTGCTCTCTGACCGAAGTCTGATTGAGTTCGACGCTCCCGTTGCCCGCTACTGGCCCGAGTTCGCTCAGAACGGCAAGGAGGGCGTCCTCGTTCGCCATGTGATGAGCCACTCAGCCGGCCTGGCCGGTTTTGACTCACGCGTCGAGATCGAGGAACTCTACGACTGGGACGGCATCTGCGGAAGCCTGGCTCGCCAGGCACCGTGGTGGGAGCCCGGGACTGCCTCGGGATACCACGCCTTGACGCAAGGCTACCTGCAGGGAGAAATCCTGCGCCGGGTTGATGGCCGCAGCCTTGGCACATTCTTTCGAGAGGAGGTCGCAACCCCGCTCCAGGTCGATTTTCACATCGGGCTGGATGGCCGGCACGACGGGCGCGTTGGCGAGATGGTTCCTCCGGCGACGACGATGGATCAGATTCCCGGCGACCCGGATTCGATTGCGACCCGGACGTTCCGGTCTGCCGCGCTGACAGGCCGAGAGCCGCAGACACGAGCCTGGCGCGCGGCGGAGATTCCGGCCGCAGGAGGAATCGGCAACGCCCGGGCCGTTGCCCGTGTGCATGGGGCCCTGGCCGCGGGGGGTGCGCTCGATGGCGTTCGGCTGATGGCACCCGAAACGGTGGCAATGGCCGGCCAACAGCAGACCAGCGGCAAGGACCTTGTGCTCGGCGTGTGGATGCTGTTCGGCATGGGATTCGGCTTGATGAACCCGCGGATGCCACTCACGCCAAGTCCCGGTGCCTTCTACTGGGGCGGCTGGGGCGGGTCTCTTGCGGTGGTTGATCCTGATACCCGTACTGCTATCGCCTATGTGATGAACCGCATGGGCGAGAGTACGCTTGGCGATCAACGCTCGGCACGGATTATCAAGGCGACCTATGCTTCGTTGAAATGAGGAAAGGCATGCAGAGATACCCCGCCATCGGAGTCGTCATTGCCCTGAATATCATCACGCTTGTCCCGGCTGTCCTGGCCGCAAGCCACGAGTCAGTCCGGGCCGTCTTTTTTCCGTACCAGGGCGGGGTGCCTCAACAATCAGGCATTGCGCCGGGCATGACGGTTGACCGGGATAACTGGCAGGCCGCCGAGCCGGTGCTGCCGCCCGAGATCCTGTCCCTCATCCAAGCTGGTGATTTTCGCATCCAGATACAGGCGACGACCGACCTGCCCGTTCGGACGCCCTACCTCGAGGCCAGCCTCGCCCACGCCGAGCAGGTGAGGCTGACCGGGACCGGTCAAGTGGAACACTACCAGGCCGGCCGGCCGTTCCCCGTGCTGGATAGGGCCGATCCGCAGGCGGGCCTCAAAGCGCTGTGGAATTTCCGGTATCGAGACCAGCCCCAGACGCTCGACATTCGGGCCTATGTGCGCGGGATCAATAGTGCCGGAACGGTTGACCGGTCGAATGTCGGTCGGATGCGGATGCGCTTTGGCACGCACCGGGTCGGGGACGAACACAACGATCCCCAATGGCAGAAAAAAGGCGTCTACATGAAGGCCAGCTTTCGGCTCGTCGCGCCCGCCGACCAAGAGGGCCAGATGCGGATCATGACCGTCTTTGATGACGACAGCCAGCCGCAGGAAATTCTCAGCTACAATCCCCAGAACCGGCGTATCCGGAAAAGTCACTCAAACCTGTTGGCCCGCATGGGCGGCGGCCGCTATGACATCCTGATGGAAGAGCAGCCGCCCCTCTACTTTATCGGCTATCTGCATGAGTACGAGTGGACCTGTCTCGCTGAGCAGGTGTTGCTCGTGCCCGGCTTTCTCCAGGCCGATACGGTGAGCTTTGGCGGCAAGAACAACTGGTACCCCGATGCACCGTGGGAGCTCCGCCGGGTCATGGCGGTTGAGTCGAGGCCAAAGGGGGACCACCCGTATGGCAAACGGGTGTTTTATCTGGATGTGCAAACCTATGCCCTGCTGGCCGTGCTCAGCTATGACGCCGAGGGACAGTTCGCCCGCCTGACCCTCAATGTGCACGGCCACCCGGACTATGTGCCCGGTGCGCAAGGGGTTCGCGCGTTGGTCCCGCTGGGCATGATCTGGGTCAATGTGCAGCGGGACGATGCCGCGGTGTTTACGGCTGGCACGCCCCGGTTCAACGTGCCGGATTCGCCGCGCCGCTACGACCTGATGGAGCTCCTGCGGATGGGAAAATAGGCACTCCTGATTTCGGCCTCCTTGCCGACGCTATGGAGACCGTGGCCCGTTCCTGCCCCCGCATCTGCTCCGATTCCGTTCGGCGGAACGTGGACAGAGGCCACGCCGGTGTTCAGCACTCCAGCGGCTCATCTTTGAACACCTGTGAAAAGCGGTCCTCTGTCACGATTTGTCGGGCAGCTCCCAATAGGTGCGCTGCACCGTCACGACCTGGGGCAGCAGAGGCCGGCTGTCGGCCTCGGGCAGCGGCGCGTCAAGGTGCTCGCCGTCCATTTCGTCCAGGACCCGCAGGACGGATTTTTCGAGTCCGGTCAGATCATAGCCGCCTTCCAACACGGCTGCACAACGTCCCTGGGCGTGGTCGCGGGCGACCCGCAGCAGCACCCGCGCCAGGCTGGCAAATCCCGCCTCGGTCATCTGCAAGCCGCCCAAAGGGTCACGGGCATGGGCGTCAAAGCCGGCCGAAATCAGCACAAACTGCGGGTCAAACTGTCGGCAGATCGGGTCAAGAATCGTCTCAAGCAGGTGGTGGTATTCGGCGTCTCCCCAGCCGGCCGGAACAGGCAGGTTGACCGTATAGCCCGCGCCTGCTCCCTGGCCGACCTCTTCGGCCGCTCCGGTGCCCGGATACCAGGGGTATTGGTGGGTTGAGGCGTACAGCACACCGGGGTCGCCGTAAAAGCTGTGCTGGCTGCCGTTGCCGTGGTGCAGGTCCCAGTCCATGAGCAGCACGCGGTTGAGGCCGTGCCTGTCTCTGAGATACTGCGCGCCAATGGCCGCGCTGTTAAACAGACAAAAGCCCATCGCCCGGTTGCGCTCAGCATGATGACCCGGCGGGCGGACGAGGCCAAAGCCGTTCTCCACCTCGCCGTCCATGATCGCGTCAAGGATGGTCAGCAGGCCGCCGGTAGCCAGGCGGGCGGTTTCGAAGGAGAGGGCAGACACCTCGGTATCGGCGTCAAAGGCAAAGCGGGGCCGCCCCGCGGTTGCGGCAACCCGAGCGATATGGGCCGTATCGTGGATCAGACCGATTTCGGCTTCGGTTGCCAGGCGCGGGGTCAGCGGTTTCAGCCCGGGCCGCGGGCAGGACTCAACCGCCCGCAGCAGGCTGCCAATCCGGGCCGGTCGTTCTGGATGCCGTCGGCCGGGTTGGTGGTCCTGATAGCGGGTGTCAATAACAAGTCCGGTGCGGAGCATGTGCGTATCCCCTTTCGCTTGCGTTGCCTGTCCGAGTATACTAGCGTAGCCTTACAAAGCGAAGGGTGAGCGATGTTTGGTATTGGTGCGCCTGAGTTGCTGGTGATTCTCGTGGTTGCCCTTGTCGTGTTGGGCCCAAAACGGCTGCCCGAGCTGGCCAGAGGGCTGGGCAGGACCCTGGGGGAGTTTCGACGCGCCACCAGTGGCGTGCGAGACGAGCTTGATACCGCCCGCATCATGCTTGAAGAAGAAGTCCGCCAGGCCGAACACAGCGCACGGCCCAGTGACCCGGATGACGCACCGCGCCCGCCGGCGCAGCCCGTTGACGCTCAGCCTCAGCACGACCCCGCCCCCCCGGAGAAGACGACTCAATGACCCCTGACGACACCACGATGTCGTTCATCGGTCATCTGGAAGAACTCCGCTCACGCCTCGTCAAGGCCCTGCTGGCCGTCGCGGTGGCGTTTCTCCCGATGTTCACCGCGGTGGCGTTTCTCCCGGTGTTTGCCGACTGGCTGTTCACCGTGCTGCGAGAACCGCTGCTCCGGGCCTGTCCCGACTGCATGCTGATCGGCACAAGTCCGACCGAAGCCTTCTTTACCAAGCTCAAGGTCGCGTTTGTTGCCGCGCTGTTCCTGGCCAGCCCCGGGGTGTTCTACCAGCTGTGGCGGTTTGTGGCACCGGGCCTGTACGCCCATGAAAAACGCTATGTGTGGCCGTTTGTCGGCTTCTGCTCCTTCTTTTTTCTGCTGGGCGGAGGGTTTTGCTATGCGGTCGTCCTGCCCATTTCCTACGCCTTCCTTATCGGGCAGTTTGAGAGTATTGAGGTTGAGGCGACGCTGCGCATCAGCGAATACCTGAGCTTCAGCTTGCGGCTCCTGCTGGCCTTTGGCATCACCTTTCAGCTCCCGGTGCTGAGCTTTTTCTTCTCGCGGATCGGCCTGCTGACCCATCGCACGCTGATCAGTGCTTTCCGCTATGCCGTCCTGGTCATCTTTGTCCTGGCCGCTGTTCTGACCCCGCCCGACATTGTTTCCCAGATTCTTCTGGCCGGACCGCTGCTTCTGCTGTACGGGCTGAGTATTGGGGTGGCCTATGTTTTTGCCACCGGGCCGGACGACTATGCTGCGACATAGGCCGCTATGCTCCGCGCCGAATCTTTTCCAGCAGCCAGTCGCCATCCGCCTCGTGGTCTGGAGGCGGAGAAATCCTGTACAGCTCCAACTCCTGGGCCAGGGCGCGTAAGACCGCCAGGACGTGCTCAATAAAATCCGGCATGGCCAGGACCACAATAGTGGCTTTTTTGCGATCAAGTGTCCGCACAATGGCGAGGTCCTCATACGATTCGAGGATGAATTTGACATAGGCGATGTCTGTCCGCCGGACCCGCAGGTAGATTTCGGTCACGTCCATTCTGTGTTCGGCTCGGCTGACCTTGACGGGCTGAAGCTGGCTGACTACAGTTGACCGTTGCCAGTCCACCATGCGTCACAAAGGAGGGTATCATGTCGGGGCTTGCGCTGGAAGGCTTCACGGTTCTTGAGTGTGGAGAGATGGTCGGGGCGTCCTATGCGGCCAAACTGATGGCCGACATGGGAGCCGAGGTGATCAAAATTGAACCGCCCGGCGGGGATGCCGCCCGTCATCGGGGGCCGTTTCCGGGCGGTGCGCCCCACCCGGAAAAGAGCGGGCTGTACCTGTACCTGAACACCAACAAGCGGGGCGTGACCCTTGACCTGACCGTTCCCGGTGGCCAGGAGGTTTTTCATCGCCTGGTCGGCAAGGCCGACCTGTTGATCCATAACGTCCACCCGACCCGTATGGCCGCCCACGGCCTGGACTATGAGCGTCTGGCCGGTCTGAACGCCGGTCTGGTGATGACCTCGATTACGCCCTTTGGCCTGAGCGGGCCGCGCAGAGACTATGCAGCCTATGACCTGACGACCTGGAACGCCGGCGGGCTGTGCTACCTGAACGGCGGCGGTCCCGGTAGCGAGGACCTGCCGCCGCTGCGGGTATTTGGCCAGCAGTCGGGCTTTCAGGCCGCTGTCCACGCGGCCACGGCGTCGCTGGCCGCTCTGTTTTCCCGTTTTCAGGATGGTCACGGCCAGCACATCGACTTTTCAGTCCAGGAGTGCCTGATGGGCATCTCCGAGTTTGCCGGGATAATGCCGACCTATGCCGACCAGGTTGTGGTGCGCTTTACCGGAAATAAGGCCGTCCGGCCGCTCGACATCATGGAGTGTAAAGATGGCTGGGTCTATGTCGCCTGCGTTGAAGAACACCAGTGGCAGCGTTTCGTCGATCTGATGGGCAATCCAGACTGGGCCAACGAGGAGATCTTCAAGACCCGTCTGGACCGCGCCGAGAACTGGGACGCGCTCCAGCTGTTCCTGGAGCCGTGGATCAGGGAGCAGTCGGTTGATGAGCTGTACCACCAGGCCCAGGCCCGGCGCATTCCGTTTGCGCCGGTCTCAAGCATGGGCGATCTGCTGAACTCCGAGCACCTGAAAGTCCGCGGCTTTTTTGCCGAGATCGCCCATCCCCAGGCCGGTACCCACACCTACCCGACCGCTCCCCACACCATGTCTGAAACGCCGTGGACGCTGCGCCGCCCGGCCCCGTGCCTCGGCCAGCATAACACCGAGGTCTACACCGAACTCGGCATGACTGAGGACGAGCTTGGGCGGCTTCAGCAGGCCGGAACTATCTGAACATGGGAGACACGCTATGAGTACACCACCACTGGACGGAGTTCGTGTTGCCGACTTCTGTTGGGCCTGGGCCGGGCCATATGGGGCGCTCCAGTTGGCCCATCTCGGCGCTGAAGTCATTCGGATTGAGAGCCGGACGCGGCTGTGTCCGACGCGCCAGATTCCCCCCTGGGCTGACAACGAACCGGGCATGAACCGCTGCGGCTATTTCAATCAGTACAATCAGGGTAAACGCTCCCTGTCGCTCGATCTGAAGAAACCCCGAGGGCTGGAGTTGGCCAAGCGGCTTGTTGCCAGAAGCGATGTTGTCATTGAGAACTTTGCCGGCGGAGTCATGGAAAAAATGGGGCTGGGCTATGAGGTCCTGCGGGCGATCAAGCCCGATATCATCATGGCCTCGCTGTCGGGTTACGGTCAGACCGGCCCGGAGAAGGGCTATGTATCATACGGCCCGCCGCAGGTGGCACTCAGCGGCATGTCGGCCCTGACCGGCTATCGTGGCGACGGTCCACGCCAGGCCGGCTTTTCCTACGGCGACCCAAACGGCGGCGTCCACGGGACCTACGCCATTATGTGCGCGCTGCTCTACCGGGAGAAGACAGGCCGCGGCCAGTATATCGACCTCTCCCAGCGCGAAGCCTGCGCCATGCTGCTGCCCGAAGCCATTATGGACTACAGCATGAACGGCAACCAGCCACCGCGCATGGGCAACCGTGACGCGTATATGGCTCCGCATGGTGTCTTTCGCAGTCGGGGTGATGACGCCTGGGTCAGCATTGTGGTCGGGACCGAAGAGGAATGGCGGCGGTGCTGCGCGGCTATTGGCCAGGCCGGGTTGGCGGACGATCGGCGTTTTGCCACCGCGGCCGCCCGCAAGGACAACGAAGACGCCCTGGAACAGATTCTGACCGCGTGGACGCAGGAGCGGACCGCCCAGGAGGCGACCGAGACACTGCAAGCGGCCGGGGTGGCTGCCTACCCGGCCCTGAACGGTCGGGAGATGCTGGCTGACCCCCAGGTGGAAGCGCGGGGAACCTATGTTGAGCATCGGCACCCGGAGATTGGTGTGCGCCGCCACTTGGGGATTCCGTGGAAAATGTCCCATACCCCGTGCGAGGTGTGGCGACACGCCCCGACCTTTGGCCAGGATAACGACTATGTGCTGACTGAGGTGCTCGGCCTGGGGCAGGCCGAGATCGCCGGACTGAAAGAAAAAGAAGTGCTGAACTGAATCGGGGGGTCTTGCGTAAGCGGTCCAGTTCTTGCCGCAGCCGGACATTGTTCTGCTCAGCAGTGCCGTGCGGGCAGGAGGTTCAGATGTTTCTTTCCTTATTGGCCGTCACGTTTGGCATTGCGCTCGGGGTCTCATTCCTGGTGGCGCGTCTGTTCGATCGTCCGGTCAGGAATATCCTGGCCCGGATTATTGCCGACGAGATTCATCTGGCCTGGGTCAAGTACATGCAGTTTGCCATCTACGTCGTTGGCGTGTCTGGCGGCGTGCGCATCTGGCAGTTGGAGCGCTACATCACCCCGCCCGAGCAGGTCGGCCACCCCCCGCATCTCCAGCCGGCTGAGGCTGAGCCCGGCGTCCTGGTGCTGACGTCTGACCGCTGGGTCCTGGAGGTCTACCGGACGATTATTGAGACCATGCAGAGTGTGGCCTGGATGCTGATGGTCTTTTTTGTGTTTGCGCTGATCGCCTACGTTATTGTGCGGGTTTTTGAGTTGAGACGGCCGCACGCCGAGCGCTAGACACGGCTTCCCGGGACAATACGCCTGTGAAGAAGAGCGTCATCTACACCGATGAGCCGCCGGGCGAGATCCAGGTCGTGGCAGATCGGAAGACACGGGTAAAGTTGAGAGCGCTGAGTGCGCAGAAAGGAGTACATCCATGACCGCCAGTCTTGAACAGGTACTGCAAAACCTTCTGAAGAAGCCTTGCATCAGCGCGCTGATGCAGAAGAATAGTGATAAGGGCAGGGCGGCTGTGGAGGGTCTGGGAGATATCCTCTGGAAGAGTTATTCCCACCCGGTCAACGACACACTCTTCACTCAGGGGAGTCTGTATGAGCCTGTACAGCCGACGGAAGCGTAACCCCTGACACGGGGAAGTCAGTTGAGTCTGAGCAGCCTTTTGATCGCCAACCGGGGCGAGATCGCTATTCGTATTGCGCGGGCCGCGGCCGAGCTGGGGATGCGGACCGTGGCCGTGTTTTCTGAGGACGATGCCGAGTCGCTCCACACCCGCCGGGCTGACGAAGCCCGGCCGCTGGGCGGAACAGGCCCGGGTGCCTATCTTGACGCTGAGCGCATCCTGGAGGTGGCAAGGCAGGCCGGCTGTGAGGCCATTCATCCGGGCTATGGTTTTCTGAGCGAAAACGCCACCTTTGCCCGTCGCTGCGCCGAAGAAGGTTTGGGCTTTGTTGGCCCGCGGCCAGACCTCCTTGCACTGTTCGGCGACAAGGCCCAGGCGCGTGCCCTGGCCGAGCGGTGTGAGGTGCCCGTTCTGCCGGGCACGGCAGGGCCGACCAGCCTGGAGGGGGCCAGGGAGTTTCTGGCTTCGCTGGGCGACCGCGGAGCGATGCTGATCAAGGCTGTGGCCGGCGGCGGCGGCCGCGGGATGCGGGCGGTCCACCGTGCCGCTGAGCTTGAGGAAGCCTACGCCCGCTGCCAGTCCGAGGCCAGGGCGGCGTTTGGCAATGGCGATGTCTATGTTGAGCGACTGCTCCCCCACGCGCGCCATATTGAAGTCCAGGTCGTTGGCGACGGGTCCGGGGCGGTGAGCCATGTCTGGGAGCGGGAGTGCAGCATCCAGCGTCGGCATCAGAAGCTGGTCGAAGTCGCGCCCAGCCCAGGACTGCCGCCCGGGCTGCGTGACCGGCTCATCGCCGCCGCGGTCAGGCTGGCCCAGACCACTCGCTATACCAACCTGGGCACGTTTGAGTTCCTGGTTGACGCTGCCACTTCGGGAGACAACGCGGCATATGCCTTCATTGAGGCCAATGCCCGCCTCCAGGTCGAACATACCGTGACCGAAGAAGTGACCGGCCTTGATCTGGTCAAACTCCAACTCCAGCTTGCGGCAGGAGGGTCCCTGGCCGAGCTGGCCGTGCAGCAGACCCGGATTCCCGAACCGCGCGGGTTTGCCCTCCAGGTCCGGGTCAATATGGAGACTATGCAGGCCGACGGCAGCGCCCGGCCGGCCGGCGGGCTGCTCAGCGCATTTGAAGCGCCCTCGGGCCCCGGCCTGCGCACCGATTCGTTCGGCTACGCCGGCTATCGGACGAATCCCCGCTTTGACTCGCTGCTGGCCAAGCTCATTGCCTCCTCGCCGTCCCGCACCTTTGGTGACGTGGTGACGCGCGCCTACCGCGGCCTGTGCGAGTTCAAAATTGAGGGCGTGGCAACCAACCTGACGTTTTTACAGAACGTGTTGCAACACCCCGATTTTGTGGCCAACCGGGTCCATACACGCTTTGTAGACGACCACATCGCCGACCTTGTTTCGCCTGAACGGCCCCATCAACGGCTGTTTTTCACACCGCCCAGAGCAACCCCCCAGAGCCTCGAACCCGTGCTGGCAGGGGTAAAGGTTGACACCCGCGATCCCCTGGCGGTGCTGGATTTTGGCAAACAGGCTGGACAGCCGGCGGCGACAGGCACCGCGACGACGGTGCTGGAACCGGCCCAGACCGGACCGGCCGGCAGCGTTGCCGTGACAGCGCCCATGCAGGGCACAATTGTCAGCCTCGCTGTCCACGAGGGCGAGGCGGTCTACGCCGGCCGGCAGCTGCTCATCCTCGAAGCCATGAAGATGGAGCACGTCATCAAGGCCGAACTGAGCGGCATTGTGCGGCGTATCACGGTGGCTGAGGGCGATACGGTCTACGAAGGCCACCCCCTGGTTTTTATTGAAGAGGGCGAAGTCGATATGACCGCGGTCCAGGAACAGGCAGAGATCGATCCTGACCATATCCGCCCCGACTTGGCCGATGTCCTTGAACGGCACGCGCTCGGGCTTGACGCCGCCCGCCCCCAGGCGGTCGCCCGTCGGCGCAAAACCGGCCAGCGCACCAGCCGCGAGAATATCGCCGACCTGTGCGACCCGGACACGTTTGTCGAGTACGGCCCGCTGGTCATCGCCGCCCAGCGTCAGCGCCGTTCGCTTGACGACCTGATCAAAAATACGCCGGCTGACGGCATGATCGCCGGTGTCGGCAGCATCAACGGCGAGCTGTTTGACGACGAGCGCGCCCAGTGCGTTGTGCTGGCCTATGACTATACCGTGCTGGCCGGCACCCAGGGCTTTAAGAACCACTACAAAAAAGACCGGATGTTCGAGCTGGCCGGGAAGTGGAGGCGGCCGGTCGTGTTCTTTGCCGAGGGCGGCGGTGGGCGGCCCGGCGATACCGACTGGTCCAGCCCCGCGGGGCTGGACGTAATGGCTTTTCACCTGTGGGGCAGACTGAGTGGGTTGGTGCCGCTGGTCGGGGTGACCTCGGGCCGCTGCTTTGCCGGCAATGCGGTCATTCTGGGCTGCTGTGACGTGATTATTGCCACCGAGGGTGCGAACATCGGCATGGGCGGTCCAGCCATGATTGAGGGCGGCGGCCTGGGTGTCTTCCGCCCGGAAGATGTCGGGCCGCTGGATGTGCAGGTGTCCAACGGGGTAGTCGATATCGCGGTCAGGGATGAGGCCGAGGCCGTCGGTGCAGCCAGAAAATATCTGTCCTACTTCCAGGGCACAGTTGCCGACTGGCAGTGCGCCGACCAACGGTTGCTGCGCCGGATTGTGCCCGAGAACCGTCTGCGCGTGTACGACATCCGCCAGCTCATCGAGACCCTGGCCGATACCGGCTCGGTGCTGGAGCTTCGCCGGCACTTCGGCCTCGGCATGGTCACTGCCCTGGCCCGGATCGAAGGGCGGCCCATCGGGATTCTTGCCAACAACCCCACCCACCTCGGCGGGGCGATAGACAGCCCGGCCGCGGACAAGGCGACACGCTTCATGCAGCTGTGCGACGCCTTTGACCTGCCGATCCTGATGCTGTGCGACACCCCCGGCAACATGGTCGGCCCCGAGGCCGAGAAAGAAGCCCTGGTGCGGCACTGCTGCCGGATGTTTGTGACCGGGGCCAGCATCAGCGTGCCCTTTTTTACCATCGTGCTGCGGAAATCCTACGGGCTGGGCGCGCAGGGCATGGCCGGCGGCAGCTTCAAAGCGCCCTTCTTCGCCGTCTCATGGCCGACCGGAGAGTTTGGCGGCATGGGCCTCGAGGGGGCGGTCAAGCTCGGCTTCCGCAAAGAGCTCGCCGCGCGTGCCGACCCGCAGGAACGCGCCGAGCTGTATGACACCCTGGTCGCCAGAATGTACGAGAACGGCAAAGCCCTCAGTACGGCGACCTATTTTGAGATTGACGACGTGATTGACCCGGCCGAGTCGCGGCGCTGGATTGTGGCCGCGCTGCGCTCCGTACCGCCCCCGCCGGCGCGTGCGGGTAAGAAACGCGCCTGCATCGATACCTGGTAACGAGCGGTCAGCGCCCGACAAAGTTCCCCGGCCGCCGCTCGGCCACCGCTCTGACGCCCTCTTTGTGATCCGCGGTTTGCTGGAGCCAGTGCTGCTCCTTGAACTCATGGTCGGTGGCCCGCTTGATCGCCGCGGCGAGCGAGCCGCGCATGGTCGCCCGCACCGACTGGACGGCCAGGGGCGCGCTCTCGGCAATCTCGCTGGCCAGCGTCAGGGCCGCAGTCCGAACCTGGTCGTGCCCGGTCAGCACATCGCCCAGCCCCCAGGCGTAGGCTTCCTCGCCGCCGATCCGCCGCCCGGTGTAAAACATGAGATTGGCGCGCTGCTCACCAATCAGACGCGGCAACGTACAGGTCAGGCCAAAACCCGGATGAAAGCCGAGTGTGGTAAAGTTGGCCGAAAAGCGGCTCTCCGGGCAGACCACGCGGAAATCCGGCACCAACGCCAGCCCAAAGCCGCCGCCAATCGCCGCGCCCTGAATCGCCCCCACCAGCGGCTTTTTGCAGGCAAACAGGCGCACCGCCTCGGCGTACAGCGGGTTGCCGCTCTCTGCGGTGCGGAGGTCCCGCTCGGCTTGGCCGGTGTGAAAGTTCGCGCCGGCGCAGAAATGCTTGCCCTGAGCGGCCAGCACGCTGGCGCGGCAGTCGGGCTCGGCGTCAAGGGCCTCAAGTGCATCGGCCAGCGAACGAATCAGGGCGGTATCAAAGAAGTTATTGGGCGGTCGCTGTATTTCAAGCGTTGCGACATGGCCGTCTCGGCTCACCGCAACATCTCCATAGCGTGTGTCCATGCTTCGCTCTCCTCTGGAGGCTGTCCGCCTCATGTGCTATGTCTAGCATACTCCGGCGCAGAGGGCGAGCCGAGAGCAGGGCGTGGCAGACAGCGGAACGCTCACAGGTGAGACCGGGCTGCTCAGGCTGGCCGTCTTGCGCACAATCGCCGCCGGCGGCAGCTCTCTCAGGGTGCTGCCTGGAAAGCCTATAGGCTCCCGGCGTGTCTCTCCTGGACTTGTCTTGGCAAGCGCAGGGCTTCTCGCTACGATGGGCTTGAATAGAGCAGCCTGATAGCAGCGCCGGCATAGCAGAGAAGAAAAATGACCGGAATGGAAATCGTCCCTGTCCTCACAGATCACACAACGGAGAGCGCGTGGATGCACTGACTACCCTGGGCCGGGCCGTCGGCGCTTTGCTCAAAGAGCGCAAACAGACGATTGCGGTTGCCGAGTCGTCGGCCGGTGGCCTGATCTCGGCCGCGCTGCTGGCCGTGCCCGGGGCCTCGGCGTATTTTGTTGGCGGTGGGGTGATCTACACCCTTCAGGCCAGACGGACCGTATTGGGGCTGTCGGACGATGCCTTTGCCGGCGTGCGGCCGAGCAGCGAGCAGTACGCGCTGCGTATAGCGCGGGCGGTCAAAGACCAGGCAGGCACGACCTGGGGGCTGGGCGAGACCGGCGCAACCGGCCCGACCGGCAACCGCTACGGAGACCGGGCCGGACACGCCTGCATTGCCCTGGCCGGCCCGATTGAGCACACGCTGACGGTTGAAACCCGCCATTCCGGGCGTGAGGCCAATATGTGGACCTTCACCCGGGCAGCTCTGGAGCTGCTGGAGGCGCAACTGCGGCAAACGCCGTAAGCCGGCCGCTCACACAAGCGAAGGAGTACCTTGCGATGATGAAGCGGATGATGAAGCGCCTCGCGCAAGTGGTGATGGTGGTGAGCGGTCTGCTGAGCTGCTGCGCCCTGTCGCCGGCGGTGGCCCAAGTCCCGCTGATCCCATTCGGGGCCGGCGGGGATAATCCGGCTTCTGATACCTCGCGGACGCCTTTTCTGGTCCGCTTCACGGGGGTTATCAATCCCCGGCCGGCCGCGGACAGCCTCGCCGTGGTCAGCCTGGGTATTGCCAAGTATAACGAGACCTATCAGTTTGAGGTGGTTGATGTCGAAGCCGTCAACCTGCCCGAGCACATCGTCAGCCGCCGCCACATCCTCCAGCAGGTCGGCAAATACATCATTGACTATAACGTCATCGGCCCAAGTGCCTTGCTGTCGAAAATCTCCCAGGCCCAGCCCGGCACGCCCTTGCAGATAGAAGGCATGTTCCAGCAGCGGCGGCGACGGCTGATTGTGCAGAAGGTTGACGTGGTCGGGAGTGTCCGCGAGGGCGACCCGAGCGGGGGGGAAGAAAAGCCGCAGTCGTAAGGGCCTGGCAGCCGCTCCGCGCTGCATCCAGCCAACTGGTGGCTTCAATCAGCGGGTCGGCTTCCTGCGAGCCGGCAGAAAGAAGCCGACTCCCCAGCTCAGATGGATCGTCGCCAGCACCACAGGGACAAGGCCAAGGGCAGGGTTGCGGCGGTGCAGACCGATTGCCAGCGCCCCGATGATGAGGGTCAGCAGGTAGACCAGGGGCAGCGCCGCGGCTGCCCAGCCAGCGCCGGCCGATCCCAGCGCAGCGGAAGCCACCAGCCCCAGCACCAGCAGCGGAGCGGCGAGTTGCCGAGCCTGCAGGGAGGTGGGGTGAGTTTTCAACATCATGGACTTCCCGCGACCGTACGCGAAGTACTGCTTCGCCAAGGCCGGCAGGTGGCCGCGTGGCCGGTACACAACCTTCAGCTCAGGGTCGAACCACACGGTTTCTCCTCGCTGGCGCAGCCGCCAGTTGAGTTCATAGTCTTCGTTGATGGACACCGCGGGATCGAATTTTCCCAGGGTTTCGAGCGTCTTGCGATTCCAGACGCCAAGGTAGACGGTGTCGGTTGGGCCCTCACGCCCTCCCACGCGATAGCGGACCCCTCCCGTCCCCAGAAATGTGGTGGTCGCCAGCGCTACCGCCCTCTCAAACATGGTCGTTCCGACGGGGTACTGCTGGCCGCCGACATTGGCGGCACCTGTGCGTGCGAGCGTAGAGACGGCTTGGCGCACATAGTTTGGCGGCAGCACGGCGGTGCTGTCGCAACGCACGATAATCTCTCCGGTGGCCATCTGTAACGCATGGTTGAGGCCAGTCGGGATGATACGTTCCAGGTTCTGCACTCTGTGTACTTGCGGATAACGCCGGCGGAGCAGGTCCGCAGTGGCCGAGGTGTCTGAGCCGTCGGCGACGATCACTTCAAGGGGGCCGCAGTAGTCCTGGCCGAACACCGAATCAAGGGTCGCTGGAAGGGTGGCCTCAGCGTTCCTTGCCGGGATGATGACGGATACCTTCTTGTGCATGTTCGAGAGAATGGAAGCGGCTAGGGACGCGCCGACGCAACGTTCGCATACATGTCGCACAGCCGCCGAACTACAACAGTGTACCTGTATTCTCGCAGGGCTTTCTGCCGGTTGTGGCGTCCCATGCGACTTCTCAGCGCCGGCTCATCGCACAGGCACCCCAGTACCTTAGCATAATCGGCTACATCGTCGGAAGCGGACAGCCAGCCGCCTTGGGGGACGTCGATCATCTCTGGCAGCGCGCCCACAGAAGAGGCGACGACCGGCAGACCGACAGCCATTGCCTCTGCCACGCTGTTCGGGAACCCTTCATTGTGGGATGGAAACAGGAAGACATCGTTTGCCGCCAGCATGGTGAGGACTTCGCGGTGTGTCACCGGGCCGGCGACCTGCACGCGGCCTTCGAGGCGGTGTTGACGAATCTGTCGCAGGAGACGGGCGCGGGAGTCGTCTGGAGCGCCGCCCACGAGTTGAAAATGCATATTCGGCAGGCGGTTGGCGATTTCGACAATCGTGTGGACGCCTTTGGCTTCAACCAGCGCGCCGGTGAAGATGGCCCGTAAGGGCCGCTGAGGCTCGGCTTTGGGGAGGCGTTCGGGGATGGTGCGGAAATCTACGAAGTTCGGCATGAGCGGGCAGGTTTTGTGGGCGAAGTCGCCCAGCTCCAGGATGGCGCGATAGCTTGGCCGGCCTAAGGCCAGAATTCGGGCTGCGCCGGCGAATATGCTGCGGTAGGCCCAGCGGTAGAAGCGCGCGGCGGGATGCGTGCCCGGAGGAAGGGTGAAGGTCCCGCGCAGATGGACGATGTAGGGCACGCCGGCCCGCCTGGCAATCAGAGCCGCGGCCAGGTTGCGGGGTGCGCCGGTCAGCGTCGGAAAACAGTTCAGGTGCATGAGGGAAAAGTGCCCGGAAGCCAGTGTGCGATAGATGCGGCTCAGGATTCGCAGATTGCGCCTGAGCTCGGTCGGGGTCAGTTGTGGCGGCGCGGTCTGTGCCCGCTCGAATGCCCTGGTGTCGAGGACTTCAAGCTCGAAGGACGCCGGCAATCCACGTTCGCACAAGGTCTGCGTCCAGCTCTCCACCCCGCCGGGCGGCGGCGGCAGTGACGAAACCATCAGGACCCTGACCGGCTGCTCCGTATGGGACGCCGGGGAATGAGCCGGCTGTGTCATGGCTGCGGCAGGGCTTCGTTCGCTTGACGAGAAGCGGCGATGCGCCGGAGGCTGAACGCCAGCCCAACCAGGAAGAAGTGAGACCAGTCGCCGACGAACGGCCCGGCATTATGCAGGAGACTGTTGATGCCGTAGCCGGCCAGCGCGCCAGTAATGGCGGCGAGGAGGAAAGAGGGGGCTGTATCGGGCGAGTGTATGAGCAGTCTTCTGGAGTGCAGGAGCGAGCGCAGGACAAGCGCATAGAACAGGAGCAGCAAAATCAGGCCGGGAAACCCATAGTAGACGAGGATGACGAGAAACTGATTATGCGGACTGTAATGTGTGGAAAGCCAGTTCACCATTGGGGCCGGCAGCCCCGCGGGGAGGTGTGACAAGCCTGGAGAGTAGTCACCGGTCCCAAGCGGGTGGGCCAGGGAGTGTCGGAGGGCCATGCTTGCCATGGGTATGCGGCCTCGTGTTGCCGTGTGAGAAAAGCTCAGGAGGTTCGCCCCCAGATGTGAGGTTTTCTCAAAGGTGTTAAGAGCCGATCGTGCCGCGACTCTCTTCCCGTCACGGGGCTGTTCATCGCAAGCCGGGATGAAGGTCTCCCAGGGCCACCAGGCCGGATCGTCCGCCCGGCGGTGTTGGAACTGATAGCCGGTCGGGGGGTCGGTGGGGTCCTGCCAGGTGATCACGAAGCTGCCGTATTGCCCCGCGGTGGCGGTCACTTCGGGGCTGGGCGGGCCGTAGCCCCGGGCGTCGCGGGCGCGAAGCTGGACGGTGTAGACCTGGCCTGGGGTCAGGCCGACAAGGGTGAGGCCGCGGCGGGGGCAGGCGGTGGTAAGCTCGGCGGTGGTGAGGCCAACGATAGACGGGCCTTGACCGCTGGGACTGGAAGGCGCGGCGGAGCGCAGGCTTGGCCTGAAGCTCTGCCAGGACCGCTGGGTGGGGTTGGCCGCGGTCCGAAGCCGGAGCTGGTAGCCGGTCGGGGGGTTGGCGGGGGCCTGCCACGTCAGGGTGAGGCTGCCGTCGGGCTTTGGGGCAGCAGTCAGTTCGGGGCTGGGCGGGCCGTAGCCCTGGGCGTCGCGGGCACGAAGCTGGACGGTGTAGACCTGGCCTGGGGTCAGGCCGGTGAAGGTGTGGCCGCGGCGGGGGATGTCGGCGGGGCCGGCAAGGGTGAGGCCGGCGAGGGTCGGACGGTCGCCGCTGGTGGTGAGGGGGGTATCGGAAAATACGAGCAGCCAGAGTGGAATCAAGGGGACGAGAAACAGCAGGCGTCTCCACATCTGCGGGCTTCTCGGGGACAGCAGGACGATGATGACGGCGGCGACGAGCACACCGAGAATCGCTGCGCGCGTGGCATTGACGGTTATGCCAATGACCATGCTCGCCAATGCGGTATAGAGCACGGTGCTGGATGTCAGCCTGGACCCTTTGCCGTGCCCGAACAGCCTGGACAGGAAAGCGGCGAAGGCCAGGGGGAGGGCGACGGCCAACTGATAGCTCAGGGTAATCGTATCCGGGCTCAGCCCGGCTGTTCTGCCCTCGGTCAGAACGCTATGCAGGAGATGTTCTTTGACGGTGGCAATCTGCAACCAGATGGTCAGGAAAGGGTCTCCCAGGAAGGTGACGGCCATGCCGAACAGCGTGGAGACAGCGGTTGCCAGGATGATCGCCAGCGCCAGGAGTGTGGCTCTGTACACGCTGTCCACGGACAGATAGACGGCAAACAGGATGCCGATGCCCATTCCCATTGTTGCGAGTCGGGTCGGCCTGAGGGTGTCGGTGAAGAGATAGACGGCCAAGGCCCAGAGGAGGAGGAGGAGCGATACCACCACGGTCGGAAGGACCGGGCGGAAGTCCTTGATGAGGGTGTGGACAGTGGCTGAGGGCGTGCCGGGCCGGAGCACGCGCGACACGACATGGGCCAGCGACAGGATGACAGCGAGGGCGGCGAGGATGACGTTCGGCCCGCCAAACGGCAGCGGAGTGCTCCCGAACCAGATATGGGCGAAGATGGTCGCGAGCAGCAGGGCGAATATCAACCCTGTCATGGAGGGGGGCGACGTAGTGCGTACAAGCGTCATCTGTCACACTTTCTTGCATAGGAGTATCTCTCTGTTACCGGAGACTTGGCTATTTCCTCTGGCTTGTCTTCAAAGAATTCATCGATCGCCCTTGTTGCTCCGGGCCACTGAGCCAGGTCATACTCGTCAAACGCGATGATGCCACTTGGCACAACATGGTCATAGAGATGTTCGAGGACCGTCCTGTAGGATTCGTACAGGTCCACATCAATGTGCAGGAATGCGATCCCTCCTTCCAGCTTGCAAGCAGGAAGCGATTGGCTGAACTCCCCCGGAATAAGCGTCATGCTGGTCCGAACGAACTCTTCCTCTAAGCCGGCGAGCGAGAGATTTTCACGCACATGCTCCACGGGGTAGTTCCAGGTTCCTCCTATGTGAGCGTTCCATGTCCCATCCTGTGGCGTTGGGTCGGGAATACCTTCAAAGGTATCGAACCCATATATGTGTCGAGGCCTGTTGTGAATGAGGGAGATGACAGCAAAATCGAACAGAGACCGCCCGGGACCTACACCGCATTCAACGATACTTCCGTCGAGAGGCTTGATGTCGGCGAGCAGTTTCTCGAAGTGCATGAACCGGCTGAGGTATTTGTAGTTATGCTCAAACCCGTGCAGATCATATCTACGAGAGGCGGCAGTGCGCACATCGAGCCTGAATATTCTGCGGGCAAATGCTCTGGCGGCATATTTGATAAACCCTGTCGGGGTGGTGGGCTTATTGACATAGCGAAACATCCTGTCTCCTGATTGCTCTACGGCGGTGGGGCGGTTTTCAGCAGGTGTCAATGAGCTTCAGATAGCGGTCAATGGAGGCTTGGGTGGAGTAGACCCTGGCTCTGGCGATCAGCCGGCTTGGAGGAATGGGGTTGTCGAGGGTGTCGAGTATCGCCTGTGCCAGTGCGGGTGAATCGTCAACCGGCACGAGGCGTCCCCACCGGCCATCTTCCAGTATCTCGCTGGGACCGTTGGGGCAGTCGGTGCTGACCACCGGCGTTCCGCAGGCCATTGCTTGAACAAGTACGTTGGAGAATCCTTCAACCCTGGAGGCCAGCACGAACACACTGGCCCTGGCCATATAGGGAAAGGGGTTGGGCTGAAATCCGGGGAAGTCAACGGCGTGGGCGATTGCCAGGTTTCGGGCGAGGTCCATCAGGCTGGGCCGCTCTGGGCCTTCGCCGAGTACGACCAGACGGGCGGGTCGAGATCGCAGCAGTACGGCAAAGGCTCTGAGCACTGTTGGGTAACTCTTCTTCGCTACCAGGCGCCCGACAGACAGGATCACCGGCAGGTCTTCGCCAGACCAGGAATGGTTCAGTGGCATCCCGGCCTTGTCGGCATGGTCGGGCCACACCACAGGGTTGTAGATGAGTTGTATCAGAGGGGCAACGCGGGGCGCGCTGCGCCTGAGGTCGCTGGCCATCCCGCGCGAGATTGCCACCACCGCACTGGCGGAGGGTAAGAGATATTTTTCCAGCCTGAGCACCGTCCGGTCCTTGAAACCGGCCTGGGCATACTCTTGCGTCAAGGTGTTTGTCCGCCGGGCCACTACTGGAAGTCGCCTGGCGCAGAGCCTCCTGGCAAGAAGCGCAATGATGTTGGCGTGGGGCAAGGTGGAAATAAGGACGCCAGGGCGCTCACGCCGCAGGTAGCGGAGCAGGGGGAGGAGGGCTGTCAGCGTGCGTCGGGTGTGCAGGTCTATCAGACGCACCCCGGTGTTGGGGAGCAGAGCGAGATAGGGGCCGTGAGCCTTGACAAGCAGCAGGTCTACTGGCCGGCCGGCTCCGGCAAGCCCTCTGGCAATATCCAGCATGGCCCGCTCTGCGCCGCCGCCTTCGAGGGACGGCAGAAACAGCGCTATCCGTCGGCTCATTCTGCTCATTGCGGTGTCCCGATGAGCGCCATGAGCGTGTCCACATAGCGTCCGGGCGCGTGCTCAGAGACGACGAGTTGGTAGCTGCGGTGTCCCATCGCCACCAGCCTCTCGCGGTCGCTGACCAGCCTGAGCAGACAGGCTTCCAGGTCGTCGGGGTCGTCTGTGCGGAAGACAAAGCCGTTCTCTCCCGGCCGGAGGTAGTATTGGGTGCCGTTCGAGTCGCTGCACACCACAGGCAAGGAGTGCGCCATCGCTTCGAGGGGGGAGATGGCCGCCCACTCGTCACGGCTGGTGAGGACAAATATATCATGGCTGGCATAACGCTGCTGGACCTCGGAGAATGGCAGGTTCAGCGCGAACTCAAGCACCTCGTCCAGACCCAGGCGGGTGCAGTGTCTCTTGACCGCCTCCAGTTCACGCCGATGCGCTTGGGTGGAGCATTCGCCAATGATCGTGGCTCGGACTGCGTGGCGTTGGCAGAGCCGGCGGATGGCTTCCAGGAACAGGCCATGGTTTTTGCGTGGCTGCCACTTGCCGATTGCCAGCACATTCACCACCCCGCCGGCAAACCAGTGCTTGGCGTCTGGTGCGGTCTGCGGCGGCATGACGAAGGGCACATAGTGTAAGAGGCTGTGCGCCGGCTGCCCAGGCGAGCCGGGTACCGGCGTCATCCATTCGGCCCCGGTGATACGCCGGACGAGTGCGAGGAGGGCGCGCTTCCACCATTTCAGCCGGCGGTGTTGTGGCGTCTGGATGTAGAGGATCGGCCGTGCGCCGATGAGTTTCGTCACCAGTGCAGCAAGCAGGCCATAGGCGGAGAAGGGATCGCGGGCGACCACTGCCGAGGGGCCGAGTCTTCGCATGGCACGCCAGAACTTGAGGGGCGGCGGCAGCCCGCCTGTGTCGCCGAAGTTCACCCCGGGACATTTGGCTGCCAGACGCCGGAGCGTGTCAAAGGCCGGCGAGCAGCCCAGGACGGTCGGGGTCAGAGCCTCATAGGTCTCGCTCGCCCCTCGCCGGAGTACGAGAAATGACACGCTATGCCCGGCGTCCAGAAGCGCCTTGGCGATGAAGTGCTGGTTGGTGTGGTATCTGGGGGCGGTGTACACGAGGCGCATGACGCTTACAGCTTTGACACCTTTTCCGCATGTGGTGCCGCGCTCCTGGTTGCATTGCGGGTATCGACGATCTTCCGGCTGTTTCGGACAATTTTCTCCCAGTCATAGGTGCTGTGGTTTGTGACGATCACCACACAGTCGGCAGCCGCCAGGGCATCATCCAATGAAGGCTGTCCCGGCCTTCCTGCGCTTCGCATGGTGAAACCGTCTTCCCGGAGAGCGGGGACCAGGGGGTCATGGTACATCACCGAGGCTCCTTTTTGCGTCAGGAGATGGATGAGGGCCAGGGCGGGAGATTCTCGAGTGTCGCTGACATCCGGCTTATAGGCGACGCCCAGGATCAACACCTGCGATCCTCTCAGCGCTTTGGCTTCGTCGTTCAGAGCGTCGCCTATTCGTTCGACGACATAGCGCGGCATTGAGTGGTTGACATCTTCTGCAAGTTGGATGAACCGCGCGGTGCAATCCAGGCTTTTCAGTTTCCAGGCCAGGTACTGGGGGTCAACCGGAATGCAGTGCCCGCCAAGGCCAGGGCCGGGATAAAAGGGCATATAGCCAAAGGGCTTGGTGCTGGCCGATTCGATCACTTCCCAGACATCCACTCCCAGCTTGTCGCATATGATGGCCATTTCGTTGACAAGCGCAATGTTCACGGCCCGAAAAGTATTCTCCAGCAGCTTGACCATTTCAGCCGTTCTGGAAGATGAGACCGGGACAAGCTTCTCGGCGATTGTGCTGTACAGGGCGGTTGCGACCCGAGTGCATTCGGCGGTCATTCCACCAATCACTTTCGGAGTATTGGCAATAGTCCATCTGCGCTGGCCAGGGTCAAGCCGTTCAGGTGAAAAAGCAACAAAGAAGTTCCGGCCGATTTCGAGTTGCTTCGGAGCGCCGGCCAGCAGGCGGGGCAGGACGAGTTCTTCGGTTGACCCGGGATAGGAGGTGCTTTCCACCACGACCAGCATGTCTGCGTGCAGTCGTGGCGACAGGGCATCTGCGGCGGCAATGATATGCGAGACGTCTGGACTCCTGCTTTTGTTCAGTGGAGTTGGAACGCACATAATTGCTACGTCCGCCTGGTGCACCATGTCGTAATCATATCCCGCGGCCAGCCTGGCGTTCCTGCCGACCACGAGTCTCCGAATAGTCTCTGAAGGCACCTCGGGGATATACGAGCGGCCGGCGTTGAGCAGGCGCACCTTTTCTGGCTGTGTGTCTATGCCACGGACCACAAAGCCAGCCTCGGCAAACGCCACGGCCAAAGGCAGACCGACATAGCCCAACCCGGCTGGTGCCACTATGGCCTGCCTGTCGGCGATTTTGTCTTGGAGGCTCATGGGACTACGCAGTGCTGCCTTCCGTCTGCTGTGTCCGGGTAAGGAGGGCCAGCGCATATTCGTCGCCCCGGTAATCTCCGCGGTCCGGCATGGCTATGAGCTCGAGCGCCATCATTCAAGCCTTCCCTGGGAGACATCCGCGCTCGAAAATATCGCAGATTTCGCGCACCGCTCCGAAACCGCCTGCTGTAGAAGTTCGATAGAGCGCGCAGGGCAGAACATCGGGATGAGAATCTCTGACAACAATAAGAAAAGCGACTCTCAGGCGTTGAGCAATATCTCTTTAAGATCACGGGTACTCCGAATCAGGTCAATGCCAAAACCGCCGAAGTCCGGGTAAATCAACTCAGGACGTTTGCTCACTATGTTCGCGAAGGAGACGGATTTGAGCTTCGGAAGTAGCCACGGTGCGCTCAGGAGAGCCGTCGATGTGTCTCCTAGAACAAATTTCAGGTTCCTGGTATTGCTGACAAACAGCAGTTCGATGGGGAGCTGCCTGGGTATTTCAGTGACCCACGGCTTCTCAGCCAGCGCCATATAGTCGGACTCTTCTTCCTTTGGATGATATTTTACCGCAATCCTGAGCCCGCGCTTCCTTGCAATACGCAATATCTCATTGACCCTATCAACATACCCTCTTAAATCATTCTCGACACCATCCGACCTTGAGAGAATGATCAGGAACTCAATATCCTCCAACTTCTCCACGCTGGATCCGTATGTTCTGAGGTAGAGGCTTGGCAGGTCTGTGTCTGCAAGTCGGCGTAAAGGATCGGGAGAAAGTTTGACGAGTTTGTGAGAACTCCACTCCCTCCGCACAAGCTCGGGTGCGATCAAGTGTATCTCGTCAATAATTTCGTGTAAGCCGTTTGCCTTGACGGCTCTCCAAGCTCGTCCATAGAGCAGCCTACCTGCCAGCAGCTTCAATCTACTATAAGTTTCCCCGGCAATGTCGCCATACAGAGGCTGAGTGTTGTAGAAGATGCCTCCATCCTCAACCATAATGCGTTTGGTTTCAGGAGAGCATTGTCTGAGCTCATACAAGAATGCCTGGGCCGCATAGGAAGTTGCGGCGAACGCTCGAATTTCTCTGAACTCGTGCAGGTACGCAAATTTCCGGTAGAAAGAGTTGGTCCTGATGATTTGTAAGCGGCGTGACAAACAATTTTTCCTGGCGGGCCTCTGGATAATTTTTATAAACGAGAATGGAGACTGTGCCCATTCGTCGAGAACCTTCTTTATTTCTTTGACGTAGTTGTATCTTGAGGTGAGAAGCAGGCCGGCGTCAGATTGGCGAGAGTCCGCCAATGCCATTCCCGCCGAAATAAGGAAGTGGCGTGGGGTACCAATCCAGTACAGCGTTTTTTCCCTCACTCCGCTGATCCTCCCAAGAACCCGTCTTTACCAGAGCTGAGAATCTCTCTCCAGCTAGACACGTCGCAGCTTTTCCATTGCGGGAATCTCGGAGTCATAGACTCTCTTTATCCCGTCACCCAGAGCCGATTCAATGACCCTGATGTCGCGCACGAGCCGAGTCAGTCCTTGAGGTTCCACGGACACCGCTTGGTCGCTTCCCCACATGGAGCGGTCCAAAGTAATGTGCCGCTCTATTACGCAGGCACCGAGGGTAGCGGCTGCCAGGCTTGTCTGTAGCCCTACCTCATGGCCGGAATATCCAACAGGAACGTCGAACTCCAACTCCAATGTGTTAATCATCCTCAGATTCAAATCCTGGTTCTGAGTTGGATAGGCGCTTGTGCAGTGAAGGAGCACGAGGTTGCCGGTCCCCAGCAGTTTGACGGCGTGGTGGATTTGTTCCAGGGTGCTCATGCCAGTCGAGAGCAGGGCGGGCCTTCCCGTCTCCCGAATTCTTCGCAATAGCGCGTCGTCAGGCAGGCAGGCAGAAGCTATCTTATAACAAGGAGGAGAGAAGCGGGAGAGAAAGTCAACGGATGGAATGTCCCAGGGGGAAGCAAACCACATGATATCCTTCGCCTGGCAGTAAGCGTCTATCTCTGAAAAGGCATCCTGACGAAACTCAAGACGGTCGCGGTAGTCTATGTACCGCATCGTTCCCCACGGAGTCTCACGGAGATTGTCCCATTGATCTCTAGGGAAACAAATCTCCAGGGTGCGCTTCTGGAACTTGACGGCGTCACAGCCCGCATCCCTGGCACTATCAATCAGTCTCTTCGCGATATCCAAGTCTCCATTGTGGTTTATCCCGATTTCTCCGATGATGAAACAGGGGTGCCCATGACCCACCGAACGATTGCCAACCATTATGGATTTAGACATCCGTCTCCTTCTGAACCTGCTGTGGAGTTCCGCCACGCAGTTGTTTCATAATAGCCTCACACAGCACAAAATCTTCCAGGGTATCTATTTCAAATGAACTGAAATAGTCCATTTCATAGAGCTGTATCCGGCCACCAAGCCTGTTGTTGTATTGCTCAAGTACCCAAGGTTTGAAGATATAAATGGAGCCGGTTTCCAGGAATTCGAGGGAACGAACCTGTCTCAGTTCACGCCTACGGTAATCATAGTTGAAGGAAACAGGCTGATTCTTGCCGAGTCTCCAGATGAATCTGTGAAATTTGCAGACAGACAACAACGAGTCAGAGTTGGAAGTGAGAAGCAGTTCGATAGCGGTATCAATATCGTGATCGGCCCGTATGGGCGATGTGCATTGAAGGAAGACGACGATATCGGGAACATAGGCTTCCTTCTGTTTCAGGTTGCAGAGAGCATGGTGAAGCGTCTCTTCGGAGGTCGCTCGGTCTCCGCTGATGGCCGCGGGACGCCATATGACTTCTGCGCCATACTGCTCGGCCACCTGTCCTATCTCTTTGTTGTCAGTTGACACAAAGGTACGGCCCACCCGCCTCGAATTCAGAGAATGCCGTATCGTGTGGGCAATCAGCGACTCTCCCATGATTGGGCGCGTGTTCTTGCCGGGAAGTCCCTTGGAACCTCCGCGCGCCGGGATTATGGAAATGATGTCTGTCAAGCTTTTCCCCCCTCGCTACTTCCTCGCCTCAACATACAAACTGATGACAGGGCGATTATCGAAAGCGACACCTCTCATGCTTGGGACTGATGACTGTCTATAGTCCGATTTTTGAACATCTTTAAATCCACATCTGCTGAGAAAATCCTTCAGTTTAGTAAAGTCATATGCGTTGACATGTGCTTTATATGGAGCGTCTTCTGGTATTTTTGATGAGCACCAACGACAGAAATCATATTTATCTCCTTTTAATTTATCCTGTACCTCAATGGCAGACACAGAAGGACCCCCGCTATAATCCTGTGTCGCGTAAGAAGCGAAAAAGTTGACCAATTTGGTTTCAATGTCATCTCCCCTGCATAGGGCCCCTCCTTCATCAAAAAATCTGTGGTCATCATTTTGATAGGCTGTGAAAGCCTTGTCCATATCGGGAACGGAAATTCTGATGCTCCCACCGGGCTTCATTATTCTGTAACACTCATTCAGTGTAAATAAAGCGTCTTCATCGGATAAATGCTCAAAGCAGTGAGAAGAAAATATCAATACGGTGCAATCATTTTTTACAGGTAGCTTCTGCTGAGCTTTTAAGTCGAGACAGTAATCCACATATCTATTGTTGGCTCGATAGTCGATATTTTCCCATCTCGGATAATACCAGTTTCCGCCTCCGATGTTTATGCACCTTTGATTTGCATACGGCTTAAGAAAGTGCTTCATGACAGGCACGAGATAATAAAAAGAGACCTGAAAGAATGGACGGGAAATTCCCAAAACACACTTCTTCAGGAACGACACAGGTCCTTCTCGAAAGAGGGCCTGTGTCGCTCTTTGCAAGTGGTGGCTTTGCTGCTCGTGCATACTGCGTACCTTCAAAGTCGCCGGCTCTGTCGTAACGTTGAAACTATAAAGGGAACTGGAACCAGAGTAAAGACCATAAGTTCTGTTGTCTTTGCCCAGGCCGCTCCCACCGCGCCATGCTGAGGCAGCAGCCACAGCATGACCCCAACCGAAATCATAAAGCTCAGTATGTTCCTCAGCAGCGAGGGCCAGACTCGCCCCACTGCCACAGGTAGACCGGTGAGTGTCAAGATACTGACGGCGGGGAGGGTGCCGATAATCATAATCAGCAGTAAGGGGCCGGCGTCCGAGAATTCGGCTCCCAGGAGAAGTCGGATTATGGGTCCACGAAAGAAGACGAGCAAGCCGTATCCCGTGACAGCTAATGCCAATGACAAAAGAGTGACCCGGAACGCCGTGCGGCGCAATGCCTTTCCTTGTGATGAGTACCATTGCCGGCTGTACTGGAGTTGCACCCCGGCCTGTATCGCTTGGAACGGCCTTTTTGTCATGTCTATGAGCTGCTGCGCAGCACGGTACAGCCCAGCATCGGCGACGCTGGCAAATTGCGCCACAAGAATAGAGCCCAGGTGCTGGTTCAAAGCCCCGATACTCGTTCTCCAGAGTATTCCTGTCTGGAATCTTACCACATCCGCCGGGACCTTGATTGATGGCGATCTGAAGAAGTCCACCATGCCTTCCCGCGACGCGGATACCGCGGCAGCGGTGAGCAGCCCCACACCGTATACCGCGGCACCGACAACATGCGCCAGGACTATCTCCCGCAGACCGCCGTTCATTGACCATGCTGTCGCAATCAGGGCGACCCGGACCGCGGTGCTTGCAATAGTAATAACCAAACCCAGAGCTACCCGGTCGGCCAATCGCAGGACCGACAGGGTCTCCGTATGCGTAGCTATGAGGATACCCACAATACCATACCGAAGCGTTGCGCCAACATAGCTTTCGTCAATCCACAGCAGGCGGCTGGCAGTGAGAGTGAGGGTGGCGATCACAGCGTAGGAAATGAACGACAGCCCGAAGGAGACCGCCAGCGTGAAACGCAGTATTCGAGCCGCCTCTTCAGGTCGTCCCTCAGTCACTCCCCGCGTCACGAAAGCGGTAACAGCGTCGCCGCCCGGTGCGGATAGCACCCCGTGAATGAGAGAGGTTGAAGCAATGATGACGGCCAAGATGCCAAAGCCCTCCGGCCCGAGAATCCTGGCAGAAAGGGACACCTGCGCCAGTCCGCCCAGAATCTGCACCACCATGATAGCGCCCATCCAGAAGGTCTGTCGCGCGACGCGCCGGTCCGAAGCAGAGAGACCCCGGCGTATTGACAGACCGCGGAAAAAGGCAGCGCGGACAGAGGCTTGCAGCCAGACAGTATTCATAGTGAGAACAGAAGGAACACCGGCGCGGGGCCTCTCCTCAGCGGTCTGACCGCGGCCCCAAGCACCGGGTCGGTGTTGGTGTACATGGCCCGCAAGGCTTGTGGCATGGGACACAACTCGTCACTGTCACGGCGTTCGCTCAGACGGCTGTCTCAGGTTATCGAGAAACCATTTCAACTTGTACTGAAGTCCCCCGACTGTTGGCAGGAAGCTGCCGGTTAATATCCTGGGGCTGGACATAAGTTGCCTCCCTGCGTCTAAGAGACTTGATGAACTGCACTCAGCCGTCTTTGACTTCCGGGCCCTAGCCCTGCCAAACCTGTCAGCGGCGTTTGTCAGAGCTCGTGCGCCGGTCGTTTTCATGTTCTCAGCAACTGCTCAAGCAGCGCCTGATATGCGCCGGCGGCCCGTTCACAAGAGAAGTCCGCGGCGCGGTGTCTGCACGCTTCTTGCGTCGGCCGGTCGCCTTCCAGGGTCTCAACCATCGCCGCCGCCAGGGCCGGGGCGTCTCCGACCGGTACGAGTTTGCCCCATCTTCCCCGGTCGAGTATTTCGCTCGGCCCGTAAGGCGTATCCGTGCTCACCACCGGCGTGCCGCAGGCCAGGGCTTCGAGGATCACCGTTGGCAATCCCTCATAACGAGAAGAGAGCACGAACAGCCCCGCCCGGCGCATGTACCGAAACGGGTTCTGGTCAAAATCCACAAACTCCAGGTCTCTTTCTGCCCCGTGGCTTTGCGCCTGAGCGATAAGCCCTGCCCGGCCCGACTCCGAGAAGCGTCCGAGCATGACGAGCCGCGCCTCGCGCTGGCGGCGCACCAGCCCAAACGCCTCAACAAGGGTGGGGTAGTCCTTGGAGGCCGCCTCTCGCCCCGCGGTCAGAATAACCGGCGGCTCACCCTGCCTGAACCAGGGGTGGGCGACCTCCTCCTGTGCCAGTCGCCCTATGCCGCTCAAAGAGATGGGATTGGAGATGGTATGAACACGGTCGGCCGGCACAAACCGCCCGAGCTCGCCGCCTACACCCTTGGAGACCGCAACCACGGCATCGGCTCTGGGGTAGAGCGCTCTTGCTGTGCTCAGTTTGTTCAACCGGGCTTTCGTGTGGCTCAAACCGAGATTGGTGTGGACCGAGACAACCGCAGGAAGGGAGTGACCCGTCAACTCTGCTGCATAGAGGGTGGAGATATTTGCCGACGACTGCGCCGATAGCAGCAGCCGGGGCCGCGCCAGGCGAATGTAGCGCGCAATTCCATAGGCATAGCGGGCATATCTGCGCTTGATGGGCACGCCCAGACGCTTCCGCCTGAGCGCAAGCCAGGCCCGGGCCACGCCGAGCGGGTTGCTGGGAAGCGCCTGCGCCTTGATGCCACGTTCGCGGCAGTAGCGGAGCAACTCCGGGTCAGCCTTCCACATCCTCGTATAGTACAGCCCCATATCGGCCGCCAGATCGCGCAGATAGGCCACCTCGCACCGCTCCATTACCAAGTCTATGCGGTGGCCGCACTCAATGAGCGACGTCGCCAAGGTGAGCATAACCCGATTTGCTCCGCCTCCTTTCAGGCTCTGGAGCACGAACCCGATATGGAGCCTGTCCGACGCCAGCGTGCCGACCATGTTCATATCCGGTAGCTCTGTCGGAGTATCGCTATCTGTAAGGACAGGAGGTGCAGAAGGAACACCGGCGCGGGGGACCTCTCCTTCCGGCCTACAACTCAACCGGCAGGGTCAGATACTCGTGATAGATGAAATTACGGTGCTCAAGCAGTATCGGCCTGACCGCGGCCGCAAGCACCGGGTCGGTGTTGGTGTACATGGGCCGGAAGGCTTGTGGCATGGGACACAGATCGTCTGGCAGGGCCTCGATCAACGCGGTGAAGGCCGCCGAGTAGATATCCAGCGCGCTGAGCTGCTCGCCGATATAGAACCGGCTGCCGGCGGCCTGCTGCCGCTCAAGCCGGTCACACAGAAACCGGACGATCTCTGCCGTCTTGTGCGGGGCGGCCTCCGCCACTGTTGCCTCATAGCCGTATTTGTCGCCGATATATTTGGCAAAGCCACGGTTTTCAGGGCTGGCGGCCGGGTCGCTCAGGACCGGATGGACCAGCATCAGGCGCTTTGACCAGCCGAACCCGGTCTCCCCGCACAGCTCGTTGCAGTAGCCGAACATGGTCGCCCGGTCCGCAATCAAGGCCGGGATCAGGGCCGGCTCAGGGGCGAGCCGCTCGGCCAAGTACAACTGCTCAATCCAGGTCGAGCGCGGTGGCTCGTCGTTCCACACAGCGACCGGCGCGGTGGCCTGGGCCGACCACTCGATCAACGCCTTGTTTTCCCCGCCGATCTCCTGGGCCACCCGGAGATAGGGAATCTTTTTGACATCAAAGATGCCCTTGGCCGCCTCGCTCCACGGGCCCGGCAGGCCCGGGGTGAGCACCAGTCTCAGTCCCGACCTGTTCCGGGCTTCTGTAACGCTGATGTAGTCTGCCATATCGCTCGCATTCCTTCCCGGCCTTTGCCTGGGGTATCATGGTAAGAGACTATGATAATCCGGTCCTTTGTCTCAGGCTAGTGCCCAGTCTAGTATAAAAAGGACAGTTCAGGAATACTGTGGTCACTTTCTGATGGACATTTGATGACGTTTCCCACCCGGACCGGCCTGCGCGAAATTCTCGGTTTGGCCCTGCCCATTATCGCCTCAATGGCCTCGTTTACGGTGATGGGCTTTGTCGATACCTGGATGGTGGCTCTGGTCGGTACCGCAGAGGTCGCCGCGGTCATGCCGGGCGGAGTCATCGCCTTTACCATTACCGCCCTGCCGCTGGGTATTGCACGCTGCGTGAGTATCTTTGCCGCCCAGGCAGTTGGCCGGGATGATCCCCGGGCCGGGGCCGGCTATGCCTGGCAGGGGCTGTATTTTGGCGCGGGCGCGGGCGTCGCCTGTGGCGCGTTATGGCCGCTCGCGCCCGGCTTTTTTGCCCTGTTCGGCCATGAACCCGAGGTGCTGGTCCTGGAAGTCGCCTATTTTCGGGTACGGGTGTGGGGTATCGGCCTGGCGGTGATGATTGGGGCCTTGAGCGGCTTCTTCTACGGAATTCATCGTCCCACGGTTGCCCTGGTCGGCGTACTGAGCGCCAATCTCACGAATATCGTCCTGAACTATGTCTTCATTTTTGGCAATTGGGGCGCGCCCCGGCTCGGCCTGACCGGGGCAGCCCTGGCGATGGTCCTGAGCTTTGTGGTCCAGCTCGGGGTGCTGCTGGGCGTTTTTCTGTCGCCGTCCTACCAGACCCGGTTCTCCACCCGCCTGAGCTGGCGGCCTGACTGGATACAGACGCGCCAACTGCTCCACATCGGCTGGCCGGCCGGCATGCAGGGCGTGCTTGACATGCTGGGCTGGGGGCTGCTGATCATCATGCTGGTGGGCCGTTTTGGCAAAGAACATCTGGCCGCCAGCAATATCGCCATTCAGTACATGATGATCTCGTTCATGCCGGCGATGGGTCTGTCGCAGGCCTTGTCGGCCCTGGTCGGGCGCTACATCGGAGAGGGCAACCTGGAGACCGCGGTTCGGCGGGTGTATGAAACCCTTGGCGTGTGCCTGCTGTATGTCGGCCTGGTCAGCGTCTTCTTTTTCTTCTGGCGCTTTTCCCTGATTGCCGTCTTCAGCTCCGAGCCGCTGGTTGTTCACCTGGGGGCAAACATGCTGCTGTGCGCGGTCGCCTTCCAGGTGTTTGACGGCTTGGGCATGACCTTTTTCGGTGCGCTGCGGGGCGCGGGCGACACCCACTGGCCGGCCGGCTTTACGGTCGTCGCCCTGGTCTGTGTGTTTGCACCTCTCAGCCTGGGCTGTGTCGCCTATACCGGGCTGGAATCGCTCGGCCCGTGGCTGGCCGGCACGGTCAATGTGATTGTCCTGGGGCTGGGCTTCTGGTGGCGCTTTCGACAGGGCAGCTGGCGGCGGATCAATATTTTTGCCCTGCCCCGGACCGGGCCGCAGCCGGCCAGGGCCGGGGCGGTCGCTCCGCTCTCTTCTGAGCCGGACTAGGCCGCGGCCCGGTGCTCGGGGGCGCAGATGCCCATCCTGCCCAGCTTGTCAATCGCCCGCTGGCTCAGCAGGCCGACCTTGCTCATATTGCTCCACAGGGCAGCGTGAAAGTCTTTCTTGAAATACTGGCGGAAAGCGGCATATTCGTTCTTCTCTGCCGCCTGACGGCGCAGCTTTTTGATGTCGGCAATCTCGGCCGTGCTGAAACCGACCGCGGCATAGGCTTCCTGCGGAAACTGGCCCTGGAGCAGACCCGCGGTCGCCACACAGGCAAAATCTTCGGCTTCTTCAACCTCTTGTGCCGACAGTTCCCCGATCTGCCCGGGCAGGCTCATCATGCCGAAGCCCATATGCCGTGATTCGTCAGACAGGATGCGGCGGCATATCTGGCTGATCAACGGGTCCGGGCTGTGCCCGGCCAGCATACGGAACAGGGAGACGGCCAGGGTTTCGGCGACGAGTTGGGTGCCGACCGTTTTGAGGTACCACAGGGGGCTCTCCAGCACCCGGTCAAACATATCGCTCAGGCTTGAGGTGAGGGGGTAGGTGAGGCCGACTTTCTGATACAGATAGCAGGCCAGCACCTCGGAATGGCGGGCTTCGTCCATCACCTGGGTGGCCATGAAGAACTTGGCGTCAATGCCCGGCACGGCATTGGCAATCTGCCCGCAGACCATCAGGGCGAACTGCTCGCCATACATGAGCTGGCTGATCCGCCAAGCCGAAAAATGGCGGTTGAGTTCCAGCCGCTCAGCGGCGCTCATCCGGTCCCAGTACGGCGTGCCATAGATATCAATCAGGCCGTCGGGCAGAATCGCGCAATCCGGGGCCAGCCCGCTGTCCCAATCAATATCAGTTGATGCGTTCCACTGATCGCGCTTGGCCTTTTCGTACAGGCTGCGCATTTCTTGCGTTTCAACGTCAAGAAACTCGGTGACAACGGCAGGACTGTTGGCCGGCACTTCGTGAGCATGGGCGGGTAATGTCTGCATGGTGGCGTTCCTTTGTGGTGTACCAGAGAGTTGCAATAGTAAACGGTGCTGTCATTGTTGTCTCCTGTCGGAAGTGTGTCAAGAGGTGTGCCGGGCGGCTTCCTTGACGGCAGAAGCCTGCATCGGACATGATGAAAAGTCATGGAACATTCGCACCGGCGACCGAAGCGGCATATTGCCGTCCTTGGCGGGTGTCTGGCGCTGGCGCTGGCCGCGGGGCTGGCCTGGACCTGCACCCCCTCCTATGCGCTCTACCACATCCGGCGCGCCCTGGAGACCCACGACTATGAGCGCTTTGCCCGCCATGTCGATGTCGACCGTGTCGTCGGCCACGCGCTTGACGAACTCGGCCTCAGCTCCCTGCCCGACGGGGCCGGTGGCGGAGACTCGCTGGCCGGTCTGTTGCGGCAGGGCCTTGAGGTCCTCGGGTCTGAGGTGCGCGGCCTCATCTCGGCCGGCACCGGGTTTGTCGTTGAACAGGCCGTCCGTGACCAGAGCCGCCAGCTGCCGGCCATTCCGACGGTGGCGATTCTTGGCGCGCTCTTTGCCGGCAAAACCCAGGACGGCATCCGTCGCTTCCCTGTCCGCCTCCAGAACGGGGAGCAGATCGAGGTCCTGATGCAGAAGTCTGACCAAGGTGTCTGGCGCATAGTCGCCGTGACCAACGTCAAGGGACTCCTGGCCCAGCTCTGAAGATCGCTCTGGCTTGATGGCCGCACCGCCCCATCCGAATACTTTCCCGAGGCGGTTGTACCGTCTCCGCGGTTGCACCTCCTGTGTTTGTGTGACAACAATCGGGTCAAGTCCGACAGTGAGGATGACCCGACAATGGCTGTTTTCGCTGTAGTCCTGAACGAAGCAAATCCCGATGTCATGAAACGCCTCGAAGAAGCCTGTCCCAACCACTATCGGCTGAACGATACGTTCTTGCTGGTGCAGGGTGACGCTCTTGCAGAAACCGTGGCAGTCTCCGTTCGGGATAAAGGGCGATGACCGTATTGAGGCTGCTCGTGGCGTTGTCTTCAGGCTGAACATGGCGTATGCCGGCTACAGCGTCCGCTCTCTTTGGGACTGGCTCAGACAGACAGAGGAAAAGGAATGAGCGAGCGACACCTGCGGCCAGGAGATGGGAATCAGGAAGAGCCGGCCGCCTCGGCATGTCGTTCGAGCGGGGGCAATGGTGGGAGCGGCATTGAAGCCTGCCTGGCGAGCTTGGAGACGCGCACCTGGTATCTCGCCACCAAAGAGGACATTCAGAAAGTCAAGGTCTGGTGTCTACTGGGAGTGCCTGGCGGCATGGCGATTGCTGCAAGTCTGGCTGTGGGGATTCTCAAGCTCTTCTTCTCCTGATGCTCTTCGCGATCACACAAGGATGACCCATGCGCGCACCCGAAACCTTTGCCCCCTACGTTTTTCAGACCCGCAACACCAGAGAGGGCGAGAACAAGGCCCATAGCCGTGAGAGTGCTCAGGCGATGGGCTTCAAGGGGTCCATCGTTGGCGGGGCGATTGTCTATGGCCAGATGGTCCGGCCCCTGGTCGAGCGCTATGGAGAGCGCTGGCTGGGCCGCCACTGGTTCAGCCTGCGCTTCAAGGCCCCGGCCTATGACGACGATGACGTCACCTCCCATATCACCCAAACCGCAGACGCAGGCACGCCGGCGTTTCAGCTTCGAGCCACCAACGCCGACGGCCAAGAGCTGATCGAGATGCAGACCCACATCCCCGCGACCCCGCCCGGGCCAGACCCCCTGGCTGACCTTGAGGGCTCGGACTGGCAGGGTGAGCGGCAGATCGGAACCTGGCAGCGCATGGTACTGAACAGGCCGTTTCGCCCGTTTCATTTCAGGCTGACCGCGGCTCAGCAGCAGACCTACTGCGCGTTGACCCACGATGCGCTGCCGCTGTATGTGGAGGGAGATACCCCGCCGCTCCACCCCGGGCTGCTGATGGCCCAGGGCAGTATGGCGGTCCAGCATCAGTTCGTCATGCCGTTCTGGATTCATACCGGCAGCACGATGCTGACCCGGCAGTTGATTCGGGTCAACGATGCGGTTGAGCTGCGCTGCACGCCTGTCAAGAAGTGGAAGCGGGGCGAGAACGAGTGGGTGACATTTTATCAGGCGTATTATCTGCACGGCCAGCCGGCGGTCGAGGTCTGGAAAACGTCAATTATCACCGTTGCCAATCGCAGCTGATCGGCTACAAGGAGGAATGGGCATGAGCCGAAGAACGCCCCGGGTTTCGGCGTGCCCAGGAGCGCGCGATCTTGAGACATGAAAGAAGGACCGGAGGCAATGCGGACTGACGCAGCCGGACCGGGAAGGAGAGCCTGCCATGCCGATACTGCTCCCCGACCTTGGCGATGAGGTGGTGTTGCCCGACCGGCGACGGGTCACGCTGGGCGGTGCGTATCGCGTGGAAGGTCCTGACAGCGGCAGGATTGTGGAAATCTCGCTGGGCATGGACCTGGTCTGTGTGGCCTGGAACAGGGCCCGGCTGCGGGGCTGGTATGAGGTTGAGGCCCTCTGCAAAGTGGCCGCCATTCGCAAGCCCGACCGTGAGGGCGATGCGGCACAGACCCCGGACAAGGGACGCGCGGGCATCCTGACCGAGGCCGAAATGCTGCGCATGCCCTCCATTCAGCAATTACTGAGCCGTCTGGGATTTATGGAGAACCAGGACCGGGCGTGCATGTATAACCCTGAGACTTACGATGTGATTGCCTTCTCCCGGATTGCGGGGCGCTCGGTTGCCGAGTTTGTCAGGCGTGGCCGAGAGGCCGGCTGGTTGCAGGAATATGTGAAAGACGGCTGAGGCAGTCTGAGAGGTAGTCATCAGGATGCACTGTGCCGCAGGCTGGGGATATGCTCGTCCTGAAACTGCCCCAGCTCCTGCGCGCCGAGCCGCCGAATCTCCTCGCCGCAGTGCTCCAGCCCGGCAATAAAATCGGACAACTCCAGCCCCAGATAGGCCGGGGCGTGCGGCTTGACCTTGTCCAGGCCGTCGCCCAAGAGCGACACCGCTCCGCGCAGATTCCGGTTGCCGAGGTGATAGAACGCCACCGCAATCTGAATCAGCCCTTGCAGGAAGCGCCGCTCAGGGTCAACCTCTTGTATCCACTGGGCTTCCAACACCTCATGCACCTCAAAAAAGAGCCGATGGTTAAAGAGCAGCGCCCCCTTGCGTACAGCCAGCTCGAGCCCGGCGGCCTCGGGCCGGGGCTGCCAGTCTTCCAGGGCTCGTCCGTACTGCTGCAGCCTGGCCGTGACCTGGCCATAGTCCGGTCTGAGGTCCGGGGCCAGCCGTATCTGCCAGACCGGGCCTCGTCGACGCCAGCTCAGCAGGGCGTGGCCTTCCAGGTAGTGCCGAACCTGCTCTCGCTCGGCCGCGGGGGCGGGAATGAGGAGCTGTCCGGGGCTCATCACGGTCGGTGTGCGCCGTATGGTCCGGGCGTAGACGGCCAGACAGCGGACCGCGGTGGCCGCGGTTGGACTGCTCAGGGCGTCAAGGAGCAGTTCGGCCAGCAGATTCCGGGTTGCCAGGGGAAGCGCCATGACCCTCAGCCGGCCAGATTGACAATCGTCGCCCCGCCGCCACCCTCGTTCTGCGGGGCTTCGGTGTACGAGGCGCAGTACGGAGACTGAGACAAGAAGTCCTGGACCGCCCGGCGCAAGGCTCCGCTGCCAAAGCCGTGGACGACACGGACCGACGAGCGGCGGCTCAACATGGCGTGGTCCAAAAACTCGGCCAGGCGGGGCAGGGCTTCCTGTACGCGTAAACCCAGCAGGTTGACTTCCGGCTGAACGGTGTCTGCCCGTTGGACATGGACATGGATCGCCTGTTGGCGTTTGACCTTGCCGGCCTTGCGCAGTGTGACGAGCGCGAGGTCAAAGGTCAGCCGGCCGCTCCGAACGCGCGCCCGCTGTCCGCTCAGGGCGACGAGTTCCCCCCGGATTTTGCCACTCTGGGCTTCAACCTGATCGCCGACCTGGGGCGGTGTCACCACGCTGTCGCCCGTGACCGGTCGGAGGGCGTCTTCTTTGCTGGCAATGGCGCTCCGCTGCTCGTGTAAGAACTGGTGCAGGCTCCGCTGGGCGTTGTGGCGTGTGGCCTGTGGGCCGGCGGCCACACGGCGGCCCAGCCTGGCAACCAGGGCGCGCCCTTCTTCACGCACATTGCGTACCAGGGCCTTGGCCTCGGCCAGCTCGTCGTGCCACAGGCGGCGTGTGTTCTCTTCGGCCTCCGCCAGCAGGGCTTGATGTTTTTTGCGCAGGGCGGCCGCTTTTTTCCACTCCTCGGCCACCCGGGCGCGCGCTGTGTCCAGCGCGGCCCGGGCGACCTCCAGCCTGGTCGTGGCCTCGGCCAGGCTGCGCGCTTCAAAGGAGAAGGACGCCTCCGCGGCGCGACACACATCTTCCGACAGGCCCAGTCGCCGGGCCATTGGCAGGCCGAGACTCTGGCCGACCGTGCCGTAGTCCAGGGCGTAGTGTGGGCTGAGCGTTTCCAGGTCAAACCTGACGGCCGCGACCTGGTAGTCGCCATCGGCCAGGGCAAACAGTTTGAGCGGTGTCAGGTGGGTTGAAGCGGCCACAAAGACGCCCCGGTCTTTCAGGTGGCCGAGCAGACCACAGGCCAGCGCCCCGCCCTCAATCGGGTCGGTCCCGCCGCCCGGTTCATCACACACGATGAGGGCCGGCGGGATGGCGGCCTGTACGATGGCGGACACATTTGCGATATGGGCGGAAAATGTCGATAGGCTGTGCTTCAGCGACTGTTCGTCACCGATATCGCTGAACACCCCGCGCAAGAAGGGCAGCCGGCTGTCTTCTTCTACGGGGACGAGCAGGCCGCTGTGGGCCATGAGACACAGCAGGCCGAGGGTTTTGAGGGCGGCGGTCTTTCCGCCGGTGTTGGGGCCGGTGATAATCAGGCCGAGTTTGCCCTGGGGGATGGACAGGTCAATCGGCATGACCGGCCGGCCGGAGGCCAGCAGCAGCGGATGGCGGGCCTTGGTCAGCTGAAAAGCCGTGCCGCCAAAGCGCGGTTTCGTCCCGCCTTGCTTGCGGGCCAACACCACCTTGGCGTGCAGCACATCAAGCTCGGTCAGGGCGCTGAAGAGCTGCTCCAACCGGGGCAACTCCTGGCCGACCAGCCCGGTCAACCAGCCGAAGAGCCGCCGCTCTTCGGCCTCGACCTCTTTGCCGACCAGGGTAAGCCGGTTGTTGAGTTCAACGGCGGACAGCGGCTCGATAAAGACGGTCTCGCCCGAGCCGGAGCGGTCCTGGACAATCCCTTGCAGGCGGGAATGAACATTGGCCCGGACCGGAATGACAAAGCGGTTGTTGCGGAGCGTAATATAGTGGTCGGCGACCACGTCCTTGAGCTGCGACGACCGCAGCTGGGCGGACAAGCCTTGCTCAATCTCTTCCCGCAGGGTCCGCACCTTGCGGCGCAGGGTGTACAGGGTCGGGCTGGCCTCATCTTTCAGCTTGCCGCTGTCGTCCAGGCAGCGCGTCAATGTGTCTTCCAGAGCCGGCAGGGCCGGCAGGCGGGCCGGGAAGTCGGCCAGCAGCGGTGCGTGCCGGGCATGGCACCGAAAGAACTGCGCGAGCTGGCGTGACACGGCAAGCGTCGCCTGGATGTCGCACAGCCGTTGCCCCTCCAGGGCCGCTCCGGCGTGGCTGGCCGCTTGCAGGGCCGGTCTGATGTCTGGAAACTCGCCCAGGGGCAGCGTGAGTTGCTCTTCCAGCAGGCGGAAGAACTGCCAGGTCCGCTCACTGCTGCGCTCAATCTGGTCTGGGGCGGTGGCCGGGCGAATCGCCGCGCACGCCTCCCGGCCGGCCGTGGACACCGCGCAATCGGCCAGCAGCCGCAACACCGCGGGAAACTCAAGGGCGTGGAGGTCTTTGTCTCGCATGGTTCGTCAGGCTTGTCTCACGTCTCGAGGTGACGGCCGGGCTCCGCGACTCAAAGTCGCCCACGGTCTCCAGGTCGTATCCGGGGTGCCTGACCGCCAGATAGGCCAGGCGTTTGGCCTCAAGCCGGCCGAGCGCGGTCGCATACAGGATGATGCCGACGACGATGCTGAGGAAGGCGGCTGTGTAGACGCTGGCGGCACCGAGCATGGTGGGCAAGCGGGGCACCAGCCCGGTCTGGAGGTATTCAACGATGAGCGGCACGAACAGGACAGTGGCCGCCACCGTGAGCGTCAGTGCCAGGAGCGAGAAGAAGCGCAACGGGCATTCCAGGATGAACAGCCGCAAGATAGTCCCCAGAATGTGCCCCCCATCGCGCCATGTGCTGAGTTTGCTGTGGCTGCCCTCGGGCCGCGCAGCATAGGGGGTGTCGATTTCCGCAACGGGAAGCCGCAAGGCCAGGGCGTGAATTGACAGCTCGGTCTCGATTTCAAATCCGACGCTCAGGGCGGGAAATGACTTCACGAACCGCCGGGAGAAAACCCGATAGCCGGACAACAGGTCGTTCAGGCCAGCGCCGAAGATTTGCCGGACAGTCGCTGTCAGGAGCCAGTTGCCGAACCGGTGCCCGGGGCGGTGCGCCTCCCTGGCGGTTGAGCGGCGGCGAGCTACGACCATGTCGAGCTGCTGAGCGAGCAGCAACTCGACCATCCCGGGTGCGCTCGGCGCGCCGTAGGTCGCATCGCCATCGGCCAGCACATAGACATCGGCCTCAATGTCGGCCAAGGCGCGGCGCACCACATTGCCCTTGCCCTGCCGCGGCTCCGGGCGGACTTGTGCGCCCGCGGCCCGGGCGGCCCGGGCGGTCTGGTCGCTGGAGTTGTTGTCGTAGACATAGACCCGCGCCCCCGGCAGCGCCTCCCGGAAGTCCGTCACGGTTTTGGCGATGGTGGAGGCTTCATTCCAGGCCGGGATGATGACGGCGACGGCCGGCGTCCTCTTGCTCATGTGGCCCTCTGGTCCGTTGGTCTGTCCTGGGGCACAAACGAAACCTTGACTGCCCCCGAGCTTTTTTTCCTGGCCGCCTGGCTGAGCGCCCGCCGGTACTGATTAAGCGGGTATTTGCGGGGTTGAACAGGGCGGAGGTCAACCCGGCGGCTGGCGACAAACGCAATTGCCCGGGCAAAGGTGTCGGCGCGTTTGCCCTGAAAGACCTCGGTTCCATAGGTCAGGCTGCCGACGATAGAGACTTCTTTCATCCACACCGGTGTCCAGTCCACGCCCTCGGGCAGAGCCGCCAGGCCGAGAACGACCAGGCGGCCTTTGCCCCGTACCATACGCAGGGCGTGGTTCAAGGTGAGTGAGGTGGTAACGGTATCGTAGACCAGGCGTACACCGCCGGCCAGGATCGCTCCGCCGCCAGACAGCTTGTAGACCGTGGTGTCGGCCAGGGCACCGACCCGTTCCATGACATCATCACGCTGCGCATCAATGATGTCGTCCGCTCCCAGGGTGCCGGCCAGCTCGGCCTGGAAGGGATATTTGGCGATGCACGCAATCCGACAGCTCGGCTCAACCGCCCTGAGTGCGGCGATAGTCATCAGGCCGATCGTTCCGGCTCCGATGACTACGACCTGCTCTCTCGTGTGGGGCGGGTTGTTCAGCACGGCCCGCAGGCAGACCGAGAACGGCTCAAGCAGGGAGGCTTCGTCGTCGTCAATGGTATCCGGCAGCGGAAAGAGACGCCGGCTGTGGGCCACAAAATACTCGCCCCAGCCACCGCCGGTGTCCGGGCAGGTACCGATGAGGATGCCGGGTTTGAGGCAGCCCTCGGCCAGATGCTCGCAGATGCCGGGGTTGCCGTCTTTGCACTGCCGGCACTGCTTGCGGAAGCCCCGCTCCCGGCAGCCGAGGCTGGGGTCAATGGACACGCGTTGGCCGGGACGGAGCGTGCTCACCCGCCGGCCAACGGCTTCAACCTCGCCGAACAGCTCATGGCCGAGGATGATGGGCAGTTGAAAATAGGGTTCGGCCGACGGCATGGACTTCCACTGGAGGAAGCCGAGGTCGCTGCCGCAGATGCCGGCGATTTTGCTTTTGACCACGACCCAGTTGGCGTTGGGCAGGGCCGGGCTTGGAACCTCTTTCAGGCTCAGGTTGGCCAGGCCTGGCAGATAGGCGGGGGCCGCTTTGCGCTGCCGCTCAGCAGAGAACACCAGGGCTTTCATACTGCTCCCTTCCCATACCGGTGTGTTTAGCCCAAGCGGCCTGGTGGCGCAAGCTCAAGCGGCCCTGGCCTGATTGCGGCCCGGCCCGGTTTTTGTCATGATCGTCGCCGGCCGGCAAAACAGACGCCATGAGGAGCACGGAAGGAGCATGGGAGGGATGCGGTGGCACAGTTGAGCGCACAAGAGTTTACCGGGCTGATCGCACATCTGGCTGAGCATATGGGGCTGGCGCGCTTGCACGCCAGGCTGACGCGGGCCAACGCCCTGGTCTCACGCAAGCGTCCGGCCACGGTGTCGGCCCTGGCGCACCAACTGTATCAGTTGAGTGCCGGACTCCGAAGCCAGCACGCCGCCCGCTATACGGTCGAAATGGTATGGCAGGAGATGCTGTCGAGCAAAATGGACGAGGAGCGCTCAAAAACGATTGAAGCCCTGGCCGGACGGGTCAACGCCTGCCTGTCTGAGCGGCTTGAGGTGGTCGTGGACAAGCAGTCGGAGCTGTCAGCCGCGCTCGGTGCCTATGCCCAGGCGCTGGCCGCGGTAAGCACCACCGAGATCGCGTATGTCGAGATGTTGCTCCGAGCCAGCACCAGCGTGGCCCACTTTGTACGCCAGCATAAGGCTGAACTCTTCGCGCTGGCCGCTCCTGTTGAGGAGCCGACCGTTGCCGCGGCTGAACAGGTCGAGGGCTGAGCGTGTGGCGACCGCTCGGGTTTAGCCGGGCTGCTCAACCAGCCCTTTTTTGAGGCCCCGCAGGGTCAGGACAAAGGCTTCGCGCATCGCACTTTTTTGCAGACCCAGGGGAATCGGCCTATGGGTCTTATCGGTGGCTGAGGCCCGATAGGTCAGCAGGGTTTTTCTGCCGTCCGGGGAGGGCGCTACAATGTACTCCCCGCGCAGCTCGGTCATCTGATTTTCAACCGTTTCGATGAGCACCCGATTCTCTCGGGGCAAGAAAGTAAAGGCCAGCGTGCTCTCCTGCGGGCGTCCCAAGACCCGCATTTCAAACATGACCACCTTGCGGTTGCCGTGGTGGTGGACAAGCTCCGAGCGGGACACCGCGTCGCTGAACTCCTGGCTGCGTTCAGGCTCGGTCAGCGTACGCATGACCCGGGCCACCGGGGCGTCGAGGCGAGCGGTGAACTCAGCCTGCAGGGTATCGGCCTGCTTGTCGAGCGTCTCGCTGAGAATCTCGGGAGACGGGGCGTTCCACGCGGTGGCCGCGGTCCTGACCTGGCAGTAGCGGACGCCGACAAAACCGGCACCGATGACACACAGGGCGAGGACTGCCCACAGCCCGGTTTTCACCGACCGCGCGGTCTCCCGTCCGAGGGCTGGGTCGGGGCACTGAAATAGATCGGCTCGGTGCCGCGCAGGTGGTCTGTGTTGAGAATATAATTGCCACCCATTGACGGATTCCAGACCTGCTCCGCCACGTCCTTATTCCCCCCGGTCAAGGCGTAGGCTACGCCCCCGGTCAGCCCGCCGAGCAGGGCATAGCCCAGCTTCGCCGGGATATACACCACATTGGCGGCGACGGTCGCCGTTCCGAGGCCGGCATCTTCGAGGTACTGCTTTTGGTCCGCGCCCGCCGGTGCCGTTCCCAAGTCCGTCTCTTCAAAGTACTGGGCGCTCGCCGGATTCGGCCAGGTCAGCAGTCCTGCAACGATTCCACTGCAAACGCAGCGCTGTAGCAGTTTTCTCATGGGTTCCTCCTCTCAGCCTTCTGTCCTCACCACACAACCCGGAGGTAAGACATTCAGTAAATGGGCAAAGGCCCGCTCAACATAGGTCTGGTCTTTTGACTCAAGTGTCAGTTTGACCCGATAGTCTGGATTGTTGATTTTTGGATAGGAGCCCAAGAGCAACTCGGGATAGTGCTCAAGGGTGTCGTTGAGGGATGCCGCGATATTGCTCTCATAGGCGTTGGCGTAGATGATCTTGAGGTAATACGGATGTGTTGCAAAGCGCTCTTTGAGGGCCAGGAATTTCTGCTGCAAAATTTCCGGGATGCCGGGCAGGATATACACGTTTTCGACCTTGACGGTTGGAAAACGCAGGCGGTCCTCTGACAGCAGCTCCGCGCCTTCCGGGACATCGGCCATGCGCATGTAGGCGGCGTTGGAGGTGCGCTTGACTGCGTATTCGAGCAGCTTGCTCTCCAGGACCGGGTGGCGGACTACCCGTCGGCCTAAACCGACGGCGATCCCCTCCATCGTGATGTCATCGTGGGTCGGGCCGATCCCGCCCGAGGTAAAGACGAGGTCAAACTGTCGGTGGAAGTCACGCACGGTAGCGGCAATCAAGTCTATTTCATCAGGAATAACAATCACCTGGCGCAGGCTCACGCCAATTGTACGCAACTCCCGGGCCAGGAAGCTCGAGTTGGAATCGGTCGTCTTGCCGGACAAAATCTCATTCCCGATGACGACAATGCCCGCAGTAAGTTCTTGCCGCGCCTCTTGCACACGGGCACTATAACCTTATTTCAGGGCCAAGGGCAAGGTTGAGCCAGATGCGCGAGGTGGGCTTGAAAGAGACCGGCTCAGAGACTCAGCGCTGATCGGTACAGGCGATATCGAGCTCTTTCAGGTCTGTGAACTCCTCGATGAGATAGGCTCTGAGCTTTTTTTTCAGACGGCTCTCCAGCTGTCGGACGCGTTCTCGGCTGATGCTGTACTGATCGCCGATTTCTTGCAGGGTGAGGGGCTCCTCGGCCAATAAGCGCTGGTGAAAGATCACAGCCTCCTTGCCTGTGAGCGTCTGGGCGAAGGAGTCCATTTTCTCTCTCACCAGGGCCCGGTACTCAATGGCCGAGACCTCTTCCTCTACGGTGGCGTGGGGGTCGGCCAGAAAGTCGAGCATGGTCAAAGACTCGTCTTGGCTGTCGAGCGGGGTATCGACAGACAGGTCTCGGGAAGACAGCCGTTGCTGCATCTCCACCACTTCTTCCTCTTTGACGCCGAGATTCCGGGCCAGCAGTTTGGGGCCGGGCGAGAAGCCCTCGGCCTCGAGGCGTTTTCTTTCCCGTTCGAGGTTGAAGAAGAGTTTGCGTTGGGCTTGGGTGGTGCCGAGTTTGACCATCCGCCAGTTGTTCATGACATAGCGAATGATGTACGCCCGGATCCACCACACGGCGTAGGAGGGGAAGCGCACGCCACGGTAGGGATCAAAATTGTGCACGGCCTCCATCAGGCCGACATTGCCCTCCTGGATCAGGTCAAGCAGGTTGCGAAATGCCCGCTGGTAGGTGCGGGCGATCATCACGACGAGCCGCAGGTTGGCGATGACGAGTCGGTAGGCCGCCTGGACATCGCCGTACTCCTTGTAGCGGACGGCGAGCGCGTGTTCTTCTTCCGGGCTGAGCAGCGGATAGCGCCGAATCTCGAGCATATAGCGACTCAGCGAATCGGTTGGGACCAGTGCTGTGTCAGCGTCCGGCTCGTCCGGTGTCTCGACCTTGGTTGGGGCTGGAGGGTCCAAAAACGTGGGCTCGGAGCCTTGAGGGGTGCCGAACAGCGCCTGGTCTCTGGCCTCCGAAGGGACAGTCGGATCGGCTGTGACCGCCGTATTTTCAAGCTCGTGTGGCATGGCTCTCCGGCCTGTTCAGGCCTGTTGGGGGGAAGGACTATTCGGGTTCTTGGGACGTTTTTTTCCAGACATGTCCATCCGCAATCTCGCGTAGCGCGGTGACGACCTCTTTGTTGGCGTCGGACTCGGCCAGGGGCGGCGTCCCCTTGAGGAGTTCTTTGGCTCGTTGTGCGGCGACGACGACCAATTCGAAACGGTTGGGGATCTTGGACAGGCAGTCTTCAACGGTGATCCGGGCCATGGCTCTTCCTCCTCACTTGACGGATGTATTCTGCACACATAGCGAAAAGAGGCCGGGAAAGAAACCTCTGTCGCCCGCCCGGGGCCGAAGCGCACCCCGGGCCGACCTTGACAAGCCGTCAACGACAGGTTACTTCCAGCCCCCTGAAGCGCCCCGCACCGACTCGGAAAATCTGGAGCAAGTCATGGGTTTTTGGGAACGGCTGATTGGATCAGACTCGGCACCGGGCAAAGACACGCGAGAGCTTGTGTCGGAGTTGGCGCTGAGCTGTACCGAAGAGCAGGGACTCGCCCGGCAGTTGCGCGCGCATGCCGAGCGGGCTCCCCACCACGCCGGAGCCGAACAACTCCGAGCAGTTGCCGAACAACAGGACCGGGTCGTGCAACTCCTCCAGGAGGCCCTGAGGGCTCGGGGCGAGGCGGCCACCGCAGAACTACAGCCGGCCAAAGGCGGCCAGAACCACTGGGCGCGGGTTGTCCACGATCTCACGGATAATCAAGCATTGATGAAACGCTATGGCGAGCAGTTGGCCTACTGGGACCCTGATGTGCCCGATGCGGCCCAACTCTTTGGGGCCTTGGAACGGGACAAGAGCCGGATTGGCGCTGCGCTGCGTGATATTGCGCTGCGAGCCGACCCCCACGCCCTCAATTAGCCGTGTGGGCCCCCGCTCCGCCGAGGAAGGGAGAGACGCCGGCGCGTGTCCCTTATTCCTCTTCGTCCCCTATCTGGAGGTCGCTGGGATAACGGCGTGGGGCAAAATGCCCCTGGACAGACGCCGCAGAGGGGGGAGTCCAGGCTTGGTCTCCCTGTCCCTGACGAGCCGTACCCTGGCCTCGGGAGCGAAAGCGGTCGCGCTGGTCCCCGCGCTGATCCCGCCGCCACTGTTTTTGCCGGTCTTGCCCGCCGGGGGCGGGTTTGAGGCGATTGCTGACAAAACCGATCCGTTCCTCAAGACGACGCAGGGTGGCGGTCACAGGTGACAGGTGTTCTGTCAGATTGCGTTGAATGAGATCAGCAACAATCGGCAGGAAGGTTTCTGACGGTTCCTGGGGACTGCTGCCGTTGTGGGTTGTCTGGCTGGCCTGGCCCTCTTGAGTTTCGGGTTGGGTGTGCCGCATGGCCTCTATCAAGTCCTTCATTGACTGCCATTCGGCCTGTATCGTTTGCAGTTGGGCGTGGAGGGTGGACACACTGGTGGCGATGTTTTCTTCAAGCGCGTCTACCCGGGTCATGAGTTGAGCGAGCGGCTGTTCGAGAGCAAGCGCCACCGCTGGGCTCGGCTTTGTGGCGGAAGACCGTTTCGTCGTCCGACTGCGCGGCTCCGCAGCGGCCGCTGCTTTTGCTGTGGTTTTGCCCGTGGATTTTCCACGCTTTGGTGTCGCATCGGCAGCTTTTGCCATGAACACTCCTTTCTCGGCACGAAACGCCTGGTAGAGACGCTTCAGGGTGACGGGCCGGTGGTCTGCAAATGCGGAGGGCCGGGGCACAGCCCGGAATCGGCTCGCCGCCTAGAGCAGGCCGGTCGTGTATTCTAACAATTCCCCTAACTTCCGAATTTTACTCGCCCGCACCGGCCATTCCTCTTCGGGGGCGGACGCAAATTCGTCGAGTTGATTGTGCAAACTCTGTTCAATAAGTGTGAGACAACTGCTGAGCGCTGCCTGTTCCTGGTGTCGGCGTCGGGCTTGGCGAAGGCTGCCTATGGAGATGATTTCCGCCATGCTGTCTTGTCCTGTGTGCGGGCTGAGCGTTCGGCACTACCCCCGGTCTTGGCGAGCCGACTGCGTGGCGTGGCGTGTCGGCTGCGAGGGCGGTGGCCTCCGTGTGGCATACCAGCCGATCTGGTGCGCCAGACCCAGAAAAATACGAACATCGCGGTCTTCCAGCCCCGCCCGTCCGAGGATGCGTCGGAGCGCCAACATGATGTGGTCCGGGTTATCACGGTGCAGAAACCCTACCGTGAGGAGCGCCTGCTGCAACTTGTCGTACATGAACTCTTGTCGTTCTGCAAGCGCAAGCTCGCGTCCTGCTGTGCTGTCCGCTGCGGCGTCCTGCCCGGCCAGAAAGAGTTCATAGCAACAGACGAGCACGGCCTGGGCGATGTTGAGCGAGCGAAAGTGGGCCGCGGTGGGGATGGTCACCAGGTCGTGGCAGTAGCGGAGGTCGGTGTTGGTCAGGCCCGTATCTTCAGGGCCGAACACCAGAGCGCTGCGGTTGAGCTCCAACATGGGCACAAGCTCGGCCGCCAGACTGCGTGGCGAGCGGCTTCCCTCACGGTACAGGCCTGAGCGGCAGGTCGTGCCGATAACCCGCTGACAATCGGCGCTGGCTTCGCGCAAAGACGTATAGATGCGCAGCCGGTCCAGCAGCCCCCGGGCGTGGACCGCCATGCTATCCGCTTCCTGCCGGCACAATGTGACCGGCCCAACCAGGCGTAAATCCTGAATCCCAAAGTTGTCCATGGCGCGGGTCACCGCACCGATATTGCCCGAATACTTCGGACGAACGAGGATGATGCACAGCTTGGCCAGGCTCATAGGCGAGGTCTCATGCAGGCGGGCAGAGAAAAATCAGGATGGGCGACACCTGCGGAAAACAGCGGGCCTCTCTCCCGCCCGGGGGCTGGCGCGGGTGGCCTAGCGTTTCAAAGCGGCCGTCCGGGCCGCGCTTTCGGCTTTCCGCCCCTGCTCAAACCAGCGCATAAGCGTCTCGCGTTCCACATATCGGGCCTTGCCGCGGTTTTCCCTGTGAACGATATCGGCCTCAAGCAGTTCTTCGAGATAGCGATGGAGCGGATAGGTCTCGTCTCCTTCGCCCATGTCCTGAAGCAGGGTGCGGAGCCGCTCAAGCCACTCGCCGTCAAGCTGGAGCTCAACACGCAGGGGACGGCCAATGGCAAGCACTCTGGAGCGAATCGGCTTCCGCATAGGGGTACTCTGTTTCATGCGTTCCCGTACTATTTCCTGATTCCGCGTCATTTTGCAAGACCGGGGGCTGTTATCATGGAGAAGTCGTGGGGGAGATTCCGAGAGGACGGCGGCTACAGGCGGCAGAGGGCGATGCGGGGACTTGGGCTTGTTTTCCTCCCCGAATAGCGTGTATAGCACCTGAAAATCTTGTGTGGAGTATTGTCGCCATGAAGCTGAAACATCTCCTGTCCGGTCTGGCCGCACTGGCCCTCATTGGCAGCATCAGCGAGGGTGCGAGGGCGCAGCTTGTCCAGTTCGATAGCGTCATTGAAAAAATTCAACTCCGCCAGACCATGAAAGTTGGCGTCGCGCCCTTCGGGGGTTCGGTGATGTGTAGTACCGGCGGCGGGCTGGTCGGCTTTGACATCGATATTGCCACAAAAATTGCCGGGGAAATGGGGGTTGAGCTTGAGCTCATCATGACCGGGTTCAAAGACCTGATCCCGGACCTGCTTGACGAGGAATTCGACGTCATCATCAGCAGTCTGGGCATGACGACCCAACGCAGTCTGCGGGTCAATTTCACCTCTCCCGCCGACATCTTCGGTCTGATTATTGTGGCCAATACGGCAAAGACCCAAGGCGTGAGCAGGCTGGAAGATTTGAACCGGGCGAGCGTCACCTTCGCCGTCGTTGCGGGAACAACCGGCGAGGATTTTCTCAACACAGACCTCCCCGACGCCACCCCACTGATCCTCGCCGCAGAGGCCGATATCCTCCCGGTCCTTCTCAACGGCACGGCGCATGCGGCTGGTCTGTACGAGCCAACTCCGACGCTCTGGCTCGAAGAACATCCAGATATCCTGCGCCGCCTGCCCGGCCTTGACCGGCAGTATAACGCGATACCGGGTGGGTTTGCCGTGCGCAAAAGTGACCCGGATGCGGTAAACTTTTTCAATAGCTGGATTGCGGCCAACAGAGCCAACGGCTGGCTCCAGCAACGCGCCGAATACTGGTTCAGGACCAGCCAGTGGGTTGACCAGGTCGCCGACTCGTGTGACGGGTGAGCGGACTCACGCGGGGACAGGCAGCCATGAAGCACAAAAACATCGGAGTCGGTCTTCTCGCCGTTGTCCTGATTGGTGCGAGCGGCGGGAGTGCGGGCGCAGGGTTTGCCTTCTGGTTCGAGAACGTCATTGAGGATATCCGGGCACGCGAGACCATGAAAGTCGGCGTTGGCCTGTTCGAGCCGTGGGTAATGTGTGATACCACCGGCGAGCTGATCGGCTTTGAGGTTGAGGTCGCCCAGAAAATCGCCCAGGATATGGAAGTTGAGCTTGAGCTTGTGCGGACCTACTGGCCGCATATCATCCCCGACCTGATTGACGAGGAGTTTGATGTCATCATCAGCGGCATGACGATAACGGCCAAACGCAACCTGCGGGTCAACTTTACCTCACCGACCGCGGAGTCTGGCCTGTGGATTGTGGCCAACAGGACAAAGACCCAAGGCGTGGCCAGGCTGGAAGACTTGAACACCCCGAGCGTCAGCTTTGCGGTCCGCGGGGGCTCGGTGGCCCAGACTTTTGTCGAGAACAGGTTTCCCCGCGCCAGGCTGCTGCTCTTTGACACGGAAGACGCCATATTACGCGCGGTTCTCAGCGGCGACGCGCACGTTGCTACGGTGTACGCGCCGACTCCGACCCGGTGGCTCGCAGAAAACCCCACGGTCCTGCATCGCCCGTTTGAGCAGGTGTTCTACCAGAGACCGGAAGCGATTGCTCTCCGCAAAGGGGATGCGGACGGCGTGAATTTTTTCAATAGCTGGATTGCGGTTCACCAGGCGAACGGCTGGCTTGCCGAGCGCCGCCGGTACTGGTTCGAGACCCGCGAGTGGGCCGACCAAGTCGCCACCGCCGCCCGGACCGTCGCCCGCTGCGCCGCATCTTTTGACTGAGCCTTGCTCCGTTTACACATCCAGGCGGTAGCCGTCCCCATCCCGCACCAGCTTGCCGGCGGTCGGGCCGGCAAAATGGGTGCCGATGACCAGGGTCGGGGTCCCGGCGTACTCGGCGAATACCCGCCGGCGGGTGGCTGCCGCGGCGTCGTTGTCTACGTCAAAAGGGCTGACCAGGCCCGGGTCGTGGAACTGAATTGGATGGTGAATAAAATCGCCGGTAATCATGGCCGACTCCCCCTTGGACTCGACAATCACCGAACAATGGCCGGGGGTATGGCCGGGCGTAGCGATCAGCCGCACGCCCTCGCACACCGGGCTTGGCCCCTCTACCGCTTTCACCAGACCGGCGTCCATGACCGGCTGCACCGAGTCGGCCCACACCCGGCGCTGGACCTGCAAGAACTCATCCTCAGCGCCCTCGTCAATAGTGCCGAACAGGTCAAGTTCTTTCTTGTCCATCAGGTAGGACGCCTTGGGAAAGGTGGGCACCCATTGGCCGTCGGCCAGCCGGGTGTTCCAGCCCACATGGTCAAGGTGGAGGTGGGTACACAAGACATAATCAATGCTCTCCGGCGGGTAGCCGGCGGCCGTCATGTCGTCAAGATACGCGGTGTTCAGGTTGCTCATAATGTCCAGAGGCGCGCGGTTGCGGTTGTTGCCGATACAGGTATCGACCACCAGCCTGGCCCCGGGCGTCTCCACAATCAACGAATGAATGCTCAGGCTCAGCATCCCTTCCGGCGTCACAAAATGGGGGAACAGCCAGGGGACGGTTTTGACCACCTCCGGGGTTGCGGCCGGAATCACATCTGAAAACTTCGGGTACTCGATCTCGACGATTTTAGTGATGCTGACATCACCGATCTTCCACTTCATAGCCCTCTCTCCCTCCTGTGCTGGATTGTTGCGGCGTGTATATCTGCTACGGCCCGCTTTTTACAGGGGGCCGGGCCGAACCGGGTTGGCCCCGTCCCAGCCTTTGGCCGCATTCTCGACAATCAGAAAGAGTTTCTTGAACACCTCGCTGTTGTCCCACAGCTCGGTGTAATGCCCGATGGTTTTGACCGTATCAAAATACACCAGCTCAGCCCCGCCGACCGTACACTCAAAGGCCGCCTCACAGCCCAAGGCCCGGTACTGCTCGCAGGCCGCCCGGTAGTCTTCGGGCATCAGGCCGAAGTGATGCACCCCAACCCGCCCGGCATCCAGAAACTCCTTATACACCGAGGGGGTCTGGTCGTGCTGAACGATCAGCTCAATCTGCACATCCCCGCTGTTGCCGAGGGCCAGGGTCACGTCCACATTGGACGGCTGACCCAGATAGCGCTGATTCTCCAGTGGGCAGTGTTCATACAGAAAAAACGGCCCGACCTTCAGCACGTCCACCCAATACTTGAGCGCCGCGTCCATGTCTGTCACCACATAGGCCAGTTGCCGAACGGTAGACAACGGTTGTGTCATAGCGAAGTCCCTCCCTGGCAAGGCCATGTAGCACACCGGCCGCCGGCACGGCTACGGGCGGGAGGAAGAACACGCCCCCGCTTTCGCTGCGGTGGACCTCTGAGGATTCGGGGAATATCGCAAAAGAGGGACACAGGACATGAAAATAACGGCTCATGTCGCTGCTCCCGTGCGACCTCTATAGGCCGTTACCCACTGCACAGCCCCCTCAAGACGATCATAGGCTTCAATTGTGATACCTGCCCTCAAGAGCTGTTCGGCTTCCTCTACCCTGCGGGGAACGCGCAGCCTGTGCAGCACGTTTCCCATCGTCCGCACATCGTCAATGAATTCCTCATCCGTTCGGGCGAACGGAATAATCATATAGGGGAGGAGGTCCGTCACCGGTTGCTTTCTAAACCAGCGACTTTTGAACGCGCCGAGGCGGCCTTTCAGAGACTTCGCCTTCCAATTGCGTCCCGTTGCAACCTGCGCGGCGGCCAACAGGCAACCCGGCAGTTGATCAGGGTGAGAGCGAGCGGCAAAAACATCAACCTGGTCGTCCTTCGGCTGGGTTGGCGCACCGACCTGTGCCTCAACATACCCATCTCCGATCCTTCGCCAGATTTCTTCCAGCTTGGCAAGAAAAGGTGAGTGATCCGGTCTCGGAAATCCGAAAGACCAGGAATTCCCCCCTGTTTCAGCCGCCAGAGCCGCGGTTGCGAAGTACTGAAAATACTCGCGTAATCTGCTGGTGTCCGCACGGTCTGGATGGACGTGAGAGCCGCCCAGAATCGGGGATATCGGTTGGAGGTTCGATAACAGGAGACACACGATATACGCCGTTTGCCCTAACGAATTTCCCTCCCACATACACTCCAGCATATCGCCGCAAGAGTCCAGCTTGTAAGGATAGGCGGGTCCTAGCGCACTCCCGCGCGTCTCAATCAGATTGGCTGTTCCTGAGACGACTTCCTCGCTGCCTGTCCGCATTTCGTCATCGACATCGTCGGGCTCTTCTGGCGCACCAATGTCGATGGTGTTCTTGATTTCCAATACCGAGGCAGAGCGTGTTTCGGCAAAGAACGCCGACAGTTCCAGGAAATCGGCCGCGGGATTGAAGTCGGGCGGAGAGCCTGTTAGCGAGTCGGGGGGAAGATAGAGGGCGATGGTCATTCTTCGGCATCGGCTTCACGGAACTTTTTGGCCATTCTCGAATGAACAGTTTCCGCGTCTTCCTTGACGTCTTCTGCGATATCGAGCAGCGACTTGTCACGACCGTCGTAGGCTCTCAAGGAAGCGGCAGCAGCCCGGATTTCCTGCCGGGCACGGATCAAGGAAGCGATAAAGCGCCGGTCGGCGGGTTCCGTGCTTTCATGGGCCTGGGTGAGATCGTCGGTCGTTTCGAGGACGTGAAGCGCTTCTGCATGAACGAGGACTTCGCCAAGACGCTTGATGTCGGGGTTTTGCGCCCGCACAACTGGTTTTGCGTTTTCCTCTTTGGAGCCGTACATCCACACGAGCACCTTCCTCAGGCGTTCAAGTCGTTCCGGCGGCACCGGGTCAGGTTTTGGATCGTAGCGTGTCCAGGCGGTGGCGATGCCCAGGTAGTCCATGTACTGCGAGCGGGAAAGGGCGGTATAGAGATGGGAGAAGTTGAGTCTTTTTGTGCTCCGGTCTTCGAGATCAAACTGCTCCTTGTCTTTGGCTTGTTCGAGAACGTAGATCGCCGATACCATGCGCTTTATGGTGTCGTGCCGGTCGCCAATGGCGCGCGCGATTTCTTCCAGCGGGGTATTGGCGCTCCCGTACCACTTGGCGGCGAACCTTGCCTTGGCATACGAATCCCACTTTGCCGCGCCGTTGATATGCTTGAAGCCAATGAACGAGCGCGCCGCTTCACGGGTTTTCACACGATATACAGACACTTCGTTGAAGGACTCCCTCAGAGCCTCATTGACCTGCGGGACCTCAATGTGCAGTTTTTGCGACGATCTGATCCGGCCGGCCAAGCCCTCTTCGCGTAGCAGTCGGAGGGTCGCAAGCCTTCGGTTGCCTTCAAGCACGATGAGACCGTCAGGGCCGTTTGGGGCGGCGGCCATGACGATCAGCGGTTCGATGTCGAGATAGCCGTTCGTCGAAACGGACTGCAACAGCTCATCGAGTTCGGCAGAGCGGTAGAGTTGCGCGATGATGAACTCATCCGAGGCGTCAGCATCCTGTCCGATCAGCCGCGGGTTCTCTCGATCGAACCGGAGCGCCTTAACCGGCACCTTTGTGGTCGAATTGAGTTTTGGGGGCGTGCTTTTGTTCCGCCGCGTGGCCATGTCCCTCTCCCATGTGGGTAATTCACACCCGAAACACCTTCATCACTTCGTCGCCGAGGTGGTTGATGACCTTGACGGCGAGGCGGCCAGATGGCGGCTTGGCAAAGGGGCGGGAGGTGTCGCTGTGGAGGGCCGCCCAGGCGTCCGGGTCAATCTCGGCCTTGAGGGTGGTCTTGAGCGATGTGTAGGGGTCGTTCGCGCCCAGGAAGTAAGCGTGGCGGACAAAGAAGCTCTCTTCGTTGTAGTCGGTGTCAAGGAACCAGCAGGCGATGCCCTCCGGCCCGTCGCTGCGCACCTCGCCGGTGGTGGGGTGGAAGACATCGACGCCGTTGAGCCTGACCCGCAGTGTGCCGTCTTCGGCTTCCAGCAGGTCAATGTCCGGCTCGCCGAAGATGACGAAGAGGTTGCCGGCCCCGGTGTTTTTCAGGTCGTCGGCCATGTGCAGGTCGGCGTTCATGCGGGCTTTGAGCACCGGCAGGCGGCCCAGCCGGTCAAACTCTGCGGAATGGGCGTCGTAGTTGAAGGCGCAGGCGATCAGGCTGTCAAAACCGGCCTCGCCGGCCTCGCGTGCCGCGGCCACCAGGTCGGCCCGGGAGACCGTGCCAAACTCCGGGCCGATGAAGATACCGGCGCGTTTTTCCACGGCTTCCCCCTCCGCGTGAGGCGGAGGCGCAGCGCGTTGTTCCGCTGCTTCCCTCTCCCCTTGAGGGGGAGGGTCAGGGAGGGGGGCGTCGCCCTCGACATAGCGGCCTTCGGCGCACACCAGCCGGCCCGGCCAGCCGGTGACTGCGCTGAACCGGATGGTATCTTCCTTGTGGGCCTGCTGCACCCCGGCGGTCCGCAAGTGCTCCAGGATGACCGCGGCAAAGTCGGTTTCGCCGGGTCGCCGCGTTTCGTCCTTCTGGTCCCGCCGGCTATTCCGGCCGGCTTCCAGGCCGATCAGTTCATCGTCTTCATCAACGGCCAGAACCCGATGCGGCGACAGGCTCTCGACCGTGAACGGACCGGCTACCCGGACCTTGGATTTGTCTTCGTGGGGTTTGTCGTACAGATATTCATAGTCGGCCTTGGCGGCAATAGAGGCGTCAATGGCCTGCTGGCGGGCGGTGCGTGTCTTCCACCATTCGGCGTGCAGCCGCCTGGCCTCCGCCGGCCAGCTCTCGCCGGCCTGACGCGGGATTTCCCACTCCTGCCACTGCTCTTGCAGGGCAGCATTGAGTGCATCCCGCAGCGGTTCAAGCGTGTTCTGGTACTGCTCATGGATCACGTCAATTTCGGCGTTGTTGGCGATGGATTTCAGGGTGATGTGGGGCACACGATCATAGACGAAGCCGTGTTGGATGTTGCCATAGGTCGGCGTTTCAGATGGGGCTTTGCCGGTCAGTTCGGCTTCTTTGCGTTGGCCTTCCGGGCTGTCGGCGAGCAGGTAGTAGGGATGGCGTGCGCCCATGAGTCGGGCGCGGGCCAGGGCCAGCGCAACGCGAGAGGTGTCAATCGTAATCCAGCGGCGGCCCCACTGCTCGGCCACATACGCGGTTGTGCCCGAGCCGCAGGTCGGGTCAAGGACCAGGTCACCGGGGTCGGTGGTCATCAGGATGCAGCGTTCTACGACTTTTCTGAGCGTCTGAACAACATACACCTTGTCATCGCCAAAACCGCTTATGTTTGTATCCAGCCAAGCTGACCCGAGCGGATAGTAGGAGGAGTCATCAAAGTACCGCACATAGCGCGGGGTGTTGCCAAACCGGACAAGGCGATCTGCCCTAACCAAGCGATCCATGCCTGTTTTGTTTGTCTTCCATCCGCCTTTCCTTGGTGCCGCTATTGGGTGCCCGTTAAGTAAAAAGCCGAATGTCGTCGTTCGATTGCCCGTTTGGGATGTCAAATCGCCGTGTGAAAACAGACGATCGTCCGCCTGTGCGTTCCTCGCCTCCGTAACGCCCGGCGGAGACATGACATACTTGTACTGTGTCGCCCCCGACCCACCAAGAACGCGCTTGAGGTACAGTCGCCGAAACTTCAATCGTGACTTGCTCTTGGCCGACCAGATGATGTAGTCAAAGGTCTCGTCAACGTATTTGCCGCCAAGCCCCGTCGTCTTCGAGAATTTCAACGTTACTACGTAATTCCCCTCCCCAAACACCTCATCCATCACCGCCCGCACCCGATGCACATTCTCATCCCCAATCTGCACAAAGATAGAACCGCTCTCGGTCAACAAATCCCGCGCCACCGTCAGCCGGTCCCGCAGATAGGTCAGATACGAGTGAATGCCGTCCCGCCAGGTATCCCGGAAGGCTTTGACCTGCTCAGGCTCGCGGGTGATGTGGCTGGCCTTGCCGTCCTTCACATCGCGGCTGGTGGTAGACCACTGAAAGTTCGAGTTGAACTTGATGCCGTAGGGCGGGTCAAGATAGATGCACTGCACCTGACCGCGCAGCCCCTCACGCTCGGCCAGAGACGCCATGACATGCAGGCTGTCGCCCAGGATCATGCGGTTGGTCCAGTTGGCATCGTGCCGATAGAACTCCGCGCCGCGGGCCGCGTCGGGCAGGCCGTTGAAGTCGGCGAACAGGTCAGGCTGCCGCTCGGCGGCGCGTTGCTTGCCGCTCGCCACCAGGTCATCAATCAGGGCCTTGGGGTGAACCTTCTCCTGAATGTAGAGCGGCGGAGCGTGGACCACCAGCTCCGACCAGTCCTGCTCATCCTTGCCACGCCACACCAGCTGCGGGTCCAGGTCTCGATTCCGCCGGCCGTAGACCACCCGGACCGGGGTCTGCTCCTCCTTGTCCATCACCGCCTGCACCTCAGCGGTCGGGATATTGGGCCGCCGGGCCTCGGGGTGGGTCAGCGTCCTGACCTGCTTCTTCGCCTTCTTCTTCGCCTTTTTCACGCTTCTGATGGGAGCGCGGGCATCCTGCCCGCAGTGCTGTCAATGGGCCATCCTGAACACAAGCGGGCGAGACACCCGCGATCCCAGCCAGGGACAGAGGATTGCGACTGTGGTCATCAAACGCTGCCCACAAAAAAATAGCCCCAAGGGGTTGGCTGCATCCTGAGGATCGCAAGGAACACAGCGTACTGCCAAGGGGCGGATCACCTGAGAGAATACGACAGGAATTGGCCCTTTGTCAAATGTATGTGCCTGGAATCTGGGATTTCCGTGCCCGCTCCGCATAGGCGAAGGGGCGGACGCTCAAGCGGCGGGGGGGTGAGCCGGCGTGTACCCGGATTCAACGCCTGGCTGGGCTGGCTGCGCGGGGAACTGGTCAGGAATCTTGTTATAGACCAGCGTCCCGAACCCCAGCAGGACGGCGACAACAATGGCGATGCCAGACCAGAACGCGGTCTGCCCGACCATGCCCCGCATCTCGCTGCGGAGCTGAGCAATGTCGGTGCGGGTAGATGTGCGCAGCCCGCCCATCTCGGTGCGGAGTTGGTCGATATCGGCCCGGGTGGCCATGGTGCTGCGGAGGTCGCCTATCTCGGTGGCCATGGTGCTGCGGAGGTCGTCTATCTCGGTGCGGAGTTGGTCGATATCGGCCCGGGTGGCCATGGTGCTGCGGAGGTCGCCCGTCTCGGTGTGGAGTTGGTCGATATCGGCCCGGGTGGCCATGGTGCTGCGGAGGTCGCCCATCTCGGTGGCCATGGTGCTGCGGAGGTCGCCCATCTCGGTGGCCATGGTGCTGCGGAGGTCGCCCATCTCCTTGCGCAGCGCGCCCACTTCGCCGCGCAACTCGCCCATCTCGCCGCGCAGTTGGGCAATATCGCCTTGCAGGTGCTCGGTTCTCTCCTCTATGCGCCCGAAGCGTTCGCTCAGATCAGCCGCTCCGTGCAGAGCGGACGAGTCCTGCTCCGCACGGGGGTGAGGCTGCCCCTCCGGCAGGTCCTTCGGCAGTCTGGAGCTTTGCGGCGCAGCGCGGCCAGGGGCATCGTCAATCACGCAGCCATGCCTCCTTGCGGTCCAGCCACTCCCACAGCGTGCGGATCTCGTAGCCCCACCAGGCGTCTACCCGATACACCGCATGAGAAGGCGGCTGGTAGGTTTCAGATGGGGTAGAGAATAAGGCTTCGCTTATTTCGCGCGTCGAGTCGCTGGTGTGGATCGCCCAGGTATGCGGGTTGATGCTGTAGACCACCTTGTAGCGGGCGGTCAGCGTTTCTTTGTCCAGCGCGGACGGGTCTTCAAGGATGAGCAGGTATTTGGGCACAGCCTCTTTCTACAAGGTTTTCAGCCACCAAAACAAGGGTCCAAAGGCAAGGTCCGGCCCCCGGCCCGGGTCAGCCCCGCCCCATCTGTGCCGCAATCAGTTCCCCGAACTGCCGTTCAATCTCATAGACGGCGGTGAACTCGGCAAAGGCCCAGCGGCCGTACTCGCCGAGCCGGTTGACCCCGGGCAGCCAACAGGTTTCCATCGCCGCCCTTTTCTCCTTGGCGTCTTCGCCCCGGTAGCCCTTGATCTCGACGATGAGCTGCAAGGGGTCAGGCCGGCCGTCGTCAAGCAGGACGATGAAATCAGGGATATAGCGGCGCGGGGCCGAGCCGTAGCGGTAGGGGACTTCCAGGCCGAGATTGTGGTTCTTGACATAGGCCCGGACCTGGGGATGGGCCTCGGCCACGCGGCAGAACTCGGCCTCCCAGTCGCTGTCCAGCACAAGCCAGTTGAGGTGACACTTGCCGGCGTCGGCCTGCCAGCGTTGGCGGCTGGAGGTGCTGAAGTGCACATGGTCGGTAGAGCCGGCGGGGTTGTAGGGGTCGAGCAGGGCCTTGACCGGGCGTTGGCCCACCAGGGAGCGGGTGATGGCGGCGGTCATGCGCTCGCAGGCCATATCGGCCAACTCCTGATACATGAGCTGAGCCGGATAGGTGCCGCCGGCACAGCGCAGGCAGGTATCACACCACTGCCTGGTGATGCGCTTGAGCTGGCCGAAGAGGTGGAGCTTGGGCTGCTGGCCGGGGTCGCGCCAGCGGGTATACAGCAGCCGCTTGGCAAGGTGGAACAGCAGGCTTGAGCGGCGCAGGTCTTGCAGGTGTTCGAGACTGAGGTTGACATCTTCGCCAAGAATGCCGGCGTTGCGGGTATGAGACGGGCCGACGAGCGCCGGCGTCAACTCCAGCACAGAATCCCCGGTGAACTCGGCGCTGAGCCGTTCCTCGGGCAGTTCAACCCGGTAGCCTTCGACACGCGGAAACCGGATTGCGAGCCGGTCGCGCTCGGGCCGGACGGCCCTGACCTGAACGGTCTCGCGCGGTGGCTGAGGCGGAGCCACGACCGGCTTGGCGGTAAAGTCAAACGGAATCCCCAGCACATCGGCGTACTCAACAGGCAGCAGACCGTCGTCGTCGAGCTCGTAGGACTGCCGGCGCAAAGCCCGGCCAATGACCTGCTCGCACAGGAGTTGAGTACCAAAGGCACGGACGCCCAGCACATGGGTGACGGTGCTGGCGTCCCAGCCTTCGGTCAGCATGGCCACCGACACCACGCAGCGGATCGACCCGCCGAGCCGGCCCGGCTTGCCAACCGTGTTCATCACCTCCCTGAGCAGGTCCTGGTCAGAGATATGTTCGGCCTGCCGACGGTCGCCGGTCCGCTCAACAATCTCGCGGCGGAAGCGCTCAATCTCGTCAGCCGCCATAGCCCGAAAGTTGGGGTCCAGGGCAGCGCCGGATTCGAGTTGTTCGCTGTCAATGAGCAGGGTATGGGGACGGGCCAGGGAGTTCCCGCCCTCGTCAAAGTTCCGAAAGAGCGGCAGGCGGCCATTCTCAAGCGTGCGTGAGCCGTCCGGGTGGTGGCGCTTGAAGCCGGCAATGTAGTCGTACACCAGCTTGGAGGTCGCGGTGTTGTTGCACACCACAATAAAGCACGGGGGTGCTGCAACGCCGCGCTCCATCCACTGCGCACAGGTCTTTTCGTAGTGTCCGTACAGGGCATCGAGGGCGGTTTGCAGCTCGACCGGCAGGCTGAGCGGGTCGAGACCGCTGGCCTTGCCCCGGCCTTTTTTTGGCATCCGCCGGCCAATATGTTCCCACAGGTTGCGGAATGTGGGCATCTCCCCGCCGGGGATATTGTCGGCCACCGGGACGCGCGGCAGCTTGACAATCCCGCACTCAATCGCGTCCATCAACGAGAAGTCGCTCAGGGTCCAGGGGAAGAGGGTACCCTCGGCATAGCCTGAGCCGCGCAGGAAAAACGGTGTTGCCGACAGGTCAATAACCCGGCTGAGGCCCAGCTTGCGGCCCACCGCCTCCAGACCGGAACTCCACAGCCGGGCCGTGGCGTTGTTTTTCTCCGCCTCGGCCCTGTCCTGGCCCCTGAGCCGGCCTTCGGCGTCCGCTCCCGGCTTCTCGCGGTAGCAGTGGTGGGCCTCGTCGTTCAAGGCCAGGATGTTCTTCATGCCTAGCAGCTCGGGCATGACCCGCTGGAGCATCTGGCCCTCGGTTTCCAGGGTATTCAGGGCCGCGCCCCGGCCCTGGAGCAGGGCGCGGCCACCTTTGGACAGGTTGAGGCGCTCGCGCAGCTTGAAGGCGTGGTAGTTGGTAATCACGACCTTGGCCCGTTCCAGCTCGCCGAGCATGTCCCTGGGAACCAGTTCCCGGCTGGCGTAATAGCTGTCCGGGTCGTTCGGGTACAGGACGCGCAGCCGGTCTTTGATGGTGATGCCCGGGGTGACGACGAGGAAGCCGCGGGTAAACCTCCGGCTCGTCGGGTGGCGGACCGCGTTGATGGTCTGCCAGGCGATCAGCATCGCCATGACGGTGGTCTTGCCGGCCCCGGTGGCCAGCTTGAGGGCCAGCCGGGCCAGACCGGGGTTGGCGTCGTCATTGGCGTTGCGCAGGTAGGTGAGAAAGTCCCTGCCGGTCTTGCCGGCCCCTGGTGCGACCTCAGTCAGCCAGATGACGGTCTCACACGCTTCGAGCTGACAGAAGAACGGGCGGATGGAGTGGAATCGGTGGTGTCGCCAGTGCTGGAGCAGCCGGGCGGTCTCTGGTGTAACGCGCCAGCTGGCCGGGTCTGGCCGCCGCCGCCACTGGTCTACCTGACGGCGCAGGGCATTGATAATTGAAGTCGGGTCGTACTGCTGCTCCAGGGTGGAAAGTCCCTGGCCGGAGTCAAGGGCCAGTGCAAGCTGTTTACGCTTCCTGGGCTTGGGAATTGGGGTGATGAAGGCCACGCTGCGGCGGCCTTCACTGATCCGTTGTGTGGGCTGGCCCTGCTCGTCCAGCTCCCAGTGGCGCACCGGATAGGCGTAGGGAGAGTTCAGGACCGGCTGGGCAAAGAAGCGATTGTCCATTTGTCCATAAGGATGGAACGTGTCATCAGGTCCAAGAGGAAGGCGACCCGTTCCATCCTCAGGGCCTTAGGCCTCATTGAAAGTCCGGCCTGCTTCGGCCAGCCGCCCCAGCAGCGGGGCCGGCTGCCACGAGGCCGGGTCTTGTTCGGCCAGTTCACACACCCGTTTGTACACCGTGTCCAGGCCAATCCGGTCGGCGTAGAACATCGGCCCGCCCAGATAGGCCGGGAAGCCGTAGCCATAGACATAGATGGTATCAATGTCGCTGGCGCGCTGGGCGATGCCTTCCTCCAGAATCCTGGCCCCTTCGTTGACCAGTGCGTACATCGTCCGCTCGATAATTTCTTCACGGCTGACAGGGCGACGCTGAATGCCTTTGTCTCTGGAGTAGTTGACGATCAGTTGCTCAATCTCGGGGTCGGGATGGGGGGTGCGATCGCCCTCGTGATATCTGTAATACCCGGCCCCGGTCTTCTGACCAAAACGGCCTTGCTCATAGAGCAGGTCGGGAATCGCGCAATAGCGTGCCCCTTCGGGCAGGCTCTCCGGCACCCCCTGCTCCCGCCGTATACGCCAGCCCACATCAAGCCCGGCCAGGTCGCCCATGGCCAGCGGGCCCATGGCCAGGCCCAAGTCATACACCGCGCCATCGACATCTTGGGGCAGGCAGCCCTCTTCAAGCAGAAACTGGGCCTGGCCGGCGTAAGAGTGCAGCATGCGGTTGCCCACAAAGCCGTCGCACACGCCCACCACCACGCCGACCTTCCCGATGGTCCTGGCCATAGCTTGGGCCGTGGCCAGGGTTTCAAAGCTGGTCTTTTGGCCACGCACGATTTCGAGCAAACGCATGACATTGGCCGGGCTGAAGAAGTGGGTGCCAAGGACTTTGTCGGGCCGGGCGGTGGCCGAGGCGATTTCGTTCACGTCCAGCGTAGACGTGTTGGTGGCCAGGATGCAGGCCGGCTTCGTGGCCGCATCAAGCCGGGCAAACACGTCTTTTTTCACCGCCATGTTCTCGAACACCGCTTCGACAACGAGATCAACATCGGCAATATCGGCATAGCCCAGGGTGGGTGTGATCAGCCCCATCCGCTGTTCGACCTGCTCGGAAGTGAACCGGCCTCTCTTGGCGCTGCGGTCGTAGTTGGCGCGTACAACGGCCAGCCCCTTGTCCAGAAACTCCCGGCCGGTCTCGAGCATCGTCACCGGGATGCCGGCGTTGGCAAAATTCATGGCGATGCCGCCGCCCATTGTGCCGGCACCAATAACCGCGACTTTTTGTATCGCCAGCGGTTTGGTGTCCTTGGGCATGTCGGTGACTTTCGCCGCGGCGCGTTCAGCGAAAAAGATATGCCGTTGGGCCGCGGACTGCTCGCTGGTCAACACCTGTCTGAACAGTTCCTGCTCCTTGGCCAGACCCTCGTCAAAGGGCAGGCGACAGGCGGCCTCAACACAATCAATACAGCGCTGCGGGGCCTCAAAGCCGCGCCGCTCAACGCGCGCCCGCTGGCGCGCCGCGTCAAAAATGGCCGGGTCTACCCCCGTTACCCTGTCGTTCAGATCGCGCACTTTTCTGAGCGCCGCGCCCTCGGCAACGAGCCGACGGGCAAACGCCCTGGCCCCTTTGAGCAGTTCGCCTCCGTCAACGATGTGGTCAATCACCCCGGCCGCCCGGGCCTGGCTGGCCGTCATCGGCGCGCCGCTGGTGATGACCTGTAGCGCGGCTTCCGGACCGATCAAACGCGGCAAGCGCTGGGTTCCGCCCCCGCCCGGCAAGAGCCCCAGGGTCACTTCGGGCAGGCCGACCCGGGCCGAAGGCACGGCAATCCGGTAGTGGCAGCACAACGCGGTCTCGAGCCCGCCGCCGAGCGCCGTGCCGTGGATGGCGGCCACCGCCGGCTTGGGCAGGTTTTCAATCATCTCCATCGTGCCCAGAAAACTCGGCGGCTGGAGCGGTTTGCCAAACTCGGTGATGTCTGCACCGGCGATAAAGGTCCGGCCCTCGCAGATGAGCACGGTGGCGACGGTGTCGTCGCTGCCGGCCTGGCGAAAACTGTCGAGTAAGCCCCGGCGGACATGCTGGCTCAGCGCGTTCACCGGGGGGTTGTTGACAGTAATGATGCCGATGTCACCATCCTTGGTGTAAGAGACTGACTGGGTCATGGGATAAGCCTTTCTGTGTGGCGCGAGGGGTGCGCTGAAAAGAACGAAAATCTTCCGCCCGCGGCAAGAAGAATCCCGCACAACCTAGCCTTGTCTGGCGCGGCGTGTCTATCCCCTGTATACTCCCCCTGTCAAAAGCCGCCGTGGTTCGCTATACAGCAGGGGAGAGAGGGTCACTATGAAGCATATGTATCGTCGTATCTTGCTCGTCTATCCTGAATTTCCCCTGACCTACTGGGGGATGCAGTACGTCCTGCCCATCTTCAACAAGAAGTCCTTCATGCCGCCGCTGGGCCTGATCACCATTGCCGCCCTGACGCCGGACGACTATGAGTTTCGGCTGGTCGATCTCAACTGTGGGTCGTTGACCGATGACGACCTGGAGTGGGCCGACATGGTGTGTCTGTCGGCCATGATTTCACAAAAGACCTCGCTGTTTGCGGTCGCCGAGCGCTGTCAGGCGGCCGGCAAGCTGGTCGTCTTCGGCGGCCCGTATCCGACCGCCTGCCCCGAGGAGTGCCAGCCCTACGCCGATGTGCTGGTGCTGAATGAGGGCGAGCTCACCTGGCCGGCTTTTCTGGCCGACCTGGAGGCCGGGACCCGTCAGGCGGTCTACACCAACCCTGACAAGCCCGATGTCACCCAAAGCCCGACGCCCCGCTTTGATCTGCTCGATATCAGTCAGTACGGCTCGCTGCCGATTCAGTTCTCGCGCGGCTGCCCGTTCCAGTGCGAGTTCTGTGACATCATCGTGATGTTTGGCCGTCGGCCCCGGACAAAAACGCCGGCCCAGATGCTGGCCGAGCTCGAGGCCCTGTACCAGACCGGCTACCGGGGCAGCGTCTTTATTGTGGACGACAATTTTATCGGCAATAAGCGAGAGGTCAAAAAGCTGCTGCCCGAGCTGACGACCTGGAACGAGGCGCACGATTCCCCCTTTGTCTACATCACCGAAGCCACCGTTGACTTGGCCAACGACGACGAACTGATAGCCCAGATGGTGGCGTCAAACTTCAAGACGGTCTTTCTCGGCCTTGAGACCCCGTCGATCGAAAGTCTCAGAGAAACCAGGAAATATCAGAACATCAAGCGCTCGCTGGTCGATTCGGTCAAAGTCATTCAGCACGCTGGCCTGATGGTCACCGGAGGCTTTATCCTGGGGTTTGACAACGATAACGAAGACATCTTTGACCGGCAGATCGACTTCATCCGACAGATTGCCGTTCCAAACGCTATGGTCGGGCTGTTAGTCGCCCTGCCCAGCACGCCCCTGTACACCCGTCTGGAACAGGCCGGCCGGCTGCTTGACGCCGATTCCGACCGGTTTACGACCCACGGCGGTTTTACCAACATTGTCCCGGTCCTGCCGCGCCGGGCCCTGCTTGAAGGCTACCGCAAGATTCTCCAGACGATCTACACACCGCACGAGTTCTTTGACCGCCTGCTTGACGCCCTGTGCCGCCAACCCGGCCCAAGCTCGTCGCTCGCCCGCGTCCAAGGCGGTCTGCGGCATATGTGGCGCATCCTCGGCAGTACGATCGTCCGCTCCACGGCCAACACCTCACACCAGGCCGACAGCCTGCTGGCCCGCGTGCGGGTACTCCAGAACGCCTTCCGACAACTGCCCACGGAGTATAAACGGGAGAGCCTGCGGTTCATCTGGGCGCTGCTGAAAAAACGGCCCGACCAGGTCCCCAACTCACTCCACACCCTGTTCATCGGCGTCCATCTGTACCGGTTCACCTTCGAGCATGTGCTGCCCGAGCTCGACGCCCGCCTCGCCCAGCTCTCCGGGCCTGATGAGGCAGAGGTGTGGAAGGCGAGCGAGGCGGCCTCCTGAACGACGCGGCAACAGGCACGGAACAGCCTCCGGCGACCGAGGCGGCGACCCAGGGGGCTTCCCAAGGCCGCCAGACTATGCCACATTCCTGTCAAATCTGACCGGGAAAGGAGAACAGCGATGATTTCATATGTTACGCTCGGCACAAACGACATGGGACGGGCGACCGCGTTCTATACCGCCCTGCTGGCCGAACTCGATCCCGCTATCAAGGTGATCATGGACGCCGGCCGCATCAAACTCTGGGGCAAGCCCGGCGCGCCCAGCCTGGCCCTTGCCAGCCCGTTTGACGGCAAGGCCGCCAGCGTCGGCAACGGGGTCATGGTCGCCCTGGCCGCGGACAGTCACAAAAAAGTAGACGCCATCCACAAAAAAGCCCTGGAACTGGGCGGCATCGACGAAGGCGCACCGGGTAAGCGTGCCGGAGGCCAGGCCTACATCGGCTATTTCCGCGACCTGGACGGCAATAAACTGAACGCCATCTGCATGGGCTGAGTTCTCGTCCCCCATCGCCCGTCCGGCACCGCTTGGCGGATGGGCGATTCTGCTCCCACTCTCCTGTCCGCTCGAAAACGCCCACCGCGTCTATTCGCTTGGGATATGGAGATGTCATGGCACGCATTCTGACCTGTACCTGGGCCCCCACCGCCCTGGCCCTCCCCCAACTCAGCACAAACCGGACCGCTCAGCCGGACCTGGCCGAACTCCACGGGCCACCGCTGACCGAGCGTCTGCTGGGTCCCGCCCGGGCTGCGGAAGCGCTCGGCATTGATTATCTCCTGGTTGCCCAGCGTTGGTGGGGCAGCGGCCAGGAAATTGAGGGGGCGAGCTATGACTGTTTGGCCATGACCGCTTTTTACGCCGCTCACACCCGGTGCCTGCGTCTCATTACGGCCATCCACCCCGGTTTTTTCCTGCCCGCGGCGATTGCCAAATGGGGGGCTACGCTTGATCGGCTGACGGGTGGCCGTTGGTCGGTCAACCTCACCTCCGGCTGGCATGAAGCCGAGTTTGGCATGTACGGGGCAGCGCTGCTCGAGCACGACCAGCGCTACGCCCGGACGAGCGAGTTTGTCGAGATTTTGCGCGGCGCGTGGGCGCACGAGGTGTTTGACTACGCCGGGCGTTTTTACCAGGTTCGCGGCCTGCGCTTGGAGCCGCGACCGATTTCGACCCAGCTTGAGGTTTTCCAGGGCGGACAGTCTGCGGCAGCCATGACGCTGGCCGCCCGGCATTCGGACTGGATGTTTCTGAACGGCGGCCGGCCCGACAAAATCGGGCACATTATCGAGACGGTCCGCAAACGGACGGCTGAGACAGGCCGCCGAGTCCGGTTTGCCCTGTACGCCATTCCCCTGTGCCGCGAGACCGATAGTGAGGCCGCGGCCGCGGTGCAGGCCATGCTTGATGCCCAAGACCCGGCCATGCTGGCCCGCCGCCGGCAAAAGGTCAGCGGCGCGCAGGGCATGTGGCAGCCGAGCGACGACCTGCTGACCCATCTGGATACCAACGAGGGCCTGGCCAGCCGTCTGATCGGCAGCCCAGACACCATCTTGCGGCGGATGCGCGAGTTTCACGACCTGGGTGTCGAGTGTTTTCATCTTACGCTGCACGACCGGCTGTTCAACCGGGCGGTGCTGCCGGCGCTGCACCAGGCGGCCTGGGCACAATAAAACACCCCGTCCGTGCTCCGACGAGCCGGGCCGCCCCCCACCTCTCAGCCCTGTGACAGGCGTTCGCTTTCTGGCATGCTGAGAACAGGAACAAAGAAAGGATGCTATGGCCTCAGCCTTGATGAAAATGTATGAGGCGAGGAAAATGTATGAGGCGAGGAAAATGTATGAGGCGAGGAAAATGTATGAGGCGAGGAAAATGTATGAGGCACTGAAGTAGGCCGGTGCCCCACAGGACACCGCCCGCGAAGCCGCCGAGGAACTGGCGGAGCATAAAAACCGCTTTGCGAACGCCGAGCGTAAGCTGTCGGTTTTACAGTGGCAGACCGCTTACCTGATGGTGATGACCACTGGCATCGCCCTGCGTCTCATCTTCAGCCAGGCGCGTGTCCTGTGGCTGCGGAGGAGCCGGAGAAGAGCGGAGATGTCCCCGGCTCAGGCGTTCAAAAAGCCGCCTCTGCGCACACGGATCGTTTCCCGACTACAGTTTGAGCGCACGGCACAAGGAGGATGACCATGCCGAACTTGGAAGACTACGCCAACAAGTACCAGGATATTCGCATGCAGCGCCGGAACGGCATCCTGGAGATGACCCTCCACAACAACGGCGGCCCGATGGTGTGGAACGAGAGCATCCATCGGGAACTCGCCTATGCCTGCGCCGACATTGGCGCTGACCCCGAAAACAGGCTGGTCATTATGACCGGGACCGGCGAGGCCTTCTGCGCCGAGATTGACTTCGCCAGCTTCGGCGACGGTCTGGGCACGCCGCGCGGCTGGGACAAAATCTATTGGGAGGGCAAGCGCCTGCTGCTCAACCTGCTGGATATTGAGGTGCCGATGATTGCCGCGGTCAACGGGCCGGCCCTGATCCACGCCGAAATTGCCGTCCTGTGCGATATTGTCCTGGCCTCGGACACAGCCGCCTTCCAGGACGCCCCCCATTTTCCCAATGGCGTTGTGCCGGGCGACGGGGTGCATCTGGTCTGGCCGCTGTTGCTCGGGGCAAACCGGGGACGCTATTTCCTGCTGACCAGCCAGAAGCTGTCGGCCCAGGATGCCCTGAGTCTTGGCGTCGTCAACGAAGTCCTGCCCCAAGACGCCCTCCTGGCCCGGGCCTGGGAGCTGGCCGAGCAGCTGGCCGAGCAACCGCCCCTGACCCTGCGGTACGCGCGGGTTGCCCTGACCCAGGAACTCAAGCGTGTGATGCGAGACGGGCTGGGCTATGGTCTGGCCTTAGAGGGTCTGGCAGCCCTGGACCGTCAGCCGGGGAGGTAAACGGGCGGGCGGCCCGTCACCATGGATCGCCCGTCGCCTGAGGCCTCGCCCGCTCAATCGACTGGAGAAAGGGACAGGCATGAAACCCAAAGTGTGCATCTCGTTTGCCGGCGCGTCCGGGCTGGGGGGCTTCCCGGCCTATTCGCCGGAGTTGGCTGACCAGCTCCAGCGCGAGTTTCCCGCCGTCCGCATCACCCTCATCCAAGACCCGGCCCGCCGCCCGGCCGAGCTGGACGACACCGAGGTGCTGTTTGCCGTCCGGTTCAGTCCGCAGGACCTGCAGCTCGCCCGGCAACTCAAGTGGCTCCACCTCGCCTCAGCCGGGGCAACCCATGTCTTGTTTCCAGAGATGGTCGCCAGCGACGTGATTATCACCAACTCACGCGGTCTGCACGGCGTCCCGATTGCCGAACACATCCTGGGCGTGATGATTATGCTGGCTCGCCAGATACATACCGCCTACCGCTATCAACTCGAAGGCACATGGCCGCGGCGCAAGATGTTTGCGCTCTATCCCAGCTTTTCCGAACTGCACGGGCGCACCGCCGGGATCATCGGGCTGGGGGGTATTGGCCTGGCGGTTGCCGAGCGGGTCAAAGCCCTGGGCATGCGGGTGCTTGCCGCCAGGCGCAGGGTTGAGGCCGTGCCGGCGTGTGTGGATGAGGTGTTGGGCACCGAGAGCTTGGCGCGTCTTTTGCAGGAGGCTGACTTTGTGATTATCGCCGCCCCGCTCACACCCCGGACGACCGGCCTGATTGGCGAGCAAGAGCTGCGGCTGATGAAGCCGACCGCCCATATCATTAACGTCGGTCGGGGTCCGATTATCCAGGAGCCGGCGCTGATCCGAGCCTTGCGGGAGGGCTGGATCGCCGGTGCCGGCCTTGATGTGACCGACCCCGAGCCGCCCCGGCCCGACAGCGAGCTGTTTCGGCTGCCGAATGTAATACTGACCCCGCATACCTCGGGTTTACGCTCTGAGTACTGGAAGCACGCGACCGAGGTCTTCAAACCCAATCTGGCCAGGTTCTTGCGGGGCGAGGCACTCGACAATGTGGTTGATAAACACGGCGGCTATTAGTGTTCCCCCGGCGGCGGACACGCAGACCTGTCCCTCCGCGCTGGCCTTGGGGGCCTTACTGCACAAAGGCGTCCCGGCCACGCGCGTAGGCAAAGATATTCTGGGCCGAGTTGCGGTTGACGAGTTCACGGCCGTACATCGGGTGATACAGGCTGCGGACCTCGTGCTCAAGTTCGCATAAGAGTTTACCCGTCCTGGGCTGCACAATGGTCTGAAATCGGTACTGGGAGTCGCTGGATTCCTCGGTGATCAGCTTCTGACGCTTCAGGAAGGCGTGGGGGCCCGAAAAGTCGGCTACATAGATGGCGATATGGTGCCCGTCATAATCGGGCAGGGGCTGGGCGGTTTCCCGGAAACGCAGGACCTGGGAGCAGCCCATGCCGACCTCGGCCAGCGTGCTCCGGCCATCTTTGACCAGCGTAGCCGGGGCATGCATGACCGTGCGGTAGAAGTCGGCAATGCCCCGGGCGGTTCCGGGTTTGACCGACACCTCCACATAGGGCATGCCCAGGCTCATGCCGCCAAACTGCGGGGCGGGAGCGTGGCAGCGGAGCTGATTGCCCCACGGGCAGGTCACGGCAATGTGGTCTTTTCTGGCCGTCCAGCGAAAGGCCGTTCCGGCCAGTTTGTCTTCAAGCCGGGTGAGCCGCCGTTGCAGCGCGTCGAGGTCGGCAACAACCAGACCGATGCAGCCAGTCAACACCTGTGGGCCGCGGGTGGGCAGATGAAACTGTTGGTCGCCAACATTGACCCACATGTTTTCAGGCCCGACCATCATGTACGGGTCGCGGGTCAGGCCGAGTCCTGAGACGTAGAAGCGAAGCGCCAGCTCTTGGTCGGGAACCGTCACATTGACGTGCTCCAGGCCGAGGATATTGCCAACGTCTTGCGTCTTGCGGTTATATTTGGGCTGGGCCATGATGTGTCTCCTTCGCTGAGCCTGTCTGGCGCTGATTATTTCCTTGCCGGCGTTCTTTTGCAAGCTCGGCGGCCCGCTGCCAGGCTGGCCCGGCCCGAAGTGCCCGCGGCACGAATGAGGAGGACGCCCCATGTCGGCACTTGACCATATTCGCATTCTCGATTTGACCCACTACGAAGCCGGGCCGGCCTGCACCGAGTTGCTGGCCTTTTTAGGTGCCGATGTCATCAAACTTGAGCCGCCGGGCACGGGTGAGCCGGGCCGCAGTTTTGTGCGTGACACGCCGGATGTGGACTCATATCTGTTTGTGCTGCTGAATGCCAACAAGCGCAGCGTAACCCTTGACCTCAAATCCGAGCGGGGCAAAGCCCTGTTCCGCTCCCTGGCCCGGCAGGTTGATGTTGTGATCGAAAATTTCTCGCTGGGCACAATGGAAGGGTTGGGGCTTGGCTACCAGACCCTGCGCGAGATCAGTCCCCGCCTCATCTACGCCACGATCAAGGGCTACGGAACCTACGGGCCGTGGAGCGGCTATAAGAGCTTTAACTCGGCCGCCCTGGCGACCGGCGGGGCGATCAGCATCACCGGCCTGCCCGGCGGTCCGCCGATCAAGCCGGGGCCAACGATTGCCGACACCGGAACCGGCCTGCACTGCGCGGTCGGCATCTTGTCGGCCCTGCTCCAGCGCAGCAGAACCGGCCGCGGCCAGCACGTTGAAGTAGCCATGCAGGACGCGATGGTGAACTACGGCCGGGTTCCCATGCGCCACCATATCGAGACCGGCGCTGTAGTGCAGCGCAGCGGCAACCGGCTCAGCCACGCCGCGCCGACCGACACCTATCCCTGCCATCCCGGCGGCCCTAACGATTATGTCTACCTGATGGCCACCACTCCGGCGATGTGGGACGCCCTGCTGCGGGTCATTGAGCGGGACGAGCTGCTTGACGACCCGCGCTACACAAAGCGCTCCGAGCGCAATGCGCGCTTTGACGAAGTGTACGAGTATATCAGCGCCTGGACCACGCAGCACGACAAGCTCACCGTCATGCGCACCATGGGTGAGGCCGGTATTCCGTGCGGCGCGGTGTTTGATTCCCGGGACATCCTCAGTGACCCCCACCTGCGCGAACGCGGCATGGTGGCGACGGTCCGGCATCCGACGCGGGGCGAGCTCACCATGCCGACCTGTGCCGTACAGTTGGACGACTCAGCCCTTGAACTCAGACCCGCCCCGCTCCTCGGCCAGCATAACGCCGACGTGTACCGCGACCTGCTCGGCCTGGGTCCCGAGGCGGTCAAGGAGCTGGAGGCGGAGGGGGTCATCTGAGCATGCTGCCCGTCCCTCTGGAGAATGGCGACCGGCTCTCACGCTATGAGTTTGAACGGCGCTACGAGCGTCGGCCAGATGTCAAGAAGGCCGAGCTGATAGAGGGGGTGGTGTATGTGAGCTTGCCGGTCCGGGCCAGGGGTCACGGCGAACCCCACGCCTACCTCATGACGTGGCTCGGCGTGTACAGTGCCGCAACGCCCGGCGTGCATCTCGCCGACAACGCCACCGTGCGCCTTGACCTCGACAACGAACCGCAGCCGGACGCCTTGCTCCGCCTGGAACCGGACAAGGGCGGACGGTCCTCAATCACTGCGGATGATTACATTGAAGGCGCGCCCGAACTCATTGTTGAAATTGCCGCCAGCAGCGCCGCCTACGACCTGCACGACAAGCTGCAAATCTACCGCCGTAACGGTGTGCAGGAATACCTCGTCTGGCAGGTCTACGACCGGCGGATTGACTGGTTCCACTGGACCGAAGACGGCTACAGCGCGCTGCCACAGGATTCTCCTGGCGCGGTCCACAGCCGTATTTTCCCCCCCGGCCTGTACCTGGCCGTGCCGGCCCTGCTCCGGGGCGATATGACGCAGGTCCTGACCGAACTCCAACAGAGCATGGGAACGGCCTCACATCGGGCGTTTGTCAAGCGTCTGACCGAGAGCCGCCGCGCAGAGAACCAGAACAGTTCTTATTGGCTCGTCTGAGAGATGACCGTAGAATAGTCTTTCAGAGACCGTCTACACTTTCGACGATTGGGAGAAAATCGTCCCGCCTGTCTCGTTGTATAAATAATGAAAAATTCGATCTTGAGAAACGGCCCCGCTGGTGTCTGTCCTCATGCCCCTGTCCTCCTGTATTTAACGAACCAGATAGCGAAACCTGTCTTGAGGCGTTTCGTTTTTCGACGTAATCTCCCATGCGTGACAAGCCATGTTTGAACCGCTCAAGCATAGTAGCGACTGCCTTGATGCTACAGTCCATTCCGATCCAGCGGCGCTGCAACTCGTTTGCAACATCGAGCGTCGTTCCTGAACCAGCGTAGCAATCCAGAACCATATCCCCTGGATGGGAAGATGTCTCAACGATCCGGCGCAGCAAATCGGGAGGCTTCTCCGTAGGATAGCCTGTGATCTTAACGTTCTGGTTGTGCGCATCTTTGAAGGCCAGCCAGATATCTTGAATACCAACACCGCGATGCTGATCGAGATAAACCTTACGGCGAGGATTGCCATTGCCGGACCAGAAAATCTCACCCTTGGCGTCCAGCTCATCAAGGGTTGCTGGGGGGTACTGCCAATGCTTTCCCGGTGGTGGCAGTTTTCCGCGCCACGGTCTCCCGGTAGCGCCATTGCGTTTTCCAGGCGCATGGATGGGTACTTTCATAAACCGCCGTCCGGTATCCGGCTCGACATAGTGATATTCTTTGGAACTCTGCTCTGAAAGAGGCTCCGCCGGGCGGTTCCATACATATTTTTCACTCCTGGTATAGAACAGGATGAAGTCAGCTATGTTTCCGTAGGCTTTTCTTGTGTAGTTCTTTGGATTGCATTTCTTTCGGACAATGAGGTTCCTGTAATTAGCGGCACCGAAAATTTCGTCCATGATGAGCTTCATATAAAAGAGCATCTTCTCATCAAGATGAAGATAGATGGAACCTTCGGGGGACAACAGTTCTCTCAGAAGTACCAGCCGTTCCCTCAGAGCCTCTACATATTCGTCACCACAAACAGTATCCTCATAAGCCTTGTGTTGATCACGTGAGAGGAACATCCCCCTCGTAGCGAAAGGGGGGTCAATATACACCAAAGTAACCTTTTCCCGAATGGAAGGGTCTTCCATCAGATGGTACAGGCCAGCGAGATTGTCACCGCAGTACAGGCGATTCAGAGAAGAACATTCCCGTACCAAATCAAAACAGACCGTGGTCCGAGCGCTTCGTATAGCGGCCCCGCTCTTTTTGCCCGGATAGGACAACTCAAGAGTATGACTCTTTCCAGACCCGGCCTTCGTTGGAATTCCTGTGGCCATGACAGCAACCTATTAAGAAAGAAGCCATTGCAACGTTACACGTTCGGGGATCATTCTGAGCGTCACAACCTTGATCAACCCTGGGCGAGACTCCTCAAGGGATGCGTAGTCCCGCCACATGGAGCCAAGCAGGAGGCCCGGCCCATCGTTCAGGAAGATGACCTTGAGCGGGAGCGCGTGTTGATTTGCGTAGTCAAGAATCTCCGCGGCGCAGTCTCGGTACTGACCAGTTCTGTCATCCTCCTGTGCCCCGCCTCTGTCAGAATCGTATCTCGCAAGACCGATTGCCACCGGCTTACCTCTGTGGGATAGCACGAAGTCAACAGGTCTGTCCGGCTTCGGGTAATTCCTGAACAATTCGCCCAGCAGCACATCCCTCCCTGCACGCTCCGGTCCAGTGATTGCGAGTGAAGGAAAACGCTTTCGAATGATCGAGAATAACCTTTCGGTCAAATCATAGCCCTTCCGGCTTCTCTCCTTGTATTCCCACAGGACCGCGCACAGCGCCTCGTCGGGCATGGGGCGCGATTGAAACAGCTCTTGTACTTCGGTAATTTTTCGAAAACCCTTGCCGAAACGCTCGCAGATATTCTTCGCAGCGCTTTTCTTTTTGAGCATTTCGACAGGAGTTTCGGGACTGACGTATTTCCGAAACACTCTGCATAGCTGTATCCGCATCCATTGCGGTTGTGTGTGTACAATCGCCATGAATAAGTCCGTCGAGGAATGGGCAGACTTCAACATCTGTCCAAATGCTACGAGCACCGGCTTGTATAACTCGCAGGCCAGAGTCAGTATGTCAGGGTAGTACTCCCCTGTAGACAAGGTTATCCAGAGATGCCCCTCTTCGTGGTAGTCTCTGAACGCTTTCTCTGTGTGTTTTGCCATAACGTTTGACCGAATGTCGCGCCCGGAGCGAGCAGGAATGTCCCGACTCGCAACTCTGAGCCGACCCGTTCATCAACGGCGGCCAGCCAGGGCGTCCATTTTTTCGGCCAGGTCAAGGTCGAGCTGGCTGATGCCGCCTGCGTCGTGGGTGTTGAGGTCAACCCTGACCGTGCTGTAGACATTGAACCACTCGGGATGATGGTTCATGGCTTCGGCCACCAGGGCGGCACTGGTCATAAAACCGAAGGCGTGAACAAAATCCTGAAACGTGTACTCACGGTGGAGCTTGCCCTCAACCACCGCCCAGCCGGGCCGATTTGTCAGGGCGGTCTGAATCTCGGCGTCTGAGAGTCTGCGTCGTGCCATAGCTACCTCCTGTTGGATGTCAGGGACCTAGCCTGACACAATCTTGACAGCCGGACAACAAGACTGCCAGACTGAGTCGGCAGCCAAGGAGGGGAGTATGGCCCACACCGCATCCCTGCGGTCGTCCCGTCTTGAAACCGAGCCGAAAAAGACGACCGTCACCTACCTGGACCGTGCGCGTGCCCAGCCCTTCCTCAAGTGGGCCGGGGGCAAGCGGGCAATTGTCCCAGAGATTGTCAAGCTCCTGCCCGCTCAGTTTGGCGACTACTACGAGCCATTCTGCGGGGGCGGGGCGGTCTTCTTCGCCCTGGACAGCCGGATACGGATGGCCCACCTGTCGGACAGCAACCCCGAACTGATGCTGACCTACAGGATGCTCCAGAAAGATGCGGAGGCAGTGATTGTGGAGTTGGAGAAGCACGCCCGGCACCACGGGCCGGCCCAGTATCTGAAAATCCGGGAAGAGGGCCATGCCTATCAAGACCCGGTGCGCAAAGCCGCCCGGTTCATCTATCTGAATAAGACCTGCTACAACGGCCTCTACCGGGTGAACAGCCAAGGCCGGTTTAACGTGCCGATCGGACGCTACACAAACCCGACCATCTGCGACGCCGACAACCTGCGGGCCGTGGCCGAGGTGCTGAAGAAAGCCACGCTGCGGGTACAGTCGTTTGAGAAGATTCAGCCCCAGGCCGGCGACGTGGTGTATTGCGATCCGCCCTATGACGCCACCTTCAGCGGCTACACCGGCCGGGGCTTTGCCGAGGCTGACCAGAAGGCGCTGCGTGATGCCTGCCAGCGCTGGCGGGCGGCCGGGGTCCATGTCCTGATCTCGAACAGTGATACCCCCCTCATCCGCACTCTCTACAAAGGGTTTCGGATTGCGCAGATTTCAGCCCCACGCGCGATCAGTTGCCAGGGGGAGGGGAGAGAAAAGGTCGTGGAACTGCTCATGTGCGGAGCGTGAGATGCCGCAATCAGGAGGGACGCGGGCTAACGCCGCCGGCAACCAGCTCGAAACGTTTGCTGGTCATATCCTGGACCGCTCAGGCTATGAGCCGGTTGAGCGCCGGCTGTTTTTTCCGCTCCGGGAGATGGAGCAGCCCATCTATGCCCGCCAGGTCGAAACCGGCAACGATATCTACGGCAAGCGTCGCTTTGTTGATCTTATACTCTACCACCCCCGGCTCTGGCCCTCCTGCCTGGTGATTCAATGCAAGTGGCAGGCGTCATCGGGGAGTGTGGATCAGAAGTTTCCGTTTGAGGTGTTGAGTATCCAGCAGGACGACTATGATACGATCATCCTGCTGGACGGCGGTGGGTATGCCCCCGGGGCGCGGCAATGGCTGCTCAATCAGGCCGGCAAGAACCGCTTGAAGCATGTCTTTGACCAGGGGGAGTTTGCCCGCTTTGCCAGCCGGGGCAAGCTCTAGGCTCATCAAGTATGCAATTCATGTGTGGGGGCGCTCCTGATGTGTATTGAGCAGGCGGCGGCCCGGGCGGTTTGCCGTCAGGCCCCAATCCTCAGCCCCGGACTCGTTTCATCTCTTCGGTCAGCGGGGCAAGGGTCTTGGCATCAAAATAGTCGTGCCAGCGGAAGATTTTGCCCTCGCTGTTGAACTCAAACAGGCCGACCACCGGCAGCTTGACGGTGACAGTGCCGATCGCCCAGGTTTCGAGCCGTTCGTTCATGACCGTCGTGCCGGACGAGGCAGTGCGCCTGATGTCCATCTTCTGCAGGATGTTGTTGTCGCCCTCGACAAAGCTGTCCAACACCTTGCGCACCCCGGCGTGGCCGCTCACCGGCTCCCAGGGCATATTATGATACTCCACATCCTCGGACAGATATTGCACGCTCCTGGCCAGCTCCCCGTCTTCTAAAGACAGACAGAAATCGGTCGCCTTCTTTTCGTTCTCTGCGCTCATACGCTCCTCCTTCTCTGGTTTGCGGTCCTCCTGCTGGACCTGATGCAGCCGGCCGGGGGTTCCGGTCTGGGAGCCGATCCACACCTGTCCCCCCTCGTAGCGTTCTTTTTTCCAGATCGGGACGGTCTCTTTGAGGGTGTTGATGGCGTGCTGGCAGGCCTCAAACGCCGCCCCGCGGCGGGGTGAGGACACCGCAATCGCCACGCTGGCCTGGCCAATATCGACCCTGCCGAGGCGGTGCATCATGGCAATTTTGAGAACCGGCCAGCGGGCCAGGACCTGGCGGCCGATTTTGGTCATTTCTTTTTCAGCCATGACCGGATAGCACTCGTACTCCAGGCGAATGACCTGGCGGCCCTCGTTGGTATTGCGGGTTGTGCCGACAAAGCTGGCCAGCGCACCCGCGCCCGGGTCGGCCACAAAGTCGCACAGCTCCTGCAGGTCAATGGGGTCGTGGGTAAGCTTGGCCAGGATGCGGGTGTGGTCTTCTGCAAGGACGAAGCGTTTCGCCTTCCTCTCGATCTGATGAAACGCTTCGTCCTTCACGGCCCCTCCACTCACCGGCGGAAGAAATGCGAGTTCGTCGTTATCTTGAAGGCGGTGATCCTTGTCAACGTATTCCTCGGCCACGGCAAAGGCGATGGAGCGTGCCGGTTCGGCCAGATCGGGGTGCTCTTCGGTCAGCAGCTCCCACACTTGCCCCACACTTGCGCCGTCAGGAATCTCGCGGATTTCTTCGGTTTTGCCCAGCCGTTCGCGGAGCGAGGCAAAATAGCGCAGTTTAATGCGCATGGCGCGCTCCCCGCAGGACAAACAGCATATGACCCAGCTCGGGCAGGACCAGCCTGGTCATGGCCAACTCCACCGCGCCGGTTGAGCCGGGCAGCGAAATAATGACTTTGCCCCGGGCAACGCCGGCGGTGGCCCGGGTCAGCATGGCGGCTGACCCGATGTCCTCATAGCTCAGCATCCGGAACATTTCGCCAAAACCGGGGATTTCCTTTTCCAGCAGCCCCTGAATCGCTTCAAAGGTGGTATCGCGCGGGGCAATACCGGTCCCGCCGTTGGTCAGAATGACGTCAACGTCGGGCCGGGCCAGCAGCGCCTCGACCGCGGCCGTGAGCCGGTCCGGCTCATCTTTCAAAATCTGGTAGGAGACCACCGGCTGCTCGCGCTCGGCCAGCAGGACTTTGATGCGTTGGCCGCTGGTGTCGGTGGTTTCGTCGCGGCTATCGCTGAGGGTGATAATCGCGCAGCGGGCCGTGCGGTGGGCCTTGTTTTTATGTTCGTGAACCGCCATAGCAGTATCCTGGTGGTGAAAAACGCCCTCATTCTATAGCCTCAGCCAACACTCTCGCAACCCTGTGGAGGACTCCCCGTGGCGCGTATGATTAAAAAACTTGACCAACAGCGGCATGAACTCAAAGCCCTGCGCTATTTGCTGGAATACCATCCTCACAGCCTCCAGGCGCGCGGGGCGTTGCCCGAGCGAGACGATTTTCAGATTGCCGATTGCCGGCAGCTCTACGACGCCCTTGTTACCAGCGCGACCCGGGACGAAGCCGCCCACGCCATTCGAGCGCTGGAGCTGGAAGACACCGAAGTCGAGTCCTTCCTGCGGCTTGGCGGGCAGTTCTACCATGCCTATCCCGGCCTGGTAAAAGAGCGCGGCCAGGAGTTCCGCGGCGGAACGATGCGACTGATTAAGCCGGCTGAAGACGAGAATGATGGCTCATGACGACGACCGGTCACTGTCATGAGCTATCATTGAGGAGTCGTTCCCCCTACCGCGCCAGGATGTACGAACCCTCGGGGGCCAGGCCTGCGCATTCCTGGGGGTGCAGCAGCTCGGCCAGCAACTCGACGCTCTCGACAATACGCGGGCCGGGCCGGTTGAAATAGGCGCTGCCATCGGCAATATACACCCGCCCGGCCTGCACCGCGGGGAGTCGCTGCCAGCCGGGATGGGCTGTCAGCCCTGGCAGCCCGGCTTGCGACTGGGCAATGGGAAAGCCGCACGGCATGATGACAATTACCTCCGGCCGCCAATCAAGCAGGCTGTCCCAGCCCAGCGTCGGGCTGTGATCCCCGGCTGTGGCCAGGCCGTATGTCCCGCCGGCAATATCAACCAGCTCAGGCAGCCAGTTGCCGGCGGCCATCAGCGGGTCAAGCCATTCCAGGCAGGCCACGCGTGGGCGTTCGAGATGCCGGGTCTGCTGCTCAACCTTCCAGACCCGTTTCTTGAGGGTGCGGCACAGCTCTGCGGCCCGGTCGTCCTGACCGGCCGCCTGCCCCAGACGCTGCATATCATGCCAGATATCGCCCAGGCGTTGCGGGCTGAGCGACACCACCCTGACCTCCGGGTCGAGAGCAGCCTGTACCGCCCGCTCCACCTCGGCCACCGACACGGCACACACCTCACACTGGTCTTGGGTGACGATCAGCTCGGGTTTGAGTTCACGCAGGAGCTCGGTTTTCAGGCGATAGACGCTCAGACCGTCCCGGACAATCTCCCGCACCCGAGCGTCAATGGCGGCGCTCGTCTGGCTCGGGTCAATCTTGGGCTCGGTCAGGACTGGCAGACCGACCACCTCAGCCGGATAATCGCACTCGTGCGACACCCCGACCAGACGCCCGCCCAGCCCGAGGGCGCAGACCATCTCGGTACTGCTGGGCAGCAGGGAAACAATCCGTTGTGGCTGAGACATGGCCTCTCTCCTGTGGGTCAGCCGCAGGCTAGCATTCTGCCCGGCGAGGGGCAACACAGCCCTTGCCCCGGCTGGGCAGACTCGTTACAAAAACCCCGATGCACGCACGCAAGGTCTATATTGAAACCTACGGCTGTCAGATGAATATCGCCGACAGTGAGCTGATCATCGGGCTGCTGAAACCCCACGGCTATGAACCGACCCGACAGGCCGAGCAGGCCGATGTGATTCTGCTCAACACCTGCGCGATTCGGGAGCACGCCGAGGAGCGCGTGCTTGGACGCCTGGCCGACCTGGCGCGTCACACAACCCGCCGCCCCGGCGTCCGTCTGGGGCTGACCGGCTGCATGGCCCAGCACCACCGTGAACGCCTGCTGGACAGAGCGCCCTTCCTTGACCTCGTCCTCGGCCCGGATGCGTATCGGAAGCTGCCGGGCCTGTTGAGCCAGGAGGACACCGACGATCCTCTGGTTGCGGTCCGCCTCGACCGGGATGAGACCTATGCTGATGTGTCTCCGGTCCGGGCTGAGGGCGTCCGGGCCTGGGTGACGGTTATGCGTGGCTGTGACAAGTTCTGCACCTTCTGCATTGTGCCCTATGTCCGGGGGCGGGAGCGCAGCGTGCCGGCCGACGCCCTGCTCAGCCAGGTCCGGGAGCTGGCCGGGCAGGGCTATAAGGAAGTGGTGTACCTCGGCCAGACGGTCAACGCCTATCGCCACGACGGGTGTGACTTTGGAACCCTGCTGCGCCGGACCGCCGACATTGACGGCGTTGAGCGGATTCGTTTTACCTCGCCCCACCCCTCGGACATGAACGAGGCGACCATTGCGGCCATGACCGACTGCCCAAAAGTCGCCCCCTACCTGCATCTGCCGCTCCAATCGGCTTCGAATCGGGTGCTGGCCCGGATGGAGCGTGGCTATACCATTGAAGCCTACACCGCCCTGGTTGAGCGTTTGCGTGCGGCCATCCCTGACCTGGCTCTGTCAACCGACATCATCGTTGGCTTTCCGGGCGAAGGCGAAGACGACTTCCAGGCCACCTGCGAGTTTATGGAGTCCGTCGAGTACGACGCAGCCTTTCTGTTCAAGTACTCGGCCCGGGAAGGGACCAAAGCCTGGAAGTGGGACGAAACCGTGTCAGAAGCAGAAAAAGGCCGCCGGCTGCAAACCATCATCGGCCTCCAGGAGCGGATTGCCGCCAAGCTGAACCAGCGGCAGCTTGGCCGGACGGTTGAGGTGCTGGTTGAGGGACCGGCCAAACGCCAGACAGGCTGGCTGGCCGGCAAGAACCCGCAGTTCAAAACCGTGGTCTTTCCGGCCAATGGCGCTCAGCCGGGCGATCTCGTGCGGGTCACAGTTGCCTCGGCCACCGCCCACACGTTGGTCGCCACTAATCCAACAGATCTTCCACCATCTCCCCCGGCCGCGCCAGAACAGCCCGCTCGTCGCGAATGATGACTGGTCGCTGCATCAGCTCCGGGTGTTTGAGCAAGACAGTGATGACCGCCTCGGGGGTCGTATAGTCGGCCGCGTTGAGCCCCAACTCTTTGAAGCGTTTGTCCTTGCGCACCAAGTCCGCGGCTGGGTTGGGCAGGAGGGTCAGAAACCGCTCAAAGTCGGCCTGACCCAAAGGATTTTTCAGATATTCGGTAACGTCGACCTCGACGCCGCGCTGCTGCAGAATTTCGAGCGCTTTGCGGGACTGGCCTCAGCCGGGGTTGTGGTACATCTCAAGTTTTTCCATGCGGGTGTCCTCCTCCCCGGAATATATCCGGCCCGGGACCAATCTGCCAGGCCCCGCGGCCCTCGGATGGTGGCTACCGCCTCGTGCGGGATGGGCGGCGGGTCTTGCGATTCACCCCGGGAAGACCGCTTCCAGGGATGCTTGACTACAGGGAACAGGGAGGCCGTTTTGACAGACCCGGATATCCTCAGGGCGGCACGAACGCTTGAAGAACTTGGTACTCTGATTGTTGGACAGGCCGGAGAGCTGGCGATGGCAGGGGTCGCCGGTACTGCTTGGCGTTACTGCGACATGCGCACCGGGCGGTAAGTCGGCTGGAAGCTGCCAATAGGTGACAGGCTGACCTGTGACGCGGTGGTAATAGTGTTCGATGTGACGACATATGGGCCTGGAGTGTTCTTGAACGCATTCCACATCAACAAGCGATATGCCTGTCCCGTCGCTTGAATTCTTGAAGCATGAACTGCGGAAACGTTGAGAATTTGTGTCGTATTCTCGCGGATGAAGGAGCCGGATAAGTGCCATGTGTCCAATCTCTGCGCAAGCTTCCTCCCTTCTTCTACGGCCTTGGCCATTGCGGCGTCCGGGATGTTCCTGATTTCCTGGAAGTCAAACCCCTTCCCTTCTTCGACACAGACATCAAGTGTGCCGGTCTGAGACACCTGTATCTCAACACACCGCTCACCGGCATAAAAAACCAGGCACACCGCCCCGTCTGCGCTTGGGAATACGTCAGCCTTGAGCCGCAGGAAGGCAAGCCGACGATAGATGGCACGCGCCTTGTCAAGCGCGTGGGGCTGGGGCGGAATCCCTTCCCCGAATCGCCAGCCGTCCGGCAGGTCGGCTAACTCCTGGAGCTTTGCCAGCAGCGGGTCAGTGGACCGCTCAGACACACAGGAGAAGGGCTGAGAAGGTCCCTCCACATACTTCATGGCTTCCCTTTCTCGAGCTGTGCCAGGGCGCTGTCCACAACCTCCGTCGTCATCAGAGTGTGCTGCGCAACTGTCTCAAAGTTGACGATGAGTTGGGAGAGTTTCTGAGCCAAGGATTTTGCCGTGGTGTAGGACATATTCAGCACGGCAACCGGAGAGCCATTACGTTCCAGTACCGTGGAGATATCGGTATTGCCGATCCAGTTCGTAAACCCGTTTACATAGATCTGCGGGATATCCTGAGAAGCGAGAACTGCTTCTTGCTCATCAAGCGGGTCTTGTTCCTGCTGTGCCTCTCCCATTGTGCTCTCCTCCCGGTGCGTCCCGCGGTATATGAGAACCGCCGGTGTCTGTCAAGCCGAAGCCGCCTCTTACGCGGGCGCTCAGCTATGGGTGTTCTTGCATGCCTCAGCGCTCGGCCAGGGTGTCTTGAATCGCGTGCAGTTCGGCGTCAGTGATACCCCAGATGGTGGCTGCCACTTGGTCAATCTCTGCCTCCAGTGCTGTCAACTCCTGTTCGGCTGCACATTGGGCTGCGGCGTGACAGCGGCGTGAGAGTTCGGCCAGCCGGGTGTGAAGCCTGTCGGTGTCTTTGAACTGCGGGGCGGCCACATTGCTGAGGACATGCGTTGAGGTCGAGGTTGAAATGACATAGGCGTGAATTGCCGAGAGGCTTGGGCTGGAGTTGAGCATTCCACAAAGAAAATCCGCTTCATGCCGGCTTTTGCAGGCAACCATCATCAGCTTATGGTCGGGCAGCATGGCTCGTTGCGCACTCAGTCCAGCCAGGGCCGCTTGGAATACAGAACTCTGCTCTCTCCACACAACTTTCCACTCCGCCATTGTGTACAGGCCGACATTCGTCATGGAATAGAAGGGATCGGAGGGCTTGAAAAGCTGCGTATAGCCGGAGCGACCGCGCAGTGTTCCACGTTCCGGTTTCTGAGGATCGCCCTCAAACTGTTTCAGATAGGCGTAGGTCCTGGGCCAGCGGCGTTTCATGTCGGACTCGAGGATGCCTTTGCGTGTTGTCGGGTCCTGGGCCAGAATAAGGTGCGCTGAGGGTTCGGCGTGCCAGCGGCGAACGTCTCTCCCGCGTAGCAGAGGATAAACCAAGTCCGGTTCGATGACGGCCTGGACTTGCCTGACCTTGAGTTTGCCGACATCGTGCAGGTTCTCAATCAGAAGCGTGCCATTGGGCTGTTTTTCGATCATCCGAATCCAGTACACGCCGTTCAGCCACCCACAGCAGCCGGCATAGGCCCGGTAGGCACTCGGCCCGATCACTTTCTGAAGACCGGGCAGGGCGCGTTGCGGGGCGGTGAGCCACGGAGAATTGCGGCTCTGGATCGGTGAGGCTGCGAGCTCCACGCGCACCGTTGCTCCTCTCACGACGCGCAACTCGGACTCCGAAGCAATTTTGCTGTGCGTGGTCTTTTTCCATACCGTATACGGAACGGGATAGGAGAAGGCGCGTCTCTTTTTGCCCACAATGAGGACGGCGGTACGGTTGGTCGCGCCCTCAAAGGGCTGGAATGCGCTCAGGTCATGGACGGCCAAGGGGGGAAGATGCCACTTCTTTTTATTTGTCTCATAGGCAAACGACCGGAAGCCCTGGCCGCCGCCGGCCGTTTTGAAGACTGATTGGGTCATGACAAATCCGAGCCGCCCACCTTCCTTCAGGTAGTTGTCCACTGAGGCATAGGTGAACAGCATGGAGAGGTCCTTTTTGTGGCCGCCCAATCCGGTTTTTGGCCCCGAGAGCGCGAAGAGCTGATAGCTGTCCCAGAGCGGTTTTGTGCTGTCACGGTAATTTTTCGGCAGATGCTCCCAGTTCACCCATGGGGGGTTGCCGGCGATATAGTCCACTGTGCCGATGAACAGGGGCGCAAAGGCGTTTTTGATGATGCGTGCCCAAATGCCGTTTTGTTGTCGGCGTTCAAGCCGCTGGAGATGGCAGTAGAGGTCTTTGTGGAGGCTGGCTTGTGTGGCGGAGATGGCCTCGGCCTGGCAGCGTTCAAGGAACTCTTCGGGCGAGTAGCCGTTTGTGATGCAGAACTCCAGTGTATCGGCATAGCGGCCGATGTGTTCGCGGCTTTCGGTGACTTCGGTGGGGATGTGGAACTCGCCGGCGCTGGTCTTGAGTCGCCGTGCGGTATCGAGTCGCCCGGCGCGAAACAGGTCTTCGCCGTATTCCGAAGGCGTCATGATCGAGTCGCACAGGTAGACCGGCAGTTCGACGCCGGCGGTGTGGCGCAGCAGTTCGCGGACGGCCAGCAGGTAGTTGGTCCGGGCGGCCATGACGGCCAGCGGGTTCAGGTCAAAGCCGATGATGTTGCGCAGGATTTTGCCGAGCAGGGCGTCTTCGCCGAAGCCGCACTCGTGGCGGTGTTCGTCGTACCAGGCTTTGACCCGGTTCAGGGCCATGACCAGGAAGGTGCCCGAGCCGCAGGCCGGGTCAAGCAGGCGTGTGTCCGGATTGCCGTCGTAGCCGAGTTCGTCAAGCACGAGTTCGGCCAGCCAGTCGGGCGTGTAGTATTCGCCCAGGTCGTGGCGGACCGACTTGGGGAACAGCTGCTGGTAGAGCTGCTTGAGCAGGTCGCGGGATTCCGCCGGGTCAACGCTCAGGGTGGTCGGGTCGAACTGGTCAAGGGCCGCGGTCATGGTGCGGATGGCGGCGGCGCAGTCCGCGTTCCAGGCAGCGAGATACCAGGAGAAGAGATCACCTTCCAGAAAGTTGCGGATGCCGAGCTGTGACCAGATGCCGCCCTGTTCGAGGGTACGCAACTCCTGCCGGAGTCTGACCGCGGTTGGCGCGGCAACGAGCTTTTTCAGGGGTGAGGTTCCCAGCGGTGAGAAGGAGGCGACGATCTCCGCGGCCAGCATCTTCATAAAGAGGGCGTACCAGGTGTGAACGGCGAACAGCAGTTCTGCCGGGTGCGGGTCGGGGACCTGATAATGCGCGGCCAGCTTCTCGACCTTGGCGTTTCGGCCGTGAATGTCATAACCGCACACCTCGCCGAAGAGAATCTGCCACTGGCGGAAGAAGGTCCGGGCCTTGGGGCTGTCGGTCGTGCGGATCAGGCCATGAATGAGCCGGATGCCCTGCTGTGCGCTCTCGGCCCCTGAGCCGAAACAGGCGGTCAGATTCTCAGGGGTGAACGACAACCCGCGCGCGCCGAGCGAAACAACGGCCCGCAGCAGGCGCTGCACGCTATGCGGTGTGACCGGCGTCGGGTCTTCGGCGTCAAGCCGGCTCCCGCGCATCCGCACAAACACGAGGCTGGCCCCGTCGCAGCCTACGCCAAGAATACGCTCCGGGCTAACGTATTCTTTGGCCTTGAAGTCCTGGAACCGGCCCTTGATCTGCCTGACGACAGCCTTGACGCCCGGCGTATTCTTGTTCCCGGTAATTTTCCCCGCGCCCTTGGGGGCCTTGTATTCGATGACCACACCGCCATATTTCGAGTCAATCCGCCCGCCGGCCAAGCCGTATTCGTGGCGGCCTTTGACGCTCAGACCGGCTTTCTTGACGAACTCGTCAATCAGTGTGTTGCAGGCATGACGCACGTCCTCCTCAGAGCCGGCCGCGGCCGCAGCCTGCACCATCTGATCGGCCATGATCCCGGCATGATGTTTGAGCAAGGCTTCGAGGGGCTGATTCACAGGCTTACACTATGCGACCGAAATGGTACTCGAGCGGTTGCCTTTGTGAATTGCAAGCTGCGCCGGCATGGCCGCGGCGACTTCTTCGACATGCGTAATGATGCCGACCATCCGGCCTTCTTCGCCGCGCAACTCTTGCAGGGTTTCCGTCACCATCTGCACGCCCTCTCGGTCCAGCGTGCCAAACCCTTCGTCCAGAATCAGGCATTCGGTTGAGGTTGTTGCGGCACGCCCGGTCGCAACGGTCCGAAACCCCTGCGAGAGAGCGAGCGCAATGGCCAGCGAGGCCAGGAAGGTTTCTCCGCCTGACAGGGAATGGGTTGGCCGGGCGAGGTGCTGATTTTCGTGGTCAACAATCTGGAGATGAATCGCCCGACTTCGGTAGGCAATGTCAAACGTGTAGCGCCCGTGGGTCAACCCTTGCAGGTGGACGGACGCATCGCGCATGAGTGCCTCTATGGCCCCGCGCGAAAGAAAGTCGGTAAACTCCGAGCCCAGCAGCCTGCGCAGGTCCGACGCCAGGTGCTGCTCGGTTTCCGCGGCGTGCAGTTTTTCTTCTTCCTGCTCTTTCTCCTTCCAGCGGCGTTGGGCCTCGGCCTGTTCCGCCTCCAGACGCCCGCGGTGTTCTTGAAGCGATATCCTTTGCCCACGGATCGCTTCAAGCTGGGGCTTGATGTTGGTGCCGTCCTCGCCGGCGTCCGTGTGGTCGGAGAGCGCCGTCCGCAGCGTGGCCCGCTCTCTGGCGAGCTGGCTTTGCGCCTGGTGCTGTTTGTGCCGGGCGTCTTCCAACACGCGCGTTCGTGCTCGCTGGTCGGCTTGCAACGCGGCGGCCTGATGTTCGGCCCGCTCTTGGCTGGCCCGTGCCGTGTCTTCGCGTTGCGACAAATCGATGTGCCGGACCTGCTTGTGTGACAGCTCGGTGAGTTCACTCTCGAGGTCTTCAGCCCGCGGCAACACCGCGTCTTCGGCCAGACCAAGACATGCCCGGACTGCTCGGGCTTCGTGCCCGGCTCGTTGCGAGGCTGCCCCGTGCTCAGAGGCGAGCAGGGTGGCCGCCCCCTCTTTCTGGATGTGCATGGTGGTGAGCCGGCCCAGGGCCGCTTCGGCCTGACGCCGGGTTTCCTCTGACGCCTTCCTCTGTCGCTCAGCCTGCATCACCCTGGCCCGGCGTTGGGCGACCTGCTGTTCAGGGTCTTCGTTTGGCGTGAGAAACGCGGCAATCTCAGCCCCGAGCGTTGCCAACTGATGTTTCCCGGGGTCCAGCCTGGCCCTGGCCCCGCGCAGCGCTTCGCCCAGCTTCGCCTCTTCTTGCTGGGCGGTTTCACGTTGACGTGACAGGTGCTTTTTTTCTTGCTCGGCAGAGACCGTCCGGCCCTCAAGGGCTTTGAGCCTCGCGTCCAGCTCTTTGTGTTGAGCCTGTAGGGCCTTCAGGGCTTCAGCAGGGGACGCAGAGTCGGGGAAACGGGATACGAAGCGGTCTTGGACTTCGTGATGGACGCGGCTGCGTTCTTTCAACTCCTGCTCGGCGGCGTCACGCCTCGCCTGTTGGGTGGCAACAGCGGCAGTTGCTTCTTCCGCTTGGGTTCGTTTTTGCTCGGTGGTCTGTTGGGCGACGGCCAGTTGCTCCTCAAGTTCCCTCAGATCGTTCTCCGCGTCTTGAGCGGCGGGAAGTTCGCTGACCGTTGACTGACACACCGGACAGGCGTCGCCAATGTCAAGCGTCTCCCGCAAATGGGCGGCTTCGTGCTGGCGCTGGGTGTCTTCAAGGGCGACGCGGGCGGCCTGCTCCTGCCCTTGGGCCTGGGCGAGATCGCGCCGGACGCGCTGGGCGGTATGTTCGGCTTTGGCCAGCGCGGCGCGGGCAGCCTCACCCTGGGCCTGTGCCCGATTTTCCGCCTCAGCCGCCTCGCGCAGTTCCCGGTCCAGGGATTCCGCTTCGGCTGTCAGGTGGCGCTTGTGCCGCTCGTCTCCTTTGGCCCGTTCGAGCGTGTCTTGCAGCTCCCGGACAGTCTGCTCGTGGAGAGCCTCTTGCCGCTTCAAGCGCTCCAGGGTGTGTCGGGTTGCCGCGTGTTTGTGACCCAGCGAATCGATCTGAGCGGCGAGTTCCTGCTGTTCCCGGCGCAGTTCTTTCCAGCGTTTTGCCGCGCTCAGCTTTTCTGTAAGTGTGGTCATGTCGCCGGCTTCGGCGACGAGCCGCTCAAACGTGGCGGTGTGGGTCTGATGCTGAGACCGCGCCTGTTCAAGCTGCCGGGTGTGGACTGCGCGCTGTTGCGCTAGCGCCTCAACTTCTGCCTGGACGCGGGTCTGTTCGGCGCTTTTCTGCTCGGCTTCCCTGTGAGCGACCGCCCATTCATCAAGATGGCCAACGGCCCGTTTGACGACCGCATGCCGCGCCGCGTCATATCCGAGCGTTTCTCGCTCTTGACCGAGCTGGGCTAAGGCATAGGTCAGGCCAGCAAGCTGGCCTGTGACCTCATTGACCTTTTTTTTTGCCTCCTCTTGCTCTTGAGCGCGGACCTGTACGTCTGTCTGAAGCTCAGCAACCCGGGATCGCAGCCCGGCGACGTGATCGACCTGTTGGGCCAGACCTTGCAAGACCTGCTCTTGCTGAGCGGTGCGCTCAATGCGGTGTTCGAGCCCGGCGAGCTCTTCCTGCTGGCGGGTCAGGCGTTCCTGGCTCACGTCGGCGTATTGGGCCAGGGTTTCCCGCAGCGTTTCCGCCCGGGTTTCTGCCTGCTTTGCAACATCTATGGCCCGGTCGCGCACACGCGTGTACACGCCGAGTTCAAGTATTTTCTCCAGTAACTCGCGCCGCTTTTTCGGCTCGCTGGTCAGAAACTCGCCGTAGCGTCCCTGTGGCAGAATGACCGTTTTGGTGAAGCTGTCAAAGTCAAGGCCCAACAAGTCTTCAATGCGTCTGGTGAGGGGGGCAGACCCGGATTGATCCGTTATCCACTCGTTCTCCTCACGTTCGCTGAGGCCGGAGTCGGTAGTTTTGCCGGTCCGGCGCACGGCTCGAAACCACCGCTCACCAACAGTGAAGTCAAGGACGACTTCACAGGTCTGCTCCCCCGCGGAAATCACGCCTTTTGAATCCGTGCTGTAGCGGGCCGTCCGACCGTACAGACACCAGATAATGGCGTCGATCAGCGCAGACTTGCCGCTGGCCATCGGGCCGGTAATGGCGAACAGGTCGAGCTGCGAGAAGTCCACTTGGTGGGCCTGGCTGCCTGTCACCCGAAAGGGCATGAAATTTTTGAGGATGAGTTTTTGGGGACGCATGGCACTGGTACTATGGGGAGCCGGCGGCGCATGTCTCACGGCTCGTCGCTGTCGGTGCTGACCTCTCGATACAGTCGTTCAAACAGGGCCACAAGCTGCGGCTCAGGGGTGGCCTTGCGTCTGGTCTGGTAATAGTCGGTGAACAGCTCTGCCGCCGGCCGCTGGCTGTGGAGTGCTTCGCGGCCGGCGTCTCTTGACTGCGTGTCTTCAAACCGGAACGATACCACGCCGGGCAGTGCCCGGATGCGTTCAATCAGCTCGGACATTTGGCCTTCGGGCTTCACGACGACCTCAACCCAGGCGTTGGTGAAGTCGTCGGCCTTCGACAGGATGGCTTCGGCTGCTCCCGTCCGGCGCAGCAGCGCCTTGCCCTGTGTCAGCGCAATCGGCTCGACTTCGGCGGGTTTGCCCGGATGCGCCTCAATCAGATACACACTTTTTTGTTGGCCCCGCTCGCCAAAGTCCATTTGCAGGATCGAGCCGGCATAGCGGGTCGGCGCAGCCGTCCTCGACACGTTCTGCGGCTGGTGCATGTGGCCGAGGGCTACATAATGGACCCCACCGGGTAAAATCCCGGGCTCAATGGGGAAGACGCTCGATCGCCATTCCCCGCCGCCGAACTCCGTGCCTGAAATATGCGCGTGGGCCAGCACTATAGACACCGCAGCGCTGTCCATCCGCAGCATCTCGTCTTTCAGGGCGCGCAGATACTCCTGGACCTTGCTCTGATAGGCGCTCAGGCGCTCGCTCTCACTTTTGGCGGCTCCTTCCGCCGCGGTGAGGACGTGGTGCGGATGCAGGTAGGGCAAACATCCTACCAGTGCCTTCTCCCCGCCGGTTCGCCGGGGAATGGGCACAATCAGCGTCGCCGGGTCCTCGCTCAAGTCTGTCATCATATGCACGCGGAGCAGATCGCCCAAGGGTTTCAGGGTGCGCAGGCGGGCGGCATCGTCGTGATTGCCAGGAATGACGACCGAGACGATATTGTTGCGGGCGAGCTGGGCCAGGGTGTGGGCCACCAGTTCCTCGGCGGCAAGCGGCGGGCGTCGTTCATGGAAGATGTCGCCAGTGACCAGAACGGCATCGACCTGTTCGCGCCTGGCAATATCAAGCAGTTCGGCAAACACCGCCCGGTGTTCCTCCATCCGGGAGCGGTTGCGGATGGTCCGGCCGACGTGCCAGTCTGAGGTATGAAGAAATCTCATCTTTAATGCCTGCTAATACTTGCTTTCCCGGACCCGGGCCAGTTTCAAATCCGGTTTGGACAGCTTCTGTTCCTCGGTGCGGGTCGCCCAGGCCGGCCGGGGAAAGCGGACCGGGACAGGCGTTGGAATATCCGGCTGCGAGACGATCATCCGGCCCGAAGTCAGAATTGCGGCCCGCTGGCGGAGCGTGGGAGGCAGAAAGCCGTACTCGGCGCGTTCGGCCTCGGCCGCGTCCAAGCGCCCGACAATCCGAAACGCCGGGTTGGCCACAATCCGACGCTCAACCTCGGAGGCGGTTTGCTGTGCGCCAATCAGGATCGTGCCGCTTGAGCGGCCCCGCTCGGCAATTTCCAGCAGTCGCTCGCGGATCGGCGACCAGCCGTCGCGCGGGGCATAGCGGTTGAGCTCATCAACCACGATGAAACACAGCGGTTCGGCTGAGGCGGTCGCCTCTTTTTCGTGTTGAATCTGTTGCAGAACCGAGCCGACTACAAAGCTCTTGCCAATTTCATACAGCCCGGTCAGGCTGACAACCGTCACCTGCCTTTTGCGCCAGTCAATGGCGTGGGTGTTTGGATCGCTGTCAGCCGGGTCACGAATAATATAGGCTACCTTGTCTTCGGCACCGTACAGCCGGCGCATAAAAGCCCCGATTGTGCCCTGCGAGTGGTTGGTGGCGGCAGCGATGGCTTCCATGGCCCGCATCAGGGTCGGAAAGTCCCGGACCTCGCGCTCCTCTGCGGCCGCTCCAGCGTCTTCTTCATCGTCCTGCCGGCTGCCCTTTTTTTCGGCCTTGTCTATGGGCAGAAAAACACTTGACCCCGGCCCGTGTTTCTCGGCCGCCTCGGCCGCCTCACTCAGACGGCGCTCAATCTGATAGATCAGGGTGGAGAGCAGCGAGGCTTCGTCTCCGCTGTCGGTAAACAGGTAGCGCAGCAAACGGTCGCGGCAAAAGCTGCGCACGGTCCAGAAGTAGGGCGTGACCTCATCGGCCCGCCGTGAGCCGACCCGAGGCACGATCGGGCCCCGTGCCTGCTCTGTCGGCGGCACGTAGAACTGGACCGAATCAAACGGTTCGGCCGGCAAGCCCATCCGCTCGTACTCGGCCTCGTCTTCGACTCCGATGGCGTTGCTGGGTTTATCGAGGAAGAGCAAGTCCTCGCCCTTGACATTAAAGATAATCGCGTGGGTGTTCTTGAGAGATGCATCGTCTTGTCTTTGCGTGTCAGGACGATGCATCCTGGCGTCGCTCAACTCGCAGTGCAGCAAACTGTGGAGCAGAAACGTCGCATAGGTTGTTTTGGTCGCAATACCCGACACGCCGCTGATATTCATGTGGGCACCTTTGCGCCCGTTCAGAAAGTCCAGATTGCCGTACACCACCTCTTGCCCGGATAAGGACAGCCCGATGGGAAACCGGCGCTCCATCTTGTCCATGAACAGCGCCTTGGCGTACTCGTCTCCACTGACCACCCGGACCATGTTGCCCGGCAGCGGCGGATAGTAATACTCGGGGTCCAGGCGGGTGACTTTGACATGGGCGGCAACCGACAGCTCGACCGGAAGGCCCTGCTCGGCCTCAACCACGTCCGAGTCAAAGGTCGAGCCCTGATGCCGTGAGCGGATCATATCAACCATACCGAACAGCTTGAGCGGCCCCTGTGGCGAGTCGGTTTCGACCACCACCGCCTCGTCAACCTGAACGGCCTCCTTCTCGTCCAGCAACACCCAGAACTCCAGCGGGGTGGCGTCCTGGGTCCCGATCACTCTGCCCATGTCTTCTCCTTATGCACTACAGGCCTCGCAGCAGGGCTTTTTCAATCCCCCGGCGGACGAGCTGCGGGTCGCCGAGCCGGCGGCGCAACTGCCGCTCTAAGCCGCCGACCGGCAGCAGGTTTTGCGGCGCGCGGGGGTCTTTGGGCGCGCGCGAGGCCAGGCTGAAGACCTTGAGGCTGGCCTGGTTGAGCAACTCGACCGCTTTGTGCGGGCCGAGTGAGGCTTTGACTTCGAGCCGCACAAGGCCGGCAAAGGCGTGCTCAATCCGCCGCGGCCGGGTCAGGCGCAGATAGCACGAGAACACGTCGTAGCTCTCCCGTCTCGTGCCGCCCTGAATGCGGAACAGGGGCGTGCGATCGCCCGGCTGGAGTTGCTCCAGGACCTGGATGCGCTCCCCCGACAGATACATGCGGTGGATCGTCTTGATGACCCCGACGACCGACGAGCTGCCGCCGATATACGTCAGGTTGCCGTCGGCCAGGATCAGGCTGTCCGGCCCGGACAGCCGCTCGGCAATGGCCGATTCGGTCTGGCGCATTTCGGTCATCAGCGCCTCGCCGAGCTTGTCCTGGGTGGTGGACGGCGAGCTGAGGTTGGCGTAGCGGAGGGCCGGGCCGCTGCCGGCCGGAACCGGAAAAGTGTCCGGCCCGGACTGGCCGCTGCCGGTGATGAACAGGCGCTTGACCTCCATGTCGGCAAGAGCGACCTGGCGGTCTACCACCACCGCCCCGCCGGCCAGCGAACAGAACAGCCCCAGAAACTGGCGTTCGCCGTGGCTGACCACAGACCGGGCGTCGGTGCGCATGACCCCGTCCACTACCGCGGTCATGGCCGGCAGGCTGGCCGGCTGGGGACGCTGGGCTTCCCAGGGGACGGCTTCGACCGGCTCCTCAAGGACCTGGACGGTGGTTTCTGCCCCGTCGGCCTCGTGTGGAACCGAAACCTGGCTCGCATAATCGCTGCCCCACGGGTCCAAGGCAATACGCATCCGCTTTTCCTCACAGACGAACCCGGGCGGGGCAACATTCAGGTCTGGACCCGGCAGCTCAGCATAGCCGTGCCAACAAGTACCCGGTCGCCATGCTGATTTTCTATCACCACGTCACAGTCAACACAGCCGACACCGTCTGCCAGCTTTTTCTCCGTCACCATGCCCCAACAGCTCAGCATGTCGCCGTGCGCGACCGGGGTCCGAAAGCTGGTGTTCAGCATGGTGAGACGCCAGCCAACGAAATGATTTTTCAGGACTTTGGCCAGAAAAGAGGCGCTCAGCGGACCCGGCACAATCGGCCTGGCAAAGCCGACCTGACGCGCCCGTTCGGGATCAATGAAACGCCGGTCCGTCACCCCCGCCGCGGCCGCATAGCGTCGCACCCTGTCGGTTGTCGGAACCCAGTTGACGGGGCCAATCTCGTCGCCAAATTCAACCGTGTCAAAGGGCAGGGTGGTGCTCATGGTGGGCGGTGTTCAGATTTTCTTGTGCGGCGAGCGGACCATCTGGCGTTCGCGCAAGATCAGCACCGTGCCGCCAGTCTCATCTTTGACCAGCATTTCGCGTACAATGACGCCGAGTGGGCCGCTGCGGCCGGTCTTCTCGTATACCTCGGCCAGGCGCGCCGTGATGGTGTAGGTCCGGCCGGCGTAGATTTCGTCGTGAAACTCAAACTCCTGGCCGGCGTACAGGCTGGCCAGGCCGGGGGCGAGCGGAAGTTCCGGGACAGTTCTGTTCCCCCGCAGGTGCAGACAATAGGTCGGAGGAGCAATGACGTTTGGGTAGCCGGCCCGGCCGGCGGCCTGGGGGTCAAGATACAGCGGGTTGAGATCGTCCACGGCCTCGGCAAAAACCCGGATGTCGTCCGCTGTCACCGCAAATGTGCCAACCTCAATCTCTTTGTGCATGAGGTCTTCAGGGACCTGGATCATCGTCATCGCGCGCACCCGGTGAGACGCCCCCGCGGGACGTCTCCGGCTTGGCCAGCCGCTCGCGTTACTCGGCGATTTTCTCGTAAAACTCCAGCTCTGGCGCGCCGTCGAGCAGGGCAGCCAGATTCACACCCAGTTCGCCCAGATGTTTGCGGTGAGCCTCAAAGGCGGCATCATCTGTATACTCTTCGTAGAACAGAAAGACCCGCGGGTCTTTCTTGGACTTGCAGAACGTATAGGCGTGGTTGCCGGGCTCTTTGCGCACCTCGGCCACCACCTCATCCCGCATCGTGGCCTCAAACTCTCCCTCTTTCCCCTCTTTGATCTTCAGTTTGGCGGTCAGGGTAACCATAAGCCTTCCTCCTTTTGTCAGACGAGATACGCTTCTTTTTGCCTGACGAGGGGAGCTTTGGCAACTCCTGCCGCCCGGGCCCGCGGCTGGCGGGAGCCGCGCAATTGGCGTACCATTGTGAGCACGAAAGGAGATCACAGACTATGAGAGCTGCCGTTTTGTACGAGCCTGGGATGCCCCTGGTTGTTGAAGATGTACAGATCGATCGGCCAAAAGCCGGAGAGGTCAAGGTCCGGGTGGCAGCCAATGGGGCCTGCCACAGTGACCTGCATGTGATGACCGGCGATATGCGCCAACCCCTGCCGATGGTCCTCGGCCACGAGGGGGCCGGGGTCGTTGAAGAAGTCGGGGCCGGGGTGACATCGGTCAAAGAGGGCGACCATGTGGTGCTGTCCTTCAACCCGGTGTGCGGCACCTGCCTGTACTGCACCCAGGGCAGCCCGCACCTGTGTGAAACCCGCCCTACGGCCGCCGGCGTGCTGGTTGACGGCACGACCCGCCTGCACAAAAACGGGGCGGCTATTCACCATTTTGCCTTTACCGCGTCGTTTGCCGAAGAGACGGTCGTGCATGAGAGCTGCGCGATTAAAATCCGGGACGATGTGCCCCTGGACCGGGCCTGTTTTGTTGGCTGCGGCACCATGACCGGGGTCGGGGCGGCGATTAACACCGCCGGGGTGCAGCCGGGCAGCACAGTCGCCGTTATCGGCTGCGGCGGGGTTGGCCTGAATGTGATTCAGGGTGCGGCCATTGCCGGGGCACGCCGGATCATTGCGCTTGACCTGCTTGACAACAAGCTTGAGTTTGCCCGGACCTTTGGCGCGACCCACTGCGTGAACCCGTCTCAGGACGACGCCTTAGCGGCCGTGCTGGAGCTGACCGCGGGACGCGGGGTAGATTACGGCTTTGAGGTCATCAGCACGCCCAAGACGATTGAGCTGGCCTTCAAGATGACCGCCCGGGGCGGTGCCTGCACAATTGTCGGCGTCTCGCCGGACGGCTCTCGCATCTCGCTCAACCCCAACGTGTTCATGATGATGGAGAAGAAGCTCCAGGGCTCCTACTATGGCTCGACCCGACCACGCCTTGACATGCCCCGGCTCATCGACATGTACATGGACGGCCGGCTCAAAATCGACGAACTGGTCTCCAAGACGCTGCCGCTTGAACAGGTCAACCACGCCTACGATCTGCTCAAGCAGGGTGCGGTGGCGCGGAGCGTCATTACGTTCTCCTGACAAGCGGCATCTTTGAGGTCGGCGACCGGCAGCCGCTCAGCCCTTGTGCTGATAGGCGGTGTGCTGCCGCCGCCGGCGGCTGATGCCTTCTTCGACCGTGCCGGCGGTAATCACCTCGTACAGCACGGCCTGCTTGCCCTCCTGTTTGCGCAAGACCCGTCCCAGCCGTTGGACGTGCTCCCGGGTTGAGCCGGACCCGGACAGAATCACCGCCACACTCGCTTCCGGGACATTCACGCCCTCGTTGAGGACTTTTGAGGTGGCCAGGGCCAGATGATCGCCCCGATTAAACCCCTCCAGAATGGCTTTGCGCTCTTTGGTCGGGGTCTGATGGGTAATGGCCGGAATCAGAAACGCGGCTGAGATGGCGTACACCGTGTCATTATCGCTGGTAAAAATGAGCGTCCGTTCCTGCGCGTGCTTTTTGAGCAGAAAGTCCAGCGTGCGGAGCTTGGCCGATGTGCCAAGCGCCAGTTTTTTTGAGCGTTGATGGGCCAGCAGCGCCTGGCGGCCCTGGCGGCTGCGGGCGCTCTCGCGGATGAACCGGTGCCAGCCGGCCAGCCCGTCCAGGACAATGCCGTGGTCCACGATGAAATTGTAAAACCTGCCCCTGGCCTGACGGTACTCGGCCTCCTCCTCGGGCGTGAGATGCACCGTGACCCGCTCGGTCACATAGTCGGCCAGATACTCCCCGGACAGCTCGGTGATGCCCTTGGCGTAGACCTGGGGGCCGATGAGATCGTCAAGCAGGACGTGGCGGCCGTCGGCCCGCTCCGGGGTGGCGGTCAGCCCCAGCCGATACGGGGCCAGACACATCTGGGCGGCGTGGCTGTACATCTCGCCCGGCAGGTGGTGGCATTCGTCAAAAATCACCAGCCCCCAGCGGTTGCCGAGCCGGTCCATATGGCTGTAGGCACTGTCGTAGGTGGTGACGGTCAGGGCCTGGAGTTCGTAATAGCCGCCGCCGAGCAGCCCGACCGGCTCGCCAAACGCCGCGCACAGCAGGTCATACCACTGGTTCATGAGGTCGATCGTGGGGGCAACCACCAGCGTTCCGCGCTGCACGCTGGCAATGGCCATCTGACCGACATGGCTCTTGCCAGCACCGGTCGGCAGGACAATCACCCCCCGCCGCCCGGCCTGCTGCCAGGCGGCCAGTGCTTCGGTCTGAAACGGGTGGGGGCTGTGTTCAAGACGGCTGACCAGCCGGAGTGTCGGATAGGCCGGGGCCGTGTTCCGACACGCAAGACCGGCCTGGGTGAAGGAGTCGAGCAGCCGGCGGTAGTGATGCGCCTGCGCCCGCCAGCGATCGACCCGGTCGTCCCAGCGCAAGCAGAGCGGGGCGTGGAAGTCCTGGGGCGGCTCGTCCACCACAACAGTGCCGAGCTCAAAGCGCAGACGCATCCCCCGCCCCGCTTACACCACCCGTTTCTCGCGCAGTGCGGCGATTTGAGCCCGGCTGTAGCCGAGGCCGCCCAAAACCTCCTGTGTGTGCTGGCCGATTGACGGGGCAAAGGAGCGGATAGCGCCCGGGGTATCGGACAGTTTGACCGCTACCCCGGCCTGGGTCACTTTGCCGGCCTGGGGATGGTCGAGCTCGACCGCCATCTGACGGTGGCGGACCTGGGGGTCGTCAAAGACCTCAGGCACATCGTAGACCTTGCCGACACAGACATCGGCCTTGGTCAGGAGTTCATACCATTCGTCGCGGGTTCTGGTCATCAGCACGGCCTGGAGTTCCCGGCGCACCTGCTGGTGGCGGTCGGTCGTGGTCTGCGAGAAGTCGCCGGCCTTCATGCCGCAGTCTTTCCAGTCCGGGCGGTCCAGCGCGTCACACAGATTGTTCCACAACCACGGCTCGGTACAGCCGATGCTCAACTGCTTGTTATCTCTGGTATTGTACACGCTGTAATACGCAAACCCGCCGCCAAACACGCCCTTGCCCCGGCCGGGCATTGTGCCCTCGGCAAAATAGTCACGGACATTGGGCGTGGCCGCCAGCAGGGAGATGGTGGTGTCGAGATAGGACACATCAACGAACTGGCCTTTGCCGGTCCGCTCGCGGGCGAACAGGGCAAACATGATGCCGGTCACGCCGTGCATGGAGGCACCGGCGTAGTCGGCGATAATGTTCAGCGGAATCGCCGGCGGTCCTTCGGGCTGACCGATCAGGTTGAGCACGCCGCCGAGAGAGAGATAGTTCAGGTCGTGGGCCGGATACTCCCGATATGGGCCATCCTGGCCGAATCCGCTCAGCGAGCAGTACACCAGGCGCGGGTTGAGTGTGCTCAGCGTGGCATAATCGCCGCCCAGGCGCTGCATCACCCCGGGCCGAAAGCCCTCAACGAGTACGTCATAGTCTCTGGCCAGATCTTGCAGGATGGCCTGCCCCTCCGCGTCTTTCAGGTTGAGGGTGACGCTCTTCTTGTTCCGATTGGTGAAATTGGTGGCCAGCTTCCTTGCCTGGTCGGGGGTGGGTGAAGCGCCCGAGCCGGCCAGCTTGCCCGACGGCGGGGCCTCAACCTTGAGTACCTGAGCGCCCATATCTGCCAACATCATGGTGCAGAACGCCCCCGGCCCCACCCGGGTCAGTTCCAGGACTTTGATTCCGTCTAATGCTCCCGCCATGCGGTCCTCCTTGTGGCAATGGGTCGTTTCCGAGCCTTTATAGCGCGCGGGCCCTGCTTTTATCGGAAAATTTGACGCACGATTTCCCTCTTTTCCATAAGTTCAGCTTGTTTTCTACCCCCCTCCCGAAGTCAGATTCAACAAAAACAGGTAGTTACAGCGATACAACAAAAAAACCGACCTGATGCAGGTCGGCCTTCCCCCGGGTATGCCGGGGATGGTCCATTGCCGCAGCGCCGGACCGATCATCTCTCGGGAGAACCCTTATCGGGTTGACTCTCCGCCGTTTTCAAGTCGTACTGCACATCCAAACAGGAATACCGGGGCAATGTCAACAGTCTGCTTCCAGGGCCGGGGTTCAGTCGCTATAGTAGACCTGCTTGATGGAGAATGACGCTATGAAGCCATTTGCCCGCATAGCTCGTCAGTCCGAAGATTATGAGGACGCGGCATTTCAAGAGGAAGTGAACACCGCGGCCGGTCCGCGGCGGCGTTCGACGAGAAAAGCCAATCTCGGAACGTTTACCGGCTACCGCATTGGCTTTGACATCGGCAACGGCAATATCGGCTGGTGCATCCTTTTCGAGGACGGCAAGCGTCTGTGTTTTCTGACCGCGCAGGATATTGCCGACCATAACAGCACATTGCCGAAGTCGGCCACCCGCACACAGCTTCCCGACCTCCCCGGCTTTGTGCCGCTGGGGACGCATAAGTTCGACGCCCGAGAACGACAGGAGAAGGGGGACAAGTCGCTCTCGAAAATTCGCGCGGAGTCCAGGGCCAAGCGCCATATGCTGGATGCCCGTCAGCGACGGCGTCTGCACGTCAAGCGGGCACTGCAAGATGCCGGGCTGCTGCCCAAAGAGGGCGAAGACCTCAAGGGACAGGTCACTATCACAGCGGATGTGCTCCGGGTCAAGCTGCTTGACCCCCCGTTCCCCGTCCATCCTCACGACCTGGGGCGGGCTTTGTACAATGCCCTGAAACGCCGCGGGTACGTGAAACCCATTGGTCGTGCCGGACCGGATGAAGGCTCAGGCTTTGCCACGCGGACCGAGGAGGCCTACCGTCAGGCGCTCCAGCAGTACGGCTGTCGAACAATCGGAGAATTTCTGGAACGCTGTGCGAGCGATGCCAGACGCGACAAGGTTCAGTTTCGGAAGCGTCATCGCTCTCTCGCGTGGCAGAGGCAGAAGGAGCACGGGAAGGAGAGAGCCAAGGACGGCGACGAGGTGCCGAGCTATGAAGCGCTCAAGTTCCTGACCCCGACCTTCTCCCTGGTCCGTAAGGAGTGCGAGAAGCTGAGGGGGGATTCGGGAATCAGGATTGATGACGATGCCTGGGCGCGTATTGAAGAGGCCGCGGAGTTCAGGCGACCGCTCCAGGCCAGAACGCCGGGCCGATGCCGCTGGTTCCCCGGCGAATACCGCTGTGTTACCGCCCTGCCGAGTTTTCAGCGGTTCCGCAGCTTGCAGCAGGCGACCAATCTGCGTGACCGGGATGACGAGGCCCTTGATACGGATACGTTCAACAGGGCGGTCGCTCTTCTCTCGGCACGCGAGATGGTCAGCCTCAAGGAACTTTCCGGGGAACTTGGGATTGAATTGAAACTCGACCGGGGCGACGGATCCGGGGCGCGGCGACTGGAAGGAGCCAAAACCGATGTCGCGCTTGGTGAAGCCTTGGGAGAGGCATGGCGCGGTCTGCCTGTTGAGCAACGCGATGACTGGACAATGCGGTTCCTGCGCCGGCACTGGCCTTCGGCTGACGGTGAGGAGGTGCGGCCGTGGAACACGTGCGACGACGAGGCCCTGAAGCACGACGCGGAGGCACAGTTCGGCCCCGGCGTGCTGGAAAGGGTGGACCGGGCAGAGGTCGCCAGGAAACTCGAAGACAGGTTTTCGTCACTATCCGTCAAAGCCGTCCGCCTGCTCGGCGACTGCTACGCGCAAAGGCTGGATCACGGCGAGCAGCTCCGCAAGCTCCGGGAACAGGGAGCACCGGAACCAGCACTCGAGCTCTATGAGCGGCTTCCGTATTACGGCCAGGTCATGCCGGACGAGACTGTCCCGGCAACAGGGTTCGCGCCCGAGGAGCGGACTGTGGCAGAGGAACGGCAGTACGGGCGGGCGGCCAACCCTGATGTGCATGTGGTTATGAACCGGCTGCGGGCCGTGGTGAACGCGATTATCGAAATGATGGGCGGTATTCTGCCGACGCGCTGCGCTATCGAGATGGCCCGCTCAACCTTCTCAGAGGCGCAGGCCGCGGGCCACACTACGACGAACCGCGCCCGCGAGAAACTGCGCAAGCGCATCGAAGCAGAGATCGAGAAGGTTCTCGGTGCAACCATGCCGGTCGGTCCTGGGCTTGACCGCCTGGTAGACCGCTGGAAGGCCGCGGTCCGTCAAGGCTGGCGGGACTACGACGGGAGTGATATCCAGCCAAGTGCGCTGGTGGACGGCAGCGAATATCAGCTTGACCACGTTGAGCCGGCCGCATTTGGTGACTTCCGCGAAAACAACATGTTCGTGTCGCGTTTCAATCGACAGAAGGGCCGGCGTCTCCCGTGGGAAGCCTTCGGCGACCTCGACGACTTCCAGCCCGCTCTCGTCGCGTTTACGACCTTTGGTCTGGACAGTCAGATTGAAGAGAGTGAAAAGAAGCTTCGTACTTCCCCACGGCGGAAACGCCTTGAAGAGACCCTGGCAAGGGCGCAGCAGGACCGTGATCGGCTCGATAAGTTCGGTGAGCCGCGCCCCGACGTACTCAAGGCGCTGGCCAGGCAGCCGGTTGTGCCGGGGACAGACGCAGAGGGGGAAGACGGAGCGACCCGCAAGGGGGCGCAGCCATTCCGGCCCCGGGACCGGGCCGCCCTGTTCCGTCGTTTTCATCCCGACCGCACGCCGCGCGAGGGCGGCCCGGCGGCGCGTGATATCGCCAATATCGGCTGGTCCACGAAGCTCGCACGGCGTTATCTGCGCCACCTCGGGGCAGAAACCGAGCCGATCAAGGCGTGGGCGGTCCATGCGCTGCGCTGCATGTTTGACATCAACAAGGAGCGTTCCGACCTCCGCAACCACGCGGTTGATGCGTTTCTGGTGGCCCATTTCGACAGCCATGTTCTCGGGGCTGCCTTCGCCCGGCTGTCCCATGCGTGTGCCTATGAGGAACTGTACACCCCCCGCGCTTTACAGACAGCCTTGAGCCACATCACCGGCGGTACCGGGCTGTTCAAGGACTTTCAGGACAACCTCGCCCGGCTTGAACAGACGCTGCCGACTATCCACACGGCCCATCGTGCGGACAACCGCTGGAACCCCGGCGACAAGATGGGCGGCGGACTCGGGGCGTTTGGAAAAGAGAATATCTACTCGTTCCGGCCAGCGTGGGAAAAGAGAAAGAAGTTGACCGGCCTGCTCCGCAAGGAAGGAGTAGCCCCGGACGGTGATGCGGTTCTCAGCGCGAAAGAGATTCTTGCCCGCTACGAAGCCCTCCCGATGACCACGCCGAAAGAGAAGCATCGTGCCGACAATCTGGCCGGGAAGATTGAGCTTCACTACCGCAACCGGGAAGGCGGCAGGAACATAACACTCAAGCGCAGAACAGCTCTCCCCCTGTCCGGTCAAAAGGGCGCGTTCATCAACAGTGAAGGCAAGTTCGCTGTGGTGGGTGCGCCAAAGGCCGGAGACCGGCAGGTTATTTCGGTCGCCGAGTTCGCCCGGATGAATGCCGAGGAACGCGCAAGCGTATTCAGAAAAGGCTCCCCGATCTTCCGTCGGGGAGATACGGTGCTCAAGGATGGACAAGCGTTTGTCGTGACTGGTCTGAATATTAACAAGCAGTTGATCGCCTACCCAGTGAACGAAGCCGCCCGCAAACAGGAACAGAAGCGGCGAATCACACCTGATAACGATATCACCAGGTTGACAATCGATGTCCTTGGCAGACGACTTCACAGGCGCAGAAAGGCTCCTGGAGGTATCCAGCCGGTGTCATATCCGCTTCGAGGCAAATAGCTTCGTCATCGAAAAGCGCGATGGAGATGGCCGGGTAACGCTCCCGTCCGGCGACGTGCTGGCGGTTGTGCTGGAAACCGAGCGGGCGACGGTGACAACCGCGGCGCTCGCGGCCTGCGGTGAGCGCAGTATCCCGGTCATTTTTTGCCGGCAACATCTCCCGGTCTCTGTGTCTCTGCCGATCAGCGCGGGGTGGAACGCCGGACAAGTCCGCCGCATCCAAGCGTGCGCTTTGCGTGGGCAGGTCGCTGCCCGCCGGCTCTGGCGGCGCACCGTGCGGGCGAAAATCATGGTACAGGCGGCGCTCCTGGAACAGGTCGGTGCGCGGGGCGCTCAGCGGGTCCGACGCCTGGCGGACGATGTAGGGCTGGATGGACAGGAGACAGTTGAGGCTCAGGCGGCTGCGATCTATTGGCGTGGTCTGTTCAGTGATTTCAAGCGCTCGGACCAGGAAGACCCGCGTAATGGGTTGCTGAACTGGGGGTATGCCGTTCTGCTGGCAACCGTGGGGCGCGGGCTTGTGGCGCTTGGCTGCGACCCGTCGCTGGGGTTTGGTCATGCCTCTCGCACCAACGCCTGGGCGCTTGCTTCCGACCTGATGGAGCCTTTCCGCCCGACCGTGGATGCGGCGGTGACACGCGGAGCAGGCGAGAGGGACGGCATTGACCAGAAAGCGGTGAAGTCGGCGATATCAGAGCCATTTGCGAATGATGGGCCGCTCAAGCGGGCAGTGCTGGAAGTCGTGCGTGGGTATCGAGAATTTCTTGAAGACGGCCGCGAGACACGGGTTCGCTATCCAGACCGCCCGTTCCTCTCCTGAAGTTTCTGGAAGGCCGCGTTACATGTGGCTGCTCGTCTTCTACGACCTTCCTGTCGCCAGCCCAGAAGGCCGGAAGGCATACACCCGGTTTCACAATGACATCCGCAAACGCGGCTATGAGATGATGCAGTTCTCGGTGTACCGCAAGTTCGTGGGCACGCCCGACCGGAGCGAGCGGGAGCTTGCCAGGCTCGTCGCTCTGTGCCCGGAGAAGGGCCATGTGTCGGTTTTGCAGATTACCGAGAAGCAGATGGGGCGGATGATGACCATCTGGAACGGGGGCAAGCGTAAGGAAAGCCCACGCCCTGTCCAACTGGTTCTTCTCTAGGAGAACGTTGTGCCACCGCCTTCAAAATCAAAAAAACTCAAGCCGCACGGGAGTTTCCGTGCGGCTTGAGTATAACGACTTGGAAACGGCGGGGTCAACCAGACTCCAAGATGGCTTTGTCCAGCACTTCCGTTGAGTATAACGACTTGGAAACGGCGGGGTCAACCAGACAAGCCTCTCGCGGGTCTCGTCCATGAAGTCGAGTATAACGACTTGGAAACGGCGGGGTCAACCAGACTCCGCCCGGCAACTCCCTCCAGGTGGGGTTGAGTATAACGACTTGGAAACGGCGGGGTCAACCAGACGCTCAAAAGCCTCGCTCCTGGCGGGATGACGAGTATAACGACTTGGAAACGGCGGGGTCAACCAGACTCCGCCCGGCAACTCCCTCCAGGTGGGGTTGAGTATAACGACTTGGAAACGGCGGGGTCAACCAGACGCTCAAAAGCCTCGCTCCTGGCGGGATGACGAGTATAACGACTTGGAAACGGCGGGGTCAACCAGACAGGGACCTGTATATCGGCAGCTTGACCGAAGAGTATAACGACTTGGAAACGGCGGGGTCAACCAGACGCCTGCAAAGCCCTCCGCGCTCGTGACTGGGAGTATAACGACTTGGAAACGGCGGGGTCAACCAGACGCGGCAACTCGCTCCGCGGCCGGCCAGGCTGGAGTATAACGACTTGGAAACGGCGGGGTCAACCAGACGGCTCGGTCACGGGGTTAGCTGTCGGAGATGAGTATAACGACTTGGAAACGGCGGGGTCAACCAGACGCTGCCCAGCCGGAGCCCCTGGCGTGTGATGAGTATAACGACTTGGAAACGGCGGGGTCAACCAGACTTGAGGGCCATGCGGATGACGAGGGGTGGCGGGCGGAGAGGTCTGGCTCCTCGGGTAGGATTCGAACCTACAACCCATCGGTTAACAGCCGATTGCTCTGCCGGTTGAGCTACCGAGGATCGCCGCGTTGGATGCCGACGCGATTGCCGCGCCACGGATACAGTTTTGTAGCAAAGGCCGGGGCAGGTGTAAAGGTGTGGCCAGTTACATCTCGCGGCGGCCTTCGAGGGCACGGCCCAGGGTCACGACATCGGTGTATTCAACATCGCCGCCCATTGGGATACCGCGGGCGATGCGGCTGACCCGCGGCCCGAGCGGTTTGATCACCTTTGCCAGATACAGGGCGGTGGCTTCGCCCTCGGTGGTCGGATTGGTGGCGATGATGACTTCCCGGGTTGGCGCGTGACGCAGCCGCTCAAGCAGGGGGGTGATCTTGAGTTCGTCGGGGCCGATGCCGTCGAGGGGCGACAGGACGCCGTGCAGAACGTGGTAGCGGCCGCGGTACTCGTGGACTTTCTCGAGCGCGAGGAGGTCGGCCGGCTCCTCAACGACACACAGCGCGTCGTCGTTGCGTTTGGGGTCAAGACAGATGGCGCAGCGCTCGCCTTCGGCCAAGCCGAAGCATTCCCGGCACAGGGTCGTTTCGGTCTTGACCGCCCAGACCGCTTCGGCGAGCGCCTCGGCATAGTCGCGGTCGGCGTTCAGGATGAACAGGGCAAGGCGGGTGGCGGTTTTTTCGCCAATGCCGGGCAGCCGGCCGAGCTGGTCTACCAGACGGGCCAAAGATGGGGTGAGGTTCATGGGGTCAGACCGGGAATTTTAAGCCCGCCGGTCAGCTTGCCGACCTCATCGGCCATCATCTTTTTGGCTCGGCTGATGCCCTGGTTGACCGCGGCAATAACGAGGTCTTGAATCATCTCTGCGTCTACCTGGTCGCCGTCGAACAGCACCGGGTCAATGGTCAGCGATACCAGTTCCAGCCCGCCGTTGACCTCGGCACTGACCATGCTGCCGCCGGCGGTGGCAGTGACGGTCTTTTTGGCGGCCTGTTCCTGAACTTGGCTGAGCTGGCTCTGAAGCTGCTGGGCGTGTTTCATAATGTCGCCAATGTTGAAATCTGCCATACTGACTCCTGTCACAGGTGAACGATTGGCTGGCTGGTCATGATCGTTAACTTGTTTATGCCTTGCCGCCGCGGATGCGGCTGCTCTGGACCTCGCCGCCCAGCACTTCGAGAACGGTTGGGACCAGGGGGTCTTCGTCCTTGTCCGTCAGGCTGGACCTTCCCGCTCCCCCGGGGAGGGGGTCAGGGGGAGGGGGTGCCTCGCCCGAGTTGCCGGCCGCGCCGTTTTGGGATGAGAGGGAACGCGACGATGGCCGGTCGTAGTCGCGTTCCCTCTCGGAGGCCGCCGGCCTCGGCCGGCTGTCCTTGCTCACCTCGACCCGCAGTGGCCGGCCAAATACCCGGCCTGCGGCTTCTTCTACAATTGCGTGGTTCTCTTTGCGCGTCAGTTCCTTGAAGTACGGCTCTTTGTTCACCCGAATGGTCAGCGCGGTCTGGTTGAGGTCGTGGAGCTGGCCCGACTTGAGGGCAAAAAACAGCGACAGCTTATCCTTTTGGACTGCGGCCAACAGGCGCTCCCAGGCGTCCTGTCCGGTGTCGCTCGGCGTGGGGTCTGGAACCGGCTGGAGATGGGGAGGGGCCGGGTCGGGCGGCGGCGGACTGTCGGGGGCAGGTGTTGACGCCCGGGCTGCAGGCCGCGGCGGGCGGCCCGGCTCGGAGGCCGGGGGTGGAGGCGGAGCTTGCGCTTGGCCCGGGCCGAACTGCTTGCGCAGGGCCTGAAGCTGGGCCAGGGCCTCGTCAATTGGTACGACCGGCGGCTGGCTGGCCAGCTTGACCAGGCTCATTTCAACCGCCAACTGGGTATAGGCGGTCCGGTTGATGTCTTCTTCGGCCTGGAGCAGCAGCTTGAAAGACCGCTGGAGGTCTTCGAGCGAGCATTTGGCGGCCTGGTCCTGGACCGCCTTGATCTCGTGGTCGGGCAAATCGGCCAGCACAGCCGGGTCGTTGCACACCTTGGCAATGACCAGATGATGAAAGTGTTCCAGCAGGTCGCGGCACAGCCGCCGCGGATCATAGCCGTACTCGTACAGATCCCCGGCAACGCGCAGCGCCCGGGCCGGGTCATGGGCCAGGATCGCGCCGACGATCTCAAACAGAACCTGACGGTCGGCGACCCCGAGCGCCTGGCGGACGGTTTGGGCGTTGACCTGACCGTCACCCCAGGTCACGACCTGCTCAAGCAAGGACTCGGCATCGCGCAGGCTGCCATCGGCCTCGCGCGCGATGAGGGACAGGCCGACCTCATCGCACACGAACTGTTCGTGATCGGCCAGAGCGGTCAGTTGCTTGATGAGGTCACGCAGCGAAATCCGCCTGAAATCGTAGCGCTGACAGCGCGACACAATCGTGGCCAGAATTTTCTGGACCTCGGTGGTGGCAAAGATGAACTTGACGTGGGCCGGCGGCTCTTCCAGGGTTTTGAGCAGGGCGTTAAAGGCCGCATTCGACAGCATGTGGACTTCGTCGATAATGACGACCCGAAAACGGCTCTTGGCCGGCCGGTATTGGACGCCCTCGGTAATGTCGCGGGCGTGGTCAACCCCGGTATGCGACGCCCCGTCAATCTCCAGCACGTCGATCGAGCTGCCGGCGGTAATCTCGGCGCAGTTGCTGCAACTGTTGCACGGCTGGGGCGTTGGCCCGCCCTCACAGTTCAGCGCCTTGGCCAGCAGCCGGGCTATGGTGGTCTTGCCGACCCCGCGCGGGCCGGTAAACAAAAAGGCGTGGGCGATGCGGCCGCTCTGGATCGCGTTCTGGAGGGTCCGGGTCACATGCTCCTGGCCGACCACCTGGTCAAAGGTCTGGGGCCGCCACTTGCGGGCGAGGACGAGATAACTCATGGCTGGCAACGCTGTGGAGAGCTCTCCCTCTGCCGTCAGGGGTGATAGCTAGGCTACCCTGCGGCACAGGGTCGAAATCGGTACCGCTGCTTCCTTCCGGACCTGACGGGGTTCCCGACCTCCCTTGCGCAGGACCTAGCTATCACCTCTGACGGAGAGGGAGGGATTCGAACCCTCGGTACCGGTAAAGGTACACACGATTTCCAGTCGTGCCCAATCGACCACTCTGGCACCTCTCCTGCGGTGTATCTTAGGGTTGTACCACCTCCGGGTTGGGATCGCAAGAAACAGACGGCTTGCGGGCGGCGTGTTGCGCACATCCTGGCTTGACAACCCCTGGCACCCTCTGTTTTTATGCCTCGGGCATGCACTGAGGGGAATATGGAGCAGTATGTTCCGGTCCTGATAGCGCTGATCCTGGCGGGGGTGGTCGTCGGAGCGATGGTCTTTGCCAGCACCCTGTTTGGCCCTAAGCAGCGCTCCGCGGTCAAAGACGAGCCGTTTGAGTGCGGCAATCCGCCGAGCGGCTCGGCCTGGGGAAGATTCTCGGTCAAATTCTACCTGGTCGCCATTCTTTTCATCGTGTTTGACATTGAGGTGGTGTTTCTCTACCCGTGGGCGGTGGTGTTCCGGCGGCTGGGGCTGTTCGGCTTTGTCGAGATGCTGGTTTTTGTCCTGATCCTGGCGGTTGGACTGGTGTATGTGATTAAGAAGGGGGCGCTTGAATCGGCCTAGGGAAAAGACGAGCGAGATGGCCTATGGAGTTGCTGAGCAAAGCCGAGAGCGCCTTTTCGGGCAAAATTGTCGAGAGCTATGCCCGGCACGGCAACGCCACGATTCTGCTTGAACGGACCGACCTGCCTGAGGTCCTCACCAGCCTCAGAGACGCCCCCGAGTTTGCTTTCAATATGCTGGTTGATCTGAGCGCGGTCGATTTTTTTGGGCAGGAGCCGCGTTTTGAGGTGGTTTACCACCTGTACTCGCTGCGGCTCAACCATCGCCTGCGGGTCAAGGTCCGGGTGGCCGAGGACGAGGCCTGGCTGCCGTCGGTGACGGAGTTGTGGAAGGCGGCCAACTGGCTGGAGCGTGAGGTGTGGGACATGTTTGGGGTGTCTTTTCGGGACCATCCCAAGCTGACCCGTATTTTGATGTACGAAGAGTTTCAGGGCCACCCGCTGCGAAAAGATTACCCGGTTGATAAGCGCCAGCCCCTGGTTGAAGAGCGCGATCCAATCGCCAACCCGTGGAAGTAATATGGCACAAGAGCCACTCCCGGCCGCGGACGCCCAAGAGCGCGGCCATGACCAGTCTTCAGAGGAGATATCACCGCTGTCTTCTCCCGACGGCTTTGACCCGAGCTCGGAGGTGATGTCGCTCCAGATGGGGCCGTCCCATCCGGCCACCCACGGCACGATCAAGTTCAACCTGACCCTTGACGGCGAAAAAATCCTCAATCTGGATACCGAAATCGGCTATCTGCACCGGGGGTTTGAGAAGATGTGCGAGCAGCGCACCTGGAACCATGTCGTGCCGTATACCGACCGACTGAACTACGCCTCGCCGCTGATCAATAATGTGGCGTTTGCCCTGGCGGCCGAAAAGCTGCTGGAAGTCGAGGTGCCGGAACGCTGCCAGTACATTCGGACCATTATGAGCGAAATCTCGCGTATTACCGACCACATGACGTGTCTGGGCATGGCCGCGGCCGAGGCTGGTGCCATCTCGGTCGGCTTCTACATGATGGAGACGCGCGAGATGCTCTACGACCTGGTCTCGGCCGTGACCGGGGCGCGGCTGACCGTCAGCTATGCCCGGGTCGGTGGGGTGACCCAGGATGTTCCCCACGGGTTTGCCGAGCGGGTGCGGAGTACGTTTGCTGACATGGACAAAATCCTGTCCGACTGCGACCAACTGCTGTCAAAGAACCGGATTTTTATTGATCGCATGTCCGGGGTCGGCGCTATCTCTCAACAGGACGCGGTGTCCTACAGCCTGACCGGCCCGCTGTTGCGGGCGACCGGCATTCCGCACGATATTCGTCGCTCGCAGCCGTATCTGGTCTACGACCGGCTTGACTTCGATATTCCGACCGGCACCCAGGGCGACAACTACGACCGCTTTGCGGTGCGCTTTGAAGAACTCAGGCAGAGCAAGCGCATCATTGAGCAAGCCCTTGAGCAGCTGCCCGAAGGCCCGATCCGGGTTGACGACCCGCGTATCAGCCTGCCCGACAAAAGAGAGGTCTACGGCAATATCGAGGGGTTGATGAACCACTTCAAGCTGGTCATTGAGGGGGTGAAAATCCCGCCCGGTGAGGTCTATATCCCGGTTGAAGGGGCCAACGGAGAACTCGGTTTCTACTTGGTCAGCGACGGCAGCGGCCGGCCCTACCGCGTCCGGGTCCGCCCGCCGTGCTTCTTTGGCATGGCCGCGCTGGGCACGATGCTGAGAGGCCACCTGGTGTCCGATATCATCACCACCTTCGGGATGGTCAACATGATTGGTGGAGAGTGCGATAGATAACCGCGCACACAACCCGGCATGTCCGTACAATTCTCAGACGAGACCTATCAACGCTTTGAAGAGGTTCTGAGCCACTACCCGACCAAGCAGGCGGCCCTCCTGCCGACATTCTGGTTGGCCCAGGAGGAGTTTGGCTATCTGAGTCTGGAGGTCATGGAGTATATCGCCGGCCTCCTCGGTCTGTCGCCGGCCTATGTGGCTTCGGTCGCCTCGTTCTATACGATGCTGTACAAGAAGCCGATGGGCCGGTTTCACCTCCAGGTGTGTACGAATCTGTCGTGTCGCCTGCGGGGCGCAGACCGGATTGTGGACCGTCTACAGGACAAGCTCGGCATCGTGCCGGGCCAGACCACGGCCGACCGGGTCTTTTCGCTGGGTGAGGTCGAGTGCCTCGGCTCGTGCGGCACGGCCCCGGTTGTCCAGGTCAACGACGACTACCATGAAAACCTGACCCCCGACCAGGTCGGACGCCTGGTCGACGGTTTAGCGGACACAATATAGACACAGATAGACACAGGGGAACCCGCCGCGTACAGATACCCCTCACCCTCGAGAACCCATGCTGGATTTTATCGTCTCTTTTACGCTTACCCTGCTTGTCCTGTTCATGGTCATCAACCTTGGCGGGCTGCTGCTGTGGGTTGAGCGCAAGGGCAGCGCTGTGCTGCAAGACCGGATAGGTGCCAATCGGGCCGCCATTTTTGGCAAGCTGCCGTTTAACCTGGGCCTTATTAATACCCTGGTTGCCGATCCCCTCAAACTGATTACCAAAGAGGACTTTATCCCGCCGGGGGCCGACCGCCTGTTGCATACCCTGGCCCCGATTATTGCTCTGCTGCCGATTCTGATCACGTTTCTGGTCATCCCGTTCGGGGATGTGCTGATTATCGGCGGGCGGACGATTTCCCTCCAGGCGGCTTCGCTCAACGTCGGTCTGCTGTACGTCCTGGCCATGCTGTCGCTTGGGGTGTACGGGGTGGTGCTGGGCGGCTGGGCGTCCAATAACCGCTGGGCCTTGCTGGGCGGCATTCGCGGCTCAGCCCAGATGATTTCGTATGAAATCGCCCTGGGCCTGTCACTGATCGGGGTGGTCCTGAGCTTTGGCACGCTCGACTTGCAAGACATTGCGCGCGCTCAGGGCGAGCTGTGGGGCGGGCTTATCCCGGCCTGGGGTATTTTTTTGCAGCCGGTCGCCTTTTTCATCTTTCTGACGGCCGGGATTGCTGAGAGCAAACGCAACCCGTTTGATCTGCCGGAGGCCGAGTCAGAGTTGATCTCGGGCTATTTCACCGAGTACTCAGGCATGAAGCAGGCAACCTTCATGCTGGTCGATTTTGTCGAGGTAGTGGTGGTTGCCGCGCTGGTGACAACGCTGTTTTTTGGCGGCTGGCAGGTCCCTTTCCTGGGCCGCGAGGGGTTTCAGTTCCCGGGCGGTGTGAGTCTGGGCCTGCCGTCGCTGCTGGTCAGCCTGCTCCAGGTCGGCGCGTTTACCCTGAAAGTGGTGTTCTTCTGCTGGTTGCAGATCATGATTCGCTGGACCTTGCCCCGCTTTCGCTACGATCAGTTGATAAACCTGGGCTGGAAAATTCTGTTGCCGGTCGCCTTGGTCAACGTGATGGCCACCGCGCTGGTCATCCTGCTGCTGCAATAGCTTATGGACCCGATCACGTTTTTTGCTCTGGCTATTCCCCTGGTCCTCGTCGCCGGTCTGGTAGTGTTACACCCCAACCCGGTCTACAGCGCGCTGTTTCTGGTCCTGACGCTGTTTCTGCTGGCGGTGTACTATCTGTTTCTGGAGGCCCATATGGTGGCCGCGTTGCAGATCATCGTCTACGCCGGGGCGGTGATGGTCCTGTTTTTGTTTGTGATCATGCTGCTCAACCTCCAGACCGACTCGGCTCAGCCCACGCTGCGCCGGGGGCTGAGCCGGGTCGCCCTCGGCGGTGGTGCGGTCTTGATCATCGAGCTGTGGGTGCTGCTCGGCCGGGCACCGTCCGAGGCCACGGCTGAGCTGCCGGAGGGGTTTGGGACGGTCGCCGCCCTGAGCGAGCGACTGTTTACCGATTTTCTGATTCCGTTTGAAGTGACCTCGGTGTTGCTCCTGGTAGCCGTTGTCGGGGCAGTGGTCTTAGCCCGGCACCAGGCTTGAAGACGCGCCGCGTTGACGGCTGAAAGCGAAACACATGGTTCCCCTCGGTTATCACCTCGTCCTCAGCGCGGTCCTGTTCACCATTGGGGTGATGGGTGTCCTGGTGCGTCGCAACGCGATCATTATTTTCATGTCGATTGAACTGATGCTCAACGCGGTAAACCTGTCCTTTGTCGCCTTTGCCCGCCACCTTGGCTCTATGGACGGGCAGTTGAGCGTCTTTTTTGTAATGGCCGTGGCTGCGGCTGAGGCCGCGGTCGGACTGGCGATTGTGCTGCTCGTGTTTCGCGGCAAAGAGACGGTCAATGCGGATGAATTGACCCTGCTGCGGTGGTAAGGCTATGCACGAGGCTCTGAGCGTTTCGCTTCCCTACCTGCGTTTTATTGTCCTGTTGCCCCTGCTGGGGGCGGTGTTTCATGTTTTTTATGGCGCACGGCTCGGCCGCGGGGCGGTCAACGCGATTGGTCCGGGCGTGGTCCTGGCTTCGTTTCTGCTGGCCGTGTCAGCCTTTTTTCAGCTGCCCGAGGACGGAGCACTGGTTGACCACATTTTTCCGTGGATTACGGCCGGGGAGTTGCATGTTGACTTTGCCCTGCGAGTTGATGCCCTGTCCGCAGTGATGATCCTGGTCATCACCGGGGTCGGTTTTCTGATCCATGTCTATTCGGTCGGCTATATGGCCGAGGACGCGGACATAGCGCGCTATTTTGCCTATCTCAACCTGTTCACCGCGGCCATGCTGGTGCTGGTCATGGCCGAGAACCTGCTGCTGCTGTTTGTCGGCTGGGAAGGCGTGGGCCTGTGCTCATACCTGTTGATCGGCTTCTGGTACACCGACGACGAGAAAGCCAGCGCCGGCAAAAAGGCGTTTATCGTCAACCGGGTCGGAGATGCCGGCTTTCTGCTGGGCCTGTTTGTGCTGTTTTGGAGCCTGGGCGAGCACGGCGTGTGGACCCTGTCGTTCACCGGCATCGAGGCCGGGGCCTCAATGTTGTCGGTCGGCACGGTGACCGCGGTGTGTGTGCTGCTGTTCATCGGCGCGACCGGAAAATCGGCCCAGATTCCGCTGTATGTGTGGCTGCCGGACGCGATGGCCGGCCCGACGCCGGTCAGCGCCCTGATCCACGCCGCGACTATGGTCACGGCCGGGATTTACCTGATCGCCCGCCTGCACTTCCTGTACGCGATGTCGCCCGCTGCGCTGACCCTGGTGGCCTACATCGGGGCGGCCACGGCCCTGTTTGCGGCCACCATCGCCCTGGTCCAGACCGATATCAAAAAGGTCCTGGCCTATTCAACTGTCAGTCAGCTCGGCTATATGTTCCTGGGCCTGGGGGTTGGCGCGTATGGGGCGGCGGTCTTTCACCTGATGACCCACGCCTTTTTCAAGGCCCTGCTGTTTCTGGGTGCCGGCAGTGTCATCCACGGCATGAGCGACGAGCAGGACATCGGCAGGATGGGCGGGCTGCGCACCACCATGCCGACCACATACTGGACGTTTGCAGTCGGCTGCCTGGCCATTGCCGGCGTGCCCCTGCTGTCCGGCTTCTTCAGCAAAGACCTGATCCTGGAAGAAGCCTACGCCGCCCCGCACGGCTCGGCGATACTGTGGCTGACAGGCACACTGGGGGCCGGCCTGACCGCATTGTACATGTTCCGGCTGCTGTTTGTCACCTTCTGGGGCGAGCCCCGGGCCGGTCACGAGCTGGCCGCCCATATCCATGAGTCGCCCCCGGTGATGACCGCCCCGCTGATTGGGCTGGCCGTGCTGTCGGTCCTTGGCGGCTACTTCGATGTTCCCCATTTTTTACAGGCGGTGTTTGACCAGCACCACGCCGCGCATGTGTCGCTTGCAGTTCGCTACGCGCCAACGCTGGTCGGCCTGGCCGGCATCTGGCTGGCGTATGTCCTGTATGTGCGCGAGCCGGGCCGGGCCGCGCAGCTGAGCCGACAGTTCGCCGGCCTGCACACGCTGCTGCTGAACACCTGCTACATTGACGAAATCTACCAGGCCGTCTTTGTCCGCCCGACGCTGCTCGCCTCGCAGTGGCTGTGGCAGGTGTGGGACACGCGGGTCATTGACCGGGCGGTGAACGGCACAGCCGAAACAGCCGACGCCAGCGGCTCAGCGCTACGCCTGTGGCAGACCGGCAATGTCCAGACCTACGCCCTCTCGTTTCTGGCCGGAGCCATGCTCATTCTGGGGTATTATCTATGGTAAGTGCGCTCGTCTTTCTGCCCTTGTTGGGCGCTCTGGCCATCCTCTTCGTGCCCAGGGAGCAGGAGGCGAGAATTCGCTATGTCGCCCTGACCACCGCCCTGCTGACCTTTGTCATCTCGCTGGGCGTGCTGGCCGGTTTTGACAGCCAGACGGCCGACTTCCAGTTTGTCGAGCGCTACGCCTGGATTGCAGACTTCGGCATCCAGTACTACGTCGGCGTAGACGGCATCAGCCTGTTTCTGGTGCTGCTGACCAGCTTTCTGACGCCGCTGGTGCTGCTGGCCAGTTGGGCAGAGACGCACAGCCGGGTCAAGGAGTACCAGTTCTTTTTCCTCGTCCTGGAGACCGGTATGGTGGGCACTTTTGTGGCCATTGACCTGTTCCTGTTCTATGTGTTCTGGGAGCTCATGCTGATCCCGATGTATTTCCTGATCGGCATCTGGGGCGGGCCCCGCCGCGTGTACGCAGCCCTGAAATTCCTGCTGTATACCATGCTCGGCAGCCTGCTGATGCTAGTGGCGATCCTGTATCTGGCCTCCCTGCATCACAGCCAGCAGCAGCTCCTGACCTTTGACCTGCTCCGCCTGTACCAGTTGGTGATTCCCCTTGACACCCAGCGCTGGCTGTTTGCGGCCTTTGCCCTGTCGTTTGCGATCAAAGTGCCGCTGTTTCCGTTTCATACCTGGCTGCCCGACGCCCACGTTGAGGCCCCGACCGGCGGCTCGGTCATCCTGGCCGGGGTGCTGCTCAAAATGGGTGCCTACGGGTTTGTGCGCTTTGCCCTGCCGCTCTTCCCCGCGGCCGCCATAGAGGCCGCGCCGCTCATCATGGCCCTGGCGGTCATCGGCATTATCTACGGTGCTCTCGTAGCTATGGTCCAGCCGGACCTGAAGAAGCTGGTGGCCTATTCCTCAGTCAGCCACCTCGGCTTTGTCATCCTGGGCCTCTTTGCCTTCAATGTACAGGGGGCCGAGGGTGCCATCTATCAGATGCTGGGCCACGGCCTGTCTACCGGGGCACTGTTTCTGCTGATCGGCGTGGTCTATGAGCAGCGTCACACGCGGCTCATCAGCGAGTACGGCGGGCTGTGGAAGCAGATGCCGGTGTACGCCTCGGTCTTTCTGTTTGTGCTGCTGTCGTCCATTGGCCTGCCCGGCCTCAGCGGCTTTGTGGGAGAGTTTCTTATTCTGCTCGGTACCTTTGAGGCCAGCCCGGTGGTCGCCGTCCTGGCCGTTTCCGGCGTTGTGCTCGGGGCGGTGTATATGCTGTGGATGTTCCAGCGGGTCATGTTCGGGCCGGTCACGAACACAGCCAACACCAGCCCCAGAGACCTCGACTGCCGGCAAATGCTGATCTTTGCCCCCCTGCTGGCCCTGATGCTCTTCATGGGGCTGTATCCGCGGCCATTCCTGACCCGCATGGAAAAGTCGGTTGAGGCGACCCTGGCCCGGCTGGACCGGGCCTCGGCCCAGACCGCGGACCGCGAGCAGCCGCAAGTGGGAAGTGCGCAATGGAGATGATCGCCCTGCCGTCCATCAACTGGCTGGCCGTCGTGCCGTCCGGGCTGCTGGTCCTGACCGGGCTGCTGGTCCTGTTCTGGGACCTCTGGATTCAGGAAGCAGACCGCCCCCACCTGGCCTGGTTGACCGTCTGTGGCTTTGTAGCAACCGGCGCGGTGTCTCTTGCGCTGTGGGGCCGCGCCGATGCGTCCGGGCCTTTGGCCCTGGATTCCTACGCGCTGTTTTTTAACAGCCTCTTTTGTCTGGCCGGGGCGCTGACTGTGCTGATGTCGGGCCGCTATCTGGAACTGACCAGAATCCACCAGGGGGAGTATTACGCCCTGCTGCTGTTTGCCGCGGTCGGCATGGTCCTGATGGCCGCGGCGACCGACCTGATTACCATTTTTCTGGGCCTCGAAACCATGTCCATCGCCGTCTATGTACTGGCTGGCATCTGGCACCGACGCCTGACCTCACACGAAGCCGCGCTGAAATACTTCCTGCTCGGCGCGTTTGCCAGCGGGTTTCTGCTGTACGGCATGGCCCTGCTGTACGGGGCAACCGGCAGCCTGCAACTCGCCGTGATTGCCGGGCAGGTCGCGGCCAGCGGGTCCTCACCCCTGTTGCTGGTCGGCATCGGGCTGCTGCTGGTCGGCTTTGGCTTCAAGGTTGCCGCCGTCCCCTTCCACGTCTGGACGCCCGACGTGTACGAGGGCGCGCCAACCACCATTACCGCGTTCATGGCGGTCGGCGTGAAGGCCGCGGCCTTTGCCGCCTTTGCCCGGGTCTTTCTACACACACTCGGCGCGGTCCACGCCGAATGGCAGGGCGTGGTGTGGGCGGTTGCCGTGCTGACCATGACAGTCGGCAATCTGACCGCCCTGGTTCAGACCAACATCAAGCGTATGCTGGCCTACTCCAGTGTCGCCCACGCCGGCTATGTGCTCGTAGCGATGGTGGCCGGCACCGACCTCGGCGGCGCGGCCCTGCTGTATTATCTGCTCGCCTACGGCTTTATGAACCTGGGCGCGTTCGGGGTGGTGCTGGCCCTGCATCGTCAGGATCACGGACACGAAGACCTGAGCGATTATGCCGGGCTGGGCTTTCGCCGCCCTGCCCTGGGCGCGGCAATGGTGATCTTCATGCTGTCGCTTACCGGCGTGCCGCCGCTCGTCGGCTTTACCGGCAAGTTCTATGTCTTCAGCGCCGCGGTCGAGGCCGGTTATATCGGCTTGGCGGTCATCGCTGTGCTCAACAGCGTGGTCTCGGCCTACTACTACATCCGGGTGATTGTCACCATGTATATGCACGACGCCGACACCGCCGTGGAGATTGCCGCGCTGCGCCCCGCCCTCAGCCTGGCGATTGTCATCGCCGCCGCCGGCACGGTCCTCCTCGGCGTCTTTCCCTCGGCCTCCATCTCCATCGCCCGCGAGTCGTTCCTGTCCCTGGGCTAAGCCGCCCCAAACTGTACTCCGGCGATGCCCTCCAGGTTTGTGTGCCGGCGGGCCTGCCACAGATCGTAATAATCCTGCATCGCCAGCCAACTCTCTGGGGATCGTCCCAGGGCCTTCGAGAGCCGCAGGGCCATTTCTGGACTGATAGCGCGTGTTCCCCTGACCACACGGTTCAGGCTGGAGGGCGAGACGCCTGACTTCGTGGCCAGAAATCGAGAGCTGATACTGAACGGCTCCAAATAGACGGTTCGGATGAACTCACCCGGTGCTACTGACCCGAATTGACCACCGGCCCCGATTTCTCCCTCTGAGGGGGTGGAGACGAAAGCCGGGGACCCGCATATCTCTACCGCTGAAGCTAGGTCCGCCCTATCGGGACTGTTCAGACACAGTGGCAGAAGAATTTGGATATGACACTGATACTACTGCGGGATTGCCGTCTTGTAGTTGCGCTTGACTCTTTCCTTTGCGAGGTCTGTCGCACCCTCATTCTTCAGGCTCTGCCAGTTCAGCCAGCTCGCCCGGCCGTTCGTCCATGCGCGGAAAGAACGCAAATTCAAAAGCGTGAGTCATTCGCCTGGCCGTAGCCGAGGTAGGTTTTGACTTGGCCCAGCACGATGCGCGGAATATCCTCCCGCCGCCGGACGGAGAACACCTGGGCGTTTTTCCAGCCGGCGGTTTCTTTTTTGAACACCGCGGCCGAGTCGGTCTCGCCAATATGCACCGCGGTGATCCGGCCGGTCAGCTCCGACAGACAGGCGATCAGGCTGTGTAGTTCGGGAATCTGCATATCGGTAATAAAGAAGATATCGGGCTGGTCGCGCTGGGCGAGCCGCAGCAGCTCGTCGAGTTCTTCACACGACAGGACCGTGCCCCCGCCAAAATAGCGACACAGGGCTTGATAGACCTGCTTGCGTTCCTTGCTGAAGCCGACTACCAGCTTGTCGCCGGCCGGCACATCGCTGAAATTGTAGACCGCTACCGCGGCCCCGGCCCGTAGATAGGCGTCCGCGGCGCAGCCAGCGCCGAGAATCGCATGACTCAGCAGATAGCGCGGATTGGCCATGCTGCCCGAGGAGTCCAGGATGATGATACAGTCCGGTACGCCCTCCCGGCGACCGTAGATCAGGCCGTTCTGGTACAGCCAGGCTTGGGAGAGACCGGGGATGATCTTGCCAAAACTGGTCCATACATCCAGGTCGTGAAGCGGCCTGCCCAGCTCCCACGGAGTGTGCATATGCGGGTCTGAGGAACTGCTCCGGTGCAGCGGGGCGGCGGACACTGGCAGCTGGTACTGCTCGGTCAGCTTCATGTAGTACAGCAGGCCGGTGTCAATCCGCTCGCCGCGGCCCCGACCCATGCCCTCTTGCTCTTCGATGTGACCCTGGGCCACTAACTCCTGGTCAAAATCGGCAATCGTGGTCCGAAACTCGCGCGGATTGTCCACCTTGAGGGCAAAGGCCCGCAGACCGCGTTCGACCTCGTTGGGCGAATGATGCGCCAGGCCGTGGCGGCCGAGCAGGGCGGTGGACAAAATCTCTGAGTGCCGGCGTTCGTCGTCAAGGACCGGCTGGATCAGCCGGCAGAAGCGCCGGATGCTCTCTTCCCAGCGGCCGCGGTCCAGATACGGAATCCGCGCCAGGCGACGCAACAGCGGCTCGGGGCCGCGGGCCCCAAGGTCCATGCCCCAGATCAAGCCGTACAAGGCGACCGTCAGCCGGTCGAGCGGCCGGCCGCTGAGCTGCTGGAGGTGGCGATAGACCTGGGGCAGGGCGGTGTCAAAGTCTTTGACACAGTGGGTGTTGACCACCACGTCGATAAACATATCGGTTGCCCGCTGGGCGTAATCGCGGCGGCCGAGTTCACGTTTGGCCGCGGCGTACAGCCGCAGGTGGGTGGCAAAATCCCACGGGCAGCGGGTGTAGTGGGCGATGCCGTGGTCAAGCAGGGCTTCGAGCACAGCCCCCAGCGGCAGGTGCTCAATGAGCTGCTGGCAAAAGACCGGGTTCAGGATGATCTGGCGCTGGCGCACTTCTACCGCTTCCTGGCTGAGGCCGTCGGTGATGCGCGGCTGGGGCAGTTCGGGAAAACAATGTTTGCGCCGGGCGCGGGGCCAGACCTCGGCGAGTGCGGCTTGCAGGTTCATGCGGGTGGGCGCTCCTTGCGCTCGTCGCGCTCGTCTGGCCGGCTGGGAGCGACGCGCCGCTGGCCCAGATAGACGCTGCCGCCGTGAACTTGGCCAATACCTCGAATACGACCGCCGAGGACGTGGATTTCTCCGCCGACCATGCCTTGGCCGACATCTTCACCGGCGTTGTCGGAGATGGTGATCCTGCCCTGTTGCAGCGCATAGCCGACGCCGTACAGGGCGCTGCCCCGAAGGCGGATTTCTCCGCCGGCCAGGGCCATGCCGAGGAAGTCGCCGCACAGGCCTTCAATGCTGAGACGCTTGCCGGCCGGGAGTTGATAGCCCAGCAGATGGACCCGTGCCGGCATCCATTGCAGGCGGAGTTGCAGCCGCCTGCCCTCGGTCCGGTTGCACAGGGCCGACAGGTACAGACCGGACAGACCCCACAGGCCGGGCGAGTCATCCGGCAGTTCGTGGACAGTCGCCGGCGTGTGGAGCTGCTCCAGGCTGAAACAGAAGTCTTCGATATCGTCGGGGTCGCAGGTAAGGCCGGTCACGCAGCCCAGCGCGGTTTCATAGGCTTGGTCGGTGAGCTGGCGGTTGGGCATCCGCTCCCAATCCAGCCCGGTCCGGGCGATATAGGCCGTGTAGCCGGCCATCAGCTGCTCAAGCCTTGCGTCCCGGACGGCAACGATACGGTCGAGCGGCAGGGCGCGCCGGCGGGGCCGGCAGGTCTGGAACTCGGCAAACGGGTTTACCACGCCTGCTCAATCCCCAGGTCGCGCTGAATCTCGGCGAAGATCGGATGGTCGCCCTGGCTCGGCGGTATGTCCTCGCCGGCCAGAATCCGGGCCGCGGCCGCCAGTGCTGCCAGAATGTCTTCGCGCTGTTCGGCAAACCGTCGCCAGCTCTCGGCCGTGGCCTGTTTGGCCAAGTGGAGGGGCAGCGGGTCGCGGCGCACCTCACGCTCCCGGGCGGCAACGTAGGCGTCGCGCCATTGGGTGCGGTGGGCGAGCACAAAGGGCAGAACCCAGCGCACCTGCTCGGCCTCGACCTGCTCGCCGCCCAGAAACCAGACCAGGGCCTGGGCGTAGTGCCGCAGCGCAATGGGCAGGCGGTTCGAGGCGCAGTTCTGGACCTGGTAGCACAGATAGCCGGTGTAGTGGCAGCCTTCGGGACACTCTTCGTTTGAGCGTTTTTGTCCGTACAGACAGCAGAACGAAAACTCGGCCAGGGCCGTCCGGGCGAACGCGCTGGCGTCCTGGCTGAAGCCGAGACTGGCAATATCTGCGCGAATGGTCTGCCGCTCGGCCTTGTCGAACGTGGTGAGGCCGTGCTGAGCGGACAGGCTCTCGGCAAAGCGCCGGCAGGCGTCTTCCAGCTCGGCGTTTGCCGGCGTCTGGCTGTTGCTCAGCACGGCATACAATGCCTGCTCTTGTTCAAGGTCCCGCAGCAGGGCTTCTGTGTGGTCCTGTTGACCGATGAAAAAGGCCAGGTTTGCGCCGGGGTGTTTGGACTCGATCATCACGTCAAAGCGGTCAAGCAGGGGCGGGATCAAGGGGTGGGTGCCGGGGTCCTGGTAATTGGCGGTGGCAAACAGGCAGTACTCGTCGTGGAGCAACAATTGGTTGAGGTATTCCCAGTTGCCACGGTCAACGCCGTCAAGAATCAGGCTTTGTTTGGTCTCGGGCAGGCGGTTGATTTCGTCGATGATTTTGACCGGCAGTTGGGCAAAGTTGCTCCATACCACCTGCTCTTCGCCCTGGCTGAGTTTGCCGAGATTTGGCCGGCCGATGATTTTCTCCTCGGTCTGCTCAGGGTGGCCGGCGACTTGGCTGCCCCAGATGACGCCGAGCGGAATACGGTACAGCAGGGAGGCGATATATTCGGCTGCGGTGGTCTTGCCCAGACCCGGCTCGCCGATGATGAGGGCTTTGCCGCCAATCAGCCCGGTCATCAGGCTGAGCAGCAGGGTTGAGTTCAGCTTGTCGCCGCCAAGGTCGAGGTCAGGGCGGTTCAGGTACAGGTGTTCTCCGATAAAGTCATACAGGTCACGGACCGCATGTCGGGTCTGCTCACGGGTTTCAGCCATGCGTTCACTCCCGGCTCTTCAAACCTTCCCGGCTCTTCACGCGACCGCCCTCATTCTGGTCGCCTGTTGAGCGTTCGGCGGATTATCCTGTGAAAAGCAGCGGCATGTCAACAAATGTGTTTGACAACATTTTGAGCCGGCGGGTATGAAGGGGAGCATGGCCCATGACCCAATCCGCCGCTTTGGGCGCTGGTTTGCCACGGCCAGCCGCAAGGGGGCCGCGCAACCCGAAGCCATGGCGCTGGCAACGGTGAGTGCGCTCGGCGTGCCCTCGGTCCGCTTTGTCCTGCTCAAACACTTTGATGACAGCGGTTTTGTGTTTTTTACCGACGGCCGCAGTCGCAAAGGGCGGGAGCTGCACGCCATGCCTCGGGCCGCGGCCACCTTGTATTGGCCGAGCCTTGGCAGGCAGGTGCGGCTTGAGGGCCGGATTGAGCCGGTGGAGGCGGGTGTTGCCGATGCCTGTTGGCAGGCCCGACCCCGCGCCAGCCAGCTCTCGGCCGCGGCCTCGCGCCAGAGCGCAAAGCTGGCCGACCGGGCGCTGTTAGTGGCGCGCCGGCGGCAGTTGGCCCGGCAGTATCGTGGCAGGGCGGTTCCCCGTCCCCGCGGCTGGACGGGCTTCCGGCTTGTTCCCGACAGTGTGGAGTTCTGGACCCACCGCGACAACCGCCTCCACCACCGGGAACGCTTTGTCCGCACCGGGCGGGGCTGGCGGAGCGGGCTGCTGTCGCCCTGAAGAGACCCTGGCCGGGGCCGTGTCACGCCCTGGTCTTACCCCACTCGTCCCAGTGCATCACCTCCTCAACCGGCTTGCGGGTGACTGGACCAAACTTGCCCTGGGGGTAGCCCAGCGGGATCAGTGCCGCGACTTCCATGTCGTCCGGGATGTTCAGCCTAGCCTTGAGCTGGTCTTCAAAGAAGCAGTGGATGGTCGTCAGGGTTGCTCCCACGCCGAGGGCGCGGCAGGCCAGCAGGATATTCTGGACCGCGGGAAAGATGGAGCCGTACACGACGATTTTGCTCGCCCGCTCATTGCCCATTGCGGCGATGGGAGGGTAGTGGTCACGTGTACAGGCCAGCAGCAGGGCCGGCGCTTCGTCCATATGGGCGGCCAGGTGCGCCGCGGCGTTCAGCATACGCTGCTGGGGGGCGGGGATATCGTCAGAGGCGATTGTGCCGCCGCTCCGCATCTGCTGCCAGGTATTCCAGTAATAATCCCGGATAAAGCGTTTGCGCTCCGTGTCCTGGACGATAATGAACGCCCAGTCCTGCATATTGCCGCCGCTGGCGCAGCGGATGCCGGCGTCCACGATTTTTTTCAGGGTGTCTTCCGGGATGGGGTCTGGTTTGAGTTTGCGCATAGCGCGGGTGGAGTAGATGATCTCAAAGATTCCGGGTTCGTCGGGCATGGGTTGTGCCTCCTTTGCTGCCAGGTCTGTCTTTTCTATCACCGTCACGGGTGAGGTTGAACCCCGACGCTTGGCCAGTGTCTGGTTCAGCAGGTCATCAGCTGTCTTTTCTATCACCGTCACGGGTGAGGTTGAACAGGGGCATTGGATTTCTGCTTGAGATACAGCGCGACTGCTCCCTCTGGTTTTGCTGCGATGTGCGTCTCTTTGTAATCGTACCCGCGAGATTGAAGATTGTTCTCCCGCCACCTGTTGCCGTCCCTACCGAAGATAACGGCCGGAACGGTGACGAGAAGTATCTCGAGCAGCAAGGAACCAGCGAAGATGCGAGAGAAGAAGATGGAAGCTGCGAGAACGCAGCCGCCCAAAACCCACATTTACTTAAACAGCGCCCATATAGACACAAAGAAGAATGCTGGCCATGACCAGCCCAGTTTCACCGCTTCAATAGCTCCAGCAGGATGCTCGTAGATTTTGTACTGCTTCATGAATATCCTCGTGTTATTCAGGCTGCCCGGAGTCCGGTCTCTTTCACGGCCAGAAACAGCAGGCCCGAGAGCACATAGCCGCCGCCCCAGAAGATGAAGCCAAGTACCGGGTTGATGCCAACCAGGCCCATGCCGATAATCGGGGAGAGTACCCCGCCCAGATAGCCGGCGGTCAGGGCGATGCCCACCGCCGAGCCGGCCAGGGCCGGCCCGACCCCTTTCATCTCCAGCGGAACGACAAAGGCAATCGGGGCGACCCCGCCGATGAAGCCCCACACAATCGCCACCAGCCCCATCAAGCCGCCGGTGGCGTAGGCGGCCAGCATCATGCAGATGCCGGCAACCAGCATACCCGGGCAGTAGAAGATTTTTCTCAGTCCAACGTAGTCGGACAGCGCCGGCAGGCTGAGGCTGCCCACGACAAAGGCCCACATCAGCAGCGATAGCACAAAACCGGCCTCGGCCTCGCTCATGCCCTGTCTCTCAACAAAATAGGTCGGCGCATAGCCAATGACCCCGATGTAGCCGCCGAGAAACAGGGTGTAGCAGCCGGCCACAATCCACACATCCCGGACCCGCAGCACCTGGCGGATTGCCGCCACCGCTCCCAACCCGGCCCCGTGCGGCTCGCCCGGGCTGCGGTCCGGGTGACGATCTCTGATCGTCACAAACCACAGCACGCCCAGCGCAATTGACGCAAAGCCCAGCATAGAGCTCAGGTTGCGCCAGCCGCCGAGCGGGCCGACCACCAGCGGGGTCAGCAAGGTTGCCAGGGCCGCCCCCGTGCCATAGCCGGCCTGGGTCACGCCGTTGGCCAGACCAAACTCCCGGGGCGGGAACCACATGCCCAGGGCCTTGGGAACATTCGGGAAGGTCAGGGCCAGGGCAACCCCAAACAGAAACATCCAGACGTACATGGAGACAAAACCCGAGGCAGTGGCGCGCAAGGCCAGGGTGACACCCATCAGCACGACCCCCAGGCCGACAATGCGCCGAATACCAAAGCGATCGCCCAGCGCTCCGCCCAGTATGGCCGCCAGCATGGTGCCGAAGGCAACCGCCGACCACAAGGAACCCCAGGCTGCCAGGCTGAGGCCAAGGTCGGCCCGCACCTGGGGGACAAGCATGACGATGTAGGTCCAGCCCATGCCAAAGGTACAGGTGAATACCAGAACGCTGGTGGCCAACACCCACCAGCGGTACATGAGCTTGTCCTCTGCCATGCGCCCTCCTTGATTCTGTCCTCCTCTGTCCTATACTGCCAACAGATTGGAGACAAGCGATGGCCGGCGAACATCAGCGCCTCACCGTCTGGGGTGGAGGAACGACCCGCACCATGCGGGTTCACTGGGTGTTGCACGAACTCGGCATCACGCACTATGCCAGGCGTCTGATTGGCTCCCGAACCGGGGAGACGCAGACGCCGGAGTATCTGGCCTTGAACCCGCGCGGCAAGATTCCGGTCCTGTGCGATGGGGAGCTGGTCCTGGCCGAGAGCGCGGCCATTGTCACCTATCTCGCCGATACCTACGGCCCCGACTTGCTGCCGGTGCCCGATTCGCGCCAGCGGGCGGTCTACAATCAGTGGTGTTTTTTTCTGATGACCGAGCTGGACGCGCATACCCTGTATGTGATCCGCCGCCACCGGGACCTCGCCAAGCTGTACGGCGAGGCACCAAACGCGATCAAGGCCGCGGAAGAAGGGTTTGCCCGACAGGTGGCCGTGGTGAGCCAGGCCTTGCGGGCCGGTGGGCCGTATCTGTTGGGCGAAACGTTCAGCTGCGCCGATATCATCCTGGGCAGTTGTTTGACCTGGGCGGATTTCTATCAACAACCCTTAGACGATACGCTCTTGGACTACACGGCGCGGCAGACCGCGCGGCCGGCCTACCAGAGTGCGGCCGCGGTCAACTATCCGGCCACGCTGCGAGGCACGCCGCTGTACCCGTCTCAGGACGCTTAGGGCGGTCTGCACTTGAAGTGGGCGGTTACGAGAAGTCCAGGCCGTAGAGTTTGGCGGCGTTGCCGGCCACCATCTGATAGCCTTCGCTTTCGGCTACTCCTGCAAAGTCCTGCATGATCCGGGCTTGAGAGTGGGGAAAGGTTCCCTCGGTGTGGGGATAGTCGGAGCCCCACATGAGCCGGTCTACGCCTGGCAAACCACGGGTCAGGATGCCGGCCCGGTCGTCTTCAAAGGTGGCCCGGAACTGACGCCGGAAATACCGGCTCGGCAGTTCAGCGAGCTTGGGCTCCATCCAGCGATGGTGATCCTTCCACCAGTGGTCCATCAGGCCCGGCAGGGAGGCGATCCAGCCGATGCCGCCCTCAACGATGACGAATTTGAGCCGGGGATAGTGCTGGGGCACGGCACCCGCATGGCTTCTCCTTTCTTTCACCTGGAAGTGCTCCCCTGCCAGCGTCTCGCTCCAAAAAAGAAAGGGCGGCAGAGCATAGTGCCCTGCCGCCCGGTTGAACGGCCGGTCCTCCGCGGAGGACCGATCGCTTGGGGTCTGTCAGCCTAGCGAGCCGCGCCGTTATACAGCAGGGCACCGGAGGTGGCCCCGGAGCATTGGCCGTCGTTGAAAGTCACTTCGCCGTTGACCATGATGTGCTTGTAGCCTTCGGCCCGCTGGACGCGCCGCCATTCGTTGGCCGGCAGGTCGTGGACGATCTCGCCTTCGGCCGCGTTGACGGTATTGATATCGTAGATCACCATATCGGCAGCCATCCCCGGACGCAGCGTGCCACGGTCCTTGATGCCGGCCGCCCAGGCCATCATGCCGCTCAGGCGGAAGTGGGCTTCTTCCAGCGACAGGGTGCCGGTCTCACGAACGAGCCAGGACAGCACTTCGGTCGGGTAGATCGCCGGGGTGATGAACTTCACATGCGCGCCGCCATCCGACACACCTGGCATGGTGTAGGGAGAGGCCATCAGCTCCTTGTAGCCCTCAATGTTCGAGTTGGCGACCGGGCCGGCCCACTCGGTCCGCAGGTCGTCGGCGACCGACAGGTCAAGCATGGCGTCAATGACGTGCTTGCCTTCGGCTTCAGCGATCTGCTGCACCGACATGCCTTCGTATTTCAGCTTGAGGTCGGTGTTCTTCACCTTGCGGGCGATGAACTTGTCGAATTCGCCAAAGATCACATTCAGGGTCTCCATGCCGCCGCCGTCGTAGTCTTGGCGCATCTCGGCCCGCAGTTCGGGCTTGGACAGTTTGGCTTTGCGCTCTTCAACCGTGCCGATGGTAGCTTCCTTCCAGGCCGGCACGCTGTCAAACAGGTTCCAGTCTTCGAGGGTCATGCGGACCGGCGCACGGGCGGTGACGGCCTGCCCGAAGACGCGGGCACCGTGTTCGTTGGCGGCGTTGACCCAGTCAAGCTGGGCCTTGTGCGATTCGGGGTGTTTGTCGCTGATCACGATGGCGTTGTAGAGCAGCGGCCGGCCGGCGGCCTTGGTCATTTTCTCCAGGAATTTGAAGTCGTCCTCAACGCCGAAGGAGCTATCGGCAGCACCCGACTGGGTGAACTGGATGCAGCCCTGGCCCACCTCGCTCATCGCCTTGGCCATGTCCAGGTAGAACTCGTCAGGCAGGATGTCGGTAATCATCGGCGTGCCGTCGTAGTCGCGCTGGACCGACGCCCGGCCTTCGGGCACTAAGCGCTGGGCCGACCAGCCGGCCGCCCCGGCCTGCACCGCTTCTTTGTAGTGGCCGATGATGGTGTCCATCTCTGCCTTGTTGGGGAAGCGCTTCTTGGCGTCGTCAAAGCCGCCCATCACATACGCCACCGCCGGCGCAATCGGGAACAGATGCGAGATGTTGACGCCGAGCGGCATCCGCGACAGCCGGTCCATGTATTGGGGGAAGGTCTCCCAATCAACCTTCATTGACACCCGCATGGGTTCCAGCGGGATGGCCTCGGTCCGGGACAGGGCGAGCATGGCCCGGTCGGCGTCTTGGGGCCGCAGCGGGGCAAAGCCAAAGCCGCAGTTGCCGATGGTGGCGGTGGTGACGCCGTGCCAACTGCCGATGGTGCAGTAGGGGTCCCAGTGGAGTTGGGCGTCGTAGTGGGTGTGGAGGTCAATGAAGCCCGGGGCCACGATCAGCCCGTTGGCGTCAACGACCTTCCTGGCATCGCTGTCGTTCAGTTTGCCGATTTCGGCAATTTTGCCGTCTTTGATACCAATGTCGGCCTGGTAACGCGGAACCTTTGTCCCATCAACAACGGTTCCACCCTTCACGATAGTGTCGAACTGTGGCATAGCTACCCTCCTTTGTGTTGAAAAGTGTTACGAAGAATGCCTTACCCCCGGCATTCTCACACTTGTGTCAGAATGTCAAGCGATATCGCCCAAAAAATTCCGACACGAAAACATCCGGGATATGTATGGCATGTTTTTTCCGTCTCGGCAAGGGCGGTGCGGGGGTCTTCTGAATGAGCGTTCACTTTATATCAGCGGAACCGGTTATATCAGCGGAACCGGGGCATGACCTGACGGGAGAACATCTCAAGGCTGCCCAGCACTTTTTCCGGGGCCAAACCGGGCAGATGCATACCCATGGCCAAATGGCTCACCCGGGTCTCCCGCTGGTAGCGTTCAATCGCCCGGATGCAGTCGTCCGGCGTCCCGACAATTGGCGTCCCACCCGGAATGGTCGGGTCAACGTGGCGCAACTGCTCAAGGCTGGGGAGGGCTGACATGGCCCGGTCGGCAGGCAGGTCTCCGGCTTTTTTCAACAGCGGAAAAGCCGAGCTGAACAGGTAATGCAGGTGTTCGCCGACTTCCTGCCAGGCTTGTTCCCGGCTGGCGGCGACATAGACCCAGCGGAGTTGACACAGATGGTAATCTTTGGGACTGCGGCCCTGACGCTCAAGCTCCCGGTCATAGGCCCGCTGCTGCTCAACCTCGCCGGTCCCAATCAGATGAAAACCCATCCGGGCGGCGCGCTCAACCGCTCGCCTGCCCCGGGCCCCGATCCAGAGCGGGGGATGGGGCATTTGAACCGGGCGCGGGGTCAGCTCAACGTCGTGCAACTGGTAATAGTCGCCGGCATAGGAGAACTTTTTCCTGGTCCAGGCTTTTTGGATGACTTCAAGCCCCTCTTCAAGCTGGGCGCTGCGGGTCTGGCGAGGGATGCCAAAGCCGGCAAACTCGTTGACCCGGTAGCCTTTGCCGAGGCCAAGATCAAAACGGCCGTTTGACAGAATATCAACCGCGGTCGCATCCTCGGCCACGCGCAGCGCGTTCTGAAACGGCAGGATCAGAATACAGGTGCCGATCCGAATCCGTTGCGTGCGGGTTGCAATTCCGGCGGCGAGCGGCAGCAACGAGGGCGACCACCCGTCTTGATCGAAATGGTGTTCGGTCAGCCAGATCGTATCGTAGCCGAGTTGCTCGGCCGCAACGATGTCGTCAAGGTAGCGTTGGTACAGCTCTGAAAGCGGCTGCGGCCAAGGGGCCGGGTTTTGAAACGGCATCAGCAAACCGAAATCCATGACGTTCCCTCCTTGTCGCCCCAGCCTAGCGGCTTCTTGACAAACCGCAAGGGCTGGGCAGACAATGGCCGCCGAGACCGTGGAGGCTTCGAGGTCTCTGGTTGACACTTTCTGGACACAAAGGAGGCAGACACATGCGTGTGGTATCTGCGGATTCGCATATGATGGAGCCGGCCGACCTGTGGCAGACCCGCCTGGATGCAAAATATCGGGACAGAGCACCCCGGGTTATTGAGGGCTACAGCGGCAAGAAGGGCCATTTCTTCTATGTCGAGGGCTTACGGCCGTTTCCAGTGGCGGGTGGATTTGCCGCCGGCAACAAACCGGAAGACCTGCCCAAAGCCTGGGAGAAGGGCTACGAGGGTGCCCGGCCGAGCGGCTGGGACCCGGCCGAGCGGATCAAAGACCAGGACATTGACGGGGTGGAGGCCGAGGTGTTGTACACCACGCTCGGCATGTCGCTGTTCGGCCTGGACGACGCTGAGTTTCAGCAGGCGTGTTTCGCCGCCTATAACGACTGGCTGAGCGAGTTCTGTCGCTATAACCCGAAACGCCTGTTCGGCATCTCCCTGATTTCGCTTGAAGACATTCAGGCCGGGGTACGGGAGCTTGAGCGGGGGGCAAAAAACGGGATGCGGGGGGTCATGGTCTGGGGGTCGCCGCCGCGCGAAAAGCCGTATAGCAGCCCCGAGTACGATCCCTTCTGGGCCGCGGCCCAGGATTTACACATGCCGGTCAGCCTGCATGTCGTCACCAGCAAAAAGGGCAACCGGGAAAAGAAAAACACCGGGCAGCGTCCGCCTGCCAACGTCGTCCGCAGCGGACGCCAGAGCGTGTACATGCGCCTGATCCACGAGGTGCAGCAGTCGATCACCGATATTATTCTGGGCGGCGTCCTGGAGCGCTTTCCCAAGCTGCTGATTGTGTCGGCCGAGAATGACACCGGCTGGCTACCGCACTATATGTATCGGGCCGACCATGCCTGGGAGAAGTTCCGCTACTTTGACAAAGACTCCCTGCCCATGGCACCCAGCGAGTATATCCGACGGCAGCTGTACGCGACCTTCCAGGACGATCCTGTCGGTCCCTCAACCTGGGAGTATTTTGGTGCGGACAATTACATGTGGGCCTCCGACTTCCCGCATACCGACTCGACCTGGCCCGAGTCTCAAGCGGTGATTCAGAAGGACTTCGCCAAGGTCCCCGACCATATCACCCAAAAAATTGTGGCCGACAACGCCATCAGGCTGTACCGCATGGAATAGGCGGAAGAGGGCTGAGCGGTGGCCGCGTCCAGCCGGTTTGAGAACCGTCCGCCAGGCTCTGGACGCGGGGCCTGGCGTCTCGTTTACCAGTCAAAGCGGCGAATGATCGCCAGACGTATGACGCCAAGCTCGTTCTCGATCGCATATGGGCACGACCGGCGAGGGTTGCCCGGCCCGCAACGGTTATTGCCCGAGCGGTTCACTGAGTAGACACTCCGCCCGAAATCCAGATATGAGCCTTCCAGCCGCAAGGTCCAGGCCGCGGCCAGCGGGGTTTCGATCCCGCTGCCAATAACCCAGCCGACCTCGGTTGAGGCCTCGCGGAAGGAGTCGTCGGGGTCTTTCCGCGTCGGCATATTCGGGCCGAAATCAATATCCGTAACCGAGTTGGCGATGCGGGCCAGCGACAGACCGCCAGTGACGAACAGCGTCACCGGGCCGATGGTGTGCTCAAGCCCGGCGCGCGCGGTGGCGATCCAGCGAAACGTTGCTTTCGCCGTTTCGTCCCGGCCCTGCGGGTCAAGCCTGTTGGTGTCCGCGGACAGGCTGCCGAAAGTGCTGTCAAGTTCAAGCCTGAGCGGGACACGGCCGAGGGCGAACTTCTTGCCGAGCAGCACCCCGCCGACGCCCCCGATATCGTCGTAATCGACAGACCAGCCGGGTTTGCCCCAGTTCGAGAACCCGTCAATATCGACAATCTCATTGCCCGCCCGTCCGAAGCCGCCAAAACCACCGGCGTAGAGCTCCGTCCAGTCAAAGGCAGCCTCCTCGTCTCCGGCGCTGGCCGGACCGATGCTGACGAGCATCACCACCGCCAGGAGCGCAAGGACCGCCCGACGCCATACGGGGAGCTGCTTTTGCGGTTTCTCTTCCATGTTTCTTTTCCACGCCGGTCAATGCACCGGCATGTCCCGGCCCAGAAATGCGATCACCTGCCCGGTCAACTCGTCCGCCCTGGCGTCCAGTTCGGCCAGGCTCAGATTGGCGATTGGATGGGGGGTAACGACAAACGCATAGTCTGGCGCTCCCCAGTTTCTGGCCATAGCTTGGCCGGTGGCGATAAACGGCTGGGTGATAATGGCCACCGCGGGGATGCCGACTCTCTCCAGTTTGATGCCGTCGAGCACACTGCTCGAACTGCACGAACCTCAATCGCCGACCCCGGCCAGCACCAGGTCGGCCTGCTGCTCAAAGAGCTCCAGGGCTTCGTCACTCAAGCTATGGCCGGACGATGTTTTCCGGTCCAGATGGACCGTGCTCATGCCGTAGCGCTGGTGTAAACGCTCGGCAACTTTCAACAGCAGGACATCAGAGTTGAACTTGGTGTTGTCGACGAGGCCGAGCCGCAGCCCGTCCAGCGAGCGGGGCCGTGGGGCATAGGAAAAAGGTGGCGGTGATATATCCGTGCCTGGGGATTGGTCGTTGCCACTCTCTTTCATGGCCGGGGACTGGGGCGGGACGGTGGGATCAAAGACGGTACGAGGCATGGCGGTCCTCCTGTGGTTCAGGCAATCGGGACGGTAATACTGCGGGTCCATTTATTCCCCCAGCCAGGCAGGCAGGCCGACCAACTCCCGGCCCGCCCGCCCGCACACACAACAAGCAGGTCTTCGGGCCGGCGCATGACATGCCGCCAGGTGGTTTCGTCGTCCGGCATAATCGGCCCGGGCAGCCGCGCCGCCCGCTTGAAATCGGCCACTGTCCGGCGGGCGTGTTGCACCACAAACTCCTGGAGTTGGCGTTTGCTCCAGCCGCCCTTGGCCAGCACCTCGGTATGTTCTCCGGCCACAACAAGCAAGGTCTGGTTGAAGCCGTACACGTTGGGCGTGGCCAGGTTGCATACTGCGTCGGCAAACTCCAGCAAGAGAGGCTCCGGCCGGCTGGCCAACTGGTTGTAGACGCCGTTCAGGCTATTGGAGGCGTACAGCGTGACCGTGCTGTCGTGGGGCTGAAAGCCGCGCTCGACGTGGAGCGTTTGCCACGGCGTATTGGCCTCGTCTTCGGCAAAACACAGGGTGTATTTACCGGGGTGGCCGAGCGTGGCCCGGTCCAGCAGGCCGGGTCTGGTATTCAGGACATTCATCATCACCAGCCTGAGCGCCCGTCCGATGGTGGCGTTCGGGCGATGGCCGGGGCCGAACAGGTTGTTCCCCGCGTTGATGCCCAGGGCCGGACCGATAGGGCCGTTGACAATAATGGCCAGGGCTGAGCCGCCGGTGCTGGTGGCCGGGTTGTGATAGGCAAAGTCTGAATGACACAAGGCCCTGACCGCGGCCAGGACAACCGGGAAGTAGTCCGGCAGACAGCCGGCCATGACCGCGTTAATGGCGACCTTTTCGGCCGGAATCCGGGCGTTGCGTTCTGGAATTATGCCAAGGATATCGTCGGGGCCGAGTTGGCCGGCGTCCAGCATGGCCCGGACCGAGGCTTCGGTCGGCGGGACAAGGGGCAGGCCGTCGCTCCAGCCCTGGCGATCATAGAACTCGATCCAGGCCGCGGCCTCAGCCGGGTCGGACGCCGGCGGCGGATTGTTCACGGTGTTCATACGCGACGGGCCGCAGTTCACAAAGACCCTCGCCGGGTCACTGTGAAACTTCTGTGTGTGGTGGAGTGCGCCGCAATAGCTCCGCCAACGCCTGGCTGTGCTCCGCCTGTGTGGTGGCCATGAGATCCAATTGACGGTTTCGCTCGCGGGATGATACGCGCATCTGCCACAGACCCCAGCCAATCAGCCCGGTCTGCAACAGTCCAATCGCCCAGGCGGCACAGGCGTGGAGCCAGGCGGGGTCGTTCGTGTGGTCCTCTCCTGTCCTTGGGTAACGCGGGGTAACGCGAACACCGACGCCTGACACCGGCCTGGGCTTCTCACAGGGGCAAGCGCATGACTACTGGGCGATCAGGCCGCCGTCCACCGCCATCGGCAGGCCGGTCACAAACGAGGCGGCGTCAGAGCACAGCCACACCACCGCCTCGGCAATCTCCTGCGGCTGGCCAAGCCGCCCGATCGGCCCGGCCGTGCCCACGCCCTCTTCCATGCCGGGGCTTTTGGCAAAAGCCCGTCTGAGCATCGGCGTTTCAATCACCCCCGGACACACGGCATTGACCCGGAGGCCGTCTTTGGCGTACTCCAGGGCGGCCGTTTTGGTCAGGCCGTTCACCCCGTGTTTACTGGCCACATAGGCCGAAAGACCCTGAAAAGCGACCAGGCCGGCGACCGAGGCGGTATTCACAATTGCGCCGCCGCCACCCTCCAGCATGTGCGGGATCTCATACTTCATGCACAGCCATACGCCCTTGAGGTCAATGGCCACCACCCGGTCAAAATCCTCCTCGCTATACTCGGGCGTCCCACACACCGGCCCCTCAATGCCGGCATTATTGAAGGCGCAGTCCAGCCGGCCGCAGGTCTCGACCGTCTGTTTGACCATCGCCTCCACCTCGGCGGCTTGGGACACATCGGCCCGGATACAGATCGCCTGGCCGCCGGCCTCCTCGATCAGCCTGACCGTTTCCTGTCCGCCCTCAAGCACCACATCGGCCACCGCCACCCTGGCCCCCTCTCGGGCCATTGCCAGGCAGGTGGCCCGCCCGATGCCCGAGCCGCCACCGGTGACTAGTGCAACTTTTCCTTCCAATTGACCGGCCATAGTTGTACTCCTTTCTCTTCTTTTCCCGTTGTTAGAAAGTGAATCCAGGGATAGCTGACAGAACGCCGGCAGGGCAAGTCTAATCGTCCTGGGTCATTCCTGGGCCTCCTCTTCTGGTGGAACGATGACAGAATTCTGGGCCGGCTCTTGCCAGCGGAGCGTGGTCAATTCGCCCGGGCTCGGGAGACTCGGTTGCGACACATTCCTTGCTGGCTCCGCGGCTGTACTCTTCCCCCACAGGGTGGTGACGGTGAACGTGTTGTGCTGAACCGTCTTCCCGTCCACCACAAGCGCCGCGGGGTGGGTTCCATCTTCCATCAGGTTCCAGTTCCAGACCAGGATGGAGCCGGTATTGCGGTCTCCGCAAACCGCGCCTCCTTTATTCCTGATCTCCCGCTCCCCCCCATCTCCGTAGCACTTCCGGTGCGATCCAGGCAAGCCCCGTGTTGCTTGACACCGGGCCGTCAGGAGTATACACACTGACGTATACACTGCGAACCGAGCAAGAGGACAGACCACGAACCGCGCAGGCGACGCAAGGAGGAGACGTATGTCGTTACATGTTGGCTATGCCCCGGTTTTTCAGAATCCCGGCAACGCGCTGTCGGACGCCGAAGTGTACCAGGAGGAGTTGCGTTTGGCCGAGTTGGCCGAGCCGCTGGGTTTTGACTCGGTGTGGTCCATTGAGCACCACTTTACCGACTACACGATGTGCCCGGATGCGGTCCAGTTTCTGTCCTACATGGCCGGCAAGACCAGCCACATGAAGCTCGGCACGATGGTCATCGTCCTGCCGTGGCACGACCCGGTCCGGGTTGCTGAACAGATCGCGCTGCTTGACCACCTGTCGGACGGCCGGATGATCCTGGGCTTTGGCCGGGGCCTGGCCCGGGTTGAGTATGAGGGTTTTCGTATTGACCAGAATGAGGGCCGCAACCGTTTTGTTGAATACGCCGAACTGATCCTCAACGGCCTCAAAAACGGCTATATGGAAGGCGGCTTGGAGACCCGGCAGCCGCGCCGCGATATCCGCCCCTATCCCAAATACTCTTTTGAGGGCCGCACCTATGCCGCCGCGGTGTCGCCGGAGTCCATGCCGATCATGGCCAGGCTCGGCATCGGGCTGCTGGTCATCCCGCAGAAGCCCTGGGAGGTCGTCCAGCAGGATTTTGAGGTCTACCGCAAGGTCTGGAAGGAAGAGCACGGGGCCGGCTCCGCGCCGCCCCAGCCGTTGTGTGGGGGCTTCTTTTATGTGGACGAAGACGAAAAGCGGGCCGAAGAGCAGGCCTGCAAGTGGATTGGGGCGTACTACCACACTGCCATGCGCCACTACGAAATGACCGGCCAGCATTTCGGCACGCATAAGGGCTACGAATTCTACAGCAATGTCGGCAAATACATCAGCAAACACGGCATGGACGGCGCGGCCAGGGACTTTGTCAAGCTGATGCCGTGGGGCACGCCCGAGCAGGTGCTGCGCAAAATTGAGAATATGCGCACCATGCTCGACATGAACGGCATCATGTGCAACATGAGCTACGCGGGTATGCCCTACGACGAGGCCGAGCGCAGCCTCAGGTGTTTTGCCAGGCACGTCCTGCCCGAACTCAAGAAGTGGGACACCGCCCCGCTGGTCACGCCGCGGCCGCTGACCACCATGCCGGCCCCTGCTTCCCAGGCCGCCTGAGACGCGCCCCTACCGTCGGGAATGGCGGGTGGCCAAGCGGTCGCCCTGTCTCCGGCTTTCGTCTTTTTTCGCCATCAGCTACACTCAGCCGGGCTGCCGCCGCAGCCCCCGCGGTTCTTGCCGCGTCCACGCAGCTTTGAGGAGGACTAGAGCAATGGCCGACCTTGAAACCTTTCGGGCCAAAACCCGGCAGTGGCTCACAGACCACGCTCCGGCGTCGCTTATCGGCACGGCGTCGAGCGAACTGGAGGGCAACTGGGGCGGACGCAAGGCGCGCTACAGGAATCCAGACGCCAAAGTCTGGCTCGACCGCATGGCCGAGAAGGGCTGGACCGCGCCCGAATGGCCGGTCCAGTACGGCGGCGGCGGACTGTCACAGGCCGAAGCCAGGATTCTGCGCGAAGAAATGGAGTCGCTCAGGCTGCCGGTGCCGCTCATCGGCTTCGGCCTGACCATGATCGGCCCGACCCTGCTCGAGTACGGGACCGAAGACCAAAAACACGAACACCTGCCCGGAATTGTGCGGGGTGAAATCCGCTGGTGTCAGGGCTATTCAGAACCCGGCTCGGGCAGCGATCTGGCCTCGCTCCAGACCCGGGCCGTGCTTGACGGCGACTTCTACGTCATCAACGGCCAGAAAATCTGGACCTCCTACGCCAACTTTGCCGACTGGATGTTTCTGCTGGTCAGGACCGACCCGGACGCGCCCAAACACCAGGGCATTACCTTCATCCTGATGGACATGGAAACCCCCGGGGTGGAGACCCGCCCGATCAAACTCATCAGCGGCTCCTCGCCGTTCTGCGAGACCTTTCTGACCGATGTCAGGGTGCCGGCTGCGAACGTAGTCAGCCAGGTGAACGAGGGCTGGAGCGTGGCCAAGGCACTGCTGAACCACGAACGGTCGATGATCGCCACCGCCTTTGGCGGCGGGGGCGGCAAACGCCGCGGGCTGCGCGACTGGGCCAAACACTATGTCGATTGTGACGGCGAGCGGCTCGCCGACGCGGTGCTGCGCGACCGTATCGCCCGTTTTGAGATGGACAATATGGCTTTTCGGCTGACCGCCGAGCGCAGCCGTGACGCGGCCAAAGCCGGCCGCCGGCCCGGCCCGGAAAGCTCCATGTTCAAAATCTACGGCACCGAGCTCAACCAGCGCCGCCAGGAACTCCTGCTGTCGATTGCCGGCCCCCAGGCCCTGGGCTGGGACGGGCCGGGCTTTGATGAGCGCGAGCTCGGCCTGACCCGCGACTGGCTGCGTTCGCGGGGCAACACGATCGAGGGCGGAACGAGCGAGGTTCAGCTCAATGTGATCGCCAAGCGGGTGTTGGGACTGCCGGATTAGGGAGAGAGTACAGTGGCGCAGCAGCTCGTTCTCAGCCAGGACCAGGAACTTCTGGCGCAAACCGCGCTTGACTATGTACGCGCCAACTCGCCCCTCTCCCGCGTGCGGGCCTTGCGCGACGCTGGAGACCCGGTCGGCTTCTCCCGCTCGCTGTGGCAGGACATGGCCGGGCTGGGCTGGGTCGGTATTCTGATCCCAGAGGAGTACGGCGGGGCGGGGCTGGGCATGGCCGATTTCGCCGTGGTCCTCGAAGCCCTCGGCCGCACCCTCGCCCCCGAGCCGTTTCTTTCGACCGTGCTGCTGGCCGGCCAACTGCTGTCCAGCGCCGGCAGCGATGCCCAGAAACGCGCCTGGCTACCGGGCATTGTCGCCGGCGAAAAGCTCCTCAGCCTCGCCTATCAAGAGGCCGGCAGCCGCTACGACCTGAGTCGGGTCAGCGCCACCGCCACCGCCGAGGGCGAAGCATGGCGGCTCTCCGGCGAAAAGGTCCAGGTTCTCGACGGCTCCAGCGCAGACGCGCTGATCGTCTCGGCCCGGACATCCGGCGGCAAGGCCGACCCCCACGGCATCAGCCTGTTCCTGATCCCCGGAGATGCGCCCGGTGTCAGCATCACGCCCCAGTCGCGGGTTGACTGTCGGGCCGTTGCTCTGGTGGGCCTGGAGGATGTGCAAGTCGGGACGGAGGGGGTGATTGGCACGCTTGACGGGGGGTTCCCGGTCCTGTCTCAGGTCGTTGACCGGGCGACCGTTGGGTTATGTGCGGAGATGCTCGGCGGGATGACACAGCTCTTTGAGACGACCTTGGACTATTTGAAGACGCGGACCCAGTTCGGGGTGCTGATCGGCAGCTTCCAGGCGCTCAAACACCGGGCAGCCCGGCTGTTCATGGACATTGAGTTGGCCCGCTCCGCGGTCATGGCCGCGGCCCGGGCTGTTGACGCCGGTGATGCCGAGGCGGAAACGCTGATTTCGCTGGCCAAGGCGCGCTGCTCCGACACCTTTGTGTTGGCCGCCAACGAAGGCGTGCAGATGCACGGCGGCATCGGCATGACCGATGAGCATGACATGGGGTTCTACATCAAGCGCGCCCGGGTGGCCGAGATGACCTTTGGGGACGCGGCCTGGCACCGGGAGCGCTGGGCGCGGCTGCGCAACTATTAGGCAAGAGCGTTTGCTGTCCGATCTGGGGAACAGCCGTCCTTCAACGACCCCGCCGCTCTGAAGCATCCGCCAACTCTTGAGCGTGCTGCTTCTGTTCTTCTCGATCATCGGCAGCACGCTGCGGCAGTATGATGTCCGCGTGACAGGGATTGTCGGGAAACGGACTGGCAGTCACCCGCCGCTTATTGCTGGCGGCCCGTTCAGCAGTAACAAAGGCCCATCCGTGAAAAGTGCGGTTACGCGCCGCAGCTGCTTTGTCGGCAATTGTACGCGCTTCACCCGGTGGAGCAATTCTCAACCTGTCGACAGAAATCAAGGTATCGCCTTTGTGCTTGCGTGTTGCACGTGTTTGTTTCAATCCTCACCCGGCCCGGAGGCCGGATGCATCATAATGAAAGTGTGTTGCCTCTGAACTCCACCTTTTGATTTTACCCACAAAAGGCGCTTTCCGGCAGGGGTCCCCGGTACTCACTCAGTACACTGGTACTCGGTGGTGACACGCCAATATGAACAACCACCAAACAGCGGACTGCCGGGCACAGTGCATTCTTTCATTGCGTCGAACCGCTCCGCCTTGCCGCTATAGCCCCAGCGTGCGCAACGCTCCTGTACCTGCTGATCGGTCTGCGCCAGGTTGATTTGAGGATTTTGATACGCGCCATGCTCGTAAAAGACTCTGATAACACCATCCGCACGACTGCCACCAACAATGGACGGCTTCACTTGTGCAGCACAACCGCTGATTGCGAGCAACGCACAGACTAACAGCGCCCAACCCCTTTACGCATCCTCACCCGGTTTTCCTTTTTTGGACGTGGTGCCTTGTCCTCCAGCTTGGCCTTGATGTCTTCCAGTGTCATCGTTCGTCTCCTTTCACCCGGCCGTGTCCAAGGCCGGAATGTTCGCCTGAAACAGTATTCCGGGGGTTTGTCGTCCACCAGCTTCTTGTCTTGTGGCTTCAGCCATATCCAAGGAAATTATCCGTCCGCAATAACGGTATACCGCCTTGATCTGAATTTCGGGGAGGCAGTCCTTGAATGATAGCCATGCTCCTTTTTCGAGTAGAGCGTCTGCCACCTTGTCACCTGCTTCGCCCTCCGAGCATCTGAAGCCTTTCGAGTTGATGCCAACGGCGCGGCATAGCGTTTCGCCATTTCTGGACAGACAATGTCTTCTGTGGCCAACAGGTTGGACCCTGAGTGCGCAAATTGAACGACGCCGTGACGCCGTTTCCTCTCCCGGAGGAAGAGGAAATCGGACGGTCAGTGGTGGACCGGGCAGTGTCCGCCGCTGGCCGCGCGGGGCGTCTCCGCCGCCGGTCGCTCCACCTGTGGCACTCCGTAGCGCCGTCGATAGGCCACCCGGCACGGGCTGGCCGGCCACTTGGTCATCGCCCCGGCCACCGGCTGGGGGTGAGGGTCCAGCAGGCTGAACTCATAGCGCTGGAACAGCAGGCTCAGGGCGACTTTCATCTCCAGATAGGCAAAGTTGACGCCGGCACAGCGATGCACCCCACCGCCGAACCCGATCAGACTGTGCGGGGTGCGGGACTCGTCCCGGTCCGGGGAGAAACGCTCCGGGACGTAGCGATCGGGGTCAGGAAAAACATCCGGCATCCGGTGAGAGATTGACGGGGCGGCAAAGACCCGGCTGCCCCGCGGCACCCGAAACCCCCCAATCTCCAGGTCCTCGGCCGCGGTCCGGGCCAGAATATAGGCGACCGGGTGGAGCCGCTCGGTCTCCTTGACCGCCCAGTCGATGCGCGACAACCGGCGCACATCGGCCATCGTCAGGTCCTGGCGGTCGCCGATGCGCTCGTCCTGGTCGTCAAGGACGGTTTGCAGGTAGTCGGGATGCTGCAACAGGTCGATCAGCGCCCAGCTGATATGCCCGGCGGTCGTTTCGTGGCCGGCCCACACCAGGAGCAGGATCAGGTTGATGACCAGCTCGTCATCAACCGGCCGGCCGTCAGAAAAGCGGGCTTCAACCAGGGTCTGGAGAAAATCGGGCTCGGCCGGCGGCTGCCGGCGACGGGTCTGGATCAGCTCGCTCAGCACCCGGTGCAGCTTTTTCTTGGCCTTCTGGCTGCGGCGCAGCTTGGGCAGGGGCAGCCACAGCGGCAGGACCGGCTCCATGCCGCCCGAGAAGTGCCGGAAGTCGGTGAAGAACTCGCTGCCCAGCCCGCCCCGGAACGCCGGGCCCAAAAACGCATTGGCGGCGATATTCATCACCAGCGGGCCGAGGGTCGGAATCAGGTCAAACGAGCCGCGGTCGCCCAGCTGCTCAATGAGGTCGCAGGTCTCCTGGGTCATGGTTGAGACATACCGGTTCATCTGCTGGCCCTGGAAGCGGGGCAGGACAATGGCCCGCTGCTCCAGATATTCTTCAAACTCGGCAAAGAAATAAAACCGTTCGTGGAACATCTTGATGAAGAACGGATAGCCTTCCCGGATCGACAGCAGCTTATCGGTCTGGGTAAAAAAGAAGCGGTTGTTGTCAGGGCCGAGCAGGACAGCGGCGGGCTTGGTGCCGAGCCGCAGTGAGAACACCGGGCCGTGCTCCCGGTAGCCACGCTCCAGGAGCGGAAGCGGGTCTCTGAGGAACTCGACCGCGTGGCCAATAAGCGGGGCAGAACCGCTGACCGTCGGGGGTAATGCAAGGGTTGCCATAGCCTACTCCTTTCGCTGTGACGGCACACGTGACGGGAGCCGAATGGTGGCTGTCGCACATACAGACAACTCGTCGTTCTGGTTCCTGGCTGTCTGAGCAACCTCGACATAGTGGGCATGGTCGTGTTCAAAAATCCGCCTGACCTCACCGGTAATATACAGGGTGTCCCCGACCGGGTTGTGGCGGCGGATTTCCACATGAATATGGCACAGAAAGCCACTGTCGCCCATCCAGTCGGTCAGGTGGTGGGTCATCCACGATGTACGCTCCGGTCCGTAGTCATAGGCGTCGGGCGTGCCGACTCGGGCGGCCAGGTCGCCGTCCCAGTGTACCCGCTCCGGCACGTCAGGGATGCCAAAGCGGTCCGGGATACCCAGGCCGGGATGTTTTGTGAGTTGCTTCCAGGCCAGGCGGTTGGCCCGAATATACAGCCCGCCCCAGCCCTGGGCGTAGCAGATAAAACCCGTCACGGTCATCGGGCCTTTGACCATGGTAGGCAGGCGGTCGCTGACCTGTACGTCTTCAATATAGCGGGGGGTCGCACCCCGGATTTTTTCCTCGGCGTACTGGGCAAAGATGCGGGCGATAGCGTCGCGCGAATAGCGAACGGGCTGGCGTTGTTTGAGTGCGGTGTATTTGGTGCCCTGCTCACGCGCGGTATCGCGCTCGGTCCGAAAACACCAGCTCTCGCCGCTGGCAACCAGCCGCCCGGTCTGGTTGTAGTAGTCCACATGGTAGACCTGCTGAACCGCCCGACCGGCAAAACGGGTGTCGTGCTCAATCAGGTCTTTGAGCCACGCCTTAGTGGTGAAGGCGTCGCCGCGCAGCATGGGGCCATGCCAGCGGATATCGGCCCCGGCCCACATGGCGTGGACACCGGGCAGCCCGCCGACATAGCCGCTCAGAATGCGGTTCAGAGGAAAAACAAACGACGGCGGAGCGACCAGCGTGCCGCAGGCCGTTGTGGCGGCATAGTCGGGGTCACACCACAGCGGGTTATCGTCACCAATGCCGTGGGCGTAGTGACGGATATTGTCGCGGGTGGCCTCATAGCACCACGGCTCCAGCGAGTCCTCAATCGGCACATTGATCAGTCGCCGAAGGGCAGCCAGGGATTCGTCGGTAATCAGGGAAAAACGTTGCTCGGCCATGTGGGATTCTCTTTCCTTCCGTCATTTTTGCCGTCGTTTCTGCATAGCACCCTGACCGCGGGGTGCAAGAGCCGGCGCGTGTTGAAAAGCCGGGATAACAGGCTATCATGGCAGACTCAATTTCTGGAGATGCGAGAGAGGGGACGGCATGCAAGGACTCGAAGGTGTCAAGGTTGTAGAATTGGGACAACTGGTCTCGGCCGCATACGCCGGCAAGATCATGGCCGACCTGGGGGCCGATGTGGTCAAGGTCGAAGAACCGGGCGGAGATGTGGCCCGGCAGCGTGGGCCGTTCCCCGGCGGGGTGGCCGACCTGGAGAAGAGCGGCCTGTTCCTGGCCCTGAATACCAATAAGCGGGGCATCACGCTCGACCTGGCCCGGGGCCAGGACCGGCTGGCCGAACTCGTCGCCTGGGCCGATATTGTGGTCCACAATTACCCGGCCACCCGGATGGCCGAGCGGGGCATTGACTACAACGCCTTTCGGCAGCTCAACCCCCGGCTGGTCATGTGTTCGATCACGCCTTTTGGTCTGAGCGGGCCGTACAAAGACTATAATGCCTATGAGCTGAATGTGTCCCACGGTGGCGGCTGGGGCTGGCTGAGTCCTGGCGCGTCGGACTTTCCAGACCTCCCGCCGTTGAAAGTCGCCGGCCACCAATGTGACTTTCAGGGCGGGGTGTCCGGTGCTATGGCAGCCCTGGCGGCCTATCATCGGGCCTTGGACACCGGCTATGGGGAGCATATCGACCTGTCCACCCAGGCCTTCATCGCCGCCTTTCTGGAGCAGAACTTTGTCTACTACTCCTACAGCGACCGGATCGCTTCACGTCTGGGAAAACGGCTGCTGTACCCGTGGGGCATCTTCGAGTGCAAAGACGGGCTGATTTTCATGCTGGCGGTTGAAGAAGACCAGTGGGAGCGGATTGTCGAGTTGATGGGCAATCCCGAGTGGGCCGGCTGGGAGATTTTTGCCGACGCTACCGAGCGCGCCAAAAACCAGGACGTGATGAAAATGTACCTGGCCGAGTGGGTCAAGGACTGGACGGTTGAAGAGCTGTGGCACGAGGCGCAGTCGCGGCGGATCTGTTTTGCGCCGGTGTTCGGCATGGAACAGATGGGCAAGCAGGAACACCTGCGGTCCAGACACTTCTTTGTGGAGGTGAGCCAGCCACAAGCCGGGACCGTCACCCAGCTTGGCCCGCCCTACCGGCTGCGCGAGCCGTGGTGGCAGCTCCGCCGTCCAGCCCCGCTCTTGGGCGAGCATACCGACGAGGTCCTGAGTGCCCTGCGTCCGGCCCCCGATCCCCGGCCCCCGGCCCCCAGCCCCACAACGCGCCGTCCCCTTGAGGGCGTGCGCGTGGCCGACTTCACCTGGGTGTGGGCCGGCCCCTACGGCACAATGTATCTCAGCCACCTGGGGGCCGAGGTTATCAAAATCGAGTCCAACACTCGCATTGATGTGACCCGCCGCTTACCGCTGTATCCCACAGGCATGGAAGCCGGGGTGAACCGATCGGGGCTGTTCAACCAGTGGAGCCTGGGCAAAAAGAGTGTGCTGCTCAACTTCTCCACACCCGAGGGTCTCGCCGTGGTCAAGGAGTTGATTCAAAACAGTGACGTCGTGGTCGATAATTTTGCGACCGGGGTGATGGAGCGCCTCGGCCTGGGCTATGACGACCTGGTGCAGATCAAACCCGACATCATCATGGCCTCGATTTCCGGCTACGGGCATAGCGGCCCGCTCAAGAACTATATGGGCTACGGCCCGGCCATTGCGCCGCTGACCGGGCTGTCGGCCATGACCGGCTATGCCGGCGGTCCGCCCCAGGAAGTCGGTATTTCCTACGGCGACCCCAACAGCGGCATCCATGCGGCGGTGGCCGTGACCGCGGCCCTGGCCGCCCGCAAACGGACCGGCAAAGGCCAGTACATTGACGTTTCACTGTGGGAGTCGGTGGCCGCGCTGGTGTCTGAGGGCTGGATGGACTACGTCATGAACGGCGTTGAGCCGACCCGCCGGGGCAACCGTGACCCGCTGATGGCCCCCCATAACTGTTTTCGGTGCGCGGGCGAGGACGAATGGGTGTCAATTGCCTGCGGCACTGACGCCGAGTGGGGGGCGTTGTGCCGAGCTATGAAGCAGGGCGGGCTGGGCACAGACGCCCGTTTCCGCACCGCTCAAGACCGCAAGGCCAACGAGGACGAGCTGGAAAAAATCGTCACCGCCTGGACCGAAAAGCGTGACAAGTGGCAGGTGACACAGACCTTGCAGGCCGCCGGCGTTGCTGCCTTTCCGTCCATGAACAGCAAAGACCTGGCCGACGACCCGCATCTCAGGCAGCGGGGCTTCTTTGTCGAGCTGCCGCATGCCGAGATCGGCGTCCGCAAGCATACCGGCATTCCCTGGCTGCTGACCGAATCGCCAAACGGGGTGCAGGCCCCGGCACCGCTGCTCGGCCAACATACAGAGCAGGTCATGCGGGATGTCCTGGGGTATTCTGCCGAGCGCATCGCCCGGCTCAAAGAGCGGCAGGTGTTGTATTAGGCTGTGCCGGCGGCTTGCGGGCCGCCCGGTCATGTCTGTCGCCGCCCGGCTCAGGCAGGGGGCTTTACTGGGCCACAAACCCGCCATCGACCGGCATCTGGGTCCCGGTCACAAATGAGGCCGCGGCGGAGCACAGCCAGACCACAGCCCGGGCGATCTCCTCTGGCTGGCCGATCCGTCCAATGGGATGGACCGCGGCAAAGCGCTCTTCAAGGCGGGGGTCTTTCTGTGCGCCACGCTCGAACATCGGCGTCCTGATGACCCCAGGACACACGGCGTTGACCCGGATGCCGGCCTTGGCATATTCGAGGGCCGCGGTCCTGGTCAGGCCATTCACCCCGTGCTTGCTGGCCACATAGGCCGAGCCGTGGCGAAAGCCGACGAGGCCGGCGACCGAAGCGGTGTTGACAATCGCGCCGCCGCCGTGGCTGAGCATGTGCCGGATTTCGTACTTCATGCACAGCCAGACGCCTTTGAGGTTAATGTCGATGACCTGGTCCCAGCGGTCTTCGGCGTAGTCGCCGGTCTTGGCCATACCGCCTTCGATGCCGGCGTTGTTAAACGCGCAATCGAGGCCGCGGTAGGTCGCAAGCGTCTGCTCGAGCAGGGCCTCGACCTGAGCCGCCCGGGTCACATCGGTTTTGATAAATGTGGCTTCGCCGCCGGCAGCTCTGATGAGCTGAACCGTCTCCTGGCCCGCCTCAGCGAGCAGGTCCGACACCACGACCCTGGCCCCTTGCCGGGCAAACTCCAGCGAGGTCGCCCGGCCAATGCCGCCGCTGCCGCCTGTTATCAGCGCAACTTTGCCGTCAACAACTCCTGCCATGAAACACTTCCTTTCTCTCTTGTCCTGTCATCGGCCGGCGCTTCAGCTGTGAGGCTCTTCGGAGGCCGTGGCCTGGCCGCGGTGCAGTTCCTCAACATCGTCCGGGTCCGGCACAATCACGAACTCGGGGTAGGCTTCGATGCCGAGTTCCATTGAATCCTGGCCGACCTCTTCAACAGAACGCGAGACCCGGACGCCCAAGCCCTTGTCCAGGGCCATCCACATCAGCCAGGAGGTTCCAAAGGAGAACGCCCCCACCGCCAGCACACCCAGGAGCTGGACGCCAAGATTGCCGCCGGCAGCGATACACACCGCCAGGGTGCCCCAGATACCTGCGCACAGGTGGGCCGGTATTGCGCCGACCACGTCGTCGAGCCTGACCGTCTCCAGCAGCTTTGTGCCGCCCAGACTCACTAGGCCGCCAATCGCCCCGATGATGACCGCCCAGTGCTGCTCCACAATGTCCGGGCCGGCGGTAATGGCGACCAGGCCGGCAATGGCGCTGTTGAGAATGGCCAGCAGGTCGATCCGCCCAAGTATGGGCCGCGAGGCAAACAGGGCGGTCACGACCCCCGCGGACGCGGCCAGGTTGGTATTGGCCAGCACATTGCCCATTGCCACCGCGTCGCTCACACCGCCCAGGGCGAGCTGTGAGCCGCCGTTAAAGCCCAGCCAGCCAAACCACAGGATGAGAACGCCCAGGGTCACAAACGGGACGTTTGAGGGCGGCGTGGGTTTGATGCTGCCGTCGGCCCGGAACTTGCCCGACCGTGGCCCGACGATCATGGCCCCGGCCAGGGCGGCCCAGCCGCCGGTTGAATGGACGATGGTGGAGCCGGCAAAATCCTGAAAACCGAGCTGATTGAGCCAGCCTGCGCCCCAGGTCCAGGCCCCGACAACAGGATAGATAATGGCCGTGAGCACGGCGGTGAAGAGCAGGAAGGACCACAGCTTGACCCGCTCGGCCAGGGTGCCGGACACAATTGAGGCGGCGGTGGCCACAAAGACCATCTGAAAGAACCAGTCGGACATGGTGGAGTAGCCGTTCCCGACAACCGCGGCCCGGGCCTCTTCCTGGCCGGACAGCAGGGCCAGCTCATCGGGCGACGGTCCGTAGAGAAAGGTCACAGAGCCGATCCAGGAGCCGTTGACATCAACATACATGAGGTTGTAGCCGATGATGTAGTAGGCCAGCCCGGCAATGGAGTACAGACCGATGTTCTTGAGACAGATCACCGAGGCGTTTTTGGTGCGCACCGAGCCGGACTCCAGCATGGTGAAGCCGGCGCACATCCACATCACCAGCGACCCCCAGATCAAAAACGAGAAGGTGTTGAGGATGAACTGCGCCTCCTCGCCTACGGCCGCCTCGGTGCTGCCCGGCAGCAGCAGTACAAGTGCCGCCAGCAGGCAGCCGACTCTGCCCGGTCTGCATCCGCGTGTGTTCATGCTCGCCTCCAGTTCAGTTGCGGGGCACCGTCTGCCCGAGCGGCCCCCGGGGTGTCAGGTGGCCTGGGTCAGGGCGTCTAAAACCTGCTGTGGATGAGCCGCGGCTTTGGCGACTCTTTTCCAGTGTTTTTTTACTTTCCCGTCCGGTCCCACCCATACCGTTGAGCGAATGACGCCAAGCGTCTTTTTGCCGTACAGCATTTTTTCGCCGTAGGCCCCGTACCTGGCCATGACTTTCCTGTCGGGGTCGCACAACAGGGGAAAGGGCAACTGGTATTTGGAGACGAAGCTCTGGTGTGAGGCCGCATCATCGGGGGAGATGCCGAGTACGGTTGCGCCGCGCTGCCGGATATCGTGCCACACATCCCGAAAACCGCACGCTTCTTTGGTGCAGCCGGGGGTGTCGTCCTTGGGATAGAAGTACACAATGACATCCTGACCTGTGAAATCTTTGAGGGAGACCGGGTTCCCGGCGGTGTCTTTGAGGCGAAAGGCCGGGGCGGCTTTTCCTTCTTCAACCGGCATCGCGTTGTCCTCCTTGCTGCTTGCTTGTTGCCTGGCGCGTTCGGACGCCGATGCTTGTAGCAGCTTTTCTTCTGCGAGATCAATATGAGATGAGACCGTACACATCTTCCAGCAGGCAAAACGCCGGGTTTTCACCCGGCGCTGGCATGAACGGTCGCAGCAGGACCAACCCTGCCCGGCTGGCTTACTCGGCGGCCATATCGTAACTGCGCAGCATCTTGCCCGGCAGCGCCCCGGTGCACTGCTGACCCTCAAAGGTGACGGCTCCGTTGACGATCGTGCAGTGGTAGCCCTCCGCCTTCTGGACCCGCCGCCAGTCGTTGTTCGGCAGGTCGGTGATGGTCTCCATCGGCAACACGCGGAGCTTGTCCAGGTCGTAGACGACGATGTCTGCCGGCATTCCCTCACGCAGCCAGCCGCGGTCGCGGATGCCGATGGCCCAGCCCAGCATGGTGGACAGCCGCCAGTGCGCCTCTTCGAGGGACATGAGCTGCTTATCGCGCACCCAGTGGCCGAGGAAGTGGGTCGGATAGCGACCGGTGGTCAGGAATTTGGTGTGGGCACCGCCGTCCGAAGCGCCGATCAGGGTGAGCGGGTGCTTGACAATCTCGCTGACCGCTTCCTCGTCGCCGTTGATAAAGTCCTGCAGGGCAAATTCGGTGCTCAGATTCTCCTCGACCGCCAGGTCCAGCATGGTGTCAACCGGGTGTTTGCCCTGCTCTTTGGCGACCTCGGCGATCGTTCGGCCCTCCAGGCGCTTGTTCTTGTCCAGACACACCTCAGCAATCGTTGTCTTGTCCCAGTTGAAGAGGGAAATCTGGGCCGCCTCACCATCCTGACGCCGCTTCTCCATGACCGTCGGGGTCTGTTCCATATCCTGCCTGAGGGCCGCCCGCCGGGCCGGGTCAGACAGCTTGGCTTTACGCTCTTCATGGGTGCCTACCGTGGCTTCGTTCCAGGCTGGCAACTGGTCAAAGAGCCCTACGGTCTCAAATCTGAACTCAAACTCGATCGGCAGGCAGATATTGACCGGCAGTACCACGGCCTCACGAAACACCTTTTCTGTCCATTCCAGCTGGCTGCGCCAGGCGCTCGGGTTGGTCGGATCATAGATAATGGCGTTCCAGTTCACCGGCCGGCCGCTGGTCTTGGCCAACTCAACCAGGAAATCCCGCCCCAAACCTTGCAGGGCGTGGCCCATAGTCCATTCGATCGAGCCCCGGTTGAACTCGCGCATGACCTTGGCCATTTCCAGAAATTCTTCGCGCGGGGCGACATGAGTCGGGAGATAGCCGCCGTCGTAGTCGCGGTTGGCCATGCTGAAGCTGGCCGAGAAGCCAAAGCCGCCGGCCTCTATGCCTTCCCGGACCAGGTGCTTCATCTGGTTGACCTGCTCCTGGGTGGCCGTGTAGTTCGGGTCCCGGGCTGCGTCTGTCCCCATCACCCAGGCGCGCAGCGGAGAGTAGGGAATGAGCGAGGCCGCATTCACGCCTATGCCGTGGCGTTCAATGCTGTCCAGGAACTCGGGAAAGGTCTCCCAGTCCCAGCGCATTGACGCCTGCATAATGGACATGGGGATGGTCTCTGTCCGTTCCATGCGCAACATCGCCCGCTCGCGGTCCTCTGGATGGACCGGCGCAAAGCCGAAGCCGCAGTTGCCGATGGCAACCGTTGTCACGCCGTGCCAGCCTGACAGCGTAGCGTAGGGGTCCCAGCCGGTGAGTGCTGCGTCGTAGTGGGTGTGAATGTCCATGAACCCCGGGGCCACGATCAGCCCGGTGGCATCGATAACGCGCTCGGCGCTGCCTCCGATGTTGCCCATAGTGGCAATTTTCCCGGCCCGGATACCGATGTCCCCACGGTACGCGGGCATCCGCAAGCCGTCGATGATTGTGCCGTTTCTGATAAGCAGATCATAATCAGCCATGCGATCCTCCTTTTTGCTCATGTGAGCAAGGCTCGTGGTGAAACCAGAAAATGACGGCTCCGCGCCGTCTGCCATTTTCTGAATTGAACGCCTCTCTGCCCAGCTTCTAGCACAAGGGCCAGAGCTTGTACAATGGATACTGTGGAGCAGGAACCAGCGGTGTTGGTACCGCTCCGACCCCGGAGCAGGACGCAGCGACCAGCGGGACCACAATCAGCATGGCCCCCAAGTGACAACACCCCGCCTCAATCAAGAAACGGGGTGCTGGTGATGCGTCGTCCCTGGCCCCCAAATGCCGGGTTTGAGTGCGTTGCACCAAAACCGGCAGATGGAGACCGGTTTGACAAAGAGTAGGGTACACGCTTGACGGTCTGAGCGCAACACCCGGCCCGCAGGCCGGATGCGGCAAGGTGACAGCATCGTTCTTCGCGGAGGGTGCGGGTTCACTCCGCTGCTTCGGATGGAACGATGACAAAGCCTTGCAACAGCGTGGACACAATCAGCATTGCCCCAAGTACGACAACACCCCGCCTCAATCAAGAAACGGGGTGCTGGTGATGCGTCGTCCCTGGCCCCCAAATGCCGGGTTTGAATGCGTTGCACCAAAACCGGCAGATGGAGACCGGTTTGACAAAGAGTAGGGTACACGCTTGACGGTCTGAGCGCAACACCCGGCCCGCAGGCCGGATGCGGCAAGGTGACAGCATCGTTCTTCACGGAGTGTGCGGGTTCACTCCCCTGCTTCGGATGGAACAATGACAAAGCCTTGCACGGGCTCCTGCCACCTGAGACGCGGGGATTCCCCGGGGCTCGGGAAGTCGTCTACCACAACATCTATGTGTCTTCCTCTTGCTGAACCCGCCCGTGCTGGGCGGGGCATCGCTCAGACAATCACTTCTCCAAATCGCCCAAGCACTGGTACTCAATGCTTACACGCCAGAGTGCACAACCATAAAGGGCCGGTTGCAATGCATTGTTGCATTGTGCCTTCAAACCGTTCCGAGCCGCTATAGTCCCGGCGTTCGCAACGCTCCTGCGCCTGCTGATCGGCGGACGGCCAGTTGACCTCCGGGGATTGGAACGCGCCATGCGCGTAGGCGAGTCTGATTATTCCATCCGCACGACTTCCACCGGCAGCGGCCGTCTTCACTTGTGCTGCGCAACTGGAAAGAACGGCAGAGGCCAGGAACAGAGCTGCCAAAAGGGCACATGTCCTGAACGATGAGCAGGCGTTCGGTCGGGAAGTGGGGCACAGTGGCGACCAGCAGCCCTGCGCTTCCTCCTCACTTGCTTTGGAGAAGGTGCAGGTTCAGGCTCAGCCACACCGCGGCACCCAGGCTGCTCAGCCCGGTCAGCCCGACCGTCAGCGGAGCGCCGATAGATGGGGCCAGGCTGCCCGACAGCAGGCTGCCGACCGGCGAAGCGCCCATGAACATGATGAAGAACAGGCTCATGATCCGGCCCCGCAGGTGATCGGGTGCGATCGTTTGCAGCAGGGTATTGACCGCGGCCAGCGGGACCATGAAGCCCGAGCCGACCAGGGGCAGGATCAGCACCGACAGCCACAGCTTGCGGGACAGGGCAAAGAGGATGAGCCCAAGGCCGAGTTGGAGCAGGGCAAAGACGACCGCCCGGCCGAGCGTGTCCGTTCCCCGGTGTCTGGCCAGAAAACCGACCCCGACGACGGCACCGAGTCCGGCGGCACCCATCAGGACGCCCATCCCGCTCGGGCCGCCATGCAGGATATCTTCGGCAAACACCGGCATGAGGACGGTGTAGGGCGCGCTCAGCAGGCTGACGAGGCCGATGACAATCAGCAGCAGGCGGACAGCCGGCGTGCGGACGGCGTAGACCAGCCCCTCACGGATAAACGCCCACACCGAGCTGTGGGATGAGGCCGGCCGGGTCCAGGCCGGCGGACGCATGGCCAGAAATCCGCCGATAATGGCCAGGTAGGACAGCGCGTTGACCAGAAAACACGCACCTTCGCCGGCTTGGGCGACAATCAGGCCGGCCAGGGCAGGGCCGCTGATCCGCGCCCCATTGACCAGGGCCGAGTTGAGGGCGATCGCGCTCGGCAGGTCCTCCCGGCCTACGATTTCCATCAGAAAACTCTGCCGGGCCGGCATCTCAAAGGTCTGGACCGTGCCGGCGAACAGGGCCAGAAAAAACACCTGCCAGGCGGTGATCCAGCCGCCCAGCGTCAAGACACTCAGCGCCGCGGCCTGGAACATGGCCAGCACCAGCATCAGCAGGATGACGGAGTAGCGGTTGAAGCGGTCGGCCACCACGCCGGCCAGCAGGCCGAGCAGCAGGGTGGGGAATTGACCGGCAAAGGCAACGAGGCCGAGCATGAAGGACGACTGGGTCAGCTGGTAGACCAGCCAGCCCTGGGCCATGTTTTGCATCCAGAAGCCGGTCCGGGAGACAAACTGCCCGAAGAAGAACAGCCGGAAGTTGCGGTGCTGGAGGGCGCGCAGGCTGTAGGGCAGGTGCCAGTCGGGGGTGTGAAGTGCTTTGGGGGCCAGGGGGGGCGGCTTGAATAACACCCGCTGAGACTATGCGCCGGAGCCGGGGCTGTCAACGAAAAGGGGGAGTGGCGGCTTGGCCGTCAGTGCCGCCCCTGGTATGAAGACGGCAGCGCTGCGCAGGAGGAGGACATGAATATGGAAGTTGGCGTTTTAGTGACCGCTACCGCCCAGAGCGGCGATCTGGCCGCAGTCGCCCGACGGGTTGAAGCCGAGGGGTTTGATTCGTTGTGGATACCTGAGCATCCGGTTATTCCGGTGGGGCATCAGACCCCTTTCCCCGCGGCCGCGGACGGGCAACTCCCAGAGCACTACAACCGCTGGGCCGACCCGTTTATCGCCCTGACCGTAGCGGCAACTGTCACCGACACGATCAAGCTGGGGACCGGCATCTGTCTGCTGCCCGAGCGGGAGCCGCTGGTCACGGCCAAGACCATAGCCAGTCTTGACCTGTACTCTGGTGGCCGGGTGATAATCGGGGCTGGAGCCGGCTGGCTGCGGGAAGAAACCGAGTTGCTGGGAGGCGAGTTCCGGCTGCGCTGGAAGCGGATGCGGGAGATGGTTGAGGCGATGAAAGTCCTGTGGACCCGGCGCGAAGCCGGCTATGAGGGCGACCTGGTCCGCTTCCCGCCTGTCCGCTGTGAACCCAAGCCGGCCCAGCCCGGCGGACCGCGGGTTCTGCTCGGCGCACACGGCCCAAAAGCCCTGGAGCGGGTGGCGCGCAGCTATGACGGCTGGTTTCCGCTGGTTCAGAGCCCGGCCGCTTTTGACAAGCAGATGACCAGCCTGAGACAGTTGACCACAGAGGCCGGCCGTGACCCGGACGGCCTGAACATCACGATTATTGTCGACCCTGGACAAGACGGCCCGTCTCGGGACGAGCTCAAACGCTACCGGGACGCCGGGGCGCGGGGCGTTGTCACCTTCTCCCAGCAGATGGGCACGGAGATCGCAGATGGCGGGGCAATGGCCTGGATTGACCGCGTTGTGCCCACGGTTGAGCGGGCACAAGGGCTGTAGTGCTTGCGTTCCTGCCCGCCCGTCGGTATCATCGGTGGTACCTGGAACGACAGGAAGTAAACACCAGGAGGGAGATGAGGAGTGATACAAAAGAGAACTTGGCGGCGCGGTCTGTTGGCAGGCCTATTCGCCCTGACGGGCGCGGCAACGGTCGGTGCGCAGGACACACAACAGCAGGCCACCGAGCAGCAGGAGGAGGATGTTGTCGGGCTTGAAGCCTACCGGGTGGTCGGCTCGCGGGTGGCTGGTCGCTCGGCCCAGGATTCGGCGGTGCCGGTAGACATCATCCGAGGCGAAGACCTCCAGACCTACGGTATCCGCGATATGGACTCGTTGCTGGCGGCCACCGTGCCGTCCTATAACGTCAACCAGCAGCCCATCAGCGACGCTGCCACGCTCATCCGTCCGGCCAACCTGCGTGGACTGTCGCCGGACCAGACCCTGGTGCTGGTCAACGGCAAACGCCGTCACCGCGCTTCGGTGATCACCTGGCTGGGCAGCGGCATCTCGGACGGCTCGCATGCGCCTGACCTGTCCGTGATTCCGTCTATTGCCCTGGAGCGGATTGAGGTGCTGCGTGACGGGGCGGCGGCCCAGTACGGCTCGGACGCCATTGCTGGCATCCTGAACTTCCGGCTGCGGGAAGACCGGGAGGGCCTGGAGGTGCAGACCAGCTACGGCCAGAACTACCACGGCGATGGCGACAAGGTGAAAGTCGCGGCCAACCTGGGGCTGCCGCTGACCGACGCGGGTTTTGCCAACTTCAGCTTTGAGTTCATGAATGCTGATGAGACCAGCCGCAGCCGGCAGCGGACCGACGCCCGCGGGCTGATCGAGGCTGGCAATATGGATGTGCGGCGGCCGGCGGCACAGATTTGGGGCGCGCCCGAGGTGGAGTACGACTACAAGTTCTTCGGCAACCTGGGGCTGGACCTTGATGACATCGCGGCCCGCTTGTACGCCTTTGGCAACTATGCCGAGCGGCGGGTTGAGGGCGGGTTCTTCTTTCGGAACCCCAACACTCGTGGCGGGGTCTTTGACGGGCCGGGAGATACGTTGAAGGTGGCTGACCTGTCGGGCACGGGTGCCGGCTGTCCTGCCGTGCCGACTGACGCCGCTGCTGACTACACGGCTGCGCTGGCCGGTCTGCCTGAGCACTGCTTTGCGTTCAACGAGCGCTTTCCGGGCGGGTTCACGCCCCGCTTCGGCGGCTATGTGAAGGACTGGAGCGTGGTCTTTGGCCTGCGCGGTGAGGTCGAGAGCGCGTTCACACTGCTGGACGGCTGGTTCTATGACGCCAGTGCCAACTTTGGCCACAACAGCGTGGACTTCTTCATGTTCAACACCATCAACCCGCAGCTGGCGGCCATGCGGACCGACATTCCGACCGCCTACCGACCCGGCGGGTATACCGAGTTTGACAAAGTGTTCAACTTTGACATCTCGCGGCCGTTTGACCTGGGGCTGTTCTACTCTCCGCTGAACTTTGCCTTTGGGCTGGAATACCGTGAAGAAGAGTTTGAGGTTGAGGCCGGCGGGGAGAACTCCTGGTATGTGGACGACGGTCCCGACGGTCTGGCCTCCCAAGGGTTTGGCATCGGCTCCAACGGCTTTCCGGGGTTCCGGCCGGATATCGCCGGCTCATTCGGGCGGGACAGCTACGCCGGCTATATCGACCTGGAGGCCGAGCTTATTGAGAACGTCACCCTTGGCCTTGCCGGACGCTATGAAGATTTTGAGAAAGTGGGCGATACGGTCAACGGCAAAGCCTCAGCCCGCTGGCAATTTCTGCCCGACTGGGCGGTGCGTGGCTCGGTCAGCTCGGGTTTTCGCGCCCCGACTGTAGGGCAGGCCAATGTCCGCAATGTGACGACCGCGTTTGACGCCGGCCGGCTGGCAGACCGGGCCACCCTGCCGCCGGACCACCCGATTTCTGCCCTCAAGGGCGGCAAGTCGCTGGACCCGGAAAAGTCGGTCAACTATTCGGTCGGGACGGTGTTTGGCCTGGGCGACCTCAGCGTGACCGTTGACTACTACCGTATCAAGGTCCAGGACCGCATCGGGCAGACCGCCTCGCAAACCTTGACCGATATGGATAAGGCAGTGCTGCTGGCCCAAGGGGTCACAGACGCGAGCAGTTACTCGAGCGTCAGGTTTTTCGCCAACGCTTTTGACACCACCACCCAGGGCGTGGACATTGTAGCGACCTACCCCTTGGAGACGGTCGCCGGCGAAACCCTGTTGACGTTTGTGGGCAACTGGAACGACACCGAGGTTGACCGCTTTGACCCGAACGTCATTGGTGCAATGCGGCTCCTCCAGCTTGAAGAGAGCCTGCCGGAGTTCCGCTTCTCGCTGATGGCCGACCACACCTGGGGGCCGTGGCGGTTCCTGACCCGGCTGCATTTCTACGATGAGTTCTTTGAACCGCATCTGGACTCGGCGAACCCCGATGGCACTCCGGCGTTTCCTATCGACGCAAGCGAGCGCTGGCTCGTGGACCTGGAACTCTCCTACACCCTCAGAAATCTGCCCTTCATAAGGGCGGCAACCCTGGCCTTTGGCGCGGAAAACCTGTTTGATACCTACCCGCGCAGAAACCCGCATGCTGGCATTGTGGGCGCGAAGTACCCGGAATCCTCGCCCTACGGCTTCAACGGCGGGTTCTACTACCTGCGCGCCGGCTTCGAGTTCTAGCCGGAACATCTCCCGTCGCCGGGGTGCCATCCGGCCTCCCGGCTCCTGGGGGGCCGGACGGTCCCCCTTTCTCCCTCCCGTGAAGATTTGCCATTCTGCACTGCGGGCCGCTGGACCTCAGCCGTCCCATCGGCGACAATCGCCTGTGAAGCCGGGGTGTGCTGGCTGCAATATCGCCGAGCAGGTGGCAGGCGGGTAGAAGACAGGCGGGCGGAAGAGAAGATATGCGGGCAAGATGCCCGCGTCCCCAGGCACGGGAAGGGCTTGAGCGGACCGGAACATGCGCAAGAAGCTGATTGAGGTGACGCTGCCGCTCGACGCGATCAATGAAGCGGCGGGGCGTGAGAAGTCGATTCGCCACGGCCACCCCAGCACCTTGCATCTGTGGTGGGCCCGCCGTCCGCTGGCCGCGGCCCGGGCGGTGCTCTTCGCACAGATGGTTGATGACCCGGGGAGTTGGCCCGAGCACTTCCCTACCCCGGAGGCGCAAGAGCAGGAGCGGCGGCGGCTGTTCGGGATCATTGAGCAAGTGGTGAAGTGGGAGAACACCACGAATGAGCCCGTGTTGCAGGAGGCGCGGGAGGCGATCTGGCAGAGTTGGCGGCGGACCTGTGATGAGCACGCTGACCATCCGCGGGCGGCGGAGTTGTTTGCCCGTGAGCGGCTGCCGGCGTTCCACGATCCGTTTGCCGGTGGCGGGGCGTTGCCGCTGGAGGCGCAACGGCTGGGTCTGGAGGCGCATGCCAGCGACCTGAACCCGGTGGCGGTGCTCATCAACAAGGCGATGCTTGAGCTCCCGCCCCGGTTTGCCGGCCGCCCGCCGGTGAACCCGGCCTGGCAGGCGACCAGCCCCGAGGAACAGACCCTGACGGGCTGGGCGGGGGCGCGAGGGCTGGCGGCGGATGTGCGCTACTATGGCCGCTGGATGCGGGAGGAAGCGGCGAAGCGTATCGGGCATATGTATCCGCCGGTGGCGGTGACGCGGGAGATGGTCCGGGAGCGGGCTGATCTGAGGCCGTATCAGGGCCGCAAGCTGACGGTGATTGCCTGGCTGTGGGCGCGGACGGTCAGGAGTCCGAACCCGGCGTGTGGGGCGGTGGCGGTGCCGCTGGCCTCAACCTTTCTGCTGTCCACGAAGCGGGGCAACGAGGCGTATGTGGAGCCGGTGCTTGAGGGGAAGGGATATCGGTTTACGGTGAAGGTAGGCGCACCCGTGCCTGGGAACGCGGGCGTCTCGCCGGCCCACGGGACGAAGCTGGGCCGCGGGGCGCATTTCCGGTGTGTGCTGTCGGGGACCCCGATTCCCGGCGAGTATATCAAGGCTGAAGGGAAAGCCGGGCGCATGGGGGCACGGCTGATGGCGATTGTGGTCAAGGGCGACCACGGGCGGGTGTATCTGGCCCCGACGGCGGAGCATGAGGAGTGGGTGCGGCGGGCAAAGCCAGCTTGGAAGCCAGACCTCAGAGTGCCGACCCCTTGCCATGATGTTGACCGTTTACCGATGTACGGGATGCCGACATGGGGCGATGCGTTCACCCCCCGGCAACTGGTGGCCCTGACGACTTTCTCCGATCTGATTGCGGAGGCGAGAGCGCGCGTTGAGGAGGATGCCGGCGGAGATGGGGGGAACGGGGCGAGGGCGTATGCTGAGGCGGTGGGGGTGTATCTGGCGCTTGCTTTGTCAAAATTATCAAATGTTGGATCGTCAATCACCTCATGGATGAGTGACCGTGGCGCATTCCGGGAAACATTCGCTCGGCAGGCAATTCCGATGGTCTGGGACTATGCAGAGGCCAACCCATTTGCTGATGGTGGCGGAAGTCTCGTCACTGCCTTGGAAAAAGGGGCTCTGGTTCTTGATCAGCTTCCCACAAGCACGATTTCACTGGCCATGCACGCTGATGCGGCAACCCAAACAGCTACATCCGGCAAACTCGTCTCCACCGATCCACCCTACTACGACAACATCGCCTACGCCGACCTTTCTGATTTCTTCTACGTCTGGCTGCGCCGCTCGCTCAGGCCAATCTACCCCGACTTGTTCGCCACGTTGTCCACGCCAAAAGCCGAAGAGCTGATCGTCGCGCCTTATCGGCATGGGAGCAAAGATGCGGCAGAAGCCTTCTTCCTGGACGGCATGGGCAAGGCGATGCAGCGTCTGGCCGAGCAGACCCATCCGGCCTTTCCGGTCACGATCTACTATGCCTTCAAGCAGTCGGAGAAGAAAGGCGAGACCGGAACCGCTAGCACAGGCTGGGAGACATTCCTTGACGCCGTAATCCGTTCGGGCTTCGTCATTACCGGCACTTGGCCGGTCCGCACGGAAGGGTCGGGACGCCTTCGTGCGAAAGACTCCAACGCTCTGGCCTCCTCCATCGTCCTGGTCTGCCGCCCCCGCCCGCCCGACGCCCCCGTTGCCACCCGCCGGCAGTTCATGACCGGCCTCAAGACCGAACTGCCGCCGGCGCTGGCCCCCCTGCAAGCGAGCTCCATCGCCCCGGTCGACCTCGCCCAGGCCGCCATCGGCCCAGGTATGGCGGTGTATAGCCGCTACGCCCAGGTGCTGGACGCCGCCGGCCAGCCGGTGTCGGTGCGGGCTGCGCTGGCCCTCATCAACCAGACCCTCGACGACACCCTGGCCGAGCAGGAGGGCGACTTTGACGCCGACAGCCGCTGGGCGCTGGCGTGGTTTGAGCACCACGGCTTTGCTGCGGGGGAGTACGGCGTAGCCGAAACCTTGTCCAAGGCCAAGAACACCAGCGTGGGCGGGCTGGCCGAGGCTGGCATCGTCGAATCCAAAGCCGGGACAGTGCGGCTGTGGAAGCCGGAGGAACTGCCCGAAGACTGGGACCCGGTGCGGGACCGGCGGCTGCCGGCGTGGGAGGTGGTCCATCATCTCATCCGGGTGCTGGAGAGCGGGGGCGAGACCGGGGCGGCGGCTCTGCTGGTCAAGCTGGGGGAGCGGGCTGAGTGGGCGCGGGAGTTGTGCTACCGGCTGTATACGGTGTGCGACCGGAAGGGGTGGGCTGGCGAAGCCTTGTCGTATAACGGGCTGGTGCAGAGTTGGCCGGAGATTGCCCGGCTGGTGCAAATGGCCAGCCGGCCGCAGGCGGCGCAGGATGAGATGTTCGGGGCGGGCTAGCAGGCGGGTGGACAGAAGACAGGTGGGCAGCAGACAGGCGGGCCGGATGCCCGGGTTGCCAGGTGCAGGGGTGTTTTCCGCCTGTGAGCCTGCTGCCAACTGGACATGAAAATGGCGTAAGTTGCTGGTTTCGTTGAATCAGGCCGCAGGGGAGGGAGGGGGGTAAAATACACCTCCCTGACATGAGGAAAAGCGTATGAGCAAGGCAGGATGGCCTGTGGTGGCCGGTCTGTTCGTTTTGATGAGCGCCGGCGCGGGCAGTGCGCAGAACGCGGAGCCGCAGGAGGAAGTCCTGGGGCTTGAGGAGTACCGGGTGGTCGGCTCCCGGGTCCCGGGTCGCTCGGCCCAGGACTCGCCGGTACCGGTGGACATCATTCAGGGCGACGACCTCCAGACCTACGGCATCCGCGACATGGACTCGCTGCTGCGGGCCAGCGTGCCGTCCTACAACGTCAATCAGCAGCCCATCAACGACGCCGCCACCTTTGTGCGGCCGGCCAACCTGCGCGGGCTGCCGCCGGACTCCAGCCTGGTGCTGGTCAACGGCAAGCGTCGCCACCGCGCCGCGGTCATCAGCCTGCTGAGCAACGGCTCGTCGGATGGCGCGCAGGGTGCCGACCTGTCGGTCATCCCGGCCATCGCCCTGGAGCGGGTTGAGGTGTTGCGCGACGGCGCTGCGGCTCAGTACGGCTCGGACGCCATCGCCGGCGTGCTGAACTTCCGGCTGCGCGAAGACCGCGAGGGGCTGGAGGTACAGACCAGCCTCGGCCAGCACTACCACGGCGACGGCGACAAGATACAGGTGGCGGCCAACCTGGGCCTGCCGCTGACCGAGGCCGGCTTTGCCAACCTCAGCTTTGAGTTTATGAATGCCGACGAGACCAGCCGCAGCGTCCAGCGTGGTGACGCGCTGGCGCTGATTGCCGCCGGCAACCCCCATGTGCGCCGCCCGGCGAGCCAGGTCTGGGGTGCGCCCGAGGTGCAATACGACTATACGTTCTTCGGCAACCTGGGCCTGGACCTCAAAGACCTGAACGCTCGGCTGTACGCTTTTGGCAACTATGCCGAGCGCAAGGTTGAGGGCGGTTTCTATTTCCGCCACCCCAGCGAACGCCCGCTGGTGTTTGACGGGCCGGTTGTGGACCGGGCCGGCAACCGGGTTGTGGACCGCAAGGGCAATCCCTACCCTTCCCTGGCCGCGGCCAGGCAGGACGGCATTGATACCACCGGCTTGAGCGATACGATCCCGGTCGCCGACCTGTCGGGGACCGGCAGCGGCTGCCCCATCATCCGCACCAATCCCGCGGCCAACTACCGGGGTGCGCTTGACGGCCATCCGCACTGCTTTATCTTCAACGAGCTTTTCCCGGGCGGGTTCACGCCCCGCTTCGGCGGCTTTGTGCAGGACTGGAGCATCGCCTTTGGGTTGCGCGGAGCAGTCGAGAGCAAGTACGCCCTGCTGGGCGGCTGGTCGTATGACGCCAGCGCCTACTTTGGGCGCAACAGCGTAGACTTTTTCATGCACAATACCATCAACCCGCAACTGGCCGCCCTGCGGACCGGCATTCCGACCTCCTACCGGCCCGGGACCGATACGCAGTTTGAGAAGACCTTCAACCTTGACCTGTCGCGGCTGGTGGACCTGGGTATGTTCTCCTCGCCGCTGAACGCTGCCTTCGGTTTTGAGTACCATGTGGAAGCCTTTGAGAAAGAGGCCGGGGGGCAGAACTCCTGGTATATCGACGATCAATACGACCTGGCGGCTCAGGGTTTCGGCATCGGCTCCAACGGCTTTCCGGGCTACAGCCCGGCCATTGCCGGTGAGTGGGAGCGTCACAACTATGCGCTGTACCTGGACCTGGAGGCTGAGGTGGTGGAATCCCTCCTGTTCGGGCTTGCCGGGCGGTACGAGAACTTTGACGGCGACATCGGCGAGACGCTCAACGGCAAGGCCGCGGTCCAGTGGCAAGTGCTGAGCGCCCTGGCCTTGCGCGGCTCGGTCAGCTCGGGCTTTCGTGCCCCCACTCCGGGCCAGATCAACCTGCGCAACACCACCACGGCCATCAGCGACGGCCAGTTGCAGGACCAGGGAACCCTGCCGGCCTACCACCCGGCCGCGGCCTTTTTTGGCGCAAGGCCGCTGACCCCGGAAAAATCGGTCAACTACTCTGCCGGCCTGGTGTTCACCCTGGGTGAGCTGGAACTGACCCTCGACTATTATCGCATCAAGGTCCAGGACCGCATTGCCTTCAGCCGGAACTTCGATAAATCGGAGCTGTCCCGCGCCGCCCTGGTGCGCTTCAACGCCCTGGTGCCCGAGGCCAGCTCCCTCGCCTCGGTGCGCTACTACACCAACGACTTTGACACCACCACCGAGGGGGCCGACCTGGTAGCCAGCTATCCGCTGACGACGGTGGCCGGCCACACCCGGTTGACCTTTGTGGGCAACTGGAACAAGACAGAGGTGGACAGCCGTGATCCCGGCGTTATTGACGACAAGCGCGTCAAGCAGCTCGAAGAAAACCTGCCGGAGTTCCGCTTCTCGCTGACGGCCGACCACAGCTGGGGGCCGTGGCGGCTCCTGGCCCGCCTGCACTTCTACGACGATTTCCACCAGTACCATGTAGAAGACAGGAACTTGCCCATCACCGCCGGCGAGCGCTGGCTGATGGACCTGGAAGCCTCCCGCACCTTTCTGAACATCCCTGCCATGCGGGCGGTGACGCTGTCGCTGGGCGCGGAAAACGTGTTTGATACCTACCCGCGCAGGAACCCCTACGCCCGCGCCCTCGGGGCCACATATCCCGAATACTCGCCCTACGGCTTCAACGGCGGCTTCTACTATGTGCGCGCCGGGTTCGAGTTCTAGCCGCCGTGCCCTCGCCCTGCCGCTTCAGCTTTGCATCCGCAGGGTGATTGGCGTATTCTGAGCCGCATGGCCAGGGGTACAGTTCTTGACGGCAGAGCCATTGCCCGGTCAATCCGCCAGGCTGTACAGCAGGAGGTGGACGGATTTTGCGCCAGGTATGGCAGCCGGCCGGGGCTGGCCACCGTCCTGGTTGGTGACAGCGCCGCCTCCCGCGTGTATGTCGGGACCAAGGAGCGAGCCTGCCGGAATGTTGGCATCCGGTCGTTTGGCTATCGGCTGCCGGCGGCCACATCGGCGTCCGAGGTCCTGGACCTTATTGCTGAGCTGAACGCCCGGACAGACGTGAGCGGTGTCCTGATCCAGCTGCCGCTGCCGGCCCACTTGGCCCAAGAGCGGTTCATTGAGGCGCTTGACCCGGCCAAGGATGTCGATGGCCTGCACCTTCTCAATCAGGGCAAGCTGCTACGGGGCGAAGACGGCTTTCGGCCGTGTACCCCGCTGGGGGTGATGTGCCTGCTTCGGCAGACCGGGCTGCCCCTGGCGGGTCAAAAAGCGGTCGTCATCGGGCGCAGCCCCCTCGTCGGCCGGCCCCTGATCTTTCTCTTGTTAGAGCAGCATGTGACCGTCACCTGTTGTCACTCCCGGACAACCGCTCTGGACCGAGAAGTCCGCCAGGCCGATATTGTGATTCCCGCTATCGGGCGGCCGGGTGCGATTCGCGGCGAGTGGATCAAAGATGGGGCGATTGTCATTGATGTCGGAATTTCCCGGCTGGCGGACGGCTCGCTGGGGGGCGATGTGGATTTTCCGAGGGCCAGAGAACGGGCCGCGTTTATCACCCCGGTCCCGGGCGGGGTTGGCCCAATGACGGTGGCGATGCTGCTGCGCAATACGCTCAAAGCCGCCTACCATCTGAGAGATGCCTGAACGGACCCCCCTGTACGACACCCATCGCGCTCTGGGGGCGCGTTTCACCGTCTTTGCCGGCTGGGACATGCCCGTCCAGTATACCGGCATTGTGGCCGAACACCGGGCGGTGCGGACCCGGGCCGGACTGTTTGACCTCAGCCATATGGGCGAGATCGAGCTCCGTGGTCCCCGCGCCCTGGAAGTCTGCCAGGAACTGTTGGTGACCGATGTAGCCCGGCTGGCCACCGGCCAGGCCCAGTACAGCCTTTTGTGCAACGCCGACGGGGGGGTTATTGACGACCTGATCGTCTATCGGCCCGCCCCGGAGCGGTATGCTGTGTGTGTCAACGCGGCTCGGACTGCGGTCGCCTTTGATTGGGTCGGCCAGCACAACCGGGGGCGTGCCGGGCTGCTCAACCGGAGTGCCGAGACCGCCCTGGTCGCCCTCCAGGGGCCGCGCGCAGCGGCGATCCTCGGGGGCCTCACGCCTCTGGATGTGTCCGCCCTGCGGCGCTCCTGGTGCGCCGAGGGCGAGCTTGCCGGGGTGGCTGGACTTGTGGCCCGGACCGGCTATACAGGAGAGGACGGCTTTGAGCTGTTTGTCCCGGCCGAGCGGGCCGAGCGCGTGTGGGCGGCGTGTCTGGAGGCGGGCCGGGCCGACGGTCTTGTGCCGGTTGGTCTTGGCGCGCGCGATACCCTCCGGCTTGAAGCCGGCTATCTGTTGTACGGACAGGACATGGACAGCCACATCTCCCCCTTTGAAGCCGGGCTGTCGCGCCTGGTGCGCTTTGAGAGCGGAGCATTTATCGGCCGCTCGGCCCTGTTGCGGCACAAAGAGCGTGGGGTGACAAAAAAGCTGATTGGACTACAGATGGAAGAGCGGGGTATTCCGCGGGCTGGATATCCGTTGGTGGTACACGCGCGGACGGTCGGCCATATCACGAGTGGAACCCGGTCTCCAAGCCTGGGGATCGGTATCGGCCTGGGATACGGCCCCGCGGAGGCGACCCCGGGAATGGAGTTGCGGGTAGAAATCCGCGGTCGTCAGGTCCGGGCCCGGGTTGTAAGCCGGCCTTTCTACCGGAGGAGAAAGGAGTAGGAGGTCAGGAGGTTTCAATGGACGCGCCAAAAGAGCTTCGCTATTCAACCAAGCATGAATGGGTCGCTGTTGAGGAGGGGATTGCGCGGGTGGGTATCACCGATTACGCCCAGGACCAACTCGGCGATGTCGTGTATGTTGAGCTGCCCGAGCTTGGGGCGGCAGTGGCGAAGGAAGAGCCGTTTGGGGTGATCGAGTCGGTCAAAGCGGTCTCCGATATTTTTTCACCGGTGAGCGGAACTGTGGTTGAGGTCAATAGCGACCTGCCCGGCAGTCCGGAAATGGTCAACGATGACCCCTACGGCGATGCCTGGATGATCGGGATTCAAATCGGTGAGCCGGATGAGCTCGAAGACCTGATGGACGCCGAGGAATACCTCGTGTTTGTCGAACAGGAGCAGGCCGACCAGGAAGACTAGGGAGGCCGCCGGCGTGCGCTACATCCCTCACACTGAGCACGATATCGAGTCCATGCTGGCGGTCCTCGGGCTCCGGTCCGTTGATGCGCTGTTTGCCCACCTGCCGCCCGCTCTGCGAGCCGAGGCGCACATCGATCTCCCGCCGGGGCTGTCTGAGGCCGACCTGCGGGGCCGTTTGACCGAGCTGGCCGGCCAGAACCTGAGCGATCCCGCGGGCGCGGTTTTTCTGGGTGCCGGTGCCTACCCCCACGGCGTCCCGGTCGTGGTTGACCACCTCATCGGGCGGGGAGAGTTTGCGACCGCCTACACCCCATATCAGCCCGAGGTCAGCCAGGGAACGCTGCAAGCCGTGTTCGAGTTCCAGTCCCTGATTGCGGCCCTGTTCGGTTTGGATGTCGCCAATGCCAGTATGTACGATGGGGCTTCGGCTGCCGCCGAGGCGGTCTTAATGGCCAAACGCATCCTGCCCACGCGCTCAAAAGTGCTGGTCTCAAGAGCCCTCCATCCCCAGTACCGGCAGGTCATGCAGACCTATGTGAGCGGTTTCCCCGGCGTTCAGTTGGATGAGCTGCCGTGGGCCGAAGACGGGCGGGTGGACCGCGCGGCGTTGCAGCACCAGTTGGATGACAGCGTGATCGGGGCGGTCATCGGCTATCCGAACGTGTTTGGCATTGTTGAGGATGTCGGGGCTGTCAGCAGGGCGGTCCATCGGTGCGGTGGTCTGGTCATCAGCGCGACAGCCGAATCGCTGGCCCTGGGGCTGCTCAAGTCACCGGGTGAACTCGGAGCGGATATTGCGGTGGCCGAGGGGCAGAGCCTGGGGATTCCGATGAGTTATGGCGGGCCGGGGATCGGCCTGTTTGCCTGCCGCCAGCAATACCTGCGCACTATGCCCGGGCGGCTGGTTGGCCAGACGCTCGACCGGGACGGACGACGCGGCTTTGTCCTGACCCTGGCGACCCGTGAACAACACATCCGCCGCGAGCGGGCGACATCAAATATCTGTACCAACCAGGGCTTGTGCGCCCTGGCCGTGACCGTCTTTCTGTGCCTGATGGGCCGTCGGGGGCTGCGCGAGTTGGCCCAACACAACGTCACCAGGAGCCATTATGCCCAAGAGCGTCTGACCCGCCACAGCGCGTGTCAGGCGCGTTTTTCGGCACCGTTTTTTAACGAGTTTGTCCTGCGTGTGCCAAACGCCCAAGCCGTCTGGCGGCGTCTCAAGGCCGAGGGTGTGGTTGCCGGTCTGCCGCTGGCCGGGTGGTATCCGGAGCTGTCCGACTGTGTCCTGGTGTGTGTGACCGAAACACATCCACGCGCCGACATTGAGCGGCTGGCCCACAGACTCGGGGCTGGCACCTAGGCGTTGCAACAGACGGGGACCGCTATGGAAAAACGCTCAGAGCCGCCGCGTAGCCCAAGCCCGCCGGTTCCAGGTCCGCCTGCCTCCGGGCCGCCCAAGCGGTCTGGTCTGGCCGAGCCGCTGATTGTCGAGCGTGGCTCGCCTGGGCGCATCGGCTATTCTCTGCCCCTGGACGATATTCCGGTCCGCGACAGTGTGCAGGATTTGCCGCCCGAGCTGTGTCGGGCGGACCTTGAGAATTTTCCCGAGGTCAGTGAGGGGGAAGTGGTCCGCCATTTTACCCGACTCTCGCAGTGGAATTTCAGTGCGGCGACCACCCTGTACCCGCTCGGCTCCTGTACCATGAAGTATAATCCGCTGGTCAATGAGGTGGTCGCCCGCCTGCCGGGCTTTGCCCAGCTCCATCCGCTCATGCCGGTCGAATATGCCCAGGGCGCACTGGAGCTCGTCGCCCGTCTTGAGCACAGCCTGGCCGAAATCAGCGGCATGGACGCGGTCAGCCTCCAGCCCGCGGCCGGGGCCCAGGGTGAGCTGACCGGCATGAAGCTCATTCGGGCCTACCATGTTGAGCAGGGCCGGCCCCGCAAAACAGTGCTCATTCCGGGCAGCGCCCACGGCACCAACCCGGCCTCTGCCGCGCTGTGTGGTTACGCGGTGGCCGAGATCCCGGCCGGACCGGACGGCACGCTCGAAGCGGCCACCGTCAGCCACTATGTGGATAGCGAAGTTGCTGCCCTGATGGTCACCAATCCCAACACCCTGGGGCTGTTTGAGGGGGAGATTGTCCAGATTGCCGAGATTGCTCACGCCCGGGGGGCCCTGGTCTATATGGACGGGGCAAATCTTAATGCGCTGATGGGCGTGGCAAAACCGGGTCACATGGGCGCGGATGTCATTCAGTTTAATCTGCACAAGACGTTTTCGACTCCGCACGGCGGGGGCGGGCCGGGGGCGGGTCCGGTCGGGGTCAAAAAGCTCCTTGAACCGTATCTGCCGCTCCCGCGCGTGGTGGCCGATGGGCCAACGTACCGCTGGAGTGAGGATTTTCCGCGTTCCATTGGCCGCGTGCGGTCCTTTTTTGGGAATTTCGGCATCCTGGTCCGCGCCTACGCCTACATCCTGGCTATGGGCGGCAACGGGCTCAGCCGGGCCACCCGGATGGCCGTCCTGAACGCTAACTATTTGCGAAAACGCCTGGAATCTGCCTATCAGTCGGCCTCGCCCTCCCCGTGTCTGCACGAGTGTGTGTTTTCCGACCATGCCTTTCAGCAGACCGGGGTCAAGACCCTGGATATCGCCAAGCGTCTGCTCGATCACGGGTTTTACACTCCGACGATCTATTTTCCGCTGGTTGTGAGCGGGGCGCTGATGGTGGAGCCGACCGAAACCGAGACCAAAGAGACGCTTGACGCTTTTGCCGACGCGCTCCTGGCCATTGCCCGGGAGGCCCAGGACGAGCCGGAGCGACTCAAAGCCGCGCCGACCACAACGCCGGTGGGTCGCCTCGATGAAACCCGAGCGGCGCGGCATCCGGTGTTAGCCTGGCGACGCCAGCCCTAGTCGACTGTCCCGGCGACAAAAATCTGCTACCCTGGAGCGGATGGAGACCATCAATATCCGGGGTGCCCGCCAACACAATCTCAAGAACATCAGTGTTGACATTCCCCGCAACAAGCTGGTGGTCATCACCGGCGTGTCCGGCTCGGGGAAATCGTCCCTGGCCTTTGATGTGCTGTACGCCGAAGGACGCCGCCGCTATGTTGAATCGCTGTCGGCCTACGCGCGACAGTTTCTTGACCAGCGCGCCGCGCCCGAGGTTGACGCCATGAGCGGCCTGTCTCCGGCCGTGGCGATTGAACCGCGCCCCCCGACCAGCTCTCCCCGCTCCACGGTCGGCACTGTCACCGAGATTGCCGATTATGTCCGTCTGCTGTATGCCCGGGTTGGTACGCCCTGCTGTCTGCCGTGCGGACGGCCTCTCACCCGCCACAGCGTCCCCCAGATCGTTGACCGCGTGCTGGCCTTCTCCGAGGGCAGCCGGCTTCATATCATGGCACCCGTCCGGGTCGCCACGCGGGAGCAGTTTGACAGGGCTGTGCAGGAACTCCGTGAGGCGGGTTTTGTCCGTGTGCGGATTGCAGGCCGGACCTGCGAGCTTGCCGACCCTCTGCCGGCCCGGGTTCCTGGCGAGTTCGATCTTGTCGTTGACCGCCTGATTGTCAAAAACGGTATTGCCCGGCGGCTGGCCGACTCACTCGAAACCACGCTGGGCTACGGCCATGATGTGGTCAAAATTGGCCAGGCCGGACCGGACGGGGCATATCATGAGTACCTGTTCACCCAGAGCCTGCGGTGTCCGGCGTGCGGATTTGGCTATCCAGAGCTGACGCCGGCGTTCTTTTCACCCAACAGCCCAGAGGGGGCCTGCCCGGAGTGTGACGGGCTCGGTACCACAAGTGCAAAAGCGGCTGACGGTGAGGAAACGCCCCAGCCTGGCTGTGCGGCCTGTGGTGGGACGCGGCTCAAGGCCGAGAGTCGGGGCGTACGCATCCGGGACCGCGATATTGCTCAACTGAGCGGGCTGTCGGTTGCCCGGGCTCTCGATTTTTTTCGACAGCTGTCTTTTTCCGGTCAGGCGGCCGGGATTGCGGCCCCCCTGTGTCAAGCCATCCGCGCCCGGCTCCAGACGCTGAGCGATATCGGTCTTGAGTATCTGCATCTGGACCGGCCGCTGCCAACGCTGTCCGGTGGCGAAGCCGGGCGCGTCCGCCTGAGCACCCAGCTCGGGGCCGGCCTCTCTGGCATCCTGTATGTCCTTGACGAGCCCTCGGTCGGCCTCCACCCGCGCGATACCGCCCGCCTGCTGGTCGCCCTGCGCCAACTCCGGGACAAGGGCAATAGCGTGGTTGTGGTTGAGCACGACCCTGACACAATCCGGGCCGCAGATTACGTTATCGACCTGGGACCGGGAGCGGGGGAAGGCGGGGGAGAAGTGCTGGCGGTTGGCACACCGCACGCGGTGCAACACCAGCCCGGCTCAATTACCGGGCGGTATCTGGCCGGTGCGCTCAGCATTCCGGTCCCGGCCCAGCGCAGAAAAACCGACCAATTCCTCACCCTCAGCGGAGCCAAGGTCCATAATTTGAAAAATGTGAGCGCCTCATTCCCGCTCGGAGTCCTGAGCTGCGTGACCGGGGTGTCCGGCTCGGGCAAGAGCAGCCTGGTCCTGGATGCCCTGGCCCCGGCCCTGTCACGGGCCCTGGCGGCGCGCTCCGCCCCACCCGGAGCGACACCCGGCCTTGACGGCTGGCAGTCTGTTGAGCGGCTGGTGCAGATCGAGCAGAGCCCGATCAGCCGCACCCCTCACTCCAACCCGGCGACCTATGTTGGCCTCTTCAATCCGCTGCGCCAACTGTTTGCCCAGCTCCCGGAAGCGCGGGTCCGGGGCTATGGTCCAGAACGCTTCTCTTTTAACGTCAAAGGCGGTCGGTGTGAGGCCTGCCTGGGCAGTGGGATGGTGGGGGTTGATATGCACTTTCTGCCCGATGTGTATGTCAAGTGCGAGTTGTGTCACGGCCGGCGCTACAACCGGGAAACCCTGGAGGTCCGGTTCCGGGGGCTGTCTGTTGCCGAGGTGCTGAACCTCAGCGTGACCGAGGCGCTTGAAGTCCTGGGTGAGCTGCCCAAGATCCGTCCCCGCTTGGAAACCCTGCGTGACCTTGGCCTGGGCTATATGCGGCTCGGCCAGCCCGCTCCGAGTCTGTCGGGCGGCGAGGCCCAGCGCCTCAGGCTGGCCCGTGAACTCGGCCGCCGCACGACCGGCCATACCCTGTACCTGATGGATGAGCCCACGACCGGGCTGCATCTGGACGATATTCAGCGTCTGCTCACGGTGCTGAACCTGTTGGTTGAGGCCGGCCACACTGTGCTCGTCATTGAGCATAATCTGGACGTGATCAAAACCGCCGATTTTGTGCTGGATTTGGGGCCGGAGGGCGGCCAGCGGGGCGGCCAGGTGGTGGCCAGCGGGACACCCGAAGACCTTGCGCGGGTGGACGGCTCGCATACCGGGCGTTTGCTTAAACCGCGTTTAGGGGTGTAGGGCTTGATTGACAGCCACAACGATTTGATTTATCTTTGACCTATAGAGTCTACTTTCCCTGACTCCCCTGTGAATGTGTGAGGATCATCGCCATGCAACAGCCGATCTATATGGATAATCAGGCCACCACCCCAATGGATCCACGGGTGTTGGAGGCAATGCTGCCGTACTTCAGTGAGCACTTTGGCAATGCTGCCAGCCGGAACCATCCCTTTGGCTGGGCGGCAGAAGAGGCGGTTGATACCGCCCGCAGCCAGATTGCCCAGACCATCGGGGCCAAGCCCAAGGAAATCATCTTTACCAGCGGAGCGACAGAGTCCGACAATCTGGCCATCAAAGGCGTGGCCGGGTTCTATAAAGAGAAGGGCAATCACATCATCACCTGTGTGACCGAACACAAGGCGGTGCTTGACTCCTGCAAAGCGCTGGAACGGACCGGCAAGGCCGAGGTGAGCTATCTGCCGGTCGACAAATACGGCATGGTCAGCCCGGACGACGTTGAAAACGCCATCACCGATAGAACGGTGCTCATTACTATCATGGCCGCGAACAACGAGATCGGCACCCTGCATCCGGTTCGTGAAATTGGCAGGATTGCCAAAGACCGGGGGGTGCTCTTTCACTGCGACGCCACCCAGGGGGTGGGGAAAATACCGATGGATGTTGAACAGGACGGCATTGACCTGTTGTCCATGACGGCCCACAAGCTCTACGGTCCCAAGGGCTGTGGTGCTCTCTATGTGCGGGCCAAAGGGCCGCGGGTGCGGCTCACCCCGCTTATTGACGGTGGGGGGCACGAACGCGGTATGCGGTCCGGCACGCTGAACGTGCCCGGCATTGTCGGCTTTGGCAAGGCGTGTCAGCTGGCCGGCCACGAGTTGGAGACCGAGGCGGCCAAACTCATCGGTTTGCGCACCCGCCTGCACGGCGGCATTACCCAGGAGCTGGAAGAAGTCTACTTGAACGGACATCCGACCCGACGCCTGCCCGGCAACCTGAACCTGAGCTTTTCCTATGTGGAGGGTGAATCGCTGCTGATGGGCATTAACAAGGATGTGGCGCTGTCCTCCGGGTCGGCCTGTACCTCGGCGACCCTGGAGCCCTCCTATGTGTTGAAAGCGCTGGGCGTGGGAGAAGAGTTGGCCCATACCTCAATCCGCTTTGGGCTGGGCCGCTTCAATACCGAGGAGGAAGTCGATAGCGTGGCCAAACGCATCGTTGAGGTTGTGCAGCGGCTGCGCGACCTGTCGCCCCTGTATGAGATGGCCAAAGAGGGGATTGACCTCAAATCTGTGCAGTGGAAAACAGCCTGAGCAGGGATAACGCTATGGCACAGCCGGCAAAACTGAAAATTGAGATCAGCGACAATGCGGTTCAGAAGATCCAGACCCTGGTCAGCCAACAGGGTCTGGAAGGACAGGGCCTGCGGGTGAAAGTCGTCGGCGGCGGATGTTCGGGGCTGTCGTACAAAATGAACCTCGATGCCGAACGCAACGGGGACCGGGTGTTTGAGCGGGACAAGGTCAAGGTTCTGGTTGACCGCAAAAGCTTTTTGTATCTCCGGGGCACCGAGCTTGATTACTCCGAGAGTCTGATGGACTCCGGCTTCAAGCTCAATAATCCCAACGTCAAACGCTCGTGCGGCTGCGGGAGCTCTTTCTCTGTGTAGCCGCTCTTGGCCTTTGTGTCGTTCATGGCTACTCCTGAGACGCGCCGTTGCTGGCGCTGCCAGAGCGAGGTCCCGGCTGCGGCCTTTTGTCCACGCTGCGAGGCGATCCAGCCGCTCCCGGCCCACCTTGACTATTTTCAGGTCTTGGGGCTGGAACGGAATCTGAGGCTTGATGAAGCCGCCCTGTCCAGCCGCTATTATGAGCTCAGCCGGCGTCTCCATCCCGACCTCTACCAGACCGCCAGCGCCCAGGAACAAGAGGCCAGCCTGAACAACAGTGCGCTCGTAAACCGCGCCTGCCGTACCTTACGCGATCCTGTCCAGCGGGGGATGTACTGGCTGGAACTCCACGGCGAGAAACTCGGCACGAACAATAACCGGGTACCGCCCCAGCTGGCGAGCCTGGTGTTTTCGGTTCAAGAACAGCTCGAAGAACTCCGGGATGCCCGCCGGGCGGGCAAAGAGGCCGAAGTTGACAGCGCCCTGACCGGGATACAGGCCCGACTTGGAGAGCGACTGGCTGGCGCACAAGCCGCCCTGGTCCGGCACTTTTCTGACTGGCAGGACCAGACAGGCGAATCATCCTCCACTTCGGCCCTGCTGGCCGAACTGAAAAGCGTCCTGTCCGAGTTGGCCTATTTGCGGACCCTCTTACGAGACGTAGAAAAGGAGAACGAGGTATTGTGGAACGCATAGTCGGTATTGACCTGGGTACGACCAACAGCCTGATTGCCTATACGCATGAAGACACCCCCTGTGCGCTGGCCGACGCTCATACCGGCAGCAGCCTGCTGCCGTCGGTGGTCAGTTTTCTAGCGGATGGAACCGCCCTGGTCGGCCAGCCGGCCGTTGAGCGCGAAGCCGCCCATCCCCTGACCACGCTCCGTTCGGTCAAGCGTTTCATGGGCCTGGGGATGGAGCATGTCAGTGACGAAGACCGGCGCCGCTACGCCTTTGCCCAAGACGACGGGGAGGACAACAAGCAGGCCATCGTCCGCTTTGCCGTATACGACCGCTGCTATACCCCGCCCGAGATTTCTGCCGCTATTCTGCGCACGCTCCGCGAACGGGCTGAGGCGGCCCTGCACGAGCCGCTCAACAAGGTCGTGATTACAGTTCCGGCCTATTTTAACGACTCGCAGCGCCAAGCCACCAAGGACGCCGGGCGGCTGGCCGGCCTCGACGTCATTCGGTTGGTCAACGAGCCGACCGCGGCCTCGCTGGCCTATGGTCTTGATAAGCACGAAGAGGGGCTTATTGCCGTGTATGATTTCGGCGGCGGGACCTTTGATATTTCTCTTCTGCGCCTCCATACGGGTATTTTTGAGGTCCTGGCGACCAACGGCGAGACCCGGCTGGGCGGAGACGATATTGATCAGCGCATTGCCCAGCGCTTTGTGCTGGATGAATTGGCGGAAGACCTGCGGGCCGACCCACAGGTCTTGAGCCAGGCGCAGGCCGCGGCCAAAGCGGCCAAGCAGACCCTATCGACCCATCGCCAGGCTGACCTGTCGCTCAGCCTTCCTGACAGGGGGATTCAGTTTGAACGGTCCCTCGGTCGCCAGGAGCTGGAGTCTGTGGTGGATGACATTATTGCCCGCACCCTGGGGCCGTGCCGCCAAGCCCTCAAGGATGCCGGTGTGGCCGCGGCTGATATTGATGCCGTTGTCCTGGTTGGCGGCTCCACCCGGATGCCTCTTGTGCGACAGCGGGTGGCAGAGTTCTTTGGGCGGACACCGCTGACCGAGCTTGACCCGGACGAAGTGGTCGCCCTTGGCGCGGCCATTCAGGCCGACACCTTGTCCGGGCGGCGCACAGACATGCTGCTGCTCGATGTCGTGCCGCTGTCGCTCGGTATTGAGACCATGGGCGGGGTAATGAGCCAACTCCTTGAGCGCAACACCACTATTCCGGCTATTGTCAAAGAAATGTTCACCACCGCGGTGGACGATCAAACTGCGGTCGAGGTCCACGTCCTTCAGGGAGAACGCGAGTTGGCCCAGGACTGTCGCAGTCTGGCCCAATTTACCATTCCCATTGAGCCCCAGCCGGCGGGCGTCCCCCGGGTTGAGGTCGCGTTTATGATTGATGCCAACGGCATTCTGAATGTCTCGGCGATTGATCTGCGGACCGGCCGTCAGCGGTCTGTGGACGTCAAGCCGTCCTACGGTCTGAATGACGAGGAGATTGAGCAGCTGCTTGAAGCATCGATCGACTACGCCGAGGAGGATTTCAGCCGGCGGTTGCTGATTGAGGCCCGGGTTGAGGCCGACACCATCCTCAACGCCACCGAAAAGGCGCTCCGCGACAATGCCGCGGCGCTCCAAGAGGGCGAAGCCGACCGCATCGGCGCGGTGGTGAAGGCGCTCCAGGAAGCCACCGTAGGCCAGGACTACGATCTGATTCGTGAACTGAGCGAGGCCCTGAGCGAGGCAACCGAGCCGTTCGCCCAGCGGATTATGGATAGCTCGATCCAGTCCGTCCTTGCCGATAAGCGTTTATCCGAGGTGTAGACAATGGCCTTGTATTGGGACAGCGTTGAAGAAATTGCCGAGGCATTATTGGACGCCCACCCGGATACCGAACCGCTGAGTATACGGTTTACCGACCTGCTCAAATGGGTGACGCAGCTCAAGGGCTTCGTCGCTGACCCGAAAGATGCGAGTGAGGGCAGGCTGGAGGCTATACAAATGGCCTGGTTCGAACTATATAAAGAAGAGAATGAAGACTGACCTGTCGTCTCCCGCCGGGGCTCTCTCCAGAGCGGCGCGTTTGGAGAAGGACATGGGGATGTGGTGGCCGGAGGGTGAGGAGGAATCCTTCAACAAAAAACGGAGCTGCTCTATGCAATACACACAGAGGGCCGATAGCCCTGTCACATTTTTTGAACCGAGCGTTCTTTTGCCCGTACAGTTTTTTGCCGGCCTCTGCCAGAAAGCCCCGGCCGAGGGTGAACGGCGGCTCATGCTGGCGGTTCTGGGAGACGCGATTGAGTGCTTCCAGAAACACCTGTGGGCGACGGACCGTCAACACCGTGGGCTCCACGACGAGGCTGAGTTGTGGTTCCTGGCCGACGAGCCGGGCTGGCTGTTCTCTTTCGTCAGTATCTGCGAGGCGTGTGATATTAACCCCGCCTTCTTAAGGGAGGGCCTGCTGGCCTGGAAAACCCGTCAGCTCAGCGGGCAGGCCGGGCTGCACACCTGGCCCGAGCTGCGTGTGTCGGCCTGAAGCGCGGCCGGGGGACGGGTCTGCGCGGTTTTTCTTCTGACTCATGGCCGTCTTGTCTGCCATCGTCGGTGTGTGCCGCGGCCTGATTCGGACGGCCGTCAGGGCCCTGCTGTGGACAAGCGACTGTTTGGCCCGCCTGTTTCGACGCCGGCCCGCCTACAATACCCTGCTGCTCGATATCACCGCGCCGCCGGCTGAAGAGCCGCCGACCGCTCTGCGCACCCTGCTGCGTCCCCAGCCGCCCGACCTGTTGACGCTGACCTCGCTGTTGCGCTGGGCGGGCGAAGACGAACGTATCCAGGCTGTGGTCGTGACCGTGTCACAGCTCGATATGGGCTGGGCGCGGGTCCAGAGCCTGCGTCGGTCGCTGCTCACACTCCGTCAGGCCGGCAAACAGGTGTGGGTCTACCTGGCCGAGGGGGGGATGCGGGAGTACTACCTGGCCAGCGCGGCCAACACGCTGGTGATGGCCCCGGCCGGCCACCTGAGTGTGCTTGGCCTGGCAACCGAGACCCTGTTTTTCAAAGGCGCGCTCGACAAGCTCGGAGTTGAGGCGCAGATCAGCCAAGCCGGTCGCTATAAAGCGGCCGGAGAACCTTTTACGCGGGAGTCCATGTCGCCCGCCTATCGGGAGATGATGGAGGGTCTGCTAGACGATTTATATGACCAGATCGTTGAAGACATCGCGCGTGACCGGAACAAGGAGAAGACCCAGGTCCGGGCGCTGATTGATCAAGGGCTGTTTCTGGCCGCTGAGGCGCAGGCCAGCGGTCTGATCGATCAAGTCGGCTATGCGGACGAACTGCCCAAGCTGCTCGAGCCGCTGGTCAGCGAGCTCAAACCCATCGAAGCCGGGCCGTATCAGCGGCGGCGAACAGGGGAGCTCCGGCGTCAGTTATTGCGCGGCGAAGTCCACACCATTGCCCTGATGACGGTCGATGGTGTGATCACACACGGCGAAACCACCGAACGGGCCAGCGGCGCGCGGGCGCTTGGCTCGACCGATTTTATTCAAGACCTCAAACACATTGTGGCCCAGCCCGATATTGCCGCCCTGGTGCTGCGCATTGCCAGCCCGGGCGGTTCGGGCCTGGCGTCTGATCTCATGTGGCACGAGTTGTTGCGCGTTCGGGAGCACATGCCGGTCATTGTTTCAATGGGCGATGTGGCGGCCTCGGGTGGCTATTACTTGGCCCTGGCCGGAAATCAGGTTTTTGCCGAAGAGGCGAGCATCACCGGCTCAATTGGGGTCATTGCCGGCAAGCCGGTCCTCCAGAATCTGTACACCCAACTCGGAATTGGCAAGGACATCATCACGCGTGGCCGGCGGGCAGCGCTGTTTTCTGACTACCTGACCTTTACGCCTGCCGAGCAAGAGCGGCTCAACCTTGAAGTCCAGGCGTTCTACCATGATTTTGTGGATAAAGTCGCTGACTGCCGTGGCCTCAGCGTGGCCGCTGTAGAGCTGCTGGCCGAGGGCCGGGTGTGGAGTGGCCGCCAAGCCTGGGCGCGGAGCCTGGTCGATACCCTGGGCGGGCTTGAAGAGGCCATTGCGGCAGCCAGACAGCATATCGGAATCGCCCCGGACCGACCTGTACGCCTGGTGCGTTTTCCCCGTCCCCCTTCCCTGTGGCATGTGCCCGGTCTTCGGCGGTTGCTGCCCAGGCTGAGGCTCGGCCTGACCAGACCGGTGGGAGGGGCCCGGCCGTGGTGGGGCCGTGAGCGGATATGGGCTATTTTGCCTGTGTCATTTCGTTTTTTGTAACCTAAGGCGCAGGATTGTGCGAAAGACGCTCAGACACAGGGGAGTCAACTTGTCATATCGGGGGGTCTTGGATATCCTGCCCGGTGCTTCTTCACTGGCCCCTTGGGAAAATGACCTGAACAGTCATACATATTGAGGAGGGCAAACGCATGGCAACGAACCCTGCAGGGGCTCCGCTGGAAAAACCGGTCCGGGAATTGGCCCATGTGGTTATCCGCTTCGCTGGAGACTCTGGCGATGGTATGCAGCTCACGGGCAACCAGTTTACAACGGAGTCTGTTTTTGCCGGCAACGATATTGGGACCCTGCCAGACTTTCCGGCCGAGATTCGGGCCCCGACTGGAACGCTGTACGGTGTGAGTGCCTTTCAGGTCAACTTCAGCAACGACACAGTCTATACCCCGGGTGACGATCTTGACGCGCTGGTGGCCATGAATCCGGCCGCCCTCAAGACCAATCTCGGCGATCTCAAGCCAAACGGTATCGTTATCGTCAACACGGCAGAGTTCAACCCGGCCAACCTCAGAAAAGCCCAGTATGAAGCCAGTCCGCTGGAGGACAACTCGCTTGACAAGTACCAGGTGTACCGGGTTGATGTCACCAGGATGACGACCGAGGCCCTCAAAAGCCTGAACCTGCCGAACCGCACGGTCATGCGCTGCCGCAACTTCTTTGCGCTGGGCGTGGTCTCCTGGCTGTTCACCCGTCCCATTGAGCCGACCCTGGAGTGGATTCAGAATCGGTTCAAGAGAACGCCTGACATCGTTGAGGCCAATACGCTGGCGCTCAAGGGTGGCTATAATCTGGCCGAGAATACCGAACTGTTTGCCTCCTCGTATGAAATCAAGCCGGCCCAGATCAATCCCGGCACCTACCGGAGCATCACCGGCAATGCCGCCACCGCGATTGGTTTTGTGGCCGCGGCCAATAAAGCCGGCCTGCCGCTCTTTCTGGGCAGCTATCCGATTACCCCGGCCAGTGACGTGCTGCACGAGCTGGCCGAACTCAAAAACTACGATGTCTATACCTTCCAGGCCGAAGACGAGATCGCCGGGGTCGGTGCAGCCCTCGGGGCCGCCTTTGGTGGGGCGGTGGCGGTGACCACCACGGCCGGTCCGGGGATGAACCTGAAGGCCGAAACTGTGGCCCTGGCCGCCTCGGTTGAGCTCCCGCTGATTATTACCGATATTCAGCGCGCCGGTCCGAGCACCGGCATGCCGACCAAGCCGGAGCAGGCCGACCTCTTACAGTCCGTGTATGGCCGTCACGGCGAGTCGCCGGTTCCGGTGATTGCGGCTGCGACCCCGGCCGACTGCTTTGAGACGGCCTATGAGGCAGTCCGCCTGGCCGTGAAATACATGACCCCGGTGATTCTGTTGACCGACGGCTTTCTGGCCAACGCCGCAGAGCCGTGGCTGCTCCCCCGCTTTGCCGATTTGCCCGACATCAGGGTCGAATTCCGCACCGACCCCCAAGGCTTCTTTCCCTATCTGCGTGACGAAGAAACCCTGGCCCGGCCCTGGGTGCGGCCGGGTACGCCGGGGCTTGAGCACCGCATCGGCGGTCTTGAGAAAGACTACCTGACCGGCAACATCAGCTACGCCCCAGCCAATCACGAACAGATGGCCCGAGTCCGGGTCCGCAAGCTGAACCTGATAAGCCAGGATATTCCTCCGACCAAGGTCAAGGGAGCGGAGAGCGGCCGGCTGTTGGTCGTTGGCTGGGGCAGCACCTATGGCCCAATTGCCGAGGCAGTCAACAAGGCCCAGGCCAAAGGGCAGGGTGTCTCGCACGTCCATCTGCGTCACCTGAACCCGTTGCCGGCCGACCTCGGTGATATTCTGGGCCGGTTTGAAAAGGTGCTCGTACCGGAAATGAATCTCGGCCAGTTGGTGCGTTTGCTGCGGGCGGAATATCTGATCGACGCGGTCGGCCTGAACAAGCTTCAGGGGCGGCCGTTCAAGGTCTCCGAAATCTCTACCCGCATCGACCGTATGCTTTGAGGAGTAAGGCTCATGAGCGCAGACGCGACGACAAAACTGACCCGGAAAGACTTTGTTTCTGACCAGGATGTCCGCTGGTGCCCGGGCTGCGGCGACTACGCCATTCTGGCCCAAGTCCAGAAAATTTTCCCCGACCTGGGTATTCCCAAGGAAAAGGCGGTGTTCATCTCCGGGATTGGCTGCTCCAGCCGTTTTCCCTACTACATGAATACCTATGGCTTCCACACTATCCACGGCCGCGCTCCGGCCATTGCCACCGGCCTCAAGATATCGCGGCCGGACCTCCACATCTGGCTGGTCACCGGAGACGGGGATGGGCTGAGCATTGGCGGCAATCACCTCATCCACGCCCTGCGGCGCAATGTTGCGGTGAAAATCATGCTGTTCAACAACCGCATCTATGGGCTGACCAAGGGCCAGTACTCGCCAACCTCAGAGCTGGGCAAGGTCGCCAAATCGACGCCAATGGGTTCGGCTGACTACCCCATCAACCCGATGAGCCTGGCGCTCGGAGCCGAAGCGACCTTTGTCGCCCGCTCCATTGACGTTGAGGCCAGACATCAGCAGCACACGCTCGCCCGAGCCGCGGCCCATACAGGCGGGGCTTTTATCGAGATTCTCCAGAACTGCAACGTCTATAACGACGGTGCCTGGGATGCTCTGACCGATAAGGGCACCAAAGCCGATAGCCAGTTGGTGCTCGAACACGGTCAGCCGATGATTTTCGGCAAAAACAAGGACCGTGGCATTCGGCTCAACGGCTTGAGGCCCGAGGTCGTCCAGCTGGGCAACGGGCTGAGCGCCGACGATCTGCTCGTGCATGATGAGCACGACCAGACCCTGGCCTTTCTGCTCAGCCGGATGACACCGCCCAGCTTTCCGACCCCGCTCGGCATTTTGTATTCGACCGAGCGACAGACGATTGAGGCCCTCATGGCCAGGCAGATCGAAGACGCGGTGGCCAAGCAGGGCCAGGGAGACATTGACGCCTTGCTGCACCGGGGTGATGTCTGGACGGTAGACTGACCCCCGCTCCCGCGCTTCCCCTCAGTCCGTGAGCAGATGCCTGTTCCGCTTCGCATCGTCTGTCCCCAGTGCGGACACCGCCTGTACCGCAAACGCGCGGGGCGCTGTACCGCGTGCGGGGCCCCGGTCAGCGCCCACGTTGAAGCGGTCCGCAAGCGCGAAGAACGCCTTGAAAAAATCCTTGCCCTGATCGGCACCGGGCTGGTGCTCGTGGTTTTTCTGCTGTCGGGAGGGATCGGGCTGCTTGAAGGGCTGGCCATGTATGCCATAGCCGGCGGTGCCCTGTTCTATGCTGCCAAAAAAACCTTTACCCCCAACCGTTCGCCCAAGGACTAGCCTGTGACCGCAAAAGAACTGCTCCGCATGAATACCCCCAAGTTACGCGAAGAAGCGCTCAAAATCCCCAATATCGTTGGCGTCACGGCCATGAAAAAAGAGGCGCTCATCAGGCTGTTGGCCCAAGAGCACGCCATACCCCTGGAGACAAAAACGCCGAGCGCCGAGAGAGCGGACATCAAGCAGCACCTTGCGGCCCTGAAGCTCAGGCGTGACGAGGCGATTGCGCGCAAAGCCTACGACGAACTGCACCGCATCCGACGCGCGATTCGGACCCTGAAGCGCCGGCTGCGCGCCTTTGCCAAGGCGACCAAAACGCAGCCCGGGACCCTGCCGGAAGCCAGCGCAGAGGCCACGGCTCAGGAAGCCTCAGCCGGATAAGGCCGGGCCGCAGGCGCATCTTTTCCTCACAGAAGGGACACCAGGCATGAATATCCGCGTACAGTCACAGGCGATTACCAGGCTGAAGAGCGATGTGCTCGTTGTCCCGCTCGCCGAGGGGCAGCACACAAACGGGACTGTGCAGGCGCTTGACGACGCCCTCGGCGGTGCCCTCACAGCCCACCTCACCCACACCGGTTTCACCGGCAAGGCGGGCGAGACGCTGAGCTTCCCAACCCAGCAGCGCCTCCCCAGCCGGAGCCTGCTGTTGCTCGGTCTGGGCAAGGCCGGGGCGGACACAGAAACCTGGCGGCGGAGTGCGGCCAAAGCCCACAAAGCGGCCAAGAGCCAGCGGGCCAGGCACCTGGCCTGGTTTTTCACCGATACCCGGTCAGCGGCCGAGCCGGCCGCGGTCGTAGAAGGCAGCTTGCTGTCGGCCTACGCCTTTGACAAATATAAATCGGACCGGACCGGTGATCGCCCGGGTGTGGACACCCTCAGTTTGAGCGGGCCTGGGCTGCGCAAGACGGCCGCGCTCAGCAGTGCGCTTGAGGCCGCACAGAAAACCGCGCCCGGGGTCTGTCTGGCGCGAGATCTCATCAACGAGCCGGCGTCGGTGTCCACCCCGTCCTATCTGGCCGACCAGGCAACAACAATCGCTCGCCGCGGCGGGCTGAAGGCCGAAATCTTCGGGCTCACCAAGATGAAAACGGCCAAGATGGCCGGCGTCCTGGCGGTGGCCAAGGGCAGTGTGGAAGAGCCGCGCTTTATTAAACTGAGCTACACCCCCAAGGGCAGACCCAAGAAAAACATTGCCCTGGTCGGGAAAGGGCTGACCTTTGATTCCGGTGGCTTGTCGCTCAAATCGCCAAAATCAATGGAGACGATGAAATTGGATATGTCCGGCGGAGCGACCGTGCTGGGCGTGATGCAGGTTATTGCCCAGCTCAAGCCAGCCGTCAAGGTCACGGCCTATGTGCCCTCAACCGAAAACATGCCGAGCGGCACAGCCCAGAAGCCGGGCGATATCATTACCTATAAAAACGGCAAAACGGTCGAAGTCCTCAACACCGACGCCGAAGGACGCCTGATTCTGGCCGATGCCCTGATCCGGGCGGCTGAAGACAAGGCCGATATCATCATTGACCTGGCGACCCTGACCGGTGCCTGCGTCATCGCCCTTGGCTCGCAGGTAGCCGGCCTGTTCTGCAATAACCAGGAGTTGTCCGATGCGCTGATGGAGTGTGGCAGACAGTCCGGCGAGGCGTTCTGGCCGCTGCCGCTGGTCAAAGACTACAGAGACGAGATCAAGAGCGCGGTCGCCGACATCAAGAACATCGGCGGCGGCTCTGGCGGAGCTATTGCCGGCGCATTATTTCTTGAAGAGTTTGTCGGCGATACGCCCTGGGCACACCTTGACATTGCCGGCCCGGCTTTTGCCGGCCGCGATCTGCCCTACAGCCCAAGGGGGGGAACCGGCTTTGGGGTACGGACGCTGGTGCGGTATGTAATGAGTTACTAGCCGGGTCCGGGCGGTGGCGAAGCCCGGCGAGAGCTGCGTGAGGTATGCCGAGCTTTGCCCAACTCCAACGCAACATCATCGCCTGCTCACACTGTCCCCGGCTGGTGGACTATCGTGAGCGGGTCTCACGCGCCAAGGTCAAACGCTACCGGGACTGGACCTGCTGGGGCCAGCCGGTCCCCAGCTTTGGCGACCCCGAGGCCCGGCTGCTGATTATTGGCCTGGCTCCTGCCGCCCACGGCGGGAATTGAACCGGGCGGGCGTTTACAGGCGACCGCAGCGGAGACTGGCTGTACGCGGCCGGATTTGCCAACCAGCCGACCTCACGCCACCGGGGCGACGGTCTCGCCCTCCACAACTGTTGCATCACCTCAGCCGTATACTGTGCCCCGCCGGACAACAAACCCCGGCGCGAAGAGTTTCTGGCCTGCCGGCCGTATCTGGTCCGGGAACTCCAACTGCTGAAAAGAGTCTGGGTGGTGCTCGCCCTCGGTCACATCGCTTTTCAAGCCTGCCTGAGTGCCCGCCGCGAGTTGGCTCTGCCTGTGCCCTCTCCCAAGCCACGCTTTGGCCACGGCGTGAGCCATGAGCTGGGCGGGATGACGCTGCCTGGCTCCTGTCACTCCAGCCAGCAGAACACGTTTACCCGGCGGCTGACCAAGGCTGTGTTTGAGGCCATCTTTACAGCAGGCGCGTCGGCTCATTGACCAGAGCTGAGTTCGGCCGCAGATGTGCGGTCAACTCCGTCGGCTGAAGCCGGTCTGGCGCAACTCAGGGAAAAATCGCGTTGATGACTTCATCAATGGCCCGCTGCGAGTCTACGTCATCGGTCAGCGAGCGCGACACCGCAACCGAACACGCCCGCCGGGCTGCAACCCCTCGGCGCATCAGGTGTCCGGCGTAGATGAGCAGGCGGGTGCTGACCCCCTCTTCCAGACCGCTGGCTTTGAGGTGGCGCACCTTCTCGCCGAGGCGGGCCAAGTCCAGAGCGGTTTCCAGCTCCAGGGTGCTCTCGTGGGCAATCACCTCGGCCTCTTTATCGCGCGGCGGGTAGGTAAACTCAATGGTCACAAAACGCTGACGGGTGGAGTGCTTGAGGTCTTTGAGGATGCTCTGATAGCCCGGGTTGTAGGAGATGACGAGCAGAAAATCGGCGTGCGCCGGTTGAATTTCGCCCTTTTTATCGATCGGCAGAATCCGACGGTGGTCGGTCAGGGGGTGGATCAGGACGATGGTATCCTTGCGGGCCTCGACAATTTCGTCCAGATAACACACCGTGCCGAGTCGCACGGCCTGGGTCAGCGGCCCGTCAATCCAGACGGTTTCGTCACCCTGAATCAGGTAGCGCCCGACGAGGTCGCTGCCGGTCAAATCTTCGTGGCAGGCAACGGTGATGAGATTGCCCGGCACCTCTTCTTTGGCTTCCCGCATCAACAGGTGGGCCATATACTCGACAAAGCGCGTCTTTCCGCAGCCGGTCGGCCCTTTGAGCAGAACGGGGAGACGACACGCATAGGCCGCCCGAAAGATCTCAACCTCATCGCCAACAGGCAGATAGAATGGAGCCGGTCCGTTGGTCATGATGTTTCCGGGTGCAGTGTTTCCATGACACTGCGGGTATCAGCGTCAATCAGTTCGACACTGACGCTGGCGTCGATATTGTTGCTCTTCCTGGCCAGTCCAATCTGGATCCGCAGCTTGGCCAGAAACCGCTCTCGCACATCCGGGGGCATCCCCTGGATCGGAAAGTTTTGCAGATAGACCTTGGCTCCGGCCGGCCCCGGCCACTCAATCCGGGCAACCTTTGAGCCCATGATGTCGTGCGAGTGGAATATCTGTTCGACCGCGTGCTGAAACGCGGTGCGCGGCTGGGGCTGAGGCGAGCCGCGGCCGAGCTGGTCCAACGCGCGATCCACCCGGGCCTGGATGCGTTCGTCATCGGTCAGGGCTCTGGCCTGCTCAAGGCTTTTGCGGGCCTGCTCAAAGTCGGCCTTTTCCCGGTAGGCAATGCCCAGGTTGAAATGGGCCTGAAAGAAGTTCGGGTTTGTGGCAAGAACCGCCAGGTATTCGGCAATGGCCCGGTCTATCTGGCTGGTATACAGGTACATCGTCCCCAGGTCGGTGCGGACGTTTTTGTCATCTGGCCGGAGTGCCAGATAGCGCTCATAGTAGCCGATGGCCCTGGTATGCTCCTCAAAGTCGTAATACACATTGCCGATGCCGCGCAGCGCGTCCGGGTCATCGGGGACCAGCTCAAGAACGTGTTGATACGAGGACAGGGCTGCGCTCCGATAGCTGGCCTCAAGCTGGGAAGCCCGGAACTGGACTTCGGCCAGGCGACGCCACGTCTGGGCAGAATCGGGCTTGGCGTTGGCCTCATCGACAAGGGTGACAATGCGCTGTTTCACATCGTCGGGAATGCCGACGGGCGGATGATCCTGGGGTAGTACCTGCGAGCCGCCCGAGCTGGCCGGGCCGTCGGCCACGGCCACACCCGGGAAGGGCTGTGAGCGCAGCACAAAGACCCACACGCCGAGGCCGACGGTGAGATAGAGCCACAGCACAACCAGCCCGGCCAGCAGGGATTGGCGGGGCACTGACGGAGGCGGGGCCGGCTGAGCGCCCTTTGCAGCCGGGGCCGGCTTGCCGCCCGACAGGGCCACGCCACACTCGGTACAAAAACGGGCCTGGGGTACGGTTTGGACGCCACATTGGGGACAGAAACGCATTGCTGACCTCTATCTGTAGCAGTTGGGTGGCGGGGGCTTCAAGATGCGCCCCCCGTCTATCAGGAATGGCCGGCGGCGGCCGGGTCCGGCCCCTGCCATTGACAGCAGCAAAGGCGGCTGGCTAAGGTACTCCCGTCTTCCTCTGGAGGGGTGTATGGCAAAAAAAGCCGACCCACGCTTGGCCGCGGGCAAGAAGGTAATAGACGAATGGGGGATCAGTCTGGCTCGGCTCCAGGACGGGAGTGTGTCGCTTGACGAGCTGCAAGCCCGCCTGGGGCAAGACCCTGGGGCTGACCTGGCCCTGGTCACGTTGCTCGGGGATTATGCCGTCCCCGGGGCTGCCCGGCTGCTGCTCAACTGGGAGGCCAGGGCCGACAAGCCGGACAAACCTCTGCGGCGGGCCATCCACCGCTCGCTGTATAAACTCTCGCAAAAGGGCGTGCCGGTTGAGCGGCCCGACCAGGGGCCGGGCAGATCCGTCCTGACCCCGATTGAGCCAGAGGGCTATCTGTCGTCTATGGACGGGCGTGGAGACCGCCTGGTGTGGCTGGTCAAGCCGCGCATTGGCGGCGGGCTGCACCACCTGTCGGCCCTGGTCAACGAGCCCGACGGGATGCGCCGGATTGAGGCCGCCGAAGTCAGCCGCAAGGGCATCAGGCTGGCCCGTCAGGACCTCGCCCGGCACCATCAGATTGCGCTGGTTGGAGCACCCTGGCGCTATTGTGACTTTCTCATGTCTGAGGGCTATGAGCGGGCCGTGGCCAAGTCCGGCGGCCAGACCGAACACCCGTCTATTGAGACCTATCCGGCCCTGCGCTCACACCTGCTCTCCGGTCCTGCCGAGCCGGGCCAGCCGTCCCTGACCGACAGCCTTGACCCGGCCTCGGTTGCCGCCGAGGAAACCTGGCTCAGCACCTCAAACCGGCTGTTTGAGGTGCACGAGCTCCAACGCTGGCTGCTCAACCAGGACCAGGCCAAGCCGTATATCGAGCAAATGACCCAGACCCAGGACAGCCCCCTCGTCCTCAACAAATACCAGCAGCAGGACCGGGTCCAGGGCATTCTTGACACCGTTTTGGCCGAGCTGTTCAGCGGGGAGAGCGCCCGCGTCTATGCCCGACGCCTTGAAGAGACCGCGTTTCACCTGGCCGCCCGCTCTCAGCTTGACAGCGCCAAACGTGCCCTGGCGGTCTCGCTGGCCCTGAAAAAAGGCGATCCAAGCGGCAAAGGTATCCCCTTCTGTGAGGAGTTCGTCCGCCAGAGCATCGCCGTCCACTATCACGAACAGCACCAGCAGGAAAATGCGCCCGGCTCGCTGATTATGAAACCGGCCGAGTTCGCCGCCCGTGTGCAGGCCGCGCGACGCCAGCACAGGCAAACCTCGTGACATCCCTGCCTGGACAGTTGCGGGGCAGCGGTGATTTCTGCTATTTCCAGGGAAACGGCTGAACCGTGAAGGGGGAGACCATGCCTCGCCCTGCACCTGACGAGATTACGTTCCTGTCCGCCCTGCATTCGGGGACAATTCTTTCCTGCCCGGAGTGCGAGATGGGTCTGTATATGCTGACCAAGAGAGTCCAACGGGGTGGACGCTTCTCTGGGGCGGTCAAATCCCTGGCCGGCGTACCGGAATACGCCGGAGGCGGGATGCCGAGGCGGTGCCCGCTGTGCAGGCGTGGCGAATGGTGGTATCCGCCGGGCACTGTGCATACCCTCCAGCACGGCTGGGTAGAGTGACACGGGGGGCCGGGGTGATGCCAACAGAGTCGTCCACCATCAGAAACTATCACGTCCATGTCTATTTTGACCGCGACACCCAGCCGGCCGCGGAGCAGGTGCGGGACGGCCTCGCCGAGCGCTTTGATGTCGTGCTGGGCCGCATCCACTTCAAGGCGGTCGGGCCGCATCCGCAGTGGATGTATCAGGTGACATTCACCCCTGAGCAGTTCGGCCAACTCGTGCCCTGGCTGATGCTGAACCACAAGGGCTTGAATGTACTGATCCATCCCCAGACGGGTGACGATGTAGCCGACCATTCGGACAACGCCCTGTGGCTGGGCCGCCGGCTGCGGCTGAAGCTCGGCTTTATGAAAAAAATGGCGGCCAGAAAACGCGCCCAGGCCAAGGCCTGACGCCGACCGCCCGTTACGCCTGCCCCTCCATGCCGCCTCAGCTCAGCCTCAGCGTTGTCGATCAGTCTCCGGTCCGCAAAGGCGGAAGCGCCGGGGATGCGCTGCGCGAAACCATCGCCCTGGCCGAGGCGGTTGAGGCGCTTGGCTATCAGCGCTATTGGGTTGCCGAACACCACAGCCTGCCCGGCTTTGCCGGCACCTGCCCCGAGCTCATGGTCGGCCAGATTGCGGCCCGCACCAGCCGGCTGCGGGTCGGCAGCGGCGGGGTTATGCTGTCCCACTACAGCGCGCTCAAGGTGGCCGAAACCTTTCGGCTGCTGGAGTCCCTGTACCCGGGTCGGATTGACCTCGGCATTGGCCGCGCACCGGGCAGCGACCAACGTACCGCCGCGGCCCTGGCCTACCCCGGCCCGATGCGCGACATCCAGCATTTTCCCGAACAGGTCGATCACCTCATCTCCTACCTGGGCGACAGCATGGACCCCGGCCACCCCTTTGCCGCGGTCAAAGCCGGGCCAAGCCCGGCTACCAGCCTGCCTGAGGTGTGGCTGCTGGGCTCGGGCATTGATTCGGCGTTGCTGGCCGCGGAGCGCGGGCTGCCGTTCAGCTATGCCCATTTCTTCGGCGTCGGCGTGGAGCACGGCCCGGCCGTTGTGGAGCACTACCGGCGTCAGTTCCGCCCTTCTGAGCACCTGGCCGAACCACGGGTGAATGTTGCCGCCCAGGTCTTATGCGCCGAGACCGAAGAGACCGCCCGGCGGCTGGCCCTGAGCCGCAACCTCGTCCGCCTCAACATCATCCGCGGCCGGGGGACCGGGGTGCCGCCGGTTGAAGAAGCCGAGACCTATCCCTACAGCCCTCAAGAGCGGGCCTATCTGGAGCAACAGGGCCGGGTCACTATCGACGGCGACCCCGAGCAGGTCAAAGCCAGGCTCGAGCGGCTGGCCGAGCAGTACCAGACCTCCGACCTGGGTGTGGTGACAATCTGTTATGCCTTTGCCGACCGCCGGCGGTCGTATGAACTCATCGCCGAGGCCTGCGGGCTGAGCTAGGGCGGGCAGGATGCCCGCGATCCCAGGGGGGACCTGCTTCGCCGTCCTGCACTACGCCCGCCCTTCCACGGCGAGGGCCTCGAGCGCCTCCCCAACCAGGCTGCCGGCCCGTTCAACCTCCTCGTCCGTCGTAAACCGCCCAAAGCTGAACCGGACCGACGCTTCCGCCTCGGCCGCACCCAGCCCCAGAGCGCGCAGCACATGGGACGGCTCAGGCATTCCCGAGGTACACGCCGCGCCGCTCGACGCCGCCAGCCGGGGTTGCAGCGCACCCAGAACATCCTGCGCCTGAAACCCGCCAAACCGCAGGTTGGCATTGCCCGGATGCCGCCGCTCGCCCGCCGGCCCGTTGACCGCAACAGGAAACCCGCCGGCGTGCAGCAGTTCCACAAACCTGTCCCGCTGTCGCGCCACCCGCCGGCGCTCCTCAGCCCCTTCCGGCGTGCGGACGATCTCGGCCGCGGCCGCCATGCCGACACACAGTGCTAGCGGGACGGTGCCGGAACGCAGCCCGCCTTGCTGCCCGCCGCCATAACTCAGCGGCTCAATGTGCTCTTGCAGTTCACGGCGAATGTAGAGCGCGCCAATCCCCTGCGGGCCATACATCTTGTGACCAGACAGGCTGATAAGGTCGGCACAGGCGGCCAGCTCGCCCAGCTCAACAGCGCACGGCCCTTGGGCTGCATCGCAGTGCAACACGACGCCGTGCCGAGCGAGCAGCGCGGCAATACGGGGGATATCCTGAATCGTTCCGACTTCGTTGTTGACGGCCATGACCGACACCACAAGCACCGTTTGGTCAAGTCGCTCTGCCAGCGCGTCCAGGTCAACGAAGCCTTCGCTATCCACCGGAATCGTCTCTACCGCAAACCCTTTACGCTCTGCGAGCGACCGGGCCGCGGCCAGCACGCACTTATGCTCGATCGCGCTGACCAGGATGCGCCGCTGCCCCGCGGGTGCTCGCCGCGCCAAGCCGAGCAAGGCCAAGTTATTCGCCTCAGTTGCCCCCGAGGTAAAGAACACCTCGTCCGCGTCCGCGCCAATCAGCGCTGCCACCGCTTCCGCCGCCCGGCGAACCGCCTCAGCCGCCCGCCAGCCTATGATGTGATCGCTCGAATGCGGGTTGCCGAAGGCCTCGCGCCAGTACGGCTTCATCGCATCCACCACCCGCCGATCAACAGGCGTGGTCGCCTGGTAATCGGCGTATATGCAGCCTCGACTTTCCGGTGTGAACTCCATAGGATGGAGGTGAACCTTGTCTTCTCAGGTACAGAACCATGCCCCGGGGGCCCTTATACCAGGCTGACTACCGCCCGCAACTGTCGGGCCACGAGACCTTTCCGCTGCGCTACGGATGGCTGAAAAAGGCGTTTGACGCGGTGCGGGCCACCGAAGCCCAGGCGCATAGCAAGTCGGTTTTCTCTGACGAAGCCGCGATAGCCCGGTTCGGCGTCGGCAAGAATATGGTATCTTCCATGCGCCATTGGGCAACGGCGGCCGGCGTCATTGAGGACGCAGGAAGGGACCGGATCATCACGACCGCTCTGGGGCGGCTGCTGTTCGATACAGGCGGGCTTGACCCCTATATGGAAGACCCGGCCACCTCCTGGCTGGTCCACTGGCATCTGTGCGGTCGCCCCAACAAGACCACCTGGTTCTGGGCCTTCAACCACCATCCGACTCCATTCTTTGAACGCGAGACCCTGGTCACAGCTGTCAAGCAGCTCGCCGAGGCTCGCGCGTGGGCAAAGGCATCTACCGCCACCATCAGAAGAGACGTGACCTGTTTTGTGCGGACCTATGTTGCCCAGCGTTTACCACGGCGAGCCGGCCAGGAAGATGCTCTTGAATCGCCCTTGACCGAGTTGGGCCTGATGAGATCGACCGGCCAGCGCGACGGGTTCAGGTTCGTCCGCGGGCCGAAGCGTTCACTCGGCCCTGGCGTGTTCTGCTACGCGGTCACGGACTTCTGGACTCAGTTTTCGCCAAGGGCGCAAACCCTCTCCTTTGAAGCGCTTGCCCACGCGCCCGGGTCACCCGGTCGGGTTTTTCTGCTGGACGAAAACGATGTGGTGGACCTGCTTGCTGAACTGGAAAATGTCGGTCGTGGTCTCTACGCATGGTCGGAGACGGCTGGGCTCAAGCAGCTCATCCGCAACCGCAAACCGGGTACTGGGTCTGCGCTTGACTTCATCGGGCTGGACTACAGTGTTCATCAGAGGGACGCTTTATGATGACCTTGGCCGCTCGGGTCCATATCGCCCGGCGCTTTCAGCGCGCGATCCGCATTGACACGGACCTTGCCGACCCGGCAGCCCTCGACGGCTTCATCTGCCCGCGGTCATCCGCCGACCTCCTCAAGACCCTGGCGCGTCATGTTGCCGAGAACGGCCAGGGGGCCTTTACCTGGACCGGCCCCTACGGCAGTGGCAAGTCGAGCCTGGCCGTGGCCTTCAGTGCTCTCCTCGACGGCAAGGACACGCTCAGGCGCTGTGCGGCGTCGATCCTTGGCAAGAGCACCGCGGCGACTGTCTGGAACGCGCTGCCGCCCCGCACTCAGGGCTGGCGTATCCTGCCCGTTGTCGGTCGGCGCGCCCGCCCGGCGCAGGTCATCGGCGAAGCTCTGGAGGCGAGCGGACTGCAAGGAGCTCTGACCGCCGGGGCCACGCAGACCTGGGAGGAGGAACGGGTTCTTGCCGCCCTCTGGGATGTTGCCCGCCGGAACCCCCGCGCCGGCGGTGGCCTGGTGGTGTTCATTGACGAGATGGGCAAGTTTCTGGAGGCGGCCGCCTACGATGGGACCGACATCTATTTCTTTCAGCAGCTTGCCGAGTTGGCTTCGCGCAGCAAGCGGCGGTTGCTCCTTGTCGGCATTCTGCATCAGGCGTTTGAAGAGTACGCCCATCGTCTGGCGCGTGAGATGCGCGACGAATGGGCCAAGATACAGGGTCGGTTTGTGGACCTCGCCGTCAATGTCGGCGGGGACGAACAGATTGACCTCCTGGCTCGGGCCATAGAGAGCACACACCAGCCAGGAAAGCCGAGCGTCTTGGCCGCAGATGTGGCTGCGCTGACCCAAGGAATGAAGCGTTCTCCACACTTGGCGCGTCTGCTGGAAGACTGCTGGCCGCTTCATCCCATCGTGGCCTGCCTGCTTGGCCCCCTGTCACGCCGCCGGTTCGGCCAGAACCAACGCAGCATCTTCGGATTTCTCAACTCTGCTGAGCCGCAGGGCTTCCAGGACTTTCTGCGCGACGCCACCGACGGGGAACTGTACAGCCCCGACCGCCTGTGGGACTATCTCCACATGAACCTGGAACCCTCCATCATGGCCTCGCCCGACGGCCACCGCTGGGCCTTGGCCGTTGAGGCCCTGGAGCGTTGCGAAGGCATGGGGGGCGAGGATGTGCACCTCCGGCTGCTCAAGACCATCGCGCTGGCAGATGTGCTGAAAGACCGCTCTGGCCTGTCAGCCAGCTTTGCCTTGCTTCGTGCTGCGCTGCCCGGTTGCCAGCCCAAAGAGATGACGAGAGCACTGGAAGAGTTGCAAAACCGGAGGCTGATCATCTTCCGCAAGTTCAGTGCTGCCTACGGCGTTTTCGAGGGCAGCGACTTCGACATTGACCGCGCGCTGGAGCAGACCCTGGCGGCTCAGAGTGACATAGACTTTGCCAGGCTGGGCGTCCTTGCTGGCTTTCATCCCATTGTGGCCAAGCGCCATTATCACGAAACGGGCACGCTCCGCTGGCTCGACCTGGTGCTTCTGCCACTGGCCGAGCTCGAACAGGCCGCGGCCAACTATACGCCCCGGCCCGGTGCTATCGGGGCTTTCTTCCTCACTATCCCGACTCAGGGCGAGTTGGCAGAGGATATCGAGACGATCTGCCGTCGCGCTGTCGATCGGAAAACATGGGATATTGTGGTCGGCACTCCGCGGGAGGCCCTGGATATCGTCCCACTTGCGCGGGAAATGCTGGCCTTGGAGCGTGTGCGCCGCGAAACGCCGGAACTGCAAGGCGACGGTGTTGCGCGCCGTGAGGTTCAAGCCCGCCTCGCCGCCCTCCAAGGGCGGCTGGAAAGCGAGTTGGAGGGGGCGTTCAACAGCGCGCTGTGGTATCGCGCAGGCTCTGACGCCAAGCCGCTGACCCGCGCCGGACTCAACAGCCTGGCATCCGAGTTAGCGGACGCACGCTTTAAGCACGCGCCACATCTGTCTAACGAACTCCTGAACCGTATCAAGCCGTCAAGCAACGCCATAGCCGCGCAAAACGCCTTGCTGCGGCGGATGGTGCTGAACGAGGGTGAAGCGCGTCTCGGCATAGACGGCTTCCCCGCCGAAGGTGGGCTGTTCGTTTCGCTGCTGGAGAAAACACGGCTGTACCGCACAACGCTTCAGGGCTGGAGCTTTGTCGCACCGACAGCCAATGACGAAGACCCCTGTTCCCTGACACCTGTGTGGCGAGCGGCACGGAATTTTCTGAAGGCCAACGCAGACCGCTCGGTATCGGTTGCCGAGATATACGACATCTGGCGACACGCGCCGTTCGGCATCAAAGACGGCCTGTTGCCGGTGCTGGCAGTGGCGTTCATTCTGTCTGAGCGTCGCGCTCTCGCCTTCTATCGCCGGGGCATCTTTCAGGCCCGATTGTCCGACCTGGATGTGGAGTATCTGGCCCGGGACCCGACCGACATTCAACTTCGCTGGATGAAACTGTCGGATGAATCGCGCCGTCTGCTCTCCGACATGGCCGCCGTTGTCCGTGAACTCGACGAAGACAATACCCTGACCGACCTGCAACCCATTGACGTAGCCAAGGGCCTCGTCGCAATCCATGACCGGCTGCCGCCGTGGGTAGCCCGCACCCAGCGCCTTTCCGCCAATGCGAAACAGGTCCGACAGGTGTTCAAGCAGGCCAACGATCCGAACAAGCTCATCTTTGACGATATCCCCCAGGTCCTGGGCGATGGTGCTGAGAGCCGCGAAAAAGAGGCGCTGCGCCGGATTGTGGAGCACATGCGTGGGGGCTTGATGGAGTTGAAGCAAGCCTATCCCGCCATGCTACACCGTTTGCGCGAAACCTTGCTGGCCGAGTTGCAAGCACCGAATGCCTCGCCGTCGATGCTGGCCGAACTGCGCGCCCGCGCCGCGAATATCCGTCAATTGGGTGGCGACCACCGTTTGGAAGCCTTTATCGTCCGGCTTACGCAGTTCCAGGGGAGCAATGAGGACATGGAGAGCTTGGCCAGTATGGCTACCAACACGCCGGCGCGCAACTGGGTAGACTCCGATATTGACCGGGCAACGGTTGAGCTTGCCGAGCTGGCGCAGCAGTTCATCCGCGCCGAAGTCTTTGCCCATGTGAAGGGCCGACCCGACAAACGCCATGCAATGGCGGTCGTGGTTGGTATGGACGGCCGGCCGACGCCGGTCCATGACGAGTTTGATATCACCGCCCGGGAACGCAAGAAGGTGAACGACCTGATTGCCAAGGTGGACGACCTGATTGCCCAGGTCGATACGGCCCTGAAGAAGAGCGGCGAAAGGCGGCGCAACATCATTCTGGCCGCTCTGGCCGAACTGAGCGCCCGGTATCTCAAAGAAGCGGCGTATCCAGCCGGGAGTCGGAAAAACAGGCGGAAGGCGTCGTGAGCATGGCCGACAGAGAACAGCATGTACTCGGACTGTCCGGCGGGCGTGACAGCGCAGCCCTGGCGGTCTACATGGGCGAAAACCATCCCGAGCTGGATATTGACTACTTTTTCACCGACACCGGCAAGGAGTTGCCGGAGGTGTATGAATTCCTCGTCAGGCTGGAAGGATTTTTGGGCAAGCCCATTCTGCGGCTGAACCCGGACCGGGATTTTGACTTCTGGCTCAAGCAGTACAACAACTTCCTGCCGTCGCCGCAGACGCGCTGGTGTACCCGGCAGCTCAAATTGCGACCGTTCGAGCAGTGGGTCCGGCCCCTCCTGGACAGCGGGGCCAGAGTCTACAGCTATGTCGCCATCCGTGCCGATGAAGAATACCGTGAGGGGTACGCATCAAAGCATGACAATCTTGTCGTGCGGCTGCCCTTCAAGGACGCTGGTATTGACAAGGCTGGCGTTCTGGAAATCCTGGAGGGAACGGGATTGGGCCTGCCGGACTACTACGAATGGCGGACCCGCAGCGGATGCACCTTCTGTTTCTTTCAGCAAAAGATTGAGTGGGTACGGCTGAGAGAGCGCCACCCGGACTATTTCGAGGAAGCCAAGGCGTATGAGAAAAACGCAGTTGAACACGGGTCGCCGTTCACCTGGAGCCACGGGGAATCCCTCCTTGACCTGGAGCGTCCCGAGCGCAGAGCGCAGATCAAAGAAGAACACGCCCGGCGGCTGAAACGGATGCGCACCAAGCACCCGGTCAACCCGCTCCGCCCCGACGCCGAGCCTCTTGACATTGATGACCTGTACGGTAAGGCAAAGGTGTGCTTGGCGTGTCATAAGTAACGAGGAGACGTATGGTTGTGGGAACTGACGCACAGACAACAAGTATCAGAGACAGCAGCGAAGATGATAGGAACGACTGACTAGCGGGCATTGATCGTATCATGGACATTGACATTAAAAAACTTTTCTTCGATCTATACGAAGCACCCGTGGAAGCTGAGGTCAAAGGGGTACTCGAGCGTTACTCACTTCTGAATAATCCAGAAAGCTGGCGTCCTTATGGTGAGAATGAAAGCAACTTTGGCGTAGTAGAGAATCAGCAGGCTTCACCGATTCCGGCCTTGATCGAAAAAATCACCAACGGTATCGACGCCATTCTTACACGCGCGTGCCTTGAGCAAGGCATTGATCCTCGATCGGAGCAAGCGCCAAAGTCAATTGACGAAGCAGTGCGGCAGTTCTTTCCCAGGTACAAAAATTGGGATATATCAGATGCGCGTCGTGCTCAAGCGGAACGCTTGCAAATCCTCGCCGACGGCCCGCGGATGGAAACCTCACTCATCGTCTACGATGACGGCGAAGGCCAAGCACCCGAGGATTTTGAGAAAACTTTCCTGTCGCTCCTGCGCGGCAACAAGAATGATATTCACTTCGTCCAGGGCAAGTACAACATGGGCGGTGCCGGCGCAGTGGCCTTTTGTGGCAAACTCCGCTACCAGATGATTGCCTCCAAGCGGTTCAACAGCCACAAGCGTTTGGGTTTCAGCCTAGTCCGCCGGCATCCTTTCACCGATGAGGAGAGGAAAAGGAAAAAGGCAACATGGTATGAATATCTCGTCATCAACGACCAGATTCCTTCCTTCACCACCCCTGAAAGGCTCGATCTTGGGATTCATAATCGCCCCTTCACAACAGGCACCATTATCAAGCTCTACTCCTACAACCTGCCCGAAGGGTCGCGGTCGGTTATCTCGCGAGACCTGAATCAGAGCATCAACGAATATCTGTTCGATCCCGCCCTGCCAGTGTTTACAATTGACAAGCCCAAACGCTACCCGAAAGATCACAATCTGGCACGTCATCTCTATGGTCTGAAACGCCGTCTTGAGGAAGACAGGAGATATGTAGATCAATTCTTCTCGGAAGAAGCGCATGAAGCGGAGATCGGAAATATCAAAGTTACCTGTTATATCTTTAATCCGCGCCTTAAAGAACGATCCGTCAAACAAACTCGGGAGACCATTCGGCAGGAGTTCTTCAAGAACAACATGTCCATTCTTTTTTCGGTCGATGGGCAGGTCCACGGACACTACACGTCAGAGTTTATCACACAGTCGCTCAAGTTCCCTCTTCTGAAAGACTACCTTCTAGTTCATGTAGATTGCACCGAGGTCCGCACGGAATTTCGCGATGAGCTGTTCATGGCGTCCCGCGACCGCTTGAAGGGCGGCGATGAGTCGAGAAAACTTCGGCAATGGCTTGCCCATCTCTTGGCAAACAGTCGCTTAAAGGGCATCCATAAAGAACGGAAGGCGTCGATCACGGTCGAGAGTAAAGATGCCGAAGAGTTGGTGCGCAACATCGCTCGGAACCTTCCGATCCGTAACGATCTGACGGAACTTCTTGCCCAGACCTTTAGGCTCAACGATGGACGTAGGGGACGTAGGAACGAAAAAGCTCGTAAGACGCGTCAAAAGGAAACGGACGAAAAACCTGCGTTTTCTCCTCAGAGATATCCGAGCCTGTTCAGCATTGATGTTCAGTCCCGTAATGGTGAGGAGATTCCAATGGTCAAATTGCCCATAGGGAGCGAGCGAACCATAAAATTCTCGACCGATGTGGAGGATCAATACTTTGATCGTGTCGAAGAGCCCGGGGAACTGCAAATTGGACTGCTGGACTTGGTACCCAACGACCAGGATGGGGGCGATCAACCTGGACTGCCGAAGACAGTAGACACGATCCTTAACGTTACCAAGTCGAGCCCGCACAATGGAACCATCCGAATCCTTCTGAAGCCGACCAAGGAAGTGAAAGTCGGCAACACCATTCGGCTCCGCGCATCTTTATCTGGCCCAATGGAACCGTTGGAGCAGATATTTATGGTGAATATTTCAGAGCCGGAGAAGACACCAAAGAAGCCCAAGGATGGCAACCAATCGGATAATCGGCTTGGTCTACCAGAGCTTTATAGGGTCTATAGATCCCCCCACTCAGACCACTCAAATAGACTCACATGGGAGAAACTTGAAGAGAATAGTATTTCAATGGATCATAATGTAGTTGTGCGTCCTTATGTCGATGGAGAATCCCTGAGCGCCGTGTACATCAACATGGATAGTACCGTGTGGCTTTCACATCGAGCGAAGTTGGTGAAGGAGGAAGCTATCGCCGTAGCTGAGAAGCGCTATGTATCTGCCGTCTATTTTCACACCCTATTTCTTTACACAATCACAAAGAATCGGAATTATGCCCTAACGCAACATGACCAGGGACAGCAGCGGGACGTTGAGGTAACGGAGTATATCGCTGATCTTTTCAAAACGTTCTACGCCCAGTTCCTTCTCAACTTCGACACGCAGGAGTTGATCGCGACCTTGGATACATAGACTAGTGTTGCTACGGACTCAACGAATTACCTATTGCGCAGTTTCCTAGCTAGTTTGGTAGTCAGGGGAGAACCTCACTATCGCAAGTTTTCCATTGGACGGGCCAAAGACAGAGGAGGAAGCCGTGGTCAGCGTATTGGATGTGGCCGCCTATATCCTGCGAAAACAGGGGGCCATGACCGCGATGAAGTTGCAGAAACTCGTGTACTACGCGCAGGCGTGGTCGCTGGTGCGGGATGACAAACCTTTGTTCAGCGAGCGGATTGAAGCCTGGGCAAACGGTCCTGTCGTCCGAAAGCTCTACAACGCGCACCGTGGCTGTTACCGCGTATCGCGGATACGCGGCGGGCGACTTCGAAAGCTCAACAGCGAACAGTGTGACACCGTTGATGCCGTCTTGGCCTACTACGGCGGCAAATCTTCGCAGTGGTTGAGCGATCTGAGCCATATGGAGCGGCCCTGGCGCGAGACGCGGGCACGGCATCAGCTTGTTGACGGAGAGCGGGGAAACGCGGTGATCCGCCACGCCGACATGGCAGAATATTACTTCAGCCTGTAATCCCTTGCCCCGTCGTCCAAAACAGCAGCCCGGCGTGCGTCAGCGTCCGAGGGTTGAAGAACAACCCGCCCCAAAGAAACAGCCGCGGTCTGATGAACCTGTCATAGCAAAAGGATTCCCCCTGGCGTGGCGTTTCAGCGCCCATGACAAAGGCGGGCCTTGGGCATGGACCAAACTGGACGACGCTTCCGAGTACAGGCGAGTTATGGAACACCTCCACGAGTTTGAAACGATGGACCTGGATACGATCCAGCGACAGGGGAGCCACCCGGTAGAGGTTGTACGCTTGGCCAGGAAGGCCAGAGACAGACTAGCGGAAATCAAACAGGATGACGTAGACTATCTGAGGTCTTTTCGGATCACTGCTAAAAAACGGGTCTGGTGCATTCCTGACAGAAACATTATGCGTGTCCTGTGGTGGGACCCGAATCATACCGTCTGCCCGTCTCTCAAGAGGCATACCTAGTCGAGATTCAACACATATAACCGATTGACAGGTGTCCCTTTGCCCGTCATGCTGAGGCAGTCCAGGCAGTCTTGACCGGCACACAGGGAGCATACAGATGAGCGATTTTCATGTTGAGCCTCTTGACGCGAGCTTCGGGGCGGTCGTGACCGGGCTGAAGCTTACCGACCTTGACGACACCTCCTTCAGCCGGCTCTACGCCACCTGGCTTGAATACGCACTGCTCATTTTCCCGGGTCAGCACCTGTCGAATGCACAGCAGCTTGCGTTTGCCACACGCTTCGGTGAGCTGGAGTTTGACCTTGTGGCGATCAGTAACGTGAAAAAGGATGGCAGCGTCCGGCTTGAAGACGACTCGGACAGCATCATCCAGGTGCTCAAGGGCAACATGGGCTGGCACTGCGACAGTACCTATATGCCCGTTCAGGCCAAGGGGGCGGTGTTTACGGCCCATGTGGTGCCGTCGTCCCGCGGCGAAACCGGCTGGGCCGACCTGCGGGCCGGCTACGACGCCCTTGACGACGCCACACAAGAGCACATCGCCCCCCTGTCGGCCTACCACTCCCTGCGCTACTCCCAGCAGAAGGCCGGCTTCACGCCCAAAGCCGACGGCGACTACAACGGCTATGGCCTCGATGTCACCGACCCCCCGCTCAGACCCCTGGTCAAAACGCATCCCGAGACCGGGCGGAAGTCGTTGCTGATTGGCCGCCACGCCTACGGCATTCCTGGAATGGACCCGGCCGAATCCGAAGCCCTCCTCCAATCCCTGGTGGACCACACCTGCCAGCCGCCCCGCGTCTATCACCACCGCTGGACCGCAGGCGACGCCGTAGTGTGGGACAACCGCCGCCTGCTGCACCGCTCCTGCGCGTGGGATATGACCGAAGCACGGGTGATGTACCACGCCAGAATAGCCGGCGACCCGGCGTCTGAGTTTGCCGCCCCGCGCTAGCTGGCCACGGCCCCCGCCCCCTGCTTCGGGCCGCCCTTGACCGCTACAAAGTCGTGCAGATGCAGCAGGCCGGTCAGCAGGCGGGCCAGATTCTGCGGTGCGGGAACGATCGAGGCCATGCTCAAGGCGTACAGCGCTTTGTAAAAACTCTGGCGTTGCTGCCAGTTGTGGTTCAGGTCACAGACCGGACGCGTCCAGGGGGCGGTCTCAAGCAGCCGCGCGATCTGGCGCAGCAGACCCCGGTCGCCCAGGGCCTGGAGTTGGCGCGCTTCGGTGTGGAGGCTGAAGCGAAAAGCCGGCTCGGCGCACAGGTCGTCGTGTTCCGCCACCAGCGAGAACAGCCCCAGCCGCAGGGCCAATAACTCTGCCGATACCCAACTGGTGAACTTGGCGATATCCATCGCAACATCACCCCGGCCAAGCCCCAGCGGGGCCAGGGGGTCAAGCAGCACGAGCCGCGGGCAGGGCTGGCCGATGCTCGGAGCGTAGACCAGGATATTATCCGGGTGCAGGTCGCCGTGGACCTTGCGGACGGTCCGCGGCCGTAGCTGCTGGCGCAGGGCGGCGCTGGCCTTGATGGTCTCCACAAGGGGAAAAACATTGGCCAGGCGAGCACCGTTCAGGGCGATGCTCGGGGCGGTCATGAGCCGGGAGAACGCCGGCAGGGCCGCCAGCCGCCAGGCGTGGCACTCCAGCAGGCCGAGCAGCTTGTCCGGGTAGGCCGCGGTTTCCTGGGGATAGGTGACTGAAAAAATCCTGTCGAACATGATGCGCAGGACATGGCCGATCAGCGCCACCTCCTGCCCACGGTCGAGCCGACGGCTCAGGATGAGCTCGGACAACACCGCCCAGCCCTCGCCAAAATACGGCATGTCGTAAAAGACCGGGTGGCCGTTCCCGGCCTGCTTGCGGCTGCGCAAGACCTGCGGGAAATAGCGGTGGACGGCCGGCGGCAGGTCTTCAAGCCAGGCGATCTCTGCTGGCAGGCTGCCGCTGATCTCGGGCTTGGTCTGTTTGCGGACGATTGTGCCCCACCGCTCGTCGCTCAGCAAAAACAGACACTCGCTATATCCCTCGCGCAACAGTTGCACACCCCCTCCACGCTCCGGTCAGCTTCAAAGGCGAACGACGATGACCACCCCATCAGCAAGAGATCATCATTGCACCTCCCCATGCCCGGCCAGTCCTATTCCCGTTGAGTGCGGACTGTCAAGCCAAGCCCTGGGAGCGCGGGCGTCCCGCCCGCCCAAGTCAAGCCCCGGTTGGCCTTTGACGCTGAATGAGCTAGCCTGCGGGGTCAATCCGTATGTTGAAAGGCGAGTATGGAATACAAAGACATCCACGTTGAGGCCCACGACGCGATCGCCACCGTCACGCTCAACCGGCCCCAAAAACTCAACGCCTACACTACTCTGATGGGCGATGAGCTGACCCACGCCTACGAGTCGCTGGGTAAACGCGTCGATGTCCGGGTGATTCTGATGACCGGCGCGGGCCGCGGCTTCTGTGCCGGGGCGGATATCGGCGGGGTGTTTCAGAAGGGCATTGATGAGCGGGAGCAGGGTGGGGCGGCCGAGGCGGCCCGGGGCGGGGCGATTGCCCATCCCCGCTCCGGCCTCCAGTACGCGATCCACAATTGCCCCAAGCCGACCGTGGCCGCCATTAACGGCGTGGCGGTCGGCATCGGGCTGACCCTGACCCTGATACAAGACATCCGCATCATGGCCCAAGAGGCCAGCCTGGGGGCGATTTTTACCAGGATGGGGCTGATGCCCGAGCTGGGCTCAACCTTTATGCTGCCCCGTCTGGTCGGGCTGTCCAAAGCCCTGGAACTGGTCTATACGGCGCGGATGGTCCCGGCTGGGGAGGCGCTCGATATGGGTCTGGTCAACCGTACCGTGCCGGCGGAGGGCCTGATGGCCGCGGCGCGGGAGATGGCCGCCCAGATTGCGTCTCTGCCGCCGCTGGCCCTGGCCGTTTCCAAACGGGCGCTGCAACAGGGTGCCGAAAATGACTTTGACGCCGCGGTCCAGACCGAGACCCTTGGCCTTGACTCCCTGTTCAAGACCCGCGACCACAAAGAGGCGGTGGCGGCTTTTCTGGAAAAACGGCCGCCCCGGTTTCGGGGCGGATAAGACGGGCCGGGACACCGACGGACCCGACCAGGGCCGTCCGCTTACAAGCCGAGCACGTCCTTCATGGTGTACAGGCCCGGGGCCTGCTCCGGCAGCCAGGCCGCGGCACGCAACGCGCCGCGTGCCAGACACTCCCGGCTCTGAGAGCGGTGGATCAGCTCCAGCCGCTCGCCAAAGCCGGCAAACAGCACGGTATGATCGCCAACCGCATCGCCCCCGCGCAGGGTCTGCACGCCGATCTCATCGTCGCTGCGCTGGCCGGTGATGCCGTGCCGGCTGAAACGTCCCTGCCGGTCAAAGTCCTTGTCCTGGGACTCGGCGATTGCCCGGCCCAGGGCCAGGGCTGTGCCGCTCGGGGCGTCGATTTTATAGCGGTGGTGGAGCTCGATGACCTCGGCATCAAAGCCGTCTTGCAGGATGCGCGCCGCGTCCGAGACCAGCTTGAGCAGGACATTGACGCCTACGCTCATGTTGGGCGCGATGAGCGTCCGTGTGCGGGGGGCGAGCCGTTCGGCTTCGGCGCGCTGTTCGGCGGACAGGCCGGTGGTGCCAATCGCAATCGCTGCGCCACTCGCCGCCGCGGCCCGCAAATGCTCCAGGGCCGCATCGGCAACGGTGAAGTCCAGGGCTACGGTGTCGGGCCGGGCGACCGCGGCGTAATCGTCAACAAGGCGGACCCCCAGCGTCCCCAGTCCGGCCACCGCTCCGGCATCGCTGCCGACCGCGGGATGACCTGCGGCCTCAACCGCGCCAACCAGCCGCAGCTCGGCGTGGTCATGGATGAGGCTGAGCAGCAGCCGGCCCATGCGCCCGGCTGCGCCGCAGACAATAACGTTGGCCGTCATGCGCGTGTCCTCCCGCTTCCGGCCCTAGTCCAGACAGCCGGCGTCTCTGAGCGCCGCGGTCAGCCTGGCCAGGTTGCCTTCGGCCATTGGCACCAGGGGCAGGCGGAGTTCCAGCTCGCACTTGCCCATCAGGGCCAGGGCGGTTTTGATGGGAACGGGGTTGGTTTCGAGAAAGACCGCCCGGATGAGTGGCACCAGTTTGAGTTGCAGGGCTGAGGCCGTGTCCCAGTCCCCGGCCCGGCCGGCGTTGACCACCGCGGCCATGTGCCCGGGCGCGACATTGGCGACCGTGCTGATGACGCCCGTGCCGCCGAGCGCCATCATGGAGAAGGTCAGCGTGTCTTCGCCGGACAGTACGGCGAGCTTGTCCCCGCACGCGAGTCGGATATCGATGACCTGGTCAATAGAGCCGGTGGCTTCTTTGACCCCGACGATATTGTCGAACTCGGCCAGACGGGCCATAGTTGCCGGCTCGATGTTTGAGCCGGTGCGGCCCGGGATATTGTAGAACACGATGGGGAAGCCGGGCACGGCCTCGGCCACGGCCCTGTAGTGCTGATAAATCCCTTCCTGGGTGGGTCGGTTGTAGTAGGGCGAGATCATCAGCGCCCCGTCGGCCCCGGCCTCCTGGGCTTCGCCGGTCAGCCGGATCGCCTCGGCGGTGGAGTTGGAGCCTGTGCCGGCAATCACCGGTGCCCGCCCACCCGCGGCCTCGACCGTCAGTTTGACCACCTGGGTGTGTTCTTCGTGCGACAGGGTGGCCGATTCGCCGGTTGTGCCGCACGGCACGATCCCGTGCGTCCCGCTCGTGAGCTGCCAGTCAATCAGGTCGGCCAGCGCCCGCTCGTCAACCCGACCGTTCTTGAAGGGCGTCACCTGTGCGACAAATGAGCCTGCAAACATAAAGCCTCCACACAGCAAAGGGCCCTGCCGCGGGTCCTAGACCTCGATTGTGCCCTCAAACACTTCTTCGGCAGCACCGGTCATATAGACGTGGCGGTCGTCTGCCCGCCATTCAATGTCCAGGTCTCCGCCTTGCAGATGGACGGTGACGCGCCGCTCGGCCCGCTCGGTAAGCGTGGCGGCGACAGCGGCCGCGCAGGCTCCGGTGCCACACGCCCAGGTCTCTCCAGACCCGCGCTCCCAGACCCGCATGGTCAACTCGGTGGGGCCGAGTACCTGGATGAACTCGGTATTGACCCGGTCGGGGAAGAGCGGGTGATGCTCGAACCGGGGTCCAAGCGCCTCCAGTGCCAAGGGCGCGACATCCTCAACAAAGGTCACACAGTGGGGGTTGCCCATGGACACGCAGGTGACTTGGTAGGCGACTCCGTCGACCGTCAGGGGCGCGTCGATCATCCGGCCAGGGCGGGCCAGCGGAATCTGGTGGCTGTCGAGGATGGGCTCGCCCATATCGACTGTCACCAGGGCGACGGCGTTGTTGTCCAACTCCAGAAAGAGGACTTTGAGGCCGGAGTCGGTATCAATGCGCAGGGGGTTGTCGTGCGACAGGCCGTGGTCGTAGACATATTTGCCCACACACCGAATCCCGTTGCCGCACATCGCCCCCCGACTGCCGTCGGCGTTATACATCTCCATGCGGGCGTGGGCGGTGGGTGAGGGACAGATCAGGATGAGGCCGTCGCCCCCAATGCCGGTCCGCCGCTTGCTCAGCCGCCGGGCCAGGCCGGCGGGGTCGGCCACCGGGGTCGAGAAGGTATTCACATACACATAATCGTTGCTGATCCCGTGCATTTTGGTGAACGGCAGTTGCATCGCCAGAGGCTCCCTGTCCGATGGTCCTGTATTGCTGACGCGATTATCCTTGCCAGAGGTGCTGGACCATGTTTGAGGGGATACTATAGTCACCGTCTAATGTAAACGACTGAACGCGGTACTGATAGCGGGTTCCCGGGCTGAGCCGCTCGTCGGTAAAACGGAAACGGCGGGTCTGGCGAAACCGGCCGTGGTCTTTGACCAGAATCGTGCCCAGCGGGCTGAACTCAACCGAGCTGCCGGCGGTGGGCTGGATGGCGCGCAGCACCACAAAGCCGCCCAGATCGTCCATTGGGCGGCCGCCGGCATAGGTCCGGGGCCGGCTCCAGCTCAGTGCAATGCCGCTCTGGCTGACTGTCAGCCGCAAGTCTTCGATGGCCTGGGGGGCGACGAACTCGGGCGGATAGACCGGGGTCTTGTGCCCGCAGGCCAGGGCCAGAGAGACGAGGCATACGCTCAGCGCCCAGATACCGCGGCCGGGAATGCCGCGCCGGGTCTGTGTGGCCGGTCTTGCCGGTGCTGCCGGAACGTGACGCGCCTGCACCGGTCAGACCCCAATCTCTTGTAAGCGTTTGTGGACATTCGCCCGCGCGGTGCCGCCGGCCGAGCGACGGCGGTCTACCGCGGCCTCCAGGCTGAGCCGCGGCAGCAGGTCCGGCCCGAACGCCGGTGAGAAGGTCTGCCATTCTTCAAGCGGCAACCGCTCCAGACCGATGTTGTCGGCCAGGCAGCGGCGGACGACCCCGGCCACAATTTCGTGGGCTTGTCTGAACGGCACGCCCTTTTCAACCAGATAGTCGGCCACATCGGTGGCCAGGGTAAAGCCGCCCAGGGCCGCGGCCTGCATCCGGTCGGGCCGAAAGACGAGTTGGCCGAGCATGGCCTCCAGCACGCTGAGCATACCCTTGACGGTATCGACCGTATCAAAGAGCGGCTCCTTGTCCTCCTGGAGGTCGCGGTTATAGGCCAGGGGCAGGCCCTTGAGGGTAGTCAGCAGGGCAAACAGGTTGCCGTAGACCCTGCCCGTTTTGCCCCGGATGATTTCGGGCACATCGGGGTTCTTCTTCTGGGGCATCATGGAGCTGCCGGTGGCAAACGCATCGGGCAGCTCGATAAACTGAAACTCACTGCTGGCCCACAAGACCAGCTCCTCGGCAAACCGGCTCAGGTGCATGCCGATGATCGCGCTGACCGCCAGAAACTCGACCAGGAAATCCCGGTCGGCGACGGTATCCAGGCTGTTTGCGCTGACCCGGGCAAAGCCGAGCAGGCGGGCCACATAGGCGCGGTCAATCGGCAGGCTGGTGCCGGCCAGGGCACCGGCCCCGAGCGGCAGCACATTGGTCCGCTGCTGGCATTCCTGCAAGCGCTCGGCGTCACGGTCCAGCATGTCATAATAGGCCAGCAGGTGGTGGGCGAGCAGCACCGGCTGGGCGCGCTGTAAATGCGTATAGCCCGGCATCACCACGTTTCGATGCCGTTTGGCCAGCCGGGCCAGGCGCTTTTGCAGGGCCGTCAGCAGCTTGGCGATAGTCCTGGTTTCCTCGCGCAGATACAGGCGGACATCGAGCAGGACCTGGTCGTTGCGGCTCCGGGCGGTGTGCAGCTTGCCGCCAAGGCTCCCGATTTTTTCGGTCAAGCGGCGCTCAACCGCCATGTGGATATCTTCGTCTGAGGGGAGAAACGGGAAGCTGCCCTGCTCAAGCTCACGCTTGACGAGCTCCAGCCCCTTGCGGATTTCTTCGCCTTCGGCCCGGGTCAAGAGCTTCTGTTTGACCAGCATCCGGCAGTGCGCCCGGCTGCCCTGGATGTCGTAGCGGGCCAGGCGCCGGTCAAAAGCCAGCGAAGAGGTGAAGGCCTCCATCCTCGGGTCGGCCGCCCCCTCAAAACGTCCGGCCCAGGCTTTTGGGGCGGTCTTTGCTGTCTGCTTCATATCCGGCCGACGCGGTGTCAGCGCTGGGCCAACGCCCGCAGTCGCAGCCGCAGAGCGTTAATCCGAATAAACCCCTCGGCGTCGGCCTGGCGATAGTCTCCGCCGGCCTCGAAGGTCGCCACCTCCGGGTTGTAGAGGGTCTTGGTTGAGCGCCGACCAACAACAATCACGTTGCCCTTATACAGCTTGAGGCGGACCGTGCCGGTGACGTTGGTCTGCGACTCGTCAATGGCCGCCTGCAACATCTCGCGCTCCGGGGCAAACCAGTAGCCGTAGTAGACCATCTCGGCGTAGCGCGGAACGAGTGAGTCGCGCAGGTGGAGCGCTTCGCGGTCGAGGGTCAGCGATTCCACCGCCCGGTGGGCGAGGTGCAGAATCGTCCCGCCCGGGGTTTCGTACACGCCACGCGATTTCATGCCAACGTAGCGGTTTTCAACCAGGTCAAGCCGGCCGATGCCGTGTTTGCCGCCGAGTTCGTTGAGCCGGGCCAGCAGCCGGGCCGGCGACAGGGTTTGGCCGCCCACCGCGGTCGGGTTGCCCGACCGGAAGTCGATCTCAATATACTCCGGCCTGTCCGGTGCCCGCTCGGGCGATACCGACAGGACAAACATGGCCTCGTCGGGTTCCTGCCACGGGTCTTCAAGCATACCGCCCTCAAAGCTGAGGTGCAGCAGGTTGCGGTCGGTACTGTACGGCTTTTCCGCGGTGACGCTGATGGGGATGGCGTACCGCTCGGCATAGGCGATGAGTTCGGTGCGCGAGTTCATATCCCACTCCCGCCACGGCGCAATCACCTGAATATGGGGCTCTAGTGCGTAGTAGCTCAACTCAAAGCGCACCTGGTCGTTGCCTTTGCCGGTCGCGCCGTGCGAAACCGCCCCCGCGTCTTCCTGGCGGGCGATTTCGATCTGACGCTTGGCGATCAGCGGCCGGGCGATTGAGGTGCCGAGCAGATAGCCGCCCTCGTAGAAGGCGTTGGCCCGCAGCATGGGAAACACAAAGTCGCGCACAAACTCTTCGCGCAGGTCGTCAATATGGATCGCGCTCGCCCCGACCTGTCTGGCCTTGTCCTCAAGCGGGTCAAGTTCTTCGCCCTGTCCCAGGTCAGCACAGAAGGCGATCACCTCACACTGGTAGGTCTCAATCAGCCAGCGCAGGATGACCGAGGTGTCCAGCCCGCCGCTGTACGCCAGCACCACTTTTTGTATATCTGCCACGGCAAACACTCGCTCAGAAGAGCACCGCCAGCCTAGCACGCCGCGGCCGGCAAGACAACGGACCGGGGGCATCTCCTCCTGTACAAACGGGAGTGTTGCTTATACATATGGAGAGAGAGGCCGTTGTGACGACATCTCAGGCGCAACAATCCAGTCCTGGCTTGCCGTTGGGCGAATCCCTCCCCCTTATTTCGTCAGCATACCGAAGCCGTTTCCTCTCGTACCTCGCTACCAAGACCGCTTCTCCCCTGCTGCTGCTCGGCGATGCAGTAACAGCACTCAGAGAGCTTCCTGACGAAACGATTGACTGTTGTATGACCAGCCCACCGTATTGGGGTCAACGGGTCTACCGGAATGGGGGGATCGGGACCGAAGAAGGCCATCAGGAGTTCATCGCCCGACTGTGCCAAGTCTTCGGCGAAGTGCGCCGGATACTGAAGCCTGCCGGATCGTTCTGGCTGAATATCGGAGACAGCTATCAAGAAAAGGGTTTGTTAGGGATTCCCTGGAGGCTGGCTTTTGCCCTGTCGGATCAGCAGGGCTGGATCATCCGCCCTTACGGATGGAACTTGATTCGCGCTGGAGCACCGACACACAGGGGATTGCTGTCTGTTTGGGCTTACAAGCCGAAGCCAGCCTGGGCATTAAACAGATCGTCCGTCTTTTAGAAACAACAATTTCTGACGAAACCCTTTTTGTGCTGCCATAACCCTCTCCTCCGATTCCCGCTCTTCACCAATTGCACCCCGAGTAACAGGAGCTGTCGCTTCATGTACTGCGTCGGGCGGAGGCTACTGGAGCAACCAGACCATGATGGCTTTCTGGATGTGCAGGCGGTTTTCGGCCTGCTCCAGGACGATGGACTGCGGGCCGTCCAGGACCTCTGCGCTGATCTCCTGGCCGCGGTGGGCCGGCAGGCAGTGCATGACCAGGGCCTCGGGCTTGGCCAGCGCCAAGGCGTCGGTGTTGACCTGGTAGGGACTGAACGCCCGCTGACGAACCGCTCTCTCCTGTTCCTGACCCATGCTGGTCCACACATCGGTGTAGACCACATCGGCCCCGGCCACCGCGTCTTGCAGCGCGTGGCTGACCTGGATGTCAGCCCCGGCTTGCCGCGCCGCGGCCAGCCTCTCAGCGTTCGGCTCATAGCCCGGCGGGCAGGCCAGCCGAAAGGCAATCGGCAGCTTGGCGGCTGCATTGAGCCACGAGTTGACGACGTTATTGCCGTCGCCGACAAAGGCGATGCGCAGCCCGTCAAGCCGGCCGCGCTGTTCAAGCAGGGTCAGACAGTCGGCCAGAATCTGACACGGGTGGGTGAGGTCCGACAGGCCATTGATAACGGGGATCGTCGCCTGGCGGGCAAGTTCAAGCACAACCTCGTGCGAGAAGGGGCGGACCATGATCAGATCGATCCAGCGCGACAGATTGCGCGCCACGTCGGTCGGGGATTCCCGCGTGCCAAGGCCGATGTCTGACGGGGCCAGATAGACCGCATAGCCGCCGAGCTGCACTATGCCGGCCTCAAAGGTCACCCGGGTGCGCAGGCTGGGCTTCTCAAAGATCATCGCCAGGGTCTTGCCGCTCAGCAGCGGATGCGGCCGCCCGGCTTGGCGGTCACGCTTGAGTTGCTGGGCCAGGGAAAAGATTGCCTCAAGCTCGGCCGGCTCAAGGTCGCTGATGCTGACCAGATCGCGTTTCATTGCCGGGCGAGAACCCTCTCCAGAATCGCCAGCCCCTCGTCAATCTCGGCCTGGCTGATGATAAGCGGGGGGAGAAAACGCAGCACCACTCCCGCGGCGCAGTTAATCAGCAGACCTTCGTCAAGACAGGCCTGAACAATGTCTGCGCCGTCCCGGTCCAACTCGGCACCCAGAATCAGCCCTTGGCCGCGCACATCGCGGATGAACGAAAACTTGTCTTGCAGGGCTTGGAGTTGGCCCAGGAAGTACGCGCCCATCTGCTGGCAGTTTTCCAGTACGCCGGCGTTCAGCAGGGTATCCAGCACGGCCACGCCGGCGGCACAGGCTACCGCGTTGCCGCCGAAAGTCGATCCGTGCGCGCCCAGGTTCAGGTGGTCGGCGACCTCGGCCCGGGCGACCATCGCGCCGATAGGAAGACCGCCGCCCAGGGCTTTGGCCAGGGGCATGATATCCGGCAGGGCGGCCTCGTGCTCATAGGCGAAGAGGGTGCCCGTGCGGCCGATGCCGACCTGCACCTCGTCGGCAATCAGCAGCAGGCCGTGGCGGTCACAGATGTCCCGCAGGCCCTTCAGATACCCCGGCCGGGGGACGACGACCCCGCCTTCACCCAGAATAGGTTCAACCAGGATCGCAACGGTCTTGTCGGAGACCGCGGCTTCCATCGCCTCGAGGTCGTCATAGGCGACGTAGCGAAAGCCGTCCAGCACCGGGCCGAAGCCCTGGCGGACTTTCTCCTGACCGGTGGCGGCAATCGTGGCCATCGTCCGACCGTGGAACGAACCGAGGACGGTCAGGATCTCGTAGCGCCCGTCGCGTTTATCCACACCGTATTTGCGGGCCAGCTTGATTGACGCCTCATTGGCCTCAGCCCCGCTGTTGCAGAAAAAGACCTTGTCGCCAAACGAGTGGCGACACAGCAGTTCGGCCAGCCGGGCCTGCGGTACGGTGTGGTGCAGGTTGGAGATATGGGTCAGGATGGCGACCTGATCCTGGACGGCCCGCACCACCGCCGGATGGCACTGGCCGAGGTTCATCACCGCCAGGCTGGCAAACAGGTCCAGATACTCCTTGCCGTCGGCGTCCCACAGCCGGCAGCCTGCACCGCGGACAAAGGCGACCGGAAAACGGGCGTAGGTCTGGCACAGATAGTGGGTGTTCAGATCGATGATTTCCTGGTTTGTCATGCGTTCCTCCGGCAAGGCGGGAGATACTGGATACCTGAGCAAGAGGAGTGACCGTGTCATCCGGGCGAGAGGAAGGCGACACGGTCACTCCTCAATGAGATCACCCCCCGCTTCGGACAACCTCGGTGCCGACCCCCTCCTTGGTGAACAGCTCCAGCAGAATGGTGTGGCGGACGCGGCCGTCAAGAACATGGGTTTTGCGCACCCCGCGGTGCAGCGCTTCCAGACAGCACTCGACTTTGGGAATCATGCCGGCGCTGATGGTGCGGCGGTCAATCAGGACCTTGGCCCGGTCGCTGCCGAGGGTGGAGATCCGCTCGCCGGCGTGGTCTTTGACCCCCTCGACATCGGTCAGCAGGATGAGCTTTTCGGCCTGGAGGGCCTGGGCGACTTTTCCGGCGACAAGATCGGCATTGATATTATAGGTCGTGCCGTCCCGGCCAATGCCGATCGGGGCAATGACGGGGATGAAATCCGCGGCGGTCAGGGAGTGGACCAGCTCGGGATTGACGCCGACGACTTCTCCAACCTGACCGATATCGCGGCGCTGGGGCGGCTGTCCGTCTTCGGCGATCGTCACCAGCATCTTGCGGGCCACAATCATATCACCGTCTTTGCCGCTCAGGCCGACCGCTCTGCCGCCCTGGCGATTGATCAGGGTCGTAATGTCTTTGTTGAGCTTGCCTAAGACCATTTCCACCACCTCCGCGGTGGCGGCGTCGGTGACGCGCATCCCGCGCACAAATGTTGAGCCGATGTCCAGCCTGCCCAGCATGCGCTCAATCTGCGGCCCCCCGCCGTGGACGACCACCGGATTCATGCCGACAAATTTGAGCAGCACAATATCCTGGGCAAAATGGCACCTGAGGTCTTCGTCTTGCATGGCGTGGCCGCCATACTTGATGACCAGGGTCTTCCCGGAGAAGCGCTGCATATACGGCAGTGCCTCAAGCAGCGTATCGGCTTTTTGAATCAGGTCGTCCACGGCGTATGACAGCCCCAGGTGAAAGACATATGCCCTGTCGCCTCGGACGGGTCAAGAGCAAGCGGCATTTTCTCAGCACTCGGTCTTGGTTTCCGGGCGGGCTTGGGCTAAGCTCGGCAGCAAGCTGCCAGCCAACAGAGGAAGACACATGAGACATGCACTGCTGAGCGTTATCGCGTTTGCCGGCGTCGTCCTGTTCGGCGCGTCGTGTACCCAGGAGACCCAGAACAAGCTCGGCCGGGCGGTCCAGAACTGGACCGGGACCGACGGCGTGCTGGAGATTTATGCCGGTGAAAAGCTGGTCAAGCGCTTTCTTGAAATCGACAAGATTTCAACCGCAACCGGCACCGACGACAGCCGGCCCCGGCCATACCGCTTTGGCTATGGTGTGCTGGACGTGAATCTGAACGGCATGCGTGACGCGGGCGAGGCGAAAGTCTACTTTGAGTTCAGCGATTATTCGACCTCGTATGTCTTCTACGAAAACCCGTCATAAACGGGCGGTGGCATTATGGAGCGCCCCGCTCAGGCCCAGCCGCGCAAACGGTAGACCAGGAGGCCCAGGTGTTCCCTGAGGGCCCGGGAACTGTCCCGCAGGGCGACGGTGTCGGGAATGATTGCAAAAATCCAGGGCTTTGGGAGCAAACGGGGGGAGTCGGTCGTGGCCGGGATCACGTCCAGCCCCACCCGCCTGAAGGCGGCCACGGAGCGCGGCATGTGCCACCCCGAGGTGACCAGCAACACCCGTCTGATTCCCCGTTCGGCGGCGAGTTCGGCGCTGAGCGTGGCGTTCTGCCGGGTGTTGCGGCTCGCGCTTTCGGTAACAATGGCGCTGTCCGGCACGCCGAATGCGCCCAGCAGGGTCCGCATGGCGTCCGCGGCCGCTTGGGTCTCCGCGCTGTCCCACACCTTCCCGCCGGAAGCAAGGATCAGTGGTGCCTTGCCGGCCTGATACAGGCGCGCAGCGTGCCAGACCCGGTCCGCGGCGTCTCTCATATCCGGGTAGGCCATATCACCCGTGATCGGGTGGACGCCGCCCCCGAGCAGCACAATCGCGTCCGCGGCCGGCAGGACCTCGGCGCGCCGGGGCGGGTAGCGGTCGGTCAGCGATCTGCTAAAGGTGCTGCTGACGAGCGGTGTTGACCAGCCCCAGAGCCAGACCAGGCTGAAGGCCAGCAGCCCGGCCGCTGTGCGCGACCGGCCACGTGCCAGCGAGGCCAGGGCGAGCAAGCCCGCGCCAAGGGCAAGCCCGAGCGGCAGGACGAGCGGGGGGAGGATTTTGCCTAGCAGAAACAGCACGCCGGTTCCGCGCCTCAAAGGTTTTGGACTCTGTATTCTGGGCTTTGCTGGATTCGGCCTACGCCGTTCCGGCGGTCTTCCCTTGAATATAGCGTAGACAGGTGCGGATCGACACCCGCATGAGCGCGAGGCCCGATTTCAGACTGCGCGTTAGCAGGCCATGACGGCGACAGCAGCCGTTCGCGCACGAGCTTGCAGCCGGGGAGGCGGTCAAGTAGAATCCGGCCATGAGCGAAGCCCTCGCCTTTGACACCCACAGGTTTGTCAAACACCTGACGGAGAGCGGCTTTACCGAAAAACAGGCCGAAGCCCTCGCCGCCCAGCAAGTCAAGCTGCTTGATGGCAACTTGGCGACCAGGACCGATATTACGGGTATCCAGCGGGATATTGAAGCCCTGCGGCAAGAGACCAGAACCAGTATCGAGGCGCTGCGGCAGGAAACCAGGGCGAACATCGAGGCGCTGCGGCAGGAAACCAGGGCGAACATTGAGGCCCTCAAATCCGACCTGCTGAAATGGCTGTTCGGTGCTCTGATTGCGCAGAGCGGGTTGATCGTCGCCCTGGTCAAGCTGTTGTAGAATGTGCCCCCTGGGCGCGACCTGCCCGAAACCGGCAAATCGGCGAGAGCGTTTATGCTAGACCCGAAACCCCTCCCGGTGCTTGTTTCCTGGTCCTCAGGCAAGGACGCGGCCTGGGCGTTGCACACGTTGCGCTCGCAGCCCGATGCCTACGATGTGCGCGGCATATTCACTACGGTGAACACGACGCTCGGCCGTGTGGCGGTTCAGGCCACCCCACTGTCGGTCCTGCGCCTCCAGGCCCGGCGTCTCAAGCTGCCGGTGTACGAAATCCCCCTCCCGTCCCCCTGCCCAAACGAGGCGTATGAGGGAGCGATGCGTGTCTTTCTCGACCGTGTGCGCGGCCTGCCGGCTGGCCGTGGCGCGGCAACGCTGGCCTTCGGCGACCTGTTCCTGGACGACATCCGTGAGTACCGCCAAGCGCAGTTCCGGGGGAGCGGCTTCAGGCCGATTTTCCCCATCTGGGGCGAGCCGACCGCGGTGCTGGCCGAGCGGATGCTTGACGCCGGCCTGCGCGCCATTGTGACCGCGGTGAACACCGACCGGCTCGACGCCACGTTCGCCGGCCGCTGGTTCGACCGCGAGTTCATCGCCGACCTGCCGTCCGGGGCTGACCCCCTGGGCGAAAACGGTGAGTTCCACACCTGTGTGGTTGACGGCCCGATGTTCGGCGCGCCCATCGGGGCCCGCCCAGGGCGGCCGGTTCTGCGCTCGTCCGGCGGGACCTATGTCTATGCAGAGCTGGAACTGACGTCCCGGAGCGGGTCAGCGTGAGCCGTGCAATATCCATGTTGTGACACTGCTGGTGGCGCACCGACGACGCAAAGTGCTGCAGCAGGCGGAGTGACCGCTCCCGCTCGTTCGGAAGGATTCGGCAGTGGCTGCCGGGTTACGCTGCGCTCACCCGCCCTAGAGAACTAGGCAACCAGCGGCCTGAAATCTTCACCTGCCATCGGAGCGTCGTTGTCCGAGCAGCCACGCATTTCAATCAAAAGGCGCTGCTTTGACGGAGCGGGTTGGGGGTTCACTCGCACGACCTCCGCCTTATATTCAGAGCTCCGCCTGACCATTGCCGCTGTCAGGTCGGCGACAAGATAACGCGGTGCCCAGCCGAGCATATAATAGTCTGTCGTCTGAATTTGGACCGCCCGCCCGGTCTCCGGGTTGGTTAACTCCAGGGTGACGTAGAGGTTTTCTTTTGGCCGGAGGCGGTCAATCCGCTCCTGGGCTGATGGATTGACGTGTCGCCAGCCGTGCAGAAAGAAGCGGCACGTGAAACTTCCGTTCGTGTCCTTCCTGATCTTTGGAAAAACCTCATAGGCGTCTGTTATCCGCTGACCTCCGTTTGCCGACAGGATCTCAATCGGGTCGGCTCCCTCGGGCAGGTCAAGGGTACGGAGATAGTCGGCGAAGTCCGGCCTTGCCCGATTCATCACCCGGTTCTGGAAGAGCGGAAAGAGCTCCGAAGACCGGTAATCCTCTTCCAGGCTCGGAAACTCGATCAACAGCGGAAACTCCGCCTCTTCCTGCGCCCGTTTTGCCCCGCCTGTGTAGCGGAAGCGATAGAGCCGGCGGTCGACATCCGCATCGAGCCGGCCGACCGGAAACCAGAGCCGGCTTTCTGGTCTTTTGTCCTGCCAAGCCAGGAATAATGTTGTCTCGCTCATCGGAAAAGCTCCTGTAATTGCTCAAAATTATAGCATACTAGCGCGAGAGCAAATACCCGGGACAAGGGGGTCATCCAATCGGGGGGAATACGAGCGACAATTTGACGAAGCTCAGCTTCGTCCACCCTTTCAAGCTTCCTGCTCGCTTTGCGGAAAAGGTCCGGATACTTGTGAGCCGCCCGCCTTACTAATTCCAGCGGACTCGGTCCGTGCCGTTCGTCCTCCGACCAGTAAAGCGCGCCGCGTCCTTTTTCGGCATACTTGCCCACGCGATTCTCTGTCAGCAGCCTCTCCCGGTGGGTATCTGGGAGTTCCCGACCCAACGAGGAGGCGTGATCGAACGATGGCGCTATCATCATACCCCTCCAATGGCCACCCGCACGCTTCCGAACTACGCCCCAGTTCTCATGATGGCGGTCTGTGTTGCCAATCAGCGCGTCCAGAACCATGTACTCTGCCATGCAGAGTTTGGCCCGTCTTGCAGCTTCGGACCTTACAAACGCACGGTCCATGACCTGCCAGATATTCGCCAGGGTATGACTGGATTGACCAAATGTCTTCTCGCGATCGTATCCATGCACGACTCTCGCCAACATCTGGTTGCCGTGGATCAATTCCCGACCGCCGCGGGTGAACGATTCCGTCGCTGAGCCCCGCTGTTCTGAAAACACCGCTAATTCCACTTTCGCATGTCGAATTGCCAGTAGAGCCGCGATCTCGGCGGCGATTTTTTCTGCCCAATGCTGCCCGGTGTGTAGCTGGGGATGTTTGAAGAGCCAGTCTGCTTGCGGAGCTGGAGAGCGGTACCAGAACTTGGGCTTGCTCCCCATTGTCTCGGTCTCAAGGGCCCATTTCGGTTGCACTTCAACGATGAGGTACGGGTCTGACACGACGATAGCGGTCGGGTCCGACATTATCTCAGGCAAGGGGCCTGCTCAAGAACATTGCCCGTGTGGGGGGCGGGGGTCTGGAACTGCTTGGCGGGGTCAGCGGTGAGAGCCTCCCCTTTATGCGCCCCGCACAGCGGAACTCCTCGGATAATGACGATTGCCCGCTTGCAGCAACCGCCCTGATCGCACCTGTGATCGCTGGTCTGCCCCCCAATGCCGAGCCGCTTCTGCTCGGTTCCACGCCTGGTCTGCCGTGCCATCTGTCTTCTCCTTTTCAAGTGGGATCAGGAACGATCACAAATCCCTAGTGCGTGTTACTCTCGGCTCCCCGCAGGACTGGATACCCTATTATCGCGCTCCCATCTCCATCCTTCCTCGGCAAGCTCCGCCGCAGCTACTCGCCCGATACGCCTGATTGCTGAATCGCAGCTTTCCCCGTGGTTTGGATCGACTCCAAAAGCGGGCGTGGCGAATAACACAATCGCCATTGCCATCACTGTCTTCCTCATTGCATTCCTCTGTTCAATCTTGGATTGCCCCCCGGCCGGGGGGCATTGACCATCGGCTTGCCTGGCCATACACCCTGGCTCCCCTGAGTTTCGCACGGGGATTGCGCCCGCGCCGCCATATGTCTTTGCTGTTCTCGCTGTAAGTGCCTCCAATGAGATGCTTGTCGTTTGAACAGCGTTTGTTGTCGCACATGTGGCGAACAGCAATGCGGCCCAGGTCGAATACGGAAACCCTAATGCTGACAGCATAGGCCAGGCGGTGGAGCCGTGCGCACCGCACCTTTCCGTTGATCAGAAACATGACTGCCCATAACCAGCGTCGTCCCTGTTGATATCCGCCACAATGCAATCGTCCATTTCCGGGTATTCGGCCGGCACTCGCAGGGCGTCCCGGTGAAGCCACTCAACCTTGGCGGCTTGGGACAGCCCGTCCGCATCTTCTCCCGATATCTGGGGAGTCTTCTTGGGCCTTTGCCCCCCCCCCCTCACACGGGCCGTATAGCCGTCCCTGTAACCTCGCTCGTATTCGGTCATGGTGTCCTCTATCAATCGTCAATTGCCCCGGATGACGGCCCGGGGCCACGCCGATTACATGAAAGCTCATTGTATACCATTGGACTCGGGCCGCCACGGCTCCGCTCGTCTGAAATAGCGTCCCAGCCCTGTCGGGAAGGATCAACGATATCTGGGTCAGGGCGAGCAATAGTAACATCCACTGCTGTGATCCTTGACCCACAGCGCGGTGTTTCTGATGTCCGAATGCCGGCGGTTGAGGACCTCAAAGAAGTCGGCCGGACCTTGGGGCAGGCCGGCCACCCAGCGGAAAGCGGCAAAGCGCCGATAGCGGGCGGGCTGCCTGAACTGTCCCCACAAACGGCAGCCTCAGGCCGAGGCACTCGGCCGGGCTTTCATCGCCTCATACCAGCACCGCAGATTGGCCCAGGCCGGGTCAAGCCCGAACTCGCCCGTGTAGCGGCTGCTGTGGGCGGTCTCCAGGCCGATGAAGAGCATGATGTCGGCGATCGAGAACGCCCCGGCCAGCCAGTCCTTGCCCTCCAGGCCGGCGTTGACGAGCGGCAAACGAGACAACAGCACGCCTCTGGCGTGATCCGACACCGCCCCTTTGGACAGCACCATGCGCGAGGCGGTGAGATACACCCCGATCTCACATCGCCGCTCCCAGGCTCGGACCTGGGCACGGCTGACCGCATCGGTACCGATCAGGGGCGGCTCGGGGTATAGCTCTTCGAGGTATTCCATGATGGGCAGGGTCTCGGCCAGGACGGTCCCGTCGTCGAGTTCCAGAACAGGCACTCCGGCAAATGGATTCCTGGCCAGAAACTCGGGCGTTTTCTGCTCGCCGGCGTACAGGTCCAGCTCCTTGATAGGAATGTCGAGCTGCTTTTCGGCTAGATAGATGCGGACTTTTCGCGGGTTGGGGGCACGGCGGGTATCAAGATAGAGCAGCATGGGCCAATCCTCTCTGTTGGGTATTGGGGGGCTTGAGCGGGTTGATTGTTGCCGGACCCGTTGGGGATTGCAAGAGTTGACACACGCTGGGCAATCAATAAAATGCCGGGGCGCAGAGCGGGCGGGGAACTCCCGCGGTGTATCACAGTGGACAGAGGTTTGGGCCCTATGGAGGTATTCATCACCTGCCCCTCACAGCGAGACCGGGACGCTATCGCCACGCTCAACGGCTATACCTTCCACCTGCTTGACGCCCCGCTCAACCCCCGCACCCCATCGCCCGAGCTCGATCTGCTGGCCTACATTGAGCAGTGCCGGGACTACATCCGCAGCCACTATATCGACGCTGTTTTCTACTCCCGGGATGTGGCCGATCTGGTCGCCGCGGCCCTGTGTGAAGAGTTTGGCTTTCCCGGCCCCGGCGTGGAGTCAGTCTTTCTGTGCATGCACAAATACTACGGCCGCCGAGCCGAACCTAACCCCATCCGCTGCCAGGCGATTGACCTGCACGACCCCGCTCCCGCGGTCGCCGGCTATCCGTGCTACCTCAAACCGCCGTGGCTGAATCTGGGCATCCTGGGCTTTAAGCTCGAATCCGCGGCCGAGCTCGACCGGGCGCTGCGCATCGCGCGCCGCGACTATCCGGCCTGGTCCCCGCTCTACACGCCGTTTTTCGAGCGCTATGTTGATCTTGAAAAATATCCCCTGGCCGTCCAGGACATCATGCTGGTCGAAGAGTTTGTTGACGGTCCCCAGGTAACGGTTGAGGGCTGGGTGTATGACCGGCAGCCCCACCTGTGGGCAATTACCGACACCAACACCTACCCTGGAACGCGAGTGATCGACAATTTTTCCCTGCCCTCGCGCCACCCTGCCCCTGTGCAAGCCGAACTGGAGCGACAGACGTATGCCGCGATCGGCAGCGTGGGCCTGGACAATGGATTTTTTAACATCGAGTTCTGGTGTCACGCCGACGGGGTGACCCTGACCGAGCTCAACGGGCGCGCCGCCACCTGCTTTTACCATTTGTACCGCAGGTGTCTGGGGGCCTGCATTTATGAAGCCGGCCTGACCCTGGCCAGCGGCCGCCCGCCCAGCCTCGAGCTCGGGCGTCACCCTGTGGTCGGCGGCCAGTTCAACCTGATTACCTTTGCCGAAGACGCAGCCGAAAATCTGCTTGACCACGAGCAGGCGCGCACCATTCCCGGCATGACGGTGTATTTTGAACCGGGCAGCCGGGTAAGACAGATGAGTGAGTTCGGGATTGTCCTGGCCCAGATCGACCTGTTTGGTGACAGCTATGAGGAGATTCACGCCGAGGCCGAGGACCTGCGCCGCCGTCTGCTCAAAAGACCCGATATGTCGCCGTGGTAAACATGTGCCGCTTGCTGACCTACCTCGGACCCGAGATTCGACTTGAGCGCGTGGTGAGTGAGCCCCAGCACTCGCTGGTGGCCCAGAGCTACCAGCCGCAGGAGATGACGGCCGGGGTGGTCAACGCCGACGGCTTCGGCCTGGGCTGGTACAACCCACGGCTTGAGCCGACCCCGTGTGTGTATGTCAACACCTGTCCCATCTGGAGTGACCGCAATTTGCCCGGACTCGGCCACTATATTGCGGCCGGGTGCATTGTGGCCAATGTGCGCAGTGCCACCCCAGGGCAGGCGGTGGACCATAGCAACTGTCAGCCGTTCGCCTATCACCGCCTGCTGTTCATGCATAACGGTTATATTGAGAACTTCCGCCGCAGCCTGATGCGGCCAATCCGGGACGCGCTCCAGGACGAGTATTACACCGCCATCGGGGGCTCGACCGACTCGGAGCATATCTTTGCCCTGCTGCTCCAGTTTTTGCACGGCCGCGCAGGCACCCAACACAATGTGCTGCTCGCCATGCGTGCCGCAATCGAACAGCTCGTCCGCTGGGCGGCCCCGACTGACACGTCGCTCGTCCTCAATCTGGCGCTGACGAATGGGGAGTTTGTCGTGGCCAGCCGCTTTGCCTCGCGCTCTCCGGCCCCGTCTTTGTATTGCGCCTTCGATACCGCCGAGTTTCCCCGGGCCGGTCTGCTGGCCTCGGAGCGTCTGTTTGCCAGCCGGGCGTGGCAGGCGGTGGAGGAAAACCGGATGCTCGCTTTTGATGCCCGGCTCCGGCCCGAATGGCTCACGCTCCGGCCAAGAGAGGGAGGGAGTCGTGCCGCGGACTGATCCGCACCCCCCCCAGCCCGACCGCCGGCTTTTGCGCGCCTGGTTTCTTGAAGCGCGCCGGCAGACGCTCGGCCTGCTCGCCGAGCTCAGCGACGCCGACTTCCGGCGTCAGGCCCATCCCGACTTCAGCCCGCTGGGCTGGCACCTCGGCCATATCGGGGTCACCGAAGCGTACTGGGTCTTGCAGCGGTGCGAGGGCCGGGCCTGTCTGTCGGAGGCCTACGAGCGGTTTTTTTCGCCGACCGAGAATCCCAAAACACAGCGGACCAACCTCCCCAACCGCTCCGACATCCTGACCTATCTCGCCACGGTCCGGGAAAGCGTGCTGGCCGTCCTTGACCGGACCGACTTTCCTCAGTCCCACCCCCTTTTGCAACAGGCACGGATCTTTCGCATATTGCTCCAGCACGAAGCCCAGCATCAGGAAACCATGACCCTGGTACTCCAACTGCTGGCCGCCGGCCAGGACCGGCCCGACCCGGTCGGCGAACCGGGCCGGGCCGGAGACGGTCTGTTCAACGAGATGGTGCGTGTGCCGGCCGGACCTTTTCTGATGGGCAGCAACAGGCTCTATGAGACGCTGGACAACGAACGCCCACAGCATACAGTGGATGTCGGCGAGTTCTGGATGGACCGCTATCCGGTGACCAACGCCCAGTTTCTGTGCTTTGTCCAGGACCGGGGCTACCACAGGCGGTCCTGGTGGAGTCCCGAGGGCTGGGCTTGGCGGGAGAAAAACGCGATCGAGCAGCCGAACTACTGGCACCGGCAGCCGGTCGGCGGGTGGGCCCTGACCGGCCTGTCACACACCCGGCCGCTTCCCCCTGATACGCCGGTGATGGGGGTGAGCTGGTACGAGGCCGAGGCCTACGCCCGGGCGCAGGGCAAACGCCTGCCGACCGAGGCCGAGTGGGAAAAGGCGGCCTCCTGGGACCCGGCGCGCGGCCACAAGCGCGCCTATCCCTGGGGAGCCGGTCGGCCCGACCCCCAGCGTTGCAACAGCGACGCGCGGCAGGACGGCACCAGCCCGGTTCAGCGCCATCCGGCCGGGGCCAGCGCCTACGGCTGCATGGATATGCAGGGCAACGTGTGGGAGTGGACCGCAAGCTGGTTTCAGCCCTATCCCGGTTTTTGCGCCTATCCCTACGACGGCTACTCACGGCCATATTTTGACCACCAACACCGGGTCTTGCGGGGCGGCTCGTGGGCCACCCGCAGCCATGTCCTGCGCCCGACCTTTCGCAACTGGTATCACCCCTGGGTCCGGGAAATTTTTGCCGGTTTTCGCTGTGCCACCTAAATTTCATGGATACTCCACACGCTGCTGACCCTCGTCTCCACATCTCCTGTCCGGTCTCTGTGCTGACCCGCTTTCGCGAGGACGTGATCGCCGGTCTGAGTGCCGCCCGGAAGTCTCTGCCCCCGCGCTATTTCTACGATCAGTACGGCTCAGAGCTGTTTGAGCAGATCTGCCAACAACCCGAGTATTATCCAACCCGGACCGAGATCGCGCTGATGCGCCGGCGGGCTTCCGAGGTGCTCGGTCTGGTCGGCGCGTGTGCCCTGGTTGAGCTGGGCAGCGGCAGCGCACTCAAAACCCGCCTGTTCCTGGACGAATATCAGCGTCGCGGCTACCCCATGCGCTACGTTCCGATCGACATCAGCGCCTCCATGTTGCGTGAATCGGCCGCGGGGCTGATTGCCGACTATCCCCGGCTGTCTGTCCAGGCCCTGGCCACCGACTATCTGAGCGGCCTGGACGCGCTGCCGCCCGCCCGCCCGCGCCTCGTCCTGTTCTTGGGCAGCAACCTGGGCAATTTTGACGATGCCGAACAGGCCGAGTTGTTCAGCCGGCTGGCGGCCGCTCTCCAGCCTCAGGATTATGTTCTGCTGGGCCTGGACCTCAGAAAGTCGGTCGATATCCTGGAGGCCGCCTATAATGACGCGGCCGGGGTGACAGCCGCCTTTAATCTCAATATGCTGCGGCGCATCAACCGCGAGTTCGGTGCCAACTTCAATCTGGCGCGGTTCAGCCACTTGGCCTTCTATAATCGCGCCCAGCACCAGATTGAAATGCACCTCGAGAGTCAGGTCGCCCAGGAGGTTGAGATTGCCGGGCTGGGGCTGCGGGTGTTCTTTCGGCCCCAGGAAACGATCCATACCGAGATCTCGCGCAAGTTTGACGCCGATCAAGTGGCGGCTCAGCTCCGGCCCTACGGCTTTGAGGCCTGCGCCCGGTGGACGGATGAGCGCGGCTGGTTCCTGATGGCTGTCTTCCGTTTTGTCGGAAGCCGCTAAGGAAAGCGCCGGCTGGTTTCATGCCACGGAGCACAAAAAAGCCCCGCCTCGTCCTGATTGCGGCCGGGGGGACGATCAGCATGCGCGGAGATGATGAGCGCTCGCGCAAGAAGCGGTCAGCATCCAGCCCTGAGGCCAGCCAGAGCGCAGCGGCCTGGACGGCCGCCGAACTCCTGGCCCAGACCGCGCTCCGACACCGCTTGCGGGTACGCCCGATTGACTTTGTGCCGCGGGGTGGGGCCGGCCCCGACAGCGTACTGGCCCTGGCCCGTCGGATTCGGGCCGCGGCCACGCCGTCCGTTGACGGCATTGTGGTCAGCCACGGCACTGACGCTATGGAGGAGGCCGCCTACGGTGTGGATGAACTCGTGCCGGCCTCGGTCCCGATTGTCTTCACCGGTGCCATGCGGCCCGGCTGGGCCAGCGGCTATGACGGCATTCGGAATCTGGACAACGCCCTCCGGGTCGCCAGCTTGCTCCCGGCCGCCTACGGCACCCTGGTCACCCTCAACGACCAGGTCTTTGAGGCCTGGAGCGTGTTCAAAGCCGACACCGGAGCCCTGGACGCTTTCACCGTGCGCCGGGGTGCGCCGTTTGGGCAGATTATTGGGGATAAGATTGAGTGTGCCTGGCGGCCGGTTGTGCGGCCGCGGTTGGGCCGGATTCCAAGAGCCGTTCCTGCCTCGGTGCCGATTCTGACCATGGCCCTGGCCGAAGATGCGGCGATGCTGGACGGCTTGGCCGCGGGCCAAGTCCAGGGCTTGGTTATTGCCGGTATGGCCGCCGGCACAGTTCCTGCCCGGGCCTGCGAAAAGGTGCTCGGGCTGGTCAGGAGCGGCCTGCCGATTGTCCTGTGCTCAAGTGCCGCCAGCGGCTGGACTGCGGCCGACTATTATTATCCGGGGGCCTACAATGCTCTGCGGGTGGGCGGGGTGCGGATTGAGAACCACCTGTCTGCCCGGAAAACCCGGCTGCGCCTGATGCTGTGCCTCGGCCTTGGCGTACCGTATGCGCCGTTTGGCGGCGAGTTTGTTATCGGGGCGGAATGAGGCGAGCGGGCGGGCGGGGACCTCGTCCTTGCCACGCCCGCCTGAATGAGTCGTGCCGGGCCCGGCGGAGCGGTCTTTGAGGACTGCGCGCCGGAGCCTGGCCCTTGATGAGAAAGCGTGACTTATCCCTGACCGTGCCGCAACAGGCGGCCCGGGGTGGCGTTGGTGCATTGGCCGTCCTCAAAGGTCACGTTGCCGTTGACCATGATCCAGCGATAGCCGTCGGCCTTCTGGATCCGCCGCCACTCGCCACCCGGGAAGTCGTGGACGATCTCGGGTTTTTCGGGGGTCAGCTTGAGGTTTTCGAGGTCGTAGACCACGACGTCGGCTGGGGCACCCTCGCGCAGGACGCCTCGACCCTTGAAGCCCGCGCACTCGGCCGGCATCCCGCTCAGCCGGTAGTGGGCCTCTTCGAGACTCATAAAGCCGGCCTCGCGGACCATCCACGACAGCAGATCGGTCGGATATGCGCCAATGGTGATGAACTTGGTGTGGGCCCCGCCGTCCGACACCCCGGCCATGCTGTACGGGGAAGCCATCAGCTCGGACACATAGTCCTCACGGACATTGCGAGCGGGAGTGTAGAACTCGGTCTCCAGGTTCTCCTCGACCGCAATATCGAACATCGCATCTACGGGGTGCTTGTTCTCAAGCCTGGCGACTTCTTCGACCGTCATGCCGACGTATTTCTCGAACTTCCTGTTCTTTACGGTTTCCACCGTGAAGTCTTTGAGCGAGCCGGTCACGACCGGCGTATGGCCGGTGTCGTATTCTGCGACCAGAGCCTGACGTATGGCCGGGTTCCTGAGCTTTTCGAGCCGTTCGGCTGGCGTGCCCATGGTCACCTCACGCAGGACATCATTGCCGTCAAACAGTCCCGACATGTCGGCAAAACTGAAGTACAGCCCTTGACGGAATGTCGCGGTCTGGTTGTAAATCTTGCGCCCGGCTTTGTTGGTCCTTTCCATCCAGCGCAGGATGCGGCGATGGATGCTCGGCCGGTCGTCACGCGTGGCGGTGGCATTGAACAGAATCGGTCGGCCACACTCGTCGGCCAGACGGTCGTAGAAGCGCATGTCGGCTTCAAAGTCGGGGCTGGATTGGGTAAGCTGAATAAAGCCCTCTCCCCTCTCCTTGAGCACCCGGCCGAAGGTGAGCACATCTTCGTCGGCCATTGTGTCGGTCACCATTGGGGTGCCGTCGTAGTCGCGCTGGACAGACACAAAGCCGTCACCCAGACGCTGAGCCGAGAATCCGCAGCCCCCGGCGTCGAGTGATTCATTCAGAATCTGGCACATGGTCTGTTTTTCTTTGTCGGTGGCCGGACGACTCTTGGCCGCCTCCAGACCCATGGTCCAGATCATGATCGGGGCAATGGGAACAAAGCTCAGGACGTTGATGCCTTTGGGCGTCCGGTCAAGAAAGTCCAGCCATTCGGGGAAAGTCTCCCACTCCCACTTCATGCCGGCCTTCATTGACTCGTAGGGAATGGCTTCAACCCGGGACATGGTGAGCATGGCTCGCTCGCGCATGTCGGGTTTCACCGGCGCAAAACCAAAGCCGCAGTTGCCGACCACGATGGAGGTCACCCCGTGCCAGCCGGACAGCGTGACGTAGGGGTCCCAGTTGATCTGGGCGTCGTAGTGGGTGTGGAGGTCAATAAATCCCGGGGCAACCACTAGGCCGTTGGCGTCCAGGGTCTTTGTGGCATCGCTGGGTTTGAGCGTGCCGGGTTGTTCGATCTGGGCGATTTTGCCGTCCTTGATGCCGACATCCCCGATGTACCGGGGTTGGCGGGCACCATCAACAATCGTGCCGCCTTGAATGAGGGTATCAAAAGTTGCCATACGTTCCTCCTCATAGGGTGAGAGTGAACGCTCGTTCAGCGTTCCACCCACACCTTTACACCTTGAATCCGCCCGTGTCAAACCCGAAAGCGTGGCCCAAAAACGTCGCCGAGATTGATCGCCGGCCTCGGCCCTGCTAAGGGTGTCAGGGTCAGAGCAAGGTCAGAGAAGGAGGACGAGTATGGACATTGGTATTACGATGTTTGCGACCGACTACGCCATGCGACCGGACGAGTTGGCGGTGGCCTGTGAGGAGCGCGGCTTTGAGTCGATCTGGTTCCCGGAACACACCCACATTCCGGCCAGCCGGCTTTCGCCCTGGCCGGGGGGCGCGAAGTTGCCCAAGGAGTACTGGCATACCCACGACCTGTTTGTAGCGCTGATGGCCGCGGCCGGCGCAACCAGGAAGATCAAGGTCGGCAGCGGCATCTGTCTGGTGATTGAGCGCGACCCGATTGTGCTGGCCAAAGAGGTCGCCACGGTCGATCAGCTGTCAAACGGCCGCTTGATCTTCGGTATTGGCGGCGGCTGGAACGCCGAGGAGATGGAAAACCACGGCACGCCCTTCAAGCGCCGCTGGAAGGTGTTGCGCGAGCGGATTGAGGCAATGAAGGAAATCTGGGCCAATGAGGAGGCCGAGTATCACGGTGAGTTTGTGAACTTTGACAAAATCTGGTCCTACCCCAAGCCGGCCCAGAAGCCCCACCCGCCGATCCTGCTGGGGACGTTCAACGGGGGTCTGAAGCGGGTTGTCAACTACTGCGACGGCTGGGTTCCGGTCGGGTTTGATACCAGCGGCCTGCCCGAGTCGATCAAAGAGTTGCGCGCCCTGGCCGGGCAGGCCGGCCGCTCGCCGGACGAGGTGCCGGTGTCGATTTTTGGCTCGTCGGCCAAAGAAGCGGACTTGGCCGGCCATCAGGAGTTGGGCGTTGAGCGGGCTGTGCTGTTTCTGCCCTCGGCCGACCGGGACACGCTCATGCCGATGCTGGACGACTACGCCAAGCTGCTCCCCACGTTTGCGTCCTAGACCTCGCCGGCTCACGGCACTAAAAAGGGCGGCCTGTAATGGGCCGCCCTTTTTTTATGCGCTGTGGTCAGGCGTTTAGTTGATGCCGTACAGGGCTGCGGCATTGCCGCCAACAACCTTGCTCAGGACAACTTCCGGCGCATCGGAGAAGTTCTCTTTGATGTACTCAGCAGAGTGCGGCCACGGCGAGTCGGTGTGCGGGTAGTCGGACGACCACATGATTTTGGTGGCGTCAAGGCGTTGGTAGGTGTCGATCCAGGCGTCCTCAAACTGGAAGGTACACCACACGTTCCGCTTCACATAGTCGCTGGGCATCATCGTCAACTGCACATTCTGGAAGTGGCGCAGCCGGTCGTAGCCGTGGTCGAGGCGGTACAGGAAGTGAGGCAGCCACGATACGTCGTTCTCCGCGGAGACGATTTTCAGCTTGGGATGCCGCTCGAACACGCTGCCGAAGACCATATCGGACAGGGTGAGCTGGATTTCCTGCGGCAGGCTCATGTAGCCGTACAGGATATTGCTGAAGTCAATCCCGTGGCCTTTGCGCGAGGTCAGGATGTGAAGCGACAGCGGCATGTTCATGTCTGCGGCCGCGGTCCAGAAGGGGTCGTAGTCCGGGTGGCTGTAGGGCCGGTCTTCGGGCGGTGCGCCCCAGATCAGCGCGCCCCGCAGGCCCTTTTTGGCGATCCGCTCCAGCTCGGCGATGCCGGCCGGAATGTCCTCCAGCGTGATCGCGCCAAGGCCGATGAGCCGGTTGGGGTTGTAGCTGGTATACTCGGACGCCCAGTCGTTGAAGGCGGTGAAGGCCGCGGCGCGCAGCTCGGCGTCTTCGAGGCCGAACAGCAACATGCCCATTGAGGTGTACATCGCCTCGGCGCTGACGCCGTCCCTGTCCTGGTCCTTGAGCCGCTCGGCGGGGTCCCACACGCTCTTGGGGGCCACCCAGAAGCCCTTTTCCATGTGGGCCGGCAGCTCTTCGGCGCTCTTGCCCGAGCCAAAGAAGCCGGCCACCGGCACCGGGGTGATGTTTTCGCACACAAAGAACTCGCCCGGCTTGCCGTTATTACCCTCAATGGTGTGGGGTGCCCGGTCGCGGAACTTTTTGTCCATGCGCTCGGCCCACATATCGGGCGGCTCAACAAAGTGCGAATCTCCAGAAATAATACGGTGTGCCATGCTTGACCCTCCTTCGAGAAAGAATAGACACAGTTCTGACAGAGGCAAAACCGGACTCTTCATTCAGCCGGTTTTACCTTCTACCCAATCTCCAGACCTCTCCTTAGACGCTTTTCCGATTGAAGTCAAATGCCCGTGTAGTACGGACGAGCAGGGCGTTCTGTCTGAGACGAGGGGGTGGCAGCCGATTTATTTGCGTTTGTCCGCGCATCGACGTACAAGGTGGGGAACGACCTTCTGGGAAAGAGGGGCATTCATCCATGAGCATCTATCTCGTCGCGCTGCAATGAACCAAGCGAAACAGCATGGGGAGCGCTCAAAGAAAAATGGCCAGGGCGGCGACACTACATCCTGAATGAACACTTGGCATTCGTTGCGCCGGAGAAGCAGGAAGAGGTGCTGATGACAGAGGATATCTGCCTGGCGCTCGGGATTGATTCAGAGGGCAAAGTGAGGGGCGTTGTTATGGAGGCTGGTGACGCAATCAATGAATATAATTCAAAATCGCTCTGGGATCTGGGAGTGGATGGAAAAGGTGTCCCTATGGGTGAGGATACTTCTCCTCTGGCACAGAGGCGTCCCCGGAAGACAGGCGAGAAGAATGGCTCAGACTCCTCCTCGTGGATCATCAACAGCCTGAACCCAGCTTGACCAGCGCTTTGACCAGTTGGACCAGCGATTGCGACGCCTGGAACGCTCACTGTGGATTGCCTGTGGCATCATCATAACAGCGGTCGGTGTTCTCTGGAGTATTCCAGGTTGGTAGTATCGAACTTTGACATCACTATTACGCAGAGACCGTAAATGTCTCCCGCGTTCTTCTCTGAACGCTGCGTATCGTATATCAGGCAAAGGGGGGCAGAATCATGGCATGGTATCAGCAGGAGGCGGATGTGTCGCCGCGCGAGGTCGCTATGAAGGCCGATACGGTGGCAGAACTGAGCGACACATTTCGTCGGGCGGTCGAGGCCCAAGACCTGTTCTGGGGGGCGCAGTTAGCGGTGTTCCGCCACGGCAAGCAGGTGCTTGACCTTGGCGGGGGCTGGGCGCGGGCCAGTGACCTTAAGCCGGTCAAGCCGGAGACGATGTTTGTGCTGTACTCGTCAACCAAGGGCTTGGCCGCGCTGTGTATGCATATACTGCGCGACCGGGGGATGTTCACCTATGACGATCTGGTCAGCAAATACTGGCCCGAGTTTGCCCGCCACGGCAAGGAGCGGGCCACAATTACCCATATGCTGGGACACCGGATTGGGAATACCGTCGGCCCCGACTGGCTGACCTATAAGCAGTGGGGAGATTTTGACCAGTGCGCCAGGGCGATGGAGGAGCTGGCCCCGCGCTGGACGCCCGGCGAGGCCAACGGCTATCATCCCCTCAACTATGGCTTTATGATTAACGAGCTGATGCGGCGGACGGATGGACGCGATTGCGGGACATTCTTACAGCAGGAGGTTGCCGCCCCGCTTGGGCTTGACAGCCTGTTTATCGGCCTGCCGGAATCGGAAGAAGAGCGGGTGGCGTGCGTGTATGAAGCGCCGGCCGACCGGAACTCCATCGTTGAGATGGCCAGGCTCATGGGCTTCACTCCGGACGAAGAGTATTTTCGTTTTCAACGCTCCATCATGTTTGAAGAGGGGCTTAGTCCCAAGGACCTGCCGTTTCCCGAATGGGACAACATCTTCAACCGTCCCGAGGTCCACCGGGTCGTGCTGGCCGGCGGGGGCGGGATTGCGACGGCACGGGACATTGCCAAGGTCTACGCCATGCTCGCCGAGGGCGGAACCTGGGAGGGCCAAAGCCTCCTGTCGTCGGAGACCCTGGAGCAGAGCATTGTTCCGACCAGTGCGCCCGACGCTATTGACCGGTCGCTGCGTATTCCGGTGATCTACGGCTACGGCTGGATGCTCGGCCACCTCGCCCGTGGTGCCTCGCTGCGGACCTTTGGCCATCCGGGCAAAGGCGGTCAGACCTGTGTGGCCGACCTGGACCGGGGCCTGTCGTTCGCCTTTCTGAACACCGGCCAGAAGGACTATGCCGGGTTCATGCAGTTCTCTAATGAACTCTTGTCCCTGGCCCTGGAGGCGTGTGAATAGAGGTCAGCTATTATGAAGTCTCTTGCGCTTACCGTGTTTCTCGTCGTGGTGTTCGGCCTGCCGCTGTCCTGGGCGGCCGATCCGGCCCCTCCACCCCTGTTTGATATCCTGGGAGCCTTCCAGCACCCCATCACCACCAACTCGGAGCTGGCCCAACGCTATTTTAACCAAGGGCTGCGGCTGGTGTACGGGTTTAACCACGCCGAAGCGTTGCGGGCCTTTGAACACGCCGCCCGGATTGACCCGCGCTGCGCAATGGCCCACTGGGGGCAGGCTCTGGCCCTGGGGCCGAACATCAACGCACCGATGGACGTCGAGCGGGGCCGGCAGGTCTACGGCGCGATGCAGCCGGCGATTGCCCTGGCCCGCTACGCCAGCGACTACGACCGGGCCTCTATTGAAGCCTTGGCCACCCGCTATGCCGCCGAGCCGGAGCGCGCTGACCGGAACGCCCTGAACCGCGCCTATGCCGAGGCCATGCGCACGCTGGCCGAGCGCTACCCTGACGACCCCCCCAAAGCCAATACCCCGGAACTCGTGGCGGCTCTGGAGAGCGTCTTGGAGCGCTTTCCTGACCATATCGGGGCCATCCACTATTATGTTCACGCGGTCGAAGCCTCGTCCCGCCCCGAGCGCGCTCTGCCCCACGCCCATCGGCTGGGCGGACTGATTCCGGGTTCTGGCCCTCTGGTTCATATGCCGTCGCATATCTATATGCGGCTGGGGCTGTATCACGACGCGGCGCGCAGCAATGCCCGAGCGGTTGAGGGCGATGAGGCCTGCATCGAGGCCGAAGCCCCGCAGGGGATGTATCCGAACATGTACTATCCCCACAACATTGACTTCTTATGGGCCGCTCAGCAGATGGAAGGGCGCAGTGCCGAAGCCATTGACACCGCCCACAAGCTGGCCGAGCGCGTGCCGGTTGAAATGGCGCGCCAGATTCCTCCCCTTGAAGCCTGGACCGCTGCGCCGCTGTGCGCGCTGGTCCGCTTTGGCAAATGGGACGCCGTGCTCAAGGAGCCCCGGCCCCCTGCGGCTCTGGCCTATATGACCGGGCTGTGGCACTACGCCCGCGCCCTGGCCCTTCTCGCCACTGGTCGGCTGGCCGAGGCCAGGCTTGAGCAGACCGGCCTGAACGCGGCCCTGACGATGTTTGACGCCGGCCGGCACCTGATGGGCCGCAACTCGGCCATCGATCTGCTCGGCATTGCCGCCCGGGTCATGGCCGGAGAACTGGCGGCTAAGGCGGGTCAGACCGACGAGGCGATTCGGCATCTGGAGGAGGCGGTCGCCGGCCAGGACCGGCTGCGCTACAGCGAGCCGCCGCCCTGGTATTATCCGGTCCGCCAATCGCTCGGTGCGGTGCTGCTTGACGCCGGCCGGCCAGTTGAGGCCGAGACCGTCTACCGGGAGGATTTGCTGCGCAACCCCGACAACGGCTGGTCGCTGTACGGGCTGGCCCAAAGCCTCCACAACCAAGAGAAAACCGCTGAGGCCAAGCAGGTCAAGCGGGCGTTTCAGAGAGCCTGGGCGCAGGCAGATGTCACGCTGCGGGCGTCCCGGCTCTAAGCCGTGCGGCACACGGGAGAGCGCCATGCCAGGCACGCTACTTCGGAATCTCCCGCAGTCTCACCTCAGCGGCAGCACCCGCGCCATCGGCTGAACACCAGCAAAGGAGGGAGCGGTATGCGTTTTGTCATAGTTGGAGCTGGAGCGGTCGGCAGCGTGATCGGCGCTCACCTGCACCGGGCCGGGGCCGAGGTCCTGTTCATCGGCGACGGGCCGCATGTGGACAAGATCAAGGCCGACGGCCTCAAGCTGTCTGGCCGCTACGGCGAGTTTGTCTGCCAGCCGTCCGCCAGCTGCACGCTCGACGCCTGGGACTATCGGTCCGACGACGTCGTTTTCCTGGCCGTCAAAACCTACGACACCCCGGTGGCCCTTGAGCAGCTGGCCGCCACAGTCCCGCCCGATACCCCGATATTCTGTTTCCAGAACACGATGAGCAATGAGGATATGGCGGCCGAGCGGTTCAGCCGGGTGTACGCGGTCGCTCTGCATCTGGGTGCCCGCTATGTCTTCCCCGGCGAGGTCAGCCACCTCGGCGGCAACACGCTGGTGGTCGGGCGCTATCCCGAGGGCCAGGACGAGACAGCCGAAGCGGTGGTGGCGGCCCTCAGCGGCAGCGGCCGACAGGCCATGCTGACCGATACCATCGTGCCCTACAAGTGGGCCAAATTCTGCGTCAACCTGCTCAACAGCCCGCTGGCTATCCTGGGCCTGTCCGGGGCCGAAGCCATGAACAGACTGGACACGCGCCGTTTCCTGGCCGAGGTCTTTGACGAGGCCCACCAGGTCTTGTCAAAAGCCGAGACCCCGATGAAGACCCTGCCCGGCGACCGTCCGCTGCCGCAGATGGTTGAGTGGTTGCGGGGCGAGTATACGCCCAAGCCGCTGCCCGAGCCTACCCAGCAGGTGTTTCCGTCCATGTGGCAGGATGTCTACTGCCGCCGCGGCCGGACCGAGGCCCGCTACCTGAACGGCCGGGTCGCCGAGCTGGGCCGCCAAGTGTCGATTGACACGCCGGTCAATGCCCTGCTGCCCAGCGTTGTCGACGGCATGGCCGAGCGCCGAGAGCTGCCCGGAACCTATGCCTTGTCGGAGTTATACCGGATGTTGGGGCGCGAAGTTCACGACAGGAGGAGTCTATGAAACTGCTGGCCTTTCTGGGCGTAGGCAACATTGGCATTGTGGAAAAGCCGATTCCAGAGCCCGGTCCAAACGATGCGGTCATCAAAACGACCGGCTCGCTGATCTGTACCTCGGATATCCATAACGTGCGGGGGACGATCCCCCTGCCCGAAGGCCGCGGCCTGGGGCACGAGAGCGTTGGCCGGGTCTACACACTCGGTACCCAGGTGCGCCACCACAAAGAGGGCGACCGGGTGGCGGTCAGCGCGATTACACCGTGCGGCCGCTGTCAGCCCTGCCAGCGGGGTTTCACCTCCCAGTGTGGCGGGCTGCTAGGTGGCTATAAGTTCACCAATGAGCGCGACGGCAACCTGGGCGAATACTTCCTGGTCAACGACGCCGACTACAACCTGGCACCTATTCCTGACACGCTGAGCGATGAGCAAGCCCTGTACACCACCGATATGATGTCAACCGGTCTGGCCGGGGCTGAGCAGGCCGATATCCCGGTCGGTGGCACGGTCGCCGTGTTTGCCCAGGGGCCGGTCGGCCTGTGCGCGACCGCGGCTTCACGCCTGCTCGGGGCCGGGCTGGTGATTGCGGTCGAGTCCAAACCCGACCGCCAGGAGTTGTCCAAACGCATGGGCGCGGACCGTATTGTCGACCCCGGCCAGGGTGACGCGGTGGAACAGATCATGGCCCTGACCGACGGGCTGGGGGTGGACTCGGCCATTGAGGCGGTTGGCCTGCCAGTGACCTTTGAGAACTGCATCAAGGCGACCAAACCGGGTGGGGTAATCTCCAACATCGGCTACCACGGCGAGGCCGGCGACTCGCTGCGCATCCCCCTGCCCGAGTTCGGCCTCGGCATGAGCGATAAAACGATTCGGACCGCCCTGTGCCCGGGTGGCCGGGAGGTCACGAGCCGTTTGTTGCGCCTGCTGGAGACCGGCCGGATCGATCCGACTCCGCTGACCACCCACCGCTTTCCGTTTGCCGAGATCGAGACCGCCTTCCACATGATGGAAACCAAGGCCGACCATATCATCAAGCCGCTGATCAGCTTCTAGGCGGGCCGTCCCGTGCGGGTGCGCCCATCTCTGGGCTGTGCGCTCTGCCTGGCCTGGACGCTGGCCGCCGCGGCCCTTGCCGAAGAGCGGCTGGCGGACGGCCTAGCCCTGGTTGAGCAGCAACGCTGGGCCGAGGCCCGGCGGTTTTTTGCCGGCTGGCTTGACCGCCGACCGACCGATGCGCAGGCCCATTTTTACCTGGGACGGATCGCCTTCGGCCAACACGACTATGACACCGCAGCAGCCCGGTTCGAGACCGCTGTCGGCCTCCAGAACCACAACGCCGACTTCCACCTGTGGCTGGGCCGCGCCTACGGCCGGCAGGCCGAGCGCGCTTTTGTCCTCAAGCAGCCGTGGTTGGCGGGTAAAGCCCGGCGGCAGTTTGAAACTGCGGTGGCTCTTGACCCGGAAAGTGTGGCCGCCCGCTGGGCTCTGATGGAGTATTACCTGAAAGCGCCGGGTTTGCTGGGTGGCAGCCTGGACAAGGCCAGGGCCGAGGCCCGGGAGATAGAACGGCGCGACACCGCACAAGGGCGGGCGGCGTGGCGACTGATCGACGAGACCGAGGAACGGACCGAGTAGGCCGGCTCAGGCACGACGGAGGGGTGCGTTGATCACCACCTCGGCCGAAGTGTTCTCGTGGGTAAAGCCGATATGGACCTTGTCGGGATCAATCGGCACATAGCGGCCGATGGTGGCCAGAATGTCCCGATGGAGGGACTGCATCTGGTCTGGATTCAGCCCCAGGCGGTCAGTGACCAGAACGGACAGCAGCCGGTCTTTTGCCTGTTCACTGCTTCTGTTCGCGTCGTTATGAAAGGGCCGCAAGAAATTCCAACTCATGAATTATCTCCCTAGGATATTAGCGAAAACGCGAGAGATAATCCCCCGGCGTCCGTTCAACTCTGCGAAGGGCACATCCTCGCCAAGGATACGGCGGACGATGCGGCTGTAGGCCTGTCCCGAGCTGGAGTGGGCGTTCAACACAACGGGGATCCCCCGGTTGCCGGCGATCGTGACTTCTTCGTCTTCAGGCACAATGCCGAGCAGCGGGACGGCGAGAATCTCGAGTACGTCATCACGGTTCAACATGTCGCCCCGCTTGACCATATCTGGAGACATGCGGTTGATGAGGAGCTGCGGGTCGCCCAGCTCGTTTTGCAACAGGCCGATGACCCGGTCGGCGTCGCGGACCGGCGAGACATCCGGGGTGGTTATCACAATCGCCTCGTCGGCCCCGGCGACCGAGTTGCGAAAGCCCTGCTCAATGCCGGCCGGACAGTCAATCAGCACAAAGTCGTGGTCTTCCCTGAGTTGGCCGACGAGTTCCCGCATCTGGTCGGGGTTGATGGCGTCTTTCTGATCGACCTGGGAGGCCGGCAGCAGGCTGAGGGCAGGGACACGTTTGTCTTTGACGAGCGCTTGGCGAACCTGACACCGGCCCCGCACCACATCTACGAGGTGATAGACAATCCGGTTCTCGAGGCCAAGGATGATGTCGAGATTGCGCAAGCCGATGTCGCCGTCAATAAGCACGACTTTCTGGCCGTGTTTGGACAAGCCGAGACCGATGTTGGCGGTGGCGGTCGTCTTTCCTACCCCCCCTTTGCCTGAGGTCATGACAATAACTCGTCCGCTCATGGTAGACCGCCTCCTATCGCTTTCCCTGGTAGGGGATAATCATAATGTGTTCTTCGGTGATATATGCCATTTCTGGTTGCTGGACGCGACGTGAGCGCTTGGGGTTGTCCTCGGCGCGGGCAATGACCGGGCCAATCCTGAGTTGGAGCGGGGTCAGGTTCAGGGCGATGACGACCGCGGCCGTATTGTCGGGATACCCGGCGTGGACCATGCCCCGGAGTGTTCCAAAAACGATCACATCGCCGCCGGCCAGGATTTCGGCCCCCTGATTCACATCGCCGACAAGGACTACATCGCCGTCAAAGGACTGTTTCTGACCGGACCGCAGGTTGCGCCGGAGATACAGGGCGTTCCCGCTCGGTGCGGTCGGCACCTCCCGCTGGCTGTTCGGGGCGAGCGGCGTCAGGCTGTCCCGGACCGGCAGACCCTCCCGGTACAGGATTTCACGGCTGGCCTCGAGCGTGGTCACTGCGTAGCGTGGTAACAGCCCTTCACGCAGCAGGAGTTCTTTGAGGCACTCCCAGTCGTGTTTCTGAATGAGGCGGCTGCCAAGGTGCAGAATGACCGGTGAATCACGGAAAAATCCGTTTGCTCGCGACAGTTCTTCCTCGGCCGCGGCAATGACATCCACAAACTCGGCCTGATCATTGAAGAGAAAGGTCGGTCCGCTCTTCAACCCTTTAATGCGGAAGAGTCGTACACCTGCCCCAGACACATCTGCCTCCGTTCCTCCCCCCCCCCCCCCCCCCCCGCAACGTTGGAACCCAAGGGTACATATGACATGGCGAGACCTTATCGAATCCCCACACTAGAATTCGATAGCGGGAGGACATTATAGCAAAAAGACCAGCCGGCTGCAATGTTCTCCCGCCGCGGCCTGCCCCGCTTGCGGCCTGAGACCAGTGCGCTATCTATAGGGGCACTTCGATAACCGACCCGGGGAGGGAATATGCACCGAGAACGCGACAAAGAAATTCGCCGTCGTCGCCAGCGTCGGGCCAAGGCTCGTAAACGCCGGATTAAAGAAGAGATAAAACAACAGGCGGTCAAAGGAAAAGCCTGAGTGCGCACAATGGAGCAAGCCAGGGACCGAGCCAGTCAGTCCGGTTCTTCCTACGCCAGGGCCGGCGTGGATAGCGCCAAGGCCGACAGCGGCCTCAGCCGTTTACGCACCTGGGTCGAAAAGACGTTTGCCTTCAACCCCCAGGCACGCCCCCATCTGCCGCTGGGCTATTTTGCCAATGTGATCCGGCTTGAGGGCCTGAACCTGGGGATCGGGTTTACCACCGATGGGGTTGGCACCAAGCTGTTGGTGGCCGAGTTGCTGGGCAAATACGATACGGTCGGCATTGATTGCATTGCCATGAACGTCAACGACCTGTTGTGCGTTGGTGCCAGTCCGGTCTCGTTTGTCGATTATCTGGCCGTCGAAGAGGTCCGGCCGGATATGCTTGACGCCCTTGGCAGAGGCTTGCATCGTGGTGCCGAGCTGGCCGGGGTCAGCATCGCCGGCGGAGAAATTGCCCAGCTCCGAGAGATGCTCCGTGGCGGCCAGGTCGGCAGCGGTTTTGACCTGGCCGGGGCGGCGATCGGCACGGTGGCCCTTGACCGCCTAATTATCGGCCAAGCTATTGAGCCTGGAGACGCCTTGGTCGGCTTGGCCAGCAGCGGCATTCACAGTAACGGCCTGACCCTGGCCCGCCGGGTGCTGGGGGCCGATACGCCGACTGGTCTGGCCCGTTCCCTGCCCGAGTGCGGTCGAACGGTCGGTGAGGAGTTGCTTGAGCCGACCCGTATCTATGTCCCCGAAGTCAGGACTATGCTGGGGGCCGATACGCGGGTCAAGGCCCTGATGCACATCACCGGCGGGGGGTTTCTGAATCTGAGCCGGATTGCCGCGCCGGTCGGTTTTCGGATTGAAGCACTGCCCGAGCCGCCGCCCATTTTTGCGGTTCTCCGGGACCTGGGCAGGCTGAGCGATGCCGAGATGTTCCATGTCTACAACATGGGCGTCGGGCTGTGTGTGGTCGTCCCTGAGGCGGATGTAGAGCGCACCATCAGTCTCGCCGCCCAGCACGGCAGCCGTGCCTGGCGGCTGGGGACGGCAGTTGCCTCAGCCCAGCGGACCATCAGCATTGAGCCTCGGCACTTGACCAGTCAAGCGGGACGGTTTGTGCTGGGCCGGGACAGGAGAAGACCAGGATGCCGCCCGATTTAGACGCGCTCAACCGCGCCTCGCTGCTGACGCTGACCGTCCGGGGCCGCAAGACGAACCGGCCGTATACGGTCAAGGTGTGGTTTGCCGTCGGCCAGGGAGTCATTTATGTCACCTCAGGTCGGGGCTCGGGTGCCAGTTGGGTAAAAAATCTGCGCCACACACCCGAGGTGGAGTTGCAAATCGGCCCGACCCGGCTGTGCGGAAGGGCGGCTTGGCTTGACCCGGCGACGGTCGAGAGCGAGGTGTTGCCACGCTTTTTTCGTAAATACTGGCTGGCCCGCATTCTGGGCTGGGTCGGCGGCTGGTACAGGGAAAAGCTTGCCTTTGCCATCACCCCGCTTGACGCTTAGGCGGTCAGGCGGTCCAGGTGGTGGTAGAAATCCAGCAGGGCCGGAAAGCGCCCGAGCGCGGCCCGTGTCTCGGGTGAGACCTTGGCGCGTAAAAAACTGAGCTGGCCAAAGATCGCCAGGTCGGCCGTGCTCGGCCGCCCAACACCCAAAAAGAACGGTCCGGCCCCCAAGAGTGCCACGAGGTTAGCCAAGTGTCCGTCGAGTTCGGCCTGGAGAATCTCGCTGGGGAGCCGCCCCGTTCCCTGGGCCCGAACCTGGGCGGCGATCAGCCGCGGTGCCACCAGCCGCACAAACGGCCGCAGCAGCCTCGGCATGTTTTGCTGAACGAGCCGGACTGTGCGGGCGGCGTTGGCCGGAATCGTCCAGCGAAACGCCATGCCGTACCAGTACAGCGACTCGTCGGCCCAGTCTTCGAGCAGCTGCTGTTGGACCGCGATCGACGGAGTTGGGTCCAACAGGGGGGGCGTCGGCTTGTACAGGTTCAGCGCCCGGAGGATCAGGGTCGAATCGAACAGACGCCGGCCGTCAAGATCGAGCGCCGGCATTTTGCCGGTGGTCGGGTTGTGGCGGCGGACATCCCGGGGCAGCCGAGGTTGCTGGAGCTGGAACGGCAGCCCTTTGAGCAGCAGCCCGCGATAGACCTTTTCCACAAACGGCGAGGTCCGCGCTCCGTACAGAATAATCGCCATCTCCGGTCCTTAGCCGCGCAGCCGACGAAAAAAGGCCCGAATATCGTTGGTCAGCAGCTCGGGTTTTTCCATAGCGGCAAAATGCCCGCCGGCCGGCATATCCGTCCAGTGGGCGACATTGTAGGCGCGCTCGGCCCACTCGCGCGGCGGCCGGGCCAGCTCCTTGGGAAAGGCGGCGATACCGGTTGGAACGCCCACCCGCTCATCCCGCCCCAGCCGCCACGGGTGGTGGCGTTCCTCGTAATACAGACGGGTTGACGAGTGGATCGTCTGGGTCAGCCAGTAGATCATGACATTGGTCAACATCTGATCTTTGGTGTAGGATCGCTCAGGGTTGCCCCCGCAGTCGCTCCAGGTCCGAAACTTTTCCACAATCCAGGCGCACAGGCCAACCGGAGAATCGTTCAGCCCAAAGGCCAGGGTCTGCGGCTTTGTGCCCTGAATACCCTGGTAGCCGGTTTCTTCGCGCCGCCAGCCGTCCATCTCCTTGAGCCACGCCTGCTCGGCTGGGGACAAATTGTGGCGCTTGGCCGGGTGGGGGGCGAGGCCGACCATATTGAGATGAATGCCGACCAGGTTGTGGGGATAGGCAAAGCCTAAACGGGACGTGACCAGCGCCCCCCAGTCGCCGCCCTGGGCCCCGTAGCGACGATAGCCCAGCACCTCGCCCATCAGCCTGGCAAACCAGTCGGCCATGCAGCTGATAGTGACCCGGCGCTGCTGGGTCGGGGCTGAGAAGCCGTAGCCGGGCAGTGACGGCACGACCAGATCAAAGGCGTCGGCCGGGTCCCCGCCGTGGGCCGCTGGGTCGCTGAGCGGCCCAATCACCTCCATGAACTCATAAAACGAGCCGGGCCAGCCGTGCGAGAGAATCAGCGGCAGCGGCTTGGGGCCCTTGCCTTTGATATGCATGAAATGGAGCTGCTGGCCGTCCAGGCTGACGGTAAAGTGCGGCCACTGGTTGAGGCACCGTTCCTGGGCGCGCCAGTCATACTCGGTCCGCCAATACTCGACGAGCTGTTTGATATAGGCCATGTTCGCCCCATAGTCCCAGTCTGAGCCGGGGATTTCTCCAGCCGGCCAGCGGACTTGGTTGAGGCGCTGCCCTAGGTCGGTCAGGGCGGCCTCGGGAATGTCGATCGTAAAAGCCTGGGGGGTAGGCATGGGTTTCTCCTTTTTTTCAGCGATGGCGTTTTCAGGGTGGGCGATGAGCAATCTATGCAGGAAGAGCTTGTCGCAAGAAGAGCTTATCGTTTACCCTGGCGGCGTTGTGCTCGCTCGTCCATCCGTTGCTGAATCGTTTTTTCGTGACCTCTGTCGCTGGGGTGGTAATAGCGTCGGTCGGTCAGGGCGTCGGGCAGATGTTGCTGGTCAATGACCGCATCGGCGTGATCGTGGGCGTACTGATAGCCTTTGCCGTAGCCTAGGTCCTGCATCAGTTTGGTCGGGGCGTTCCGCAGGTGGAGCGGTACGGGGAGGGGGCCGTGCTGGTGGACATCGCCAAGCGCAACCTGCATGGCCGCATACGCGGCGTTCGATTTTGGCGCGGTGGCCAGATAGGTGGCGACCTGAGCGAGCGGGATGCGGGCCTCGGGCAGACCGACAAAATGTACCGCGTCTTTTGCCGCAAGGGCTAAGGAGAGGGCCTGGGGGTCGGCGTTGCCGATATCTTCGGCGGCAAAGATGACCATCCGCCGGACAACAAAGAGCGGGTCTTCGCCGGCCTCCAGCATCCGCATCAGCCAGTACACGGCCGCGTCGGGGTCGCTCCCGCGCAGGCTTTTGATAAACGCCGAAATGACGTTGTAGTGCTCTTCGCCGCCCTTGTCGTAGCGCAGCGCTTTGTGCTGGGCGGCTTCCTCAACCAGGCTCAGGTCGAGCCGGCTGAGCCGCTTCTGCACGGCCAGACCGACCGCCACTTCGAGGCTGCCGAGCGCAATCCGGGCGTCTCCCTGACTGTGCTGAACCAGAAAGTCGAGGCTCGCCGCATCGGCGCTCAGGCCGTGCTCGCCGAGGCCGCGCTCGGTGTCGTGCAGGGCGCGGGTCAGGATGGTTTTCAGCTCGTCCGGGCCGAGCGCCTCGAGCACCAGCACTCGGGCCCGGGACAAGAGCGGTGGGATGACCTCAAACGACGGGTTTTCGGTGGTTGCGCCCAGCAGGACTATCAAACCCTGTTCAACGTGGGGTAAAAACGCGTCCTGCTGGGCTTTGCTAAAGCGGTGGATTTCGTCCACAAACAGCACAGTCGGGGTGGCGTGCCGCTGTTGCTGGTGCCGGGCCCGGTCGAGAATCTGACGCAGCTCCTTCACCCCCGACAACACGGCCGAGAACGACGCAAACGGCGCGCCGACTGTCCTGACGAGGAGGTTGGCCAAGCTGGTTTTCCCGCTGCCGGGTGGCCCCCACAGGAGCAGCGACGCCAGGCGGCGGCGTTCGATCATGTGGCGCAACACGCGACCCGGACCCAGCAGGTGAGCCTGGCCCACATACTCGTCAACCGTGCGGGGGCGCATCCGTTCGGCCAAAGGGGCTTTTTCAGCCGTCGCCTTTGCGGCACTATGAACGAACAGGTCCGGGTGCTGTGTCGGCATGTCAACACCATTATACGCCAGGCGAACAGAAAAACAGGGAGGGGTACCCTGTCTTGACGGGTCTGAGGTGGCGACGGATATGCAAACCATCGGGAAAAACATCGGGCTGGTCATCAAACGCAATCAGCCGGAAGTCGCCGCGCTGGGCCGTGAGGTGGTGGCTTGGCTCCAGCAGCGGGGCAAGACCATTTGGGCCGAGGATAATACCAGCCATGAGATCGGCCTCAGCCGGGGCTGGCGCAAGGTCGAGATCATGGAGCGTGCAGACCTGACTATTGTGCTCGGCGGTGACGGCACGCTGCTGAGCGTTGCCCGGCGGACCATTCAGCGTGAGGTCCCCATCCTGGGGGTCAATCTGGGCGAGCTGGGTTTTCTGACCGAAACGACGACCGATGAACTCCTGGCCACCCTGGAGCGGGTGTTGGAGGGAGACTTTGAGGTCGAGCGGCGCAGCCTGCTGCAAACGACGCTGACGCGCGACAACGAACCGGTCGGCGTCTTCCAGGTCCTGAACGATGTGGTGATTAACAAAGGCGCGCTGGCGCGTATCCTTGACCTCGAAACCTGGGTCGATCAGCAATATCTGTGTACCTACAAGGCCGACGGCCTGATCGTTGCTACGCCGACCGGTTCGACTGCCTATTCCCTATCGGCTGGCGGCCCGATTATTGACCCGGCCGTTCGAGTGGTCGTCCTGACCCCGATCTGTCCCCACACCCTCACCAATCGACCGATTATTCTGTCCGACCGTACCGATATCCACGTCATCCTGCAAACCGCGGAAGAAGATGTCATCATGACCCTGGATGGCCAAGAGGGCCACCCGCTCAGGGGCGGCGACCGGGTGAGCATGACACGCTCTGACATCACCGTGTCTTTGATTAAGTCCCCCAATCGGACCTATTTTGACGTACTCCGCAATAAGCTGCGCTGGGGCGAGCGATAGAGAAACCCGTAACCGTGACAAGTTTGACTGGGGCAGGCCGAGCCGCCGGGCGGCTTCGGTTTGATTCCCGCCCGTTTGCTCCAGAGTGCGTTGTACGCGCCGGCATTTGAATGCTTCAACCGCTGCGGACAGCGGCACCCCGTCGTCCGGCAGGCTGGTCCGTTCGTCGGGTGACTCATGGCGTGAGGGGCGAATCTCGGCCGGCAGGTCGGTGATGCTCATGTCCGGGTCTGTGGCCAATACCACCGCCCGCTCAATCGCGTTTGGCAGTTCCCGCACCTTGCCCGGCCAGGGGTAGGCTTGCAGAACCGGCAAGACGCCCGGCTCTAGGCCGAGTTGGGGGCGTTTCATCTCCCGGCAGCTCTGTTCCAGGAAATGGTGCGTCAGGCCGGGAATGTCGGCCTTCCGGTCACGCAGGGCCGGCAAGGTTAGCGACACAACGTTGAGCCGGTAGTACAAATCCTGCCAAAACCGCCGGTCTGCATGGCGTGGTGGAGGTCACGGTTCGTGGCGGCCAGAATCCGGACATTGACCCGAATCTCGAGGGCCCCCCAGCCGCTGAAATTCGCGCTCTTGGAGCACGCGCAGCAACTTGACCTGGAGGTTGGGAGCCAAGTCGCCGATCTCGTCTGAAAAAAGAGTCCCCCCATCGGCCAGCTCAAACCTGCCCTTCTTCTGGCCGGTCGCCCCGGTAAACGTGCCCCGCTCATGGCCGAACAGATCGCTCTCGAGTAGCTCGGGCGACAGCGCTGTGCAGTTGACCGCAATAAACGGCTGGCCGGCGCGGGGGCTCCACTGGGTGGCTGGCCCGGGCCACCACTTCTTTGCCGGTGCCGCTCTCACCCAACAGCAGGACAGTTGAAGGCGTGGCCGTGGTGGCCCGGGCCAGCCGCAGGACTTCCCCCATGCTGCTGCTCGGCCCGGCAAGTCAGATAGCGGTCCTGGATGAGCTCTTGAAAGGCGACCTTGGCGTTGCGGACTGTGGTAAAAGCCCGGGCCCGGGTCAGAGCGGTGGCGGCCAAGCCGCCAAACGCCAGCAGAAGTTCCATATCGGCCCGACTAAACCTGTCGGCCCTGGTGGTGTTCAGGGCCTCAATCACCCCGATGATCCGGTCGCGCTGTTTGAGCGGGACACACAGACTTGATGTGGTCTGAAAGCCGGTTTTCTGATCCACCCCGTCAAACCGGCGGGAGTCCTTGGACACGTCATTACTCACCAGGGGCTGGCCGGTCTGGGCCACCCGAGCGGCAATATCCTGGCCGAGCTCAATCCGAAACTCTTCGACCCTGGCCTCGCCCTCCATAGCCGTGAAGGCCAGCTGTCCGGCGGCCTCATCGATCCCAGGCTACAGCCCTGGGCCGAGAAGAGGTGAATGGCCGAGCCGAGGATGGCTCTGAGCAGGTACCCCGGCTTTGACCGGGCCCATCGGGAGTTGGTTGATTTCAATCAGGCTGGCCGAGCGGGCCCGGGTTTGGGAAAACTCGTCCTGGGCAGGCTCAGCCTGTTGGCTGTTGGACATGGTGTCTTTATGTCATGCTGATAGTATTGATCAAGCTGACCCATACTCGCTTCCCCGGTTCTCTTCACGCGTGGTCTGAGGTATATGGCCTGAGAAGATGGAACGTGTGTATGGCCTGATTGTGGACAGACCGAAGCTGATCCTGGGCCTGATTCTGCTGCTGACCGGCTTGTTCGGCTGGTCTGCGCGACACATTCAACTCGACAGTTCGGTCGAGAGCCTGCTGCCCGGCGACAATACCGACTCGCAGTATTACGCCGAGATTCGCCAACTGTTCGGCAGCGACGAGATCGGGGTGGTGGGCCTTGTTGCCGATACCATCTACACCCCTGAGACCCTGCAAAAAATCGCCCGCCTGAGTGAACAGCTCAAGGCCATTGAAGGCGTAGATGACGTGATCAGCCTGGCCAATGCGGTTGATCCGGTTGCCAATGTGCTTGACCCGCCGCTACTGATGCCCCGGATTCCGAATACCCCGGCTGAACTGGCGGCCCTCAGAGATACCCTGGCCGACCGGCCCATGTATCTCAAAAATCTGGTAGCACCCGACGGCCGGGCCGCTGCCATTAACATCATTTTTGCCGAGATGAACGACGACGAGTTCTTGCGGCTGGAGATTGATGACAAAGTCGTCACCCTGCTTGACCAAGAGAGCGGTCCTGAGCGCGTGTACTACACCGGTCTGCCCCACCTCAAGGTCTACTCAATAACCGGCATGCGGCAAGACCTGGCCCGTTTTGTTCCCCTGACCCTGGTGTTCATCATCGTGGTCTTATACCTCAGCTTTCGCTCCAAGCGGGGGGTCGTGCTGCCGGTGTTGACGGTGGTGGTCAGCCTGAGCTGGACGCTGGGAATTATTGTGCTGAGCGGCAATCGCCTGAGCCTGGGTAGTATGGCCCTGCCGCCGCTGCTGCTGGTGCTCGGTACCGCCTACTCGCTGCATGTGGTGGCCGAGTACTACGAGCTGGCCGGCCCGGACCGCAGCACCCGTGAGGTAGTCTTAGGGACCCTGCGTTCAGCCGGCCCACCGATCTGCCTGACCGCCCTGACCACGGTGTTGGGTTTTTTGTCCCTGGCGGTCAACTCGATTGTCAGCATCCAACACATGGGGCTGTTCTCGGCCGTTGGCATTGCGTTGACCTGCGGTCTGTCGCTGCTGCTCGTGCCGGCCGGGCTGGTCCTTCTGCCCCTGCCGGCCGGCGGTGCGTCTCGGCCCGGAGCGCACTTGGCGCGGGTGAGTACCGCCCTGCGCCGGCTGTGTTATTTTGACATTCGCCGGCGCCGGATCATCCTGATCCTGGGCGGGCTGATTGCCGGGGTGTCGGTGTGGCAGACGGCTGCTATTCGGGTTGACTCCAACTTTCAGTCTTTTTTTCGGCCAGACGACCCCATTCGGCGTGCCACCGATGCGATCAACGAGCATCTGGTCGGCAGCATGGCGTTTTACGTCGCTATTGACGGTGACGGCCCGAACAGCATCAACCGCTGGGAGACGTTGCGGCGCATCAAAGACTTACAGATGTATATGGACGCCCAGCCCGGCGTGGACAAGACGGTGTCCTTTGTTGACTACTGTGAGCTGCTCGACCGCGGTGCCCAGTCCGGCGGCGATAGCGACCTCATTGTCTCGCCTGAGGGGGAGATGATCCAAGCCCCCGCGGTCGGCACCCAGGCCACGTTCTGGGACAATCCTGAGCAGTTGAGAGGCGTGTTGCAGCTCGTCACCCTCAGCCCGGGCAGTTTTGCGCGGGTGGTCAATATCGATTTTTCGCGGACCAATATCCTGGTCCGCACCACCTTGTCGCAGTCGAGCGATATCATGGCCCTGGTTGAGCGGATTGAGACCTTTGCCGCCAATACCTTTCCGCCCCAGCTCCGCGTCCGGGCCACCGGCAACCTGGTGCTGCTGACCAAGACCACCGGTGACATTGTTTCCGGCCAGGTCCAGAGCCTAGCCCTGGCCGCGACGGTGATTTTTGTGATGATGGCCGGCATGTTTTTGTCGGTCCGGGTCGGCCTGATCGCCATGATCCCCAACCTGTTTCCGATCCTGGTCTTTTTTGGCCTGATGGGTCTATCGGGCGCGGTCCTGAACCTCGGTACCAGCATTGTGGCCTCAATCGCGCTCGGCATCGCGGTCGATAACACGATCCATTTTATGACCCGTCTGAGCGCCGAGGTGCGCACCACCTCCGACCAGCAACACGCCCTGCTGGCGACCCTGGCCACGATTGGCAAACCGGCCGTGTTTGCCACCCTGATTGTATTTCTCGGCTTTGCGGTGCTGGGATTTTCGCGTTTTGTGCCGATTCAGGAGTTCGGCATCCTGTCCGCCGTCACTATAGGGGCAGCCCTGGTCGGCGACCTGGTGTTGCTGCCGGCCATGATTGCCACGACGAAGATCATTACTGTCTGGGATCTGCTCCGCCTCAAATTGGGCCAAGACCCGCACAAGACGATTCCGATGTTTGCCGGGCTGCAGCCCTTTCAGGCCAAGCTGGTCACCCTGATGGGCGAGCTGAAAACGTTTTCGCGTGGCCGGCCGATTATTCGGCGTGGGGACATAGGCAACGAGATGTTTGTCCTGGTCAAGGGTACGGCCGATGTGTATGTCCATGCCAACGGCGACAAGAGACACATCCGGGTCCACCGCCGGGGCGACGTGTTTGGCGAGATGGGGTTGATTCGCCGCCGGGAACGGACGGCCGATGTGATTGCGGCTGAGGATGTCGAGGCGCTTGTTATTGACGAGCGCTTTTTGTCCCACATGCAGCGTCGCTATCCACGCACTGGGGCCAAGATTTTTTTGAACATCGCCAGAATTCTGAGCGATCGTTTGCAGGATGCTTAGCGCAGGCGCTCAGGCCCATGCTGCGTTCTCTGCACATCAGGAATTTTGCCCTGATTGACGAGCTCGAACTGTCCTTTGAGCCGGGGCTGAATGTTATCACCGGAGAGACTGGGGCGGGCAAAAGTCTGTTGATGCAGGCGCTTAGCCTGGCGGTTGGCGGGCGGGCCTCGGCCGAGCTGGTCCGCCATAAAGCCCAAGAGGCGGTGGTCGAGGCCCTGTTCGATATTCACGACTATCCAGACCGCGGTATCGCCCGCCTGTTGGAAGACGGCGGCTATCCGGCCGCTGAAGAGGTCTTGATCCGCCGGGTGATCTCCTACACCGGCCGCGGGCGGGTCTACTGCAACGGTGCCCTGACCACGGTGAGCCTGCTGCGCCGGCTGGGCGTTGAGCTGCTCCAGATGTACGGCCAGCACGAGCAACAGAGCCTGCTTGAAGCCGAGGCGGCCCAAACACTGCTGGATGGGTTTGCCGGGCTGGGCGCGCGCTTGGCCGAGCTGCGGCAGCACTACGAGCTGCTGCGCCAGGCGTGGTCACGGCGGCAAGCGCTGACCGAGGGCAGACAGGAGCGTGCCGCCCGGGCCGAGTTGCTCCAGTTTCAAATCGACGAAATCGCCCGGGCCGAGTTGCGGGCCGGGGAAGAGGAGAACTTGCGGCAGGAGAAGACTGTGCTGCTGCACGCCGAAAAGCTGCGGCAGGGCGTAGCCGGCGGTGAACACGCCCTGGCCTCTGGCGAGGACGCGTTGACCGACCGCTTAGGCCGCATCCTGAGCCAGCTCCAGGACTGCGCCCGGCTTGACGGCAGCCTGTCCGAGGTGCTTGACCTGTTACACAGCGGGCTGGCCCAGCTCGAAGAGGCCGCGCTCTCTCTGCACAGATACGGCCAGCGCTTGACCCCCGATCCCGAACGGCTAGAGGAAATTGACTCCCGTCTGGCCGTGCTGTCGCGGCTCAAAAAGAAATACGGCAACAGCGTGGAGGCCGTAGTGGACTGCCACCAACAGTTCATCCAGGAGTTAGCCGCTCTGGATAGGGATGAAGAGGACTTGGTCGTCCTGGACCGGGAGGTAGACGCCGCGGCCGTGGCCGCCTGGCAAGTGGCGCACGAGCTGTCCGAGGCGCGCCGGAACGCGGCCCGGACATTAGAAGCCCGGATGCGTGAGGAGCTGGCCGGTCTGGGTATGCGCGGGGCAAACTTCGGCGTGCGCTTTCACCAGCCGGACGCTTCGCCAGATGTTCAGCATCCGCCCAATCCGTTTGTCCGCGGCCAAGCGCGGCTCAGCCCCGCCGGCTGTGATCGCCTCGAATTTTTCCTGTCGGCCAATCCTGGCGAGCCGGCGCTGCCCCTGGTCAAGGTCGCCTCGGGCGGCGAACTGTCGCGGTTGATGCTGGCCCTCAAGGCCCTCAGCGTTGAGCTCAGAGAAGCCCCAACCCTGATTTTTGACGAGGTAGACGCCGGCGTGGGTGGCGGCGTAGCCGAGGTCTTAGGCCAGCGCCTCAAATCTCTGGCGGCCCGGCGTCAGGTCTTATGCATCACCCACCTGCCCCAGATTGCGGCCTTTGCCGAGCACGCCTACACCGTGGTCAAAACCGTGACCAACGGCCGGACCGTGTCCTCGGCAAAAAGCCTCACCACAGGGGAACGCCTCAACGAGTTGGCCCGGATGCTCGGCGGGTTAGAGGTCTCCGCCGAGGCCAAACGCCACGCCCGTGAGATGCTGGACCGGGCGCACCGACAGGGCTGATTTTCTGGCGCTTGCCCCTTGCTTTTGCACGCCAATATGGCCAATAGAATACCATAGAAGCCACGGGAGGCTGCCGCAGGGCGAGTTCCGGGACGGAGCGAAAAGCCAGGACATGGGGATGTAGCTATGGATAAAGAACTGTTGCTGTCGTTGTATCGGGATATGGTGCGGATTCGCCGTTTTGAGGAAGAGGCGGCGCGGTCGTATTCACGGGGCAAGATGGGCGGCTTTCTGCACCTGTATGTCGGGCAGGAAGCGGTGGCGGTCGGGGCGATGTCCGCGGCCCAGCCGACCGATTACATTGTGGCTACCTACCGGGAGCACGGCCACTACCTGGCCCGGGTCGGAGATATGAAGGCGGCCATGGCCGAGTTGTTTGGCAAAACCACCGGCTGTGCCAAGGGCCGGGGCGGCTCCATGCACTATTTTGATGTGAACAAACGCTTTATGGGCGGTCACGCGATTGTGGGCGGCCATGTGCCTATTGCGGCCGGCATTGCATTTGCGTCCAAGTATCGCGGCGAGCAAGACGTGACGCTGTGTTTCTTTGGCGAGGGGACGGCCAATATGGGCGCGTTTCATGAGGGCATGGCGCTGGCCGCGCTATGGAAACTGCCCGTGGTGTTTCTCTGCGAGAACAATCTGTACTCCATGGGTACGCCACTGTACCGGACCCTGGCGGTCGAAGACGTAGCGGTACGGGCCAAGGGCTATCCTATGCAGCAGGAAATTGTCAACGGCGACGACGTGCTGGAAGTCCGGGACGTTGTCCGCCGGGCGGTCCAGCGCGCCCGGGCCGAGAGCCTGCCGATCCTGGTGGAGGCCAAGACCTACCGGTTCCGGGGGCACTCCATGTCCGACCCGGCCAAATACCGCACCAAAGAAGAGGTCAATGAGTGGAAGAAGCGCGACCCCATCTTTCTGTTGGAGCAGCGCATCTTCGGCCTGGGGATGGCCACCGAGGCGCAACTCAAGGCGATTGACGACGAGGCCAAACACGAGGTCGCCGAGGCGGTCGCCTTTGCCGACGCCTCACCCTGGCCCGACCCGTCCGAGCTGTACAACTATGTCTATGCCGAACCCCGGCCGGACGATAACATTATCTCCTTGGCAAATCCGGCGCGCCAAGCCGGCTAGCGGTCAGACTGATGAGCGCTCTTCAGGAGTGACATTGTGCGTGAAATAAGCTACCGCGAAGCCGTGCGCGAGGCCATGGCCGAGGAGATGGAACGCGACGAGCGGGTGTTCCTGATGGGCGAAGAGGTCGGGCATTACAACGGCGCGTATAAAGTGTCAGAAGGGTTGCTCAACCGTTTTGGCGAGCGTCGGGTGGTCGATTCTCCGATTGCCGAGGCCGGCTTTGCCGGGGTCGGGATCGGGGCGGCCATGGTCGGTCTGCGGCCGATCATCGAGTTCATGACCTGGAATTTCTCGCTGTGCGCCTATGACCAGATTGTCAACAATGCGGCCAAGCTGCGCTACATGTCCGGCGGGCAGCTCTCCCTGCCGATTGTCTTTCGTGGCCCAGGCGGAGCCGCCCATCAGTTAGCCGCCCAGCACTCCCAGGTCGTTGAGAGTTTGTACTCCTATGTTCCCGGCCTCAAGGTCATGGCTCCCTCAACCCCAGCCGACGCCAAGGGACTCCTCAAGTCGGCCATCCGGGACGACAACCCCACGATTTTTATTGAGGGCGAAGTCCTCTACGGCCGCAAAGGCCCGATTGAGGACACCGACTACCTGATCCCGATTGGCAAGGCCGAGGTCAAGCGTGAGGGCAGGGACGTGACACTCGTGGCTTGGTCAAAGATGGTCTATGTGGCCCTCGAAGCCGCCGACGAGCTGGCTACCCAAGGTCTCCAGGTCGAGGTGATTGACCCCCGCACCCTGCGTCCCTTCGACGCCGCCGAGCTGATGCGCTCGGTCAAAAAGACCAGCCGCTGTGTTATCGTTGAAGAGGGCTGGCCGGTGGCCGGCTTTGGAGCCGAAATCTCATACCGCATCATGAAAGACGGCTTCGACTTCCTTGACGCGCCGGTCGTCCGGGTGACTGGCGAAGATGTGCCCATGCCTTACGCCAAGAACCTTGAGGAGCTCGTGCTCCCGAGCGTCAAGAAGGTCGTTGAGGCAGTGCGGGGCGTCATGTACCGGGAGTAGCAGAAAGGGGCGTCCGCACGCCGCCGAATCGGGGAAGTGTTGCGCAGAATCAGACCGTTCGCCCCCCTCCTGCTCGCCCTGCTCTGCACAGCGTGTGGAGGCGGCGGCCTCAAGGCCGAAGACCGCGCCTGTGCCGCCCTCAGCGCCGAGGAGAAAAAAGCCTGTCTGCTAGCCGGTTTCACTGTCTTTGACACCGACGATACCATCCATTTCGGCCATCTGTGTTCTGAGGCGCGGCACGAATACCGCTACGCCTGGTCGGCCTACGCCTTTTTTGAACAACCCGCCTCCAGCCGATATAGAGCGCTGGTCCTGACCGAAGTCCTCGTCGGCTCGCTGTACGGGCAGAGCGGCCTGACGGGTGTTGGGCTTTCCCTGGAGAAAGTGCAGATCGAGGCCCTGCCCGAATGGTCCGGGACGGCTTTCGCGCTGGCCTTGCAAATGACCAACCGGCGCACCGGCGCAGTCACAACCGGCAATTTCTCAGAAACCTTTTCGCATCACGCCGACATGGGCCCTGTACTCAGCAAGTACCGGCTTGACCCGGACGGGAGTTTCTCCTGGGTGCAGTACAGAGAGCCGGAAGAGGCTGGGGGTTTGCAAGAGCAGAAGCACTCCGAGGCAATAGCTATCTATACCGAAAACATCTCCCGCCCTGATGACGAGTTCTTCCTGAGCCTTATGCTGAGAAACGCCGATTCACACCAGCGTCTCACCTTGGCGGGGCCGGCTGTCGGTCATATCCCGGCACTTCTGGGCAGCACCAACACTCCCGCTGGCCGCCAACTCGGGCTGCTCCAGGTCCTCAATCCGTTTCAAGAGGGCGGCTTGTGGGACCTCATCCACAATGTCAAGCGCTATGACGGCTGCATCGCACTTAGAAAAGAAGCCAAGCGACAATTCCGGGCCCGTTTTTAGCCGGCCATGCCGCCCCACGCTGCTCCACGCCTTTCGGTTTTTTATGCCTTACGCCTCAGCGCCCTGCATATCCGCGCCAGTCGTCAGCTTTCCATAGGTAAAACTGACGAGCAGGGACAGGAGGCCGAAAACAAAGACAATCGTGACGGCCACGGTGCCCGGAAAATTGGTACCGACGATGAGCAAAGCCAGCGCCACATTGCGAATCGCCGTAGAGATGGCGAGCGACCGGCGTATTGCAGCCGCCTCGCCTCTCACCATCACATTCCCGATAAGCAGACAGACGAGAATAGAGAGAAGCGCCACCAGATGAGGAACCATCCCAAGGCCGACAATCTGTCGGGCTTGAATGGCAGCGATCAAGGTCAGACTCAGCACGATGCCGCTCAGGGCGATCCTGGGCACGAACTGTAGCAGTTTTTCTGCCCACTTCGGCCTGACATGCCGGATGGTCATGCCTATACTCAGCGGGATCAACTGGGCGGTCAGGAGGGTCTGGATGATTTTCCACAGGTCAATTTCCAGACCTGCCTCGCTCGGGGGGAGGCAGACGGCGAGAATGAGCGGCGTGAGCGGAACGCAGAGGAAGGCGACAATCAACATCAACCCCACCGCGTATGGCAGGTCGCCCTTGGCCATCTCGACAAAAGGAGGGGCCGCGGACGCGACCGGGGCGGCCGCCAGGACCAGCAGGCCGATGACGACATCAGGGCTGACAGGCAACCCCCGCAACGCGAGGAAGAACACACAAGGAACGACGACAAAGTTTGCTATCAGACCGCGGAGTACGAGGCGGTACTGCCGGGCGACAGCGAACACTGCCCCAAAGGCGGTACGCAACCCGACGCCCAGCAGGAGGCACATGAGCGAGATCAGCATCAGAGAATTCACACCGTCGGCCATCGTCGAACCGCCTTCCTCCTGCCGAACATGCTGTCACTGTATTTAGTCAAAAAACTTGAAAATCGGCCAACCTGACCAGATAGGACGAAATCGGGCTTGACCCAGTGACTACTGGCATGATTCTTGCCCGGGTTCATCATGGGCCAAACCCTAGCACACCACCCCGCCTTCTGCCAGCCTCACCCCCATGACCCGCAAACTCAAAGCTCCCATTCCCAAGGATGAATCGTGATATCAGAATCGAGGGAAGGGCATCACGCTTCATCCTTCTGGTACGGCGGCAAAAGTCGCCTAGATCAAGAGATAGGGCCGCGGCCCGGTCGATATCTACGCCGAGCCGTTTTGTGGCTCTGTCGTGGTCTCTCTCCGGATGCCCCACCAAGCCAAGCGCTCCATCCTGTGGTATGTAATCACACACGGGCCGCCCATTACTTCGAGTGCCAGTCGAGTCGTGCTCAACGCCTTTCGGCATCTGGTATATAATCACCCGGGTCCCAGTCGCTGGACTCTGGAATGCTTCCCGGTGCTCAACGCCTTTCGGCATCTGGTATATAATCACGCGACCCGTCCAGCATTGTCCGGTCCTACCGTGAGTGCTCAACGCCTTTCGGCATCTGGTATATAATCACGCGACCCGTCCAGCATTGTCCGGTCCTACCGTGAGTGCTCAACGCCTTTCGGCATCTGGTATATAATCACTCGCTGCAAGGAGTACAGCTATGCACCAAGCTAACGGTGCTCAACGCCTTTCGGCATCTGGTATATAATCACCTTCAGCCGGTCGTGGTCATGCCCATCTTCCAACGTGCTCAACGCCTTTCGGCATCTGGTATATAATCACCGGCGTAGGGCGCTAAGGGCTGTCTTTTGTTGGCTGGTGTGCTCAACGCCTTTCGGCATCTGGTATATAATCACTTTGCACATGCCGGACACATCTGCCAGTTGAGTGACGTGCTCAACGCCTTTCGGCATCTGGTATATAATCACCCTCAAACCTCTTGCGGTCTTCACGCTCAACCAGGGGTGCTCAACGCCTTTCGGCATCTGGTATATAATCACGGCCTTCGGGCCGGGTGAGGATTGAAACGCTAACGCGTGCTCAACGCCTTTCGGCATCTGGTATATAATCACCCGCCAGATCGGCTCGATCTCGCTCGGGCCCATACCGTGCTCAACGCCTTTCGGCATCTGGTATATAATCACCCCGGGCGCTCAATTTGGAAAAGCCAGTGATGGGCAAGTGCTCAACGCCTTTCGGCATCTGGTATATAATCACAAGCCATAGATGCGTTATATCCCGGCGCTGTTGTGGTGCTCAACGCCTTTCGGCATCTGGTATATAATCACCGCCGTAATTGCTCACGGGTTTGCCGCGCAGCTGGTGCTCAACGCCTTTCGGCATCTGGTATATAATCACCGCCGTAATTGCTCACGGGTTTGCCGCGCAGCTGGTGCTCAACGCCTTTCGGCATCTGGTATATAATCACCGCCGTAATTGCTCACGGGTTTGCCGCGCAGCTGGTGCTCAACGCCTTTCGGCATCTGGTATATAATCACCGCCGTAATTGCTCACGGGTTTGCCGCGCAGCTGGTGCTCAACGCCTTTCGGCATCTGGTATATAATCACGTGGCCAGGGCTTCCGCCTTCTCGCGCAAGAGTTGGTGCTCAACGCCTTTCGGCATCTGGTATATAATCACCCCAAAAAACAAGTGTGGCTTCCTCTGGATTATTGTTGTGCTCAACGCCTTTCGGCATCTGGTATATAATCACGAGAGGAACTTTGGGTTCTCCATGCCGAGGCACATGTGCTCAACGCCTTTCGGCATCTGGTATATAATCACAGGCGGATACTGGACTGACGCAGCTAGCCCAACCGAGTGCTCAACGCCTTTCGGCATCTGGTATATAATCACAACTCGCTCGCCGAAACTCGGTCAATCCGGCCTAGCTGTGCTCAACGCCTTTCGGCATCTGGTATATAATCACATGGGTTAGGATTGCTGCTGCAGCAGGGTGTCGTGGTGCTCAACGCCTTTCGGCATCTGGTATATAATCACCGGGCTACGCGCTCGCGTAGGTCGTGTATATCGCTGTGCTCAACGCCTTTCGGCATCTGGTATATAATCACCACCATGATCGACAGAGGAGATTTGCTCATGTCTGAGTGCTCAACGCCTTTCGGCATCTGGTATATAATCACTAGTACTCCTCCGTTTCATGCGACTCGATGTAGCGGTGCTCAACGCCTTTCGGCATCTGGTATATAATCACCCCGATCTTCTTTTCTGAGGTTGATGTACCACACCCGTGCTCAACGCCTTTCGGCATCTGGTATATAATCACCCCGATCTTCTTTTCTGAGGTTGATGTACCACACCCGTGCTCAACGCCTTTCGGCATCTGGTATATAATCACCCCGATCTTCTTTTCTGAGGTTGATGTACCACACCCGTGCTCAACGCCTTTCGGCATCTGGTATATAATCACCCCGATCTTCTTTTCTGAGGTTGATGTACCACACCCGTGCTCAACGCCTTTCGGCATCTGGTATATAATCACCCCGATCTTCTTTTCTGAGGTTGATGTACCACACCCGTGCTCAACGCCTTTCGGCATCTGGTATATAATCACCCCGATCTTCTTTTCTGAGGTTGATGTACCACACCCGTGCTCAACGCCTTTCGGCATCTGGTATATAATCACCCCGATCTTCTTTTCTGAGGTTGATGTACCACACCCGTGCTCAACGCCTTTCGGCATCTGGTATATAATCACCCCTGGCCCCCAAATGTCCGGGGAGTGATGCAGAGGTGCTCAACGCCTTTCGGCATCTGGTATATAATCACTGGGCAATGTCGTTTTGGTATTGCCGCAGGTATTGTGCTCAACGCCTTTCGGCATCTGGTATATAATCACGCGCATGAGATGCGGAGCATCTAAGAGCATGGTCAGACGTGCTCAACGCCTTTCGGCATCTGGTATATAATCACATGGCTCCGAGCGTGACTGCTTGCCCTAGGGTTTGTGCTCAACGCCTTTCGGCATCTGGTATATAATCACGAGGCCTGGACACAATCCCCGCCTTGGCAACGCGGTGCTCAACGCCTTTCGGCATCTGGTATATAATCACGAACTGAGCGGGAGTAGGAATAGACGCCCGTGTACGTGCTCAACGCCTTTCGGCATCTGGTATATAATCACGTATCCCCAAGTTGTGCTAGGCAAGTAGGTGTCACACGTGCTCAACGCCTTTCGGCATCTGGTATATAATCACCCTCCATAATCTCCTCACTTTCTCCATTGTCCGGGTGCTCAACGCCTTTCGGCATCTGGTATATAATCACGGGGGGGCAAAATCTCATAACTCCCACCGTGTGGGTGCTCAACGCCTTTCGGCATCTGGTATATAATCACTGGCTGTATTGAGGTGCTGGACCGAGTTGCTTTTGGTGTGCTCAACGCCTTTCGGCATCTGGTATATAATCACCACTGCCGCCCTGGTCGCCAACGATGTCCAAGACCTGTGCTCAACGCCTTTCGGCATCTGGTATATAATCACTTGGCTATGCGGCCTGGGATGACGGTTGATTCGGGTGCTCAACGCCTTTCGGCATCTGGTATATAATCACGGTATCCCTAAGTTGCTGGACAAGTAGGTGTCACACGTGCTCAACGCCTTTCGGCATCTGGTATATAATCACCGCTGACAGGGTTCGCTATCGGCATCCGCAACCTGTGCTCAACGCCTTTCGGCATCTGGTATATAATCACATGGCGGGCTTGGCGGTTCAGCGCCCGGCCTGGTTCGTGCTCAACGCCTTTCGGCATCTGGTATATAATCACCCCTCATAGGGAAGAGGCTGTTTTTGTTGGATTTTTTTGCTCTCTGTGCAAGCACTCCTCTCTGGCACTTGACTCTCGGTATGAAAGACTCCTGTCACCTTTCCGGCTCTCGTCTAACTCCCGAATATGCCAGGGGTTTTTCTTCTTTCAGATATCCCTCTCCCCCTTAATCCCGCTTTTTTCTAGGAAATACAAGCGCTTAGATGCTTGTCTCGTCCCGACGGACCGGACATTCCAAGGTGCATGAATTCAGAATATCTCAAAAAATTATACTACCCGAAAGCGTGGCTCCTCCTCAACCCACTCGACTTTTGTGTTTCGCGCAATGAGCTTTGACGTACACGAACTGCACAGGCCTGCAATCATCAGGCTGTCTTCAGGCGCTAACTCCTTCTCCAACTCCCACCGCATACGTTCGAGTTGTCGCCTGGTCAGGCGACACCGGAAGACGGAGTATTGGAGCCCTTCCCCATATCCCTTGAGCAGTTTGAAACAACGCCGCCACCGCTTGGGCTCGCGGATATCGTAACACACCAGATACCAAGACCGGCCTGCTGCCATAGACGACCTCTCAGCGTAGACGCATCCGGGCAAACAATCCGGGTTCTCCAGCCCATTCCTTTTCGAGTAAACGGGCTTCCAGTTCAATTAAGCGGGCATACGATAAGGAATAGCCCATCACCGGATGTTTCCAGCGGTCTTCCTTGCGGCGCTCATACACCTCAATGGCTTTTTTCCGACCAGGGTCACTGAGCCAGACTTGCTTGCCGGCCTGCGTAAAATCTTTTCCCGCATCCCACTGAAGGCGATTGACCGAGGCGACTAACGCCATATCCCACAGCGGGACGCGAAACAGCTCCATCAAATCCAAGACCAGCGGGTGGGCCGCCGAACGCGGGCGGTGAAAAAATCCAAAAGCCGGTTCAAGCCCGACGGCCAGAATGGCCTGCAATACATCGCGGTACAGCAGCGCATAGCCAAAGCTCAGCAGCGCGTTGATCCGATCCCGAGGCGGGCGGCGGTTCCTTCCGCTGAAGTGCAGCCGGTCGTCCAAATCGTTTCGCAACAGTCCGGGGAAGCCTGAGAAATAGTGCCGCCCGGCGTCTCCCTCGTGGCCGCGCAAGGAATCAATCCCTTCTGCATGGCTGGCAGCCCGCAGCGCGTTCCGAAGCCCTTGCACGGGATACGCAATGCCCAAAGCCGTGCGGTCTTTGCCCCGTGATGCCCGTAGCAAAAACCCGAGTTGGCTGGACGCTCGGGCGATCACCAAGCGCCGGCCCAAACGAAAGATCAGACCGGGGGCGCGCAGCGCCTCAAACTGACGGATACGCCGCTGCACCGGACTGGCGCTGGAGACAAGCCCACTCACATAGCGCCCCCCGCCGGTAAACCAGTGTATGCCAACCTCTTGAGAAGCGCAGAGATGGATCGCCTGGGTACTGACCTGGGCGTAGCCGTGGATGACAATCTCTCCAACCTCACGAACGGGAAACACCTGCTTCTGCCCGGCGGTATCCGTGACGGTCAGTGTTTCTCCTGACCTCCCGATCCGCGCTCCGTGGGTAGTAACATGAACGGTCTGCCGTTCGCGGTCTTGTGGAAAGAGGCGGACAGGCTCCCAGCTCTCGTCCCTTGCCAGGCGCTCTTCCTCGGGCAGACAGACCGGAGCCAGGGAGCAGCGCAGACACAGACGGTCGTTTTCGGTCACAGGCGGGCGTTCAACCGACTGGCTGAGTTCCCGGGCGCGGGCCACAGCTCTCCGTACCCCTTCACGCGCTGCTTCGTCCACCGGAACGCGGACTGTTGTATTATTGGCGTGGTAGCGGATACGCGCTTCTTTGATGGGCATGCCGGTCTGCTCTTCCACAAGCAGGGTATAGGCGCAGACCTGGAGTTGGTCGCTCGGCCACGCCTGCGGCCCGTCGTCGCCTGTGGCCGAATGCCCGCGCTTGTGCTCGTAGGGAATGAGCTGACCATTGCGGCGGCGCAGGCAGTCAGTTTTGCCCCGGATACCGAGGCTGTCGCTCTCCAGGACAAGGCTGACCAGATCGCCTTCGTCAGCCGCCAGCTCTTCATGGAGGCGGCGGCCGGCATACACGGCCGCGTCTGCAACCCGGATTTCCTCAACCTCTTCCAGATAGAAAAGACGCTCACAGTACGCCAGGGCGTGCAGTGCCATAACGCGGATGGTAGGCTCCGCGCTCGGGTTGCTTGACATGACTTCTCCGCTCCTGCGCCACGAGACGCTCTTCGTTTTTCCCTTGACACAGACCGGGGGGACGCCCATTATGGAGTTGATGAGTTCGCCCGCTTTCGACACGCTCAAGGCCGCCAAGGCGCTCCGGGCAGCAGGCTTCAACGACAACCAGGCCGAAGCCGTGATCGCTACCGTCGGCGACGCCGTAGGCGGGAACATTGCGACAAAGGCCGACCTTCAGGAGTTGCGGACGGCCACCCAGGCCGGCCTTCAGAGGCTCAAGGCGGATTTTCAGGAGTTGCGGACGGCCACCCAGGCCGACCTTCAGAGGCTCAAGGCGGATTTTCAGGAGTTGCGGACGGCCACCCAGGCCGACCTTCAGAGGCTCAAGGCGGATTTTCAGGAGTTGCGGACGGCCACCCAGGCCGACCTTCAAGCGCTTGAGTTGCGCATCACCCATAAGTTTGAATCCCTCTACAAGCATCTGTGGGCCATGTCCGTCGGTATCGTCACTGCCGTTGTCGCGTTGATGAAACTGCTCTTGTGACCTCCCGGGTCCGTCCACGGCTCAGGCTGAGGGAGCGACCGTTACCCATTTCTCCTCGCACTTCGTTTTGTCCGCTTCGGACTGCTTGTCTGTTGGGGAGGCTCAATCAGCGGGAGTTGTGTTCGAGCTGGGGGGATGAGGTGGACGCTCCGTAAATCTCCAGTCACATAACGAGTCCCTTCGGACCCAACATGGTCAACCCAAACTGGCAGGGTGAGACGGCCACGGTCGGCACAGACAAACATTGACCCTGATTTTTCCGCGCTTCCAGGAAAGAGCTTGACTTCATCAACAAGGTGCGTGCTCTCACCAAGAGACAAGCCGCCGAATCGCTGAAGCGTTTCAGGGCGCGTCAGCGCATTGTCCACTCTCTGTTCCAGACAAGGACGCTCCCCTCTTTCGTCCCGGGAGTCCACCCAGAGTATGAGCCGGACATTGGTCAGCAATTCCTGCTGGGCAGGGATACGATTCTCTCCTGTGCCCGCCCGAAGCGTTTTCTTCTTAATCCTCCAGACCGTCCGAAGAACCGTGCTTCTGTCAGGGCTTCCCAGGACGACTGGAGCGATACGACAACCAATATGGCGATTCCTGTCTCTCTCTCCGATTAACGACAGAAGGAACCCGTAGCAGGTTGACGGCGGCGGCAAGGCTTCGGACTCCAGATACTCACGGGCCAGTCCTTTGCGAAAACACGCAACCGGAACCGAGACAAAGACGCCAAGCATGGTCTCAGTCCTTCAGTCTCTCGACAACGGCCTTGGCGGCCTTTTTCACGCCGGGGCAGACGGTGGCCCCTTTCTCTTGCAGCTTCTTCGCCGTGTCTGTGGTGGTGAAACTGCCGCCAATGACAAGTTCCCCAGCCTGTATATCTCCAGCCTCGACCCGGGCGAGCAGCAAAGGAGCGTCAATCGATCGATCCTTCTGCTCAAAAACGTAGAGGAGGCGTGGGGCCGGATCATCGGTCAATCTGAATACCACGCTTTCAGGAGAGAAATCGAAGAGGAACCGCCCGTGGTTTCCCGCGACCTCAGCAAGCTCACACAGAGCGTCAACAGCCGTTTTAGCTCGGCCTTTCTTGCGAAGGCATTCGGGTGTCAGCGCGATCCCGTATTGATAACGGGTTGCGTGGAGTTCAGTACCATAGGGGACAGGGTTATTCCCCTTCTTCGCCGCGCTTGGAGTCGCTTCAGGGCTAGCTGCATTAAAAGTGACATCCCCCGACCACGGCAATAACGAGATAGCGCGTGTGACTTCAAGAGCAGCCCGCCGGACATTTGCACTACCAGCTTTTCCCTCCTCTTTCGCAGCTTCTGCGGACATATACCCCAGGAGATCGTCGTCGATATACGTATTCCCGCTTTTCTCCTTCCAGCCCGTGAACTGACGGTCTTGCCAGGTGTTTGTCCTGGCGTCCTCATCCCATTTCCTATTCGTTTCCTCTCCGCTTGTAGCGAGGTGACGCCGGAGAGCGAAACGCACAGCCTCGGCGCTCACTGTCGTATGGACCTGCCCTTGCCAGAGCAGCTTCTGAAGTGTTGTGACGTTTCCGTCGGTTTCTCCCCGATTATTAGCAGCCGTCCCGTGGTGGGTGACGATGGCGGCAAAAAGATGTTGGCTCATTATTATTCCTCCGTTTTGTCGCTCTCTTCACCTTCTGTCAGGTCAATGTTTTCTTTGCCCGGGTAACTGACCAGTGCGATGAGGGCCAAGTCTCGCGCAAGCTGCCACTTCTCATTGCTCAGCAGAGGCAAGACGTGCGGCCAGGCTTCTCGTAATACGCTATTGGAACCCGCCCGACTCCACAGGTCGGCAAGCGCGTATCTGAGAGCAGCAACGGTCTTTGCTCCGACAAAGGCGAGGCGTTGTCGCTCATCCTCGCGCTCCATACGTTTTCTCATAGCAGCTTGATTCCCGGCATTCTCGCGCGCAATGCGGCCGTACCGACAGCGCATAGCCTCGTGGACGGCCCGCACGATTATTTCTTCTCCGGGAGCATCCCAGGTGATTTCTTGGGTCATGGCAGAGAGTCCTTTCCTTTCGAGAGACAAACAATCACGAATCGGATTATTCGAGACAGGGTCTTGCGCTGTCATCAGATGGGAAAATCCAGCATACCAGGGACGCCCGGAGACGAGATTTTCCGCTATGAGAGGCCGAACATAGCTTCTGGGCCAGAAATATTCCCCTTTTTTGTTTTGGCGCGGTGATGGAGGAGGAAGGTCCGCCATTGCCTTCTCAAACGTATCAAGGGTGGCCTCTGTTGTGTCGGCATTGACCTCAATGATCATCGAAGGAGGCTGTAATCTTGAATTCCAGTCGGTAGGGCAACACCAGACACAGCGCAGGGAAGAAAGCGTTTCGCTATCGAGCAGTTCTCGACTGCGCAGCCGGATTTCTGCCTGGAGAGCGGCATCGGCAACGCCGGTTATTTGGCACTCCCGGACAGTCTTCGGGAGAAAGGCCGGCAGCAAATAGTATACTTCTGACAAGCTGTTCAGAGCCGGTATCAGCAGGGCCGCGCCGGCCTTAAACCTTCGTTGCCCTCTGTCATTAACCCTTTTCCCACCAGCCGGCAAAGCCATGACTCCGACGGGCGCAAACAGGAGGGGAAGAAGAAGCTGGGCGGGTTGAGTGACTTGGCTCGCTTTATGGGCCGCATGGCGTTGTACTGCTCCAGGAAAGAGCGTTCGCGTTAATTCGGTCCTGCCTTGCAGGCTTTTCTGAAGGAGGGCGCTGCCATCTCTCTGGTGCTTGTACCACGACAGGGACCGATAGCGGTAAGAAACAGGCTTCTCGTCAACTTCGTAGGTTCTTTCAACCATTGCCTCGCTCCCTCTTGACGTTGGGCCGTGATCATAAAAGCTCAACAACAGTCCTTGGTGTAAAGCTGCCCGTACTTCAAGAGGTGGGGGGAGTCCTCCATACTGTCCGGGTAAATGGATCAAACCTTCTCGGAGTTGAAAGGCAAGCCCGAATAACGGGTCAAAGAATGCCGCCGCATCTTCCCAGGCGAGCATCACAGAACATTCGTCAATCGTCCACTGGCCGGCCGGGCGTTCCGCGTCTGGGGTACTCTTTTCGATCCAGCGTAAGGAACTGACCAACCCTCCCAGTCCGGCCCTGTGGAGAGGAGTCATTCCAGGCTCGAAAAGGTCGCACTTTAGTGATTCCATTTGGCTCCTCTTTCGGGGTTATAGCTCAGGTATTCGGGAGGCGGCACCCTGGAGAACGCGACCTCGGGCCACCTTTTCCAGTCTGTTCCTGATGGTGGCGGATTCATCGGGATACGGACCCGTACCGGGTCTCTCTCACCGCGCCTCACAGCCTCAGCGTCCTCCCTTCGCAAGACGGTTATGCCCGGTGTACTTTCCCGCAGATGACGTGAAGTTGTCTCAAATCCGCCGTCTGCCCAAGCGCTTTTACTTGGCGGTTGCTGCTTCCCTTCATCCAGCTCCTTCCATGCACAGGCCAAGTCGCTTTGGGCCACTGGCCCCATTCCAAGACGCTCCAGCCAGCGCCGGGAAGCGGCAAAAGGGTCTGAAGGGTCTGAGGGGTCTTGGCTTTTGTAAGGCAAGGCCGTGTCAGGCTCTATCACCAGGAAGGGCTTTGGTGGAATCCGATTCTCCGGTGTTGAGCGCCGATTGAGGCGACCTAAACGCTGTATAAGCGCCGGAACTGGAGCGAGGTCTGTCACCAGCATATCGGCGGAAAGGTCTAAACTCATCTCCGCTACTTGTGTGGCGATGACGAGTGCCGGCCCCCCTTCTCGAAAGGTGGAAATGATCCGGCCATGCTGTCGGATGCGGTCTTCGTATCGAAAATGGCTGTGATACACGAGCGGTTGGAAACCGCGCCCGGACGCTTGTTCAGCAAATTGCAGGGCGCGGCCCACCGTATTGGCAACCCACAGGATTTTTTCGTTGTTTCCGATGCTCTGTTCTACGACGCTCCACGGGTCACCAGGGGGCAGCCTTTGATAGCGCGGGAGTCTCTCCAGCCCATCCGGACCGGAAACGATTTCCAAGGTCTCGCCTGTTGAACGGAGTGTCTCCTGTAAGGCCTGCAAGCGCGCCTGTGGCAGACTCGCCGTCATCAGCAGGCAAGGGACGCCGCGGCAGGACGTGAGAAAACGCAGCAGGCACGACAATAAGCAGTCATCGTAAGCATGAATCTCATCAAAGACGAATGCCGCACCGGCCAATACCGGCCATGCGTACAAGCCTTTCTTGTGGTTCTGGATGAGTCCAAGCACGGTGTCCACCGTGCAACTGGTGATAGAGGTAGCCCAAGTCTCAAGCGCGGCAAGTGGGGCGGCTTGTTCCCTTTCGTCATCAAGGCCGAGCAATTTCAAATCCACCGCGGCCCGGCTGTGAACCAGTCGGGCATCCAACGTCGGCTCTATCAGGTAGTCACGAAATCCTTCCGTCGCGGTTCCTGTTGTCGGGTAGGAAAAGAAAAGACGTTTTCCGGGAGCCCTTTGAGCCGCCCAGACATAGGCCCCCAGCGTCTTTCCACTGCCACAGCCAGCTTCAGCCAGGACAACCCGCGCGGAGGTCTTGCCAAGTTCTTCCTGGAATGGCCTGAGAGGAAGCCCTTGCAACCGATCCTCAACAACTTTTTGCAGTTGGTCCGGCGTCAGTCCGTGCTCTAAGGCCCGGTGTATCCAGTCTGAAATCTTCTTTCCCTCTTTCGGCAAGGCTGACCCGGCGACATCGGCCGCAATAAGACAGGCTTTGATGGCGGCAAGAAAACGACGCTTCTCAGGCTTACAGGAATCCCAGAAAGCGCCGGCCTTTAGACTGGCTTTCCTTAGATACCGGTGTGGAGAAGTCGCCCCGGTAAGCTCCCAGCAACGATCATCGAGACGTGGTGGATTATCGAGACCAAGCCACCTTGCCCCAACGGAGAGAGTCAGGCGGAAGTCGGGGTGTCCCAGAAAGAGCGTCAGGCGGCTGCCTGTCCCAGGGTCGGGTTTACAAGGGGGAAATTGGCGGTGGTGGCCGGCAGCCGCCCAGAGCAAAAAAGGCAGGTCTTCGGGTTCTGCTAAAGCGGCGGACAACCATTCCTTCAGCGGAGTTTTTTGGAGAATGAGAAACGACAGCGCTTCGTGACGGATCGCCTGCGGCTGCGGTCTTTGACGCCTGACCATCGCCTGAAACTGGTCGTTCGCCTTTCCGAGATCATGACAAAACGCTGAAAAGAGAACAGCTTGACAAAAACGCTCCTTCCACTCGGTTACGGGCAGACCTACGGCGGATAACTGGTCGTCGGCGGTTTTGTCCAATAGAGTCTGAGCCGCGGCCATGACGTTCTTTGTATGGCCCGATAATGTTTCAGCGCTATGGGGTGCATATGGAGTTTGACTGCTTTTCGCCAGCAGCCGCTTAAAAGCCGTCACCCGGATAGTCCTCCCAAGGGCACAAACACCCCGCAGCCCATCTTTCGCCTTCCGCCCAGACCGGTTTCTTGCAGCCTGATGGAATCCTCAGCAGTCAAGCCGGTCGCCGCGACCTCAAACCCCACCACCTGTTTTTCCTTGACCCGGAAGGTGCGCCGTTGACCTAACCGCACTTGGCACGCTAGGCCGAGGCTCCGCAACTGGCGCTGTACGGCTTGGAGAAACGCTTCTTTTTCGAGAAACCCCTTGATCGTGACCAACCGAGCGCGCAAACAGGCGACCGGCAGCAGGCTGCACACTTCCGGCACCCCGACGATAAGGCGGTGATCGTCCACTTCCAGGCTCTTCCCGGCCAGTTTCAGATAGGGCCGGAGCTCCCCGTCTGGCAGGCGGAGCACCAAACGGGACGAGTCGGACAGTTGGAGCTGACCGCTTCCGTTATACAGGCCGCGGATTGGCTGGACGCCGATTGCTTTTGCCGCGTGGAGTTCTGGAACAATTCGGCTCAGCGCGGCATACAGCACATAGCCGTGGTCGACCGGAATGTTCGAGCGAGTCAGGCGGAACGCGAGATCAATGCAGGGCATAGGGGTTCTTTCTTGGCCGTGGGGTTCTCCAACTTCTGGGGAGTGCCCCGATCGTTCCGTGGCACAGCCCTTCAACAGAGATGTTACAGATCGTCCTCCCGGATACCCTCCTGCGCGTCCTGGAGATTGCGCTGGGCGCGGACAAAGTTGGCATTGAGCCGCACCGCCTCTTCAAAGGCGGCCCGGGCCTCGGCCTTGCGGCCTAAGCGCAGATAGAGTTCGCCGAGTTCGTTATGGGCCACATCGTCGGTCGGACACAGGGCCAGCCCCGCTTGGTATTTGGCGATGGCTGTTTCTCCCTCCGGGGCTTTGCGCGCCTCCTCAAAGGTGTAGAAGGCGGTGTTGCAGGCCTCGCGTTCCTGTTCGGCCTGCCGGGCCTGCTGCTTGAGCGCCTCGGTCTCGGCCTTGATCTGTTCGGTCTCGGCCTTGAGCCGGGCGATTTCAGCCTGCTGTTGCTCAAGAAGGCTGCGGTCAATAATCGTGTCCCACAGGCCGTCCCAGGCACTACAGGCCGGCAGGACAAGAAAGAAGACAAGGGGCAGGATGCGGCGCATTCAGAAATTGTCCTTGAGGTAGCGGGTGCGCTCCAGCACGGTCACGGCGTCGAGGTGCAGGCCGGGAAACTGCTTGGCGATGCTGGCCCGCAGCTCCTGACTGTGTACCCGGATAAACGGGTTGATCGTTTTTTCTTCGGCCACCGTTGACGGAATGGTCGGCTGCTCCTTGGCCCGGGTGTCCCAGGCCCAGCGCAGCTTGGCCTGGACCGCGGCGTTGTTCGGCTCGAGAGTCAGGGCAAACTCCAGGTTTTTGACCGTGTACTCATGGCCGGGGTAGATGCGGGTCGCCTCGGGCAGGGCACTCAGCTTGACCATATTGTTGTGCATATCCGCGGCCGTGCCCTCAAACAGCCGCCCGCAGCCGGCCACAAACAGCGTATCCCCGGTAAAAGCGACCTCTTCAGCCGGAAAATAGACGGCCACATGTCCGCTGGTATGGCAGGGGATGAACAGAAAGCGGCCCTCAAGACTGCCGATGGCGGCCGTGTCGCCCTCGTCTACCATGTGGGTGATGCACGGCGTGCGGGTCTCGTCGCGCGTGTGGCCGTAGACCTTGAGGGCGGGGTAGGCCCCGACGAGTTCCTTGTTGCCGCCGACATGATCCCAGTGGTGGTGGGTGTTGATAATCGTGGTGAAATGCACCCCCTCGCGCTTGACCGCCTCGGCCACCGGGCCGGCTTCCGAGGGGTCTACCACGCCGGCCTCATTCGTTGTCTCGTCGATAATCAGATAGGCGTAATTGTCCGACAGAACAGGGATAGTGATAATTTTCATCGGGGTCTCCTTGTGTTGCTCTTGGGTTGAGAACGGGGCTAATCTAGCGGACGCCTCTCGGCGGGGTCAAGCCAGCGTTGCGCACACGGCCCATCGTCGGCTAAAACACACCCAAGACCAGTTCCTGGAGGCAGGCCATGCAAGGCGTTCTGGATCATATCGTACTGAATGCGGAAGATGTTGATGCCCTGGTGCGGTTTTATACCGAGGTGGTTGAGCTGGCACCCGAGCGCTTGGACGCCTTTCGCCGGGGCGAGGTGCCGTTTCCCTCGGTCCGGCTGAATGCCGGGACGATCATTGACTTGGCCCCCAAGGCGCTGTGGCGAGCGGCCCAGCCACAGGACCGCCGCGGCCGGCCGAATCTGGGCCATTTCTGCTTGACCCTGGCCAAGACCGACTGGGAGCGGCTGCGCGAGCGGGTGGCGGCCAGCGGCATTCCGATTGAAGGCCCGCTGTCCCGCTGGGGCGCGCGGGGGAATGCCACGTCAGTCTATTTCCACGATCCCGAGGGCAACGAGATTGAGGCGCGCTATTACGAGGACTGAGGCAGGGGCTTGCGCAGAACGCCACTCGCGATGCACCTGAACTCCTCTAGGCCCGCTCAATTTTCGCCACGTTCAGCCCTGAGTTCGGCCGGCGAGGCCACGACGCGGGCTGCTTTGAGCCGGGCGATGCGCTCCTCCGAGTAGCCCAACAGGCGGCCTAAGACCGCATCGGTATGCTCTCCCAGCAGCGGTCCCGGGGCCCTGACGCCGCCGGGCGTGGCCGACAACTTGATCGGCGTGCCGTCCAGCACGGCCCGGCCCTCCTCCGGGCTGCTGACCTCCGCCCAGTAGCCCCTGGCCCGGAGCTGCGGGTCACGGTCAAGGTCTGCGCTGTTGGCCACCACGCCGGCCGGAACGCCGGCCTCCTGGAGGAGACGCATGACATCGTGGGGCGGGTGTTGAGCGGTCCAGGCTTCGACATGAGGGTCTAACTCGTCCTGATTGTTCAGACGGGCGTCAAGGCTGGCAAAGCGCTCCTGGCGGGCCCAGGCCGGATCGCCCAACACCCGGCACAGGGCGTGCCACTCGTCTTCGGTGAACACGCTGATGGCGCACCAGCGGTCGTCGCCCCGGCAGCGATAGATGCCGTGCGGTGCGGCCGGGGCCTCCTGAGAACGGTTGCCCAGCGGCCCAAGGCGCGCCCCGTTGGCCGAGATGTCGAGCAGCGCCGGTCCGACCACGCTGGCAATCGTCTCAAACTGGGACAGATCGACAAACTGTCCCTCACCGGTGCGCCGGCGGTACCACAGAGCCATGAGCACGGCCAGCGCACCGGCGTAGCCGCCCGACATGTCGGCGTAGGAATAGCCCCAGCCGGCCGGCTCCCCGCCGGCGTGGCGCATCAGCAGGGTATAGCCGGACAGGGCCTGGAGGGTCGGCCCATAGCTCACATAGTCCTTGTGCGGACCGCTGTGGCCAAAGCCCGACATGCTGACGGCGATGATGTCCGGCTTGAGCCGCCTGAGGCTGTCGCAGTCCATGCCCCAGTTGCGCATCACCCGGGCGCTGAAGTTGTCGATCACCACATCTGACACCGCAACGAGTTGACGGGCGATCTCCACCCCGCGCGGGTCGGCCATATTGATGACCGTGCTGCGCTTGCCGCGGAACAGGTTGCCGGTAAAGCCGCCCCGACGGCTGCCGAGGTCGAGCGAGTCGCGCCGCTCAATTTTAATCACCTCTGCGCCCTGGTCGGCCAGAATCCGGGTCGCCACCGGCCCGGCCACTACCCAGGTAAAATCGAGGATGCGCACCCCGTCAAGGGCCCGGCGTTGGGCGTACCGCTCGCTCATGGCTGTCTCGTCCCAGCGTCTAGCCGGTCACCACAATTTTGCCAAAGTGAATCGCGCTTTCCATACACCGCAGGGCGTCCTGGGCGTGTTCAAAGGGGAACACCTGGTCAATCACGGGTCGGGTGTGGTTGACGGTCATGGCCGCGTTCATGTCCTCAAACATGTCGCGCGATCCGACATAGATGCCCTGGAGCTGGATGCTCTTTTGCAGCACCGGCATAGGGTTGGTCTGGTTGCTGCCCGACAGAATCCCGATCAGGCCGATAAAGCCGCCGACACGGACGGCCTGAAACGACTGGCCGAGGGTGCCGGCCCCGCCGACCTCAACCACATGGTCAACCCCCACCCCGTCGGTGAGTTCAAGGGCGGCCCTGCCCCACTCCGGGGTGGTGGTGTAGTTGATCAGATGGTCGGCCCCAAGCTGCCCCGCGCGCTCCAGTTTTTCGTCGCTGCTGGAGGTGATAATCACCCGCGCGCCGGCCGCTTTGGCGAATTGCAGGGCAAAAACCGACACCCCGCCAGTTCCCATCACCAGGACTGTATCGCCGGCCTTGATGCGGCCGACCGACACCAGGTCTTGCCAGGCGGTCACCGCGGCGCAGGGCAGGGTGGCCGCGTCTTCATACGACATGGAGTCCGGGATATGGACAACGCCGTCCTCGTCCAAGACCACATACTCGGCCCACATGCCGTCGAGCGCGCCGCCGAGGGCCGACCGGGCGTGGCTGGCTTTGGGGCCGCCCGACAGCCAGGACTGAAAGAAGAGGCCGGCCACCCGGTCGCCGGTCTTGGCCCGGCTGACCCCCTCGCCGACCGCCACCACTTCCCCGGCCCCGTCGGACAACGGGATGAGGGGCTGCTTGAGGCCGCGCATCCCGCCGTGTTTGACCGTCATCAGGTCCCGGTAGTTGAGCGAGGTCGCTCTGACCCGGATGCAGAGCTGGCCGGGACCCGGCCGGGGGTCGGGCAGATCAACGCAGCGTAAGTGTTCAATGCCAAACTCTTGGTTAATTTCCCAGGCGCGCATATGAGACTCCTTCTCCCTGGTATCAGTCGGCAAAGGCGGCGACGATTTTTCGCCAGCGTGTGTCATGCACCCCCGGCCGGTCAGGGTGGTAGAAGGCCACCCGGTCGAGCAGGCCGTGGTAGCGTTCTTTGAGCAGGGCCGGGATTTCCTCCGGGGAGCCGCTGACCGCGTACACGTCCAGCATCTCATCGGTAATATCCCTGGCCATCGATCGCCACTTGCCCTCGGCCGCTTTTTTGTTGAGGGCCAGGCACACCTCGCCCCAGCCGTGTACGTCCAGCACCGGCTTATAGGTGCGGGTTGAGGCGTAGAACGCAATCTGGCTGCGGACCTTTTCGCGCATGGCGTCGAGTTCTTTGTGACTGTCACCCATGATGACAAAGGCCGAGCTGGAGACACACATGTCCCGCCGACTGCGGCCGGCCTTGGCCGCGCCCTCGGCAATCTGCGGAAGAACGCGCTCGCGCAGAAATTGGGCCGAATGAAACGGGTGGGCGTGAAAGCCGTCGCACAGCTCGCCGGCCAGACGACACATATAGGGGTTGACCCCGGCGATATAGATGGGTACCCGGGGGTGGTCGATCTTGCCCGGACTGAAGGCCGGCGGCATCAGCGTGTGGCTGAAGAACCGGCCCTCGAACCGCAGCGGGGTATCGTTCTGCCAACAGTCCCAGATCGCCCGCAAGGCTTGGACAATCTCGCGCAGCTTCGGCCCTGGAGATTGCCACGGTACGCTGTAGCGGCGCTGGTTGTGGCCCTTGACCTGGGTGCCCAGACCCAGCACAAAGCGGCCGTTTGACGACTTCTGGAGGTCCCAGGCGGTATAGGCCAGCGACATCGGGCTGCGGGGAAAGGACAGGGCGATGGCCGTCCCCAGCCTGAGCCGACTCGTGTTGGTGGCGGCCACGGCCAGGGGCAGGAACGGGTCGTGGGTGTTCTCCATGCTCCAGGCCGCGTCAAAGCCGAGCTCTTCGGCGTAGCGGGCAATGGCGATGGCCTCGTGCAGCGAAGCGGCTGGCATCAGGGTGTCAAGTTTCATAGCAACGCTCTCCTGTCTGCGTATAGAGTCGGTCTCAGCCCGAAACAAGCATATGCCTGGCTGGAAATCAACGCCGGCCTGTTCCGGGGACGGGCTAGGTGGGGAGTGGGTGAGAAGGGGCGGACTCGGGCTAATAGCCCAGTGCCCGGGCCGCGCCATCCAGGACAACAGGGACCGACCAGGCTGTGCGGGCCAGGCGAATGTCGTTGCTCCGGCCCGTTGCGTAGAGGCCGGCCGCGCTCATCCAGAACGCTGCCGATCGCAGCTGATACACCATGCCGTAATACCGGCAGACCGCTTCATCGATCGGTATGCCGGTCGCTTTCTCATAGTCCCGGAAAAAAGCGTCCCGCTCAACAAGATGCGACAGCAGGCGGCTGCCCTCCCGGTTCAGGTCGGTCAGGACATAGGCCACGTCGTACATCGGGTCGCCGATGACTTGCAGCTCCCAGTCGAGGACCGCGGAGATGCGATCCCTGTCGATCAACACGTTGCCGGTGCGATAGGCACCGTGGACCAGCGTCAGACGCCTGGTTTGCGGCGCATTGGCCTTGAGCCAGCCGATGAGGTCTACGAGGACGGGGTGGGGCTCCTGCTGAGAGATTGCTATCAGTTCGCACCATTTGTGGACTTCGCGCAGCGCAAAATCCGTGCCCGACCCGGGTACACCCAAGAACGACAGACCGGCCGCCTGCCAATCAAGGGTGTGCAGGGTGGCCAGGGTATGGGTAAAGCTCTGAGGCAGGACGCCGCGCTCGGCGGCCTCGGCGTAAAAGCGTCGGCCGGCCGAACCCCACGGGCTTGGGCAGGTCCCCGCCACTCTCTCCATCACCAGAAACGGTGTGCCGAGAATGCCAGGGTCGCTCTCATACCAGTACGGCTTGGGGGTGGGCAGTGGTGTGGAGGCTAAACACTGGAGAACCCGAAACTGCACGCCAAGGTCGGAGAAGTGGCGCAGCAGGGCGTTACCCGGGTCCCGCCGCAGGCACAGCCCCTGCGTTTTTGCCACGCCGTTCTCGGTCCAGTGCGCGTCAAACAGCCAGGTTTCGTGCGACCAGCCCACGGCAATACGCTCCACAGCTTCGAGGCGCAGGTCTGTGGCGTTCGGAAGCCGGGTCTGCATGTGGCCGCGGATGCGTTCTGCCATATCCCGGGCGTCATGCTGCGTTGCGCTCATGCTGAGTAGCTCATCTCGCGGTCAAGGCGCGCGCGGAGCCGGACGCGAACGCGGCCAATGAGGCGAGCAAAGCCTGCCTCGCCCAGTTCGGACCGGGTTGCGTACAAGGTTTCAATCAGACCTGACACACTCGCCGTATCAAGGGCGTTGCGCATGGTCTGCACGGCGGTCCGAAGGGCCGGGGGCGTGGCGGTATCGAGCTCGCCGGCCAGTTCGGTCGCCAGTTCCTGCACATTGCGCCGGTTGGCCGCGGCATGCTCGCCGGCCAGGCGGAGCTGGCCGGCGAGTTTTTGCAACACCACCGCGGCCATGAACGCCTGGGTCTTGGGATAGGCGGCTTCGACCGCGGGGCCGATATCTGTTTTGAGGGTACGGGCGATGCGTTCCAGGAGTTCGTCTGGAGCCAGTTGGATGTAGTCTGCCATCAGGCCCTCCCTGCGTCTGCGGGCCGGGCGGCGCGACGCAGCCGGGACCAGCGGTGAACCGGCCACATGTCCTGGTCCTCACCGTGGCCGCCCTCGCTGTTAATCTCCCAGCGCATCAGGCTGTTGATATCGATAAAGGTGTGACGATTAATCACAATTCGACTCAGCGGCTCGCCCCAGGCCTGGAGTTCCCGGCCGGTTGTATCACGGGCTTGCATCTCGACGCGGGTGATCCAGCCGTGTTCTCCATCCCGCTCAACGCGGCGCTCGCCCTCGGCCAGGGGCCGCGTGTGTCCGTCGCGGCGGAGAAAGCCATAGGCGACCGGATTCCGGTCGCCCTCCACGTTGGTGACGGCGAGAAATCCGTGCTGTTGCGTGGCCACGCCGGTGACATAGGCCGCCTGCCGGGGGCGGTCCTCGCGCCGGCGTCCCCAGGTGCGGTCGCGCACGGCCAGGCAATCGATCGGGATCGTCTCCCCATGCAGAACGATCGCTCCGGTCACACGCCCGATCTGGTCGAAATGATGCGACCGTCCAAAAGTCGAACCCGCGCTGGTCAGCGGCTCGGGCGGCATCACGCCATCAAAACGCAGCGAAGCCTGCAAACGTGGCTCGTCATGGTAGCCCAGCGCGTAGGACACACAGGGTTTGATGACCCGAATTGAAACGCCGGTCGGTAGTGTCATATCGTTCAAATCCTGATCATGCGGCAAGGCAAGCGCGGTGTAGTTTGCCGAATACAGGACTTCCCAGGGCAGGTGGGCCGAATCGTCCCAGACCCAGGCACCGCCGGCGACGGTGCCAATATTGGGCCGTACCAGCGCATACAACCAGCCGCCCAAGCGCCGTTGCGGCTGAAAGAATGAGAACCAAGCCGTCTCAGTCGCCCACCAGTCTCCGGCCATCTGGTCAAAGTGAAAGCAGTCGTCGCGGGCCGTGAAAAGGCCTTGCTCAGCCATACCGCCTTCCTTGTACTACAGCCCCCCGGGCTTGTCGATCCGGGCCTGGCAGGCTCAGCGAGCCGGGCGTCTCCCTCAACTCCGGTTCCTTGCTCCGGCCCGCGGGTGCAAGATAAGACAGGCACACATGAGGATCATCATGACTGCCATACAGAGGGGATGATCCGCGGTGCAAAGGAGGGCATATGGCAGTTGGCAACACCCCGTGCGGGGTCGCCCCCGGGTTTTTCTCTACGACGGAGAAAGAGGCGCTTGGAGGGGCGGCTCGGCGTGCCGCCTCTCAGTTCGGTCGGCCAGGTTGGCGAAGCGCAGCCTGACCTCCTCGGCTAGTCTGTTCTTCCGGGAAGGATGTATGAGAGAAGTCGGCACGTTGCTGTTGGGAATCTCCTGTGGTGCTGACAAAGCTCACTCCCCCAGGATAGCTTTCTCCACCATCATTTTCGCTTCATCCAATAACCGCTGGGATTCGCGCCGGGCGTTGAGGGACTCGCGCACTTTGACCACGATCTTCTGTTGCATGGCGTCTTTTGGCAAGGGAACTGGAATCTTCATCAGGTCGCCAGCAGCGATAGCCGGGTACATGCTCGCCGTCGTATGCAGGTCAAGCAGCTCACAGACCAGCGGCAGCCGCAGGTATACCAGCAGCAGTTCGGGTGCGATGTGATTGGGGTGCCGGGGAGTCAGGACGGCGAAGCCCGACGAACAGACATAGTCAGCCTGTTCATCGGTTACGATGGCCGACAGTCGGCGGATCGGGCGCACGGTCGTAGTGATGATGTCGCCGGGCTTTACGGTCCAAGTTGCCCGGCTCGGCGCGTCTTCGCTGGCAACACGCTTGCTGTCTGCTGTTCCGTTGCCTGACACGTCGCCGATTTCGATGTAGTGAAACTCGCTTCCAGGCTTGGGCCGGAACTGTCTCTTGCTCAGCTTAGCCACGTCGCCAATGGTCTGTTGGTCGCGTGACAGGGCCACGAGCAGGTTTTGCATCCGGGGCTGGAAGTATTCGGCATCGAAGCGGCTGGCGGTCTGCACGTCGCCGTAAGGCCGCTCGTAGAACACCCAGGCCGTTAAGTCCAGCTTGTCCAGCCCCAACGCCGATTCCAGCAATGTTTCTGCCTCGGCGTAGGCAAGCCGGGAGGCTTGCTCAGCTCGATACGCTCTCTGAATTGCATCGCGCAGGGCCGAATCGATGTTGTCAGGCATCGCCGGAACAGAAATCCGTGCAACCTTGGACTTCAACAGGTGTTGTTGCCCCGTCGCGCCAGTGACTTCACGTTCAATTTGTGCTTGTCCTGTCGGACTTCGCAGGTAGGCAAACAGAAACTCAGGAGAAACTTTGGCAGTGCGAAGGACTGTGACTTCCGAAACAGTGACAAGGTCGGCAGGGTCAACGACAAGGCTGACCTTCCCTATAGACCCCATCCCGATAGATGAGATCAAGATGTCTCCTCGGTGAAGTCGGAATCGCTCGCGTGTTGGTGACGCTTTGAGAAATGGGCGATCGCAGGTCGGATAGATTAACGGCACCACGAGATCACACGAACGTACAACCGCCAAGCTGCCATTGTCGTCGTAGTCAGTGGGGGTACGACCGTTCAGAATGTCTGCAATCGCCCCAAGTTCAGTACCGTTGGCGTGGGTAATCTTTTCGAGGGCCCGCAAGTCATCGGGTTTGAAGTAATCGGCGTCGATCCGCTCGGCTTCCAAGACGGCGGTAATACCTACATTGCTCCAGACCGCCATCAGCCTTCCTCTTCTTCATCGAAGCAGAAGACGAAGCCTTGCTTCCGGCCCCATTCGCGGAAGGCGTCGGCGATGCCGGGACGGTCGGGGACGAAGGGTAGCTTCGTACTGTAGGCATCGTTTATAGCCTGTTTCTCCGTGTCCGTCTTGGTCGCGTTCAACCGCTGCTCCAGTTGGTCAGCCAGATAGCTGCGCAGGTTGTAAAGGTCGTGGTCCACCATCGGGTGAGCGTGCAGGTCGTGTAGACGCAAGCCCTTGTCATCGGTCAGGTAGATATACTCGCCGGTATTGTCCTTCCCCCCTTGCTGACTGACCGCGAAGAAGACGGGGTAATTGTCCACCCTTGGGCACCGCAGGGCTGGCGGGGCTCCAGGATCATCGTTCCATTTCTGCAAGAATAAGATGCTTGTCTTAGTATTGGTATGGGGCTTGAACGTGTTAATGGTCAAGCTGACCGATGCCACTAGCCGGGCGTTCTCGTGGATGAAATGGCGAATGTAGCCATCACTGACGTTATTCAACCGGCCTTGGGGTAAAACGATCGCCATGCGACCGCCGGGCTTCAGGAATTCAAGATTGCGCTGAATGAACAGGACATCGCGGCCAACTTTGTTCTGCCATTTACCGTTCGCCTTCTTTGCCAGGTCGAATTGACGCAGAATACGCGAGTCTCGGATATCACCGGCGAAGGGTGGGTTCGTCAGCAATACGTCGAAGTCGAAATAGCGGTAATGCTCACGATTCCGGCGGTCTTTCTGTGGGTCGTCGGGGAAGCATTGCAGGCGGTCCCGCAGACCGACTTTGACTTCATCCTGCCAGCCGCGCGGGTCAAGGGTGTTCGCGCGGTAGACATTGGTCCGGCCATCGCCGGCGATAAGGTTCAGGGCTTTGGCGATCTTGATGGAGCGCGGATCGAAGTCGATGGCGTATACCATTTGAGTTGCGTAGTCCGCCTGCCACTGCTCCGGGCCGTTCGCAGTAAACGTATTTCCCCACACATGGAAGATGCTGTGGACGGTGAAGCCACAGGAACCGGCAGCGGTGTCGATGATGTATTCATCGCTGTTCGGATTTAGCATTTTCACTGCCATATCGATGACATGGCGTGGTGTGAAATACTGCCCCTTCTTGCCTTTACCGACCTCAACCGACAGATACTCGAAGGCTTCATCAATGACTTGAAGGTTGCTGTTGAACAGTTTGACGTTTTCCAGATAGGACCCGCAGGTGACGAGATGCTCAGGAGTCAGGTCGATACGCTCGCCGTCGAGAAAGACGCCGGACCACTTCTCTTTGGCCTTATCGAATAGGTCGTTGACCTTCTGTTTGAACTCACTAGGCGTTGCGCCACCGACACGAAATTGCAGGTATCTTTTCTTTTTGCCGCGTTGAGCGGCTTGGGCTTCGTCGTACAGCTTGGTGTAGATCAGCTTGAAGACTTCCTCAAAGGCATCGACACCAGCATTGGCCAGGACAAGGTTTTCCATGTCCAGGATGATCTTCTTGAGCGTCGTTTGCTCTTTGACCAGGATGTTATGCTTGGCCAGGTCGTCGAGCGTCCAACGCTCGTCCAGCAGTTCAGATAGCGTCTGACCGGCATGGGGAATGTCGGGAAGATTCTGGTAGTAGTTGGGGTCACGGCGGTGGAGGTGGATGGTTTCGCCGCCGTTGGTCCACACGCCAATAGGGGACCCCTCGGCGTTGCAGTAGCTCTTGAGTTGTTCCAATCCGTCAAGTCGCCCGGGCTTCTTACATTCAATTATGATATAGGCGGCGGCTAGGTCGTCCTTGTCCCAAATCACAATGTCTGCCGGCTTGTCGTGAATGTCGGACCCCATATGCACCGGCTTTTCGATGGCGATACGCTCGGCGGGATAGCCGTAGTCGTCCATCAGCATCATCAGGTAAAGTTGCCGAACGATTTCTTCGGGCTTGGCAGGTCGGTCCTTGCCGCTGGCGTAGCAAGTTAAGTACGGCTTGCCGCATTTCAAGAAGATCGCTAAGCTAGCGATCTTGTCGGGCTTGAAGATCGTCAGCGCGTGGGCAGCCCCACGCAAGATGTCTTCGACGGTGGCAGCGGTAGCGGGCAAGGCTTTCATCTCTAAAACCACACTGAGGATACGAACGAAAAAGGGCAAAAAGCAAAAGTCAAGCGACGTGTCGCCCCTACTGTTCCGCAGCTTGGGCCGGCTTGGGCGGGAAGAGGAGGGAGGCGGCTACGGAGATACCCAGAATGCCGACAATGACGCTCAGTGAGAGATCGATCGGAACTGTGTAGAGATCGATCAGCAGCATCTTGACCCCCACAAAGCTGAGCACGCAGCCCAGGCCGTAGCGCAGGTAGACGAACAGATCCAGGACGCCGGCGACCAGGAAGAACAGAGCGCGCAAGCCCAGTATGGCAAAGACGTTGGAGGTGTAGACGATGAACGGGTCATCGGTCACGGCAAAAATGGCCGGGATCGAGTCAACGGCAAAGACCAGGTCGGTGGTTTCGACCGTGACCAGCACGACCAGCAGCGGGGTGGCGAACAGGCGGCCGTCGTGTCGGACCAGAAAATGCTGGCCCTCATAGCCTGGGGTCACGGGCATGAAGCGGCGCAGCAGTCGGATAGCCGGATTCGTGCTCGGGTCGGTTTGCTCCTCTTTCTTGGCCACCATGCGGATGCCGGTAAAGACCAGAAAAGCGCCGAACACATACAGCACCCAGTGGAAGTTGTGCAGCAGGGCGGCCCCGACGCCGATGAAGACGGCGCGCATGACCAGCGCGCCCAGGATGCCCCAGAACAGCACCCGGTGGCGGTAGATGGCCGGCACCGAGAAGTACGAGAACAGCATCAGGAAGACAAAGATGTTGTCAACACTGAGCGATTTTTCGATCACATAGCCGGCCAGAAACTCGAGCGCCCGCTCTTTGCCGTAGAAGACATAGATGCCGATGTTGAACAGCATGGCCAGGGCGATCCACAGCACGCTCCACAGGGCGGCCTCTTTTTTCGAGACAATGTGGGCGTGGCGGTGGAAGACGGTCAGGTCGAGGAGCAGCAGCCCCAGCACCGCGACCGTAAACACGCCCCACATCCACAGGTTGACCTGCATGGTGCGCTCCGCTCCTCAGCCGTCCATCAGCCGGGTGCTGATTTCCTGATAGCGGGCGGCCGCTCGCTTGATGATGGCCGGCGGCAGGTGGGGGGCCGGCGGCTTTTTGTCCCAGTTGACCGACAGCAGATAGTCCCGGATGATCTGCTTGTCGTAGCTGTCCTGGGCCGTCCCGGGGCGGTAGATATCGGCCCGCCAGAAGCGGGACGAATCCGGGGTAAAGACCTCGTCAATGAGCAGGAGTTGGCCGTCTCTGAGGCCAAACTCAAACTTGGTATCGGCCAGCAGGAAGCCCTTTGTTCTGGCCAGGGCCAGGGCGCGGCGATACAGGGCCAAGCTGGTGTCGCGCACCCGTTCGGCCAGGTGGCGGCCAATCAGGCGCTCGACTTCTGCAAACGCAATGTTCTCGTCGTGCTCGCCTTCGGGCGCTTTGGTTGAGGGGGTAAAGATGGGCTCGGGCAGCTCCTCGCTCTCACGCAGGCCGGCCGGCAGCCGAATCCCGCATACACTCTGGGTCCGGCCATACTCCTTCCAGCCCGAGCCGGCCAGGTAGCCGCGCACGATACACTCGACCGGCAGCGGCTCGGCCTTTTTGACCAGCATGGCGCGGCCGGCCAGTTGGTCGCGGTAGGGCTGACACACGGCCGGAAAGTCGGCCACCTCCAGCGAGAGCAGGTGGTGGGGAACGAGGTCGGCCAGCTCCCGAAACCAGAAGCCCGAGACCTGGGTCAGGACCCGGCCCTTGCCCGGAATCCCGTCGGGCAGCACCACGTCAAAGGCCGATACCCGGTCGGTGGCGACGACCAGCAGATAGTCGTCCGTCTCATAGATATCCCGCACTTTCCCCCGACGGGGGACGGGCAGGCCGTCTATCGTTGTTGCTAAGACAAGCTCACGCATCGCTCTCTATCTCACTGTTCTTCGAGCCGTTGCTCCAGCACCCTGGCCGCCTGCCGGGCGCGGTGGGCTTTGAGGCGATCGGCCAGGGCCAGGTCTGAGAGCGACAGAATCTGGGCTGCCAGCAGACCCGCGTTGGCCGCCCCGGCCTCGCCGATAGCCAAGCTGGCGACCGGGATGCCTTTGGGCATCTGGACGATGGACAGCAGCGAGTCCAGCCCGTTGAGGGCTTTGGACTGCATGGGCACGCCGAGGACCGGCAGCAGCGTCTGGGAGGCAATTACTCCGCCCAGATGGGCCGCGCCGCCGGCCCCGGCTATAAACACCCGCACGCCCCGCGCCTCGGCATCTTTGACATAGGCGGCCAGGGCACCCGGGGTACGATGGGCCGACAGGATGCGGTTTTCGTGCTCAACCCCGAGTTCGGCAAGCGTCTCGCTCGCCCCGCGCATCGTGTCCCAGTCGCTCTTACTGCCCATGATAATCGCCACATGTGCCATGCCGCCCTCCTTTCCCTTCACCCCTTGCCAAGGGGGTGAGTCTTTTCCGGCCAGACCGCCCCGTTGTTTCAAATCACGCCGTCTTGCACAAGCCCGGTCAGCTGTTTTTGGCTGAGTCCGAGTTCGCCGCCGAATACCTCGGCGTTGTGTTCGCCCAGCAGCGGTGGCCGCCGTGAGATCCGCCACGGCGTTTTGGTGAAAAAGAACGGCCCGCCGGGATAGCGCACCGAACGGCCGAGTTCTGGATGCTCACATTCGGCAAAGAAGCCGCGGGCGGCGAGCTGCGGGTCGTCAAGCAGGGCCTCGGGCGGACGAACCATAGCGTATGGAATACGCCGCAGCTGGGCACCTTCCATCAGCTCGGCTACACGATACTCCTTGGCCCAGTCGTCAAGCAGATCAAACAGCTCCTCGGCGTGCTCCCGGCGGTACTCCAAGTCTTCCCAGGCCGGCGCGTCCAAGCCCTGGCCCTGGCCATCGGCTCTGACCCATTCGACCAGCGAGGTCCAATCGCCCAAGGTGCAGTGCATGACATAGCCGTCCTGACACCGGGCGACCCGAAAATAGCGGCTCCAGTGCAGACTGCCGCGGCGGGTCTCGACGCCTAAACCCTGGTGGTAGAACGGTGCCACATGCTCAACCGCGGCGGCCACGGCTTCGTGCAGGCTGATATCGACCCACTGCCCCCGGCCGGTTGTGTCGCGCGCCCACAGCGCAGACATGGTTCCAATCGCGCCAAAAAAGGCCGCGCTGTGGTAGGCTTGCAGGCCAAGACCCCGCAGCGGCGGTTCATCGGGAAAGCCGTTGACGTACACCATGCCGCCCAGGGCCTCAGCTACCGTGTCCGAGCTTTTGTAGTTGGCGTATGGCCCACTCTGCCCAAACGGGGTGATGGAGGTCAGTACCAGCCGGGGGTTGAGGCCGGCCAGGACATCATAGCCCAGCCCGAGTGTGTCCAGGGTTCCGGGAGGAAAGGACTCAAGCACCACATCGACATGTGTCGCCAGGCGTTTGAACAGGGCCTGGCCGGCCGGCCGCCGGATATCGAGCGTGACGCCCCGTTTGCTGGTGTTGTAGAAGCAGTACAGCAGGCTTGGCCGGCCGTCTTGCCTGGTGCCGAGAAACGGCCCGATATGCCGCGTGGGGTCTCCGTCGGGCGGCTCGATCTTGACCACATCAGCACCCATGTCGCCCATCAGCTTGGCGCAAAGGGCACCCTTGAGGTCGGTCAGGTCAAGCACCCGCAGATCAGACAGGGCGGAGGCTGGGGTATCCGTCATCAATGCTGCTCCTCAGCTATCCGAACAGGCTGGAGGGGGTGGGCCTGTTTCCACTCGACCGCCACCTGCCCCATTGTCTTGAACGCGACCCCGGCGTGGCTTTGCAGGTAGGCGATGAGCCGCTCCAGCATCAGCAGCCGGTGGCCACGGCCGATGACCTGGGGGTGCATGGTCAGGGTATAGACGCCCTGGCCGATGCGGTCGTACAGAAAGTCAAAATCGGCCGCCCAGATTGTGTATACCTCATCGGGCGTGCGCAGGCCGACATGGTTGGCCGGCCAGTGCAGGTTGAAGTAGGGCCAGTCGTCCAGACTCCAGTCCAGCGGCAATTCAAGCACATCAATCTCCTGGCCGAAGACATACGGGGCGTCGGGGTGCATCTCGTCCCCGACCCGACAGTAGTAGGGGGTGAAATCGTCGGCCATCATGCTGGAGTCGTACACAAAGCCGTACTCCAGGAGCAGGCGGTGGGTGATGGGGCTGACATCCGCGGCCGGCGAGCGATAGCCGACCGGGGCTTTGCCGGTCAGCCGCTGTAAACAGGCACTGCCCCGTTCCAGGACGGCGCGCTCCTGGTCGGCCGACAGCGAGCGCGGGTTTTCGTGGCAATAGCCGTGGTGACCGATTTCGTGTCCGGCGTCGGCAATCCGCCGCACGCTGTCCGGAAAGGTCTCGGCCGTATGACCGGGGATAAACCACGCGGCCGGCAGCCGGTAGCGGCTGAGCAGGTCGAGTATACGCCCGGTGCCGACCCTGCCGAACTCGCCGCGCGACAGGGTACTCGGCGAGCGGGTGCGGAAGGAGCCGGTCCAGACGGACATGGCGTCAAAATCGAAGGATAAACACACCGAGATATTTTTTTCGGACATGGCTTGCCTCGTTACAGCTTCACAAACACCTCTTTCACCCCTTCGTCGGTCAGCCGTGAGACGGTGGTGATATTGTCGCTGAACTCTTTGAGGCTGCCGAGTGAGCTGGAGCCCAGGTCGATCAGGATAGAGAACAGGGAGAAGCCCAGCGTGGCTTTGTCTTGGCGAAACCGCTCGGCCCAGTCGGGACTGACCTGACACTCGCCGTCGGTAATAAACACAATATCGCCCCGCCTGAACCGGGCCTGCCGCAGACCCGTGACCGCGGCGTTCAGTGGCGTCTCAAAGTCGGTGCCGCCGCCGGGGAAGTACTCGGCCAGCTCCATGACTTTTGACATTTCCACCTCGTAGCGATCGCGCGGGTTGAGGTCAAGGACGCGCAGCGGGCTGTTGGCCGAAGAAAAACAGATGGACCGAAACAGGCGGCGTTGACGGCGGGCGATCTCCAACAGGGTCAGGGCCAGCGCTTTGGCCCACACCTCTTTGTCGCCCATCATGGACGAACTGCCGTCCAGACACACGATCACCGGGCCTTTGCCCTTTTCTTCAACGCCCCGCAGCGTGTAGACGAGGAGCTGACGGTCCACCAAACGCCGGGTAAAGTCTTTACGCAAGATGGGGTGGTGGAAGGACACCAGCTCGTGCGGCAGCAGGCGGCTTATTTCACTGCCCAGACTGGCTTCAAGCAGTTCTTCTGAGTTGCGTTCAAAGACTTTCCGCCGCAGGGCCAGGGCGTGGTCCTTCATGCGGCCGACCATGCGGGCCAGTTTCTTGAGTTTGTCGTTGCCGGCCAGATGTTTGCCCAGCTCGATCTGATGGCCGGGCGAGGAGGTGTGGCCGCCCCCGACGGTTGTACTCCACGAATCGGCTTCTTGCAGCGCGTCGTCCAGGTTTTGGGCAACCGCAATAGCCTCTTTGCGAAAGCGGTTCTCGACCTCGGCCTGCCTGTCGGACAGCTCGGCCCCGAGCCGTTTGGACTGTTGACGCAGGCGAGCATCCTCGGCCCGGGCTTCGCTGGCCAGCTTGTTGGCTGCGCGTTCCAGGAGGTCCCTGGTTTTTTTGGATATGTCCTCGGCCAGTTCTTTGGCGACCTGTTTGGCCTCGTGGGCGACCCCTGTCTTTTCCTGAACCGTTTCCTCCTGCCGGCGGAGGCGCTGCATGTCGAGCATGTGGTGGCGGGTGAGGGGTTTTTCTGACTTGAGCAGCCTGAGAGCGCCCTCGCCCAGCAATACCGTGGCTAGGCCCGCCCGGCCCTCATCAAGGACGGTCGCCTGACGCAGAAACTGGGTCAGCTCGCCGTGGTGCAGGGCGTTGAGCAGGGTCTTGTTCAGCTTGGCGCTGGGCAGCACCGCGTCCTCTTTGAGAAAGAGGACATTCTGCTTGAACAGGGCGCAGAACAGGTCTTGCAGCAGCGCACCAAACTGGGGGGCTAAGGTGGCCCCGGTGTCTTCCAAGGCGTGCAGAGACGGCGACGCTTCGCGCAGCTTGCGGAACGCCGCGCGGTCGTAGGAATCGCTCTCGATCCAGTGCGCATTGTGCGGGAGAGGGGGCGGCGGGGGGAGGATAAAGCGAGATTTTTTCTTGGGCATGGGCGTAGGTACGTGCCTATATTTTCCCGAGCAGTTGTTGCTGAATGCCCTCAATCTCTTGGCGGATGGCGACGACTGTATCGAGCGGACGCCCGCCCTGCTGGGCCTGTTGGCCGATCTCTTCAACCTGGGCCAGGATGCGGCGAATCTTGGTATGGGCTTCAATCACCGCTCGGGCGCGTTGTTCTTCGTTGTCCCACTCCCGTTCGGCATAATCGCGCAGCTCGCGGGTTTGAAACAACAGCTCTCGCACGGTGTCCTCATAGCCGTGGATCAAACTCTGGATGACGGCGCGGACCGCACCCCGCTCCGAAGGCTCTTTCCACAGCACATGTTCCAGAAAAAACAGGTCTGCTTCGCCTACCGTGGGGCGGCCGTTCAGATAGGCCAGAGCTTGGAGGAGGGATAAACTCTGGCGGTAGCGCCGGTCGGAGGCGATGATGTTTTTCTTGTTCAACTCGCGGCGAATACCGGCCAAGACGCTCAGCACGGCGTCGGGGACACGAACGACCCGGACCTCGGCCTGCATCTGGCGCAGTTCGTCTAGGCTCACGGTGGTGGACCGGGCCGGGGGGGAGGTCTGCAACATTTTGAGGAAACGGAAGTCTTCGCTGATGTAGGTAGCCACAAAGCGGAGCAGGAAACGGTCGTACAGGGCCAACAGCTCGTCATCCTCGGGCAGCTCGTTGCTGGCACCAAACAGGCTGAGGAGAGGGACGGACACAATCTCTCGCCCGTTGTAGAAGAGGCGTTCGTTGATAATGGTCAGAATGGCGTTCAGGATGGACGAGCTGGCCTTGAACACCTCGTCCAGAAAGGCGATCTGGGCCTGGGGCAGTTTATGGTCTGTCACCCGCCGGTAGTCGTCGGCTTCCAGAGCTTTGAGGCTGACCGCGCCAAACAGCTCTTCGGGGGTGGTGAATTTGGTCAGCAGCCACTGGAAATAGGTCCCGCCGGTAATCCGCCGACACAGCGCGTCGGCCAGCATGGACTTGGCCGTGCCCGGCGGGCCGATAATCAGGACGTGTTGGGAGGACAGCAGGGCGGCCAGCGCGCCGTCAATCAGCTCGGCGCGTTCCAGAAAGATGTGCTGGAGTTCTTGGCGGATCGCGTCGAGTTTGTCTTGCGGGCTCACTCCTCAGGCTTAGCAGATCAGGCCGGGAGGGACAATGCGTGTGAGGGGCCGCGATGCCTGTACGGGAGAAAGTCAAAGATCGCAAAACCTGCGCTAATGGTGGGTCTGCTGGGTCTCTTTGATGACATCGGGGCCGGCGGCAATCAGGGTCATCATCTCCACATTGTCGGCCTCTCTGGCCAGCAGGCGGTCAATCTGTCTGCTGCAGAACTTTCCACCAGCGGTTTGTCTTGAGCGATTTCTCTGAGGACGGCCCGGACTGGCTCAATTTTCGGTCGTACCCGGTGCCCCAGTTCGCGTTTCAGGGCGGTCCGGATGGCGATGATCTGGCCGGTCAGTGAGGTGACGCCCTTGCGCTGTGACATGGGCCTTAGCAGAGCAAAGGGCTTGGGGGGCTGTCAAGGCTGAGGGGTGAAACCGGACAGTGAATCAGTAGCGCTCAAGCCAGACCTTGACCAGCGCACGTCTGAACCGTCTGGCCCGTCTGGTCCAGGCGCTGGCTTCGGGTGGGTCAATAGCAACACGGGGGTCAAACGCGGCGTCAAGGGCGGCGCGCCGGGCAAAATCGGTCAGCAGAATGACAAAGCCCAGCCGTCGGCCGCTGCGGCTGAGCAGGTAGCCGGCTAGGCCGGCGGCGTAGTGCATTGTACCGGATTTTGCCCTGACGCTCTCCCGCCTCTGTCCGTCGGCCCTGGTCCAGTCGCTTGCCGGGAGCAGTTCCGCAAAGTTGGCTCCAGGCGTCCGTGTTGTGGCCAGCCGCCAGCCATAGCCGAGAATGGCGGCCAGTTGACGGGGGGTGTGTCGCGAGCGGCTGCTCAGGCCGGAGTGGTTGTGGCTGATGAATGTCCGCCAGTCGGTGTCCGGTAGCCGCTGACGATACCAGGCGGCCAGGGCTGCGGCCGATCCGTGGAGCGTGACGGGGCGGCCGAGCAGATGCCGACTGGCCACTTGGCCGATCAGTTCTGCCGAAAGATTATTGCTGTGGCGCAGGGTGCCGGCAATAAGCTGTGAGAGGGGCGGGCTCGCATGGGTGTACACCGGGCGGGTGTGGCGGGGTGTCAGGCCCGCCTGTGGAAGAGGCAGCGCAATGCCGTTGTTATGGCACACAGTGCGAAAGATGAGGGCAGTGATGCGGCCCGGGTCTGTCCGAACCGGCAGGGTCTCCCAGCCGTGGGGCGGCAGGTGGCGGGACAGCAGCCAGCGGTCAAGCGGTGCGGCGGAGTGAAGAAACCTCATGCGGGGGTCGCCTCCCGGCTGCTGAGGGTCGGTCTGGATAGCGCCGACCGGTAGGCTGCCGCTGTCGGCCGGCGACCAGACCTTGGTCTGAAAGTCTGGACTGCCGGCGGTATGCCGCCACTGGAGTTGAACGCGGTTGTAGTTGAGGGACAGCGCGCTGAGGCTGGGATTATACGCTGCGGCGACCGGCTGCCGGTCGTTGATAGCGGGGGTGGACGGCAAAAAACTGTCGTCAAACACAAAGCGGCCGGCTACGCGCCTAATGCCAGAATCTTTGAGCGCTGCCGCAAAGTGGTGCAGATCGTCGCTCGACAGGGACGGGTCCCCACCGCCTCGCAGATACATGTCTCCGTGCAGGCTGCCGTTGTGGATCGCGCCGTCTCGCAACAGGCTGGTGGTAAATCGATACTCGGTTCCCAGCAGGCGGAGGGCGGCCAGGGCGACGACAATTTTTGTTGTAGAGGCCGGGATGCGGGGGATGTCGGCCAAGTGGGCTTCCAGGACTATGGCCTGAGCGGGATCAAAGACGATAGCGCCAATATCGGCGGAGTTGAGCCGGTAGCGACGGGCCAGGGCGTCGATCGGTGCCGCGTCGGCGCGAGGGCCAAGCAGCACCAGACTTGTCAGGACCAGGGCCAGCAGGGGCCGGGCCGTCTTCATGGCTGACGGTGGGGCTGGCTCAGCTGAGCCGACGGGCGATGATATTGAGGCGCACATGGTCAATCAAGGCCGTCCCGGTGTGCTGCATGACCGTCTGGGCGACTGCCTCGGCAGGTGCTCCGAGGCCGGCAGCAGCAGTTCGCTCCCAGCACAATCGTTTGCAGAGGGTCCGCTCCCGTGTCATACCGCTCCTTTTCAAAGCCGAGAACATTGTTCCCTGTCCATCCTGCCTTGTCCATGCGGTCCGGTCCTCGCGCCTGTGTTCCATCCGTGTCATAATAGCCGGCTGCAGGAACGCTTGGAGGGCATGGACAACAAACTGATGCGATGGGCGATGGTGATTGTCTTGTGCGGTGTGGTGTTCGGCGGTGCGCCACGCGCGGCTGGACAGCCGGTAGCCCAGCAGCGACCGGTGCTGGAGGAGACCTTTGAACAGGAAGCGGTTGGCACATTTCCGAGCCGCTGGCAGGCGCGGAGCGATGAGGCGGAGGCGCGGGCGATGTACACGGTCATGGCAGAGGAGGCCGGCAACCGTTTTCTGCGCGCCTCGGCCAAGGGCCAGGACGCCCAGATCGGTCTAACCAAAACGTTTGGGCCGGAGCGCTACCCGCTGCTGCGCTGGCGCTGGCGGGTCGGCCGGCTGCCGACCGGTGGAGACGAGCGCGCCAAAGCGACCAATGACTCGGCCGCGGGGGTGTATGTGGTGTTTGACAGCCGTATTATGCCCCGCGTCATCAAATACGTCTGGAGCGCAACCCAGCCGGTGGGCAGCGCGTTTACCAGCCCGACGTATTGGCGGGCCAAGGTTGTTGTCCTCCAGAGCGGTCTGTCCGACAGTCCGGAGTGGCGTCAGGAAACGGTCAATTTCTATGAGGACTACAAAAAGCTTTTTGGCTTTGCCCCGGGGCAGGTCCAGGGGGTGGCGATTCTGACCGATTCGGACATCACCCAGAGCAGTGCACAGGCCGACTATGACGACCTGGCCGTCCTGCCGGCCGTGGTCCTGAACATAAGGGAGAGGAACGGGACAAAAGCCGCGTCGTCTCCCGCGGAGCGATGAAGGTAGGGAGGACAGGGATAGATGACAGATGTTTCTCCCTATCTTGAACCATCCGGTTCAGGAGAACGAATCTTCTCAATTATAGTATCGAGTTTTGATTCATTATGTAGTAATCGGATCTGTCAACAGACTTAAAAATCTGTTCAAGTTGGTAATGAATTGTCTCAGCGGCTCCTGACCTGATTATGTCCAGGACGGGCTCCAACCAATCAACCAAGTCCCAGTCCTCCGCATCTCTGTGGTAATAGGGTTGTTTTTTGATTTTTCCCGTCCCTAAACTCAGCATGAACATGTTCTTTGCGGTAGGCCTCTGCTCGCCCTCCTTGGCAGGAACCCAACTACCCTCCTTGTCCTCCGTAAGGTTGCGCGCTTCTGCGTAGGCGCAGAGGGCAGGATTATTTGCAAAAACGCCTCCGTCAATACATCCTCCTGTTCTTTGCAGCTTAAGAATTCCATAGCACTCTTGCATGGTAGGGAGTCAAGCGGGTGTCTGGCTCAGACCCTGCGAATCTGGGCAACTCCGATAGACTGAGATGACTCTCGCGAGAGTAGTACAAGGCTGCGGTATGTGGCGGGGTGGGAGGGTAGTTGGCTTCCTGCCAACGTTCTCAGGCGACACCCCGCTGTATGGCGATAGCCTCGCGTAATCCGTCAAGTAAGCCTTCAAGATGCGCCATGCGTTCGCGCAGTTCAGTTTGCTGCTTCTCAATGGCGGTGAACCGCTTGCCAAACTCCCGGCGTTGGGTAGCCAAGTCGGCAGGGATAGTCCGCTGGCCGGTCAGGATCATGCCGGTCAGACCAACGGCCACGATAGCGATGAAGACCCCGACCAGTTCAAGACTCATCCTGCTCTCTCACCATACTCTGACAGCCTTGGCTCGCCAACCGGACCGCTGGCAGAGGGCCACATTTTACGCCCCTGGCTCTGTCTGCTATAGTTCAGGGAGAAAGGAGCAGGGCGTATGGCTGGACGACTTGAGGGAAAAGTTGGTCTGATTTCTGGGGCGGCGCGCGGACAGGGAGAAGCCGAGGCGCGGCTGTTTGCGGCGGAAGGGGCAAACGTTGTGCTCGGCGACATTTTGCTCGAAGAGCAGGGCCGGGTGGCGGACGCGCTCGGCGGACAGGCGACCGGCGTGAAGCTTGATGTCACCCGCGAAGATGACTGGCAGGCGGCGGTTGAGACGGCGCTCGCCACCTATGGCAGGCTCGATATTCTGGTCAATAACGCCGGGGTCTTTCCGGTCGAAAAACTGGAAGAAACCGACCTGGAGTTGTGGAATCGGGTCATTGCCATCAATCAGACCGGGGTGTTTCTGGGCATGAAATACGCCGTTCCGGCCATGCGCCGGTCCGGGGGCGGCTCGATTATCAACATTTCCTCCATTGCCGGTCTGATTGGGGCTGGCATGGCCACCGCCTACCACGGGACAAAGGGGGCGGTCCGCCTGCTGACCAAAGCCACCGCGATTGAGTGCGCCAAGGATAATATCCGGGTCAATTCGGTCCATCCGGGCGGGGTCGATACCGCTATGCTTGATGTGCTCAACCCCGAAGCGCTCCAGGCGGTGCGCCAGACGCACCCGCTGGGCCGGCTGGCGACCGCCACCGATATTGCTTATGGTGTGGTGTATCTGGCCAGCGACGAATCTTCATTTGTGACGGGGACCGAGCTGGTGATTGATGGCGGGTACACCGCCCAATAAGGTGGCTCACCCTGACCGCTCCGCCCGGCAGACCGGACGGGCTACTGTTGAGGCATCCGGCAGACCGGAGCCCGAGGAGGAAGCGCGCATGGCATACGAAACCTTTACGCTCGAGCGCTCAGGGCCGATTGTGACGGTTGGTTTCAACCGCCCGGAAAAGCTGAATCCGCTCAACGAGCAGGTCCTGCGCGAGTTCCTGGCGATTGCCTACGAGCTCCAGGAGGACGAAGACTCGCGAATAGTGGTTCTGACTGGCCACGGCCGGTCGTTCAGCGTCGGGGCCGATATGGACGCCCTGGCGGCCGGGTCCAAGGCCGAGACCCAGGCCCGACTGACCGACACCGCCCGGCTGCGGATGGCCAAACTCGGCTGGCGGGTCATGGACGAGTGGGAGCGTCTGGACCAGATCAGCATTGCGGCCGTGAACGGCTTTGCGGTGGGCGGCGGCGTCTCGCTGGCCATGGCCTGTGACTTTCGGATTGCGGCCAGCGGGGCCCGCCTGTGGCTGCCCGAAGTCCGGCTCGGCGGGCCGTATATGTGGGGATCGATTACCCGCATGATTAATCTCATCGGCATGGCCAAGGCCAAAGAACTCATTATGACCTGTGACGAACTGACGGCCGAGGAAGCCCTGGAAGTCGGCTTGGTCAACCAGGTCGTCCCGCCAGATCGGCTACCCGGAGCGGTCCGGGCTTTGGCCGACAAACTCCTCAACAAACCGCCTATGGCCCTGCGCCGGACCAAGGAGTTTTTCAAGGCACTGACGACCAATAAGGCTGGCGATATTACCTATGCCGACGCCCATCTGGGCTTGGCCTGTATGCTGGGAGACGACATGCGTGAGGCGGTGGCCGCTTTTCGTGACAAACGTGAGCCGGTGTTTGCCAACCGCTGAGCACCCGAAAGGAGGGCGAAACCACATGGTCCAGTCGAAATCGCTCCGTGCGCTGTTAGCCCAAGACCGGCTCTTTATGGCGGCCGGTGCCTATGACGTGATATCGGCCCGGCTGGTTGAAGAGGCCGGTTTTCCTCTGGTGTATTATTCCGGCGGGGTGTCGGCCGGGGCGCTCGGCTATCCAGATTTTGGGATGCGGACCCTGACCGAGATGGTCATGCAACTAGAAGGGGTGTGTCGGGCGGTGGGTGTCCCGGTGATCGCCGACGCCGAGGCCGGCTTTGGCAGCCTGCTCAACGTTGTGCGCATGGTCCAGGAGTACGAACGGGTCGGCGTTGCCGGACTGCATATCGAGGATCAGGACCTGCCCCGCCGGTGTGGCCACTTGGGCGGCAAGCGTCTAGTGTCGGCTGAAGACCACGCGACAAAAATTCGGGTCGCGGTCGAGAACCGCGGCCATGACGACACCGTGATTATCGCCCGCATTGACGCCATTGCGGTCAATGGCTTTGACGATGCCCTGGCCCGGGCCGACGCCTCTCTCGAAGCCGGGGCCGACTGCCTGTTTTTTGAGGCTTTTGAGTCGGTCAAGCAGATGGAGGCGGCCTGCCGGCGCTTCTCCGAACTTCCGCTCCTGATCAACATGGTTGAGGGCGGCAAAACCCCCTTCCTGCCGGCACCGGACCTAGCCGATATGGGCTTTCGGATTGCAATCTATCCGGTCGCCGGGGTGTTGGCGGCCGCCTACCAGATGAAACAGGTCTACGCCGCGCTCAAAGAGACCGGCACAACCCAGGGGCTGTGGCACGAAATGCTGTCCTTCAACGATCTCGTCAACGGCCTGCTAGGCTGGGATCAGGCGCTCGAGTTTATCGATCGGTATACCGGGAAGTAGCGGCGGCCGCCTCGCCCGCGTGTCTTTCTGTCCACATGGCTACCCCCGCCACACCCCGTTCTGCGCTCCACGACCAGCTCAGCCAACTCAGCGGCCTGCCGGCCAAAAGTCGCCAGGAACGCATTCTGGCCTCGCCCCAGAGCTTGGCCCTGGCCCGCAGTCTGTCGTCCGAGAGCCTGCTATACACCCTCAAAGAGATCGGCCTGACCGACGCGGTCGAGCTGCTGGGGCTGGCCTCGGCCGAGCAGGTGCGGGATATGATGGACCTCGATTGCTGGCGCAAGGACCGTTTGGATGCCGGGCGGATTCTGAGCTGGCTGATGTTTCTGGACGAGGCCGGCGGCGGCAAGCTGGCCGAGTGGGCCTTGCGGGCCGATGTCGAGCTGCTGGTGTGGCTGGTCAAGCACTCCCTTGAGGTGGTGCGTAAAGCCGATATTGAAGACGCGCCCGATTTTCATCCCGACCGCTATTTCAGCTTTGACGACCAGTACCTGTTGCGTTTTGTCGGGGACGAGGAGCCGATTGTCGCCCTGTTGCTGGAGCGGCTGCGGGTTCTCGATTATCGGTTTTATACCGATATCCTGGAGCAGAGCTTGTTTGATCTGGAGTCGCAGCTCGAAGAAGAAGCCCTGCGCTGGCGGACGGCGCGTCTGGCCGACCGGAGCTATCCCGACTTTGAGCAGGCCCGGGTGCTCTTTCGGACCGTCCCGCCCCACACGGTGCGGCTCGAGCAATACCGGCGGGCAGGGCCCAGGCCGCTGCGCTTCGCCGACACGGAAGAGGTGAGCGCGCCCGACCACGCCGCACTCCTGGTATCTGAACCGCCCTCCTTTTTGGGGACTGCCCTAGCGGCCGTTGAGCCGGCTATCCGGGAGCAGGTGAGCGCGGAGTTGGCCTATCTGACCAACCATGTGGTCATGGCCGAGGCGTGTGATACCGGAGAGTTGAGCGAGGTCCGCCGGTGCGCTGAGCTGGTGCATGACGTACTGAATATCGGGCTTGAATACGCGACCTGGGGCGACCCGGTCCAAGCCGCCCGCTTGGTGCAAGATACCCAACTCCACGCTTTTTTCCAGATCGGTTGGAGCTTGGTGCTAGGTCTGTATCGGCAGTCCAAACACCTGGACACGGTCCTGCAAAAGGAGGGCAGGGCGGACTGGCAATCCTCTGTGGATGCACCTTTCCGTGAAACCTGCGCCGGCGTGCGACGGCCCATGCCGGTCTTTTTTGAGGGTCTGGACACGCCGGGCGAGGTGCTGTACCGACGTTTTCGGACCCTCGCCGATGTACGGCGGGTCGAAACCGTCCTGGCCCATATCCCGCTCTGGTTTGCCGCACTGCGGGTGTGGCTTGATGCCGCCGGCCGGGGGCTCAGCCTGGAAGCGGTGTGGAACACGGCTTTTCTCAGGTGGGTGACGGCCCACGAGCTGGCCATTCAGCCGCTGGGGCGGGCGGATGTGGAGGATTTTCAGCGGGCGTTTGAGGACACGCCTTTTGCTGAGCGGTATGCGGAGTTTGTGAGCTTGGTGGCCAGACATCTGGCCTGGAGTGCGGACGAGGAGACGGCTATGCGGGTCTTGGCCGAGGCTGCCCGCCCCAAGCTGCAAGAAATTATTGAGCTGCCCGAGGTGGATTTCAGATTTATGGCCGGGCTTTTCCTCCACAGGTAAGCCGTCCTTTTCCTCCTGTGGCCGGTCAGGACGCCCGACCTTTAGTCCGCGTCCACGTTTGGCTGGCACAGTCTCTTGAGGGCGGTGGCCGCGGCTCGGGCCAGACTCGAGTCTTGTCCCCCCGCGGCCCGGCCGAGTCCCTCCACGATAGCGGGCGAGCGGCCGCCGCGCTGACCTAGGGCGGCGGCGCTGGCGCGGCGCACGCCGCTATCCGGGTCGGTTGCCAAAATCGAGAGCAGGGCTGACTCGATGTCGGTCCCACCGGGCGGGCATGTGCCGAGGCACGACAGGCCGGCCAGCCGCACGCCGGGCTGCCGGTCGCCCAGACTCGCCAGGTAGACCTGCCGGGCCGCCGGCCCGGTCTGATCGGCGTCCCGCAAACAGTACAGCGCCATGCGGCGTTGAAGCGGATTGCCGCTGCCAGCCATGTCAAGCAGCTTGGTCAGCGCCCCCGGATGGTCTCTGACGAGCTGGAGCAGGGCAGTGGCGGCTGCCCAGCGGAGGTCGCTCTCCTGGTGGCCCAGATTTTCAAGCAGGGCCGGCAGGGGCCGGGGGTCGGGCAACGTGAGTTGGGACAGGGTGTAGGCGGCCGTCCAGCGGACGCGGGGCCGAGGGTCGGTCAGTTTGTCAGACAGCGCCTCGACAATGGCGGGCTGGCGGGGAGAGAAACGGACCAACTGCTGGGCAGCCCCGCGTTGGACGGCTTTGTGGTGGGCACCCAGGCAGCCAAGCAGGCTGTCTACTACCTGCGGAGGCAGGACGAAGTCGTCGCTGGCCTGTTGCAACTCAGTCAGGCCGGCTAGGCGGGTGCGGAGGTTGTCTACGCTGAGTTGGCGAGAGAGACGGCTAAAGTCCATAGGCGTGTACGATTGTTTCTGGAATGACCCGGAGGTGTTTGGGGCCTAAGAGATAATGCTCGGGTTGCAGAAAGAGCTGGTCCACCGTCCGTTCGAGGGCGGGATAGACCATCGGCTGTCCGCTGAGGCGGGCCTGGAGGTCCGTCACGGTGTGGGCCGGCGCGATAAAATCTCCGCTCAGATACAGATCTGAGAGGGTCTGCTGGGGCGTCACGCCAAAACCGATGGTCAGGCGACCGAGAGGTGTGGGGACGCTGGGCTGAAAGGGCAGGTCGGGGCGGGCCGGCCAACTGGAGAGCCAGTTTTCGGCCGCGGCCGTGCCGGCCAGGTGGGCGATGTGCGCCTGTTCGGTCTGACTCAGGTCCTGGCGGACACAGCTCGCAGCCAGCTGAGAAAAGCCGTGCTGCAAGAGACGGGTCAGTTGGGCCAGCGACGGTGGCCGGCCGGCCACCCGCTCCAGACTGATGACCTGGTCGGGAGCAAAAAATTGGCTGGAGATCACGCCGTGCGGGTCAACCCTGTCCAGTAGGTGGGGCAGGAGGCTGAAATCGCGCCGGACAGCCAAGCTGCCCTCGATGAGCACCGCGCCGTTGTGTTCACTGCTGAACGATACCCAGCCAACCGGCAGACGGTCGATGGTGAGAAAATCCCGGCCCGGATAGAAGAGCTTGACTCCGGCCGTCTTAAAGCCGTGCAGGACGCTGCGGACATGGCGATTGAGGACTTGAAACGGTGCCAGGTACAACGGATCATCCGAGAAAAAGGCCGAGCGGTGGGGCAGGATCAGGGAGAAGTTGACAAAGCCCTGTCCGCTCGGCAAGACCCGGCCGCCGCTCAGGCGGCGGGTGACGGCCACCTGGGCGGGCGCGCTCAGGCGTGCGGCGGGGTGGTAGCGGCCAAGGACCACTAAGTCGCCCGGATGGGTGTACACTCGCAGGACTGCGGTGTTGTCCACCGTTTGCAAAAAGAACCGGTCGCTGGCCAGGCTCAGGCCGGGCGAAACGTGTTCTTGACACACTACCCGCAGCTTCATACGCTCAGCATACGGCAGGGGGTGAGGGCCGGCAATGTGTCCGTTCCGTTTTCCCCGCCCGGGCTTATGCGAGCCCTCTGAGCAGAGATGGAGAGGATTGAGACGCTATGGATGATTTATGGGACCGCGCCGAAGCCTTGCTAGCTGACGGCCAGCCGTTTGTCTTGGCGACCATTATCCGCACGCGCGGCTCTGTCCCGCGCGAAGTCGGGGCCAAGATGGTTGTCCCGCCCGAAGGCCAGCCGTTTGGCACAATCGGTGGCGGGTGTGGGGAAGGCGAGGTGTTGCGCCGGGCCTATCCGGTGTTACAGCAAAACCTGCCGCCGCGCATAGTTGAGGTCGATCTGACCGGCGATTTTGATCAGGACGTGATTCAGGTCTGTGGCGGGCTGATGGATGTAGCGCTTGATGTGTGGCGGCCCGACGAGCACCGCGCGCTGGCCCATGCCCTGGCCGCGGCGACCCGGGCGCGGCGACCAACGGCTCTGGTGACGGCTCTGGAGCCGGTCAATGGCGGCCTCAGGCCGGGTACTAAGGGGTGTCTGTCGGTGGGCCGCGGCGGCCCTGCCCTCGGCCCGGCTCTGGCGCTTGACCAGACCCTCGTGGATACCTTCACCTCTGCTGTGGCGGATGGGAAGTCCCGGCTGTTTGTGGTCTCGCCCCAGGGCCACGCCGTCGAAGAGGTCGCCGCCCGCCGGCACAACTGGCCCAAGGTCTTTGTCGATGTCCAGCCGGGTCAGCAAACCCTGATCGTTGCCGGTGCTGGCCATATTGCCCAGCCGCTGTGTGAGATCGCTCACCTGATGGGGTTTCGGACGATTGTGGTCGATGATCGATGGGCGTTTGCCAATCCTGAGCGTTTTCCCCACGCGGCCGCTATCCGGGTCGGCCCCTTTGGGCAGGTGCTGGAAAGCCTCGACATCAACGACCAGACCTTTGTCGTGGTGGTCACCCGCGGCCATGTGCATGACGAGGAGTCGGTGCGGGCTGCGCTGCACAAGACCCCGGCCTATATCGGCATGATCGGGAGCAAACGCCGGGCAAAAACTACCCTGGAACGGCTGGCCGAGCAGGGCTTCGGCCCGCAGCAGTTGAGCCGCGTCCACACCCCTATGGGCCTGGATATTGCGGCGGAGACGCCGGCCGAAATTGCCGTTGCGATTGCGGCCGAGATCGTCCGGGTGCGCCGGGGTGGGTCGCTGGAGACGCTGTCACTGGCCGCCAAAGCGCGCCCGAGCGGACCGTTCAAATTTGGCGGCTCAACTCCGGCCAGCCCATGATATCGGGGATTCTTCTGGCTGCCGGCGAGTCCCGCCGCATGGGCTCGCCAAAGGCGCTTCTGCCCTACCGCGGCCAGACTTTTCTTGAGCGGAGTTGCACGGCTTTTTTCAGCGCCGGGGTAGACGAGTTGATCGTTGTGCTCGGTGCCTGGGAGGACAAGCTGCGGCCCGCGCTGCCCCGGCATCCGGCCCTGCGCGCAGTCGTCAATCCCCACTATGCGCTGGGCCAGCTGTCCTCTCTGGTCTGCGGGCTGCGGGCGCTGTCGCCCAACAGCGAGGCGGTGGTGGTGAATCTGGTTGACCATCCGCTGGCGAGGGCGGAGACCATCGCCGCGCTCATCGCTTCGTTTCGGGCCGAGCCCGTCCCGATCATTATTGCCGTCCACCGGGGCAAGCGCGGCCATCCGGTCTTGTTCTCACACCAGGTCTATGGAGAGCTGCTGGCCGCTCCGCTGGAGCAGGGTGCCAAAGTGGTCGTGCGCAAAGACCCCGTCCGCGTTCGGCATGTGTCGCTGGGCGACCCCGGCATTGTGGCTGATATTGATACCCCGCAGGAGTATCGGCACTGGACGGGGCTGACCCCACCCGGCTCGTGACATGAACCCCCAGGGCCACTTGCCCCGCTCGCTCAAGGTCGCCTACGGTTTTGGACTCTCGGCCGAAGGCATTAAGACCGATGCCTTTACCCTTTACCCTTTTTCTGCTGTTCTATTATCAGCAGATTGCCGGACTTGATCCCGGTCTGTGCGGCCTGGTGCTGTTTATCGCCCTGCTCATTGATGCCGTGACCGAATCCGATGATTGGCGTGTGGTCCGACGGGCTGCGCTCCCGGCTCGGCCGGCGACATCCCTTTATGTACGCCGCCGGCCTGCCGTTGGCGGTGTGCTTTGTGGCGGTCTTTATGCCGCCGCGTGGTTTGGGCCAAACCGGGCTGTTTGTGTGGCTGCTCGGCTTCGCGTCGGCAACGCGCTTTGCCATGACGCTGTTTGCCATTCCCCATCAGGCCCTGGTGCCTGAGCTGACCCAGGACTATGATGAGCGCACATCGCTGCAGACCCTCCGTCTTGTCTTTGCCTGGCTGTTTGGGCTGGCCTACGCGCTGCTGGCCTACGGTGTTTTTCTGCGCGCGACCCCACGCTATCCCCAGGGACTGCTCAATCCTGAGGGCTATGTCGGTTTTGCCGTCCGGGGTGCTGTCATCATGCTCGTGACGACCCTGGTGTCGGCCCTCGGCACACAGCGGGCCGCGCTCCGCGCCGAGGTGGATGACAGCCGTATCGAGCAGGTCCGCCTCAGCGCCCTGCCCCGAGCCATGAGGGCGGCGCTGCAAAGTCCGTCGTACCGGACGGCTGTTGTGGGCGGCCTGTGTCTGTGGGTCTCCTTTGGGGTGAACCAGAACCTGAACAATTACCTCAATACCTTTCTGTGGGGCTTCAACTCGGCGCAGCTCACGTTTTTCATGCTGGTCCTCATCGCCAGCTCGGTGCTGGCTCTGGCCGTCACCGGGCCGCTGGCCGGGTGGCTGGGAAAAAAACGCTTGATCCTGGCTACCGCGGCGGCTGCCCCGCTGATCTTGTCCACGCTCGTTTTTGTGCGTCTGGCCGGCCTGTTGCCCGGCAGTGGCGAGCCCATACTGGTGTGGGTCGTGGGCGGAGCGATAGGGGTGAGTTATACCGCCCTGATCATAGCGATGACGATGGTCGGATCGATGATTGCCGACGTGACTGACGAGTATGAGCTACGCATGGGCTCGCGCCAGGAGGGGCTGTTGTTCTCGGCCAACGCGCTTATTACCAAAGCCTCGTCGGGCCTCGGGGTGCTGGTCTCCGGGGTGGTGATCAAGCTGGCCGCGTTTCCGGCCGGCGCGACGCTCGGCAGCGTTGAGCCGCAGGTGGTTGAGCGGCTAGGCTTGTTCAGTGCCCTGGTGACGCTGTTGTTCGGCGTCGGGATGGCGCTCGGCTTTCTCCCCTACCGACTCACCCGTGAGCGCCACGCGGCGATTGTCCACAAGTTGCGCCAAGTGCGGGACTCGGCCTGAGAGGCCGCCGGGGTGTTTAGTCGCTGCGCAGCAGGGCGGTGACATCGTCGTGCAGGCGCGGCCCGAGCTGCGAGACGACTCTGCTGGACAGCCGGCAGGCGAGGCGGGCGGCGTCTTCGGGCGTGTAGTGATGGGTCAGGGCGTACAGGAAGGTGCCAGCAAACATGTCGCCGGCACCGGTTGCGTCAAGCGCGTGGGTGGGAACGGCGGGGACCTGAAACGCCGTCCCGCCAACATTGCCCCAGGCACCGTGTTCGCCGCGGGTCATCACGGCCTGCGGAGCGCTGCGTTGAAAGAGCGGGAAGATGTCTTCGGCCCGCTCTTTGCCGATATACGCGCCGGCCTCGTGTTCGTTGGCAAAGATCAGGTCACACTCGGCCACCGCGGCGCGCAGCGCACCGCCGCACGCCTCAACGATGAAACGGTCGGAGAAGGTGAGAGCAATTTTGACCCGATGTTTCTTGGCCAGCTCGATAGCCCGCCCGGCCGCGGCCCGCCCACCGGGTGTTGAGAACAAATAGCCCTCCAGGTAGAGCCAAGTGGCCTGTTTGAGCGCGTTTTCGGTCACATGCCCGCCCTCAAAGACGCCGCTGGCCCCGAGCAAGGTGTTCATCGTGCGCTCGGCGTCCGGGGTGATGAGGATGATGCATGTCCCGGTCGGCTGTCCGCTGATGGGGGGGATAGGCAGGTGGACGCCGAGCGACTGCATTTCGTCAAAATAAAAGCGCCCCAGTTCATCGTCGCCGACTAGGCAGCCGTAGGCCGCCTGGCCGCCGAGCTGGGCAAGGGCAATCATGGAGTTGGCGGCCGAGCCGCCGCTGGCGCGATGCGGAGACAGGTGGGCGCAGTAGTCCAGCAGGCGGTTTTGCCGAGTCGTATCAACCAGCCGCATGCCGCCCTTGTCAAGACCGAGGTCGCGCAGGGCCTGCTCGCTGACCTGGAACTGCACATCAACCAGGGCGTTTCCCATGCCATACACGTCAAATTTTTTGTTCATGCTGTTGTAGTAACGGAAAGCCGCGGGCTTGGAAATGACGGCAGCGTTTTGCTTGCGTGGACAATCTGCGGATGGTATAAGAGCGTACTGTTCGGTACGGCGAGCGTCCGTTCCTGGCCGGTCGTGTTTGGGCCTTGCCTCTCCGTGCAGAACAGACTAGTGAAATCTGAAGCGTGTCATTTCAGTTGGCCTGTCACAAGCGCGGGCCCGAACAGGAGGGAACTTTGCAAGCATTTACATACGACGCGCCGACATCGCTCAGTCAAGCGCTCGGCCAGATGGCTGCTGCCGGCGACAATGGGCGGATGTTGGCTGGAGGTACGGATCTCATTATTCAGATGCGTGCGGGTGTCAAACAGCCTGGGGTAATTATTGATGCCAAGACAATTCCTGAACTCCAGACCTGCACCTTTAGCACTCAGGGTGGACTGCGGCTTGGTGCCTCGTATCCCTGCTGTCGGTTTATCGAAGACGCGACCCTGCAACAGTGCTATCCCGGCCTAGTTGAAGCGGCCGGCCTGATTGGCTCGGACCAGATTCTGAGCCGGGCTTCGATCGGTGGCAACCTGTGTAACGGCTCGCCGGCCGCGGATACGCCGCCGGCCCTCATCGCGCTTGGTGCTATCTGCCATATCGCCGGCCCAAATGGAGAACGGGACGTTGCGGCTGAAGATTTTGTGACCGGCCCGGGTGAGACTGTGCTTGAGGCGAACGAAATCCTGGTTGACTTTCGCATTCGGGCCCCCCAGGGCCAAACGGCCGACTGCTACCAGCGTTTCATTCCGCGCAATGAGATGGATATTGCGGTGGTTGGCGTTGGCTCGTGCGTCTTCCTTGACGGCGATACCTGTACGGCGGCCCGGATTGGTCTCGGGGCGGTTGCGCCAGTTCACTTGTTTGCCGAGGAAGCCAGCGCCTCCCTGGTTGGCAAGCCGTTTACCGATGAGAACATCGCTCGGGCTGCCGAGCTGGCCCAGCGCATTGCGCGGCCCATCTCTGATATGCGCGGCACGGCCGAGTTTCGGACCCATTTGGTTGGCGTGTTGACGCGCCGGACGCTCAAACAGGCGGGCGAGCGAGCCCGCGCCCGCCGTGCCTGACGCGGGAGGAGCCGGAGCCGGAAAAGCCCGGTTTCGCCCAGCCCGTGACACGGATGGCTTTCTGAGGAAGGCAGGAAAAGTATGGCAAGAAAGGTTCACGTTCAAACGACACTCAACGGCGAAGTCACCGAGTTCCTGTGTGAGCCGCGCCAGAGCTTACTCGAAGTGCTGCGCGATGAACTCGGTTTTACCGGCTCAAAAGAGGGCTGCCTGACTGGCGACTGCGGGGCCTGTAGTGTGATTCTCAACGGCCGCCCCTCGTGTGCGTGTCTGGTGCTCGGTGTCGAAGCAGAAGGCCAGGAGATTACGACGGTTGAAGGTCTGGCCGATGGCGATACGCTCCATCCGCTCCAGCAGAAGTTTCTGGAACACGCCGCTCTCCAGTGCGGGATTTGCACGCCCGGCTTTCTGGTGACGGCCAAGGCACTGCTGGACCGCAATCCAAACCCCAGCGAACATGAGGTTCGCTATGCCCTGGCCGGGAATCTGTGTCGCTGCACGGGGTATGACAAAATTGTGAAAGCGGTGCTGGACGCCGCTTCTGTTATGCAAGGGAGGTAAGTCATGGCGCAACAAGAGGCAAAATTCAAGGTTATCGGAACCCGTCCGATTCGGCATGATGGGGTGGATAAAGTCACCGGCCGGGCCAAATATGGGGCGGATATCGACCTGCCCGGCCTGTTGCACGGCAAGGTGCTGCGCAGCCCGCACGCCCACGCCAGGGTCAAATCCATTGATGCGTCAGCCGCGCTGGCCCTGCCCGGGGTGAAAGCGGTCATTACCAGCGAGGATCTCCCGGACCTGCCCAGCGGTGGGGCGATGATGGGCGAGCTGCCGATGAACCCCCGCCACCTGTCGCTGAATGTTCTGGCCCGGGACAAGGTGCTCTACGACGGTCACGCCGTGGCCGCGGTGGCGGCGACCAACCCGCATATTGCCGAAGAGGCGCTCACACTCATCAGGGTTGACTATGAAGTCCTGCCTCACGTCCAGAATGTGATGGCCGCCATGCAGGACGACGCGCCTATTCTCCTGCCCGGCCTGCGGACCAGCGGGGCTGAAGAGAAGAGCGATACCGAGACCAACGTAGCCAGCCAGTTGCGCTTTGCCCGGGGCGATCTTGAGGCCGGTTTTGCCGCGGCCGACGAAGTCGTTGAGCGCGAGTTCGATACCTCAATGGTCCACCAGGGCTATATTGAGCCGCATAACGCGGTGGCCCAGTACAACCCTGACGGCCGCTCGACGATCTGGGTCAGCACCCAGGGAGCGTTTACCGCCCGCGACCAGACGGCCATGATTCTGGATATCCCGGCCAGTTCAATGAAGGTCGTCCCGGCCGAGATCGGCGGCGGTTTTGGCGGCAAAATCTCGGTCTATCTGGAGCCGCTGGCCCTGGTACTGTCAAAGAAAACCGGCAAGCCGGTCAAGATGGTGATGAGCCGTGGTGAGGTCTTGCGGGCCACCGGACCGACCTCAGGCTCGCATATCAAGGTGAAAATGGGTGCCAGCAAAGACGGCAAAATTACTGCCGCCCATATCTGGATGGCCTACGAGGCTGGGGCCTTCCCCGGCGCGCCGGTGGGGGCTGGCTGTATGACGGTGCTAGCCCCGTATGATCTGGAGAACCTCCAGATTGACGGCTTTGATGTCCTGGTCAATAAACCCAAGACGGCCGCCTACCGCGCCCCGGGTTCAAGCAATTCGTCCTTTGCCGGGGAGACGGTGATTGACGAGCTGGCCGAAAAGCTCGGTTTTGATCCGCTGGAGTTCCGCCGCATCAACGGGGCCAAAGAGGGTACGGCCCAGCCGGCCGGCCCACAGTTCGGCACGATCGGCTATCTCGAAACCCTGGACGCCGCCCAGAACAGCGACCACTACACGTCTCCCAGGCCGCAGGCCAGCAACGGTAAGAAGCGTGGCCGCGGGGTTGCCTCTGGCTTCTGGTTCAACGCCGGGTTTCAGTCGAGCGCAACCGTTAACATCAACAGCGACGGTACGGCCAACGTAGTGACCGGCTCGACCGATATCGGCGGCACCCGGGCCTCGTGTGCCATGATCGCCGCCGAGGTGCTCGGCCTCAAGGCCGAAGAAGTCCATCCGGTGGTGGCCGACACCGAGTCCATCGGCCATACCGATATGACCGGCGGCAGCCGGGTGACATTTGCTACCGGGACCGCGGTATACGAAGCCGCCCAGGATGTGGTCAAGCAGCTCAAGGAGCGCGCTGCCAAGGTGTGGAAGGTTGACGTCAAAGATGTCGCCTTCCAGGACGGCGTGGTGTCGTGCATCAGCGACGCCAAGAACGAGCCAATGGGCCTCAAGGAGTTGGCCACCAAACTGCCCCGAACCGGTGGGCCGGTGTCCGGCCGGGCCCAGGTGAATCCGCGCGGAGTCGGGCCGGCGTTTGCCACCCATGTGGTGGACGTTGAGGTTGACCCGGAGACCGGCAAGGTCGATATCCTGCGCTACACGGCCACCCAGGACGTTGGCACAGCCATTCATCCGAGCTATGTTGAGGGCCAGATTCAGGGCGCTGTTGCCCAGGGCGTGGGCTGGGGACTCAACGAAGAGTATTTCTACGATGAGAGGGGCACACTGCGGAACGCCGGATTTCTGGACTACCGGATGCCGACCTGCCTTGACCTGCCGATGATCGAGACCATCCTGGTTGAGGTACCCAACCCGGGTCATCCGGTTGGCGTGCGTGGCGTCGGCGAAGTGCCCATCATCCCACCGCCGGCCGCGGTCGCCAACGCCATCCACAACGCCCTCGGCGTCCGCATGCGAGAGTTGCCGATGTCGCCGGGCAAAATCGCCAAGGCGGTTATAGAGCAGAGCTAGCGACTACGCCGGAGCAATCCCCCCGTGCCCATTGCCCACAGCCCCTCTCCCCTCGGGAGGGGGGAGAGCATACGCATGGCCTCAACCGTCTTCATCCCCGCCCTGATGCGAAAGCTGTCGGGCGGAAAGGACCGCACAACGGCGACAGGCACAACCCTGCGCGCCATTGTTGACGACCTTGAGCGCCAATTCCCCGGCTTTCGGGAGCGGGTCGTTGAGGATAACGATCTGGCCGCTTCGGTAGCGGTCTCGGTCAACGGCGAGATCATCACCGGTGGTCTGTCTGAGCCCATCCCGGCCAACAGCGAGATCCATTTTGTCCCGGCTATCGGAGGCGGCTGAGGGAGCGGCCGGCCGGCCTTGATAGGCAAGGGCATAGCTCTTCCCTGTTTTTTGCCGTCCTGGCCGTTAGCGCGCAGACCCGACGAAGCACCATGGCACACGCTCACAACCGCATTGCAGCCGTAAACGGCCTGCGGCTCCACTATCTGGACTGGGGCAGCCCGGGCAAGCCGGCCCTTGTGTTATTGCACGGCGGCTCGGCCTACGCCCAGTGGTGGGACTTCTTCGCCCCGGCCTTTACCGAGGACTTCCACGTCATCACCCCCGACTGGCGGGGCCACGGCGACAGCCAGCACGCCGACCCCCCGGCCTACAGCACCCGCCACTACATTGACGACCTGCACAAGCTGCTGGCCAAGCTCAACCTTGAGCGGCCGGTGATTGTCGGTCACTCAATGGGCGGCCATAATGCCTTCGTCTACACCGCCGAGCATGCCGCGCAGACCGCCGCCCTGGTCATGGTTGATACCACGGTGAGCTACCCCGAGTCCGCGGTGCGCTTCCTGCGCCGGCTCGGTCAGCGACCGGCCAAGGTGTTTGACTCGCGGGCCGAGGCGATCGCCCGTTTTCGAGTCCTGCCGCGCGAGTTGCTGTTCTCACAGGAGCGGCTGGAATACATCGCCGGCTTTGCCTTTACCGAGCGGCCCGACGGCAAATGGGTGGCCAAGCTCGACCGCCGGACCCTGTTCCGCGAGCCGGTTGACGGGCACAATCTGCTGGCCAACATCACCTGTCCGACCCTGGTAGTCAAAGCTGAAAACAGCCCGGTGCTCAACCGCACCAAGCTGGACGCGCTGTGTACCGGCCTGCCCGACGGCCGCTGGGCCGAGGTCAAAGACTGCTACCATCACATCATGCTGGACAATCCCGAAGGCCTGATTGCGGTGGTGCGCGACTTCCTGGCCGAGCTTGTGCCGAGTGGCTGAGACAATTGAATGGTGCGGAAAAACCGTTGTCTCGTGCTGAGTCTGTCGTCGAACCACCGGCCAGGGGGTGCCCCCGGCCGGTGGTGCATCTGAATGCGGGCTAGTCCAGGTCCATCCGGTAGACCTTGACGGCGTTGTCAAACACGATCTTTTTGGTGACTGTCTCCGGTACGCCGTCAAAGTCCTTGGCGATCCATTGCCGGGACTCCGGCCAGGTCGAATCTGTGTGGGGGAAGTCAGACGCCCACATATAGTTGTCCTCGCCAAAAATCTTGTAGGTGGCCGGCCCGACCGCGTCGTCCTGGAAGGTGCCCCACATTTGCCGCCTGACATAGTCGCTGGGCTTCATCGGCAGCGGGTGCTTTTCCATGACGTTGAACTTGTCATAGGCGTGGTCCATGCGATACATAAAGTGCGGGAACCAGCCGATGTCGTTCTCCGCGGAGACGATTTTGAGGTGCGGAAAACGCTCGAGCACCCCGCCAAAGATCAGCGTGGTCAGCGAACGCTGAATCTCGTGGATCAGATTCATGTAGAAGGAGCTGATCTGCTCAAAATTGACCTTGCTCTCCTTGCTCTTGCCGGTGATGACGTGCAGCGAGAGCGGCATGTCGAGGTCGGAGGCGGCCTGCCAGAACCTGTCATAGACGGGGCTGTTGTAGGGCGTGTCTTCGGGCGGTGAGCCCCAGATCATGGCTCCGCGCATCCCGAGCTTGTGAGTGCGCTCCAGCTCTTTGACCGCGGCCTCAATATCGTACAGCGATATCAGGCTGATGCCGTACAGGCGTTTGGGGTTATAGGAGCAGAACTCGGCCACCCAGTCGTTATACACCCGGAAGCAGGACCGTTGCAGCTCGGCGTCTTCAAGGCCGAACAGCGACATGCCGAGCGTAGTGTACAACACCTCGGCTTCCACCCCGTCAATGTCCTGGTCCTTGACGCGCTCCGCCGGGTCCCAGCCGCTCGGCCGGGCGGCTTCATAGCCCTTGTCCAGGTGGTCTTTGAGTTCCTGGCCGGAGCGGCCGGCCCCAAAACCGCCGGCCACCGGAAACGGGTCAACGCCCTCGGCCACAAAAATCAGCCCCGGTTTGTTGGGGTTGTCAATGACTTTGGGGGCCCGCTCCCTATACTTGGCGTCAAGACGCTCTACCCACAGTTCGGCCGGCTCCATCATATGGGAGTCTGCCGAGACAACACGCATGGTCATATGCGACCCTCCTTCTTGAAGTGTGAATGTCTGTAAGGTGTGTGTGACACGCCAAGGGCGGGCTGTCAAGTGAATGAGCGTTTAGCGCGCAATGAGTTCCAGAAACCCGCGCAGCATACGGTAGGTCAGGCCCCAGATCGTCTTGCCGCCGTAGACCAGAGCGGGGACCTGTATGAAGGTCCCGTCGTGCAGGTCGCGCCGCACCTGCCGCTCGACGCCATCTTGCTGCATAAAGGCCAGCGGCACCCAGATGGTATCCTGGACCTCAACCGAGTCGGGGTCGGGGCGGGCCTGGGCAGATACCAGGTAGACATGGGGGGTGACGGTCATGGGGATGGCTCGTCCACGCGCGGTAGCCTGGACGGCTGGGAGATGTCCGAGGTATTCACCGTGCTGCTCAAGGTCAATGCCGACTTCTTCTTTGGTCTCGCGTTGGGTGGTGGCCAGCAAGCTGGGGTCGTCCGGCTCGTGGCGTCCGCCGGGAAAAGCCATGTGCCCGGACCACGGGTCCCGTGGGTGATGGGCACGGTGGATGAACAGCATATGCAGGTCGTCGCGCTGGGGCTGCAAGAGGAGGGCGACGCCGGCCCGCATTTCGGTTTCCAGTGCTGAGGGGGCGAAGGTGTGGCTGGTCAGGGTGCGACGAATATGCTCAATTTTTCCTTCCAGCATACCACCTCCTGAACCACGGCCGGGGGGGCGACAGCCCGGGGCGGGAAGACCGCGGCGGTCGGGTTACTGTTGCGAGCTTTCTTCCTGATTGGCGTCTTTGAGCGCGTCAAGGACCGCGTTGGCACGCTGGACATGGACTTGGACCTCGAGAATCTGGTTGAGCAGCCGGCTGATGTAGGTCCGGGCTTCTTCGGTCTGGGGACCGAGACCTTTGACGAGCTGAGTTGCGGTGCCGATCCCTTGCGTCGCTTGATTCACGGCGCTTTTGAGCTCCGCAAAGGTCTCTGTATCGATAATCATATCCTTATCCTCTCCAGAGGGTGGGGCAAAGCCGGGCTGTCTCTACCCATATCAGCAGAGCCTTGGGCAGAGTATTAGGGAGAATCAGGTGCAGGTCAATCCGGTTCTCGGAAGCCAGCACGCGGTCCCTGACCCCTGGCGTGGCCAGCCAGGATGGCTGCTCCTTGCCCCCTTTGCCAGATACGATACGACGAAAGACCGCCAAGCCCTCTAGGGCCGCTCAGCCCCAATTGCCCCGTCGGGTGGGCAGGTTTAGAGCGTGGCTCAGTCGATCCAGGAACTCCGCGCGAGGGATCTCATACGCCCCCAGACGGTGCAGATGGGGGTTGCTGAGCTGGCAGTCAAGCAGGCTGAACCCCCACTCCCTGAGCTGCTGAGCGAGGCTGAAAAACGCGACTTTCGAGGCGTTGGAGACACGCGCAAACATGGACTCGCCAAAGAAGGCACCGCCGAGGCTCACCCCATATATCCCGCCGGCTAGGCGCGGTCCGTCCCAGGCCTCAACCGAGTGGGCAAATCCGGCGTGATGCAGGGCGGAGTAGGCCTCAATCATCTCTCGGGTGATCCATGTGCCTTGGCCGTGGGCCAGGCGTGTCTCGGCGCAGGCGCGAATCACCGACCGGAACGCCCGGTCGCGGGTGATGGTAAAGCGTGCCTGTTTGATCAGCCGCCCGAGGCTGCGTGAGGCGTGAAATTCTTCCGGTCTCAGTACGCAGCGGCTCGGCGGGCTCCACCACACCAGGGGGGATCCCTCTTCGTACCACGGAAAAATGCCCTGCTGGTAGGCGAGCAGCAGGCGCTTGACCCGCAGGTCTCCGCCAACCGCCAGCACGCCCTGTGGGTTGGCCCATTCCGGGTCGGGGAAGGCCAGCTCGTGGCTCAACTGATAGACTGGCATTGCGGGGGGTGCGGTCAGGCGCGGTCAAGAAAGGTATTGAAACGGTTCAGGATTTCCTGGGGAGATTCAAGGGCCTGCTGGGCCGTGGCCGGAGGCGCGGGCGCGACCGTGGCCGGCGGAAGGGGTTTGGCAAGGCACTGGGACAGCAAGAGGCTCAGGCCGACCATGCCGAGCGGCCGGCCCATTGAAGAGCCGGCGGCCGTGCGTGTCCGGTATTTTGGCTCTATACGGTTTGACATAGGTGTGTGTGGCCCTGGCCACTTGCAGCCGGCCGTGGGTCCGGCCTTAGCGCGTCCTTTTCCTATACTGGGCCAAGTCTGTGCGCGCAAGAGCGGGAAGGCCCAGCCCAGCTTACGGTGCGCCAAGTATGCCCCTGGCCAGGACGACACCCAGACCCACGCCGAGCAGCCCGAGTGCAACACTGCCAAGGAGGGTGAGGTCGGCCGGCGCAAGACTCCCGGTTTGCATAAGCCCGAGCGCCTCATAGGTGTAGGGCGAGAAGGTCGTATATGCCCCCGGAAAGCCGACCGCAAAAAAGAGGCGATACGGGGATTGGAGCAGGTCGTGATGGTGCAGGACAAGCATGACGACCCCGAGCAGAAAGCTGCCGCTGATATTGGCGAGACAAGTACCGTAGGGAAAAGCCGGGCCAAAACGCTGGAGTGCCCAGTCGGCGAGCAGCGCCCGCGCGTTCGCTCCCAGAAAGCCGTCGAAGCCTATCCACACATATTTCATGGGTCAGCCCCGCTGCGGCGAAAAGTAAAGACCAGCTCGCGCCTGTCCTGCGCTCCCAACTCAAGCCGCCTGCGCCGCACCCCCAGGCGTTCGTGCCAGGCTTCAATGACGTAGGAACCCGGCGGCACATCGGCCAGGGCGAAGCGTCCCTCGGCATCACTCAGGGCAAAATAGGGATGATCGATAACGGCCACATAGGCCCGCATCCAGCCGTGAATATCGCAGCTGACCGGAATCCTGCTCTCTGGTGTGTGGATGCGAATTGTTCGTGAGGCACCCTTGACGCCGAGGCTGAAGTTCCACACACGCGCCCGCTGGGGTGAGCCGTGGACGTTATGGGCGATGGGGTCGCTGTTCACAAACCGCAGCGGCTGGCCGGCCCGGACGGTCAGAATCCGGGGGACGAACATACAGCCTCTCTGGTCGCTGGTGACCGGCTCTTCGGGCATGGCAAAGACACGGCCGCCCAGGCCGTCGGTGATGGACACGAGTGCGTTCTGGAGCTTGCCGTCGTGGACAAGCAGGTCGGCGGCCAGCGGCGGGCCGTCTGGATGCTGGGCGCGACAGGCCGACCAGCCGCCGAGCTGGAGCGGGGGTAGGGCTGGGACGGGTCCCTCAAAACGGACTTGGCCGGAGACGCTCCCGACCTGTGACAGATCGAGCCGGCTCGGGGGCCGAGCTGGAGCGGGCGGCGGCTGGTTCTGGCAGGCGCACAGCACCGTGAGCAGCGCCGAGATGCATGTCCTCAGCGTCCACAAAACGGCTTGGCCCATGCCGTCTTTCATCGCTCGCGGGTGGCCGATGGCTCAGCCCTGCCGGGCCTGCACCGCTTTGAGGTTGGCGCAGTTGAGCGGCAGCTGACCGGCCCGGATACGGTTGACGTTTGCGGCCAGACCGCGCGCGATGTCGTGGTATGAGAGATCTGTCACGCCCGCGGTGTGGGGGGTGGCGATGACGTTGTACTGAAACAGGGGATCGTTGGGGTCGGTTGGTTCGTCCCAGAATACGTCGAGCCCAGCCCCGGCAATCTGTCCCTCGGCCAGGGCATTGAGCAGGGCGTCGTGGTCAATGACCGGACCGCGTGCGACATTGATGACGAAGGCCGTGTTTTTCATCTCGGCGAAGGCCACGGCGTCCAGCATGGCCCGCGTGGCCGAGGTCACCGGCAGGGCTAACACGACAAAATCGGCCTGTTCCAAGACCCGCGCCAAGTCTTTCTGGGTGCCAAGAAAATCAAGACCGAGTTCGTGTTTGAGGGCTTCGGACGGGTGGTGCTTGATGCCCAGCAGGCGGACCTTGAAGGGCTCGAGGCGCAGGGCGAGTTGGCGGCCGATACTCCCCAGGCCAAGGATGGCGACTGTCTTACCCATCAGCGTCGTGCCGAGCGGAGTGCCCAAGACGCGGTGGTGGATGCTCTGTTGCGCTTGCGGATAGCGGCGGGCCAGGCTGAGCATCAGAAAGAGGGCGTGTTCGGAGACCGACACAGCGTTGCCTGCGCCTTCGTGGCCCGGAACATTGGCGACGTAGATGCCACGCCGGGTCGCGGCCGGAATATCCACCCCCTCAATGCCGACGCCAAATTGGTTGATCAGGGTGGCTGAGGTGTGGTCAATCACCCTGGCGTCTACCCGGTACATGGCCGGGACGAGCACATCCGCCTCGGCTGCCCTCTCAACAACCTGCTCGGCCGGATAGGCACTGACCGTGTCGTCCGGCAGGTGTTTGCGCAGGACTTCGGCGCAGTGTGGAAAGTGGGTGGTGCAGATCATGACCTGCATGGCTGATGTCTCTCTTCTGCCAGCGTGAAGGCGGGTTTTTCAGGGGACTCTATTTCTAATTTGATGCATCGTATTTTCCCTTCCTGATGCTGCGATTCAGTCTCGCCATACTATAGTTCTTGGCGGACAATCCGGGAAACCCCTCGCGTCCGAATCCCCTTTGGTTTAAGAGTTGCCCTGTCTCGCTCTCCGGAGTAGACTGCTTCCCGAATTTTCAGGAATCCTGAAGCCGCCCAGACCGTTGTCCTCAAGATTAGAGCGATGTGCGGAGGAGGCCCCCTGTGAAAACCCTCGAAGACCTCGTGTTGGAGAAGCAGCGACGGATGGCCACATCCTTTGAAACGACACTGCAGAAATTGCAAAGCGAACTGACTGAAGGGGAACGCTATATCTTTGCCAGCGAATTTAAACAACACGACGCTATACTCCCCTTGCCGTTCTGTTTGCTGTGTTTTTGGGCACATTCGGCGCACATCTGTTTTATCTGGGGGAAAAGCGAAAAGCTCGCCTGCGTTTGATATTTTTCTGGACCTGTATTCCGACAATACTCGGCATTATCGACGCCTTCAAGATGCCGCAACGGGTCGTGGTCTACAACATCGTCAGCGGCGAGGTGATTTTCAATATACTTCGCCGAGCATGGGCGGTGAAGCCATGAGTGATGCTTTGCTTCTCATACCATGGGTGCTCATTGGCGGCATCTTGTTCGTCGGCATCATCTTGTTCGTCACTGCGCTCGCGCACGATCTATACGAGAAGGTTAAAGCCGTGCCTCAAGAGGCAAAAGAAGCGGCGGTAAAAGAAGCGACCAAGCATCAGGATATAAAAGAGAAAGAGGTCAAAGAATCGGTACAAGCTCCACCTCTAACGTCACAAGCTGCATCCCTGGAGGAATCACGCGACGCGAAGAGGGGAGAGATGCTGGATTTAGCTGTGGATACGGCAGACGCGATGGACGCACTCTCCGTGCTGCAAGAAGCGGCGCAAGGAATGTCAGTGGAGGCAGTCGAAGAAGCAGCGGACGAAGATGGGGAAGACGAGAGTGAAGAAAATGAAGAAACGTCTCTGCTCAGCGACCTCCTAGGGTCCTCAGATGATGAGGATTAGGTTCAGCCTCAAAAGTCCTTGTCCCATCACCACCGGAAGGAGACAAATTGGGGCATGTATCTGGTCTTCAGATAGGATTTGGGCCCCGTGTTTGCCCCTTTCCATGTGAGCCGGCTTATCTTTTCCGGCTAAGCCGTGCCTGTACCTCCTGTTCAATCCTGCTCTGCTGTTCCGCCCTGCTCGCAATTCGGGCGTGCAACTGCTGGTCAATAGAGGCCGCTGCCTCCTCTGCAAACGGTGCCCCTGACGCCCAACAGAGTTCGTTCCTATGCTGCCAGGCCAAGCGCCATCTTTCCCCCTTTTTTTGCAAGGAAACGCGTTCCCTCTTCTATCGCTATGGCTACTAGCGGGTTCATTATGTCTTCCTCCTTTCTCGGACTGCGTCCATGACCTTGGCAATGTTGAGTACGCGGGGGCCGTCCCAGCTCAGTTCGACTTCCCAGGTGTCGTTGGCGGTGACTGGAATCTCGCGCTCTCCGTCCAGGGCCAGGATGGACGGCTTGAAGGTGACTGGGGCCCGGTCGTGGAGTTGCATTCGGGTGTGGCTTTGCACGCCGACCGAGGCGACGAGCCCCGGCGCGATGACTGCGGTGACTGCCCGCCCTCCGTCTCCGAGTTGCAGACGCAGCCCCGCGGCTTCGTCGGGGCGGACGGGGTCAAGCATCCCGCCGATTGAGGCCAGGCCGATGTTGGTCGGCTGGCCCTGGGTCAGAAAGAGTTGCTTGAGACGGCCGACCTCCCACAACGCGCGTGCGCCAACGAACTGATAATCACAGACCGCGACATCGATCAGGGCTACATCGGCACAGGTGCCGTTGCGGTACAGGTTGAGGCGTTTTGTCGGAAACGAGAAGGTGTGCTGAGGCAGGCCTCGGGCCGCGTAGTAGCCGGCCGCCATGCCGGCCAGGGTGGATTCGATAAAGCGCGGAAACGCGTTATTGGTGCCCGTGGACAGGGGCACCAGGGGCATGGAGCCGCAGCCCTTGGCGGCGACCCGGTTGGTGCCGTCTCCGCCGAGGACGATGACACACGCCACGCCCTGCTCCCGCATGAGGGAGGCCGCCCGGGTGGAGTCGGCCGCTTCGTCGTAGACCGACATGTCCAGCAGACGGACGCGGGCCTTGCGGTCGCCCTCAATGCCGGACAGGGCTTTGAGGCCGATGGAGGCCGGGTCGGGGAAAAACACGATCTCGTCTACCCCGGCCCCTTCCAGACCGAGAACGGCCCGGCGGACAATGTAGACCTTCTCCTGAGTGTCAAGGACCGAGCCGTGGGCGACGAGACGCCGGATATCTTTGCCCGCCCGCGGGTTTGCTATGATACCGACAGTACTCATAAACGGCGGAGGCTCAAGGTCCGGGTCTTTAGAACAGCCCTCGGGCGGCTTCGGCTACTTTGGCTGCGTTTGGCAAGTAGTGGTCTTCCAGGGTCGGGCTGAAGGGCACCGGTGGGTGCGGTGCGCTGGCGGTTTTGATCGGCGCGTTGAGGAAGTCAAAACCCTTATCGGCCACAACCGCTGCAATATCCCTGGCGATGTTGCAGCGGGGGTGCGACTCATTGACCACGATGAGACGGCCAGTCTTTTCGACCGAGTCCAGTACCGTCTGCTCGTCAAAGGGTGACAGGGTGTGGAGGTCAATAATCTCGGCGCTGCGGCCCTGCTTTTGTAGTTCTTCGGCCGCTTGGAGGGCGTGGTGGACCATTTTTCCGATCGCCACAATAGTCACAGCGTCGCCCTCGCGTTTGATGTCGGCTCGGCCTTGCTCAAGGGAATCGTGTACGGCTCTTCAGGAACCGGGCCTTTCATCGCGCCGAGGGTGATGTCTTCAAAAAAGATCACCAGCTCGTTGTCCCGGACAGAGGAAATCAGCAGCCCTTTGGCGTCGTAGGGCGTGGCCGGCACCACCGTTTTGACGCCCGGAATATGGGTGAACAGCGAATACAGGACTTGGGAGTGTTGGGCCGCGGCCCGAAAGCCGCCGCCGCAGATGGTGCGTATAACGAGCGGGACCTCGGCCTTGCCGCCGAACATGTACCGCAGCTTGGTCCCCTGATTCAGAATCTGGTCAAAGCACACGCCCATAAACCCGACGAACATCATCTCGGCGATGGGTCGCAGGCCGGTGGCCGCCGCCCCGACCGCGGCCCCGATAAAGCCTGACTCACTGATCGGGGTGCCGAGAATACGGTCGCGGCCAAACTCTTGGACGAGCCCCTTGGTCACGCCCAGCACCCCGCCCCAGGCGTCCTCCCCGTGCAGGTGCTCAACGTCTGCCCCGCCGGCAATGTCTTCGCCGAGCAGGATGACGGTGGGGTCGCGTTGCATCTCCTGTCGCATCGCCTCGTTCAACACCTGATTAAAATTGAGATGTCTTTCGGCCATGAGTGTCCCCCCCCCCCCGACAAGAAAGCGTGCCGCGGCTGGTGGCGAGAGCCGCCAGACCGCTGGGCACCAGTTAGTAATTGACATAGGTAAAGGTTTCCGCGACATCTGGAAACGGGCTGTCTTCGGCAAACCGAACGGCGTCTTCGATGCGGGCTGTGACCCGCTCGTCAATAGCCTTGAGTTCGTCTTCGGTGGTGAGCTGGCGGGACACAACCTTGTCCTTGAAGAGGGCGATCGGGTCCTTCCGACCCGGAAATACGACTCAAGCGGCGACTCAAGCGGTGTGATGAGATTGGTCTTCTTCCGGCAGGCGGTAGGCGGTGCCCTCAATCATGTGCCGCACCTCATAATTCCACTCGCCCATCCACTTCTCGACCAGGGTGTAGGCCGGACACTGGCCACGGGCGACTTCTTCCCGCAGGCGTTCGAGGTAGAGCGTCTCATTTTCTCCGGCGTCATTGACGGCGTTCTGGCGCGCTAAGCCTTCCCCGGCAATTGAGACCAGCTCACGCGCATAGTCGTGCAAGCGGATGCCGTGGACGCGTACTCCGAGGGCTTCCCGGTGGGCGGCCTTATAGGCCGCGAGCCTCTCTTCCCAGCTCCACTTTTTGACCAGGTCCCAGGCCGCCCAGAGCGGATCATTGTCGTAGAAAATGCCTTTGCATAAGGCCGGGACGGCCAGCATCAGCTCATACGGCTGGCTGTCAAAACAGCGCAACTCCAGGTAGCGCTTGAGGCGGACTTCGGGGAAGAGGGTGGTGAGGTGTTGGTGCCAATCTTCGAGGGTCGCCCGGTGTCCGTCGTGGCCCTGCTCAAGATAGTGACGAAAGGGAATGCCGGTCATGTCGATCCATTGACCCTGCCGGACAATAAAATACATCGGGATGTTCAGGGCGTACTCGGCATAGTCTTCAAAGCTGGCCTGACCGGAAAAGGCAAACGGCAGGAGACCACACCGATGTGGGTCGGTCTCGGTCCATACATGGCCGCGCAGGCTCATATAGCCGTTCAGTTTGCCGTCCGAAAAGGGCGAGTTGGCGAACATGGCGGTCAGAATTGGGACGAGACCCATGCCGACCTTGAACTTGCTCATCGCGTCGGTTTCGTCGCTGAAATCGAAATTGACCTGCACTGAGGCCGTTTGTTTCATCATCCGATGGCCGAGCGTGCCGACCTGCGCCATATACGGGGCCATGAACTGATAGCGCGTTTTGGGAATCCACTGGATATCGCCAAGGGGGCTGACCGGTTGCATGCCAAGGTTCAAAAAGTCGAGTTCGAGAGCATCCCCGGCCGCTAAGAGATGGGCGAAGTGTTTGTGGAGCTCGGCTTGGGTACAGTGAATGGTTTTGCACTGTTCGCCCGACAGTTCGACCTGCGCCCCGGGCTCAAGGGTGATATTGGCCCGTTCGCCGCGCAGGGCAATCACATGGCCGTCTTCTTCTTGCGGCTCCCAGCCCAGCGAGTCGGCCAGCCGGAACAGTAGCCGCTCAATGCCCCGGTTTGTTGAGTAGCGGGCGGCTCGGCCGCTGCGGCGGGATACGCCGACCATTTCGTATTCTGTACCAATGCGCCAGTCTTGGCGGGGTTTTCCGGCCTGGGAGAAGTAATCAATGAGTTGGGAGTGATGCTCAACGACCTGCTCGGAGTTAGGCCCCTCAACGTATTGCGACATGCGTCCCCCTTAGCACGACTCTCTCCCCGCCCCCAAAGCGGCCTTAGACTAGCAAACACGCCTGCGAAGGCAAGGGGTTTTTGCCGGGGAGGGGGGCGGCTTGCAGATGGGGGGAAAGATGGTATCGGTACTCCCGAGGGGAGGCTTCCTATAACTGTGACTGAGCTCGCGTCGGCCCTGGACCGGTGGGGAGAGCTGGTGGCCCAGCTGCGCGACAAACGACCGGTCGTTTTCCTGGATTATGACGGCACCCTGACGCCCATTGTTGCTCGGCCAGAGCTGGCGGTGCTGGCCGAGGAGATGCGCCGGACGGTTCGGACGCTCGCCGCCCGCTGTCTGGTCGCTATTGTCAGCGGTCGGGATCGGACCGATGTCCAGGGTCTGGTGGGGATTGAGGGACTGATTTATGCCGGCAACCACGGTTTTGATATTGCCGGCCCGCCGGGTATGGACCTGACCTATGAGCACGGCCACGGCTTTTTGGCCAGTCTGGACCGGGCTGAACACGATCTCCTTCGGGCTTTGTCATGGATCGTTGGGGTGCGCGTTGAGCGCAAGAAGTTCTCTATTGCGGTTCACTTTCGTGAGGTGCCACCCCAACAGGCGGCGCACTTGGAGCCGGTCGTCGATGCCGTGATACGGCGTTGTCCAGAGCTGCGCAAGGGCTTGGGAAAAAAGGTCTTTGAGTTGCGGCCGGGCGTTGATTGGCATAAGGGCAGGGCCGTGCTGTGGCTGTTGGACGCGCTGGGATGTGCCGGGACGGATGCTCTGCCGGTGTACATTGGCGATGATGTGACGGATGAGGACGCATTCAGCGCTGTGGCCGGACGCGGTCTTGGGATTGTGGTGGCAGAGGCACCGCGGGTGACCGCGGCTGGTTATCGGCTCAGGAGTACGGCTGAGGTCCGGCTTTTTCTCCACAAGCTCACCGCCGTGCTCGGCCTGAGGGATGATTGAGCGCGGCCCGAATCGCGGCCCGAGGTGCCCGGGCCGCGGGCCTTGGGATATGACGGTGGGCGAGGCGAGGTTGCAGAAGCCGGAGAAGAGGGGTGGGTATGGGTATGCCGAAGAGAAAGAGGAGGATTGGCCCTCTCCGGCGGCTCAGGCTGACAGGGCGCTAATTTCTTCTTCAGCCAACTGATAAATGTCCGAAAAATTGGGCGGGCGGTTTCTGCTGACAAGGAAGACGGCGCGAATGCCGAGAGGGACAATCGTGACCCCGTCCTGGTGGTTGATGCCCGGTAAGGAGCGTTTCCAACGCCGTGAGACAAAAATTGAGATCTCCTCAGCCCGCCGCTGATAGACGAGTTGGACGAAGACCTGTCTGAGCGGACGGCTGACCCGTGCCCGGACAAGGTGGAATCCGACTGGACTGAGGTTGGGGGGATCGGTCAGCCCTTCTTGGCGCAGCACCTCTTTGAGGCTGTCGGGGTCAAGCCAGGGCAGGGAAAAGGTACTGTTGTCATTCAGCCAAGTCTCGTGTACAAGCGCGCTGCTAAACGCCCGGGCTTCTGGGTCGTAGGGGGCTGAGAAAAGTTGCTGGCCAATGACCAGGAAGAGTATGGCGGCGGCGGCCACCCCGACGCCGCGCCAGCGTCGGAGCCAGGTCCACGGCCCGCCCAGGGCGATAACGGTATCCCGCAGCGTGTCACTCACCTTGACTGAACTGTGTCCGGCCTCCTTGAGACGCTTATCAAGCTGCTGCATGGCTTCCAGTTCTTGCTGACAGGCCGAACAGGCGTCGAGATGTTCGGCCACAGAAAAGGTGTCGCGAGTGCTGAGTTCGTTATCCAGGAATGGGCTCAGGAGTTTTTGCATTTCTCTACAGTTCATGGCCTGAGGTCCCCTTTTTGTTCGATATGGTAGGCTCGGTTATCGGTTAAGAGACGCCGCAGCTCGCGTCTGGCCCGGTACAGCCGTGACATAACAGTCCCGATTGGAATATCGAGCATCTGGGCGGTTTCTTTATAGGCAAATCCCTCAACCACGACTAGCCATAAGACCTGTCGAAACTGGGGGGACAAATGGCTGACCGCGGCAAGAATATCCTGACCTTCGCTCCCGTCTTCCCCGCCTGAGGGAAACAGGGCGATGACTTTTGAGGAAGGGTCAATGTCTTCGGCACTGAGCAAGGGGTCGCGCCATTTTTTCCCGGCCGTCTTCTTTAAGACGTTCAGGAGAATTCTGAATAACCAAGCCCGACAGTTTGTGCCCGGCGTATAGGTTTGAAAGGAGCGCCAGGCGCGCAAATACGTCTCTTGGACCGCGTCTTCTGCGCGTGCCCGGTCTCCGCTCAGGCGCAGGGCGGTGCGCATGAGGGTATCAAAATGCGGAATGGCTTCCTTCTCAAAGGAGGCTTTTCTGAGCATGCGCTATTTCTCCTGGAAAAAGCCGGCTACCTCGGTACAAGGAGGACACTCCAGACTGTATTCCCTTTCAGTCCAATACCGGGCTAGAACCGCAGGTAGAGGATGCCGTTTTCAACCTTTACCGGATACACCGTTGCCTGAGCCGGGCGCGGGCTGGTGCCGTCGCGCAGCTCAAATCGCCAGCCGTGCATCGGGCATTTGATGCCGCCTCTGGCGTCGATAAAGCCTCGGATGAGCGGCCCGCTGCGGTGGGGACACCGGTTGTTGACAGCGTATACCGTGCCGTTGAGATTGAACAGGGCGACCTCCACACCCTTCATCTTCACCAGCTTGCGTTCTCCGGGCGGCAGTTCTGCTGTGGAACCGGCTTCGATCCATTCGGCGACAGACTCTGGAGGCATGAACGTCAGGGTCAGACGGGGATGGTGATGATTGCCGCTTGCCGTCTCAGGGGATGTAGTCCCACAGCCGAACGACCGCCTGGGGGTCTGGGCTGCGGTAGGCTTTGTATTTCAACAGGGTGTCAATGCCGTCACAGGTCCGCTCCAGGTTGGTCTCCAACTCCGGGAAGTCGCCCCAACCGCTGGGATTCTTGTTGGCGAGGATCCAGTCCAGGCCGCGCACAATAGACTCGTGTCCGTGGGCGTCCTCTAGCAAACGGGTCACCACCATCAAAGACCGGGTGCAGTCCATGGTGTGATCGACATTTTCTCCGTCCCAGGACCCGTCCGCGGCCTGCCATTCGTACAACTTGTGGGCTCCTTTGGCGCATGACTCACGCACACCGCTGAGTTGGCCGTCCCTGGCTAAGTCGGCAATCAGGGCGTCTTGAATAAGATGGGCGGTGATCTCAACCCCCGAGGGATGGAATTCTTCGTCATACCAGCCCCCGTTTGCATCTTGATGGTCAAGAATGAACTGTGCTCCCTTTCGCCAAGCTGGGACGACTTCGGACCGTCGATAAGGCTCTCCCAAAGCCATGACCACGTTGAAGAAGCTGACCGGGTGACTGGTGGTATCGAGGTCAGCCCAGCTTGGATCAACCCACCGACCGTCGGCGTGTTGGGTGTCAAGAAAATAATCAATCGCTCTACGCACGGCCCGACTGAGACGAGCGTGCTGCAAAAAGCGGTTGCCCCGGATCAGCATCAGTCCGCAAAAGGCCGAGACCCACACCGTGCTCTCTCGGTCGGCCGAAAACGGGCTCCAGCCCCCATCCCGTGCCTGGCAGGCAACCAGGGCGAGGTAGTCGTCCACAAAACCTGGGGTCGTGCGGGCGTGCAGGATAACCCGCAGCGCGTGTGCCACGAGCTCCAGGTCCTGGGGGCCATACGTCAAACTCCAGCCCTGTTTTTCGCGGACAAAAAACGTGTATTCGTCCTGGATCATCTGATCAATTTTTTTGAGAGCAAGATCCATCGCCCGTCATCCTTAATCGGAAATAATTCACATCACGGTGTACGCCCGGACCGTCTTTGCGCGTACAGTTATTTCATTTTTGCCCACGCTCGGCGATAATCCTCAAATGTATCAATCTCCAGCCAGCCTTTATAGATATCAACACACGCGACGTGATGGCCGTGGTTGACCAGTTCCTGCAACATGTCGGTAAAAGCAGCCTGTTGGAGCGCGGCGGCTTCGTGAAAGCGGCTGGTATGAGACCGTTCGCGGGCCGTGTGATGGCTCTGGCGTAAGAGGCGGGCACCCGCCTCGGAAAACATGGCCAAGCCAATAAACTCGCCATCCGCGTCTTGGGCAGCCAGGTCTCGGCCAATACGGGCCAGCGTCGTGCCTTCTGTTGTGGGCAGAAAGCGATAGCCGGTCTGGGGCGGCTGGTGGGTGATGACTAGGTCCGGCTTATTGGCCTGGATTTCTTCGGCTGAGCGGGGCTGATCGTTCCACGCTCGATCAACCACAATGCTGATATCGGCCTGCGACTTCAGCAGTTTTTCGACGATGCTCGGATCGAAGATAATATCGGAATACAGAAACAGAAACGGCCCCGACATTTCCGCCTCGGCCAGAAACAGCGAGCTTAACTCTCCGGTGTTGAGAAACGTGTCGTTGTCGTAGTAGCGGATATTGGGCAGATTGATCTGCTCTTTCTGGTAGCCACGCACGACGACGATATCTTTCACCCCACAGGCGTTCAGGGCGCTGATCTGGCGCTCAAGAATCGTCTGGCCTTTGATCTCCAGCATCGCCTTGGGGCGATCTTCGATAAGCGGCAGCAAGTTTTCTTCAAAGCCGGCGGCGATAATAATGGCCGTTACCCGGTGACCGCCCGGCACCAGGAATTTATGCTCATTAGCCTGCAACTCCGGCAAGCCGACCAACTCATACATTTCGGGCAGGCTGGCAATCCGATCATTGACCGCGGCCGGCCGGCTCTCTGCCTTCAGGGTGTCCAGGGCGTGGCGCATGGCGCTGACGGCCGCCCGTAAGACTTGGTTGGCAAAGATGACGAGCTTGAAGCCGGCTGTCGCCAGCTCGGTGACGGTGGTGTCGGCGTATGTCGTTGGGACACACACCAAGGGGCAGGGGTTGTCCCAGCCGGCGGTAAAGTCCTGGAGTTCCTCAAAGTTTGTCGCCTTGGAATGGACTAGGATGGCGTCGGCCCCGGCTTCAGCGTAGACCTCGGCACGTTTGAGCGCTTCGTGTTTACCCCAGCCGGCAATTAGGGCCTCGGTGCGGGCGATCACTACAAAATTTGGATCTTTTTGAGCCGCTTTGGCGGCCTGAATTTTGCGGGCGTGCTCATCAACGGGAACCAACTCGCGTCGGACCCCAGCGTAAAAGCTACACCGTTTCGGAAAGATGTTGTCTTCAATGCACAGTCCGGCGACGCCCGCCCGCTCGTATTCGGCGACTGTGCGGATGACGTTAATGGCGTTGCCAAAGCCGTTATCACAGTCGGCAATAACCGGGATGTCAACCGCGTCGCTCATGCGGCGGACCGCGTCGAGCGTCTCGCTCATGGTGAGGATATTGGCGTCGGGGAGAGCGCTGACCGCAGAAATACCAAAACCACTCGCCCAGATCGCATCAAAACCGGCTTCTCCGGCCAATTTGGCGGATAGCGCGTCGTGGGCTCCAAGGACCAGGCTGGGCTGCGGGCGGCGCAGTAGAACCCGCAATTTTTCTGTCATGGAAAGGGCGGACATGGCCAAAACTATACAATCAAGGTCCCGGCTGCGAAAGGGACCCATGTAGAAGGCCCGATTACTGGTCCGGCTTGGTGGCTAGTGACAGGCGTGGAAACGGGTTTGTCACGCTTTTTTGCGCATGGCAGAGAACATTCGACAGTCGCTAGACTTGTGTCACCATCGATATCGCTATAGAGTTCCACCGCCCAACACAGCACTAATGGTTCAGTTTTCCAAGGATTTGTAGCGTGAGTGATCTACTTGAAGATGTCACCCAAGCGACCGCCCTCCGGGAGGGCGCAGCTGGTGTTGCGACGGTCCTGAGGACGATTTATAGCGCTCAACGGATTACGCTGAGAGATCTGGCGCGACAGACCTATCTCCCCCTGCCGGTGCTTG
>CBDESS010000001.1:0-462500 GCA_965242605.1 uncultured Binatia bacterium (SeqCode) | reverse complement strand
GGTCAAGTCGGTCTGCGCCGAAAATGTAACGGGGCTAAGCAAAACGCCGAAGCTGCGGGGCCGGTCTTCGGACCGGCCGGTAGGGGAGCATTCTCATTGTCGTTGAAGGAAGACCGGAAGGATTTCTGGAGACCTGAGAAGAGCTTATGCAGACACGAGTAGCGATAAACGAGGTGAAAAACCTCGTCGCCGTAAATCCAAGGTTTCCTGGGTAAAGTTAATCTGCTCAGGGTTAGTCGGTGCCTAAGCCAAAGCTGAAAGGCGTAGGCGATGGACAGCCGGTTAATATTCCGGCACCACTGGAAGGACGTTATCAGCGAAGGGGGGACGGAGAAGGGTAGGTCAACCGGGTGGTGGATTGCTCGGTTTAAGCCTGTAGGCGGAAGGAGTAGGCAAATCCGCTCCTTTGTCAACGCTGAGAGGTGATGACGATCCTGCTCGTCAGATCAGGAGAAGTGATCGATCCCAGGCTTCCAAGAAAAGCCTCGTAGCGAGTCCTTGCAGTGACCGTACCGCAAACCAACACAGGTAGATAGGTAGAGCATACCAAGGCGCTTGAGAGAACCGTAGTTAAGGAACTCTGCAAATTGGCACCGTAACTTCGGAAGAAGGTGTGCCCTCATTATGTGAAGGGATCGACTCCTGGAGCGGAAGAGGGTTGCAGTGACCAGGGGGTGGCGACTGTTTACCAAAAACACAGGTCTCTGCAAAAGCGTAAGCTGATGTATAGGGACTGACGCCTGCCCGGTGCCGGAAGGTTAAGGGGACTTGTTAATCTCTTCGGGGGTGAAGCAAGAAACCGAAGCCCCGGTAAACGGCGGCCGTAACTATAACGGTCCTAAGGTAGCGAAATTCCTTGTCGGGTAAGTTCCGACCTGCACGAATGGCGTAACGATCTCCCCACTGTCTCAACTACGGACTCAGCGAAACTGCACTCTCGGTGAAGATACCGAGTACCCGCGGCAGGACGGAAAGACCCTGTGCACCTTTACTACAGCTTTGTAGTGAATTCAGGGGTAGCATGTGTAGGATAGGTGGGAGGCATTGAAGTAGGAACGCTAGTTTCTGTGGAGCCACCCTTGAAATACCACCCTTGTTGCCTTTGACTTCTAACCGCGGCATTGTCCGGGACACTGCATGGTGGGTAGTTTGACTGGGGCGGTCGCCTCCCAAAGAGTAACGGAGGCGCGCGAAGGTCGGCTCAGGCTGAGTGGAAACCAGCCATTGAGTGTAAAGGCATAAGCCGGCTTGACTGCGAGAGAGACATCTCGAGCAGGTGGGAAACCAGGTCTTAGTGATCCGGTGGTTCCGCATGGAAGGGCCATCGCTCAACGGATAAAAGGTACGCCGGGGATAACAGGCTTATCTCTCCCAAGAGTTCACATCGACGGGGAGGTTTGGCACCTCGATGTCGGCTCGTCACATCCTGGGGCTGGAGCAGGTCCCAAGGGTTCGGCTGTTCGCCGATTAAAGTGGCACGCGAGCTGGGTTCAGAACGTCGTGAGACAGTTCGGTCCCTATCCGCCGTGGGCGTAGGATTCTTGAGGGGAGCTGACCCTAGTACGAGAGGACCGGGTTGGACGCACCGCTAGTGTACCGGTTGTTTCGCCAGAAGCATCGCCGGGTAGCTATGTGCGGCAGGGATAACCGCTGAAAGCATATAAGCGGGAAGCCCCCCCCAAGACGAGGAATCCCAGGTGGTAACACCTCTGAAGGCTCCTTGTAGACGACAAGGTAGATAGGTCGGCGGTGGAAGCGCAGCAATGCGTGAAGCTTACCGATACTAATCGGCCGTGCGGCTTCTCCACTCAATTCGCCGTGTAGAGTTGCTACTTGCATATAGCTGCACTTTTCTTCTCAAACCCGCCAAAAACCATCCCTCCAAAAGGGGGCATGGTTCTTGGTGCGGCCATTCTCCGGCCCGAGTCTGTGTCGAAAACTAGCGCTTGGATTCTATTTTTCTGCCATAGGTAACCTCTCCCTTATCAACACGCAGGGAAAACCCGCAAACCGGGTTCGTACAGACCCAGGCCTTAAAGAGAACCGAGGCCCCTTCTTGCCCGTAGTCCGATAGGGGGATCAAGTTCCCCTCTCCGCATTTTTGGCATTTTGGAAAACTAGGAAAGTCCATATCCCACTCCTTTCACGTCAAAGAACCTCACCCTCCCTACCGTTTTCCCATGTCGAACTGTTTCACAGGTGAGAGGCTTGGAAAATATGAGAACACTACGCTTTCTGATCGCTGCTTGCCTCGTGCACGGCAGTATTGAACACTCCACTCCGATACCCCTCCAGGTCTAAAAGAGTGGTAGAAAACCCTAAGCCTTCGAGCTGATTCCTTATCTGCCGCAGTGTGGCTGCGGACGCAATTTTTGGGAACTCATTGGGGTGAATCTCAACCCGGGCGCTGTGCCCGTGGTGGCGAACCCGGAATTCTTCGAGTCCCAAGGAACGCAGGAACGCCTCTCCTCGCGCAATCTGGGACAGCATGCGGGCCGTAATCGGGGTGCCGTACGGCACCCGCGATGATAAACACGGAGAGGCCGGTTTTTTCCAGGTTAGCAGTCCCAAGAGTTTGCTGCCCTGACGAATGGCTTCCTTATCGAACCCCGCCTCAACCAAGGGGTGTCGAACCCCGTACTCGGTTGCCGCCCGGAGACCTGGACGATAATCTGCCAAGTCGTCTGTATTGACCCCATCGGCAATTGCGGCAAGAGACAGCCGCTTGGCATGATCTCGGCAGATTTCATACAGAGAATGTTTACAGAAGTAGCAGCGGTTGGTCGGGTTCGCCGCGTACGCAGGAATGGCCAGTTCATTATGGGGAATCGTGACCAGGTGAACCTGAAGAGAGGCCGCGATGGCTGTCGCTTGACGGATATCCTCAGGAGGGGTTGATGCCGATACCGTCATTATCGCCGTGACCTTGCCTCCTAAAATGTCTGCGGCAACAGCCAGCAGGAAACTTGAGTCAACTCCTCCAGAAAAGGCGATGAGCGTCGGCCCCATCTCGTGTAGGAGACGCTTCAGGTGGTCAAGTTTGTATGCAAGACAATTCGTCATAGCACTCCTTGAGATAGAGATACGCCTGTCAAGGGCGAAGAAATCACAAATATGAGACCCCATCCTACCGACGCTCACTCCGAGAGTCAATGAAAATATCCAGTCAGAGCTTGGCCTTATTTCCTGGTAGCCTTGGAGATTTCCTGTGTTTTCTCCCCGCGTTACAACACGGCCTCCTATCTCGGGCCGGGGGTGGGCAGGGGGTTGTCCTTGCTGTTCGCGGCTCCGCGTTTGAACTCGCTGCATCCTTAGTCGGCCTCCGGGCAGTCTATCTGCTGGACCGAGGGGTGTTTGCCAGTCTTTTTTTTTCGTCCCCCAGAGACCGCCAGCAAGAGGGTCACTTTTTTTCCTCTTTTCGCTCGGTCTTCTCCTGGTTTGGGCATAGCCACGGGCAGGTGCAGGCGAACCTGAAAAGGCATGGCCGGGATGTCTACTCTTTTCCGTTCTTCGTCGGTCAGGAGCCGAGCCACGCCAGCCGGTATTATCTCGACTGTGTTGGCATATCCGAAGTCCATTGCCCCTCGCTGCCCCTTGGACCACGAGACAGGACGGCAGGAGAGGGGTATTGGCGGACAATGGGCTGGTCGTCCCGTACCCAAGTCCTTCTTATGCACCCGGGCAGTGGCGGCAGGAGAAAGCGCTGGGACTCCGCCGGCTTTTCAGCCGTTGCCCAGTGGTGGAAGCGCAGCCGCCAAGCCCGTGAAGTCATTGTCCTGCTGGGGCCGGCTGAAGAAGCCGAACGTCAGCGCTGGCAGACCGTCGGCCATGTCGTACACGGATATCCGGTCTGGCCCGTGGCCGCTCTCCTTGGCCGTGCCAGCCTGTATCTTGGCAATGACTCGGGGGTGAGCCATCTGGCCGGAAGCGTTGGCGCGCGCGGGAGTGTCATTTTTGGGCCAACCCGGCCCGAGCAATGGAAACCCCTTGGCGGAAGCCTGTCTGTCATTCACAATAGACCATATCGACAGACCTCTCCTGATACTGAGGGGATTTCGCTCTCAGAAGTGCCTGTGGAACGGGTCATTGCGGCGCTGCGGAGGGCTGTGTAAGCTGCGCTGTGTCGGCTTGTCAAAAAAGAGAGGGAGGCGCAATATACGGGCATCGCATCGAGTGCGACGGGGGAGGGACTGAGCCATGGCGGAAGAACAAGACGGTGGACGTGGCTTTCGCGTTCAGGATCGGCGAAGGTTCTCGCCCGATACCGGGGAGCCTCGTGTTTCCGAGTCTGAGACCGAAGAGAAAGAATCCGCACAAGAATCCCGGCAAAGCGCCCCGGGAGACCGCCAAGACAGGCCGGATTCAGACGCGCCCCAGGACCGGGCCGAGCCCCCTCCACAGTTGTCTTTCTCAAGCTTTATTCTAGGTTTAAGTACTCAGGCGCTCATGTACATGGGAGAGATTGCCAGCCCGGGGCAAACCGCGACGACCAATCTGTCTGCCGCTCAGGAGATGATTGATGTCATTGCGATGTTGCAACACAAAACCGTCGGCAATCTTGACCGTGGCGAAAGCGAAATGCTGGATACGGTCCTGTTTGATCTGCGCATGCGCTATGTCGAGCTGGCAAATATACACCACCCATAGATGGTCAAGGCGGCCCCAGCTCGGACGAGGATGAGGAGGCAGGCGGGGCGGCAAACCAGAGAAGACGCGTATGCAACGGCTAGTGTGGAACATCGTCATCGCCAGCTTCCTAGCGCTGCTCGGAGCGGCGGGCGTGTCGGGGTGGCAGTTTTATCGTCAACTCGAGCGGGAGGTGGTGTTGCGGTTTGCCGGTCACAGCTGGCAAGTTGCCTCCAAGGTCTATGCCGAGCCTCTCCTGCTGTATCCCGGCCAGAAGATCCCCGCCGACACGCTCATTGATCACCTCGTGCGGCTTGATTACAACGCCGTTTCTGGAGCGGTTCATGTCCGTGGAGAATATGTCTACAACACCCAGCGGGGGTACATCCAGCTCTTTCTGCGCGAGTTTCCATCGGTTTCGCGCCGCAACACCGCCCAACGCATCCGCATCGCGCTGCGAGAAGACACGGTTGAGCGCATCGTTGATCTTGAGCGCGACGGGGCCGAACTCGGCGCGGTCGAGCTTGACCCCGAGGTCATCACAAGACTGTACGGCAAGGTGTGGGAAGACCGCCGGATCATCGCACTCTACGACCTGCCCTCCCTGCTGGTCAAAGCCCTGCTGGCCGCCGAAGATCAGCGCTTTTTTGAACACCGCGGCATCGACCTGTGGCGTATTCTGGGAGCGTTTCGGGCCAACGTGACACAGGGCAATGTGGTGCAGGGCGGCAGTACGCTCACCCAACAGCTCGTCAAGAACTTCTTTCTCTCCCCCGAACGCACCCTGGGGCGCAAACTGCTCGAGATCTGCATGGCCTTGATTGTTGAGCACCACTATTCCAAACTGGAAATTCTTGAGAATTACCTCAACGAGATTTATCTCGGACAACGCGGGCCAAAGGGCATTTTTGGCGTCTGGGAGGCGGCTCGGGTCTATTTTGGCAAAGAACCGCGCGACCTGAGCCTGAGCGAAATGGCCCTCCTGGCCAGCGTCATCAAAGCGCCGAACCGCTATGACCCCAACCGTCACCTCGACGACGCGCTCCAGCGCCGCAACTATGTCCTGCACCGCATGCGTGAACTGTACCCGTCCGAAATCTCCGAGGAAGACTACCAAGCCGCCCAACAGGCAGCGATCGAGCCGCACCAGGCTGCTCCTGACCGCACCACGCAGGCACCCTATTTTGTTGACGCGATCCGCAAGGAACTTGAAGACGAGTATTCGAACGAAACTTTGACAACCGCAGGGCTGCACATCTTCACCTCGCTCGATCTGCGTCTGCAACGCATTGCCCAGGAAGCGGTCCGCAACGGCCTCACCAATCTTGAGGCGCGTCACGCTCACCTGCGGCGAGACAACCCCACCGAGCGCCTGCAGGCCTGTCTGGTTGCACTCCAGCCCCAGACCGGGCGGATCAGGGCTATGGTTGGCGGACGCGATTACCGGCTCTCGCAGTTCAACCGCGTCACCCAAGCCCTGCGGCAGCCCGGCTCGGTTTTCAAGCCGGTGGTCTATCTGACCGCCCTGAGTGGCAAAGGCCAACAACGCTACGACCCAGACGCCCTGATTGAGGACGAGCCCTTTCTGTGGGAGTTTGACCCCCAGGACTGGCGGCCCGAAAACTACACCAAGCGCTACCGTGGAGAGGTGAGCCTGCGCAGCGCCCTGGCCCTGTCGCTCAACGCGGCCACGGCTCGTCTGGCCCAAGGCGTCGGGCTGGAGCCGATCCGGGAAACAGCCTGGACCATCGGCTTTCACAGCCCGCTGCCCCTCTACCCCTCTCTCTCCCTGGGAGCCGCGGAGGTGAGTCCTTTGGAATTGGCGGCTGCCTTTGGGACGCTGGCCAACAACGGAGTTCGGGTTGCGCCCCGCGCCATCAGCGGCATTGTCAACCGTGACGGGCAGACCGTGCAACGCACGAGCTTGGTCTTGAGCCCGGCGATTTCTTCCCAGGACGCCTACACCATCACCACCATGCTCGAAGGCGTGATGAACAGCGGCACCGCCCGGCGGGCGCGGCTCAATGGCTTTACCCGGCCCGCGGCAGGAAAAACCGGCACCACAAACGACTTTGGCGATGCTTGGTTCATGGGCTATACGCCCGAGTTGCTGACGGTTGTCTGGGTCGGCTTTGACCGCCGTCAATCGCTGAGGCTGTCCGGCAGCCAGGTGGCACTGCCAATCTGGGTAGACTTTATGAAGCGGGCCCTTGAAGACCGCCCGGCCCTCCCCTTTGTCCCGCCTCCGCAAGACCCACCTGCTCCTGTCAACTTTGGCCCGGATGCCGCCTATGCAGAAGCACCTCAGCCGGCTATGCCTCTGCTGCCGGTCCGACCGCAGCAGCTTGACCGTCCAGCTCCCCCTCCCTTCCCGGCTGAAGACCGGGCTGGGCCGGGCTGGGCAAACGGACCCGCTCCCGAGCCCCCGCCGTATCTACCGTGAAGAGTTGCGCCAAACATGACCCCCGGCAAGGCTTCCGTCATCTGGCTGTGTGGGCGCTGCTGTGTGTGGTGTGGCACTCTGGAGCCGAGGGCCACGCCGAGGCCGAGCCGGCCGACTTCCGGGACAGCCGGCTGCGCGAAGCGCTCCGCGAGGAAGACCTCCCAGCTGGCCTGAGCCGTCCCCCTTCCGGTCGGGCCTCTCACCCTGGCGAGCGCCCGCCCGGCGGCGGCTGGCAACCCGGCCGGCCTCTTCCGCCACCCAGATGGGACACCCCCCCGCTGCCCGTCTCTCCCGCCCTACCCCTGCCCGACAAGAACACGCCCGCCTCAGCCGAAACACCGGGACACAACGCGCCCGCCGCCCTGTCGCCGAGCGGGCTCGCCGCCCTGCGTTTTGTCAAAGAGGGGAAGGACAGCCTCAAAGCGGGAGAGCCTGAGCGGGCCCAGGTCCTGTTTGAACGGGCGGTCGAACTCGCCCCGTTTCAACCCTACAGCTACCATTTTCTCGGTCGTCTCTCCTTATCCCAGGGCAAGCTTCAGCAAGCCCTGGCGTTTTTGCAAAAAGCCGAGTTGCTGCTCCCCCGGACACAGACCGTCTGGCTCGGTGAAACCATCTGTTTACGCGGACAGGTGGCTGAGGACCTCGGACATATTGAGGAAGCCCGCTCAGCCTATCAGCGCTGCCTCCGTTTTGCCCCGGGCAATCTCCGGGCCGTCACGGCCCTGGCCCGTTTGCCCCAGCCCGAGCCGGTGTTTCCGCCCGGCCCTCCCCAAACCGATGTTTTCCACACATACACTGACGGTACTGGGAATAGAGACCTCCTGCGATGACACCGCGGCCGCGGTTGTGCGGGGACGGCAGGTCCTGGCCAGCGTCGTGTCCTCCCAAGACGCCGTCCACAGCCCGTATGGGGGTATCGTGCCAGAACTCGCCTCGCGCCACCACACGGGCAACATCGTCCCGATTGTAGACTCCGCCCTTCGGCAGGCCGGGGTGAGCATAGAGGAGATCGACGGGGTCGCCGTTACCTGTGGACCAGGCCTGATCGGCTCTCTCCTAGTCGGCCTCTCATTTGCCAAAGCCTTGGCTCTTGCCCACGCACTCCCGTTTGTCGGGATCAACCACCTCGAGGGGCATCTCCTGGCCGCCCTGCTTGAGCACAACATGGCTTTCCCCTTTGTGTGCCTGCTGGTCTCCGGCGGCCATACCTGTCTCTACCATGCGCGGGCCCCTGGGTCCTACGCCCAGCTCGGCGCGACCCGCGATGACGCCGCCGGCGAGGCCTTTGATAAAGGTGCCAAAATGCTGGGCTTCGGCTATCCCGGCGGGCGCATTATCGACCGGCTGGCCCAGCGCGGCGACCCCGCGGCCTGTGCCTTTCCCCGCGCCCACCTGAAAAAAGGCAAGTACGATTTCAGTTTCAGCGGCTTGAAGACCGCCCTGCGCCAGTTTCTCCAGACCCCCCGGCGCGCCGCCTTGGCCGAGGCCGATATTGCCGCCAGCTATCAAGAAGCCGTGGTCGATATGTTGCTGGAGCCGACCCTGCGGGCGGCCCGAGACCTCGGCCTCAAGCGGATCGTTGTCTCGGGCGGGGTGTCGGCCAACTCCCGCCTGCGGCAGCGGATGGGGGATGAAGGCGAACGGCGTGGCCTCGAAGTCGTGGTTCCGTCGCTGCCGCTGTGCACAGATAACGCGGCGATGATCGCCTTTGCCGGGGCGTGGCGTCTGGCCGACGGACAGCGCGCCGGCCTTGACCTGAACGCCACGGCCACCCTCCGCCTGTAGGCCAGCTGCCGCTCAGCGCTGAAAGACCCGCCTTGCTCCAGCAAACCCGTTTTACCCTGCGTGAGCTGAACATCCGCCCCCACCGGCGGCTCGGCCAGCATTTTCTTGTTGATGCCGACATTGTTCGGTGCATGGTCCAAGCCGCCGAGCTGCCTCCAGACACCGCCGTCTTGGAGATCGGACCCGGGCTGGGCGTTGTCTCCGAGGCGCTGATGGAGAGTGGCGTCCAGCTCTATCTGGTTGAGGTCGACCGGGTCCTAGCCGAGCGCCTGGCCCGGCGCTTTGCGTGCTGTGATACGGTCCAGGTTATGGCGGGCGACTTTTTGAAACTCGATGTAGCGCACGCCTTTTCTCATACTCCCATCCGGGTTGTGGCCAGCCTGCCCTACCAGGTGGCCACTCTTATCCTCTTTCGTCTGCTCGAACATCGTACCCGCTTTCCCGAAGCGACAGTGCTGCTCCAAAAAGAAGTCGCCGAGCGGGTCGGTGCCGGACCAGGCACAAAGGCATATGGGGCGCTGTCGGTGTTGATGCAGCTGTACGCCGAGGTCACGCCGGTCTGCACGGTCGGCCCCCGCAGCTTTTTCCCGGTCCCCAAAGTCCACTCCCAGCTCATCAAAATGGTCTTTCACGCCCAGCCTCGGTCCGCGGTCCACGACCCGGCCATGTTCAGGCGGGTGGTGAAAGCCGCTTTTGCCCAGCGGCGCAAGACGCTGCGTAATGCGCTCCGCGCGGCCGGGTTTTCCGCGCCTGAGGGCATTGCGGCTCAGCTCAGGCTTGACCTGCGGTGTCGCGGAGAAACCCTCGGTGTGGAAGAGTTCGCCGCCCTGGCAAACGCCTTCAGCCGCCGTGACGGGCCGCCCCCGCGTCCGCCCGCCGCCGGTGGTAGGCGCTTAGCAACAGCCCGAACTCCTGGGCTGAAACATACTGCCCGTGAGGGTCAAGTTTCCTGACCGACCGGCGCAGCCGGCCCAGGTTACGCCGGCAACGGGAGGCCCGGAGCGGAGCCGGGAAGACGCGCGCCCGATCAAAGTCGATGAGCAAGACCGCGGGAGTCTCGGCCTCAAAACGGACCAGGACATTCATCAGGTTGAGGTCGGCGTGCTGTATGCCGACCGCGTGCAGGCGGGCAAGAACGCCGGCAACCGCCAGGACAACCCGCCGGCGTTGAGGGAGTCTCGGCCGCGTCGTCAGCCAGACCCACCAGTTGGTGTAGCCGTCGGCGGCTCGGGAAATCAGCGCGCCGCGGTACAGGCCCAAAGACCGCCAGCCGACACACGCGCCAAGGACCTCACCGGTCGGCACGCCACGCTGGCGAGCGAGCTGGGTGACGGCTAACTCGGCCAGAGGACGCGGCGGCCGGTCCCAATAGGTGTCGCGCACGAGGTGGCGGATGAAGCCGCCGCGCCGGTAGTGGCGGATCAGCAGACTGCCACGCTCGCCAAGCCCCACCCGGACCAGCGGCCCTCGTCCGCCTTGAACCGCGGCCGGACCGGCCTCGGGCCGGCCGGCCAGCGCCGTCCGAATCGTCTCTTCCCAGCCGACTTTCAGCCAGCACAACTGGCGGGCCGAGCGCGTTGCGACAAATTCGTGCGGAGGCTGAAGCCGGCGAAACACCATCGGAACAACGCGCTCTGATGAGCGGTCTAGGGCTTGTGCGCCTGGTGGAGCTCCCACAGCTTGAGGCGACTTACAAACACCCCATAGGCAGCAAACAGCGCCTCAACAAATCCCGCTATACCGCGCCGCCAGCCGCCCCGCCAGACATAGGCTCGCACAAAGACCAGCCCCGGCGTACACACGATGGCCCACAGGTGGGCGGTTTTGCCCTGCGCGGCCAGCTGGGCCGCCCGACGCGAGGTCGCCTCGTTCAGGGTCTCAAATCGCTCGCTCAGCGATAGGTCAGGCGGTGGCATGAGAGGCGCTCAGTAGATGATCGACGCCGGCCAGGACATCGTGGACGCTGACCAAGCGCATACAGGCTTCTGTCTTGCGCGGACAGCGCGGTCCGCCGTGCCGCCCACACGGACGGCACCCCAGCGCGTTGCGCTCAACTATGAACGAGTGCGGACTGTACGGGCCGTATCCCAGGCTCGGCGTGGTCGCGCAAAAAATGGCGACCACCGGGACGCCTCGCGCGACCGCCAAGTGCATGGGCGCGCTGTCGTTGCTGACCACGACGCGGGCCCGGTCAAGGAGTGCCACAAAGGTTTGCAGGTCGGCCTGTCCGGCCAGGTCCACCCCGCGTCCGCCCGCCCGGCGCTGAACGGCTTGGGTGACGGCCCGGTCGTCAGGACTCCCACAGATGAGCACCCTGCCGTAGTCCCGCTCCAGGGTACGGACGAGGCCGGCATAGCCCTCAACCGTCCACCGTTTGGTGAACCAGACCGAGCCGGGGCAGACGAGAAAGAGCGGCTGCGGGGTGTCAAGCCGGTGGCGTCTGAGCAAGGCCCGCGCCTTGTGCCGGGCAGCCTCGCCATACGTCACCCGCGGGCGGCCCGCATACTGCCGGGGCTCCAGGCTAAAGGCGCGCAGCAGGCTCAAGATGCGCTCAACCTCGTGCGCGCGGGTATCCCGAACCGCGGTCTGGTGGTACAAAAACCAGCCCGGACTCTGCCGAAAACCGACCCGGCAGGGAATGCCGGCCAGGGCTAGGACAAGGGCTGTGCGCAGCGATTTATGGGGGGCGACGGCCAGCTCAAAGCCCCGGTGCCTGAGCTGCCGGGCGGTATGCAGCAGCCCGCCGAGCCCGCGTCTGCGCGTCCGCTTGGCATCGACCACGACCGCGTCCACATCCGGGTGGTGGGTCAACAGCGGCGCGGCCTGCGGCGTGGTCAGGACGCTCACAGACGCCGGGGCGAGGGTGCGGCGCAGTGCGCTGAGCAGCGGCGTGGTCAGAACCGTGTCACCCAGAAATCCGGTTTGGGCGACGAGCAGGCGGGGGTGGGGAGGGAACTGCATGGGGGGAGCCCCGGCTTAACCGGCCGCCTTGCGAAAGCGCACGACCAGATTATCCATCATCAGCAGCCGCGGGTGGGTGAGCCAGGACCGGAGGCGTCTGTTTTCGTGCTGTTGGCGTCGGTTCTTTTCCCGTACCTGGAGGGTGTACCAGGTATAGGCCACGACCGGCAGGCCGAACACGGCCCACAGCAGGCGCGAATAGCCCTTGATTTTGCTGTGACCCAGGCACTCGATTTCCAGGCCGCTTTGTTTCCCCAGATAATACAGAATCGGCAGCTCAATCGGGTAGGTATGAAAACGATGGGCGTCCTCAAGCGGCGTGTCAAACGGGATGAAGCGGCGTTTGGTCTTATGATAGCCGCTGAGGAAGAAATGCAGCCGCGAGTTGAGGCGCATGATGTTGGGGGTGGTCAGGATTAGCCGTCCGCCCGGCTTGAGGATGCGTGCCAGCTCGGTCAGGGCCAGCCGGTGGTTCTCCAGGTGCTCAATCACTTCAACGAGGAGGAGCACATCAAAGCTGGCGTCGTCATAAGGCAGGGGGTGGCGCAGGTCCACCCCATAATCCACTGGAATGTCGTTGAGGCAGGGGCCACTCGGCTCGAAATTTGTTCCGCGTAGGACAAAGCCGCGCGACCGCAGGGCGCGCAAGACCTCGCCCTTTTTACAGCTGATGTCCAACAGCCGCTGCCCCGCCGCGGGGACATCGGCCAGGAGTTCGGTCACCGCTTTGATGAGGAACGGCGCTGCCATATCATCCCGTTTCGGTCTGGAGTTGGCGTTCAATTCTGGTCAGCAGGCGGTCGGCATCGCTGACCTGCATCCGCACCCGTAGGGCGAGCAGCTTCCTGGCCGGAAAAGGAAACTGCTCTAATTTGACCAAGTCCTTTTCGGTGGTGACAATCAGGTCACAGCGCCGACCGGCCTCTACAATAGTCCGCCAATCCGCCTGTGTATAGGCGTGGTGGTCGGGAAAGGGCACGACTTCGGTCAGCTCGGCGTCGTGTTTCCGCAGCAGGGCATAGAAGGGCAGTGGGTCGGCAGTGCCGGCTACGGCCAGCACCCGTTGATGGGACAGTAGACCGAGCGGCAGCTCGCGCCAGCTCCCCCGGAGCGACTCAACGAGCCCGGTGGGCACGAGAGCGCCGGAGAAGCTGGGCGGTACGGCCTGAGGCCGGCCCGGGTCGTGCGCCTGCTCTGCCGGCCCTCGCTTGGTCCACACGACAATATCGGCCCGCCGGGCGGCCGACAGCGGCTCGCGCCAGGGACCGGCCGGCAGGAGCCATTGTGGGTCAGGGCGGTGGCCGGCGATGAGCAGTAGGTCAATATCGCGTTTGAGTTTCCGGTGTTGGAAGCCGTCATCCAGGATGAGTACCTCGCTGCCAAACTCCCGGCGGGCGAGATGGGCGGCTTTGAGCCGGTTTTTTCCGGCAATGACAACGCCCGAGAAGGTCCGGGCCAGCATGACCGCCTCATCACCAACCTCGGCCGGTGTGGCCCAGGCTTCTCCGCCGGCCCCGACCACGGTTGGGCCTGAGCGGCTGCCCTTATAGCCCTGGGTCAGGATAGCGATACGATAGTTTGTGCGACGCTCGAGGGTCTGGGCCAGCCACAGCACAAACGGGGTCTTACCGCTGCCGCCGACGGTCAGATTGCCGACGCTGATCACCTTGGCGGCCGGCCGCCGGACCGGCAGCAGCCGCCAATCGTACAGCAGGGTCCGCACCCGGACGAGGCCCGAGAAGCCGAGCGCAAACGGGGTCAGCGATAGCCATACGAGCCAGCTCCAGGGCTGCCGGCGCTGCCAGATGGCGTGGATGACACGCTCCAGGTCCGCCATATTCGCTCACCCCGCCAGCGGCCCGAGCTGCCGTTCGCCGATGGCCGCCAGGGTCCGCTCGACCGCGCCGCGTTCCTGCTGCACGGCCGCATACGCCTGCCCGCCGACCTCTTGACTCAGCCTCGGGTCCTGGAGCAGGGGCAGTGCGGCGCGGGCCAGACTGGCCGCATCCGTCACTTGAACCCCCCCGCCGGTCCGTTTGAGCGCTTTGACGACCGAGCCAAAATTGCGCGTATACGGCCCGAATAACACCGGCACCCGGGCCAGGGCCGGTTCAATGACACTGTGCCCCCCCGGCCCTTTGACCAGACTGCCACCGACAAAGACGGCTGCCGCGGCCGAGTACAACGAGGCCAGCTCGCCGAGGCTGTCGAGCAGCAACACCTCGATAGCCGGCCCGGGCCGCCCGGCGGGCCGGCTCCGTTTGGCATAGCCTAGGCCAGCTTTGGTCAGCAGGCTTTCGACCTCGGCAAAACGCTGCGGATAGCGCGGGGCGAGCAGCAGCAGGACGGCACACTCGGCCCGCAGCCAGCGGTAGGCGTCAAGCGCGACCGCCTCTTCTCCTCGGTGGGTACTGGCCGCTATCAGGAGCGGCCGGTCGGCCAGACCGAGCTGGCCCATGATGGCTTTGCCCCGGTCGTCGGCCCGGACACTGCTGTCTACCTTGAAATTGCCAGTGACCACAACCCGTTGCCGGGAGACTCCGGCAGCGATCAGCCGCTCGGCATCGGCCTGGGTCTGCATACAGCACAGGCTCAGCGCCCGAAACACGGGCGCAAACACGGGCCACAACACGCCGTAGCGGCGCACGGCCCGGGCCGAAAACCGGCCGCTGACCAGGACGGTCGGGACGCCCTGCCGGATGAGAGCGGACAGACAGTTGGGCCAGATTTCGGTTTCTGTAAAAAAAAAGACCTGCGGCCGCAGCTGCCCTAGGATGCGTCTGACACAGAGCGGGTGGTCAAGCGGGAAGTAGATCACTGCATCGGCCTCTGGCAGCCGGCTGCTGGCCACTTGGTAGGCCGTCGGGGTCAGGACTGACAGCACCACGGTTGCGTCGGGAAACCGGGCTTTCAGCCCCCGCACAAAGGGCCGGGTGGCTAGGCTCTCACCCACCGACGGGGCGTGCAGCCACACCACCGGCCCGGCCCCCAGGCAACGGGTGACGGCAGCCGGCAAACAGCTCAGCCGTTGCGCCAAGCCCAAACGGTAGCGCGGGCGGACCAGCAGGGCTAGGCCGATGAACGGCAGGGCCAGCAGGCCGCCCAGGGTCAGCACACAGTTGTACACAAGTCGGCCCATGTTCATCCGCTCTGGTCTGGGGTGAAATAGGCGTCGGCCCGGGTCGTAATCTGACGCAGACGCCGTTCGAGCTCGCGGCGCTGTGTTTCCATCACCGTCGCCGCCGCGTCGGCCGGCACCCGGACCGGCGGTCCGGCGATATACACAACCCTGCTGAAGGGCAGCGGGATGAGCAGCCGGTCCCAACTGCCGACCGTCGTTTTCCAGGCCGCGCCACAGGTGACCGGATAGACCGGGGCACCGGTGGCCCGGGCCAACTGCAAGACCCCGGGTTTGGCCCGATAGCGCGGGCCGCGCGGCCCATCAGGGACAAGAATGAGGTCATAGCCGGCTTGGTAGGCCGCGACCATGCCTTTGAGCCCGGCGGCCCAGCCCCAGGTCGAAGAGCCCCGCACCGAGAGGATATTGAAGCGGCTGATGACCCGCGAGATAATTTCCCCATCCCGGTGAACGCTGTTCATGATGCAGGCTTTCCGACCCCGGTAGGGGAAGGGCATCAGGACCATCCGGTTATGCCAAAAGGCCAGAATGACCTGCCCGCCCCGGGCCCAGTGGGCAAACAACTCCCGCGTTCCCACATAATCGATGCGCACGGTCTTGCTCAAGGTCCACAGGGCACCGAGGGCGAGACCGGTCCAGCCCCGGATTTTGAGTTCTTCGGTCCTGGAAAAACGCGGCGCATTGAGGAAGGCCGGGGGAGAAGCCATCGGTGCTCTCTTCGGGTGCTGAGCGGCGGCCGTCACCGAGGGCTTTCCTGGAATTGAAGGTCATACAGCTTGCGATACCGCGCGTTGTAGGCCAGCAACTCTTCATGGTCGCCCTCTTCAACAATCCGCCCATCCTGGATCACGACGATCCGGTCGGCGCGCTGAATGGTTGATAAGCGGTGAGCGATGACCAGAACCGTGCGGTCCGTCATCACCCGTTCAATGGCCGCCTGCACCAGCCGCTCCGACTCGGTATCGAGCGACGAGGTGGCTTCGTCAAGGATGAGAATGGGTGCGTTTTTGAGCAGAGCGCGGGCAATTGCCAGCCGCTGGCGCTGGCCGCCGGACAGGCGCACGCCCAACTCGCCAATCACAGTATCATAGCCGTCGGGCAGGGCCGCAATGAAATCGTGGGCGTAGGCTGCCTCGGCCGCGGCCACGACCTCTTCAAGCGGGCGGGCCGGCCCGCCGTAGGCGATATTGTTACACACCGTATCATTAAACAGAAAGGTAAACTGGGTGACAACCGCAATCTGGGCCCGCAGGGATTGCAGGGTGATATCGCGGATATCGGTTTCATCAATGCAGATGCGGCCCTGCTCCACATCGTAAAAGCGGGGGATCAGGTCGGCCAGGGTGCTTTTGCCGCCGCCGCTCGGGCCGACAAGGGCAACGACCTCGCCGGCCCGGATATCGAGGCAGATATCCTTGAGCACCCACTCCTGCCCATAGCGGAAAGAGACATGGGTAAAGCGCACCCCCCTGGCGACCGTCGCCAGACACCGTGCTCCGGGCCGGTCGGTCACTTCCGGCGGTTCGTCCAGGACCTCAAACAGCCGCTCCGCGGCTGCTAGTCCGGTCTGGATCGCCGCGTTGGTCCGGGTCAGATGCTTGAAGGGTTCGTACAACAGCAGCATGGCGGTCAGAAAAGCCACAAACGCGCCCTGGGTCCGCTCGCCCTCAATCACGCTGGAGCCGCCATACCATACCACCGCGGCAATCCCGCCGGCGGCCACCAGCTCAACCATAGATGGGACAAACGCCCGGAGTCGGCCGGCACGCATGGCGTGGCGAAAGATCCGCCGGTTTTCCGCGGCAAAGCGCTGCTGCTCGTAGGCTTCCATGCCAAACGCTTTGACCACCCGGTTGCCCTGAATGGCCTCCTGGAGCAGGGCCGACAGATAGCCGAGCGCCCCTTGCCCCTGACGGCTGAAGCGGCGGACTTTTTTATATATCTGCATCAGGGGCAGGATGGTGACCGGAAATATGATGAAGGCCAGGACGGCCAGAAACCAGTCTTTGACAAAGGCCACGATGACCAGGGCGAGCAGCGTGGTGGTATCCTTCATCATTGAGGCCGAGGTCTGGGTCAGGGCCTCACGCACCAGGGTCGTATCGTTGGTGACCCGGGAGAGAATCGTGCCGGTCGGGTGGTTGTGGAAGTAAGCGACCGACAGATATTGGAGATGGCTGTTGAGGCGATTGCGCAGGTCTTCGACAATGCGCTGCCCCACATATTCCATTAGATAGGTATGACCAAAGTTGACCAGCCCGCGGACCACAAACACCCCGATGATGATGAGGGGCAGAAGGCGGAGCGAGTCCAGGTTTTTCTCGGCGAAGATATCGTCAAAGACATGCTCAACCACAAACGGGAGCGCGCCGCTCGTCGCGCTGAAGACCACCATGCAGCCGAGCGCCAGAAAAAACTGGGCCAAGTAGGGGCGCAGAAACGGCAGGAGGCGACGGTAGATTTTCATCGGTTGAGCATGTTCACAATCAGGCCGGCAGTCCGTTGGGCCGCGCCGCCATCCCCTAACCGACGCCGGACCTCCCGCAAACCCTGTTGCGCCACGCTATACGCTTGGCGGCTGCTGAGCAACCGTCGCGCCTCGGTGGCAACCCGGTCGGGCGTCACCGCGCTCTGGATCAGCTCTGGTACGACCCGCCGCCCGGCAATCAGATTCGGCATGCCGATAAACGGCACGTTGACAAGGGCCCGGGCCAGCGCATAGGTCAGCGCTGCCATGCGATACACAATGACCATCGGCCGCTCCAGCAGCGCGGTTTCCAGGGTGGCGGTCCCCGAGGCGACCACCGCCAAGTCGGCCGCATGGACGACGTTATAGGTGTCGCCCTGCGCCACCCGGACAGGGCCGGCCGGCGGTTCAAGCGCAGCCCGGTCCAGGTCCGGGGCCAGGGCCAGGATGAATTGATAGGCCGGGCCGAGCCGGGCCGCGGCACCCAGCAGCGGCGGCAGCAGGTAGCGTACTTCGTGCGCCCGGCTGCCCGGCAGCAGGGCCAGCGTCGGCCGGTCGGGGTCAAGCCGGTAGTGCCGCAGGGTTTCCTCCCGCGAGCGGGTCGTCCGCACCCGGTCCACCAGCGGATGGCCGACAAACTCGACCACGCAGCCATGGGCGGCGTAGAAGTCCGGTTCAAAGGGGAAGACCACTGCCAGCCGGTCCACCCGTTTGGCGAGAGTGTAGACCCGCCGCCGCCGCCACGCCCACACCTGGGGGCTGATGTAGTAGAACACCGGCACTCCGGCCCGCTTGGCCACTTTCGCCAGGCGCAGGTTGAACTCCGGGAAATCAATCAGGAGTAGCAGGTCGGGCGGCTGGCAGCGCAACAGCCGGCTGAGCCGCCGATAGGCGCGAATCAGGTTGCCGACCTTCTCCCTGGCCTCAAACAGCCCCATGCCGGCAATGGCGGCGCTGTCCACCAGGGTCTGCATCCCGGCCGACCGCAGCGCCGGTCCGCCCACGCCGAAGACCTCGACGCGCGGTGCTCGGGCTGTGAGGCTGCGGACCACGTCTGCGCCGTGGACGTCGCCCGAGGTCTCGCCAGCTACCAGGAGAATGCGCCGTGTGGTGGGCTGGGGGCTGGGGACCGGAGGAGGAGAAAGGGGCATGGTGGAGGTCTTTTCAAGGCGAAGGGCGGAGGTTTCCGACAGTTAGGGGATTTCGAGGCTGGCGATGATCTGTTCGGCCAGCTCCAGGGCCTGAAGACCCTCGCGGCCACTGACAATAGGCGTGGTGCGGGTGCGCACCGCCCGGAGAAAGTCGCGGATTTCTTCTTCCAAGGCGTCTTCCCCACCCACCTCACGTTCCTCAAAGCTCAGGTTTGGCAGGCTCCCGGACCCGGCCCCAGGCTCCCGCCGACAGATCCGTATGCGGTGTTCGACGTAATCCACCACCAGATAGGTGTCGGGCTGAAAAATCCGCATCTTGCGCTCACGTTTGAGGGCCACCCGGCTGGCCGTGATATTGGCAATACAGCCCGAAGCAAAGCGCAGCCGGACATGGGCGATATCCGTCTCCGAGGTCAGGACCGGCACGCCAAACGCCTCAATGGAGTTGGGTTCTGAGCGGACGACGCTCAGAATGACGTCCAGGTCATGGATCATCAGGTCCCGCACCACATCAACATCGGTCCCGCGCTCCACAAACGGCGCGACCCGCTGGCATTCGATGAACCGGGGCGTAGTCAAAATACCGCTCAGCGATCGTAGCGCCGGATTGAAGCGTTCCAGATGCCCGACCTGAAGAATCCGTCCGGTTTGGGCGGCCAGCTCAACGAGCTCGCGGCCCTCCGCGGCGATGGCAGTCAGCGGCTTTTCGACCAGTACATCCACCCCCTGCCGCAGAAAATCCCGCGCAATCGCGTGGTGGAGTTGGGTAGGCACGGCCAAGCTCACGCACTCCACCCGGCCAAACAATTCCCGGTGATCCACCAGCGCCTCAGCCTGATACAGATCGGCCAGCGCGCCCGCCCGCCCGCGGTCCACATCCACCACCCCGACCAGACTGACATCGGGCTGGGCCGCGTATTTCTCGACATGGAAGCGCCCCAGATAGCCGACGCCGACCACGCCGACCCGCAGGCGCGCCGGGTGAGAACTCATGGCGTGTCTTCCGCCCTCCAGGCGCGTTTCATCCCGTCCACTATGGCAGGTTTGCGGCTGGGATCCAACGCGCTAACCTGGCCCGTAGCGGCCTGATTCGGTCGGACATGGAGCAAGGTACCCAAAACGGAACGAAGACCGACACCTCAACTGTGTGGTAGTGAGGTTGCAGGTCGGATTAGCGCAGCGTAATCCGACATTGCGGCGCTGGCGGCGTATCGGTTTCCGCCCGGTGCCTCCACGTTCCTGCTGCACTCCGAACAGGCCCTTCTCCCCTGGGCATTCCGGCCAAAAGATGCTGGGCACCGACCTTTGTACACCAAGTGTCTGTCCGCTCCAGGAATCTTCCGTGCAACCTGCAATCCAGCTTCAGCAGCCCGCCCTACGCTCTCCGCTGCTCAGGGAGGCGCTGGCCGGCGGTCGGCGCGGCTTTGTGGCGGCGGCGGTCTTCAGCGCTTTTGCCAATGTCCTGATGCTGGTCTCGCCGGTCTCGATGCTCCAGAGCTATGATCGGGTGCTGACCAGCGCCAGCCATGAAAGCCTGCTGGCCCCTTGACCGCGGTGGCGCTGTTTCTGCTGGGTTGCTTCGGCCTGCTGGGGGGTTAGGGGGAGGGGCAGGATGAGTGCGCTGGACTATCCCAGACTGCGGCCAGTTGAGGCCTTTCCGGTGTCGGTTGAAAACGATACCCGCATCTATCTGCGCGACCCGCAGAACTATGCTGCCGAGCTGCTGCTGTTGCCCCCGGTCACCTATTTTATCCTGAGCCATTTTGACGGCCAGCACTCGCTGGCGGACATACAGGAGGCGTTTGCCCGCCAGTTCAGCCAAGTCCTGCCCGGCGAGCAGATGCGGAGCCTGATTGCGCAGTTGGACGCCGCCTATTACCTGGACAGCGATCGCTTTGCCGCCTCCAGCAGGAGGAGACGCTGGCCGCCTTCTGCCGGGCCACGGTCTGCGACATGGCCCATGCCGATACCTGTTACTCACCGCAGGCCGACGAGTTCCGTCGGCAGATGACGGGCTTTTTTGGCGACGAGCGTGGACCGGGCCTGCCCGGGGCCGGTGGCCAGGGCGGGGAGTCGATGCGCGGTCTGATCGCCCCTCATATTGACCTGCGGGTCGGCGGCCCGACCTACGCATGGGCGTATAACGAGCTGGCCGAGCGGTCTGAGGCTGGGCTGTTCATTGTGTTGGGAACCTCGCACGCCGCGGGCAACGAGCTGTTTGTTTCGACCTGCAAGGACTATGCGACGCCGCCAGGGCCGGTTACAACCGACCGGGCGTTTGTGAACGCCTTGCAGGACAACTGCGGCCACGACCTGTTTGCCGATGAGTTGCTGCACCGGACCGAGCATTCGCTCGAGTTTCAGATGTTGTTCCTCAAGTATGCCCTGGTTGACCGACAGGGTTTTACGGTTGTGCCGATCCTGGTGTCGTCTTTTCACCACATGACCATGACCCAGACACCGCCGACCGAGGCACCCCGAGTGGCCGACTTTCTGGCCGCCCTGCGCAAGACGATTGCCGACGACGGCCGGGCAGTGTGTGTTGTGGCCGGGGTGGACTTTGCCCATGTGGGGCATAAGTTCGGCGACCAGGGCGAGCTGACCCAGGACGTTCTGGACTGGGTAGAGGCCGAAGACCGACGGCTGATCCACGCCCTGGAAAACGTCGATCCGGGCGGCTTCTTTGCGCAGATTGCCAAGGACGGCGACACGCGCCGGGTGTGCGGCTTCGCGCCCATGTCTACCATGCTGCACCTGCTCAATGCCGAGCGCGGCAGGCTGCTCCGATATGACCGCTCGCTTGACCGCCAGGCCCGGTCGTCGGTCAGCTTTGCCAGTTTGGCCTTTTACTGAGCGTCGGGCGGGGCCTTAGTGCTCCCGGCATAGCTGATCCGATAAATCGCGTTGGCCAAGTCGTCCGAGACCAGCAGCGCGCCGTCGGGCATAACCAGCACATCAACCGGCCGGCCCCAGACCGAGCGGCCTTGCAGCCAGCCTTGGGCAAAGACCTCGTAGGAGACTGGAACATTATCTTGCAGCCGGACGAGGCTGATGCGGTAGCCAATGAGGTCGCGGCGGTTCCACGAGCCGTGTTCGGCAATGAATATCTGGTTGCGGTAGGCCGGCGGGAACATTGTGCCGGTGTAGAAGCGCATGCCGAGCGCGGCCACATGCGGGCCGAGTTCCTGGGCCGTGCCAGTAAAATCGGTACAGGGGCGCTGGTGGCCAAACTCGGGGTCCGGGATGCGGCCGGCGTGGCAGTACGGAAAACCGAAATGAAGGCCCGGCTCGGGGGCACGGTTCAACTCGTCGGGAGGAACATCACTGCCCAGATAGTCTCGCCCGTTGTCGGTAAACCACAGCTCCGCGGTGTGGGGGTGCCAGTCAAAGCCGCGCGTGTTTCTGACGCCCCGGGCAAAGACCTCGGCTTCGCTGCCGTCGGCGTTCATGCGCAGCAGCGAGGCGTAGCGTTCGTCGGCCCGCAGGCAGACGTTACACGGCGCGCCGACCGGCACATAGAGCTTGCCGTCCAGCCCAAAGCCGATGAATTTCCGGCCGTGAACGCGGTCGGTCGGCAGCCCGGTCTTGACCACGACCGGCTGGGGCGGATCGTTGAGCCGGGCTTCAATGTTGTCAAAACGCAGGATGCGGGAGATCTCGGCCACATACAGCGCGCCGTCACGAAAGGCCACGCCGTTGGGGACGAACAGTTCGCTGGATAGGCGAACGACGGTATCGGCCCTGTGGTCGGCGTCCCTATCAACCAGCGCGTAGACGCTGACATCGGAGGTGCCGACAAAAACCGTTCCCCGCTCTCCGAGAGCCAGAGAGCGGGCGTTGGACACGGTCGCGTACAGGTCAATGGCAAAGCCGTCCGGCAGCTCGATTGCGGCCAAGCGGTCAGCGGGTTGGCTGTGGCTTGAGGTGCAGGTAAGGAGGCCGACAAGAACGGCCAGACACAGAGGGAATCGGAACAACACGGCTATGGCTCCTGGGTAGTAAGGATAGCTTCCAACATAGTACGCCAGGCATGATCCATCAAGCGTTCCTGTTGTTTCGCCTTTTGTTTGCTGACATAACAGAGAGGGGGGCTGGGTATGATCTTGACGCGCAGACAGAGAGAGATTTGGGAATATCTGGACGACTACACCGCCAGCCACGGCTACGCGCCGACTCTGGAAGAAATCGGGGCGCATTTTGGCTTGTCGTCGCCGGCCACTGTCCATAAACATCTGAGCAATCTCGAACGCAAAGGGGTGATTAGTCGCAAGTGGAATCTAAGTCGGGCGATTGAACTGACGCCGCCCCACAAAGCGGACGAGACCCTGGAACTGCCCTTGCTCGGTCAGGTGGCGGCCGGGCTACCGATTGAGGCGGTTGAGATTCGGGACGCCTTGTCCGTTCCGGCTGATCTGGTGCGGGGTACCGGCGAATCCTTCGCCCTCCGGGTCAAAGGCCGCTCCATGATTGACGAGGGCATCCTGGACGGCGATTTCATCGTTGTTGAGCAACGACCTAGCGCCGATAACGGGGAAACCGTGGTGGCCCTGATTCAGGGCGACGCCACGGTCAAAAAGTTCTACCGTGAAGCGGGCGGCCACATTCGCCTCCAACCCGCCAATCCCGACATGGAGCCGATTGTGGTGGACGAGTCCGAGGTCGAGATTCAGGGCGTGGTCACTGCGGTGGTGCGGAAATACACGACATAGGGGCAGGCCATGGCTTTCTCGCTGTATGTCCACATTCCCTACTGTCTGGTCAAATGCCCCTACTGCGATTTTAACGCCTACGGTGGGCGGAGTTGGCCGGAAGAGCGCTATGTTGAAGCGCTGTGCGCCGAACTCCGCTACGCAGTCAAGCAGCCGGTCTGGCGGGCCGAGCGGGTTGAGACGATCTACTTTGGCGGCGGAACGCCGTCGCTGTTTGCCCCGGCCTCAATTGCGCGTTTTCTGGCCGCGGTGGTCCGGCTGTGCCCCCTGGCCGCGGAAGCAGAAATCAGCCTGGAGGCCGACCCGGCGTCGGTCAGCCAAGACACGCTGGCCGGCTTTGGGGCGGTGGGGATCAATCGGCTGAGCTTCGGCGTGCAGTCCTTCGAGCCGGCGGTGCTGAAAACGCTGGGCCGGATGCACACCGGAGACGGTGCCCGGCGGGCCGTCGGCTGGGTGCGGGAGGCCGGTTTTGATAACCTCAGCCTTGATCTGATGTTTGGCGTGCCGGGCCAGACCTTGGCCGGCCTGGAGGCCGACTTGGCCGAGACGCTGGCCTGCCGGCCTGAGCATATCGCGATCTATAACCTGAGCTATGAGGAGGGCACGCCGTTTTTTCGGGGGCGACAGACGGGCCGGCTGCGGCCGGTTGACGAAGACCTGGAGGTGGCCATGTTCAGGCTGCTTCAGGACCGCCTGAGCCACCGCTACCGGCAGTACGAAATCTCGAACTTTGCCCGTCCGGGCTTTGTCTCACGGCACAACCGGGGCTACTGGACCGGCCGGAATTATCTGGGGCTGGGGGCCGGGGCGCATTCGTTCTGTGCTGAGCCGGACTGGGGCCGGCGCTGGAGCAACGAGGCCAGCCCACGCGCCTATATGGCCAGAGCCGTCTCGGGCGGAGACGCGCGCTGCTTTGAAGAGGTCTTGAGTCAAGACCAGGCCCGGGCCGAGTTCATGTTTCTCGGCCTGCGCCAACTCGACGGCTTTGGGCCCGAGACGTTTGCCGCCCGCTTTGGGCTGCGCCCGGAGGCGGCCTTCCCGCGGCTGACCGAGCTGCTTGACGCCGGCGTGCTGCAACACGAAGCCGGGCGGTTGAAGCTCAGCCGGCGGGGGCTGCTGATCGCCGACAGCGTGTTTGCGGATGTGCTGAGCCACCCGTCAGTGTCTGAACTGTGATGTGTCTGAATCCACGAAATACGCACGCAAGACCTGCATGTAGGGGCCGCAGGCGCGTCGGGCTTTGACAAAATCGCGCGCCTCTTCCAGCCCAAGGCCGCGGTGGGCGTGCAGGTAGGCAATGGCCAGGGTCGGAGCCCGGTTGCAGCCGGCGTTGCAGTGGACAAAAACCGGCGTGCCGGCTCGGATAAAGGTGTGGAGCGCGGTCAGGGCCTCGGGCAGGCTGGCGGCCAAGCTCTGACAGTTGAAGTCGGCGACCGGTACCCGACAGAAGGCGATCCGGTGCTGACCATAGGCCGACTTCAGAGCCGGCAGACTGAGCCGGTTGAGGGTGAGATCGTCGTCGTCCTGGAGGCTGACGACGGCGGCAATCCCGAACTCGTGCCGCAACCAGGCGATGTCTTCGGGCCGGGGGTATTCGCCGACAAACAGGCCGGGCAGAATCTCGCACGCCTCGGGCCGTCGGTCACGCGCAGAGATGTGCTCAGCGGGTGGAAAGGGATCGTAAAAATCAGGCATTCCGGCAGGCTAGAGGAGCGTGCCGAACGGGTCAAGACAGCCCCGTTTTCCGTCGCCGCCGAGAGGCTTGCCAGGACCGGGGTATTTCCGTTAGGTAATAGGCATGTGACGGGACCGCTACCCGTTCTTGAACAAAGGAGGACTCAACATGAGCGTAGACAACGAAAAACTGGTCACTGACTTTTGCCAGGCGTGGTCAAGCAAGAATACCGACAAGGTGCTGAGCTACCTCACGGAAGACTGCTTTTACCATAACATTCCGATGGAGCCGTATGTCGGCCACGGTGCCATTCGCAAGTTTGTTGAACCCTTCCTGCGGGGTGCAGACAGCGTACAGTTCGATATCCTGCACACCACCTCGGCCGGCAATGTGGTCATGAATGAACGGGTTGACCACTTTGTCATGGGCGAGAAAAAGCTGTCGCTGCCGGTTGCCGGCGTGTTTGAAATCCAGAATGGCAAAATTGCGTCGTGGCGCGATTACTTCGACCTTGACACATTCAACAGGCAGATGAACGGCTGAGACGCCCCGCTGGCGTCGCCCCCGAACGTTCCTGCACAGATAGAAAGGCTGTGGTCTATGGAGAAATTTGTTCCTGGGCTCGAAGGTGTGCCCATTATGGAGTCGCAGGTGGGCTTTATCGACGGCCAGAAAGGCGTCCTCGAATATCGCGGTATTCCGATTGAGGAACTGGCCGAGAAAAGCTCCTACGAAGAAGTGGCGTATCTGTTGTTGTGGGGCAAGCTGCCCACGCACCAGGAGTTGGAAAAGTTCGATCACGACCTCCGCACCCATCGGCGGATCAAATACCGGGTCGTTGACGTGCTCAAATCGTTCCCGGAAAACGGGCATCCGATGGACGCCCTGCAATCGGTGGTGGCTGCCCTCGGCATGTTCTACCCGGCAAAAGACGTAGCCGACCAGGAGCAGAACTACTGGTCAAGTGTGCGCCTGATCGCCAAGCTGCCGACGATTGTGGCCGCCTTTGAGCGTATGCGTCACGGCGACGAGCCGGTCAAACCGCGCGATAACCTGTCGCATGCGGCCAATTTTCTGTGGATGCTGAACGAAAAAGAGCCCGACCCGCTTGAAGCCCACATCATGGATGTGTGTCTGATTTTGCACGCCGAGCATACCATGAACGCCTCGACCTTCAGCGGGCTGGTGGTTGGCTCAACCCTGGCCGACCCGTATACGATGGTCTCGTCGGCGATTGGGGCGCTGACCGGGCCGCTGCACGGCGGGGCCAACGAGCAGGCGCTGCGCATGTTCCGCGAAATCGAAACGGTTGACAAGGTGCGACCCTATATCGAGGCCAAGCTCAAGGCCAAGGCCAAGATCATGGGCGTTGGCCACCGCGTCTACAAGGTCAAAGACCCGCGGGCATTTGCCTTGCAGGGCTTGGCGCAGAGCCTGTTTGAGCAAAAGGGCGAGCATCCGCTGTATAAGGTCGCCCAAGAGGTGGAAACCGTTATTGGCGATCATGTCGGGCGCAAAGGCATCGCCTCAAACGTCGATTTTTACTCTGGGGTGGTGTACGACAAGCTCGGTATTCCGATTGACCAGTTCACCCCCATCTTTGCCATTGCGCGGGTGGCTGGCTGGCTGGCCCACTGGGTTGAGCAACTGCCGAACAACCGCATCTTCCGGCCCACCCAGGTCTACACCGGCGACCACGCCGTCTCCTATGTCCAGGCTGAGCAGCGGAGCTAACAGACCCGAGGCGTGAGGAGTTCTCCCCCCTCCGCCTCGGTCGGCCTATCGTTGGCCCGATACCTCTGGATTGGCGCAGTTCAGGGGGGCGTGTCCATTCCTGAGTCGATCGACGTTCTCGGCGACTTTCTTGCCGATGCCCTGAAGGCTCAGATCAGTAGCCCCGCCAAAGTGCGGGGTAGCGATGACATTATAGGAAAAGATGGGGTCGGTCGGGTCAAACGGCTCGTGCCAGAATACATCAAGGCCGGCCCCGGCCAGCCGCCCGTCTTTGAGCGCAGCCAGAAAGGCGTTGTAGTCCACAACCGGGCCGCGGGCGACATTGATGAGAAACGCGCCGGGCTTCATGGCGGCAAACTCAGCCGGCCCGATCAGGCCGCGCGTTTCGTCGTTCAGCGGCGGGGCGACAACGACAAAATCGGCCCGGCCAAGCATCGCATGGAGGTCGTCAAGCCTGCCGTGAAAATCGACCGGGATAGCGTTTTCTTCGGGCGTGCCTTTGGGGCCACGTTTGGAGATGGCCAGGATGCTGTCCATCTCAAAGCCGGCCAGCCGCCGGGCGACTTCGCGACCAATGCCGCCATAGCCGATGATCGCTGCGCTGCGGCTCTTGAGGGTCAGGCCCATCGGCGTGCCGAGCTTTTGCTGAGCAATGCTCTCCTGGGCCTGGGGATAGCGGCGGGCTAGGGCGAGCATGAAGAACAGGCTGAGTTCGGCAACCGACTCGGCGTTGCCGGTGCCGGCGCTGGGCACATTGGCGACATACACCCCGGCCCGGGTGGCGGCCGGAACATCGACCGAATCCAGCCCGGCCCCGTACTGCTGGACCAGCTTGAGACGCGGCGAGGCAAAGGCCGCGGCCCCAATCGGCGAGACCGTCGGAATCAGGATATCGGCCTGCCGGGCGACCTCGGCGACCTGTTCGGGCCGGCACTCCAACACCTCGTCGTCCGGCAGCTCTTTTTGCAAGATGTTTCTGATGTAGGCCAATCCCTTGCGGCAACAATAGATACGCATCGCTGTTTTCCCTTGATCGTTGGGGGTGTCTGGCAGATAATGAGCCGCCTGAGCGCTGCTGACCTCGCACATAAGGAGAGATCACCATGGACTACAGTCGCTATCATTGTCTGAGCGCCGAACGCAAGGACACTATCCTCACCCTGGCTTTTAACCGGCCAGACTCCTTGAACGCCATCAACGCCGAGTTACACACCGAGCTGTCACACATCTTTGCCGATATCGCCCACGACCGGGAGACCGAGGTGGTGATCCTGACCGGCAAGGGCCGGGCTTTTTGTGCCGGTGGGGATATCAAATGGTTTCAGGACATGACCGGGCCACAGCTTGACGCGCTGTTCGCCGAGGCGCGCAAGATCATCATTGATATGCTGGAGGTAGAGCAGCCTATCATTGCCGCGGTCAACGGCCCGGCGACCGGCCTCGGGGCGACCTTGGCTCTGTTCTGTGACGTGATTTACGCCGCGGAGAATGCGCGTATTGGCGACCCGCATGTCAGGGTCGGGGTGGTGGCTGGTGACGGCGGGGCGGTGATCTGGCCGTGGCTGGTCGGGGCGGCCCGGGCCAAAGAGTTTCTGATGACCGGCGATCTGGTGACCGCCCAAGAGGCCGAGCGCATCGGGCTGGTGAACTATGTGGTGCCAAGTGAGGAGCTGATGGACCGGGCGGTCGCCTTTGCTACCCGCCTAGCCAACGGCCCGAGCAAAGCGATTCGCTGGACCAAGGTGTCGGTGAATAAAATTCTGCGCGATACAGCCAATCTGGTTCTGGACACCTCCCTGGCTTTGGAGAAGCACTGCTTCCACACCCAGGATCATCAAGAGGCCATTCGCTCCTTTGTGGAAAAGCGAGCACCCAAGTTCACCGGAAAATAAGGAGCCCCGATGAACGCTACACCAAACCCGCTCGGCAGCCTGCTTGACTTCTCCGGCAAAACTGCGCTGGTGGCCGGCGTCCTGGACGAACACTCGATCGGTTGGCCGATTGCCAAGCTGTTGAACGATGGCGGGGCGCGGGTGGCTCTGTCGATTCAGCGCAAAGCTGTCCGCCGCCTGCTGGGCGCACTCCCGGAGCAGCTCAACGCCCCGCTCATCCTGGAGTGTGACGTGAGCAAGGATGAGCAGGTGGAGCGATTGTTCGCCGAGCTGGGCCAAGAGTTCGGGCGGCTTGATTTTCTCATTCACTCCATCGCCTACGCCTCGCCGGCGTCTTTTCAGCGGCGTTTTCTGGATATCGGGCGGGACGATTTTCGCTTGGCGATGGACATTAGCGCCTACTCGCTGATTGGGCTGGCGCGCGGCGCGTTTCCCCTAATGAAAGACCGCGGCGGCTGCATTCTAGCCATGACCTATTATGCCGGCGAGAAGGTCATTCCCGGCTATCAGTTGATGAGCATCACCAAGGCGGCCCTGGACAATATCATCAGGAACCTGGCCTACGACCTTGCCCCCCACCGCATCCGGGTCAACGGTCTGTCGCCCGGCCCGACCGCCACCAAGGCCGGCACGAGCATCCCCGGCTTTGCCATCATGCAGGACCACATGAAGCGCTTTGCGCCCCTTCAGGCCGAGATTCTGAACTCCGACACGGGCAAGGCGGCCCTGTTTCTGTGCAGCCCGCTGGCCGACAAGATCACCGGGGAAATTGTCCACATCGACGGCGGCTATCATATCCTGGGCATGGGGGTGGAGCGGCCGGCGGGTGAGCCGTCAGGGAGGAAACCGTGACAAAGAGTTGGAGGCAAATTCAAGACTACGAAAGGCCGCCGGCTGAACTCGCTCACGCCGAGTTGCGCTCCCTGGCGCAAGTCTGGCGTGAACAGTACATTCGCCTGAAAGATCGGGACTCCTTCCGCCAATTCAATGAGCGCCTGATGCGCGAATGGGCGATTGAGACCGGGCTGATCGAGCGGCTCTATACTCTTGATCGCGGTGTGACAGAACTGCTGATTGAGCACGGTATAAAAGCCACGCTGATCCCACACGAAAGTGCGCAGAATCCAGAATCCATTGTGTCAATGATTGAAGATCACAAGGAAGCGGTGGAAGGTGTCTTTGATTTTGTCAAAGGGGGCCGTTCACTGTCTACCTTCTATGTCAAGGAACTGCACGCTCTGATGACGCGGCATCAGGAGACTGTGGAAGGCATTGACGCTCTCGGTAAGAAGGTAACGGTTCTCCTCTATCAAGGCCAATACAAACTTCAGCCGAACAATCCTGTGCGTCCCGATGGAGAGCTGCACGAATACTGCCCGCCGGAGCAAGTTGCCTCGGAGATGGACAGGTTGATCGATCTGCATGGCGCTCACAGTGGTGTCGCGCCGGAAGTAGAAGCTGCCTGGTTGCACCACCGATTTACCCGGATACACCCATTTCAGGACGGCAACGGGCGCGTTGCCCGGGCCCTGGCAACACTGGTGTTCGTCAAGGCGGGCTGGTTTCCGTTGGTGGTCAGGGACCGTGAGCGTGGACGCTATCTTGATGCTCTGGAAGCCGCAGACACCGGAAATCTGGCGGACTTGGTGGAATACTTCGCCGGCCTCCAGAGAGCCGAGTTCGTCAAGGCCCTCAGCATTGTCGAAGATGTCCTCAAATCCCGCGGTACCGAGGATGCTATTGAGTCGGTCCGGCGGCAGTTGGCGAAGCGCCGGGCTTCCCTTGTTGACGAGTGGGAATCGGCGAAGTCTATCGCCACGCATTTATGTGACAAAGCTGACCGTCGTCTTGATGAAGTCGCAGACAAATTGGGCGTGGCAACGCAAGGCATTCTCGAACACGCCGCATTCTTCGCCAACCGCGCCGCGGACGGTGCGCCGAACAGCCACTCCTTTCGCTCCCAGATTCTTCAGACTGCAAAGGCGCTCGGCTACTTCGCTAATACGCAGACCTATCGTTCCTGGGCGCGCCTCGTGATGAAGAATGCCAACCAGACGGAACTGTTGGTCGCCTTTCATGGGATCGGCCATGAGTTCCAGGGGGTGCTTGCCTGCTCTGCGACTTGGTTTCAGCGGGTGGCAACAGAAGACGGGGAGCGCGAGCTCGGCGCGGTGACACCCGTAACCGATGAGGTCTTCCAAATCAACTACAAGGAATCACCGGAGGATGCAGAGGCGCGGTTTCTGCCCTGGCTGGAGAGTGCCATAGTCCGCAGCCTTGAACTGTGGCAATCCACCGCACTGTAAATTAAAGGCTGGCCGGGGGTGTGGTTCATGTGGGGCGAGAGGTGCCGCTGCCGGCGGGTGACTGACCCTCAGCCCTCCTGTAATGGGAATGGGCTTTTCTCGCAGAACTGGACGACTACAGAGGCATCCCCCAGCAGTTCAAACAACTGAGAGGTAAATGATATCAGCGTCCATTTTGGTAGTGTTTGTCTGTCAATTCAGGAAGATCAACTCCGTAACGCATATCGAGACAGCCGCGATAGAGGATTTCTGTACTCTTGTCTTTACCGAGCAATCCTCCCGGCAGGAGTTGGACAGAGTTGATGGGCTCTAACACCTGAATGTCTGGGCTTTGGAAGATGCCTGCCGCTTTTTGCGGCAATTCGTGCCAACCCCAGAGAACGATAACAATTATGACGATCAGCGTACAGACCGCCATTAGCCAAGACCTTCTCTTTTCTTGGCTTTGATGTCGGACCGGTGGCTTCGTGTCTGAGACCCAGATATTTGATAGACGGCCTCGTATCTGAAGCCCAAGCGTTCAAGAGGGCGTCTCGTATCTGAGTCCAAAGATTTTTAGGAGGCTCACTCATCACAATTCTCTCTTATCCAGGGTTAGATTGTTGCTTCGTTGGCATACAGATCATAGTCAGCGTATTCCCTAGTGTACAAACGCTTGACTTTGGCTATCTGCTATTGACGCTTTCACAAGGGACTTACATAGCAGGTATGTAAGTCCCTTTTTTTCAAAGAGAGAGGAGAAACGATGTTCAGGACATGTGCCCTTTTGGCAATGCTGGTCTTGGCTTCGGTGTCGCACGCATCCGTCTTGGAGAACCCTGCACCACACGGCCACTATTCCGGCATTGGCATCATTTCGGGGTGGAAATGTGACGCCGGAAATTCTGACCGTTCGCTTTGATGGTGGCAATGCCTTGTCCCTCTCGCATGGGAGTGAGCGAGCGGACCCCCTTTCCGTTTGTGGTGACACCAATAACGGGTTTGTCTCCTTGTTCAACTGGAACCTGCTGGGAGACGGGGAGCATACCGCCATCGTGTACGATGACGGTATTCAGTTCGACCACGCAACTTTCACCGTCGCCACACTTGGAGCCGAGTTTATAGGGGATATCCGGGATTATTCAGGGGATGTTCTGCTGTCTTCCCCCACTGTGGGGAACCTACAAGTTCGGCTGGTCTGGTCTCCGGCGCAACAGTCGTTTGTGGTGTCAAGCTACCAAGATGCGGACAACAGGACTTCTCCTGATACCGCCATCCTTCGAGGCGCTGGGGATCACTTGTACGATTTTCTTGACAATGGAGACAGGGTCTTCCCTGGGCCTTTCCTCGCCGGTGACACGCTCCGGGTAGAGGACACCGTTACCAGACGGGTGTATGTGGCTTTTTGGACCGGACAAATTTGGACCCTTGGGATGTGTGACCCAAACGATAGGTGTGTAGACGGGGTCAAGCCTAGGGTTGACGAGGACGAGTGGCCAGCCCTCAGTTGTCCAGAAGAATAGTCCGGTTGATTTTGCCGAGCAAAAGCCGCCCAGGATGCCCAGGACGGGCGAAACCCCATCAGCCCAGCATTACCCCTAGCCCTTGCCCGATTAGCCCGCTTAGGGGCATGTGAGGCAAGGCTGGCAGATACCCGCCCAGCACGGCCGGGTTCAGAGAAAGAAAACGGAATGAGAGCGATTTTTATCGTGATGGTGTTGGCGGCTGAGTTACGCGCCGGCCTTGGGACATACAGGCGCACATGGCCCCCGTGCGATTATGATGGCCACGTCAAGCGCGTTCCAGGTTGTCCGCGATTATCTGTCAGGGGCAACGACGACCGTGCCCAGCCTGAACGCCATACTGGCTGAGGGTGAACAGATATACATCTTTGACCCGATGATCGCCCGTATGGCATGCGCAGCCTGTGCGGTTTCAGCGGCATAGAAGACTACGCCGTTCATGTAGTACCTGGGGGACCGCTCCCGTCGCGCTTATTCCGGGGAGTCAAAGACTATGCGGAAGGATGCCGGGATACCATCCCGAGCATGGCGGAGATAGCCGCAGAGGCTCAGTACTGGTGCTTGACCGCCATACCATCGGAACCACGAATCATTGGCCCAGGTCATCCGACACACTTGAGTTATAATTTTAGCCCGGCCAGCACCCCCACGAGCCGAGACGTCTGGTCTGCCAGCTGCTACGCCCGGACTATAAACGAAGGCGACAAGTCACATTCAAAAATCATCTGCAGTGTCGAGTATCCTGTTGAAATCGTCCGGAGTCCGAGAGGTCGGCGCTATACCCTCCCATGCACGGACAGTGATGGAGACGGCAGCTCCCATTCTGAACCGTATCTCGGGCTGGATACTTCTCGAGGCTACTACTCCCATCTACCCCCAAAGCCAGTCACCACCCCGTCAATCCCCTCCCCGGGGCACACCATCACCACCACCCGCGCCCGCCCCCGAGCCGGAAGCCGAGGCCCCCGTCGGCAACCTGGAAGTCCCTGGCCCCAACTCATTCCAGAGCGGCATAGGGTATATCCGCGGCTGGGTGTGTGAGGGGCAAGAGGGCGAGATTTACATTGATGACGGGCTCCGGCTTCCGGCGACGGCTCGCGGCCTGGACCGGGCGGACACGGAAGCGGTCTGCGGTGACCGGGATAACGGTTTCATCCTGGTCTGGAACTGGAACCTGATGGGGGATGGGCAATACACCGCGGCGCTTGTGGTGGACGGGAAGACAATCAGCCGTAACCAGTTCACCGTGACCACGCTCGGGCAAGAGTACATCCGCGGAGCCGAGCAAGGATGTTGTGGTGGACGATTTTCCGAGCCCGGGCGAAGCGACCACGCTCCGCTGGCAAGAGTCCGTACAGGGATTCGTTCTTGTACCGTAACGTGTAGCATTCGCCACCCAGCAAGGAGAGAGGAATGAAAGGCGCGTTTGACCTGACGAAGAGCCTGGTCCCTGTCCGCTCTGTGCCGGGGTCTGGGCGGGCAGTCTCACCCCGGCCGAGTGTCGGGAGCACCACGGCTGCGACTGCGAGCTCTGCCAGCCGTAGCCGTAGTAGCGACATAAGGGGTATTTATCAGACGCGCAGCGCCGGTCCGCTATGAATGCTGGTGATAGTCCTCAGCCAGTTAGCGTAGCCGGGCTAATAGTTGACAATAAGCGGTGCGGCGGGGGCGGTTCCGGTCCGCAATTATCGGACGTTGTCTGGCCAGGACCTGTACGTATACCTCCAGGGGGGGCCAAAGTGACTCGGATCGAGGCTCTGCAAACCTTGCGGTGTGTCTGGCCGCACTGATTTGTCCCGGCACAAAACCACACCCAGCCCGATTGCACCGGCCGGGGGACTACTGCACCGCCGCGGCCAAGATCGGCTAGGTAGTTGAGCAAGGGGAGAATTGCACCGCCGCGGCCACGGTGCAGACCCTGGCCTAGTGGTGCTGATGCAAGCTTGCGGCCGCGGCCGACGATCGTCGGTGCCTCTGTGGTGCTGTCGCGGAAGAAAGGATATAGCCCCGGACGGCTGTCAGCGTGTCCCACGTGATACCCGTTGCCGAGATATTCCAATCCCCAGCCTCATCAAGCGTGGTGTCGTATGCGATGAGGTGGAGGTAGTTGTTAGGGGGGAGAAAGCCCCTCCCCGGAAGGCCGCTGCGTGGAAGGATTCCAGCGGGATAGATCACGGGGGGAACACTCGGCGGGGTAAACCGTAGAACAAAGCCTTGTGTGGCTTCTTGCCAGACGAGCGTGGTCGATTCGCCCGGGCTGGGAAAATCGTTCACCTCAACAGCCCGCTCTAACCCTCTGATGAACTCCTCGCCGGGTGTGGAAACGCTGAAGGCATGTTCTTGAATCGTCCGCCCGTCTACGACAAGCGCCGCGGTGTGGTTGCTTGTCCCAAGCAGGTTCCAGTTCATTTGCGTGATAAAGCCGTTATTGGTATCCCCGCATTCGCTTTGCGTATCAGCGCGGGGGATATTCCGGGCGACCGAAAGGCGTTGCAAGCCGTTCAGGACTATTTCCACATTCCGCCCGGAGCATCCCCAGCCGGAGATAAAGCCGAGGCCGCTCTGGAGGGAGAAGTCAGCAGGGACTTCCAGGCAGGCCCGGGTTTGTCCGAAGGCCGGGCTGGCCAGTGCCAACACCATCACGATACACAGTGCCTTCATTTTGTGTCCTTCTTCCGGGCTATTCTTCTGGACAAATGAGGGCTGGACACTCGTCAACCCTGCCGCCAGCTTGGATTATCAAACAGGCCTTCTGTACGTGTGCCTCATAATTCACGCGATCCACATAATCGCAGTGTAAACGCTCGCTTCTTGCATTCGGGTCCGCACCGGCATCCAGCAGGACCCGGAGAGTGACAAGACGCGACGGACCCCTGATAGCATTATCCAGCAGTGTCCTTTCCTCCGGTTTGCGGGTGCCCACATAGTAGGGATCCGGCAGGTGGTCAAACGGCGTCCGCACGGTGATGCTCCTATTCGGGTCTCCGCCGGCGGCAAGGAGCAGGTAAAGCTTGTGGGCCTGGTGATGAATTGGAGTAATGTTTCGATCGACCAGGGCCTGTTTGTTGTGGGGTAAGACGCCAAATAGTTCTGCATTCGGGTCCGCGCCAGCAGCGAGGCAGCGTTCCACCCATTCTATATCTGAATGAGATATGAAGCCGTGTTCGCCCCATCCTTCACACACAATATCCAAGGGGAGCGCAGAGCTCCCGCCCGATTCCGGGCCGGACCCGGCTATCGGATTGTGAAACCGTGTCGCCACAAAAGATTGTTGTGCCTCAGACCATGCAAGCGTCACCTCAAGCCCATTGCCTAACCTGGCTGTCCCTGACCCAGTGATACCCCGCAGAAAATCAATCCCTGGCCTTGTCACGGTGAATGTTGCCCGGGCAAACTCAATACCGTCGTCATAGACGATGGCGGTCTGCTCCCCGTCACTGAGCAGGTTCCAATTGAAGAGAGAGACAAAGCCGGTATCGATGACGCCACAGATGGGGAGGGTGTCCGCTCGCTCACTCCCGTGTGTGAGGGGGATGGCGTTGCCACCATCAAAGCGGACGGTCAGTTCCCCGGCGTCACATTTCCACCCCGAAATGATGCCGATACCGGAATAGTGGCCGTTTGGTGCGGGATTCTCCAGCACAGAGGCGGGGGCCACAGAGGCCAAGGTCAGAATTGTAAGGGCTGTAAGAGCTTTGTTCAATATTTTCGTTATTGCCCAAAGGGTACATGTCCTGAACATAGTTTTTCCTCTCTCTTTGAAAAAAAGGGACTTACATACTTACTATGTAAGTCCCTTGAAAGCGTCAAGCGTTTGTACACTTTAGGTATGTAATTCCCATAATTTTTTCATCGCTGCCGCTCTTTGCCTCAGAGTTATCCATACCCTCCTTCCCACTCCACACGGGCAATCTGGCGCTCGGAGTCTCCCCAGGTTTTGACAATGGCTGTACTTTTACCGAGTTTTAGGATCCATGCTTGCGCTTCTTCGGAAATCCTTTTGTTCGCCAAGAGGTGCGTATTCGCGTTGGTCGTCTCATTGATGTCGCCGAGGCATCTGCCAGCAATATCTTGAGAGTTCAAACAAGCTCCCGCACCTGAACAGGCGACAATCAGGCAAGCAAGAAGAGCGTGAAAGCAGGGCCGTATCGTTCGGCCTCCTGAGGCAGCCGTCTTTCTGCCACAACGTAAGACGCTTGGCAAGGCGGAAATCACGCTAGGTCTTGCTTCCTATGGCCTCCCGGATGTGGCTGAGGCCGCGACGGGCCAGGAGGGCGCTCAGACCGTGGGCGATGCGTCGGGCTAAGAACGGCCCTTCGTAGATGAGGCCGGTGTAGAGCTGGACGAGGGAGGCCCCGGCACAGATGCGCTCATAGGCGTCCGTAGCGGAGAAGATGCCGCCGACGCCGAGCAGGGGCAGCTTGCCTTCAACGGCCCGAAACAGGCTGCGCATGACCTCGGTGGCCCGCTTGGCCAGGGGGCGGCCGCTCAGGCCGCCGGCCTCGTTGATGGGGCGGCGCAGCTCGGGCCGGGCGAGGGTGGTGTTGGTGGCGATCAGGCCGGCAATGCCAAGGTCAAGCGCCAGTCTGGCGATTTCATACATGGCCGCTTCGCTCAGGTCGGGGGCAATTTTTATCAGGATCGGTTTGGGGGCGGTGGCGGTCCGTTGAGCGAGTTGGGTTGCCTGTGTCAGAAGGGCTTCGAGTAGCTTGCCCAATCGGTCAACTTCCTGAAGTTTGCGCAGCTCGGGGGTATTGGGACAACTGACATTCACAACGAGATAGTCGGCAAAGGGCAGGAGTTGGCTGCTACTCTCCAGGTAGTCGTCAACCGCGTCTTCAAGTGGTGTGTTCGCAGACTTGCCAATGTTGATGCCGAAGGGGATGGGACGCTGGCGGCACTTCAGCAGACGCTCGAGACCCTGAGCCGCGACAGCCGCTCCGACATTAGGAAAACCACAACGGTTAATACAGGCTTGATCCTCTGTCAGGCGAAAAACACGCGGCTCGGGATTGCCCGGCTGGGCCCGGGCAGTCAGGGTTCCGAGTTCGGCAAAGCCGAAACCCAAGGTGGACCACACGAGTGGGACTTTGGCATTTTTGTCAAGACCAGCAGCCGAACCGACCGGATTCGGGAAACGCAACCCCCAGAGTTCCTGACTGAGGCGCGGGTCGCTTGGAGGCATTGATTTGAACGGAGAGGCTTGGAGTAGCTGGAGTGCACCCAGGGCAAAACGGTGGGCGAGCTCTGGAGTAAAGACGGAGAAGGACGACCGGAAAACAGGGTCAAGGAAGGAAAAAAACGACTGAGAAAGAGGAGCCAGCGGATCCCCCCCTTTTTTTTGGAGATTTGCTTCTCCCTGGTATAGCATGAGAGTCCCCCCTTCAAAAATTATATCGCTCAAAGACCGCTCTAGGGCGTGGGGCAGGCAGGGGTAACTTTATCATCACGCTGTCCCCGATGCCGCTGCCTTTGCGGCCGGTTAGGATGTGTAGGGCCACGGTAGGCTGGTGTCTTGAGCTTGCGGTCCACAGGGGGTTCCAGACGGGCTTGTCGTAGGGCGGGATGCCCCAGATTAGGCCGCCTCTGAGGCCGAGCTTGGCGCTTCGCTCAACTTTGCGCACGGCTTCCTGCACGTCCATCCATTTGGAATCAGGGCGATGCCGGAAAACGGCTCGTGTCGTAGTTACAGAACTCGGCCAGCCAGTCATTACAGGCCCGAAAGCTGGGCCGCCCGCAACTTGCCGTCCTCAATGCCGTACAGCATCATGCCGAGGCTGGTGTACAACACCTCGCCGGCCACGCCGTCAAGGTCCTGGTCCTTGATCCGTTGCGCGGGGTCCCAGGCACCGGGCCGGACCCCGGGATAGCCCTTGTTCATCTCGTCCGAGTAGGCTTTGGGATCAACCCCGGCCACGGCAAAGGCCGACACCGAGTAAGGGTTGCAGTCCCTCGCACACACAGAAGTCACCCTTAGATGCCGTTGGCCTCCTTGATGATATGCGGTACCCGATCACGAAAACAGGCATCCAGGCGTGAGGTCCACACATCGGCGGGTTCAACAACATGGGAATCGGCGGAAAAGATTTGCGCTACGCTCATGTTTCCTCTCTTTTTATCCAGTGGACGCTGATCCCTTGCAGGAAGGTGGTTATCATGGTCCGTGTCGGTCTTGCAACAGGGGCCCCATTCCACCGTGGTGTTGAGTGCCGGGCTGTTGTGATCATCATGGTCCGTGTCGGTCTTGCAACAGGGCCAGGGTTTGCGAAGCGGCCGCTTGTTGGGCGCTTTTTTTGCGCGGTCCCTCGCCCCGCCCGTAGGCTTTGCCGGCAATGATGACTTGGCTGACAAAACGCCTGTGATGGTCGGGGCCGGTGGCCTCAACCACTTCGTAGGTCGGGGGCTGCTTGAAGAGCTGCCAACTCAGTTCTTGCAAACGGGTCTTGCTGTCAAATCGGCCGACCGCGGGTTTGCGCTTCAGGTCTGCGGCGAAATGGTCGGCCACCAGCCGCAAGGCCGGACCAAAGCCGCCGTCAAGATAGACCGCGCCAAGCACGGCCTCATAGGCGCAGGCCAGAATAGAGCCTTTGTGCCGGCCGCCGCTGCGCTCTTCGCCACGACCGAGACGCAGCCAGCGGTCTATGGTCAGGGCCTCGGCCTTGTGGGCTAATACCCGGGCGTTGACCAGGGCGGCGCGCATTTTTGACAGCTCGCCCTCGTGGGATTCGGGGAAGTGCCGCAGGAGCAGGTCGCTGATCGCCAGGTCAAGGACCGCGTCGCCCAGGAACTCGAGGGTTTCGTTGGTCGTCTCTCCGGGGGTGAGGGGCAAGGAGCGGTGGGTCAGGGCCAGGGTCAGCAGCGCTTGGCGGCGGAAGCAATAGCCGAGGCGGGTCTCGAACTCGGTGTAGGAGGGCGGGCTGTCCGGCATGGGCTTAGGACTCGTGGCTGGAGCGCTGAGCGTCGGGGGACACGATTGTTCCCCACACGCTGCCGCCACTGACGCGGCTCAGGCGGACCGCTACCTCGCGGTTCATGTGCTCGTCGCCGCCGGCGGCGAAGACTCTCAGGTAGTTGCGGCTGTAGCCCTTGAGCAGGCCGGTCGTCTTGTCTCGGCTGTGCTCAAACAGGACCGGCAGGGTGTGGCCGACGAACCGGGCGGTAAACGCGGCTTTCTTGCGCTCGCCAAGTTTGCGGACCTGGCGGGCGCGGCGGGCAATGGCCGGTTTGGGGACGGGGTTGGTGAACTTGGCCGCGGTGGTGCCGCTCCGGGCGGAATACGGAAAAACATGAAAATAGGTAAACGGGCTGTCCTTCAGAAAACGATAGCCCTGGGCAAACTCGGTCTCGCCCTCCCCGGGAAAGCCGACAATCAGGTCGGTACCGAGGGCGGCCTGGGGCAGGCTGGCTCGGAGATGGGCCAGCACGTCACCGGCCAGGGCTCGATCGTAGCGGCGGCGCATACGCGCCAAGACGCGATCGTCGCCCGATTGGAGCGGAATATGGAGATGGGGGCAGACGGTCTGGGCCTGGGCCAGGAGGCGGATGAGGGCCGGGCTGAACTCGTGCGGATCAAGAGAACTGAGCCGGACACGGGGAACCGGCCGGCGCTCTTCAATCGCCGCCACCAGCCAGGAGAGATCGATGGGCGGATCCAAATCAGCGCCGTAGCCGCCGAGGTGGACGCCGGTGAGGACGACTTCTTGAAAACCCTGCTCGGCCAGACGGTCGAGCTGCTCAAGCACAGTGCGGGGGGAGACGCTGCGGCTCTTGCCGCGTGACATGGGCACGATACAAAATGTGCAGAACAGATCGCAGCCCTCTTGGATCTTCAGGAAGGCCCTGGTCTGGCCCTGAAACGTGCCGGCCCCGAGTGTGTCGATCTGCGTGGCTCGGCGCAGGTTGCCGACGGCGATGGGTTTTTGCAACTCGGCGGTCACGGCTCGGAGGATATCGTCCGGGCGGTTGATGCCGACCACATAATTGACCTCGGGCAGGTGTGCGACCGACTGGGGTGCGACCTGGGCGTAGCAGCCGGTCATAATGACCCGGGCGGACGGATTCTGGCGTTTGGCGCGGCGGGCGAGCTGCCGGCTCTCGGCGTCGGCCTGGTTGGTAACCGTACAGCTGTTGACAATGTACACATCGGCCGTGTCGGTAAACGGCACCAGACGGTGGCCGGCCGCGCTGAGCCGGTCCGCAATCGTTGCCGTATCGTACTGGTTGACCTTGCAGCCCAGGGTAGTCAGGCCGACCCGAAGAGCGGGTGATGGCATGGCTTACAGCACTCCCTCAATCCAACCGCCGCCCAAGATTTGGTCGCCAGCGTAAAACACGATCGCCTGGCCAGGGGTCACGCCCGGACAAGCGTACTCAAACCAGACCTTGGCTGTCCCGTCTGCCTGGGGCGCGACGCGGGCCGGAATCGGCGGATGGCGGTAGCGAATCTTGACACTGGTCCGGATCTCTTGGGGCTGCTCGCCGGCGATCCAGCTCACGTCCTTGGCGTGCAGACCGGGGGTGTGGAGCTGGTCCTTGGTGCCGACCGTCACCCGACCCGTTTGGGCATCAATGCTGGAGACGTACACCGGCTGGGCGAGCCCGCCGATACCCAGCCCGCGGCGCTGGCCAATGGTAAAGCGATGAATGCCGGTGTGCGAGCCGAGCTGGTGTCCGGCCTGGTCAACCACCACACCGGGCGTCAGACGCTCAGGCGACAGGCGTTGCTCCAAAAGGTGGGCATAGTTCCCGTCCGGCACGAAACAGATATCCTGGCTCTCAGGCTTCTGGGCAACCCGCAGGCCGAACTCCTCCGCTTTGGCCCGGACCTGCGCCTTGGTCAGATGCCCGACCGGAAACAGGGTCCGGGCCAGCTGGGCTTGGCTCAGCGTAAAGAGAAAGTACGACTGGTCTTTTGCCCGGTCGGTGCTACGCCACAGCTGGTATTGGGCTGTTTGGGTGTCATAGCGAATCCGGGCGTAGTGACCGGTGGCAACATACGCGGCATCAAGCTCTCGCGCCCGCTGCCACAGCAGGTCAAACTTGAGGTCGCGGTTGCACAGCAGGCATGGGTTCGGGGTCCGACCCCGCAGGTATTCCTCACTGAACACGTCAATCACCCGGCGCTGAAAGGCGTCTTTGAGGTTGAGGACGTAGTAGGGAATGTCTAACTGTTCGGCCACCCGACGGGCGTCTTGAAAATCGTCGATGGAGCAGCAACTGCCCTCGTGGCCCTCGGCAGCGCCGGCCAGCAGCATGGAGATCGCAATCACTTCATAGCCGGCCTCAACCAGCAGGGCGGCGGCGGCGGCGCTATCGACCCCACCGCTCAGGGCTGCCAACACACGCCGGCCTCCGGCCGGTGGCGGAGGGGGGAGGACATGGGTGGTGTCTGTCTGGTTCATGTAGTGTTTCTCAGACCGGCTGGGCCGCGGCCCGTACCCGCTCAACGATTCCGGGCAAGACGTCAAGGACGCAATCAATATCCTGGTGGGTTGTGTCTTTGCCCAGGCTGAAACGGATCGCGCTCTTGGCCGCCCGCGCGTCGCGTCCGAGTGCCAGCAGTACATGTGAGGGTTCAACCGAACCCGCGGCGCAGGCTGAACCGGTCGAGACGGCGATGCCGGCCAGGTCAAGCCCCAGCATTAGCCCCTCTCCTGAGGCCCCCGAAAATCCGAGGTTGAGGGTATTGGGGAGACACCCCTGGTGGGGCGTATTACGGACCACGCCGGGTACGCTGTCCTGAATACCGGTCCACAGTCGGGTGGTCAGCTCGGTCAGGCGGACTGACAGTGCTCCGCGCTCGTGTTCGGCCAGGACGACCGCTCGCCCAAAGCCGACTGCGGCGGCGACATTTTCGGTGCCGGCGCGCTTTTCGCGCTCCTGTGGACCACCGCGCAGGACGGGAGTCAGGGCTGTGCCTTTGCGCACATAGAGTGCCCCGATGCCTTTTGGCCCGTAGATTTTATGGGCCGACAGAGACACCAGATCCGCGCCCAACTCTTCCATGCTCAGTGCCAGTTTGCCGGTCGCCTGGACCGCATCAACGTGCAGGACGACGTCCTGCTGTCGGGTCAGCCGGCTACAGGCCGCAACTGGTTGCAGTGTACCCAGCTCGGGATTGGCCAGCCCGATACTCACCGCGGCCGTGTCTGGACGCAGGGCTGCGGCCAAATCGTCAGCCCGGATACGGCCCTCGCTGTTGACTGGTAAAAGCGTGTGGCTGAAGCCCTCTCGCGTCAAGGCCTGGACGGATGCGAGGACCGAGGAGTGCTCGACCGGGGTGGTGATGATATGGGTCTTGGACTGGGTCTGGGCGCGGGCCGCCCCCCACAGCGCCAGACTATTGCTCTCGGTACCCCCACTGGTAAACACCACCTCGGCCGGCGTGGCCCGGATACAAGCCGCAATTTGTTCTCGGGCTTCTTCCAGCCCTTTCTTGGCGCGCTGTCCGGTCCGATGCACGCTGGACGGATTGCCAAAATGGGTGTGGAGATAGGGCAGCATGGCTTCAAGCACTTCTGGCCTGAGCGGCGTGGTAGCGTTATGGTCCAGATAGACTTGGTGCATGGGCGTTTATTCGGACTCCCAGCCGTGCTCACCGCGAAGTTTGACAAACCGGCACTCGCCGCAATACTCTTCGCGCAGGCCGTCCGGCTCTTTCCAGACACACACCAAGGTTTGGTGGTCTTGATCGCCCATTGGGACAACGAGGCGTCCACCCAGCCGGAGTTGATCGAGCAGCGGACGGGGCAGGCCAGGAGAGGCTGCGCTAATCACCACCGCGTCAAACGGCGCGCGCTCCTGCCAGCCCAGGCTGCCGTCTCCAACATGGACTCCTACGTTCTGGTAGCCGAGATTGCGCAGAGTCTGCTGGGCTCGGAGTGCCAGGCTGGGGATGATTTCTACCGAGGACACCTCAGCGCCCTGTTCGGCCAGGATGGCGGTCAGGTAGCCGGTGCCGGTGCCGATTTCAAGCACCTGTTCGCCCGGGGCCAGTTTCAGCACCGCGGCCATGCGGGCCACCATATATGGCTGGGAGATGGTCTGGTCTTCTCCGATGGGCAGCGGATGGTCGTTGTATGCCCGATCCCGCACGGCTTCCTTGACAAACAGATGACGCGGCACCCGGCGCATGGCGGCCAAGACCAGCGGGTCGTGTAGACCCCGCTCCATCAGCTGCTCCCGGACCATCCGCTGCCGGGCCTGGGTGTAGTCTAGGGCCATGACAGTTGCACATCCCGCATGGCCTGCAACGCCCGATAGTTGGTCAGATCAACCTGGAGCGGAGTGACCGAGATATAGCCCTCGTGGACGGCTAGACAGTCGCTGCCCTCTTCCGGGTCAAAGCCGAGGTCATCACCGCCGATCCAGTAATAACACTGACCACGCGGGTTGGGACAGCGCTCGATGTTCTCGCCATAGCGGCGTTTGCCCTGATGGGTGAAGCGGTAGCCTTTGAGTTCGGGCCGGTCCAGGTTAGGGACATTCACATTCAGCAGGGTTTTGTCCGGCAGTCCGTGGGCGGCGATGTGGCTGGCCAGGCTGGCGGCAAACTCGGCGGCCGGGCCAAAATGGTAGGTGGCGTTCCTGCCGACGACTGACACGGCAAACGATGGAATGCCCAACAGGGTGCCCTCAATGGCCGCCGCGACCGTGCCCGAATAAGTCACATCATCGCCAAGATTGGGGCCTGTATTGGTCCCCGATACCACCATATCCGGTCGGACCGGCAAAACGCCTTTGACCGCCAGATTCACGCAGTCGGTCGGCGTGCCATTGACCGCAAAGCGGCGCGGCGCGATTTCGTCAATACGCAGCGGGCGGTGCAGGGTCAGGGCGTGGCTGACTGCATTCCGCTCCCGGTCGGGTGCCACGGTATACACCTCACCGATGTTCCTCAGCGTCTCTTCCAGGGCGTGCAGTCCCTCGGAGTGGATGCCGTCATCGTTGGACACCAGAATGCGCATGGCCATAAGACAGCCGCAGGGGAGCCAGGGCGGTTGGTCGCCAACCGCCTTGGACAAGACATCGGGGTGAGCCGATTTGAACGGCCGACCACTCGCACCCCAAGCGAGTGCGCTACCAGGCTGCGCCACACCCCGTTGTGTGTCTGTCATATCCCTGGTGAGGCAGAGGGGTCAAGGGCCTTGTCGGAGCGGGCCACCAAGGTGAGGATGCATCATGATATCAGAGTCGAGAAGAGGGCATCACGATGCATCCTCGCCGGGCTCAGCCCTGCCTCGCCCGCAGACGCGCCAGTTCTTCGCGTAAGCGCAGGTTTTCTGCCTCGGCCTGGCGTTGGGCGGCTTCAGCCTCTTGCCAGGCGGCCTCGGCTTGGCGTTGGGCGTCCTCAGCCTCTCGGCGGACGGCTTCAGCTTCGGCGTGGGTACGCAGGCGTTCGGTAGTGCGTGGATTGTACAGGCGCAGCCGGTCGTCTTCGACGACCAAGCCCAAGACCTCGCTGGTCAGCCGAGTGCCGAGCATCGGGATATATTCGCCGCCCTGTAAACGAAAACCGCGCAGCTGGGGGCTTAGTGAGCCGTCAAGAGGATCAAACAGGAAATACTCGGCGACGCCCAGGGCGGCATAGATGACCCGCTTGTTGCCCGGGTCTTCCACTTTGGTGTGACGTGAGGTCAGTTCAATGACGACATCCGGGGCCTTTTTCTCCATGTCCAGGTTGTAGATGCGCCGGAGCTTCTTTTCGATACCACGGACCACAAAGATATCCGGGCTGATAGACTGAAGCTCACCCTCGTGGTTACGAAAGTGGAGAAGGATATTGCGGTCATATAGACGGCGGGGGTCGGCGTGGTAATGCTCTTACAGACAATCCAACAGACCGATCATCTGATTTCGATGCACATCGGTTTCGGCCATGGGTGTACCGTCCGATTCTGGCAGATATTCTGTCTCGGGGGTTGGAGACGGGCAGGCTGGGTGCCGGGCTTCATCGGGGAGGGGCATGGGTGTCAATTCTTCGCTTTCGTAGCGCTAGAATAAAAGCTGCTATCTGGCAAGTCAAGAAGAGTGAGGGATGCCACGTTCCCAGGGCGGCTGCCACTGCGGTCGGGTACGATTTGAGATCAGCTGCCCGGCTCGGCCAGGTCCTTGAGTGTAACTATTCGATCTGCGCCAAGAAGGGTTTTTTGCACCTGTTTGTTGAACCGGAACAGGTTCACATGTTGAGCCCCGCAGATGCAGTCGGCGTGTATCAGTTCAACACCAAGACCGCCAGGCACTATTTTTGTCCAGTGTGCGGGAATCAGCCGCCTACTACATCCCCCGCTCACACCCGGACATGTCAATGGGTGCTGCCTAGAGGGGTTGAACTGGAAAAACTGAGGATTGTCCGGTTTAACGGACGAGAGTGGGAAAAGCACAGGGCTCGTCTTGACGAATGACGGCTTGGCCGAGGCATCTCAGTCCAAATCGAGCGTAATGAACCGATAGCCCAGCGATTTGCCGTGGGCGACGAGTCTACTGCGAACGGCCGGCTCAAGCAGTTTCGCCCGATCCTCAGCCGGCGCTTCAATACAGGCTGTTTTGTCTTCAATACGGACTTGGTATAAGGGGAGCCCGAGCGAGCGAAACACCGCTGTCCAGGCGGCTGACGGGTCGGGCGGAGGGTGTGCCATAGACCAGGAGTGTACCACATAACCACAGGCTGACAAAGGAGCATCTATGGCACAAGCCGGGGTGATCTTTGATCTTGACGGCGTACTGATTGACTCTGAGGGTTTATACTACCAGGCCTATAGCGAGGTCCTGAAACCCTACGGCGTCACAATCAGTCAGGAAGAATACGAACAGCACTGGATTGCAACCGGCACTGGGCCGGAGTACATCGTCTCCAAACATAAGCTGCCGGTCTCTCCCGGTAAACTCCGCAAGCTGCGCTCGCCCGTGTATCTGCGACTGTTGGAAGAAGTCCGGCTGATGCCGTACGTTGAGTCGGCCCTCGCCCGGCTGGACCCGCACTTTGCCCTGACGGTGGCCACCAACAGCAATCGTGATGCCCTGGAGCTGATCCTCCAACGTTTTAGCCTTGAGCGCTTCTTTCCGGTGACCGTAGCCCGCCAGGACTATACCGGGGCCAAGCCCCTGCCCGACGCCTTTTTGACCGCAGCCCGCAAACTCGGCCTCGCGCCCGCCCAGTGCGTCGTTGTGGAAGATACCCACAAAGGCGTGATGGCCGCGGTTCATGCCGGTATCGCCTGCATTGCCGTCCCCAATCAGTACACCCGGCGAAACGACTTCAGCAAAGCCGACCTGCTGCTCTCGGACCTCGGAGCATTAAGCCCGGCTGTCGTCCGCCGGCTCGTCCGTCTCTGACCGCCCTGTCTTCCCTCTGTGTCGCTTTTCCTCTATGCTGACTCCGCGCTAGGCAGGAGAAAAAATACGCCGACAAGGAGGGGAAGACATGACGGCACAGTCACGCGATTGTTATGTTGACGCAAACGGCTTGAGGTTCCATTACCTCGACTGGGGAGCCCCCGCCAATCCCCCCCTGGTCCTCCTCCACGGGGTGGGCCAAACCTGTCATACCTGGGACTTATTCGCCGCCGCGCTGTCCCCCCACTTCCATGTCATGGCCTTTGACCAGCGCGGCCACGGCGACACTGATTGGGCGGCCGATAAAGACTACTCGCGCTCCAGCATGGTCAAAGATGTTGGGGCGTTTACCGCCGCGCTCGGTCTGGACCGCTTTTTTCTCACCGGAATGTCAATGGGTGGAGCAAACTCGCTGTCCTTTACCGCCAGGAATCCCGACCGGGTTGAAGCCCTGGTCGTCGTTGACGTTGGCCCTCGGGTCGAAAACACCGGCGTGCAGAATATCCGCAACTTTATGAAAGAATTCCGCGAGTTTGATTCCCTGGATGAAGCCGCGGCGGTTATTCACAAGTTCAACCCCCGGCGTCCCCTGGAGGTCATCCGCAAATATACCGTGGTCTATAATCTCAAGCAGCTGCCCAGTGGCAAATGGACCTGGAAATACGATACCTATTTCAGCCAGGGACACAGCCGGATCGATGTCAAGCAGATGCAGAAGGAGCTGTCCGAGGAGGTCGCAAAGATCACCTGTCCGACGCTGTTGGTCAGAGGCGCGGAAAGTGACGTGCTGTCGCTGGACGGGGCTCGCCTGCTCCAAGCTGCCATCCCGGGATCGGAGTTTGCGCTGGTCGCCGGTGCCGGCCACTCGGTGATGGGCGATAATCCCCCCGGGTTTGAGGCTGCGGTGCGGAAGTTCTACCTCAACAAGGGCTATCTCACAGCCTGAAACCTCAACAGCGGGTGATGGAGCTTGGACTGAAAGATAAAGTCGTCATCGTCGGCGGGGCCAGCAAAGGCATTGGCGAGGCGGCCGCTCTGGGGTTTGCGCGTGAAGGGGCCAGGGTCACTCTCGCCGCCCGCAACTCTGACCAACTGAGTACAAGCGCGGAAGAGATTCGCCAAGACACCGGCGCGGAACTCCTGGCCGTACCGGCCGACCTGTCACAGGCCGAGGCAAGCGAGCGGGTGGTGGATGAGACGCTGGCCCGATTTGGCACCGTGCATGCGCTGGTCGCCAATACCGGCGGGCCGCCAATGGGCTGTTTTGACGACATGGACGACACAGCCAGGGAGAAGGCGTTTGCCCTCAACTTCCTCAGCACCGTCCGCTTGATGCGGCGGGTCCTGCCGCCTATGAAAAAGCAGAACTGGGGTCGTCTGTTATCCGTGATGTCCATGTCGGTTAAGGAGCCGATTGACGGCCTGATTCTGTCCAATGGCGTCCGCCCCGCGGTCGTTGGCATGGCCAAGACGCTGTCGCGAGAAGTCGGCACGCATAACATCACCGTCAATACCGTCCTGCCCGTCCTGATTCTGACCGATCGTTTGCGCCGCGGCATCACCGCCCGGGCCGAGCGGACCGGCCAGGCGTTTGACCAAGCCTTGCAAGCCAGTGCCGCCACCATCCCCCTCGGCCGGGTTGGCGACCCTCAGGAGATGGCCAACGTCATCGTCTTTCTGGCCTCTGAAGCGGCCAGCTATGTCACCGGGGTCAGCGTCCAGGTTGACGGCGGGGTAGTGCGCGGGCTGCTGTAAGGTTCTCTCTATGGACGCCATGCTCTCCGCGGCGATTGAGGCGGCCAAAGCCGGCGGTGAGGTCGCCTGGCACTATTTCCGTACCAACCTCAGCGTCGAAACCAAGGCCGACCGCACGCCCGTCACCCGTGCCGACCGTGAGTGCGAGGCGTGCATCACCGAGCTGCTGAGCCGGCGTTTCCCAGACCACGGTTTCCTGGGCGAAGAGCTGGGCGAGCGGCCAAGTGCGAGCGACGCCCGCTGGATCATTGACCCAATTGACGGCACCAAGAACTTCATCCGCGGCCTGCCGTTCTTTGCCACCCTGATTGCCCTGGAAGAAGCCGCGCAGATCACGGTCGGGGTCATGTATGCGCCGGCACTCGGTGAGCTGCTGTACGCCAGACAAGGCCAGGGGGCGTTTGCCAATGACCGGCGCGTCCGGGTTTCCGATGTCGACCATTTAGACCGGGCGATGCTCATCCACGGCGGCCTGAGCGACCTGAAGGCCCGCCCCTGCTGGCCGGCCTTTTTATCCCTGGTGGATGCGACCGCCCGGCAGCGCGGGTTTGGCGATGCGCTCGGCCATAGCGTGGTGATCTGTGGCCAGGCCGAGGTCGCCCTTGAGCCGGAGATCAAACCCTGGGACGTGGCCCCGACCAAGCTGCTTGTAACCGAGGCCGGCGGTCGCTATTCTGATTTTACCGGCAGTCCTTCAATCTACAGCGGCAGCGCGGTAATCTCGAATGGGCGGGTCCACGACGCGGTCATCGCCAGGCTGCAAGAAAAGAGGCGAGAATAAACATGGACGCTCCAATCGAAATCCTCGAATTCTCCGACTACCTGTGACCCTGGTGTTATCCAGCGGCCGTGCGCCTGCAACAGATCAAACAGCACTACGGCGACCGGGTCAGCATCACATGGCACCCGTTTGCCCTCCGTCCGCACTACGACCCCCGGCCGTTTCAGTTCAGCGGCAGCGCGGTGGAAAACGCCTGGAGGCGCGCCTCGTCCCTGGCCGAGCCGGACAACCTGTCCTACACCATGTGGCCGCACGCAGAGTTTCCGCGCTGGAGTATGCCCGGCCTGGAAGCCGGCGTGGCCGCTCAGCGTCAGGGCGAGGCCCTCTTCCTGAACTTTCACACCGGGCTGTTTCGGGCTTTTTTCATTGACAGCAAGAGTCTTATTGACAAGGATACCCTCGTAGCGGTCGCGCGCGCCGGCGGTCTGAATATGACCGCGTTCCTGCGCGATATTGAGGACAAGGCGTTTCAGGACAGCGTGCGCCAGCAGTGTCTTGAGGCAGCTGATACCTACCTGGTCAGCGCCGTGCCGACGGTCATCATGGGCGGCAAAAAGCGCCAGATCGGCATGGTCCCTGCCGAAGCCTACTGGCACGACCTGGCCGACCTGGGGCTGGGCCGTCCCAGCCTCTGATCAGGAATTGCCGTGAAGATAAAGGGAGACCGTATGATTGCGCTGACCGTAAACGGAACCGCACACCGCCTTGATATCAGCCCCGATATGCGCCTGCTGTGGGTGCTGCGGGATATCCTGGGGCTGACCGGAGCAAAGTACGGCTGTGGGATGTCCCTGTGCGGGGCGTGTACCGTCCATCTGGACGGCGAGGCAGTCCGCTCGTGTGTCATGCCGGTCTCGGTCGCTGCCGGCAAGAACATCACGACCATAGAGGGGCTGTCCAAAGACGGCAGCCACGCCTTGCAGCGAGCCTGGGTTGCGCATCAGGTGCCGCAGTGCGGCTATTGTCAGCCCGGCATGATTATGGCCGCCGCGGCCCTGCTGGCAAAAAAGCCCAAACCGACCGACGCCGATATTAACGAGTTCATCACCAATATCTGCCGGTGCGGAACCTATGCGCGGATTCGGGCCGCCATTCATACCGCGGCCAAGTCGGACACCCAGGCATGAGGGGGCGATGATGAAACAGACATCGAATCTCTCCCGTCGGTCGTTTCTCCTCCGGTCTGCCGCGGTCGGCGGCGGCCTGCTGTTGGAAGTCGCCCTTCCCGGCCAAGCCCTGGCTGAGGGGCAGCCGCCGGCGGCTGACGGGTCCGCCCCGGAAGTCACGGCCTGGCTCCTGGTTCACCCGGACGACAGCATCACCATCCGGGTGGCGCGGGTGGAAATGGGCCAGGGCAGCTTCACCGGCCTGCCGCTCCTGGTTGCCGAAGAGCTGGCGTGTGACTGGAGCAAGGTCCGGGCCGAGTATGCGTCTACCAGCGAACACCTCAGGCGCAACCGCATCTATGGCCCGATGCTGACCGGAGGCAGCCGGTCAATCCGTGACAGCCACGAATATCTGCGCCAGGCCGGGGCCGCGGCCCGGCTCATGCTCACCACCGCCGCGGCCCAACAGTGGGGCGTGCCGGTCGCCGAGTGTGTGGCCGACAGGGGTATCATCAGCCACCCGCGGACAGACCGTCGACTGCGTTTCGGCGAAGTAGCGGCTGAGGCCGCCAAGCTGCCGATCCCCGCCGCCCCACCGCTCAAAGACCCCACAGACTGGACCCTCCTCGGTCGGCCCACGGCTCGCTTCGACATCCCCGACAAAGTGACCGGCCAGACCGCGTTTGCGATTGATACCCGGCTGCCGGGCATGGTCTACGCCGCCATTGCCCAGTGCCCGGTGTTCGGTGGCCGGTTGAAGAGCGCCGCGGCTGAAAAGATCGCTGCCATGCGCGGGGTGATCAAAGTCCTGCCCCTGGAAGACGCGGTCGTTGTCGTGGCCAGGGAAAGCTGGTGGAACGCCCACCAGGCCTTGCGCGCCCTGCCGATTGAGTGGAATTTTGGCGACAATGCCAACGTCAGCAGCGCCAGCATCATGGACTTCCTGCGCGAGGGCATCGCCCTCACACAGGCCCCGGTCTCCCGTCAGCAGGGGGATGTAGAGGCCGCCCTGGCCGCCGCGGCGACGACGGTTGAGGCCGAATACTCCGCGCCCTACCTTGAGCACGCCACAATGGAGCCCCAGAACTGCACCGCGCTGTACACCGACAGCCGGGTCGCCGTCTGGGCCCCGTCTCAGAACAGCGAGGCCACCGCGGCCGTGGCCGCCGAAACCGCCGGCGTGCCGATTCATCAGGTTGAGGTCCACAAAGTCCACCTCGGGGGCGGATTTGGCCGTCGGGGGCGTTTTATCGAGTTTGTGCGCCAGGCGGTCACAGTCGCCACCACCATGCCCGGCGTCCCGGTCAAGCTGATCTGGTCCAGAGAAGAGGATATCCAGCACGGCCGCTACCGGCCGGTGGCCCTCGTCCGCATGAAAGCCGGCCTCGACGCCTCGGGCCAGCCAACGGCCTGGTTTGTACGTCAGGCCGAGCCGTCTATTTTCGCCCAGGCCTGGCCCAGCCTCGTCCGCGACGGGGTCGATCTGGTTGGCGTTCGGACCTTTGCCGACGCGCCCTACGCCTTTCCCCACATGCGGATGGAATACGCCATGCGCAACACCCATGTGCCGCCAGGGCCGTGGCGGGCCGTAGCCCATACCCATAACCCCTTCTTTCGGGAGTGCTTTATTGACGAACTCGCCCAGGCGGCCGGCCAGGACCCGTACCAGTTCCGTCGCAAACTCCTGGCCCTGGCCCCCAAAGACCTGGCCATTCTTGACGCGGTCGCCAAGGCGGTACACTGGGACACGCCACCGCCGCCGGGCGTGCATCGCGGCATTGCCGTACAGGACTCCTACGGCAGCTATACCGCGGCCGTTATTGAAATATCGCTCCGCGGCCCTGGCGAGTTCCACATCCACCGGGTGCTCGTCGGCATTGACTGCGGCCACGTCGTCAACCCCGACTCGGTGCGGGATCAACTCGAAGGCAGCGTGGTATATGCGCTGACCGCCGCCCTGTACGGCGAGATCACCATCAAAGACGGTCGGGTTCAGCAGTCCAATTTTCATAACTATCCGATGATGCGGATTGCCGAGATGCCCAAGGTCGAAACGCTCCTGGCCCCCAGCGGCGGCTTTTGGGGCGGGGTAGGAGAGCCGGGCATGGCCCCGCTGGCACCGGCCTTGTGCAACGCACTGTTCGCCGCCACCGGCAAACGCATCCGCTCGCTGCCGCTCAAGGGTCATGATCTCCGCCTGGTCTGACCGCCTGTCCCGCCGCCGCCTGCTGGGCCTGCTGCTTGTGCCGCTCCTCATCCCCCGCCCGGCCTCCGCCACCGTGCCCGACAGGCTGCGCCCCCTGATTCGTAAGGCTACGGGCGGCCTCCCGTCCCGCCCCGGGCGGGTCAGACTCAGCCTGCCGGCCTTGGCCGAAAGCGGCAACTCGGTACGCCTCACCGTCAAGGTCGAGAGCCCCATGACCGCGGAGGAGCACGTCACACGCATCCATATCTTTGCGGAAAAAAACCCCCGCCCGCTCATTGCCCGCTTTTCCCTCAGCCCGCGGACCGGCCGGGCCGAGGTGAGCACCCGGATTCGGCTGGCCGGCACCCAGCGGGTAGTGGCCCTGGCCGAGACGAACGACGGCTCGGCGTGGCTGGCCTCCACCCAAGTCGTCGTCACGGCCGGGGCCTGCGGCGAAGGGCTCTGAGCAATGACCACCGCCAGAATCCACGTTCCCCGGACCGTCACCCGCGGGCAGGTCTTTGAGGTCCGCCTCCTCATCCGCCATCCTATGGAAACCGGCCGGCGCTATGACACCGTGGGCCGCACAATCCCCAAGAACATTATCCATACGCTCATCTGCCGCTATAACGGCCAGCAGGTGTTTCACGCCGAGCTATTCCCCGGCATTGCCGCCAACCCGTATTTTTCGTTTTTCACCACCGCCCACTCTTCGGGAGAACTGGAGTTCCTGTGGACAGACGACAACGGCACCACCACCTCCGAGCGGGTCGCCATTACGGTCAGCGCGTGACTCCGTTCGCGTGTCTGCTCCCGGGCTTGAGCCTGCTCCTAGCCCCGCCGTTGGCCAGTACGGTCACTGCAGCAGACCCCCCGCCGCCGGCCCGAGGCGCGGCCCTGGCCGCGGCGTGCGTCGTCTGCCACGGTCCTGAAGGGCGCAGTCAGGGGGCCATTCCCGGGCTTGACGGGCTGTCAGCCAACGCCTTCAGGCAGGCCATGCAGGCGTTTCGGACCGGAGGACACGGGGGGACCGTCATGCCGTACATTGCCAAGGGGCTGGCCGCCGCGGACATTGAGGCCGTAGCCGCCCATTTCGCCAACAGGCAACCGTGACACAGGGGGTCCAGGCACATCACGCTTGCCTCTCCCAGCCCTCAGCGCGTGCTGACCCGTCGCCAGCTGCTCAGTAGCGTTGCCGGCCTGCCCCTCGCAGTGCTGCTCAGGCACCGCGCCCCCGCACAAACATCGGCGCGGGTCGTGGTGGTTGGCGGCGGCTTTGGCGGGGCGACCTGCGCCAAATACCTGCGCCGGGCCGACCCCGGGCTGGAAGTCAGCCTCGTCACCGCCCAAGAGCGGTTTATCAGCTGTCCGTTCAGCAACGCCGCTCTCGTCGGTCTGCGTGACCTGGCCTCCCTGACCCATAGCTACCACGCCCTCCGGGCGCGCTACGGCGTGCGGCTCATCCACAGCCAGGCCACACGGCTCGAGCCAGCCCACCACCGTCTCCGGCTGGCCGACGGCCAGACCTTGGCCTACGACAAACTCGTCCTCTCGCCGGGCATTGAGCTGCGCTGGGGAGAGCCGGAGGGCTATGATATGGCGGCCGCCGAGGTCTTCCCCCACGCCTGGCAGGCCGGACCGCAAACGCGCTTGCTGCGCCGTCAACTCCAAGCCATGCCCGATGGTGGGCTAGTGGTGATAGCCGTCCCGGAAACGCCCTACCGCTGCCCGCCAGGTCCCTACGAGCGGGCGAGTCTCATCGCCCACTACCTCAGCCGCACCAAGCCCCGCTCAAAAATCCTGATCCTGGACGCCAAGGACAGCTTCACCAAGGACAGCCTGTTTCTGGACGCTTGGCAGCGCTTGTATCCCGGTCTGCTCGAATGGGTGCCGGCAACCGAGGGTGGGCGGGTCATCGGGGTCGATAGCCGGGCCGGTGTCGTCCGCACCGAGTTTGACGAATATACACCCGCGGTGGCCAATATCATTGCGCCACAACGGGCGGCGTCGATTGCCAGGACTGCCGGGCTGGACCGGGGCACGGGCTGGTGTTCGATCACAGGCGGCAGTTTTGCCTCGACCGTTCACCCGGATGTGCATATTATTGGTGACGCCGCCCTTGCCAACCCCATGCCCAAGTCGGCTTTCAGCGCCAATGTCCAGGCCAAAGCCTGCGCGCTGGCAATTGTCGCCCAGCTCCGTGGTGAGCCGCCGCCAGAGCCGGTTCTGATGAACACCTGCTACAGCCTGGTCGCGCCCGACTACGCGATTTCCATTACCGCGGTCTATCGTCTTGACAACGACACGATTACGCTTGCGCCCGGCTCAAGCGGAACCAGCCCGCTTGAGGCACCCGAGGCGGTCCGCGCCTTGGAGGCCGAGTACGCCCGGGCGTGGTACGCCAATATCACGGCCGATACCTTTGGCTGAGATGTGCAGAGGTGTCATTGCCGCCATCCTGGCCGGCGTGTGCGGGCTGAGCCTTGCCGGCCGCAGCGCCAGCGTCCAGAGGCCGTCCGCGCTTACCGAGCAGCCCGGCGATGTGGAACGGGGGCGGCGCATCGCGCTCGACCGAGAACGGGGCGACTGTGTGATCTGTCACGCCATGCCGCTGCCCGAGCGTCAGTTTCACGGGACGCTGGGCCTGCCTCTGGATGGTGTCGGCAGCCGCTATTCCGCGGCTGAGCTCCGCTTGCGCCTGGTCAATCCCAAGCTGCTCACCCCCGACACCATCATGCCGGCCTATTCCACAATCCAGGGCTTACACCGGGTGCTGGAGCGATACCGTGGCAAGCCGATCCTGAACGCCCAAGAGGTTGAGGACGTGGTCGCCTATCTCGTCAGTCTGCGAACCGACGGGTCAGACCCCCCGCCAACAGCGTCGCCGGCCACGCTGCCGCTCGCCCGCCCCTATCGTGCCGACGGTCGCCGCTCGGGCTATACCTATCTGTCCGAGGAAAACAGACGCCTCCAGGACGACCCATTTGGCAATCCGGGCCTGTTGTGGGTCAAGCGCGGTGGCGAGCTGTGGGCACGCCCGCACGGCCCGGACCACAAGTCGTGCGCGAGCTGTCATGCGGCAGCGGCGATGCGCGGGGTACGAGCGCGCTTTCCCCGTTTTGATCCGCGTCGTAAGCGGCTGATCAATCTCGAACAACAGATTAACCGCTGCCGCGAAGAACAGCTCGGAGCGAGCGCCTATGCGTATGAATCCGACGAGCTGTTAGCCCTGACCGCGCTGCTCAGCTTCGAGTCGCGGGGCCTGCCGCTGCAGGTCGATATCGAGGGGCCGGCCAAGCCGTTTTTTGAGGCTGGCCGGGCGTTTTTCGGGCACCGGCGGGGGCAGCTCGACATGGCCTGTGCCCACTGTCACGAGCGATATGCCGGTCAACGCCTGCGCGGTGAGATCATCAGCCAGGGGCAGATCAACGGCTTTCCGGTCTATCGCCACACCTGGCAGACCCTCGGCTCCAGTCATCGCATGTTTGCCTGGTGCAATACGGCTATCCGAGCCGAACCGCTCGCCTACGGGGCGGACGAGTACGTCAACCTTGAGCTGTATCTGGCCTGGCGGGGGCGGGGTCTTGGGGTTGAGGCACCGGCCGTGCGGCGCTAGCCTTTAGAAATACAGCCGCAGCTGCGCATAATACACCCGTGGATACAGGCCGTATTCGCTGCGGACGCGGCCCCCGCGACTCCTGGCTCCCCACGGAAAATAGGCCCCGAGCCGCAGGTCGGCCTCATCGCTGACCGATACGAGAAGGAGCGGGCCGACGAGGCCGCTCAGGTCAAGCAGGTTCCACTGGCCGAACAGGCTGCCTCGGACGAGCGGGTGGAAGTCATAGTTGAGCAGGCCGCCGAGGTAGTGGCGGCCAAAGTTGAAGACCTCCCCCCGAGTCAGGCGTCGAGAGGAAAACAGGCGCGGGTAGACCCCAGCGTCGGTTTGGCCAAAGCCGTTGTAATAGTATTCGAGGAGGCCGTAGAGACCGCCCGGAGAGCGGTAGTCAAGGCTGCTGACGCCGCGGAAAAATGTTCGCGGTTCCTGGACCTGCCCCGCGCTGTTGCGGGTCAAGGTGAGCTCACCCCGGATGCCGACCCCCCGCACCTCGCCGGCAAAGAACGGCCCGAGCACCAGGTCGTGAAAAAACTTGCCGGCTATCAGGCCAAGGTCAAAATCCCGCACACTGGTCTGGCCGCGCAGCCCAATGGCGTGGTGACGAAAGTTCGCACCAAACGCGGCATAGACGGCTTCGAGTTGGGAGAATTGGTCCAGGAGAATCCTGGCCCGCACGGCATCTATCCCGGGCTTGAACTCCTGGTCAATCGCGACCGGGGAGAAGGCCACAAACAGGTCGGCCGGCGTCCACAGCCGACCAACCCCCCAGGACAGAGCCTGGCGGCCAATCGTGATATCGGCCCTCGGCAGGCGCACCCGGAGATGCGCGCGGTCCAGCGCGTGCCGCCACACAAAACCGCTGTTGTGCCGGGCCGTCCAGTCAAAGGGCAGCAGCGAAGAGCCGCCGGCCCGGCGGTCGCCGGAGAACAGGCCGGCGTTGGGCTCGGTACTCGGATTGATGACGCCAAGATGCTCATAGTGGACGGCCCAGCCCAGCCACCTGCCGACATCTCCTTCCAGCATGACCCGTGCCCGGGTGAAGTCGGTGGCCGTATCTGGCAGCTCGGGCAGGGACGGCTGCTGACCCACAGCCAGGGTCTTGATATAGCCGGTCAGACGGACCGACAGGGCGGCAGAGCGATACTGCCACAGGGCGGAGGATTCCGGCGGGACGCTCAGGTGGAAGACCACACCGACGAGTAGGCCAAAGCGCAGGCGGGCCATCATGGCTCAGGGAGCAGGCTGCCGCTCATCGCTCACAATCCGGCCGTCCCGCAACCGAATGAGACGGCGAGCGCGGTCCATGACCTGCGGGTCGTGGGTCGAGAAGATGAAGGTTGTGCCATGTGAACGGTTGAGGTGAGCCATGACATCAAGCAGAGCCGCGGCCGTGGACGAGTCGAGGTTGGCGGTTGGCTCATCGGCCAGGATGAGGGCCGGTCGGGTGGCCATCGCTCTGGCAACGGCCACCCGCTGCTGCTGGCCACCGGATAATTGTGCCGGCCACCGCTCCTCAAGACCGCTCAGCCCAATCTCGCTGAACAGTTGGTCGATGCGGGCCCGCCGTTGCGCTTCGGGAACCCCCTGGAGCAGCAGGGTGAACTCGGCGTTCTCCCGGGCGGTCAGGACCGGGATCAGATTATAGGCCTGAAACACAAAGCCGATGTGGTGGAGCCGCAAACGGGCCAGCTGGCCGCTGGACAGGGCGTAAAAGTCGTGGCCGGCCACCCACACCTGGCCGCTGTCGGCCCGGTCAAGTCCACCGATGACATTCAGCAGGGTGGTTTTGCCAGAGCCGGACGGACCGGCAATAGCCAGGAAGTCGTCCGCCTTGATATGGAGGTCAAGGCCGCGCAGAGCCGGCACCGCCAGGCCGCCGGTCTGGTAGGTCCGGGTCACGTCTTTGAGCGCTACCGCCCAGTCGCTCATGGCTGTTCCTGCGCTGTTCTTACATGGTCCGCAGCGCCGCGGGCAGCTCGGTGCGGGCGGCTTTCCAGGCCGGGCAGGCGGCCATCAGCAGGGCGAGTAGGCCAACCACACCCACCGCCCAGAGAATCCGCGCCCCACTCAGCGACGAGTACAGAACAGGCTCAAAGACGGTCCCGGCAATCGGCATATCGGTCTCGGTGAAGAGGCGCATATCCAGGCCATAGGTCGCAAAATACCAGTGACCGCCGAGCCCCAGGACCAGCCCCAGGACCAGGCTGAGGGCGATGAGGAGCACCGACTCAGCGATGACCAGACTCAGGAGTTGAGCCGGCTGTAAGCCCACCGCGGCGCACACACCAAGCTCGTAGCGACGCTCTAAGACCGCCATCAGCATGGTGTTCAGCACGCCGAGGGCAACCATGACCAGGATGATGCCGTTCATCACATAATTGAAGGCGTCGTCGAGCCAGACAAAGCGGGCCAACTCGGCCAGGGCCTCGCGCCAGCTCAGGACCTCAATATCGCTCGGGCTGAATTGGGCCCGCAGGGCATCTGCGGTTGGCCCGGTGGCGCTGTCCTGACGCAGGAAAACGGCGATCTGACTCACCCCATCGCCGGTCCCGAGAAAGGTCTGCGTTTCGGGCAGCCTGAGATGGACGAGGTAAGCGTCTACCTCACGCAGGCCGGTGTGGAATATGCCGACGACCCGGAACAGGGCGCTTTGAATCTCTCCCCCCGCTTCGTTCCGGCTCGGCGGGGCGGACAGGGGTCGCTGGGGCGTCTTTGGGCGGTCGGCCTCGTCTGCCGGCGGTTGGACCGCCTGGGCCGTCAGAACGACTTTTGAGCCGACCCGCACTTGCAGTTTTCTGGCCAGCTCAGAGCCAATCACCAACCCTGAAGACTGCTCGGTCAGATACGCGCCGGCGTGCATACGCTGTGGGATCAGCGAGACGACTTGCTCGGCGTGTGGCCGGACGCCGACGATGCCCACCCCCGCCGCATTGGCCGCGGAAGTGAGCAGCCCCGAGGCCAGCAGGCGGGGGTTGATGCTGTGGAGTGCAGGGTTGGCGCGCAGGGCGCGGTCAACGGTCGCCATGATGTGGGCTGGCAGGAGCAGATCCTGGGATTGGCTGCGTTGATAGCCCTTGGCCTGAATCACCACATGGCCGCCCCCCAGCTTGATGCCGTTCACAATCATCTGCTCGTGGCCGCCGTCGCCCAGCCCCAGCGAGAGGAGGAACAGGCCCAGCCCTAAGCCGAGGGCCAGGACGGTCAGCACAGTCCGGCGCGTGTGTCGCCACAGGTTGCGCCAGGCCAGGCTCAAGAGCAGTTGTGCGCGTATCATCACACCCGTCGCATTGTTTCGACCGGCCGAAAGCGCACCGCTCGAATCGCCGGATAGAGCGCCGCCACCACCGCCACCAGCGTCATCCCCAGCGCGGCCTGAACGTAAGTGGCAAAGTCGTGTCGGCCGTACCAGATGGGGTCAATGACAACACCGGCCATTGACAACTCTCCCATCACAGCGCGTAAATCAAGGCCGTGGGCCTGGAGATACCACACCAGCGGTCCACACAAGACGGCTCCAAGGCTGACACTCACCCCGGCCAGCAGACCGGCTTCGAGCACAATCAGCAGGGTCATGGAGAGCGGCCGCAGGCCGAGGGCCATGAGGACGCCACACTCGCGGGTCCGTTCAAAGACTGCCATCAGCATGGTGTTCATCACCCCAATGATCGCGACGAGGAAGACGACCGAGAAAAGAAAAGCGTTTGAGCCTTCACTCATCTGCACATAGTCGGCTAAGGCCGGGGATAATTCGGGCCAGGCCCGAACCCGGACCGGAAGCGTCCCGCCGAGCCGGCTTTCGAGTCTGGTGGCGACCGCGCCGGCCACATCCGCGCTTGTCGTCAGCACGCCAATTTCATGAACCCGGTTGGCCGCCAGGCTCAGCAACTCCTGCGTTGCGCCCAGCGGCATCAGGACGGTGCCCCGGTCGATGGCCTCGGACCCGGTCCGCAGAATGCCCACCACCGTGTACAGGTCGTTTCCGATTGAGCCGTCCGCGGCTTGCGTGAGCAGAATAATCTCGCTGCCAGGCTCGGCGGCGATGGTGCTCGCCAGCTTCTCGCCGAGCACGACCTCATGGGCGATGCCGGCCGCCTGCCGACCGAGAAAGCGCCCCTTGGTCAGACGGGTGTGAAAACGTGAAATCTGCCGCTCGCGGCCCGGGTCAATGCCGAGCAGCTCGGCCCCAGCCGAGTGATTGCCGCCGCTTACCAGCGCGTCGCCGTATACGCGTGGGGCGGCGGCCAGGACCTGGGGATGGCTGGTCAGGGTCGTCAGCAGGGCGTCAAGCCCGGCTCCGGTCCGTCCCCCCAGCGTGTGGTACAGCGAGCGGTCCGGGTAATAGTCCGGGGCGTGGACCTGCATGTGCGACAGGCCCATGCGCGTGCCGTTGTCGATCATCTGCTGGCTCAGGCCGTGCAGAAGACAGGCGAACAACAGCAGCATGGCATAGCCGAGGGCGATTGCCGCGACGCTGATGCAGGTACGTCTCGGGTTGCGCCACAGGTTGCGCCAGGCCAGCTGCACGAGTCCTTGTGTCACCCCTGTCTTTCGAGGTTGTGCAGGGAGAAGATGTCGGCCGCAAGCGGAAGGTCAAACACCAGGTCGTCATAGATGATAACGGTCTGCTCGTCGGGTTTATCCAAGGGCTGCATGACCATCCGTGTCGGCACCAGGCGGCCGCCCAGGGTTGTGTAGGCTGAAAACCGCAGCTCGCGCATGAGCCGGCCGTCTTCATCATAATACCGCTGCCAGGTTGGCATCAGGTCGTCCTGGCGGACTTCGAGGACGATCGCGCCCCACACGACCGGCGCTTCGGGCCGGGGGGTCAGCCGAAATTCATATACCGCGCTGCCGTCCCGGTCGCCCTCAAACGCCATCTCAAGAACATAGTCGCGGATGAGGCGGCTCTCTTTGACCAGATCGTCGTTGGTGAAATGGCTGCCCATCCAGGAGGCCATCATCATGGAGCTCGGGATTTTGATGGTGCGGCTGACCTTGGGTAAATAATTCCAGATATGACCCTCGACCTTCAGGGTGGCTGTGCCGGCCTCTTTCTTGGGCTTCTCGATCCGAATCAGCGCCTTCTCAGTGCCCTGCGACCAGATCTGCATGGTCAGGCTGCGCTGCCAGTGTTCGGTGACAATCTGCATGGTCATTGTGCCCCGGCTTGAATCGCCCCGCATCAGGCGGTCAATCCGGTCTACAATCTCCCGGGCGCGCTCGGCGTCGCTGGCGGCCCACGCCGGGCCGAGCGCGACACACAGACACAGCAGGAGTTGCACAAGGCCGTGCGCTGTCTGTGCTCTCATGAACTCCATGTTTTCACTCCCTCGCCACCGGGACAAGGCCCATGCCCTCAAGGTGAACATCTCAACGAAGATATCAGGTGTTTGACCAGATTCGGGACTCATGGCACTCTCAGGGCAAGTCTAGCAAGCGGGAGAGAGCAGTATGAGTGCCGCATCACATTTCGACCCGAGCCACTATCTCATCAAGCCGGGGCAGACGGTCCGCCTTGACGAGTATCCGACCAAACCAGGCCCAGAGTTCAAGAACAAAGCCGAGGCGCGCAAAGCCCTGCAAGCCGATGTGGCGGGTCTGGCAGAGGCCCAGCGGGTCCTGTGGGCGAGTGCCGAGTACGCATGTCTCATTATTCTGCAAGGGCCTGACGCCTCGGGCAAAGACAGCCTGATCCGGCGGGCGTTCTCTGGGGTGAACCCGCAGGGCTGCGCGGTGCATAGCTTTGGCGCGCCCAACGAGGAAGAGTTGCAGCATGGTTTCCTCTGGCGACCTGCCCGCTATCTGCCGGGCAAGGGGCGGATCAGTGTCTTCAACCGCTCGTATTATGAGGAGGTGTTGATTGTGCGGGTACATCCGCATTTTCTGGATGCCCAGCACCTGCCGCCCGGCCAGCCGACCGACGACATCTGGCAGAGCCGCTTTGACGCTATCAATAACTTTGAACACGTCCTGGTGCGCAACGCCACCGAGGTGCTCAAGTTCTATCTGCATATCTCGAAGGCCGAGCAGAAAAAGCGCTTTCTGGCCCGGCTGACCGAGCCGGAGAAGCACTGGAAGTTTTCTGACGCCGATATTCGTGAGCGGCGCTACTGGAAGGATTATCGCCGGGCGTATGAGGAGATGTTGAGCCAGACCAGCCCGGAGTGGTCTCCGTGGTATGTCATTCCAGCCGACAATAAATGGTATGCCCGGGCGCTGGTGGCCGATATTGTGGCGGCTCGGCTCGGCGCGCTGCCGCTGCGCTATCCACAGCTCAGTCCAGAGCAGTATAAGCGCCTGCTGGAGGCTAAGCGCGAGTTGGAGAATGAGGAGTAGGCATGGCGGACGGTGAAGAGCGGACATTTATCCTGCGCTTTTCTCTGAGTGCCGATATTCCGCCTGAGGCCTGGGACGATGAGGATTTTGAGGGCGATGAGTGGCTCGGCGAGTGGGAGGGCCGTATCAAGCCTGGCTTGGTGCGGCAGGTGTTTTCCTATTTGCGGACGTTTGACGGCTGGGCCTGTCACCTCCGCAACCGCGGCCTGTCGCCGCTGGATGAAATTGAAATTGTGCTCAAAAAAGAACGCGCCCAAGACGACTAACGACGCCCCGTCGGGGCGTCTGCGTCCGGCGTGTCAGACCTGGGTTGAGCCCAGCAGGTTCCCGCCCAGGGATGGGTGGCCAAAGCGTTTGTCGCCCAGCACGTTAATGAGGGAGGTCTTGCCGGATTTGAGCGCTCGCTCCAGGGCCGGGATGAGCTCGTCCGGCGTCTCGGCGTGCTCGGTGTGGACGCCCATCGGCTCGAATACCTTGTCGTAGCGGATATTGGGCACCATATCGAACGGGTCGGTCCGGCCCTTGAGCAGCGGCATTTGCTCAAAGCTCGGTCCCCACGAGCTGTTGTTCCACAGCAGGCAGATGATCGGGATATCGTACTTGGCCGCGGTTTCCATATCCATGCCGCCAATGCCCAGGCCGCCGTCTCCAGAGACGACAATGACTTGTTTGCCCGGTCGGCCGAGCTGGGCACCGATGCCCATGCCAACCCCATGGCCAACCGGTGCCAGCGGACCCGCGTCAACGATTTGTCCGGTGGTATGGGCGGTGAACCACTGGCTGGTGTAGCCGCTCAGGGTAAAGCTGTCGATAATCAGGGTGGCATCTTTGTCGATGACCGAGACGAGGTCTTTGGTCAGCCGGTCGGGATGAATCGGCACATCGCTGTGCGTCTTGGCCGACCGTTCGGCAATCATCCGCTCATAGTTGCGGCGCACTTCAACCATCTGTTGCAGCCAGGGGCTTTCGCGCTTGGCGCTGAAGTCGAGCTTCATGTTTTTGATGGCGTCGATGATCTGGCGCAGGACGAGCTTGGGGTCGCCCACAATGCCGACCTCGGCCGGGACGTGCCAGCCGACGCGCTGCGGGTCGGTATCGACCTGGACATAGGTGGCTTTATCCGTCCAGGTGGGCGGCTCGCCGAATTTTTCACCGCTCCAGAAGCGGAAGCCAACGGCGAGCACGAGGTCGGCGTTGCCGGTGAAGGGTTTTTTCCACGCCCCGCGGATGGCCAGCGGGCTGTCTTCGTCTAACGCGCCCTGACCGGCCCGGCGGCAGTAGACCGGCGTGCTGGTCAGCTCGGCCAGCTCTTTGAGTTCGTCTTGAGCGTTGGACCAGAATATGCCGTCACCGCCGGCGATCAGCGGTCGCTGGGCCGAAAACAGCAGTTCAGTCGTCTTTTCGATGCTGCGCGGGTCGCCCTGGGAGCGGATGGCATCGGTGTCGTATATTTTGGCCCCCCGGCGCTGTTTGGTCTCGTCATCGGTGTGGTAGAGGATGTTGGTCGGAATCTCCAGCATGGACACGCCCTGGGGCGGGTTTTTGGCCTCACGAAAGGCCTGGCGCAGGTCAACCTCGATGGTTGTCCAGTCCAGGACCCGTTTGCCAAACTTGGCAAATGAGCTGACGACATCCGAGCCGTAGGCTTCCTGGAAAGAGCCGATGTAATCCTCGGTCGTTGGGTGCTGGCCGGACAGGCACACGACCGAGCTGTTGGTCAGGGCAGCCCCGCATAACCCGGTTACGGCGTTGGTCAGCCCACAGCCGGCGGTCACGCAACACACGCCTGGTTGGCCGGTGACGCGGGCATAGGCATCTGCCGCATACGCCGTGGCTTGCTCGTGGCGCATGTGGATCAGCTTGATGCCGTTATCCCGCAGGTTTGCCAGAATGGGGAAGGTATGTCCGCCGTTGACGGCGAACATGTATTGCACATTTTGTTCTTTGAGGATGCGGCCAATCAGGACTCCTCCATCAACACTTGCCATATGTACTGTCCTCCTTTCGGGTGTGGAGGGGGGCATTTTTCCACATTTCTGCGGAAGAAAAAAGGAGGGGCGGGTCCCCAGGACCCGCCCCTCCTGGGCTGGCTTGTGTGGCTTGCGCCGGGTCAGGCGATAATGCCCTCTTTGGCCGCGCGGAGGAAGAATTTTGGTCTCCACAGTACCAGCGCGGCAGGGACAAAGGTACACGCCCCAAAGAAGCTGATGCCCATCCACAGGGCGAGCAACAGACCCATTTCAGAACAGAAACGGATGCTGGCAAAAGACCACAGCATGGTGGCGGCGATCAGGGTGGCGGCGGTAAAGGTCACGGCCTTGCCGGCCGTATACAGCCCCATGCGGACCGATTCGCTGACTCGGTGCGACTCGAGGTCTTTTTCGCTGACGTCCTTGCCGGCCGAATACTCCTCGATGGATTTCGCCACAGTCGGGCCGTTGTACTCTTCAACCGCCCGACTCACGATGTAGAGGGCGTAGTCAATGCCAAAACCGACCCCGACGGTAACAATCGGCAGCGACTGGAGGTTGATCCCGATGTTGCGGAAACCCATGTAGGCGTTGACAATGCCGTTGGCCAGGAACAGGCCGATCATCATCACCAGGGAGGCGACCGGGGAGCGGTAGGTAAACATCACGATCAGGAAGATTGTGCCGAACCCCAGGGCGTTCATCAGAATATCGTTCTTCAGAATCTCCTCGTTGGCCGCAGCGGTTACCCCGATCAGGCCGCCGGCCAGGCGATAGTCGGCGGTTTCGAGCGGATTCTTGGCAACGTACTGCTGTACGAAGTGCATGATCCGGGCGATGTTGTCGCCCTGGTGGTTGGCGCAGTAGAAGGTCACCCGGGTGGTGGTATAGCTGGGGTCAAGGAAGCGCGAGGTTTCGCCTGGCGGCGCGCCGGCAAAGAAGAAGAAGAACAGCGCGCTGACTTTTTGGCGTTCCTGCGGAATCACACCCCAGCGCGGCTGCATATCATAGAAGGTCATGTTGATGGACTGGATGATGTCGGCCAGCGAGAAGCTGTAACCAATATCCGGGTCGCGCTCCATGTAGCGCTGGAAGCTCTCCATGTTGCGCAGCAGGGTGGGGTCTTTGAGCACATCCTTGTCCCGGCCTTCAAGCACGATGATGAGGGGTTCAATGCCGCCAAAGAACTGCTGAATCTCCAGGTGGGCCTGGTTATAGGGGGAGTCCAGATGGAGGAGCGGGGTGCTGGCGCTGGGGTCGCCAATGGTCAGGTGGCGGACCTGGGTCATGGAAATAAGAAAGGCGATGACCCAGAATGAGATGATCATCCTGGAGTTGCGAGGGACGACAATCCAGGCCGATGCTCGGCCAATAAGGTTTTGGAACCAGCCCTCCTCTCGTTTGATGACTTTTTCCCGGTCTGGGGCTCTGAGGTAGTAGTAGACGACGGGGTTGAGCAGCAGCTCGCTGATCGCCACTGACGCGACCCAGATGGAAGCCGAAATCGCGATCCGCTGGAGAATGACCACCGGAACGATGATGATCACCAACATGCCTAGCGAGTCGGTGATGATCCCGCTCAGGGTCGGCACGAAGAGTTCGGCAAAGGCCGAGACAATGGCCTTTTCCTTGTTCCAGTTGCAGCGCCGGTACTCCTCATAATAACGCTCGTGCATCTGGACCGAGTGACTGACCGCCCGGGCGGTCACAAAGAAGGGGATTACCAGGGCCAGGGGGTCCATAGCAAAGCCCATCATGGACTGGATGCCCAGACCCCAGCAGGCCGAGATAATGCCGGTGATGGTCGGCCGCAACGCGCCCCGCCAGTCGTGGAAGTACAGGTACAGCAGAATCCAGCACACCAGGGTGGCGGCCAGAAAGACGTAGAACACCTCGTTGGCGTAGTAGTAGATCCAGCCGTACAACTGCGGCTCGCCGGCGACGTAGATCTCGTGGTTTTCGGTTTCGAACGGTTCTTTGACTGTCCGGGAAATCTGGTCAAAAATCTCTTTGTAGTCGAGACGGCCCTCAATGAAATTGGCCTTGATCAGCAAGGCTTTGCCGTTGAGCGAGACGAGCTGGCCGTAGATGGATTCGTCATTGTAACAAATCTCCTTGATCTCAGCGACCTCGGCCTCGGTCTTTGGCGGACGGCGCATGACCGGTGGGGTGGCAATCGTTCCCCCCAGGACGGTCAGATAGCGGGTGGTGCGGTGGCCGATGGACTCGATCTGGTCGTGGTTCACCCCCGACACCCGGTCAATGGCCTGGGTCATGTCGTAGATCTTGGTCAGCAACTCCCTGGTAAAGACATCGCCCTCCTTGACCTTGAGCATGATGTTGACGTTGTTCGCACCCCCGAACTGCTCGGCAAACCGGAAATGGATCTGAATCCAGGGATGCTGGTAGGGCAGCAGGTTGCTGAACTGGGTGAACATCTCCAGCTGTGAAGCCTGATAGGCCATGAAGCCGGTCAGGAGGGCAACGGTGAGGGTGATCGGAAAGCGGAGCCGGATCAGCCCTTCGCCAAGGCGGTAGAGGGCCGGCTTTTCCTCAAGCGCGTGTGATGTTTCGTCAGCCATGCGTGTCTCCTTTTATTGGTCTTGAATCGGACGCCAGGTTTTGCCGCTGTCTCTGGTCAGCAGAATACTCCCTTTGCCGCCGACCATGACGCCCTTGCCGCTGTCGGCGATAGCCACCCCGTTGAGCCAGGTGAACACATCGGCGTCCGCGGCGGCCTGTGTCCAGTTGCCTTCGGTGTCGGCGTTCAGTACCAGGCCGTTGGAGCCGACCGCAACCATTGTGCCGTCGTCGTTGGTTTGGACAAGGTCATAGATGGGCATACTCGGAACAGCAGCCCCGGTGCCATCCCGGGAGATCCATTGCCAGTTCTGGCCGCCGTCAGTGGTTGAGGCCACTGCACCCCCGCCGCCAACGATGAAGCCGTTATTGGGGTCGGTAAAATGGACGCGGAAGAAGGCCGCTAGCGACATCACATCCGAGGCCACCACGCCCATCTTTCTCAGCCCCTCAATCAGGCTGCCGTGCTGCGAGCCCCAGGTCTGGCCGCCATCGGTGGTGTTGCGGACATTGCCGTACTCGCCCACCATCCAGCCGTTTTGGGCATCAACGAAATGGATGCCGTAGTACATAATATCAGGGATGGCCAGGGCCATATCTTCGTTAAGACCGACCTGCGACACCTCAATGCGCTTGGCATTCCAGGACTCGCCGCCGTTATCCGTCCAGATCACGGTGGATTCGTCACCGCTCGCCCAGCCGTGCAGCTTGTCGACAAAAGAGACGGAGAACAGGGTTTTCTCGGTGGACGATGGCTGCTGGGTCCAGGTTTTGCCGCCATCTCGCGAGTTGAGCACAGTGCCGTAGTGGCCGACCGCCCAGCCATCATCGCCGATGAACTCCACTTGGTTGAGCGCCCATTCTGCGGGAGACTCGACCTCTGTCCAGGTTTCACCGGCGTCCTCAGAGCGGATGATACGACCGTTGTAGCCGACGACGACAAAGGTATCGCCGGTGGCGTGGGCAACGTCAAAGAACTTATCGGTGCGGGTGATGAGTTGATCGACAAATGCTGCTGAATAGTCCCGATGACAGCCGGCTAGCCCAAGACCAAGTATGGCGGCTAGCGCAAAGAAACTCAGACTGGTGCGGACACTGCCGGCCCTGTGCGTATCCATCGCCTGTGACCCTCCTTTGGTTGTGCGAGTATGGTTATCCCCGGTAGAGCGGTATGCCCCCTGTCCTCTGCACGGTTTTCTGAAAAAAGTCAAGGCTTGCTGCGGGAAAGAACTGTCCAGGGACAGTGCAGGAAAAAGGCGGGGACGGCGGGAGAGCAGGTGCTCCCCCGCTGGGGTGAGGACGGCCTACAGGAGATAGTAGGTCGCTTCAAACCAGACCAGGTCGCGGTTGGCGAAGTAGTTGAGCAGCGACCAGGAATTGCTGTTCTGGCTGCCCAGGAACCAAGCCGTGCCGAACGACAGGTCAAGCGGCATGCCTTTCAGCTCACGCCACCACCACTGCGAGAACAGCAGCACATGGGAACCGCGAGGCTCCCAGGCGACCGCGTTGCGGCCTTCGAGCTTGCCCCGGAAGTAGCCGTTACCGGCCAGGGCCAGGGTGAACAGGTGGTTCCAGCGTTTGGTGCTACACCCGCGCACGGCGTCCCGCTTTGGGTCAAGTGGGTCGTTGGGGTTGGCCTCGTTGTATTCGGCCCGTGTGATATCCGCTTCGTCTACCGGAGTGAGGTCTGCACGAGAGTATGTGCCGCCGTCTCCCCTGCCTTCGACTCCATCGTTCACGCGGTACCACTGGTCCTCGCCCGCGGCATTTTCGCCTTGGACGATGAGATTCCCGGCGTTGTCTGTCCGCTGCCCATATCGGTTGAAGTAGGGCAGGCTGTCGGCCGCCGAACCCAGCAAGCCCTGGGCGAAGTTCCAGTTACACATGTTGCTGGTCACGCCTGAACGGCCGGTGGCGTTGTACTGCATCAACCATTGGCCGGTCAGGAAGGACTGCTGCACGCCGAACTGACCCGGCAGATGGCGGGTCCAGCCCATGCCGGGGTAGCTCATCAGGGACTGGATCAGGTCAAAACCGACCATGCTGCGCCATACCGCGCCGCTGTTCAGAATCCGGCCGTTGCGCCGGGCGCGTTGATCGGGCTCGGTCACACCCGCGGCCCGTTTGTTCAGGGCTTCCTTGGTGCTGTAGCTCTGCTCTACGCGGAAGACCGCGCCAGTGTAGTCGAAATCATTGTAGGTCAAAGTGAAACCGACCACGTTGGAGTAGCGCCGCTGGTGGCTGAACCCGTTGGTACAGATGCTGTAGTTCTGCCTGATAGCGTGCTTTTGTCTGGCTCCCTCGGTCGCTCTGCCGTCTTCGTCAAGCTTCCGCTCTTTCCAGTCATAGCCGTAGAGGTCGGTCCCGTGCAGCGACCCAAAGAAGCCACCGTTGGTCCGGCCGTTGCGGGCCACGCCCTGTTTGCCGCTTTCCGACAGACAGCGGAGCAAGCCCTCTTGGAAGTCCCCCTCGTAGAAGTTCTCTTCTTCTACGACCATGTTGTCTTCGTTCCACACCAGCTCGGGCACATAGCCATCCCCATAATTGCTGAAGTCGTCGACGGTGTTGCCGTTGGCAAAGGTGTAGGGGATGTACATGTAGTTGAGGGAGAAGTCGAGGTTGAACCAGGTGCTGCCGATAAAGCGAACGCCGGCCGAGTGCCAGTGACCCCGGCTGTGGTGGTGAGCATTGCCTTTGGGCAGGTTGACGATAGCACTGATCCGGTCGCCAGGCACATCGTGGGCGCAGCGTCGGCTCGTCTCGACAAGGGAGGTGGGGCTGAAATGACAGATGAAGTCAGCCGAGTCGGTTTTGGCGTTGTTGCCGGTGATGTTGAGCGACCAGGGATGGTCAGAGCGCCGGCTGCCGAGCCAAGGCGGCCGGTAGGGCAGCATGCGGATGGTGTTGTCTGAACCTGTCGTCCCGCAGTCGGCGATGGACCAGTCATAGTACACCCCGTCCTTTTCACAGCCGCGTGCCTGGTACTGAATCCGCCAACCGTCTTCAAGCAGCAGGTCAGTCGTGCCGGTGCGGTATCTGGGGGTATAGAAGGCTTCAAGACCGGCACCCGAGATCCAGGTGCCGATGTTGCCGATGTCGTACAGGGCCTTGAGGGCCAGAATCGGGCTGCGAAACTCGTCAAACTTCTCGCCCACACCAAAGTTCTGGTCAATCCGCAGGGGGTTGACCACATCAATGGAGCGGAACAGGTCGGACTCGCCCCACACCACCTGCTGATAGCCCCAGCGGGTGTACAGCTTGCCCGGGCCGATATAGCCGTGGTCAAGGTCGAGGTACAGGTCCCGAAAGCCGTTCTCCGGTACCAGAAAGTTCTGGGTGTGCTCTTCGTCGTACAGGTCTTTGTAGTGGTCACGAATCACATACACCGGGTCAACCCGTGAACGCCAGCGGGCGCTGACCGAGGCGGTCTCAACCAGCGGCACCGGAATCTCGAACTTGTTGAACAGCTTGCCCCGCCGATAGAAGTTGTCGTAGGTCAGCCAGATAAAGCCTTCGTTCCGCCACTGCACCCAGTCAAAATGGTCAGAGTCAGTCTGGAAGCTGTGACGCATGCGGTACCAGGTCTGCAATTCGATATCCGGGGCCAAGCGGACCGAAGCCCAAGCGTCCGTACCCCAGGTAAGCAGGCCAAGCAGGCCTACCACTGCACCCAGGACGATGCGTCGTCCCAGTGTTTTTGCCCTTCTCATTCTATACCCTCCTTGATGCGGTCTCTTCTGTTTTTGTTCCATCCTCACTCCACCTCTTCTTCCTGATCGTGGCGAACCTCCTTTCTCTTCCTTCAGATGCCTTCTCTTTGGTCTGAACCCTGGCTTTATACCGAAGAGTGTCTGCTTGTGCAAGTTTCCAGGAGGCATTTTCCGCACGGCAGAAAATGCGGCAAATCCGGCTCTCTGTTTCTTCGCCCAGGCCGCCTGCGGGAATAGTTCAGGCCGCGCCGCGTCGGCCGGTGACGGCTTCACGCAGGCCGTCAAGCAAGCCTTCGAGGTGGGCCATGCGTTCCCGCAGTTCGCTCTGCTGGCGTTCCACCACCGTCAGGCGGGTATCAACGGCGGTGAAGCGGTCGCGCATTTCGGCGCGCAGTTCATGCTGCTCGGTCCGCAAGCCGCCCATCTCAGCCCGCAGGCCACGTTGGCCGGCGAGGATGACACCGATGATAACAACCCCGGTTCCGAAAATGGCTGGAACTTCGGTCATTCTCTTCTCCTTCGGTGGCTCAGGCCGCGCCGCGCCGGCCGGTGACGGCTTCACGCAGGCCGTCAAGCAAGCCTTCGAGGTGGGCCATGCGTTCCCGCAGTTCGCCCTGCTGGCGTTCCACCGCTGTCAGGCGGGTATCAACGGCGGTGAAGCGGTCGCGCATTTCGGCACGCAGTTCATGCTGCTCGGCCCGCAGGTCGCCCATCTCAGCCCGCAGGCCGCCCATCTCAGCCCGCAGGCCGCCCATCTCAGCCCGCAGGTCGCCCGTCTCGGTCCGCAGGCCGCCCATCTCAGCCCGCAAGCCACCCATCTCAGCCCGCAGGCCACGTTGGCCGGCGAGGATGACACTGATGGTGGCAACCCCGGTTCCGAGAATGGCCAGGATTTCGGTCATTATCTTCTCCTTCGGTGGCTCAGGCCGCGCCGGCCGTGATGATAGCAACTCCGGTTCCAGGAATGGCGGGTACTTCTGTCATGGCTCCAATGCTATTTGATCACGACTTCGCCGGCTGTCGGCGGCGTGCCCGACGCCGGCTCGGGCGGGTCGGGAGGATTGAGCCCGGTCCGTTCGGCCAGTTGGTTGAGGTTGGCGTTGGTGTTCATAACCACCTGTTGCGCTCGGAAAAGATTGACGTTGGCGCTGGAGAGTTGCACATAGTCCCGGCGCTCGGCGGCGTCAACCGCGGCGGCAATGGCAAACTGATACGCCCGCCAGCCCTCAATGTACTGCTGGTGAATGTTGGAGACCGCAGGAGTGTGGGGCTGGTACGCCTCGAGCTCTCGAATATAGTCCTGACTGAGGCCGATGAATGGCGTTAGGACGTTGACCGTCAGATCGTCGTGGACGAAGTGATCGCGACGGACGATCTCTATGGCCGCATTCACTTGGTTCTCGGTCGGCAGCCAGTCCTGCTTCCTTTCCAGGTACTGTTTGATGTCGTCGTGAACGCTGTGCTCCTGGGACGATGGGCAAGCGCTGAGCGCTGCGCCATACCACACCGCCATGACCAGGCCCACTGTTTTGCAGAGAGGCAACATGGACAATGGCAAGGCTCAGCCCCGCTCAAGGGCCTGCCCCTCTCCTGTGTCCTGCGTCGGCTCGGGGCTGCCCACAGCGAATGATGATATCATCTTGAGAGAAAAGGTCATCGTCGTTCACTGTGTTGTGCCGGCAGTGGAGCCGGTGGCTGCCTCAAACAGCAGTTCTTGATAGTAGAACGCGCTATAGCCTAACAGCACGACCTCAGAAGAACCCTCTTTGCTGGCGTATACCGCGGTTGAGGTGGGGTTGCGTCCGCCAATAAAAACGGTGGCTAAATCAGCCTCGGTCTTGCCCTTGAGCACGATGGTAGCGTGCGGCGGCTTGAGACCGTAGGCGGCCAGCTCCTCGGCCGCTTCCTGCACGACCCGGGTCTCCTGTTCCAGGGTCAGATTTTCAATCAGGCTCGTCACCAGCGATGAGGTAGCGTTACCCCCCTCGGGTTCGACCACCCGCCAAGTGTCACCGTCAAGCCGGCACCGGAGCACTTGTCCATCGCGGTGCAATTCGAGCTCTTGGATGGACTCGCGTGAAAAGGGGAGAAAACGGCTCTGGGTCGGCGCGTAGGCCTCTCCTATACGGGGTCCTTCACCGGCCGGGTCCCATACAAAGGCAAAGAAATACGCGCCAAATACGACCGCTACGCCGTAATACAGGCCGATGCGACGCCAGCTCATCCGCGCTGCCTCTGCCACACGAACACGCCGACACCGATAAGCAGAAAAAAGCCCGGCAGGATGGCAGTACTGACAAGCAGAATCCGGCGGCCTTGTTGATCGGTCAGGTAGAACTGCTTCACCCCAGCCGGTTGCCTGGCGGCCCGCTCACCGACCTGACCGACGTCGTCGGCCAGCCAGTTGACGGCGTTGATGAACAGGTCGCGGTTGCCGCCCTGGTCAAGCAGCCCGTTGTGGGCAAAGTCCACATCGCCAAAAACCACGATCCGCCCGGTGCTGCCGTCCGCGTTGCTCACCATCACTTCTCCGGCGATCGGGACAGGGCCGCGCAGGTCCTGGCCGGCAACAAGCTGAAGCTCTTGCTGGGCGGAGATATGCCGCTCGGCGCTGCCGAAGCCGGAGCCGGAGGTGGCCAGAATAGGGGCGGCTCTGATGCCTTTGTCAAGGTCCTGGCGCACTTCAACGACCCGAGACAGGGAAAAGATCGGCGGTGCGTTGACCGCTTTGATCATATCGTGGGTGGTGGCGGTCCGTGAGGCGCGAAAGGTAATGGATTCTCCGGCATAGATCCGTTTTGAGGGATCGACGGCGATATAGTCCAGCAGATGCACCCCGTATTGTTCCAGGAAGGAGTCGAGATTCGACGCGCTGTTGGGATCGGTCATGACAAACAGCGCCCCCCCCCGTTTCAGAAAGGCGTCCAGGGCTTGCAGTTCAAAGGGCATGAACGGGTCTTTGGGACCGAGCAGGACGACCACCTCGGCGTCGTCCGGTACGCCGCCGGTATCTGCCAGCGAGATCTGTCTGGTGGCGTAAAACTCGTCCGCCATAGCGCCCCGGAGCTTGGTGTAGCCGTCCTCCGGCTGGGGGTCTCTGAGATCGCCTTCACCGTGGCCGGTCGTAAAATAGATCATCTTTTCCGCGCCGCGAGTGACGTGCAACAGGGCGGCGACAACGTCGTTCTCACCGGAGTGCAGGGAGGAGTGGCGGCTGCGGCCGGCTGATTCAAACACAATTGTGCCGTAGCGGCGGGCGTTGTACTGCTGGGCCGTGGCCGGGCTGCGGTTCATATCGACAATCGTGTAGCGAAAGTGTGGTGACAGGGCGTCCATACGGCCTAGCATATCGGCCAGAAAGAAATTTTCGGGGCGGTCTGGGTGGATAAAGGCGATGGCCTGGACATCTTGCTGCAAGTTCGACACCACATGCCGGGTACGGGGGGCAAGGGTGAACTTCTGTTGCAAGGTGAGGTCGATCCGTCGGTTGTAGTGGGCGAGGACCGCTTGGATAGCGATCAGCATGGCGAGAAATCCGACTGCCCCAACAAGGAGCTTGAGCGTGTTGTGCAGATTGCTATTCATCGGCGTCCCTTCCACTGGCGAGATTCGAGCGAACGGAGGGTCAAAAAGCTGAAGAACAGCACAAAGGCGAGGAAGAAGGTAACCTCTTTGATGTCAATAAATCCCTGGGCAAAACCCTGAAAATGGGTGACCATAGAGGTTTGGGCCAACCAGTACAGGAAACCCTCGCGGGTGGCACCCTCATTCCAGCTCAGGATCCAGAAGAACAGCAGCGTACACAGTGCGGCAAAGCCGGCCACCACCTGGTTGTCGGTCAGCGAGGAAATGAATAGACCACACGCGATGCAGGCCAGGGCGATGAGCACCAGGCCGCTATAGCCGGCCAGGACAAGCGTCCAGTTAAACGGCTGCACCCAGTAGACCAGAACGGGATAGACTGCGGTAAAGGACAGCATAAACAGGGTGGCGAGGCTACAGGCGACAAATTTGCCCAGATACAACTCGGCATCCCGCATCGGATAGGTCAGCAGCAGCTCAATTGTTCCCAGCCGTTTTTCTTCGGCAAACAAGCGCATGGTCAAGAACGGAATGGCCAGCAGCAGCATCAGGCGGATGTCGGTAAAAAGGAGCTGCCAGAAATTTTCAATGATGTTGAGGCCAAAACCGAACTGCACATAGAAGATGAGGTCGGTATAGAAATAATAGCCGCTGACCAGCAGAAAGACTGCGGTGACAAGATAGATGAACGGCGACAGAAAGTACGAGCGAAGTTCTTTGGCAACAATGGCCCGAAAGTTTATCAGGAACGTGCCTGCCTGTCCCATTTCCCATCTCCTACAGAGGCATCCATCCTGCAAGCCGGTCGGAGGGGTATGACCGGCTAGGCCGCTGGACGGTGTTCCTCTTTTGTCAGGCGCACAAATAACTCTTCTAAGCCGGCGGTGAGTGGGTTGAGCTCGTGCAGGGACCAGCCTCGGTTGATTACCAGCTCGGCGAGTTGGTGGCTGAGCGTGCGGTCTTGTGAGTGGACAAGAAAGAGCTGGCCCGGCTGTTCATCCTGCTCTTCGGCGGCGTCCTGGAGGATGACCTCACTCACTCCGGGCAGGGCTTTCAGCGCGTTTTGAATCTCCTGGACCGGACCGGCGATCCGCATCCGCGTCCGGGTGGCGGATTGCAGGCGTTGGCTGAGTCCCGCCGGGGTATCCTCGGCCAGGATGTGGCCTTTGTCGATAATCACGACGCGGTGACACACCTGGGCAACCTCGGCCAGGATGTGGCTCGATAACAACACCGTCGTTTTTCCGCCCAGGCTCTTAATCAGCCCCCGCATATCGATCAGCTGGTGTGGGTCAAGGCCGATGGTAGGTTCGTCAAGAATCAAGACCTGGGGATCGCACAGCAGGGCTTGGGCGAGGCCGATCCGCTGGCGATAGCCCTTTGACAGGGTGCCGATGTGGCGGCGAGCCATATGGCTGAGGCCACACACGTTGAGCACGCGCTCGACCTGCTTGAACCGTTCCGCCCCGATAGCCGTTTTCACCCGCACGCAGAAGCCCAGAAAAGCGCGGACCGTCATATCCGGGTACAGCACGACGTTCTCTGCCAGATAGCCGAGCTTGCGGCGCATCTCCAAAGACGCGGTTTCGACATCGTAGCCGGCTACGACCACCCGGCCCTCGGTCGGTGGGAAGAAGCCGGTCAGGATACGCATGAGCGTGGTTTTACCCGAGCCGTTGGGGCCCAATAGACCGACGATCTCCCCCTCCCGGACATCAAAGGAAACGTTGTGGAGAGCCCGGACCTGACCGTAGTATTTGGTGACGTTGTGGACTTCGATCATACCGCCCCTTATGCGCCTGGAGCGGCCATTGCTTCTTCGGCTGGAGCTGATGGAGCTGCGGCTTTGGTCTGGTCAAGCTGGGTTTGCAGCTCTCGGCTGCGACTTTTTTCCAGGTCAAGCTGCCGCTTAAACGTGTCGGCACGTCGGCTGAGCACATCCCGTTCCTGGGTGACGCTTTTGAGGTTCTGATCGAATTCGGCGTTTTGCTGACGGAGGCTGCCGACCTCTCCGGGCAGAATCCCGGAGAAGAGAGTTGAGGTGAGTCCTAAGCGCTCAAAGGCGATACCGGACAGGATCAGAGCCAGCCATAAAACTCCAACGCCGACATAGCCCCAGGCGAGCTTGGCCAGTGATTCGTCTTCCGCAATCTGGTGTTCTTCTGCCATGGGTCCTTCTCTTTGTCTGAAAGAGGGGGGGGATCGTGCCGCAAAAAAGGGGGAGAGGAGGAAAGGCAGGACGCCTTCCTGCCGCCCGGTCACACAGGAGTGCGTGAGGCACCGCAGCGCCTCACGCACGGCCGATCTTCAGCGAGCACTGCGGATCAGGAAGTTCACCGAAAATGCCTCGGGGGTGTTAATCGGGGTTTGCTCATTGAAATACCACTCCTGGGTCCACTCACTGGCCGAGCGGGAATAGCCGGACGGCGCGTCCCACTTGGTCGCGTGCGCCAACTGAAGGTCTGAGCCTTGCCCGTGGGGCGTGAAGGCCCACACGTCGTCGTAGTCGTACGCTGCCCCTTCGAGCTTGTTGACCGGATAGCCCTCATACGGCGTGGAGACATAGTTGAACATGTTGAACCAGAACTTCCACAACTCGCCGCCCTGGTCGTACATCTCGGCGAAATTCATGCCCCAGAAGTCTTTGTCGATGTACATGATGCGCTTGGAGTAGGCGTACTGGCTGTAGGCCGAGGGAATGCCCTCAACCACATAGACGGCCCGGCGCTCCCAGGGAATGTTGCAGGGCAGGAAGGCCCGGGTGCCGCTCGTGCCGTCCGGCTCGGCACACCAGACGTTGCGCGTGCCGTAGAGGCCGATGTGGACCGGGGCCAGGATGTCTTTCTCGGCCAGCAGGCGGAAGGTCCAGTAGGAATGCTTGGAGTTGAAGCCCCAGAGCGAGTCGAGGTCCATGTCGGTGCCCCAGAAGGCGTCACTGCGGTTGGCGACGCTGATGCGCCGCACGCGGCGGAGCTCCGGCAGGTACATGTAGGAGTCGTCCGGGACGTCCATGCCGAGATAGCGGTTGTTCAGGACGCCCGCGCCCTTGAGGTCGTTGGGAATGAAGAGGGGGCCGAACTGCTCGGTGTAGCGCAGGGGGGGGTTGTTGGGCACGACAGGCTTGGGCTCGGTGTAGAGGCGGCCGGTCCACATCATGCGCCGCCAGAACTGCGAGCCATAGGTGCGCTCGAGCTCGCCCTTGCTGTTGACGAGCTCGGTAATCCACTCGGTCCCGACGTTGTCCACATACTGGGGCTTCTGCTCCTGGTTCCACATGAGCTTGGCCCCGGCGAGCGGGTCGTTGGGGTCAATCGCCGGGAAGGGGACGCCAGCCACATAGTTGAACAGTTCGCGGCCGTCGGGGGATATCTCGACTTGGCCGGAGTATTTCTCGGTCGCTTCCTGGAACAGCTTGGGCAGAGGGATCTTGATCGTCTTGATGACCTTGATCTCCATACCCTGCTGGACGTACCACTGAATGCCAGGGATGAGCAATTCACCGGCTTCCGCCATATTGTCTTTGGTGAAAACCTCTCCCGTATACTCGTGATCGGGCCCAGTACATTTGACGATATTACAGTCCTCATAGGCCGCGTTGGCTGGGGCCGCCAAGCTGAGTGCGCCTATGGACAGCGCCGCGCAGGCAGTTCCAAAGAGTCTCTTCAGTTTCATGGTATTCCCTCCTTCGTGGGTGTTGTTACGACGATACGACATTGAGACAGCGCCATAGGGCGGACCACGTTCCATAGCCTTATCCTCTCCATACCACCTACATGACAGAAAACAAGGGCAAAGGTCAATAATCTGAAATAATCTGATCAGAGGCTTTTTTCACCTCCTCGGAGAGGGGGCGGGGAGCCGCCTAGTTTTTTTGGCTGAGCTTCCGTTCCAGGATGCCGTCGATAATGGTTTCAAGGTTGGTCTGGGACACGGTCTTGACCCGGATCCAGCCGTCAAGAATAAAACCCGGCACGGAATCAAGTTGGTAGCGGCGTGCCAAGGCCACAATGCGGGCGACCTCGGCCTTGCCGTCTTTGCCTGCCAAGCGGTTCAGCAGTAGCTCTGGATCAAGCCCGATCGTGTCTGCTACTCGGGCCAAGCCGTTCCGACCGGTGATGTCAAGCCGCTCTTCAAACTGGACCCGGAAGAGCGCCTGTTGCATTTCGTGGCGGAGACCAAACTCGTCGGCCAAGACATAGGCGCGGGCCGGGATAGAGGACTTTTGATCGACAAGCGGGTAGCCGAGGAACTCGACCCGCAAACGGGTGCCGTATTTTTTTTGGAGCTTGGGGACGAGCTGGGTAACCGCCTGGTAGCAGGCCGCGCACAAGAAGTCCTCAAAGACGGTCAGCTTGACCGAATCCGGCCGTGCCTCCTGGGGGGCGCGCTGGACGAAATTATAGGAGCCGGGAATGGAAACATAGCTGCCGAGGAAGTCCTCTTCGGCCGGACTCGGCTGAGGCAGGCACACGACGCCTAGCAGCCCGAGGCCGAATCCGAGGCGTTGTAGCCGCCGTCTCCAGGGTGTTCGATCTCTATGCATGTCTGTTCTTGCGCGTGGGCCTGAACCCCACTTGAAGCACACCACGCAGCACGGCACAAGAGGCGGACCAGGGAATGTGCGGGGCTGACGCCTGGGCTGATGAGGGGCGAGCCGCATGAAAAAGAACGGCGTTGTTCTTGTCTGCCCCTGCCCCGGCGGCTATACTGCGGGGCTGTTCAGAAGTCTCGTGTGAGGAGGAGGATATCATGCGTCGGCTGTCCTTTGTACTGCCATCAATAATCCTGGCTTTTGCCTTTCTTTTGGTCGCGCTCGGAGGGGCGGCCCAGGAAGAGGGCCAAAACGATCCGGCACACATAAAGATCGGCTATGTCGACCTGGTACGCGCTATGTCCGAGTGCGAGGCGGGCAAAAAGGCCCAAGATCAACTCAAGAAGGCGGTCGAGAATTCGGAGCGTCATTTGCAGCAGCAGAGGGAGCGCGTCGAAAAGCTCAAGGATGAACTGGAAAAGAAGGTCATGGTCCTCCGCGAGGAAGAACGTGACGCGCTGGGACAGGACTACCGTCAGAGCCTGCGAGATTTTGAACGGCGTTACAAGGATGCCGAAGAAGATCTGAAGATCAGAGATCGGCAGCTGACCAGTCGGATCATGGCCCAACTGCAACAGATTGTGGCCGAGTTGGGCGAACAAGGCGCATATACGGTTATTCTGGAGGGCAATAACACCGTCGTCTTATATGGCAAGCAAGATATCGATCTGACTGACCAGGTTATTGAAGAGCACAATAAGCGTTTCCCCCAGAGCCGGAAAAGGGGTTAGCTCGTCGGGGCGGGGTATAACCCGCTCCTGGTGTTCCCTAGACCCGGCTGATCAACTGCCGCAGCACATAGTGCAAAATCCCGCCGTGCCGATAGTATTCGACTTCTATTGGCGTATCGATCCGGACACTTACCGTAAGGTCTTGACTTTCTCCACTCGACCGGTGGATCGTCAGTGTTGCGTCTTGCTGGGGTCTGAGGTCGTCGGTGATGCCCGTCAGGTCAAGGGTCTCACTGCCGTCTAGCCGCAGCGCCCGGGCGCTGGTACCGTCTTTGAACTGACATGGCAACACGCCCATGCCGACCAGGTTACTCCGATGAATCCGCTCAAAGCTCTGGGCAATCACCACCCTCACTCCGAGCAGGGCCGTGCCCTTGGCCGCCCAGTCGCGTGAGCTGCCCGTCCCATATTCCTGGCCGGCAATCACGACTAGCGGCGTACCGGTCGCCTGATATTGGACCGCGGCGTCGTAGATGTCCATCTGCTGGCCGATGCCGTTGGCGTAGTACCGGGTCACCCCGCCTTCAGAGCCCGGCACCATCAGGTTTTTAATCCGGACATTCGCAAATGTACCCCGGGTCATCACCCGGTCATTGCCTCGCCGTGAGCCGTAGCTGTTAAAGTCGGGGATGCCGACCCCGTTGTCTTGCAGATACTGACCGGCGGGCGAGGTTGGTTTGATCGCCCCGGCCGGACTGATGTGATCAGTGGTGACCGACTCACCCAACACGGCTAGCAGGCGGGCACCTCTAATCGGGCTGATGGTACCGGGCTCAAGTCCAAACGCCTCAAAGAACGGTGGCTCTTGAATATAGGTCGAAGCCGGGTTCCAGTCGTACAGATTGCTGGTGGTGCTAGGGATCTCGTTCCACAAAGGATTGTTGGCGTTGAGGTCGGCGTACAAACCGCGATATGTGTGAGGCTCGCGCGCGGCCTGGATCAAAGCCTGGGTTTCTGAGGAACTCGGCCACAGATCGCGCAGATAGACCGGATGACCATCTGTGCCGCTGCCCAGCGGCTCGGTGTTCAGGTTAATATCAACTCGGCCGGCCAGCGCGAAGGCCACGACCAGAGGCGGGCTCATCAGAAAGTTGGCCTTGATATTCTGATGCACCCGCGCCTCAAAGTTCCGATTACCACTCAACACGCTGGCAGTGATGAGGTCGTTTGCCGTCACCGTAGCCTCAATATCGGGGTCAAGCGGACCTGAGTTGCCGATGCAGGTGGTGCAGCCGTAGCCGACCAGATGAAAGCCAAGTTGATCCAGATAGGTCTGGAGTCCGGTTTTTTCCAGATATTCGGTGACTACACGCGAACCTGGACCTAAAGACGCTCTGACCGTCGGGCGAAGTGTCAAGCCTTTTTCGACCGCTTTTCTGGCCACCAGGCCGGCTGCCAGCATGACGCTCGGGTTTGAGGTGTTGGTACACGAGGTAATGGCCGCAATCAGCACATCGCCGTGGCCGATATCGACCGGCCCGCTTGAAGAAGCCGAACTGCTGACCGGATACCGTTTGTCAAGCTCGTCCGGTGACTTGTCATAGCCGCTCTCACTGGCCGGCTTCTGAAACAGATCGCGAAAGGTCTGTTTCAGGTCTGGCAGGTTGATCCGATCCTGGGGACGTTTCGGACCGGCCACTGCCGGCTGCACCTCGGCCAGATTGAGTTCCAAGACCTGGCTGTAGACACACTGATCTTTGCCTGGAATACCGAACATGTCTTGGGCCTGGAAGTAGCGCCGAAACGCGTCAACCTGCTCCTCGCTTCGACCGGTCGCTTCGAGATAGCGACAGGTCTCTTCATCAACGGGGAAAAAGCCCATGGTTGCGCCGTATTCTGGAGCCATATTGGCAATGGTAGCGCGGTCGGTCAGCGGCAGCCGGGCCGCCCCCTGACCGTGAAATTCGACAAACTTGCCCACGACTTTTGCCGCTCGCAGCATCTCGGTGCAGTGGAGCACTAGGTCGGTTGCGGTCACGCCTTCTCGCAGCGACCCCGTCATATACACGCCCACGACATCCGGGGTCAGGAAGTAGACTGGCTGCCCCAGCATGCCGGCTTCAGCCTCAATGCCACCAACACCCCAACCGACCACACCCAGACCGTTGATCATCGTGGTGTGCGAGTCGGTCCCGACCAGCGTATCCGGGTAATACACCCCGTCTTTTTCCAGCACTCCCTTGGCCAGGTATTCAAGATTGACTTGGTGGACGATGCCGATGCCGGGGGGTACGACCTTAAAGCTATCAAAGGCTTGCATCCCCCATTTGAGGAATTGATAGCGCGCCTGGTTGCGCTTAAATTCTTTCTCCATATTCCGCTGTAGGGCGTTGCCGACACCGGCATAATCGACCTGGATCGAGTGGTCAACGACCAGATCGACCGGTACCAGCGGCTCTATCAGTTTCGGGTCTTTGCCCAGCCTGGCAACCGCCGAGCGCATCGCCGCCAAGTCAACCAGCAAGGGCACGCCGGTAAAGTCCTGCAAGACAATCCGGGCAACGGTGAACGGAATTTCCGCGGTCCGGGTATCGTTCGGCCCCCAGCCGGCGATATTACGCACATCGCGCTCCTCTATGCGCGTCCCGTCGTAGTTGCGCAGCACCGACTCGAGCACAATGCGAATGCTGATTGGCAGGCGCGAGATGCGCCCGATGCCCTCGTGTTCCAGTTGGGGCAAAGAGTACAACCGGGCCGTCTTACCGTTTCCTAACCCGAATGTTTGTAAGCTATTAAAAAGAGTATGCGGCATGGCTCTTCCTTAGTTCTGGACGGTGATGGAATACAGTGGCAGGGCCGACTCGGCACGTTTTGTATACGGCTTGGGGGGCAAAAGGCAAGCCAGCGGTCTTTCCTCCGGTCCGGATTTCGTGTACATCAGGCCCTGGAGGTGAGCCGCGCGAAGTACACCCGATGAAAGTCTATTCCACTGCTCTGCCCGAGGTCCTCGTTGTTGAACCCGCGGTCTTCCGGGACGAGCGAGGGTTTTTCCTCGAAACCTACCACGCTCGCGAGTATGCCGAGGCCGGCATTCCCGCGGTCTTTGTCCAGGAGAATCATTCCCGCTCGAGACACAACACCCTGCGTGGCCTGCACGCTCAAGGGCGGCATCCACAGGGCAAGCTGGTGCGCGTGATTCAGGGCGAGATTTTTGACGTTGCAGTCGACATCCGTCCCCGCTCAGCCACATTTGGGAACTGGGTCGGTCTACGGCTGTCCGCCCAGAATTTCCGCCAAGCCTATGTGCCGCCCGGCTTTGCCCACGGCTTTTGTGTGCTCAGCCAGAGCGCCGAGGTGGTCTATAAATGCACCGACTTCCACGACCCGAGCGACGAAATCGGGATTGTCTGGAACGATCCTGAGATTGGTATTACCTGGCCGGTTGCGGAGCCGATTGTGTCGGACAAGGACCGCCGTGCGCCGCGCTTGGCCGAGGTGGCCAAAAGGCTGGGCTGACAGGGCGGGATGTCCCCGACGGGATTTGAACCCGTGCCGCCGGCGTGAAAGGCCGGTGTCCTAGGCCAAGCTAGACGACGGGGACATGTTGAGGAACGGATAGAGGGTGTGAGCCGACCGGGGCTCGAACCCGGGACCCTCTGCTTAAAAGGCAGATGCTCTACCGACTGAGCTATCGGCTCGGTCTGGCCAGGAACATAGCTGATGACACCACAGAACTCAAACCCCTGTTGTGAGTTTCCTGTCGGCCGGCGTTGACGTGCTCCTCAGCCGCCTGTTAGCGTTTGGCTATGACAAGGGTTCGTTCACGTTTTGCCCCCAGTCCAACCGGCTACCTGCATATCGGCGGCGCGCGTACCGCACTGTTTGCCTATCTGGCCGCCAAAGAACACGGTGGCACATTTGTGCTGCGTATTGACGACACCGACCGGCAACGCTCAACCCCGGAATTTCAGGCCGATATCGTGGACGCGCTACACTGGCTTGGGCTGGACGGCGATGAAGGCCCCTATTTTCAGAGCCAACGCACGGCCTTGTACCACGAGGCTGGCGATCGCCTGCTGCGTCAGGCCAAAGCCTACCGCTGCTACTGCACGCCACAAGACCTACAGGCCAAACGCCAAGCCGCCCTGGCCGCGGGCCGCCAGCCGGCTTACGACGGGACGTGTCGCGCCGCCCCCCCTCAACCGGGCGACCGGCGGCCGTTTACGGTCCGCTTTAAGGCCCCCAAAGAAGGGCAGACGGTCGTTGATGATATTATCAAGGGCCGGGTCGTTTTTCAGAATCAGGAACTTGACGACCTGATCCTGGTTCGTTCGGACGGCTTGCCGACCTATAACTTCTGTTCCGTCTGTGACGATGCCGCCCTGCGGATCAGCCATGTCGTGCGCGGGGACGATCATCTGACCAATACCCCGCGCCAAGTCCTGATTTTTCAAGCCCTGGATGCCGCTCCGCCGGCCTTTGCCCACCTGCCCCTGATTCTCGGCCCCGACCGGGTTCGGCTCAGCAAACGGCACGGGGCCACCGCGGTGCGGGCCTACCGTGAGATGGGCTATCTGCCCGACGCTTTGGTCAATTTTCTTGCTCGCTTAGGCTGGTCACACGGCGACAACGAAGTATTCTCGCGGGCTGAACTGCGCAGTACATTCCGTCTTGCCGATGTCGGCAAATCGGCCGGAGTGTTTAATGCCGAGAAGCTGGAATGGCTCAATTTTCAGTACCAGCAGGCCCGCCCGTTAGCCCGACTCAGCCAAGAGGTGAAACCCTTCCTGAAAGGCTATGACTTGCCCGACGACGAGCGACTCGGGCGGATACTGAAGACGCTTCAGCCCCGAGCCAAAACCTTGAGCGAGTTGGCCGATGCGGCGCATTTTTATCTCACCGAGAAGGTGACGTTTGAGGAAAAGGCGCGCAAGAAATTCCTGACGCCAGATGGCGTAGCTGTCCTTGAACAGGTTCGCCGCCGGCTCTGCCTGGCTCCGGACTGGACCGAACAGGGCCTGCATCTCGTTTTCAGCGGTCTGATGCAAGACCTCGGTCTCAAGCTGGGTAACATTGCTCAACCGGTGCGGGTGGCGCTGACCGGCGGGACGGCCAGTCCCGGGATTTTCGAGGTGATGGTCGCCCTGGGCCAGGACCAAACGCTGACCCGTCTGGATACTGCCCTGATGACCCTGGGGGCCGAGAAAGGGCAGGTTTCGGCTTGACTTTGGCCCGGCGGTTCTTTATTTTCCGGTTTACTGAGGTGTGGGCTAATTGGTAAGCCACCTGACTCTGGATCAGGCGATTGTAGGTTCGAGTCCTACCACCTCAGCTTCTCGGTCCCATCGTCTAGCGGTTAGGACGCCGGCCTCTCACGTCGGTAGCACGGGTTCGAGTCCCGTTGGGACCATCTTCACCAGGGTCTTTTCTGGTGTCAGCCCAATCGTAGCGAGAAAATCTGCGTCCCGGGCCGCTCGCCTGCTCTGGTAATCCTCTCCCGCTATGCTAGGTGGTATAAGAGAGACACCGAGAAACGAACGGACATAACCATTCACCGGTGTTTATGGGGGTGGAGATGGATGAGAACAGCAAGCATACGTTTGAGCGACTGATCAGAGAAGACCGTGAGAACCGCGAGAGCAAACACTGGAGCGGGACCTTTATCGACTATCTGGAAAAGGTCAGAGAAGACCCTTCTGTCGTCAAGCACGCCCACGCTCGCATCTACGACATGATCCAGCGTGAAGGGGCGACGGATATTAGCGACACCGATGATCCTCGCATCCGTCGTTTATTCAAAGACGAGTCCCTGAAAGTCTACAATTTCTTTAAGGACGAATTCTTCGGCATTGAAGAAACGCTGGCCGAGATTGCCCGTTACTTTCAGTCCGCGGCCATGCGGGGCGAAGAGAACCGTCAAGTCCTGTATCTGATGGGACCGGTCGGGGCGGGTAAAAGCTCGCTGGTCGAAAAATTGCAGCGGGGACTTGAGAGCCTTGATCCGATCTACACGATTGAGGGCTCTCCGATGTTTGAAGAGCCGCTGCTCTTAATCCCCCGGCATCTGCGTCAAGAGTTTGAAAAAATGCTTGATGTGCGGATTGAGGGTGACCTGTGTCCGGTCACCCGGTGGCGGCTGCGCGAGGAGTTCAACAACGCCTATGAGAAGATGTCGGTGACCACGGTCGGGTTCTCCAAACGCAACCGCCGCGGCATCGGTATTGTGCCGCCGGTTGACCCGAATAACCAGGACACCTCGGTGCTGATCGGCTCGGAGGACATTTCCAAGCTCGACCGCTACTCCGAGGGCGACCCGCGCGTGCTGGAACTCAACGGGGCGTTCAACGTCGGCAACCGGGGCATGGTAGAGTTCATTGAGGTCTTCAAAAACGAGACCGAATACCTGCACGCCATGATTACGGCCACCCAGGAGAAGTTTGTTCCTGCGCCGGGCCGTCACGGCACCGTGTATGTGGACACGGTCATTGTCGCCCACTCCAACGAGGCCGAGTGGCAGAAGTTCAAGGCTGATCATACCAACGAGGCGATCCTGGATCGGATCGTGATGGTCAAGGTTCCCTACAATCTGCGTCTGTCCGAAGAGGTCAAGATCTACCAGAAAATGCTGCACAACTCGGACTTTCGGGCCAGCGTCGCGCCGCATACCCTGGAAGTGGCGGCCATGTTCGCCATTCTCTCGCGTCTCGAACCGTCGGCGAAGTGCGATCTGATGACCAAGCTGCACCTGTATAACGGGGAAGAAGTGGTGGAGAAGGGGCGGACCAAGAGAATCACGGTCACGGAATTGCGCGAGGATGCCAAGCGCGAGGGCATGTTCGGAATCTCGACCCGTTTCATCATGAAGGCGCTCGACAACGCGCTGTCCGAAGGGGGCTCGTCGATCAATCCGATCAGCGTCCGTGAAGCCCTGATCCGCATGGTCAAGGCGATGGACGCCCCGGACGATACCCGCAAACAGTATCTCGAATTCCTGCAGGACGTGATTCACAAGGAGTATCTCGATCTGCTTGAGAAGGAGATCACCAAGGCGTTTGTCTACTCCTATCAGGAGCAGGCCGAAACGCTCTTCCAGAACTACCTCGATCATGCCGAGGCGTATGTGAACCAGACCAAGGTCATGGATCGCAACACCAGAGAAGAACTGCTTCCAGACGAGGGCTTTCTGAAGTCCATAGAAGAGCAGATCGCCATCATCGGCTCGGCCGCGGACGGCTTTCGGCAGGAGGTGATCGCCTATCTCTGGGCCTCGTCACGGCGCGGCGACCGGGTGACTTACGAAAGTTATGAGCCGCTCAAGGACGCGATCGAGAAAAAGCTGATGGGCTCGGTCCGGGATATCAGCCGGGTCATTACCAAGGCCCGGACCCGGGACCAGGAGCAGCAACACAAGCACCACGCTATGGTCCAACGGCTGATTGAACTCGGCTACCCCGAGGACAGCGTTGATATTGTGCTGAAGTACGCGGCGAACCATTTATGGAAGGACTAGAGCCGCCCGCCGCGGCCGGGGGTGGAACACCATGTCAGACACCATCTTTCGTCCCTACTCATCCTCCGACTCCCTGCGGTCCGACCGGAGCGCAACAGACCGCCAGCGTCACCGTCAGAAGGTCCGTGAGGCGGTCCGGGAGAATATCGCCGACCTGATCGCCGAGGAGTCCATCATCGGTAGAAACAAGGACAAGATCGTCAAAGTCCCGATTCGGGGGATGAAAGAGTATCGCTTCATCTACGGCGAAAACACACCCGGTGTCGGACAGGGTGACGGCAACTCTCAACCCGGCCAAGTGGTCGGCAAGGCGAACGGTGAGGGCCAGGGGCCGGGTGAAGGCCAGGCCGGGGACCGGGCTGGGGTCGATTATTACGAGACCGACGTCACGCTTGAAGAACTGATCGACATCATGTTTGAAGACCTTGAACTGCCCGACCTCGAACGCAAAACCCTGCGGGAAATCCCGTCCGAGCGGGTCAGCAAACGTAAGGGCTTCCGCAAGATGGGGGTGCGGGTGCGGCTCGATAAGCGCCGGACGGCCATGGCCCGCATTCGGCGCAAGGTGGCGGTGATGCGGCGCGACGGCAAGACCGACTGGGACCCCGAACAGCGCTTTCCGTTTCACACCGACGACCTGACCTACCGTCACCTCGTTGAGGATGTCCGCCCCGACTCGAACGCGGCGGTGGTGTGCATCATGGATACCTCAGGGTCCATGGACACGATGAAGAAGTATCTGGCCCGCAGCTTCTTTTTTCTGCTCTACCAGTTCGTGAGCACCAGGTACGACAAGGTCGAACTCGCCTTTGTGGCTCACCATACCGAGGGCCGCGAGGTCACCGAAGACGAGTTCTTCTACAAAGGCGAGTCGGGCGGAACGTTTATTTCTTCGGGCTATACGAAGGCCATCGAGATCATCCAGGAGCGCTATCACCCCAGCCTGTGGAATGTCTACGCCTTTCACTGCTCCGACGGCGACAATTTCGAGTCCGACAATCCGGCCACGCTCAGAGCCGCCCAGCAGCTGTGCGAGCTGTGCAACCTGTTTGGCTACGGGGAGATCAAACCCCTGGGCTCGCGCTACTACGAAAGCTCAATGCTCACCATCTTCCGCCGTCTCAAAGCCGACAACTACCAGACCGTCCTCATTGAGCGCAAAGAAGACATCTGGCCGAGTTTCCGGGCTTTTCTGTCAAAGGAAGAGGGCGAGCGGACACAGGCCAGCGCCCGGTCGGCCGCAGAGCGAGCAGCCGAATAAAGGGCGAGACCGACCGCCGACCGGAGCCAAGCCATGACAGACTGGGATGTACGCGAGCTTGAGGGCTGGGACGAAAAGATACGAGACAAGGCCAGGGCCTTCGGGCTGTCCTGCTATCCGCAGGAGTTCGAGGTGTGCGACCATTTCCAGATGCTGGGCTACATGGCCTATCACGGAATGCCGTCGCACTACCCGCACTGGTCATTTGGCAAAAGCTACGAGAAGCTGAAGACCATGTATGACTACGGGGTGTCCGGCCTGCCCTACGAGATGGTCATCAACTCCAGCCCGGCCATCGCCTACTTGATGCGGGACAACTCCCTGTGTCTCCAGCTCCTGACGGTTGCCCATGTCTACGGCCACAACGACTTCTTCAAAAACAACTTCACCTTCCGTCAGACCGGGTCGGCCTCCACTATCAACCGCTGCAAAATCCACGCCGAGCGGGTCCGGGCGTATATCGAAGACCCATCCATCGGGGTAGAGAAGGTTGAGGCGATTCTCGACACCGCCCACGCCCTGTCCATGCAGTGTCGGCGCAACCTGGCTATCAAAAAGCTGGCACCCGAAGAGGAACGCCGGCGCGCCCTTGAAGACGCCCAGCCAAAAGAAGATCAGTTCCACGCCATTCATAAACCCCAGCCCTACACCCAGCCCGATCTGCACAAAGTCCCGCTCTCACCAGAAGAAGACATCCTCCTGTTCATCCGTGACCACAACCCGTCCCTCAGCGAATGGGAGAGGGACCTGCTGACTATCGTCCACGAAGAGGCCCAGTATTTCATTCCCCAGATGGAAACCAGGATCATGAACGAGGGCTGGGCCAGCTTCTGGCACCGCGAGATCATGAACAGCCTGGAGCTACCCCAGGAGCTCTACCTCGAGTTCCTGGTCCGCCACAACCAGGTCGTCCGCCCCCACCCGCAGGGCATCAACCCCTATCACCTCGGCCTCAAGCTGTGGGACGATATCAAACGCCGCCACGACGACCCCACGCCCGAAGAGCTCGACAAGTACGGCCGGCCGGAAAAAACCGGCCTGGAAGCGATGTTTGAGGTCCGGGAAGTAGACCGCGACATATCGTTCCTGCGCCGCTTTTTGACCGAAGAGTTGATGCGTGAGATGGACATGTTTCAGTACGAGCCGCGCGGCGACGACCTGGTCATCTCCCATGTGTCTGACACAGACGGCTGGCGGGAGGTCAAAGAGACCCTGCTCAAAAGCGTTGGCACGGGCACTGTCCCGGTTCTCAAAATTGAGGACGCCGACTACAGCCAGGGCCGCACGCTCTATCTCAAGCACTACCACGACAGCCGCGACCTCCAACTTGAGCACGCCGAGCGCTGCTTGTCATATCTGCACAAGCTGTGGGGCCACGCAGCCCTGCTCGAAACCGTTGTCAACGGCAAGCGGGTCCTGCTGTCCTACAGCGGGAAAGGCTTTGCCACCCGCCCGCTCAAATAGCCCCGCCGCCCGCCCTCCTGGACCTGGGAGCGCGGGCGGGACGCCCGCCTTCCTCTTAGGCCATTCCTACGGAGGCGCGACATGAACCGGCTGTATTACGGCGACTGCCTGACCATTATGCGCGATCATCTGCGGTTGGGCAGTGTGGACCTCATCTACCTCGACCCGCCCTTCAACTCCAACCGCGAGTACAACGCCATTTACACCGATACACCGACGAAACCGGCCGCCCCCTGCCAGACCAGATTGAAGCCTTCTGTGACCTGTGGACCCTCGACGAAGAACGAGAGCGTGCCCTGCGCGCCATGCCCGTGCTGATGCACGAATGCGGCATAGCCGATGATGTCGTGACATTCTGGCAGGCCTGGACGCACGCCCTGCGGCACACGCAACCGCGCCTCTTGGCCTACCTCTCCTACATGATTGAGCGTCTGGTCTCCATGAAGGTCGTCCTCAAGCCGACCGGCTCCCTCTATCTCCACTGTGATCCGACCGCCAGCCACTACCTCAAGGTGATGCTTGACGGCATTTTCGGACATCGGAACTTTCGGAGCGACATTGTGTGGAAGCGCACGAGCGCCCATAGCGACGCCAAGGGATTCGGTCAGGTGGTGGACACCATCCTGTACTATGGAAAGACGGGTCAGCAGACATGGAACCCGATCACGGTTCCCCACGATCACGCCTACGTCACGCGCAATTATCGGCACCAGGATCAGCGAGGGCGATACCGGCTGCATGAGATTATTCGGACAGCCTCAATGGGGGAGCGTCCGAATCTCGCCTATGCCTATCAGGGCTATACCCCGCAGTATGGCTGGAGAATGGTCAAAGAAAAGCTGGAGCGCCTTGACCAAGACGGACTTCTTGTGTGGTCTGGCACAGGACGCCCCTATCGCAAGACCTATCTTGCTGATGGGCAGACCCCGACAAACTTATGGACGGATATTCCAGCAGCCCTTGGCCGTGAACGCCTCGGCTACGCGACCCAGAAGCTGCTCGCCCTGCTTGACCGCATCATCACGGCCAGTTCCAACCCCGGCGATGTCGTCCTTGACCCGTTTTGTGGCTGTGCCACCACCCTGGAAGCCGCCCATACCCTGGGCCGGCGCTGGATCGGCATTGACATTGCCATTCACGCCATAAAGCGCGTGGCACAAATCCGGCTGCAAGACCGGCTCGGGCTGGTAGAGGCCGGGACTTTGTTGTCAAGGGCGTGCCCCGGACGCTGGAGGGCGCACAGGACTTATGGAAACGCGACACCTGCCACTTCCAGAAATGGGCCGTGGAACAGGTGGACGGCTTTGTCACCACCAAGCGGACCGCGGACGGCGGGGTAGACGGGCGGCTCTATTTTACCGTGCCTGGCAAGAGCGACTTGCACAGTATGGCGATTGAAGTCAAAGGCGGTAAGAATGTCTCCATTCGGGATGTCCGCGCCCTCCGGGGCGTCCTCGATGATGACGTGGCCTCCCTGGCCGGGCTGATCGTGATGGAGCCGCCCGGGGCCGTGCAACTCCGCAACTTCCGCCGGTTCATGGCAACAGCCGGTGCCCTTGAGATCATGGGCGTCGCCTATCCACGCATGCAGATGTTGACCGTCGCCGAGATTCTGGAGGGCCAACGCTTTCACACCCCGGGGGTAGCCGGCCGGGGCGTGGCGCAGCCGACCCTGCCCCTGGCCCCGGCCAGAGGTCAGAGGTCGAAGGCATCATCGCAATGAAAGACATCTCGTCCTCGCTGAAATTTCTTCATGCTTCTGTAAGATCCGACTCCAGCAGCACGATCGCTTCGGCCATCATGCCCTCCTCACGGCCAATATAGCCCATTTTTTCGCCCGTCGTGGCTTTGATATTGACCGCCGCCGGTTCGGCTTCAAGAACCGCTGCCAGCCGCTCCTGCATCGCCTGCCGATACGCCGCCAGCTTGGGCCGCTCGGCAAAAACCGTAATATCGGCGTTGCCCAGACGAAAGCCGCGTGCTTTCACCATCGCCACGACGCCGCGCAGCAGCCCGAGGCTCAATGCCCCGCTGTACTGCGGGTCAGCGTCGGGAAAATGCTGGCCGATATCACCCGCCCCAATCGCGCCCAACAGGGCGTTGCTCAACGCGTGACACACCACGTCGGCGTCCGAGTGGCCGATCAGCCCCTTGTCCCAGGGAATATGGACGCCGCCCAGCACAAGTTTACGGCCCGGCCGGAGCCGGTGGATATCTGCGCCGTGACCAACCCGAAATCGCACCGCCCGGCCCCTATAAACCCCGGACCATCAGCTCCGCAATGCGCCGGTTGAAGGCCACAGGGTCGGGCAGTTCCGAGCCCTCGGCCAACAGGCCATAGCCAAACAACAGTTGGGCATAGGCGTCGAGTGCGGCATCCTGACTGTCGTTCTGGTAGCGCGCGTGGAGCCTGGTCAGGATCGGATGGGTGGGGTTCAGCTCCATGATCCGCTTTTGTTTGGGCAGCTCGGTCTGCGTCTGGGCTAACAGCCGCTCAATCTGCGGGCTATGGTCGTCTTCAGCCCCGACCAGGCACACCGGCGAGGTGGTCAGGCGGGTCGACAGGCGGACTTCCTTGACGTGTTCATCGAGCCTCTTCTGGAGCGTCTCCAGCAGCCCGGCATAGTCCTGGGCCTGCTCTTTGAGGGCTTGCTCGGCCTCTTGCTTCTCGGTTTCGCTCCCCAACTGGACCGTGCCCTTGCCGACCGACCGCAACTTTTTCCCTTCGAACTCGGTCACGGCCTGGACGACAAACTCGTCCACCGGCTCAAGCAAGTACAGCACCTCATAGCCCTTGTCTTTGAAGGCTTCAAGGTGGGGCGAGTTTTCAACGCTGCGGCGCGACTCGCCGGTCAGATAGTAGATGTCGGTTTGCTCGCCTGGCATACGCTCAACATAGTCCTTGAGGCTGGTCAGTGTGTCTGGCTCGCGCGAAGACGCAAACCGCAACAGCGGCACCAGGCGGTCCTTGTTTTCAAAGTCCGAACTCACGCCCTCTTTGAGCGTGCGGCCAAACTGCTCCCACACCTTGGCAAATGTCTCGCCGTCGTTGTCGGCCAGGCCGCTCAGCGCGTCAAGAATCCGTTTACTCAGCCACTGGCGGATTTGACCGATATGCCGGTCCTGCTGAAGCCGCTGGCGCGAGATATTGAGCGGCAGGTCGGCCGAGTCAACCACGCCTTTGAGGAAGCGCAAATAGCGCGGCAGCACGTCCTCACAGCGCTCCATAATCATTACCCGTTGGGCGTAGAGCTGGAGGCCGAACGGGGCGGTGTGGTAGTACAGATCAAACGGTGCCTGGGACGGCACAAACACCACCGCCTGGAACTCAAAACGCCCCTCAGCCCGGAAGGCCAGCGTCTTCAGCGGCGGCTTCCAGTCGTGGGCGATATGGGTGTAGAACTCCGCATACTCTTCCTCGCTCACCTCTGCCTGGGGCCGGGTCCAGATCGGCTTCATGGAATTGAGGGTCGTATCCTCAAGAACGACGTGCGTCTCCCCGCCCTCTTTGAGCGTGCCGTCGGCGTCGCGTTCAGACTCGTGGCGCTCCTGCTGCATTTTGATCGGGTAGGACACAAAATCGGAGTGCCGTTTGACGATGCTGCTGAGCGTCCACTGCTGGGTGAAGTCTTCCAGGCCGTTTTCGGGGTCGGCGGGTTTCAAATGCAGGTGCAGCGAGGTGCCGTGTTGCCGGCGCTGGGCTGGGCTGAGACGATATGCTCCGTCGCCGCTTGACTCCCACTCGGTGGCGCTTTCCTCACCTGCCCGGCGGGTGACCAGGCGAACCCTGTCAGCCACCATGAAGGCCGAATAAAAGCCCACCCCAAAGCGTCCGATCATCTCGGCTACGGCCTGGCTGGGCTGTCCCTCGGCTCTGGCCTGCTCCAGCAGGCTGCGGGTGCCGGAGCTGGCGATTGTGCCGATGTTGGCGATCAGTTCCTCCCGGCTCATGCCAATGCCGTTGTCGTGAATGGTCAGGATGCGCGCGTCGCTCTCCACCTCAAGCCGAATCTCGGGCGTATGCTTATCGGCCACCAACTCCGGCCTGGTCAGGGCTTCGAAGCGCAGGCGGTCAATGGCGTCTGAGGCGTTTGAGATGAGCTCACGCAGGAAGATTTCCTTATCGGTATACAGCGAATGGATCATCAGCTTGAGGAGCTGGGTGGTTTCTGCCTCAAATCGATGGGTTTCGGCCTGAGCTTCCACGGTGTCTGCCTCCTGTGTCCTTTTCTTTGAGGAGTGAATGTGCGGCCTTCCTCTCGACCGGATGGCACGTTCACTCCTCTTTGAATAATCATTCCTGCGCTCACGTCAATTGCCGCCCCGGCTTTCTTTTCCGGGCCACTTCCTGCTATGAGCAGGGCAGGTCGCACGCCGGACAGGTAGAAAAGGGGGGAGCCAATGCAGAGAGCGGGCCGAAACCTGCTGTGCAGTATCGGTGTCATCGTGGCGGTCGGCGGCTGTGGCCAGGACATGGCACAGCGGGCCGAACCGACCACACAGGCCGCCGCCCCCGAACCGGGCCGTGAGGAAGCCCGCCAGCGGGTAGAGCAGACCACGCAGTACGATATCAGCGAACCACACATGAGTTGCGAAGAGGCGCACCGGATCACCCGCCGAGCGCTTGAACGGCTGTACTACAAGGTGGCCGACACGCCCCCGCCAGCCGATACCGATATCGGGAGGAGTGAACGTGTCATCCGGTCGAGAGAAAGGCGACACGTTCACTCCTTGAGCACAATCACCGCCCAGCGCCTGGGCTTCTGGGGAGAGACCGAGCCCGTGTCGGTCAAGATTTCCTGCACTGCCGACGGCGTCCATCTCGCTCCTCGGGCTGCTATTCCGCCGTGTGAGCAGGCCAACCGCATCATGCGCAAAGCCGTTGAAAAGGCCGGCTATGCGGTGACGACCTATCAGCCGGCGGCCCTGGGCGGAGTCGGCCGGATTCGGGCCGAGAAGCCCGAGCAGGAGCCGCTCGACCTGACCATCGCCTGCGAGGTAGAGCGCAACCGGGTCATCATTGATACCAGCTCTGAGAGCCCCCTGATGGCCGCCGGCTCTGGCTTCTACGACGCCTTTTCGGACTTCCAGAGCGGGTTTGCCACCATGTTCCAAGCGGTGGTGGACGAGTTTGCCTACCGTCAGTCTCCCCACCATCAATCCCAGGTCGCCAACCTGGACCAGGTGCAGATTGGCATCGTGCCCTTGCTCCCGGCAGATATGACACGCCAGTTTGGCGATATGCCGGCCGGGCTGCTCGCCGCCCGCATTACGGTTTTCAACTCCACCACCGACGTCTATCTGCTGGAGACCGACAATATCGTTCTGCTGGCCGATTCAGGCCGGCGGGTGAAGCCGGCCAGCCCGTCCGAGCACGCCCTGCCCCAACCGCCCCTGGCCAACCAGACGCTGACCCCTGGGGCCTATGTTGAGGGCTATCTCTTCTACCCGGCTGGGGTGTATGCGGGTGCCCGCGGGTTTCTGACCGAGCAGCGCCGCCAGGAGCGCGAGGGGTTCAGTGTGCTCTTCTAAGGCCCGGTCTTGGGGGTCTGTCTTTATCTTGATCGTCCGCTTTTTCTCACATAGGATGACCAGACCGACCGGTCACACCCTGCCACAACGACGACACACGCCCATGAACGAAGCAAAAAACGACAGTCCACAGAGCCTCCCAAGCGAGTCTCACGAGTTAGAGCGCAAAGACTTTGCCACCGACCAGGACTATGCTTTGCACTGCTTACGCCACTCCTGCGCCCATGTGCTGGCCCAGGCGGTGCTGGAGCTATTTCCGGCCAGCCGGCTCGGGGTCGGACCGGCTGTTGAAAACGGTTTCTACTACGACATTGAAACGCCCCAGCCTTTGTCCGACGAGGACCTGGCGCGGATTGAAGAGCGGATGCGAGAGACTATTGCAGCCGACCTTCCCTTTCTGCACGAGAACTGGTCCCGGCAGGAAGCCGAGGACTATTTCGGCCAGCGCGGCCAGACCTTCAAGCTGGAGATCATGCGCGACCTCGGGCTTGAGACCTGCTCGGTCTATAAGCAGGGCGATTTTGTTGACCTGTGTCGCGGTCCACACGTCCAGCAGACCGGCCAGCTGCCCCACTTCAAGCTGCTCAAGATTTCCGGTGCCTACTGGCGCGGGGACGCCAACAAGGCCCAGATGCAGCGCATCTATGGCACGGTGTGGCAGACAGCCCACGAGTTGCACGAGCACCTCGATCGGCTTGAGGAGGCCGAGAAGCGCGACCACCGAAAAATCGGTCAGGACATGGAGCTGTTTGCCCTGTTTCCCTTCAGCCCCGGCTCTCCGGTCCTGCTGCCCAACGGCCTGACCGTCTACAAGCTCCTGCAAGACCGCATGGGCAAGCTGCTCAAGGACGAGGGCTATCAAGAGGTACGGGGTCCGGTGCTGTGCCACCAGAGCTTATGGGAGACCTCTGGGCACTGGGAGAAGTTCAAAGACAACATGTTCCTGATTGACCAGGAGGGCGGTGCCTACGGGCTGAAGCCGATGAACTGCCCGGTCCATATGAGCATCTTCAAGATGAAGACCAAGAGCTACCGCGACCTCCCCTTGCGCATCCATGACGAGAGCGCCTTACACCGCAACGAGCTATCCGGCACCCTGGCCGGCTTGGCCCGTCTGCGCATGTTTCATCAGGACGATACGCATATCTTTGTCGCTAAGGAACAGGTCCCAGCCGAGATTGAACGGCTGCTCAGCATGGTGGGCCGGGTGTATTCGGCCTTTGACTTGGAGTATTCCTGCAAACTCTCCACCCGGCCGGCCAACTTCATGGGCGACCAGAGCCTGTGGGACGCCGCGGAAACCACCCTCCACGCCCTCTTGGAAGACAAGAACATTCCCTATCAGGTCGATAGGGGCGGGGGGGCTTTCTACGGGCCGAAGATCGACATCGACGTAAAAGATACGCTGGGCCGGGCATGGCAACTGGCCACGACCCAGGTCGATTTCCAGATGCCACAGCGCTTTGACCTGAAATACGCCGCCGCCGACGGCTCACTGCAAACGCCGGTCGTCATCCACTCGGCCATCTATGGCGCGATTGAGCGCTTCATGGCCCTGCTGATCGAAAATTGCGCCGGCCACTTCCCGGTCTGGCTGGCCCCCGAACAGGCTAGGGTCCTGCCGGTCAGCGACCGCTTCCAGGACTACGGTGACGGGGTGTGCCAGCGCTTGCTGGCGCGCGGTTTGCGGGCTGGCCTGGACACTAGCTCTGAGCCGCTGTCGGCCAAAATTCATAAGGCCCACCCCTACCGCATCCCCTACCTGCTGATCATCGGCGGCAAAGAAGCCGACAACGACACCGTGTCGGTGCGCACAAGAGCGTCGCGCAAGAACGAGGTGCTGGCCGTTGAGCAGTTTGTCGCCCGCCTGCAAGCAGAAGACGCGCGTGGCTTTGATTAGGCCTGCCCACCGTGAACAAACCTCCCCGGCTGCGGCCCGGTGATTGTATCGGGGTCATTTCTCCGGCCACAGGGGTAGACGCGGAACGGCTCCGCCGCGGCTGCCACGCCTTGGAAGAGCTGGGGTTTGTCGTCCGCTGCGGCCAGCACGTCCTGGCCCGCCACCGCTTCCTGGCCGGGACAGATGCCGAGCGCGCCCAAGATCTGTCTGAGATGTTTGGCGACCCCACGGTCGGGGCGATCTTGTGTTCGCGTGCCGGCTATGGCAGCGGACGATTGTTGCCCCGGCTCGATTTTCGGCGTCTGGCTGAGCGGCCAAAGATTTTTCTCGGCTATAGCGATGTCACCCTGCTTCTGAATGCCCTTGTCCAACGGGCGGGTTTTGTGTGCTTTCATGGCCCCCTGGTGGCCGGCGAGTTTGCCACCGGGTTGTCGGCCGGCTCCCGGTCCCATCTGCTGGGCCTGCTCAGCCACGGGACCGGCCAGGCGCACCTGTCCTTCCCCACGCTTGTCCGCCCGGGCGTGGCCGAAGGGCGGCTGCTCGGCGGCTGTCTGTCCGTCCTGACGGCAACGCTGGGCACGCCGTTTGCGGTCGATACCCGCGCGTGCGTGCTGTTTCTTGAGGATGTGGGCGAGCGACCATATCGGGTAGACCGGATGCTGACCCAACTCAAACAGGCCGGCAAACTTGAGGGGCTGGCCGGCGTGATCTTCGGCCAGATGAGCCGCTGCTGGGAAGAGCAGGGCGAGCTTGGCCCACTGCTGGCCGTTATTGAGGATATCTTTGCCGACTCCGCCTATCCGGTCGGGTTCGGGCTGCCGGCCGGGCATGGAGGAGAGAACTTCGCCCTGCCGCTCGGCACCCGGGTTCGCCTCGATACGGAGCGGCAGGAGTTGCGCTTTTTGGAACCGGCGGTGGTCTAACGGCCTGAGGGCATATGGGGTTATATTAGAACCGAAGAAGGGGAGTTAGAGGACCTACGAAGGAGGGACGAAAGATGAACGAAGCAGAAGCAACATTGCTTATATGTGTGGGGGGAGTTGGTGGGCTGTTGTGGTTGTTCTGGCGGACAACCGACCCCAAGAAGGACATTATGCTGAATGGCGAACTCGGCGAGATGGTTCGCAGAAACATCAACCCCACACCGGAGGAGCGGGAAGCCGACGAGCGACAAGCGGCACGGATGAAGGCGGCAGAGCGGCTTGAGGCAGCACGGCGGGAGCAGATGGTGCATGAAGAGATTGACAAGCTGGCAGGGGTAAAGCCCTGGGCTACTCTTGCCAAAACCTATGCGAAGAGCGAGCTTGGCAAGTTGTACGATGCTGCCATGAAGAAGGTGCGTGACCCCGAAGAAGAGCAGGCCCCGCCACCTCCCCCGCCGAAGCCGGAGACGCCGGTTGAGCGGAAGTTCGAGAGGATGGCCGAGCGGATACTGCGCAGGGACCCGCCGCCAGTACGGTCGGAATCGGAGATGGGGATTGAGGGGGAGACAGAAGCGGAGCGGAAATGGGCAGACCGGGTAGACCGGAAGATTGCGCGTGCGCGTGCGGTGTGCGATGAACTCAGCAAGTACGAGGCCGAGACATGGAACAAGAATCGTGCCAACGCCTGACCCGTGACCGACAGCTGAAGCCCTAGCCGTTGACCTACCGGCGACGCCTGCTTGACCTGGCCGATAAGGTCGCTAAGAGCCGTGTCAGCAACACCGGACACACGGTTGAAACGCGCTACAACGCGCTCCTGACTAAGGTCTTGGCGATGCTTGAGGCGGGCGCTGAGGCAGGCTACACCGAAGATGGACTTTTCCCCGATTGACCGTCTGCTCGCGTGTGCGACCAAGCAGGGCGTCTTCCCCGGCGGCGCGCTCCTGGTCAGGCGGGCCGGCGCGGTCGTCTATCGTCGGGCGGTCGGGTTTCGGCGTCTTGAGCCGCAGCCTGCTCCGCTGACCGCCGAGACCCTGTTTGATCTCGCCTCGCTCACCAAGCCGCTGGCGACAAGCCTGGCCATCTGCCGCTTCATCGCCCACCACAAGCTAGCCTTTGACGACCCGGTCAGCCGCTTTCTGCCCGATTTTCAGGGCCGGGAAAAAGCCCGGGTCACAGTCCGCCATCTCTTGAGCCACACCTCTGGTCTGCCGGCTTGGCGTCCATATTTTGAGGCGCTCAGCGGCCCAGACCAAGCCGGCCGCGCTTCCCGCGAGTGGGTCTACGCCCAAATTGGGCGCGAACCGCTCGCCGCCGCGCCCGGCCAGCGGGCGGTGTACAGCGACCTCGGCTTTATACTGCTCGGTGCCCTTGTTGAGCGGCTGAGCGGACAAGCCCTTGACGTCTACTGCCGGCAGCATATTTTTGCTCCCCTGGGGCTGCGCGCCACGACCTTCGTGAACCTGGACACGCCCGGCCAGGCTGTAAGGAAGAATCGTCTCGTCAGATCGGTCGGTTGGCGAGACGATTCTTCCTCGCTGCACGACTTTGCCGCCACCGAGCGCTGTCCGTGGCGCGGGCGGGTGGTCTGCGGCCAGGTCCACGACGAGAACGCCTACGCCGTGGGCGGGGTAGCCGGCCACGCCGGGCTGTTTTCCAGCCTGGACGATGTGGACCGTGTGGTCAGCCGCCTCGTGGACTGTTACCATAGCCGGCACGCTTTTCTGCCGGCTGGGCTGCTCCGCGAGTGCTGGACGCGCGACGGTCAAGTACCCGGCTCAAGCTGGGCGCTCGGCTGGGATACGCGCTCGGCCCAGGGCTCAAGCGCCGGCGCGCTGTTCTCAGCCCACTCGGTCGGCCACCTGGGGTTCACCGGAACCTCGGTCTGGATCGACCTGGAACGCCAAGTCCATGTCATCCTCCTCACCAACCGGGTTCATCCCAGCCGCAACAATACGGCTATCCGCTCTTTCCGCCCGCGCTTGCACGACGCCGTGATGCGCGCCGTGCTTGGCACGAGGAGAGGAGTGAATGTGTCATCCGGTCGAGAGAAAGGCGACACGTTCACTCCTTAGTGAACAGGAGGTGAACCGTGCCTGACAGCACCCCCCGCCCGCCACCGCTTGGCGCGCACATCCACCTGATTGCCATTGCCGGTGTCGGCATGGCGACTCTGGCCGCCATGCTCAAAGAGCGGGGCTATCGGGTCAGCGGCTCAGACCAGGGGGTCTACCCGCCGATGAGCGACGTTCTGGCCGGGGCCGGTATTGCGGTGATGCCGGGCTATCACGCCCACCATTTAGCCCCCGCCCCCGCCCTGGTCATTGTCGGCAACGCGGTGTCCCGCACCAACCCGGAGGTCCGCAGACTGCTCGAAACCTCAATTCCGTACATGTCCTTTCCGCAAGCCGTCGCCGAGTTTTTTCTGACCGACAAGCGGCCCCTGGTGGTGGCCGGCACGCACGGCAAGACCACCACAACGGCCCTGCTGGCCTGGGTGTTGGAGCGGGCCGGGCTCCAGCCCAGCTTCCTGGTCGGCGGGCTCAGTCGGAATTTCGGATGTAGCTATCAGCTCGGGGCCGGCGAGTACTTTGCGATTGAGGGCGATGAGTACGACTCGGCCTTTTTTGACAAGGGTCCCAAGTTTCTGCACTACCGCCCCGGGGCGATGTTGCTCAACGCGGTAGAGTTTGACCACGCCGATATCTACACCGACCTAGCCCACATCCAGTCGGCGTTTCGTCGCCTGCTGGCCCGTGTGCCGGCCACCGCCCCGGTCCTGCTCTGCCACGATTTCCCCGCCGCCCTGGAGCTGGCCGGCTCGTATCGGGGCGAGTCGGCCAGCTTTGGCTTTCACCCCGAGGCCGACTGGCAGGTCCGAGACGCGCGTGACGACGGAAGCCGGTTTACCTTCAGCACCCTCCACCACGGGCGGGAGTGCGGCCGCTTTTCCCTGCCCTCAATGGGCCGGATGAATGTCCGCAACGCCCTCGGCGTGGTCGCTCTGGCCGACGCGCTCGGCCTGTCCGCCGAGCAGACCGCGCCGGGTCTGGCCAGTTTTCGCGGCGTGGTACGCCGCCAGGAACTGGTCGGAGAAGCGCGCGGGGTGACGATTATTGACGACTTTGCCCACCACCCGACCGCGGTCGCCGTGACCATCGAAGCCGTACGGCTGCGCTATCCCCAGCGACGGCTCTGGGCGGTCTTTGAGCCGCGCTCCAACACCTGCCGCCGGCGTATTTTTCAGCGACCGCTTACCCGCGCTCTGGCCGCCGCGGATCGGGTTGTGATTGGCCCTGTGTTCAGCAAACCCCAAGACCCGCTTGCCGCCCACGACCTGTTCTCCCCGGCTGAACTCGTCGCCGACCTGCGGGCCGCGGCCAAGCCCGCCCACCAGGGCCAGAGCGTGGACCACATGTGCGCCTTCCTGACCGACGCCTGTCGGGCGGGAGACGTGGTGCTGGTCATGTCGAACGGGGCGTTTGGCGGCCTGCCACGCAAATTGCTGGCCGCGCTGGAGGACGGAACATCTCATCCGGCCAAGCGGGAAGGCGAGACCTTCCGTCCTTGAGGAACCCGCGGCCTGGGCGCGCGCCGCCTCAGACGCTTTTGGTCAGACGCTCTCCGGGTGGGCCTGTTTGCAGAAGTCCTCTTCTTCGCCCCGCTCAATCTGCAAGGTCGCGTGGTCAATCCCAAAGCGGTCGTGCAGCAGGTGTGAGATGCGGTGGACGAAGCCTTCGGCGGTCGAGCGCTGCGGTACGACCAGATGGGCGGTCAGGGCCACCTCGGTCGTACTCATCGCCCAGATGTGCAGATCGTGGACTTTTGTCACATCCGGCAGGCCGGCGAGACAGGCTTCAACCGCCAGCGGGTCAATATCGGCCGGTGTCGAATCGAGGGCCAGATTCACCGAGTCGCGCAACAGACCCAGCGCGCTGATAAGAATAAGAGCGCTGATAAGCAGACTGATCGCCGGGTCCAGCCACAGCCAGCCGGTGCTCATAATGGCAATGCCGGCGACCACCACTCCGAGGGACACCCCGGCATCGGCCGCCATGTGCAGATAGGCGGCCCGAATGTTCAGGTCGCGTTTGCGGTCCGACACAAACAGCAGCGCCGTTGCCGCATTCACCACCATCCCCGCTCCGGCCACCACAAGCATCGTGCCGCCACTTACCGGGCGTGGAGCGGCCAGCCGTCCGAGCGCCGCCCAGGCAAGAAGGCCGAGGGCCACTAGCAGCAGGAGGGTACTGAGGAGCGAGGCCAGAATTGTCCCCCGCCGAAAACCATAGCTGCGCCTCGGCGTGGGTTTCCGCGCGGCCATGACGCTCGCCCCCCAGGCCAGGAGCAGGCTCGCCACATCGCTCAGGTTGTGTCCGGCGTCCGCCACCAGTGCCAGCGAGCCGGTCGCAATGCCACAGGCCGCTTCAATACTCACAAAGACGATATTGAGCGACACCCCAACGGCAAAGGCCCGGTTGCAGTTCGGGACTTCGGAGCGATGCGGATGGGCCATGCCAGCTCCTCCGGCAGCGTGCGATCAGCGGGAGGGCAAATCCGCCCCCCGGCTGGGGGCCGCTCTGGTCGGCTCAGTGCAGTTCCATCCCGCCGTCCACATTCATGGCCTGGCCGGTGACATTTTCGGCGCTGGCCAGGTACACCGCCAGCTGACCGATGTCAGCCGGTGTCTGGGCCCGACCCAGCGGAATCAGGCTGGTGAGGTAACGCTGCCAGGCGTCTTCTTTTGTTTCGTCGCCGCGTTTCATGGTCTCGGCCAGGTACTCCCACATCTGGGTGCGCAGAATGCCGGGGCAGATCGCGTTGACCCGGATGTTGGCCGGGGCGAGTTCTTTGGCCAGGGAGTTGGTAAAACCCACTACCGCGAACTTTGACCCGCAGTAGTGGGCCAGGCCGGCCGCCCCATTCTTGCCGGCTACCGAGGCAATGTTAATGATGCAGCCGTCGCCCCGCGCTTTCATGACCGGGATAGCGGCCTGGCAGGACAGAAATACGCCTTTGACATTGACGTGGAACGTCACATCCCAGGCCTCTTCGGTCAGGCTTTCCACTTGGCCGATATTGACCACCCCGGCGTTGCAGACCAGGATGTGGAGGGCACCGAGTTGCTCAACCGTCTCGGCAACCATGCGCTGAACATCGGCTTTTCTGGTCACGTCGGCCTGGAGGGCGACGGCCCGTCGGCCCAGGCTGGCGAGTTCTTTGACGGTTTGTTGGGCGGCGGCTACTCCACCGACTGCCGCCTTCTGGTACTGCTGGGCGCTGCTGCCGAGCTGTTCAATATCGGCAATCGCTACATCGGCCCCGGCCGTGGCCAGGGCCAAGCTGATTCCTCGCCCAATGCCCCGGCCGCCGCCGGTGACAAGGGCAACTTTTCCACTCAGTTGTGCCATGCGATCTTCCTCCTTTGCTGTGCCGGCCGGGCCTGCCGGCCCAGCCAGATGACGACGCCTGCCGGTTCGTACAGCCGTCGATAGGTCCGGTAATTGCCGAGCACTTTTTTGACATACTTGCGGGTTTCGCGGTAGCTGATGTTTTCCACAAACTCGTCAGCCTCGGCGTGCGGGAAGCGGGTGCGCCACTTTTCCACCGCCTGTGGTCCGGCGTTATAGCCGGCAAGTCCCAGGATGAGGTTGTCGTTATAGCGGTTGAGCAGCTGGCGCAGGTAGCGTGTGCCGAGTTCGATGTTCCGGTCGGGGTCGGTCAGCCGCAGTTCCGCGCCCGGCTGGACCAGCTTGGCCGCGGTGCTCGGCAAGAGTTGCATCAGGCCGTAGGCCCGGGCCGCGGAGACGGCCCGGGGGTCAAACAGACTTTCCTGGCGGATCAGGGCCAGCACCAGATACGGGTCGAGCCGCTGGGCCCCGGCGTGGGTCTGGAGGGACGGCCAGTAGGCACGCGGAAAGTCGTAGGCTCGGCGTTCGCCGGCCGGCAGGACTTGGGCCAGGCGCAGGGCGCGGTGGTGGCTGTCCAGCCGGTGGTACTCATGCAGGAAAAACAGCCGAAAGGCCGGGCCGCTCGGGGCGGCCTCTCTGAGACGGTCGAGTTCGCGCCGGGCGAACTCAAACAGCCCGAGCTGGGCGAGGGCTTGGCTGCGCTGGTAGTAGGCGCTCAGGCGTGGCGAGAGCGGCGGACGGCGGACCTCGGGCCGGACTGCCAGGGCCAGCGGCAGGGGCCTCAGCCCGAGTCGTTTTTCCGCCCACAAGGCATAATACCCCCCGGCCTCATTTTGCAACAGCCGGCGGTAGAGCGTCTCTGCCCGGTCGCGCTTGGACTGTTTGTCAAGGCTGCGTGCCTGCCAGTACAGGGCGCTGCTTGCCTGTGTATTGCGGAGCCGGCGGGCGAGGCCGGCAAAGTGCTGCTCGGCTTGGCCGAAGTCTCCGCGCTGATAGGCCATCCAGCCCTGGTGCCAGCGTCCGGCCCGGGCTGCCGCGCTCGCGGGAAAGCGCTCGGCCAACTGCCGGTAGACGCGGCTGGCGCGCGTCTCGTCCTGGTCTGATTGATGGATGCGTCCGATGGCATACAGCGCCTCAGCCGCCAGACGGTGGCTGGGGAAGGTGTTGGCTAGGCGCTCAAACAGGTCGAGCGCCGGCGCGTCCTTGTCGGCGTTCCACAGCAGTCTGGCCCAGCGGTATAAGGCACCGGCGCTGCTCGGCGAGCGCTCAACCAGCGTTTGCAGTGCCGCGGCCGCCTCTTGGGTCCGGCCCTGGGATCGATAGAGGGTGGCCACGGCTCGGAGTTGTGGGGCCGAGAGCCGGGTCAGCGCAAAGCGTTGCTCGAACTGCCGACTCAGGGCGGCCAGGGCTGGCTGATCAGCCTCGAGGGCGAGGAGCTGCATTTCTTCGATATACTCCGCCGGCTCCTTGGGCTGGAGCGCAGCCGTGTGGCGCAGCCGCAGGGCGTGGGTCTTGGCGGTTTGACCGGCCGCGGACAGCGCCGCGGCGCGGCGGAGCCGTTGATACAAGGTATAGGCGGTGTGGGGCCGGCCGGTGTGTTCTTGGGCCTGGGCCGCAATGAGGGTGGCTGCGTGCCGGACCGACTCCACCGTAGCCTTGCGGGCCTCGTCGGCATAGCGCAGCGCCTCGGGCCAGTTTTTTTCCGCCTGCGCCAGCCGGGCCAAAGCCAGCTTGGCGTGTCCGCGCCAAGGACTGCCGGGATGTTCGCTGAGCAGGAGCAGCCAAGTGTGTTTTGCCCGGGCGGGCTGGCCGGTCTTGAACTGCGCCTCGGCCAGGTAGTACAGGCTGTAATCGGCTAGGAGCGGATAGGCTTCCCGCGTCTGTTGCAGCAGACCTTGCGCCTTGACAAACTGTCCGGCCTGGACCGCGCGGTAGCCCTGCCGAAACATCTCGCCGGCCGGGTCTGGGCTGGCCGGCGTCCCGGTCTGGGCGGCGGCAGCCCCAGCCGCTATCAGATAGCCCAGCCACACCAATCCAGACACCAGCCGCTGACCGAGACCCGGCCCCATCTTTTGTCGGGATGTTGAGGAATGTGACATTTCCTGTTATCCTATTATACCAGAAAAGAGGCGAGGACGCGAATATATGCGGACACAACACATGGCCGGCTGGCTGGCGGTGGGCTGGCTGCTTGCCGCGCTGGGCTGTGGTGCACTCCCGGGTTTCCGCTCCGACTCCGAAGACGAGGGAGAGGGGCAGAGGCTCTACCTGCATGTCTCGCCCGAAGAGGCGATCGACATTCTGACTGCGCTGGCCCCGGAACACGGCTGGGAGGTCAAAAGCGTTGGCAACCAGTATGATCTCACTGGGATGCGCGGCAGGTATTTCCGGCTGGGAACCAGTCGGCTGATTGGCGGGGGGTCCGAAATGAGCGGCGTGTTTTTCAGCGACCCCAAAGGCAGCCATGTGCTGGTCGGCAAGCGGGAGATGGGCTTGCCCGAAGACCTGGTTGATCCGCTCAAGTCAGCTATTAAGAAACGCAGCGGTGGCTGATGCCACTTGCAGGTGAAGAGAACGGAGGGACATAGGGCCGATGCCACAAGCGTCTCCGTCGTGTGTGGCGATGGGGCGCGTGGGTGCCCAACTGCCGGACCGGGCTGCGATTCTGCGCTCCCCGCCACCCCACGAGCTTGGCGTCATCCGACGGGCCGATGGGCCGGCTTCCGCCGGGGCCGAGCTGCTTGAGAGCTAGTCAAGCCGGGCGCGGTACAGGCGTTGGCGGCGCGAACTGCCGGACAGCTTGCGGAACAGCAGGCCCCGAAAGACCATCAGCGCGTACAGCAGCCCGGCATTCAAGCCGGCTACTAGCAGTGCCGCGGGGGAGCCGGACAGCAGGTCGCCCAACAGGGTCGGAAAAGACAGCCGCCCAATCTCCAGCGGAGCGGCCAGGATCGACAGCGGCAGGACGACCGCTGACACCAGCGCCAGACCGAGCAGCGGCACAAACCACTCCACCCCGTTGTCCCACAGAAAATCCAGACTTTCCTGGAGCATGGCGAAGCCGGTGCTGCGGCCCTGATAGATGATCTCCGGGATCGGGTTCAAGATAATGAGCAGGGCCAGGTTGATGATTGACAACACAGTTTGCGAAGACTGGCTCGGCACGACCAGAACGCCAAGCGCGATGCGCAGGATGAACACAAAAAACAGCATGGTCAGGACCGGGCTCCAGTACGGCCGCCAACTGTCAAGCAACTCGCGGGGCTGTACACGCTTGCCCTGCACTACCTCAGAGATGAAGTAGAGGTATGAGCCGCTGCACATGGCCAGGGCAAAGCCCAGGATGAAACCGCCGACGAGGCCTAACGCGGCGGCGAATTGTGCCACCACAAGCAGGACTAGCAGATACCCGAAGGGCAGCAGGGCTACCCACCAAGCCCGCTGAATGTTCTGCCAGGTTTCGAGGGCAACGGTGTAATACAGGCGCAGCGTGGCTCGGATCAAGGCGGCCCAGTCCACAGTCGGTCCTCTTCAGGTGTACGGTGCTCCCCAGCGGTCTTGCAATGTCAGGTCTTTGGCCCCGGGGCGCGACGCCGCCGCTTACCGGAGGTGCTGAAACGGCCCAAAAAAGGGCGGAGAGTGCCCCCCGCCAAGCTGTGGCCGGCTTCGGCTTGCTAGTCGGCCGGCGCGTACTTGATGAGCACGCGGGAGCCGTCCTGAAAGCCCGACCGGAAGCCGTTTTCATACGACTTCCAGCCAGTGGGATATTTCTGTGCTAGGCGTTCAAACAAGAGCGCGGTCAGCTCGCTATCCTCAACGATTGAGCCGGTCGCATCAAAAGCGGGGCCATCGGGCGTGCCTAGCGCGACCCGGGCTTTTGTGCGGCCGGCCGCTATGCGTCTGGCCCGATAGGTCGTTTTGGGCGTGCCGACCCACACCGCTCCATCGTGGTACATGTACCAGATCTCGGCCGGCCGGCCCAAGGTGCCGCTCTTCCGTTCGCTGGCAATGTAGGCGTATTTGCTGGTTGTGAGGGCTTCTTGCAGTTCCGTCGAGAACTCTGCCGAGGCCGGCGGGGCTGAGAGGGCGAGGCTGCTGAGGGCGATGATGCTGCCGACAAGAACTGCGCGTGCGGTGGGGTGTCGCATGGTCTTCCTCCTGGGGGACTATATCTGGGGGGCTATTCGGACGCCATCGCTTTGGCCGCGCGAATCACGACCGGGGTGAGGGGCACATCGTCGTGCTGGCCGTTGCGCCCGGTGGCCACCGTTTCGATCTGATGCACGACGTCGAGGCCCTCGACAACCTTGCCAAACACGCAGTAGCCAAAGTTGGCTTGGCCCTGGTGGTTCAGAAAGGCGTTATCCTTGACGTTGATAAAGAACTGTGAGGTGGCCGAATTGACCGCGTTGGTACGGGCCATAGCGACCGTTCCCTTTTCGTTTTTCACCCCGTTGGCGGCCTCGTTCTTGATCGCCGGTTTGGCGCTCTTCTGCTGCATATCCGGGGTAAAGCCGCCGCCCTGGATCATGAAGCCGGCAATCACCCGGTGAAAAATCGTGCCGTCAAAGAACCCGTCGTTGACATAGTTCAGGAAGTTGCTGACGGTCTGGGGGGCTTCTTTTTCGTACAACTCAATTGTGATATTGCCCATTGAGGTTGACAGTAGTACCACACATCCTCCTTGTGTCTGGCTAGCCGTCGGCCGGCTCGGTGCCTGACTCGACGGCTGCCGATTGGATCACGACCGATTCCAGGGGCATGTCATTATGCCTGCCGCGGCGGCCGGTCTGTACGCCTTCGATTTTTTTGACCACATCAAGGCCCGAAATCACCCTGCCGAACACGCAATAGCCAAAGTTGGCCCGGCCCTGGTGGTCCAGAAGGTCGTTGTCCCTGACGTTGATGAAAAACTGGGAGGTGGCCGAATTGACCGCGTTGGTGCGGGCCATAGCGACCGTTCCCTTTTCGTTGCTCAGCCCGTTGTCGGCCTCGTTTTTGATCGGCGGCCTCGTCTCTTTTTGCTGCATGTCCGGGGTAAAGCCGCCGCCCTGGATCATGAAACCGGCACTCACCCGATGAAAAATCGTGCTGTTGTAAAAGCCGTCGTTGACATAGCCGAGAAAGTTCCTGACCGTCTCGGGTGCTTCCTTCTCGTACAGGCCGATCTTGATCTCACCCATTGAGGTGGACAGGACAACAACCGGGCCGCCTGGTGGGTCGGCTTCAGAACAGGCCGGAAGGGTGATGAGCAAAACACTGGTAAAAGCGATGATCCAGGCGGCGATCCGCATAGTCGGCCCTCCTCTTGCCCGGGCGTGTGGTTCGCCGCCCCTTGTATCCCAGGCAGCAGGGGAAGAAAAGACCCCGGCGAGCCGGAAGCCGGCTTTTCAGGACAAAGGGCAGGCAGGGCAAAGGGCAGTGTTGAGGCAGGTGTGCTCTACAGCCGCTCCAGGTAGTCAAGCGCGTCGCCGGTGTGGACCACATCGCCGTATTTGGCCCCAATGTCAAACACGTTGGCGTCGTGCGGCTCTTGGGCGCGGTCGCCAACGGCTTCGCTAGGGACGATGGGGCGGAAGCCATGTGCCAGGGCGTCCATCACGGTTGCCCGGACACAGCCGCTCGTCGTGCAGCCGGTGACAACCAGGGTATCGACGGCTTTCATGGCGAGTGTTGAGGCCAAATAGGTGCCGAAGAAGCCCGAGGCGTATTTTTTGACGATGACCAGGTCGTGGTCCTGACGGTCGAGGTGCGGGTCAAGCTCCACCAGCGTGCTGCCCAGGGTCAGCAGACGCGGGGACGGCACCTTGTGCGGCCACAGACCGGCGTCGTCCTGCCGGTGGGGGTCGTAGCCGACAACGGTAAAGATGAGCCGGTACGTCTTTTGTGCGGGCGGCCGCGATGAGTCGGTTTGTGGCCGCTAGCTCGGCGTCGAGGTTGCCGGCCAGCGGCGATTGCTCGGGGGCGGTAAAGCCCAACTGAAAATCGACCACAAGCAGCGCCGGTTTTTTGCCGTAGCCGAGGGTATGGCCGAGTTGGGCGCGCTCATGGATGGCGTGTTTGTCTTGTGCCATAGCGTGTTCCCGCGGACGCGGCCAGCCATCTGGCAGGGACAGCAGCGTCCAGCCTGGGCCTAGGGTTTTGGTGCCATGAAGACCAGGACGGTCAGCCGACCCGGCCCCGGGTTGCGGAAGCCGTGCTCAGACCCGGACGGGGCCAGGGTGATATCGCCCGGGCCGACCTCTTTGGTTTCGGTACCAACCTGAACCTGGCCGTTGCCTTCGAGCACATAATAGACCTTGTCCGAGCCGGTGTGGGTGTGGGAGGTCTGGGCCTGACCGGGCTCAAAACAATACACGTCACAGAACATCCGCTCGGTGGTAAACAGGTTGACCTTCTTCATCTTCTCGGCCGCAAACGCGAGCTGAGTCGGTACATGTTTGAGAGTATCCATACGCGCTCTTTCTGGGACTTGCCGAGGCTTGCCGTCCCTGGGGCTGGACCGCCTATTTTCCACCACGATTGTCCCGCTGCGCCGGGGACGGTGTCAATATGTCACCTTGAGCAAAAACAGTCCTTGAGGCGGTGCGGTTCGCCCGGCCCGGGTCCGGTCCCGGGCGGCGAATATCCGGGCGAAGTCCTCAACGCTCAGCTGGCCGCGTCCGACATCGTACAGCGTGCCAACGATATTGCGGACCATGCGACGGACAAAAGAGCACGCCTCAACCTCGTACACCAGTGCTGTATCGGTCTGCCCTAGTGCGCTGCGCAGCACGGTTCGTACCGGGTCGTGCTCAACCGAGTCAGCAGCCTGAAAAGACGAGAAGTCGTGTCGGCCAACCAACAGGCCGCCCGCCCGATTCATGGCGGCAACGTTGAGCGGAAACGGCACATGCCAGCTATAGCGGGCCCACATGGTTGAGCGGCTGGACCGATTCCATATCTGGTAGCGATAGCTGCGGCTGCGCGCGTCGCGGCGGGGGTTGAAGGTCTCGCTCGTGCTCTCAAGCTGCTTCACGGCCATGTCCGCCGGCAGCAGGGCATTCAGGCTGTGTTGGAGCCGCCGGGGCGCGCGCGCCCGGCTGGTGCGAAAGGCCACGACTTGGCCGAGGGCATGCACGCCGGTATCGGTTCGGCCGGCCGCCCGAACGCGGACGGGCTCGTTGCACAGGCGAGCCAACACGGCTTCGAGCGTGCCCTGGAGGGTAGCCGCGTTGGTCTGGAGCTGCCAGCCGTGATAGTTGGTACCGTCGTATTCGAGGACGCCTCTGTACTGCATGACCCCCCACCATAGCCAATTCTCCTCCCTGATTCCCCTGGGGTTGAGCGCGCCCAAAGCGGCCGGGCCACTTTCCCTCGGGCCGGTTTGGGTTTAGGATGAGCTCGCAAGTGCTTGACAGTGGAGCATAGTCTTTGCAGGCCGTCGCTTCAGCCGACTGCGACGCAGAAGGGAGAAGATATGGGCGTGTTATCCGGGTATAAGGTCGTTGAGTTTGCGGGCATCGGTCCTGCTCCGATGTGCGCGATGTTGCTCTCAGACATGGGCGCTGAGGTCTTGCGGATTGACCGGGCTGAGGACGCCAGCCTGGGAATCCCGACCGACGCGAAGTTCAATCTGCTCGGTCGTGGCCGCCGCTCGGTGGCGCTTGACCTGAAAAAACAGGCCGGCACCGAGGTCACCCTCAGGCTGATTGAACAGGCCGACGCGCTGATCGAAGGCTTCCGGCCCGGGGTGATGGAACGCTTAGGGCTTGGACCGGAGGTGTGTATGGCCCGCAACGAGCGTCTCGTCTACGGGCGCATGACCGGCTGGGGCCAGGAAGGGCCGCTGTCGTCCGCGGTGGGCCACGATATCAATTACATCTCTCTGGTGGGCGCTCTGCACTCGATTGGCCGCAAGGGCGAAGCACCGCTTCCCCCGCTGAACCTGGTTGGCGACTTTGGCGGGGGCGGGGTGTATCTGGCCCTCGGCGTGGTCGGGGCGCTGCTGGAAGCCGACAAGTCGGGCAAAGGCCAAGTCATTGACGTGGCCATGATCGACGGCGCGGCGTCATTGATGACGGCGATCTTCGGGCTCCGGGCGGCTGGCCGCTGGACCGACGAGCGGGGGGATAACATCCTCGATACCGGGGCGCACTATTACAATGTGTACGAGACCAGCGACGGCAAATACATCGGCATCGGGTCAATTGAGCCCAAGTTTTACGCCGAACTCCTGCGGCTGACCGGCCTGGAGGACCAGGAGCTGCCGCGCCAGAACGATAAGACCGCCTGGCCGGCCTTCAAAGACCGCCTGGCGGCCATCTTCAAGAGCAAGACGCGGGACGAGTGGGACCGGCTCCTGGAGGGCAGCGATGTGTGCTACGCGCCCGTGCTGAGCATGGAAGAAGCCCCGCAGCATCCGCATAACAGGGCGCGGGGGACTTTTGTGGAGCTTGACGGGGTGCCGCAACCCGCCCCGGCACCGCGTTTCAGCCGCACGCCGAGTGCCATCCAACGGCCGCCGGCCAGCCCCGGCGAGCATACCGAAGAAGCCTTGATCGACTGGGGTTTTGAGACCGCAGACCTGGAGCGGCTGCGCGGCAGCGGCGCAATCGGGGTGCGCGCGTAACTGCTACGGAGGCGTTATAGCTCAGCCTCCTCGTGTGTGAGCCATTCGTGGGTTCTCAGTGCCCATGTAGAGCCGTGTCGTCACCGCTTCACCTGTGTCTGACTCCATGTGTCGTGTCTCGTCTTCTCTGCATACCGGCAAGTGCCCGGTCTGAGTCCTGCCACTCTGCTGGGAAGAGAGGGCGAGTCTCAAACTTTGCGGCTGACGCCATATGGGATTGACACACAGAAGGGCTGTCGGCTAAGACATCCTGCTACCGGGCGAAAGTGGCGGAATTGGCAGACGCGCAGGATTCAGGATCCTGTGGGGTAAAACCCGTGGGGGTTCAAGTCCCCCCTTTCGCATAGTATGCGGGGCCGCTCTCGTATCGAGACAGGCCCTTTTTTTGTATATGCTACCCCCAGGACACTCACCCAGGAGGCTCACCATGCCCCAGGAACTTGCGCCCCAATACGACCCGTCCGGCCTTGAGCGGCAGATATCCCGGCAGTGGGCCGAAGCCAAAGCCTTTGCCGCCAGCCCCGACGACAACCCTCGCCGCTATGTGATCATGATGCCGCTGCCCAACGTGACTGGCGCGCTGCACATGGGCCATGCCATGGATAATGTCATGCAGGACCTGCTGACCCGCTGGCACCGTATGATGGCCGACAACACGCTGTGGATGGCCGGGACCGATCACGCCGGCATCGCCACCCAGGCGGTGGTTGAGAAGCGGCTGTTGGAGCTGGAAGGAAAGACCCGCCACGGTATCGGCCGGGACGCTCTGGTCGCAAGAATCTGGGACTGGAAAGAGCACTACCAGGCCCGCATTGTGGGCCAACAGCAGGCTATGGGCTGCTCGTGTGACTGGGACCGGCAGCGGTTTACCATGGACCCGGTTTGTGCCCGGGCCGTGTCCTGGACCTTTTTTCGGCTGTTTCAGGACGGCCTGATTTTTCGGGGTACGCGCCTGGTCAACTGGGACTGTCATCTCCAGACCGCGGTGGCCGATGATGAGATCGTGTATAAGACTGTCCAGGGCCACTTCTGGCACTTGCGCTATCCGATTATCGACCCCCAGCCGGGCGAGCCGGAACACCTTGTGGTGGCCACCACCCGACCCGAAACCATGCTGGGCGATACCGCGGTGGCGTGTCACCCCGACCCGCGCGGCGCGCTCGACCGACACATCGCCAAGACGCAGGCCCGCCTGGCCGCGGCCGGCCACAAGGAGCAGGTCGAACTCGAAGCTGAGCTAGCCCGGCTCGTTCACCGCCGCCAGACCCATCTCCCGCTGCTGGAGCGACTGACCGCTATGGCTGAGGCGGGTCGCATGGTCCGTCTGCCGCTCCTTGACCGTCCGATTCCGCTCCTGTGCGACGAATGGGCAAAACCCGAGTTGGGCAGTGGGTGTGTCAAAATTACTCCCGCCCATGACCCGAACGACTACGAGGTGTGGACGCGCCATAGCGAGACGCTTGGTCTGATGAACATTTTGAACACGGACGGCTCGCTGAATGACAACGCCGGCCCTTACCAGGGGCTCGACCGCTTTGCCGCCCGCGACAGAATTGTTGCCGACCTGGAGGCTCAGGGCTTGTTGGAGCGGGTCGAAGACCGTGAAACCGAAATCGGCCACTCCGACCGGTCCAAGACCCCGATTGAGCCCTGTCTGTCTGAGCAGTGGTTTGTCCGCATGGACGACGTTGAGGGCGGGGTGGTGTGCGGACGCGGCACGGATAAAGCCTTCACCGCCCCGGGGCTGGCCCAAGCCGCAATTGATGCGGCCCAGGTCTCACCTGAGGCGTGGCGCTCGCCGTCTGGACGGCGGGTCTCGTTTCATCCAGATGTGCGCTATCGCAACACCTACCTCACCTGGCTGGCCGAAAAACGCGACTGGTGTATCAGCCGCCAGTTGTGGTGGGGGCACCGCATTCCGATCTGGACGGCGCGCCTGAGTGGCCGGACTGTGGCCGATACCCTGGTCTGGCTCGAACCCTATCTGGGCCGCGCGGACTTGGCGGTGCGCCTGCTGTACGCCGACGGATTGAGTGAGCTGGTCCGGCCGGGAGCCGCCCGGCCCTGGGCCGAGGACGAGCAGGTGCAGCTGCTGGTGTGCCTGCGCGAGCCGCCCGGCCAGGAAGCGCTGGTCCAAGAACTCGAAGCGGCCGGCTTGGTCCGCGACCCCGACGTGCTCGACACCTGGTTTTCCAGCGGGCTGTGGCCCCACAGCACGCTGGGCTGGCCCGAGCCGGACACCGCCGCGGTTGAGCCTGGTCAGACCCCCTTGGGTCAGCGCGACGGGGCCGCCGACTGTCTGTCTTTTTACTATCCTGGCAGCTGCCTGGTGACTGGGCGCGATATCATCACTCTGTGGGTGGCCCGGATGGTCATCATGGGGCTGTACAACCTGGGCGATGTGCCGTTTACCGATGTTTTTATCCACGCCACGATTCTGGACGGCAAGGGCGAGCGGATGAGCAAGTCCAAGGGCAACGGCATTGACCCGGTCGATATCATTGACCGCTACGGCTGCGATGCCATGCGCTATGTGCTGTGTGAAATGCAGACCGGCTCCCAGGACATCCGGCTGCCGGTCCAAGCCCTGTCGCCGTATACCAACACGCCGGTCGATCTGGCCAAGGCCAGACACGGCCGGACGATCTTCACCTATCTGTGTCCCGAGACCGGCAAAGAGTTTGACGTGCTGGGCACGCTGCCGGACATTCCCGCGGCAAAACTGGTCAGTGAGCGTTTTGAGGTCGGCCGCAACTTTTGCAACAAGGTGTGGAATGCGACCCGGTTTGCGCTGCTCAACCTGGAGGGGGCGGCGTTTCGGCCGCTGGGCGGCGCAGACCTGGCCCTTGAGGATCGCTGGATACTGTCACGGCTGTCGCGGGCGACTGCCGAGGTGCAGGCCGAGCTTAGCGCGTATAATCCGGCCGCGGCCATTACGGCCGCCCGCGAGTTTTTCTGGTCCGAGCTGTGCGACTGGTATGTCGAGATGATTAAGCCCTGCCTGCGCCGAGCCGGGGAGGCCGATACGGCCCGCCAGGTCCTGGCCTTTGCCATCGATCAGGTCCTGCGCCTGCTGCACCCGTTTATTCCGTTTCTGACCGAGTTTCTGTGGCAGCGGCTGAATGAGCAGACGCCGCAACGAGGGATTGACCGGGCCCTGCCGACGCCCCGCCTGCTGGCCCGGGCGGCCTGGCCCCGTGCCCGGGCGGCCTGGCGGGATGAGCGCTTGGAAGGCGAGCTTGACTTCTTGCGCGAGGCGGTCCGCGCCGTGCGTGATATTCGCAGCCGGTACACGGTTACGCCCAGGCAAACCCTGGCGGTGCGGATCAAGATCGGTGCGGCGGACGCCGCGGCCGCCCGTATTCTCCGCGCCGGGGCGGCCCACCTGCGTTCCCTGGCCGGTGTCGGGTCCCTCCAGATTGGCCCCGATGTTGAGCGAACGGCCGATGCAGCAAGCGCGGTGGTGGGCGAGGTCGAGGTCTATGTGCCGGGGGTGGTTGATGTGGCCAAAGAACGCGCCCGGCTGGCCGGCCAGATCAGGAAACTGAGCGGGACGCTTGAGGGCACGCGCAAGAAACTGGCCAACGAGAAGTTTGTCTCCCGCGCCAAGCCCGAGGTGGTGGCCAAAGAACGCGCCCGGCTGGCCGATATGGAGGCGCAGCTGTCAAGCCTGAATGCCAATCTGAGCGCGCTGGGAGAACAAGCATGACCCCTTTTGATCATCCGGCTATCAACCGTCTGATCGCCACCGCCCTTGAGGAAGACCTCGGTCGGAGTGATGTGACCACCCTGGCGACAATTCCGGCCGACTGTACGGCCGCAGGAAAAATCATCGCCAAAGCGGCACTCACGGTTGCCGGTCTGCCTCTGGTTGAGCGGGTGTTGCACGCGCGAGATCCCAAGGTCACGGTCGCCCGGCGCGTTGACGAAGGGACGTTGGTCCATACGGGTGACGTGGTGGCTGAGGTGTGGGGCAGGACGGCCGGTCTGTTGAGTGCCGAGCGTACGGTGCTGAATTTCCTCCAGCATATGTGCGGCGTTGCTACCCTGACCCGGCGGTTTGTCGAGGCGGTCGCCGGCACCTCGTGTACGATCATGGATACGCGCAAAACCCTGCCCGGGTTTCGTCTGCTCGACAAATACGCCGTGACCCAGGGAGGGGGGACAAACCACCGGATGGGGTTGGACGACGGGGTGTTGATCAAAGACAACCACATCAGCGTGTGCGGCGGGGTGGGGGCCGCGGTCCGCCGGGCTAGACAACACGTCTCGGCCCTGCTGCGGATTGAGGTTGAATGCACCAGCCTCAACCAGGTCGGCGAAGCGCTTGAGGCCAAGGCCGATATCCTGCTGCTGGACAATATGACAACCCGAGAGATGCGGGCCGCGGTGCAGCTTGTGCAGGGCCGGGCCCTGACCGAAGCCTCGGGCAATATGAGCCTGGAGCGGGTGCGGGAAGTCGCCCGGACCGGGGTGGATTTCATCTCGGTCGGGGCGCTGACCCACTCCGCTCCGGCCGTTGACCTGAGCATGGCGGTGTCGCCCCAGACCTGAGCCCCCTGGCCAGGAGTCGTCAGCCATGTCTGAACAAGACTTTGTTGTTGCCGTCGGGAGCCGGCTCAAGACGCGCTTTCTTGGCAAACCGCTCCATTTTTTTGAGACGATCGCCTCAACCAATACTTACGCCCTGCGGCTGGCCGGCGAGGGTGCCGGCGAGGGGACGGTGGTGGCCGCCGACGCGCAGACCGGCGGCCGGGGTCGCCTGGGCCGCAGCTGGGTCTCGCCGGCCGGGGTGAACCTGTACTGCTCTGTCATTCTTCGGCCCCGTATTGCCGTCGGCTTGGCCCCCCAGGTCAATCTGGTGGCCGCGGTGGCGGTGGCCGATACAATTGCCGGGCTGGGCGGCCTGAGGCCGGCCATCAAATGGCCCAACGATGTGTTGCTCAGGGGCAAAAAGGTCTGCGGCATCCTGGCTGAGATGCAGACCGGCGCAGAGCGCGTGCAGGCCATTGTTCTCGGCATTGGGGTGAATCTCAACGCCCGGCGAGACACATTTCCCGAAGAGCTGCGAGAGAAAGCCTCCTCGCTGTTGTTGCTGACCGGCCGGCCGGTTGAGCGCGCCGCGTTCACCGCCAGCCTGCTGACCCACCTTGAGCGTGCCTATCTTCTCTGGTTACAAGAGGGCTTCCCGGCCCTGCGGGAGAGTTGGGAGCGGTATGCCGGGGGGTTCGTCGGCCAGCAGATCACCGTGGCCGCCCAAGGCGAGGCGATCTGCTGCACAGTGTTGGGCCTCGATACCGATGGAGCCTTACTGGTGCGGGAGCGTACAAGCGAGACGCCGCGGCGGATTGTGGCGGGTGAGGTGAGCGTGCTCGGCGGCTATCGGAAGGATGACACAGACCATGATCCTCGTGGTTGACGTGGGCAATACCCATACCGTGCTTGGCCTCTATCAGGACACAAGGCTGAGCCACCATTGGCGTCTGACGACCGATGCGGGCCGCACCTCAGATGAGTACGGCGTGGTGCTGAGCAGCCTCTTTGCGGCCTCCGCCATCGCTTTTCGGGCGATTGAGGGTATCGCCGTGTCGTGCGTGGTACCGCCGATGACCCGGGTTGTCGAAGACCTGACCCACTCTCTCTTTCACCGTGCTCCACTGATTATCGGACCCGGGGCCAAAACCGGCATGCCGATCCTGTATGACGTGCCGCGCGAGGTCGGAGCCGACCGGATTGTGAACGCCGTGGCCGCCTATGAGCGTTATCACGAGGCCAGCATTGTGGTGGACTTTGGCACGGCGACGACATTTGACTATGTGACCGCCGCCGGCGAGTACCTCGGCGGAGCGATTGTGCCCGGTATCGGCATTTCGCTCGAAGCCCTGTATACCAGGACGGCCAAGCTGTACCGGGTGGAGTTGGTTAAGCCCCCCAAAGCGGTCGGCCGCAACACGGTGCATGCAATCCAGTCGGGCATTTGTTATGGATATACCGCGCTCGTTGATGGCATGGTCAACCGGATTCGCAAAGAGAATGCCGGCCGCGCCCGGGTGATTGCTACCGGGGGATTCGCTGAGTTGATTGCCGGCGAGTCAACGACCATCGAAGCGATAGACGAGTTCCTGACCCTTGATGGGCTGCGCATTTTGTATGAACGCAATCACTGACCTGGGGCGACGTGCGCCGCCCCGCCGGCCAGACAGAGGAGGGCTCCGATGGCTGATGACATCCGCCGCATTCGTACTGTTGGTCTCTTGGCTGAGGGGGGAGCGGGGAAAACAACCCTGGCCGAAGCGCTGCTGTACGCCGCCGGGGTCACGACCCGCCAGGGCCGGGTTGATGACGGCAACTCGGTGTTTGATTTTGAACCCGAGGAGATCCGCCGCAAAGCCTCGCTGTCCACCGCTCCCCATTCCATACGCTGGCAGCGCCACGATATCTGCCTCCTTGATCCCCCCGGGCTGGCCAACTTTCTGTCCGATACGCGCTACGCCATGGAAGCCATGACCGGAGCGGTGTTTGTGGCCAGTCCGACCGGTCAGCTCAAGGTCGAGAGCGAACGGGTGTGGGGCTGGGCCAACCTGCTGCAACTGCCGCGGGTGGTGTGTCTGTCGCGGATGGACCGTGAAGAGGGCGGCCTCGACACCGCCCTCAACGGACTCCGCGACACCCTTGAAGGCCAGTTTGTGCCGGTCCAGCTCCCGGTCGGCTTCCGGGCTGACTTCAGAGGCGTGGTAGACCTGCTGACGATGAAGGCGCTCATGTTCAGCGGGGATAATGGGGCGGTTGAAGAAGGCGATATCCCCGCCGAGCTCCAGGCTGAGGCTGACACCCGGCGTGAGCAGCTTGTTGAGGCGATTGCCGAACTCGACGACGAGCTGCTCAACCGCTACCTCGAAGGCGAGGATATCGCGCCCGACGAGTTCAAGGCCGGCCTGAGCAAGGCCGTTGCCGCGGCCCAGCTTTTCCCGGTGCTGTGCGTGTCGGGCGGCCAGTGCGCCGGCGTCCGGCCCTTGCTCAACGCTATGGTTGACTACCTGCCCTCGCCCGACCGGACGCCGGCGGCGAGCGGCAAACACCCCACAAGCCAGGAAGACGAGGAGCGGTCGCCCGACCCGGCCGCTCCGTTTTCGGCCCGGGTGTTCAAGACGCTTGACTCCCCGACCGGCCGCCTGTCGCTGATGCGGGTGTGTTCGGGCACCCTTGCTGGTGACTCGGTGGTGTATAATTCGAGCCGTGACGCCAGGGAGCGGCTCGGGCAGCTGTTTCGGCTGGACGGCAAAAAACAACAGCCGGTGGCCTCGGCCCTGCCCGGTGAGGTGGTGGCGGTGGCCAAGCTCAAGGGGACCCGCACCGGGGATACCCTGTGCGCCGAGAAAGCACCGATTGCGCTCCCGCCGATGCCGGAGTTTTCTCCCTCGATCTCGTTTGCGCTGGGTCTCAAAGCCCGCGGCGACGAAGAAAAGATTCTGTCGTCTCTCAACCGTTTGGCCGAGGAAGACATGGCCCTCAAAGTTGGCCGCGACAGCCAGTCGAACGACATTCTGATTTCCGGTGCCGGCCAACTCCACATTGAGGTTGTGGTGGAGAAGCTCAAGCGACGCTACGGGGTTGAGGTCGAGCTGAAAACTCCCAAAGTGCCCTACCGCGAAACCATCAGCAGGACGGCCGAGGCCCAGGGTCGGCTAAAGAAACAGTCGGGCGGACGCGGGCAGTTTGGCGACACCTGGATCAAGCTCGAACCCCTTCCGCGCGGGGCTGGCTTTGAGTTTGTCGATCAGATTCGCGGCGGTGCGATCCCGCGCCAGTACATCCCGTCGGTTGAAAAAGGAGCGGTTGGCGCTCTGGCCAAAGGCTTTCTGGCCCACTACCCCATCGTCGATATCAGGGTCACGCTGTACGACGGTTCGTACCACGAGGTGGACTCGTCCGATATGGCCTTTCAGATCGCCGCCTCAATCGGTATTCAGAACGCCCTGGAAAAGGCCAAGCCGGTTATTCTGGAACCCATCATGCAAATGGAGATTACCGTCCCCGAGGAGTATACCGGCGACATTACGGGCGACCTGAACCGCCGCCGGGGCCGGCTGAACAACGTGGACGCCAGGGGCAACACGCAGATTATTCAAGCCGCGGTGCCAATGGCCGAGATTCTGTCCTACGCGCCCGACCTGCGGTCCATGACCAGCGGTCGGGGGACTTTTGAGATGGCGTTTTCGCACTACGAAGAAGTTCCCCACCACCTGACCGGGAAGGTCATTGAGGAGGCCAACCAGACCCAGGAAGAATAGCGGGCGCGACATTGACAAGCCAAGTCCGCCTGTATTACAGTCTGGGCGTTGTCCAAGCAGGAGGGTCCGTATGGAAGTCAAAGAAGAAGAGTTGATTCGCTCGTTGATCGACTCAGATCCCGAGCTGCGGCAATGCTACGAAGAACACCAGCAGCTCAAGCAGCGTCTTGAATTGCTCCGCCAACAGTCCCACCTGACCGCCGGGGAGGAGCTTGAGGAGAAACACATTCAAAAACAGAAACTGGCTGGTAAAGACCGCATCATGCAGATTCTGGCCCGCCACCGGCAGAGGACCGCGGCCTGACAGCGTCGCGATTTCACCCGTTCTGTGGGTCTTGTCACGAGGGGGGGCGGCCGCAGCCCCCCCTTCCTTTTGCGGCGTCCCGCACGCTGAGAACTCCATGCGCCACACCATTTCCATACTTGTCGAAAACGAAGCCGGCGTCCTGGCCCGGGTGGCCGGCCTGTTCAGCGGGCGCAACTTCAATATCAGCAGTCTGTGCGTCGCCGAGACGACCGATGATACCGTCTCCAGGATTACCCTGGTGACCGAGGGCGACGATCAGATTGTTGAGCAGATCACCAAGCAGCTCCACAAGTTGATCTGCGTCATCAAGGTGGTCGATTTTCAGGACAGCCCGCATGTCGAGCGCGAGATGGCACTCATCAAGGTAGCACCGGATGAGCGGGTGCGCAGCGAGGTGCTCAACATCGCCAATATCTTTCGGGCCAAGGTCGTTGACGCGGGTCCGCGCTCCTATGTTATCGAAGTGACCGGCGATGAGGGCAAAATTACGGCCATCCTGGAGTTGCTCAGACCGCTCGGCGTCCGTGAAGTGGTTCGCACCGGCAAAGTCGCCATTGAGCGCGGCGTGCAGGTGCTGTCGGCCGCCTGTGAGACGCTTGAGCTCAGCAAGAGAAAAATCCACAAGGAGAAGGCAGCATGAACATCTATTATGATAGAGACGCCGACCTGTCCCTGCTCAAAGACAAGACAATTGCGATTGTCGGCTACGGCAGCCAGGGCCACGCCCACGCCCTCAATCTTCGTGACAGCGGCCTGGATGTTCGGATCGCACTGAAGCCGGGCAGCGGCTCGTGGCCCAAGGCCGAAAACGCCGGTTTTCTGGTCCAGGAAGTCGCCGAGGTGGCCAAAGAGGCTGACATCATCATGATCCTGACCCCGGATGAGGTCGCCAGCGAAATGTATGCGTTCGATATCAAAGCCGGGCTGCGGCCGGGTGTCTGCCTGGCCTGTGCCCACGGCTTCAACATCCATTTCAAGAAAATTGTCCCGCCGGCCGATGTGAATGTCTTCATGGTCGCGCCCAAGGGGCCGGGCCATTTGCTGCGCAGCGAGTTTGAAAAGGGCCAGGGCGTGCCCTGCCTGGTCGCCATTGCCCAGGACCCCTCGGGCACAACCAAAGATGTTGCCCTGGCCTACGCCTCGGCCATTGGCGGCGGCCGGGCGGCGATTCTGGAAACCTCCTTCAAAGAAGAGACCGAGACCGACCTGTTCGGCGAGCAGACCGTGTTGTGCGGCGGCGTGACCGAACTCATGCGGGCCGGTTTTGAGACGCTGGTCGAGGCCGGCTATGCCCCGGAGATGGCCTTCTTTGAGTGCATCCACGAGATGAAGCTGATCGTTGACCTGGTCTACGAGGGTGGCATCACCAATATGCGCTATTCGGTCAGCAACACCGCCGAATACGGGGACATGACGCGGGGCAAGCGGGTCATCGGCCAAGAGACGCGCGCGGCCATGAAGAAGATTCTGGCCGATATCCAGTCCGGCAGATTTGCCGACGAATGGATCGCTGAGCACCGCGCCGGCTCGCCCAACTTCAATGCGCTGCGGGAGGCGGCCAAAGGCCACCAATCCGAGGTGGTCGGTGCCCATTTGCGGGGCATGATGCCGTGGATGCAGCAGAACCGTCTGGTCGATAAGGCGAGAAATTAGGCACACCGGCCCCGTCTGCCCCACCTATGCACTTTGCACCACAGGGCTATCCTTGGATCTTCGGTCTCGGCACGACATCGCTCATCCTCGGCCTGCTCGATTTTCGGACCCCCAGCCTCGGCGTCTTCTTCCTGTGCCTGTTTGTCGCCTATTTTTTTCGCGACCCGGACCGCACGCCGCCCGAGGGCCGGCACCTCATCCTGGCCCCGGCCGACGGCAGGGTCGTGACCATTGAGCAACCGTGCCACGACCCCCGTTTTTTGCAGGCTCCGACCACCCGAGTGGGCATTTTCATGTCGCCCCTTGACGTGCATGTGAATCGGCTGTCGGTGTCCGGTCAGATCGAGGCGGTCCGCCATCAGCCCGGAAAATTCCGCCCGGCCTTTGCCGAAGCGGCGAGCCGGGTCAACGAGCAGAACGTCGTGACCATCCAGGACGAGCGGGGGAACAGAATCGCTCTGGTGCAGATTGCCGGCGTCCTGGCCCGCCGGATCGTGTGTCGGCTGAAAGGCGGCGAGCGGGTGGAGCAGGGTGCACGGTACGGCATGATCATGTTCGGCTCTCGGGTCGATGTGTACTGCCCGGCCCAGGTCGAGCTCAGGGTTGAGGTCGGCCAGCGGGTGAAGGCCGGCGAGACTATCCTGGCGACACATCTCCCGGCCCGGGCCAAGACGTGAGGAGCGAGACAGCATGACCCCCGGAGACCCCCGGACCAAGCTTCGCGCCCTGCCGCGGCGGCGCAACATGGGCCCGCCGCTGCGCAAAGGGGTGTATCTGCTGCCCAACCTGTTTACTACCGGCGGGCTGTTCTGCGGCTTTTACGCCGTTATCGCCACGCTGGGCGAGACCTATGTGTTTGCCGCGACCGCGGTGCTGATCGCCATGGTCTTTGACGTGCTTGACGGGCGCATCGCCCGGCTGACCAAGACCTCGAGCAAATTCGGCCTTGAGTATGACTCGCTGGCCGACCTGGTCGCTTTCGGGGTAGCGCCCGGCGTCCTGGCCTACTGTTGGGCGCTTGAGCCGTGGCAGGCCTGGGGCTGGCTGGCCGCCGCCCTGTATGTCACCTGTGGGGCGCTGCGGCTGGCCCGGTTCAATGTCAGGTCCGAATCCGCGGACAAGACCTATTTCCTTGGCCTGCCGATTCCCGCCGCGGCGGCGGTGGTGGCGACCGCGGTTTTGCTGGACGATTTTCTGGGAGGCGGGGGTGGGGCCGCCAAGACCCTGACCCCGCTGCTGCTGGTCTATGCCCTGGCCGGTCTGATGGTCAGCAATATCCGCTACTACAGTTTCAAGGAACTCAAGCTCAGCCACCGTCAGCCTTTCTGGTTGCTGTTGCTGTCCATTATCGGCATCCAGGTGACGATTGCCCAGCCCCACATCATGCTGTTTTGCGTGTTCTGGTGTTACGCTCTGTCCGGGCCGGGCCGGCTGCTGGTCCGGCTCAGCAGGCGTGGCGCGGCAAAGCTGAAAAAAACGCCCGTCCCCCGCCCTGACAATGTTCGTCCCCTCCAGACGCTTGACACGGACGAGGAAGGTCCGGTATAGGTGTCAGCCTGTAAAGGGAATGACTATGCGCAACGTGACTCTTGGACTCGGCGGTGAACGGGAACTCGGGCGTGGCCGACTGCTCGGCCTGCCCCTGAGCGCTCCGCCTGCCGGTTCCAAGAGCCGCGCCTGAAACACACAAACTCTTGGGGGCCACCGGCGGGGTGTTCAGCCTGTGGCCCTTAGCAAAAGGGCTGCGGGATACCCTCGTAGCCCTTTTTTTGTGACGGCCAAGGAGGACCGCTATGGAACGCGACATTGTCCAGATTTTTGACACCACCCTGCGCGACGGCGAGCAGTCGCCCGGGGCCACCATGAACATCGAAGAGAAGGTCATGGTCGCCCGGCAGCTCGAAAAGCTCAATGTCGATGTGGTTGAGGCCGGCTTTGCCGCTTCGTCAGAGGGAGATTTCGAGTCGGTCAGACGGGTAGCCGAGCTGATGCCGACGCCAATCGTGCTGAGTCTGTCGCGCACCAAGGAAGACGATATCCGGCGTTCGATTCAGGCCGTGGAACACGCCAGGCACCCCGGTATCCATATTTTTATCGCCACCTCGGACATTCACCTCAAACACAAGCTGATGATGAGCCGCCAGGAGGCCCTTGACGCCTCGGTCTGGGCGGTCAGCTACGCCAAGCAATACCTTGATTATGTCGAGTTCTCGGCTGAGGATGCGTCCCGGACCGACCCCGATTACCTGGTCGATATTTTTGGCGAGGTCATCAAAGCCGGCGCGGTCACGGTCAACGTACCGGATACCACCGGCTATGCGGTGCCGGAGCAGTACGGCCGGCTCTTCGCCTTCCTGCGTGAAAAGGTGCCCGGCGGACACACGGTCAAGTGGAGTGCCCACTGCCACAACGACCTCGGCCTAGCGGTGGCCAACTCGCTGTCGGCCATTGCCCACGGTGCCCGCCAGGTCGAATGCACGATCAACGGCATTGGCGAGCGGGCCGGCAATACCTCAATGGAAGAGGTGGTGATGGCGATCAAGACGCGCCAGGATGTCTTTCGGGATGTCACCACCCGCGTTGTCACCGAGCAGATCTATCCGTCCAGTCAACTGCTGTCTCAGATCACGGGCATTGACGTTCCCCTCAACAAGCCGGTGGTCGGGGCCAACGCTTTTGCCCACGAGGCCGGCATCCACCAGGACGGGGTGCTGAAAAACACCCTGACCTATGAGATCATGCAGCCCCAGACCATTGGTCTGGCCAGCAACACGCTGGTCTTGGGCAAGCATTCGGGCCGCCACGCCTTTGTTGACCGGCTGAGGACCCTGGGTATTGACTACAGCGGGACCGACATGAACAAGGCCTTTGAACGTTTCAAAGCCCTGGCCGACAAGAAAAAGAATGTCTACAATGAAGACCTGATTGCGATTGTCACCGAGGAGACCGTTCGCCTGCCGGACAAGTATGAACTGCTGTACCTGAACGTCACCTCATCAAGCATGGCCGTGCCCCACGCCACGGTCAAAATGAAGGTGGGCGAAGACGAGATTGTCGATAGCGCGGCCGGCGACGGCATGGTTGACGCCTGTTTCAAGGCGGTGACTAAAATCGCTGGCCTCGAACCCCAGCTTGAGCGTTACACCGTCAAGTCGATTACCGGCGGGGCCGATGCCCAGGGCGAGGTGTCGTGCATGATCCGCGAGAATGGCACCTCGGTCAACGGTCAGGGTGCCCACACCGATATCATCATGGCCAGCGCCCTGGCTTTTATTAACGCCCTGAACAAACTGGCCCACCGCGAGCGCTATTATCAGAGTCAGACCGCGGCCGGCCGTGAAGGCCCCTAGCGAAGTGCCCTACCCCCTGACACAAGGAGACAGCATGGCCCGGAACATTGCGGTTTTTGCCGGCGACGGCATCGGCCCTGAGGTGATTGGCGAGGCCCTGGAAACCCTTGGACTGATTGAAAAACGCTTCGGCCTGAGCCTGAACTGTGAACACGCCCTGGCCGGTGGCTGCTCCATTGACGCCCACGGCGTGGCCCTGACCGACTCGGCGCTGCGGCTGGCGACCGACAGCGACGCGGTGCTGCTCGGCGCGGTCGGCGGCCCCAAGTGGGACGACCCGCAGTCTTCGGTCCGGCCCGAGCAGGCCATTCTGGGACTGCGCAAAGAGCTTGGCCTGTACGCCAACCTGCGCCCCCTCCAGGTCAACTGCCATCTGGCCCACGCATCAACCCTCAAACCGGAGGTGCTCAACGGCGTAGACCTGATCGTTGTGCGCGAGCTGACCGGCGGGGTGTACTACGGGCGGCCGAGCGAGCGCCGGACCGGGCCGGCCGGCCGTGAGGCGGTCGACACGATTTTCTACACCGAGGGCGAGATTGCGCGCCTGATGCGGACTTCGTTTGAGCTGGCCCGCGGCCGCCGTAAGAAAGTCACCTCGGTGGACAAGGCGAATATCATGGCGACCTCGCGCATGTGGCGTGAGGTCGCCAACGAGGTGGCCAAGGACTACCCGGACGTGGAGTATGAAGATGTCCTGGTTGACGCGATGTCCATGCACCTCATCCGCCGGCCGCGCGATTTTGATGTGATTGCCGCGGAGAATATGTTTGGCGATATTCTGACCGATGAGGTGTCTATGCTTGCCGGCTCAATGGGCCTGCTGCCCTCGGCCTCCTTGGGCGAGGGCACGCGCGGGCTGTACGAACCTATCCACGGTACCGCGCCCGATATCGCCGGCCAGGACAAGGCCAACCCGCTGGCCGCCCTGCTGTCCACCGCCCTGATGCTGCGCCTGTCGTTTCAGCAGGAAGAGGCCGCCGCAGCGATTGAAGCCGCGGTTGATGCGGCCCTGGCCGACGGCTACCGCACACCCGACATTGCCCAGCCCGAATGTCGCCTCGTCGGCTGCAAGGAGATGGGCCGCATTGTCCGCGCCAAGCTTGGCTGAGCCATGTCGGCTTGGGCTTCGCTCAGCCGGGCTGCGGCTCTATGTCGTGCAACTACAAGACTATAGCGTTGTTGAACTCTTGTTCTACATCCTGCTTATACCTGAGTTTCCACGCAATATCCGGCGGGGAAAGTTGCTGACTCAGCCAGTCATAGGGGCTATCGAAAATGTAGTCAAACGCTGTTCCAGCCTCGCTGGGCGGCATTGTCACTGTTCTGGCCAGTTGCAGCCCGACAGTACAGCCAACAGATACTCTGAGCCCGTATGCGGAATTTGGTGGAGTGCTGTCAGTGCGTCCTGCGGTGATACGCGCATAGAGATTTTCCGCTTGCTTCTTTGATTGCTCATGTTTTGCCTCCCCGACCACCAAGGGCACATACCGTTCGTCTTCCAGATTTTTCCTGCTTCCGATAGGTCAACTTGCCGCCCGTTCTCGACCTGCGACGAGAGTTCTGATCGACGAACAGGAGCGACAACTTTTCCGGTCCAATGCAGTCATAGCCTCACGGCGTGGGCCTGTCGCTGTGCCGTGCGTTCAATCAGCGTGCGCAAGACCAGCATGGTTTCTTCATGGCGGTCAGCGTGTTGCTGCTCTCGGCGGTCGCCCATCTTGGTCATTTGGCGGATACCCCAGCCCACAACCGCGGCTTGCAGAAGGCCGACCGCCCCGGCTACCCCGGCCTGAGCAATGCCGACCCACAAGCTGGTTTGTTGCAAGGCGAGAGTAGCTGCTTCAAACTCGGTCATAGCATTCTCTTTTCGTGATGCCTCTAAGGGCGTTAATTCTTCACTTGGTCAGCAGTCCATACCAGTGGAAGGCGACGATGACCAGGGCGTGGGTGATGTCTCCGCCGCGGATGAGGGTGGGGATGTCGGTCAGGGGGACGAGGACGACCTCGGTTTCTTCGGTGGTGTCAAAGTGGGGGTCAAAACGCTTGTGGGCGGTGCGGGCCAGAAAGCTGTGGCAGCGGTTGGCCTGAATGGCGGGGTTGGGGTGGATGGTACCCAGGGGGAGGATGTCGTCCGAGTCGTAGCCGGTCTCTTCCTGCATCTCGCGGCGGGCGGCGTGGAGCGGGGAGGGGTCTTCGGCGTCAACCATGCCGCCCGGAATTTCCAGGGTCATGGTCTCAACCCCGTGGCGGTATTGCCGGATCAGGACGACCCGGTCGTCCGGGGTGAGGGGAATGATGTTCACCCAGTCGCCGGCCTCCAGGATGTAGAAGTCGTGCCCGCGGCCGGTCCGGGGCGAGCGTTTGTGGTCTTCCCGGAGCGAGAAGATGCGGCACGAATAGACGGTCCGGGAGCGGAGGCGCGGCCAGGCTTTGAGGCTGGTGGAGACGCGGGAGGGCATGGCGGGACCGCCTAGAAGAGGCGGCGATACTCAATCGCCGGACAGCGGTCCATGACCACCGTCAGCCCGGCCCGCTGCGCTCTGCCGGCCGCGGCTTCGTCAATAACGCCGAGTTGAAGCCACAGGATGGATGCCCGCCTGGCAATGGCCTCGTCGGCAATCCCGGCGACATACTCCGAGCGGCGGAACACGTCAACCATGTCCACCGGCTGCGGAATGTCGGCCAAGCTGGCATAGCAGGGCTGGCCGAGTATGTCCTGGCAGCGGGGGTTGACCGGGATGACGGCGTGGCCCTTGGCTTTGAGCAGGGCGGCGATCTGGTGGCTGTCCCGGTCCGGGTCGGGCGAACAGCCGACGACGGCGATAGTCTTGGGCGTGGCCAGGATGTCGGAGATGACGCTATCCGACGGGTTTTCAAAGGTGTGCATGGGACAAGCGTAGCAGATGGGGGAAGGAGTTTTCCAGGCAGCGGCGGATCTCGACCATGCGGGACCGAAAGGCGTCTTCGCCCTGCATGGCTGGGTCGTCAATGTCACCTGCTTCGCCGGCGAACTCCTTGAGGGTGTAGGACGGTTTGCCCTCGGCCTCGGGGTAGGCCTCGAGCATGGCTTTCTGCTCGTGGGTCATGGTCAGGATCAGGTCGGCCTCGTCAATCAGATGCCGGTGGCGTTTGAGGTCGGTGGAAACAAAGTCTTCGGCCTGGAGGTGAATCCCGTGTTCACGCAGGATGAGGCGGGCGTCAAGCGAGGCGTACATCCGGTCCCGAGCGTAAATTGCGATGCCGCCGGAACGAATGGTGATATGGGTGACGTTGCGCTCCCTGAGCATTTTTTCAAGCAGGGAGTGGGCCATCACGCTGCGGCTGGTGTTGGCGTGACAGACGATCAGCACACGGTAGGGCTGGGAGTGGGTCACTGGGTTGTGGGAGAGGTGCGCGGACGGGCGGGTGGCGACCGATCCGTCCGATCCGTCCGCGGGATGGGTGGCGTTCAGGATTTGAGCGAGGTGAACACCGAGCCGAGTTCTTCTTTGGCCGTGCCGCCCTTGGCCAGTTCGACTTTGAGCGTGTTGCCCAGCTCGGCCGGTTCCCAATCGCCGAGCTTTTTGACCGTGCCGACCGAGTGCCAGCCCTGCATCAGCCACACGCAGCCACCGCCAACGCGGAAGACCTCGCCGTGGACCGAGGCGGCGTCATCGCTCGCCAGCCAGGCGACGAGCGGGGCGACATGGTGGGGGCTGAAGTAGTCATGTTCGCCCTCTTTGGCGTCCATCAGGCCGGCCGTCTGGGGGGTGGCGTCAACCGTCAGGCGGGTGCGCGCCAGCGGGGCAATGGCGTTGCCGGTCACGCCGTATTTTTTCATCTCGCGGTCAACGATAATCGCCAGTGTGGCGACCGCGGCTTTGGCCGGGCCGTAGTTGGGCTGGCCGGGGCTGCCGAGCAGACCGGCGTCTGAGGAGGTGTTGATGACGCGGCCGTTCAGCACAGTGCCGGCCTTGTGCTGCTCGCGCCAGTATTCGCAGGCGTGGCGGGTACAGTTGAAGCTGCCTTTCATGTGGACGTTGATGACCACGTCCCACTCTTCTTCGGACATGTTGAAGATCATCCGGTCGCGCAGGATGCCGGCGTTATTGACCAGAATGTTCAGGTGGCCGAAGGCGTCGAGGGCGTGTTCGACAATCCGTTTGGCGGCCTTGAAATCGGTTACGCTCTCGGTGTTGGCTACCGCTTCTCCTCCCGCGGCGGTGATGTCGTTGACAACCTGTTGGGCCGGACCGACGTCCGAGCCGGTTCCGTCAAAATGGCCGCCGAGGTCGTTGACGACCAGCTTGGCACCGTGTCTGGCCATAAGCAGCGCTTCTTCACGGCCGATGCCTCGGCCGGCACCAGTGACAATCGCAACCTTGCCGTCTAGTAACATGATAGGCTCTCCTTTGGGATGCAGGCAGAGTACAGAACGGTAGAAAATATCGTCTTGTCTGCCTGACTTGCCCGGCTTTGTCAACCGCTGTGGCCCAGCCATCGGGGCTGAGAAGAGTCGGTCTGGGAGGAGACGAGAGAGGAAACCGTCTACGACACAATATACTGAGAAAAGCGCAGACGGTGTGGGGGATAAGCGGCTGCGTTACTCGGACTTGATTGGTGAGTGAGGGTTTGAGACAAGAACGACTGATTAGAGTATTTGATGAGACGTAAGCCTTTAAAATCCTTCTCAGACCAGCCAATGTCTCCAAGCAGCCGTTGCAAAAGATAAGCGCCATACGTTTTCCCTGGGTGATGGTGAATGACAACGCGATGACCAGGAGAGGGTTGCCTTTGACAAAAGCGCGCGTGGCTCCCCTCGTTAAGTCTTCCCTCCAGCCATCAGCCCTTAGCGCCTGCATAAGCTGATCGGAGGTGAGGTTTTTCAGTTGGCTCCAATGTGCTTAGGGTAGGCTGGGTGATCGTAATCTGCTGTGTCACAGGATACGACTGTGAGGCCATTTCGCTATCCCGATCCGGTCCTCCAAATTGGTGAAAGCCCTGTTTTGATGCACAGGTTTGACGCACAATAAGATCAGGTCCAACCGGAAGAGGTTGGTGATGCTCGTGGAGCGATTCGAGGTAGACGACAATTTCTTCTTTTGGCCGCACGGCTCAGACATCGTAATACAAGGAGAACTCATACGGGTGGGGCCGCAGGCGGAGCGGGTCCACCTCGTTTTCCCGTTTGTAGTCCACCCAGGTCTCCACCACGTCTTTGGTGAACACGTCGCCCTTGAGGAGAAACTCGTGGTCGTTTTCCAAGGCATCGAGGGCCGCCGGCAGGGAACCGGGGACGGACGGCACCTTGGCCAGCTCTTCGGGCGTGAGCGAGTAGATATCCTTGTCGAGCGGGTCGCCCGGATTGAGTTTCCGCTCTACCCCGTCAAGCCCGGCCATCAGCATGGCCGAGAAGGCCAGATAGGGGTTACTGGACGGGTCTGGAAACCGGACTTCGATGCGTTTGGCCTTGGGGCTGGGCGAGTACATCGGAATACGGACCGCGGCCGAACGATTGCGGGATGAGTAGGCCAAGTTGACCGGGGCTTCAAAGCCGGGAACGAGGCGGCGGTAGGAGTTGGCGGTGGGGGCGACAAAGGCGCACAGGGCCGGGGCGTGAGCCAGGATGCCGGCGATGTAGTGCATGCCGAGTTCGCTGATCCCGCCATAGCCGTCGCCGGCAAACAAGGGCTGGTCGTTTTTCCACACCGACTGGTGGGTGTGCATGCCCGAGCCGTTATCGCCGAAAATCGGCTTGGGCATGAAGGTGGCGGTTTTGCCGTGCCGCTTGGCCACATTCTTGACAATATACTTGTACCACTGGATAGCGTCGCCCATCTGAACCAGGGGCAGGAAACGCATGTCAATTTCGGCCTGTCCGGCGGTCGCCACCTCGTGGTGGTGCTTCTCTATCCTGATGCCGAGGTTCTCCATCGTGCGGATCATTTCGGTCCGAATATCCTGGTAGGAGTCCAGCGGAGAAACCGGGAAATAGCCCTCTTTGTGACGGGGCTTGTAGCCGAGGTTGGGGCCTTCCTCCTGACCGGAGTTCCAGGTACCCTCAACCGAATTGACATGGTAGTAGCCCTCGTGGGCGTTCTGGTCAAAACGGACATCGTCGAGGATGAAGAACTCGGGCTCCGGCCCGAAATAGGCCACATCGCCGGTGCCGCTCGATTTGAGATAGGCTTCGGCTTTGCGGGCGATATTGCGCGGGTCGCGCGAATAGTCCTCTTTGGTAATCGGATCGACGATATTGCAGATCAGAGACAGGGTCGGACTGGCGCAGAACGGGTCCATGACCGCTGTGGCCGCATCCGGGATGACGAGCATGTCTGACGAGTCAATGGACTGCCAGCCGCGAATCGAAGAGCCGTCAAAGCCAAGCCCGTCATCAAAGATGTCTTCTTCGTACTCGCTCAGCGGGATGGAAAAATGCTGCCAGGTACCGATGAAGTCCATGAATTTGAGGTCCACGACCTCAGCCTTTTGCTCCTGTGCCAAGGCAATCGCCTCTTGGGGTGTCATATGCTCCGTCTCCTCCTGTGCTCAGATTACACGGCGTCTTTGCCGCGTTCGCCGGTTCGGATGCGGATGATATCTTCGACCGAAGAGACGAAAATTTTTCCATCCCCGATCCGCCCGGTATTGGCCGCTTTTTCAATCGCCTCAACGACGCTGGCGGCCAAGTCTTCTTCCACAATGATTTCAAGCTTGACCTTGGGCAGAAAGTCCACCACATACTCAGCCCCCCGATACAGTTCGGGATGGCCCCGCTGGTGCCCGAAGCCTTTGACTTCGCTGACCGTCAAGCCGCGCACTCCGAGGGAGTTCAGGCTCTCTTTGACCTCGTCGAGCTTGAAGGGCTTGATGATCGCTTCAACTTTTTTCATAACGCCTTCCATGGAATAGCCCTCCCTACGCCCTGTCTAGTGTAAAACAGGCGGCTTGTAAAGCATCTGGACTAAGGAGCAAAAAGAATACCAGACACCGCCGCCGACAAATGGGCGGTTTCTTGTGGATGTCGGGGGCGAGGGTTGCCTGTTTCTCAGGCAGCCGCTCTTTTTTTAGGCACAAGAGCCGGTCTTTTTGCGGGCTGTTTCTTTTGCCTCGAAGCCGAGCCGAAAAGGAGTTTCCTGGCCCTGCCACAAGCGCCGTATATTGTCGCGGTGGCGGGCAATGATGAGCAGGACGATCAGCGACACGCCGAGCAGGTAGGGCCGGGGATAGGCAAGGGCGGCCAGCAGCGGCGGTGCGGCGAGCGCCGCGGCCAGGGACGCCGCGGAAACAATCCGGCTGGCGGCAAAGATGACGATGAACACGCCCAGAGCCAACAGGGTCGCTAAGGGGGCCAAGCCGAGCAGGACGCCAAGCCCGCTGGCAACTCCCTTCCCACCTGAGAAACCCGAGAAAATCGAGAACATGTGGCCGACAACGACCGCCACGGCCGCTGCCGCCTGAACGGTCTGGCCAAAGCCGAGCAGCCCGACCGCCAGCACCGGCAGCAAGCCCTTGGCCGCATCTCCGACCAGGGTCAGGAGGCCGGCTGTCTGGCCCGCGGTGCGGGCCAGATTGGTCGCGCCGGTATTGCCGCTGCCAGTTGCGCGGACCGCAATGCCCAGTCGGCGGCCGATGAGTTCACCGGTAGGAATTGAGCCGCACACATAGGCGACGGCAACAGACAGCAGGCAGGCGAAACAGGCAAGCTCTTGCGGCATGGATTGGCCGAGAGAGGAATATCCAAGGCTGAAGAGAATGTGGTCGGGGTGACTGGATTTGAACCAGCGACCCCACGGTCCCGAACCGTGTGCTCTACCAGGCTGAGCCACACCCCGACATCTCTTCTCATAGCGCCTGGCGGGGAAGAGGGTCAAGTGGGGGAGAGGGAGAAGGCGAGGCGCATGTCAAAACGAGGTAGAGGTCCAGATGCAGTTTGATATCGTCTCTGGTGTCCCGGTCCAACTTGAACGGCCCGCCAGCCACATCACAGAGCCGGTCATAGCATCTTTCCAGAGCCTCAGCATTTCGTTCCTCACGGGTCATTAGCCTGCCTCCTCACCAAACAACCTCAGGATAAGGTTCCGGCATATGAACGCTGACCTCACGGCTAAACAGACAGGGGAGACCAGCCCGACCCTTGCCTGTTCAATACAAGCCTGCTCTTCCTGCCAAAGCTCATCGTAGGACAGGACACGCCCGCGCCCAGAGTGAGAAGACGTCAACCACTCAAACGCCAGACACCCCCCCCCCCGCCTTCGTAGCGCATTGCTGAGCCGTCGCATTGCCCGCCAACGCCAACACAAGCAGCCCTCCGATAACGATTCCCTTCATCTGACACCTCCTTCGTCATGTCCTGGTCTGCTTGCCCATCTTTCCGTGCCTCCCACAGCCGACAGCGGTCAAGCCGCCCGACCTCCGGCAGCACGGCATACCGGTCAGCCCAGGCGACAGGATAACAGGCCGTCTGCCGTGGCAAATCCGTTGTGTAGCAGCAGCTCGCGGTCTGCCCTGTGTCCCCACAACTGCTGACAGCCCCGCTTGCGGGCCCGGGCCTTGGCAAAGTTGAGCAGGGCCCGGGCGATATCCTGGCCCGCGGCCGGACCGACGAGCATGTCGAGGAGCGCCTGCCAGCCGGGTGAGCCGAGCGTCCGCACATAGCACACCAGCAACATACCCTGAACGGTGCCGGTCTGCTCGGCGACATAGAAGTCAAGCGCCGGGTCGCCGGCCAAATGTCGCCAGCGGCGGGTTTCGACTCGGCTGATTGGCCCGGACGCGCTTGGGCTGGCGAGTGTCCGCAGGGCCGGGATATCGGTCCGTTTTGCGCGGCGTATGCGAAGACGTTCGAGCTGGGCCATAGCTTCACAGTACAGCATAAAGCCTGTGCAGAAGGAATGCCAAGGTCCGGCACAGTGTCTCACAGTGAAATCTGCTGGCTCAGCAGCCCCTTCCCTGACCCTCCCCCTTACAGGAGGAGGGGAGGCCCCGCTGTCTCCTCCTCTCCCTCTCCCCTGGAGGGAGAGGGTTGGAAGGGGAAAGGCAAACTGAGACACAAGCCAAGGTCCTGCCGCTCCGCGGTGTGTCGCCCTTTACGTTCCATGTGGAGACGGTCGCCCTGCGATGTATTGACTTGAAGATACCCACTCCCTATGCTGCTTGGCTCCGACGATGAGTTGTGGCAGAGGACGCAGCGCCAGGCTGCGTTGGAGGCGTGTCATGTCAACGACGACCCAAAAGAGCCCAAACCAGGAAAGCCCCAAACGACCGAAAGTTACCCTGATGCCCGGCAAAGGCATCTCCCAGACGATCAATTATCTGCTCGAAGACCGCAGTGAACTGGAGTGGCTCGTCGCGGTCGGCCGCAATAAAAAAGGCGAGATTTTTTTCTACGATACCGGCGGAGATGTTATTGAGGACCTCGGCGCGCTGGAGTATTTGAAACAGCGTCTTACCCGCGCCCACCTGAGTGAAGAATGGGAATAGGGGAGGGAGACGGTCCGCCTGTTGAGCCGCCTAGTCGTCGGGCTCCTCGGTCGGCTGGCCGGCAATGACCTGCTCGCCCTCAATGCTGAGCGGCACTGTGATCAAGAACTGTCCGCACGGCGGACCAAAGATGCACTCGCCGGTATCCGGCTCATAGGCCGCGCCGTGGGTGGCGCACAGGATATAGCGGCCGTCTTCGTTCAGGAACTGGTTTTCAACCCAGTCCATCGTCATCGGGATGTGGCGACAGCTATTGACGTAGGCAAACAGCTCACCCCTGTAGTTCACGATGAAGCACTCGGTTTCCCGCCCGTTCAGCGTGCGGATGAACTTCCTGGTGCAGCCGGGTTTGATTTCGCCCACTTGGGCAACGACCTGTCCCCCGGTGGAGGGCCTGTGCCTCTCATCGTCCTGATACGCCACGGTTTGTCTCTCGTCCCACGAGTGTAGCATAGCGGTGAGCGGAGCATAAGGAGGTGGGGGGACATGGCAAACGTCACAGGGCATACGACAAAACGGGCGTTAGTCGGGGTGGCGGCCGGCTTGGCGTGGGGGCTGGTCTCGGGGGCTTTGGCCCAGGACGGGGCTCCGGTGCCGCCGCTGGAAGCCGGGCTGGTGCTGACCCTGCATCCGGTTGTTGTCCATTTTGCGGTGGCGTTGACGGTCTGTGGCTGTGTGCTGGACTGCGCGGGCAGCCTGGGCCGCCGGCCCAGCTGGCAACGGCTCGGCCGCCCGAGTTTCTTTGCCGGAGTCGGGGCTATGAGCCTGGCCGTGCTGAGCGGGTGGATTGAACAGCAGCTCCCCCAGCCGGACAGTGCGTTTGATGCCCAGATTCAAAATCTGCTCGTCTATCATGAGTACCTCGGCTATGGCCTGTTCGGGTTTTTTCTTGGTCTGGCGGTGATTCGGGCCCAGATTGACGGGCGTCTGCCGCTGTTTTTTGTGGCACTGAGCGGGCTTGGACTCGGCGGGCTGGTTGTTCAGGGCCACTGGGGAGGGGAGTTGGTATACCGCTACGGGGCGGGGGTCCGGGCCGTACACATCCTGAGCCAGCCACACACCAGGCCTCACAACGAAACCGGCCCGGAGAAGGTTCCCGGGCCGGTCGGTCTGCACGACTGACAGGGCTTAGCCTGCGGTTTCTTCAGCCACAAATCCGCATGTCTGGTGCGTGCCGTCACAAAACGGCTTGGTGGCCGACTGGCCGCAGCGACACAGATACATGGGGTCTTCCTGGCCGGTGTACTCATTCCGCCTCTGATCGGTGAGTTTTGGTCCGCCGCGCACCTCATAGGGACCGTTTTTCAGCACACGAATCGTCACCTCTGCCATACATTTCCCTCCTTGAAGTCTGCAAGAATGCCCTATCGGTTCTGGCGTCCGAATTATGGCATACTCCTGAGTGAGCCGCAATCTCTGCCTGCCCTGTGCCTCTCAGCCGGCCTCCTCCGGCGACGATTGAGGGTCGGTCGACAGGCCGAACGGATCGAGCGACAGGCTGGTCTTGCCGGTCGTAATCAGTTCGCTGATGAGTTGACCGGTAATCGGGGCCAGCAGAATGCCGTTGCGATGGTGGCCGGTGGCCAGAACAACATTGTCCAGACCGGGCACACGGCCCAATATCGGCCGCCGGGTCGGAGAGTAGGGGCGGAGCCCCGCCCAGCAGCGACTGAGCGGGGCTTGGCCGATGCCCGGTACCACACGGTCGGCCCACTCGGCCAGGCGTCGCACCGCTTCGACCGTCACGTCCTTGTCATAGCCGCTGAACTCAACCGTAGAGCCAAGAATGACCTCACCGTTCTGGCGCGGCACCAGGTAGCGGTCGCCGCTCGAAATGACATGGTGGAGTTGGTCTGTGCGCAGGGCCAGCATTTGCCCCTTGGCCGGTTGGACCGGGATCGCCAGGTCAAACAGCTCGCCGACTTGGCCGGACCACGCTCCGGCCGCAATCACAACGGTCTCGGCACTTACCCAGTCGCTGCCGACCCGCACCGCGCTGACCCGTCCGTTGCGGATGCGCACATCGTTGACCGTGGTCCCGGTCTGGAGGCGGACGCCGCGTTGCCGGGCGGCTTGGGCCCAGGCTTGGGCCAGCTTGCCGTTGTGCAGGTGGTGGTCGGCGGCAAAATGGACGGCCGTCCGCAGGGCCGGCGTGAGGCGTGGCTCGCGACCGCGGGCCGCCTCGGCCGACAGCCAGCTCACGGCGTGGCCCTGTTCACGGCGGAGTTCGTACAGGCGTCGGTAGCGCCGCTCGTCCGCTTCGGTCAGCAGAATCTCGAGCAGACCCGGGGTCTGGTACTCAATATCGATCCCGGTCCGGTCTTCCAACTCACGAATAAGGGCCGGATAGAGGGCCTGGCTGGCGCTTTTGAGCCGATACATGGGACCGCTTTTTGACCCGCCGCTGGTCGCGGCCAGTATCCCGGCTGCGGCTGCCGAGGCTTCTTGGCCAGGCTGGTTCTTGTCCACCAGGCAGGCGCGGACCTTGTGGCCCGCCAGGTGATAGGCTACCGAGACGCCGATGACTCCTCCGCCGATAACGACGACATCTGTTGTCCTTGTCATGACCGAGTGAGGACGGATGGCGACAGCGACCGGTCATGGTCGTCGTCCATCCTGAGTGTGCCAGGCGGGTGCAGAAAGAAAAGCTCAGGACGCGCCTGGGCTGAAGGCCGGAAGCCGGCCGTCGAGCAGGCCGCCAATATCCGCGGCTGCAATACGCCGGCCCAGATAAAAGGTCCCGAACAGACCATACACCGCGCTGGCCTCATCAAAGCGCATCTCATACACCAGCCGCTTGAAGACCAGCGGGTCATCAGCAAACAGGTCCACGCCCCACTCCCAGTCGTCAAAGCCGACCGAGCCGGAAATGATCTGATTGACCCGACCGGCGTAGCGGCGGCCAACCCGGCCGTGGTCGCGCATCATGCGCTGTCGCTCGGCAATCGGCACCTGGTACCAGTTATGGACCTCCGCCCGTTTTTTATCCATCGGGTAGAAGCACAGGTAGCGGCGGGCCGGGATAGCCGGCGCAAGACGCGCGGCCAGGGCGTGGCGCTGGCGTTCGAGTTCGGCCTGGACCGCCTCGTCCCACTCCGGTGTCTCCGGCTGAAGCCCGTGCTCGCGCAGCGCCGTATACAACCGCACCGAGGCCTCGTATAAGCCCAGCTCCAGCGTGGACAGATAGGAGGTGCCCGGCTCAAGAAACTCCAGCAGCCGGAGTTGGGTGAGGCGCAGTTCGACCGCGTTCAGCTCGTCAAAGCCAGGCCGGAAATGGACCAGCATCAGGTCGCCCTTGTGACCGAGTTGCGAGAACACGGCGCTGGCGTCCGATTGTTCCATTTCGGTCAACACCCGGCTGGCGTCTTCGGCGGCTGCCCGTCGATCGGCGGCCGGCAGGGCGTTCCAGGCCGCCCAGCGGATGCGGAACATCTGGTGCAGTATGGCCGACCCGTCAAGGGTGAGCGGGACGGGCGGGAGAGGGGCGTGCTCGTCTGTCAGAGGCGCGTGTGTCATGTCCTTCATCTAGCGGCTGGGGTCTGTGCTGTCAAAAGGGAAGGACTGTGACAGAGCCGGGAAGATCGGCTATCCTATGTCATACAACACTCCGTTGGTGCGGCAAGTCAGCCAAGGGAGTACAGAGGAATCATCCTTTGAACAACACCATCCCAAACAGGATACGTCAGCCGTTCCGGCCCAGGGCCAGGCTGCTGCAACTGCTTGGGGACGAGCTGATCGGCAGTGCGCGCCTCGCCGTCTTTGAGTTGGTCAAGAACGCCTATGACGCGGACGCAAACAACGTTGTCGTTCGCCTTGATAGTGTTTCGGAGGAACCCACGATCACTGTCAGCGACGACGGTGAGGGGATGACGCTTGAGGTGCTCCGGTCAGTCTGGCTGGTGCCAGGGGACGACTACCGCAAGAAGCAACGGCTGTCGGAGAAAAGGACTGCCAGGCATCACCGTCTCCCACTCGGCGAAAAAGGACTCGGCCGGTTTGCCGTCCACAAGCTCGGCAATCACATCACCCTGGTAACCCGGGCGCGCGACTCGGACGAATGTGTGGTGGAAATAGACTGGAACAGACTGATTGAGCAGACCTATCTCGACGAAGCTCCCGTCATGATCACGCGCAGACGGCCGCAGACATTCCCCGACCGGAAGACGGGAACCCGGATTGAAGTCCGGCAGTTGCGCGCGCCCTGGTCGCGCGGAGAAGTCCACCGTCTCCATAACCAGATCACCTCCATCTGCTCGCCGTTTGAAGAGCCGAGCGGATTTCAGGCTGTTCTGCGTGTTCCCGGCTTCGAAGACTGGATTGCTGACCTCCCGGATGTTTCCGAAATTCTCAAGCGTGCCATCTGGAAATTCTCGTTCCGGCTGGACAATGGCAGATTCGACTGGACCTATGAGTTTCGCCACGTTCCGGGACTCAATCTTGAGGGCAGAATTGTCAAGAAATCGGGAGATACACTGAAGCTTCCGCCCCGGTCCGGCGATGATCGGATGGAAAAGAAGATCGTGGCCGATACAAAGACTGCTGAAGGCATCGGGCCTGTCAGTGGAGAGTTCTACGTCTACGACCGGGATACGAAGGTCCGCCGGAGATTACCTGATATGAAATCGTTGGAGGACTACCTTGACGCGACAGGCGGTGTGCGGGTCTATCGGGACGGCATTCGGGTGTACAACTATGGCGAATCCGGCGATGGCTGGCTCGGTCTTGATCTCCGCCGCGTGAATGTGCCGACGCGCCGGATCAGCCGGAACATTATTCTCGGGGCGATCCACCTCTCCCTGAAAGAGTCAACCGGCCTTGTCGAGAAGACCAACCGTGAAGGTTTTGTTGAAAATACCCAATGCGCTGAGTTACGCAGCATCGTTCTGGGTGCTCTCGCCACCCTTGAGGGAGAACGTCAGATTGACAAGGAGCATATCAGGCAGCTGACGGGGAATCCCGCCGACCCTGTAGCTGCGAAGATCGAGAAACCGATTCAGGAACTGAGGCGGGCGATCGAACGACGGGGAGTGAAGGATGAATTTGAGGGGTATGTATCCAAAATTGAGAATGACTACCAAAGCATGCAGGAAACGTTGCTTGCCGCGGGTATGTCCGGCCTGAATCTGGCTGTGATATTCCATGAAGTAGAGCGCGGCGTTCGCGCGCTTCACCACGTTATCGCCGAAGGTGTCGACATGGACAGTGCGGCCCGTCAGGCACGAGACCTCATGCGCCTTCTTGACGGTTTTACGACCTTGCTTCGCCGGGACAGCAAGAAGCAACATGACGGAAAGAAACTTGTTAAGGCCGCGCGGCAATTCAACGTCCTGCGCTTTCGGCATCATCACATCCGTCTTGTCTGTCCTTTCCTGGAAAGCGCGGAAGATGGTTTCCGATCCCGTTTCGCGTTCGGCCTCATTCTGGGAGCATTGAACAATCTCATTGATAACGCTCTGTACTGGCTCAGGGTAAGATGGTCGAACCTGCCGGAGGAGAATGAGCCTCTGAGGCGAAAGCTGTACATCGGAGTATCACGCGATTTTGAGGCGGGGCCGTCCATCGTCATCGCTGACAACGGTGTTGGATTCGAAGACACTCCCGAAAATCTGGTGCGGCCGTTCTTCACGCGCAAGCCCGAAGGGATGGGCCTTGGGCTGTACTACGCAAATTTGGCGATGGAACTGAATGAAGGACAACTCGCCTTCCCGCAACCTGGAGAGGTTGAGGTTCCTGACGAATTCGACGGTGCTGTCGTCGCTCTCATCTTCAAGGAAGTGAAATGATGCTGCCGACTCCGCGGGTCATAGCCATCGACGACGACCCAAAGCACCTTACCGGTTTGACCGAAGGGCTGAATCGATGTGGCACGGCATGTTCTCCTATTCGTTTCACCGGCGACCTGGAGAGTATGCAGATACAGCCATGTCCCCATGTCAGAGTGATCTTCGCCGACCTCAATCTCTTCCCGGCACAGAGCAGTCGTAGTAACTTCGCCACGATCGCTGCCTTGATTGAGAAGATCAAGCCATCCGGTCCTTACTTTATCGTTCTCTGGACTATATCCCCGGACAAGGCGGATGATCTCTATGACTTTCTGCAGCGTCTTGACAAGAAGATGAGGCCGCTCATCGTCAGAGCGCTTGACAAGAATCCTTATCTTGACCTCGCAACAGGTAGTGCGAAAAACCCTGAAGCGCTTGCCGAGGCCATACAAGAAATGATTGCCGGGCAACGTCAAGTTGCCGCACTGTTTGACTGGGAGACACGAATATCGGATGCCGCTGCCGATACTGTTTCATCCATTCTGAAACTGGTGGAAGTCGCGGCAGCGGACCGGGCTGAAGAGATCAGTAGACTGCTGGCGAGTCTGGCCGTGGGAGCGGTCGGCAAGGAACATGTTGAAAAGGACAGGTTTCGGGCGGTAAATGAGGCTCTTTTACCCATCCTGGCTGACCGTATCGCGTTCATGCGTTCAGAGGAGCGTGATAAGGAACTATGGGGGGCCGCATTCAAGGAATCTGACGCCAGACGAGAGCTGTCTTTGGCCGAGGCCGCAAAGCTCAACCGCCTGCTTCACATTGCTCTTCCGACAGCGGACAGCACGGGGGTTGAGCGCGGTGCTGTGATTGATCTGCCAATTTCTGGAGATGAGTTCGAGCAGGCCTTCGGCATTGAACAGAATGAAGCGGCTCAGAAACAGTTCCGGTGCCCGCAGTTCGATGACCGTGACGCTCGGTTCCGATGGGTGCTGGTTCAATCGCAGGCGATTTGTGACTATGCGCAACCGAAGCCTGGGCCATTGCCTTTTCATCTCGGTCTTTTGATGCCTTCATCAGAAGTCGGGGCGGATAAGCCTCCTGCCGCTCTTTGGGACAGTCCATACTTCGAGTTCAGAGAAGAGATCTGCATTCTGCATGTGAACGCCCGCTTTCAGATGGCGTTGTTGCCGAATGCGGAAGTGGTGAAGCGGCAACCTCTCTTCCGTCTGCGCGAACAGCTTCTCAGCGATCTGATATACCGGATTCACAGCTACGGTGCTCGTCCTGGAATCATTAAGTTCCCCGAGCCGAAGAAGTCAAAGAAGAAGCAGAGGACTGCGGCGCATAATGCCTCAAAACAGCATCCAGGCGGGGATGGCTCAGCAGGGCACCACCAGTGACTCCACGACCGCCTGCATGACCGGCGGGCAGACAGCGTTGCCGAGCAGGCGAATACGGTCGCGCCGCGAGCCGGTCGGCAGGGCAAAATCCTCGTCGAAGCCCATGGCCCGTTTGAGCTCGGGCACTTGCAGCATCCGCATGCGCGGCTCCTGGCCGTCGTGCTGGACCAGGGCGAACCGGTCCAGCGTGGTGATCGTGCGCAGCGGACGGTCCAGGCGCTGCCAGCCGCCCCCGCCATCGCTCCCGTAGTACACCAGCAGAAAACCGGCCGCGTCTCCCAGCGCCTGAAATCCGCGTCCCGCCCGTTCGAGCGTCGCCTGTGCCCGGCCTTCCTTGAACAGGGGCGACATGTTCCAGACCCCCACCGGATCAAGTATGGATGTGGCGGGTTTCCACTGGTCGGCGTGGGTGCGGCGTACAGACGCAGGCGGCTGCCGTGTGCGGTCTCCCACCAGAAACAGTCGGCGTCGCCGCTGCGCCACGCCGAAATCCGCCGCATTCAGCACATGCTCTTCGAGGCGGTAGCCGAGATCAGAGAGTCCGTGCCGGAGTTCCGGGTAGCGGGACCAGGGCCGCATATGTGTCACATTCTCCAGCACAAACCAGCGGGGGCGCAGCGCCTGCGCGTAGCGGAGCACCTGTAGGGCCGTGAGGCGGCTGGCCTCGTCGCGCGGTGCTCCGCCTTTGGCACAGGTGTGGTTGGTGCATTCCGGTGAGGCCAGCAGCAGGTCTATTGCGCCGACCTGCTCTTGCAGAGCACTGAGGCAGAGGTCTTCAAGGAGGGCAGTAAAAACCTGGGCGTTCGGGAAATTGGCTTCGAAGGTCCTGGTCGCCGTGGCGCACATGTCCACACCCGCAACCATGTCCACACCCGCCGCCCGCGCCCCGGCACTGGAGCCACCCGCCCCACAGAACATGTCAAACCCCCGGATCACCCCATCTTCTTTACCTGCTTTCGTCGCCGGGGGAAAGGCAGGGGTTCGGCTGGGGCACGGCGATGGACATGCCCGGCCAGCCTCTGCCTGATGTTCCCCTCGTCCCACGTTTCGCACTCCCAGATGACAAGCACCTGCCAACCGAGGTTCCGCAGGGACTCTTCGTTGCGCTGGTCTCGGACGACGTTGCCCGCGAACTTGTTCGTCCAGAATGCGACGCGGGATTTGGGCGTGTAGGCGTACCGGCATCCGCGGTGTCGATGCCAGAAGCATCCGTGAACGAACACGGCCAGCCGATGTTTCGGGAAAACCAAGTCGGGGCGGCCGGGGAGGTCTTTTCGATACAGACGGAAGCGTAGTCCCAGACCGTGAGCGATACGGCGGATGGCGAGCTCGGGCACCGTGTCCCGTCCTCTGATTCTCGACATGTTTTCGCTTCGCCTCCGGCTGTCCACGATGTCTGTCATGACGCCCAGCCCCCATTTGATTTTTTAGAACATTTTACCATTATGCGCGGCTACGAGGAGAGAAGAGAGAGGGCAGATCAAAGAATTCCTGATTGAAGCGTTCGACGAAATGGTATAGGGGAAGGCGTTTTCATTGCAGGTGGAAGCGAGGCGATGGCGCGTAAGCAGACGACAGGGGCGGCGAACTGGCAGAACCGGACGCTGTGGACCGGCGACAACCTGGACATTCTGCGGGGCATGAACGCGGAGAGTGTGGACCTGATCTATCTCGACCCGCCGTTCAACTCCAACAAGAACTACGCTGCCCCCATTGGCTCAGAAGCCGCAGGTGCAGCGTTCAAAGACACCTGGACCCTGGATGATGTAGACTTGGCTTGGCATGGGGAGATTGCGGATAAGGAGCCGGCCTTGTACGCGATCATTGACGCCGCGGGCCTGTCTCATTCCAAAAGCATGAAGAGCTATCTCATTATGATGGCTGTCCGGCTGCTGGAGATGAAACGGGTGCTCAAGGACACGGGGAGCATCTACCTGCACTGCGACCCGACCGCCTCGCACTATCTCAAACAGTTGATGGACGTGGTGTTCGGGAAGAAGCAGTTTCGGAACGAGCTCGTGTGGCACTATCATAAATGGACGAACACGATCACGTCCTTTCAGAGAAACCATGACATTTTTCTCTTGTATGCAAAAAGTCCCGCGTCAACGTTTCACAAGCTCCTCAGTCCGCCTACGGTTCGTCAACAACAATTGAGGAAAGCTGGATACAATACAGGCTCTTCGCAAGGACGCCATATTGTTCGCATCTATGACCGGGAGAACCCTCGTGTCAAGCAAAAGCTCGCCTCTGGCGAGTGGGCTGACCGTAACATCTACGATGTTACTGCCCCTGCTGGTTCCCCGTTCTCCGATGTATGGGATATTTCGGCCCTTAATGGGCAGGCGAAGGAGCGTACCGGCTACCGGACCCAGAAGCCCCCTTGCCCTACTTGATCGCATCATCACCGCCTCATCCAACGAAGGCGATGTCATTCTTGACCCGTTCTGCGGCTGTGCGACGGCCCTCGTTGCAGCAGAGCATCTGAACCGCCAATGGGTCGGCATCGACCTGTCCCCCCTGGCGGTGAAGCTGGTCAAGAGCCGCCTCGAGCGGGAGATGGGCTTGTTCTACGATGTGCACCACCGGACAGACATCCCCCGGCGCACCGACCAGGGCAAAGTCCCGCCCTACAAGACGCAGCGGCACCCCCTCTTCGGCAAGCAGGAAGGCATCTGCAATGGCTGTGCGATGGCCTTCTCGTTTCGCAACCTCGTCGTTGACCACATCGTGCCCCGGGTGAAAGGCGGCACAGACCATATCGACAATCTGCAACTGCTCTGCGCAGCCTGCAACAGCGTGAAGGGGCGGGGGACGCAGGCGGAGCTCAAGGCGCGGCTGCGGGCGCAGGGCGTGATTTGAGATGACGTGACGCGGTGTGAGGTCCCCTGCCCCGGCCCTCCCCCTCACGGGGGAAGGGGCTTGCACCGCATTCCAGAAAGTTGCCGGTCTGAAATCCGCGCTTTCTCCCGGCCCTTGTCCTGTGCTAGGCTCGGGCGGTATTCCATCTTGCGATAAGGAGGGCACAACAATGGCGAGACCGCTCGATGGTATCCGGGTGCTGGACTGGACAATTTTTCAGCAGGGACCGGTGGCAACCATGATGCTCGGCGACCTGGGGGCCGAGGTGATTAAAATTGAAGAGCGGCTCGGGGGTGACCCGGGTCGTGGGGTGATGCAGATTGCCGGCAGCAAGACCGGCGGTACAAAACGCAACTACTACTTTGAGGCCAACAACCGGCAGAAAAAAAGCCTGACCCTTGACCTCAAAAAACCCGAGGCCCGCGAGATCGTCTATCAACTGGTCACACAATCCGACGTGTTTGTCCAGAATTTTCGCAAAGGGGTAGCCGCCAAGCTCGGTATTGATTACCCGAGCTTGTCCCGCCACAACCCCCGGCTGGTTTATGCCAGCGCGACCGGCTACGGCCCCAACGGACCGGACTCCGGCGAGCCGTCGTTTGACTACATGGGCCTGGCCCGGTCCGGCGTCATGAACGCAGTCGGCGAGCCGGACATGGAGCCGATGAATATCACCGGCGGGATCGCCGACCAGATGGGCGCGATTATGCTCGCCCACGGGATTGTGGTGGCGCTGCTGGCGCGCGAACGTCTGGGCGTCGGGCAGGAGGTGAACACATCCCACCTCGGCAGCATGATGGCTCTCCAGGGCTTGAATCTGGCCTGTCGGCTGACCTTGGGCAAAGAGTTCAAGCGCTTCTATCGGACCGAGGCAGTCAACCCGCTCTGGAATCATTACAAGTGTCAGGATGACAAGTGGCTGTGTCTGGCCATGCCGCAGGCCGACCGCTACTGGGCGGATTTCTGCAAGGCGCTGGGTATTGCCCATCTTGAGAAAGACCCCCGTTTTGAGACTATGCGGGTCAGGGGCAAGAATGCCAGGGAGTTGATCGGCATTCTGGACGAAATCTGGGCCACGAAACCCCGGGACGAGTGGATGACCATCCTGAAAAACGGCGGTGACTTCATCTATACCATTGTCAACAGCATCAACGACCTGCCCGAGGATCAGCAGATGATCGACAACGACTATGTGGTTGATTATGACCATCCGTCCTGGGGGCCGAGCAAAATTGTAGGCTCACCGCTCATCCTGAGCGAAACGCCGGCCGATCCCAAGGCACCGGCACCCGAGTTTGGAGAGCACACAGAGCAGATTCTGATTGATCTCTTGGGCTATTCCTGGGAGCAGGTCGGGCAACTCAGAGAGCGGGAAGTGATCTGAAGGGATTCCGCCTGGCTCATCACTCGTCCCTGCTCCCTGGCCGCTGGGGACTGTCTTCCGCAGGGCGCAGCACGGTCCTGCGGTGGCTGACGGCTTCAATTTTGTCGCGGGAGTACAGGAGGGGAAAGTATTTGCCTTCCGCCCACAGTGAGACCAGATCGCGGTAGTGCGGATCGTCCGGGTTGCCGGACTGGCCGGGCGCATTGATGCCGAGCGAGCGGTCCCAGTCCGACAGGTCGGCAATAATCCGAAAGGACGCGCCGGTCTGTTGGGCCGCGGTGTTGTCGGTGTTGTTGAGCGTATACCCATCCCCTCCCCGGGCGATGGGGCCGACCTCAAAGCGTTTGGCATACTCGGGCCTGACCGCGCCGCTGAGCGGATGGCGCATCAGGATATGATGATACTGGGCCTGGCCGTAGGTCCAGGCTGGTGGCTCAGGGCCAAAGCGGTCGGTCAGGTTCTGGACGGCCTGTTCCAGGCTGAGCAGGATGAACTGGTCGCGGCCGGTGGTGGGGTCTGGGCCGTAGCGGCTGTCTGGGGCCAGCAGACTGTTGATGACGGGCTGGAGAACGATAGTGGGAAAGTGCTCGTGCAGGGCCTGGGGAACCTGGCGGTCAAGAAAGTTCTGCCACAGCCGCTCCTGCCAGGCCGCGTAGATGCCGGCGGCGACCGAGTCCCTGGCCAGGACATAATCCCAGGCCAGCAGTCTTTCCAGAGCCTGTTGGACCAGCGGTCGGTCGGAGCGGAGGCCGTTCAGCAGGGGGACGAGCGTTCGGGCGGGAATGGACAGCTCGTCGTTTTGCAGCTGCATCATGTCCATCGTGGTGAAATTCCTGCCGCCGGCCAAGACCTCCTGGGCACGGGCGAAACGGTACGGTGCGAGCCAGAAATAGCTGATCGGGTGGGAGTAGTCGGGCGGCAAGTTTTCCTGGTTGGCGGTGGCCCAGAAGCCCTGGGGCGGGTTGAAGACGTGGGGCAGTTGTGCGATCGGCAGATAGCCGTCCCACTCGAACCGCCCGTCGCCCGGAACCGGCAACAGGCCGCTCCAGTTCGGCCGCAGGGGAACAATGCCGACGGCCTGCCAGCCGATGTTGCCCTCTACATCGGCCCAGACCATATTTTCCGAGGGCGCGCGGGAATAGGCGCAGGCCTCCCGAAACTCTTCCCAGTTTCTGGCCTGGTCCATGCGCAGACTGGCCAGATACGGCGCACCGCCAACCTCCAGCCAGGCAGCCCGCAGACCGTAGGCGCGGTGGGTGTCCGGGTCGGCCTTCAGGACAGGGCCGTGGCGGGTGTAGCGCAGCTCAACCCTGACCGGCTCCTGGCCTTTGACCTGGATCGTCTCCGTGTAGACCCGCATGTCGTGCCATTCGCCCAGGTAGCGGTACTGATTTGGATTGTCGGGGTTGGTTTCGTACACATACAGGTCTTCTGCGTCGGTGGGAAAGATGGTCAGCCCCCAGGCTCCGTATTCGTTGTGGCCGATTGACACGCCGGGCAGGTGCGGCTCACCGCCGCCAATCACGTTCCAGCCCGGAGCAATGAGGTGGACCCAGTAGCGGAGCGACGGGGCGGTGATGGCCCGGTGCGGATCGTTGACCATAAAGGGCCGGCGGCTCAGGGTGTGGGAGCCGGCAACGACCCAGTTGTTACTGCCCTCTCCCTCGGTCTGCACGGGCTGGCCTGTGGAGGCAGCCGGGATGTTCGGGCCGGCGGCTGGGGAGGGTGTGGCCCGGGCGGCCGGATCAACAATATCCTCGGGCTGAAACTCCACCCGCTGGCGGGCGGCGGTGTAGTATTTGGCGACATCGGTCGGTATGGCGGTAAGGTCAAGACCCTCGGCAACGGTCAGGTCGGGCTTGCCGGGGTGCAGGTTCAGCATCTCGCGCGTTGTGTCCGGTCCGAGGCCGGGCAGGACACGCGCTATGCGAATCTCGGTCTGGATGTTCAGAAAAATACCGCCCAGGCGGGACACCACGATGTCCGGGGTCCAGGCGTGGGGCCTGAGGCCGAGCAGGCGAAACTCGACGGGCAGGAGTTCGGGCTGCTGTTGGGTCTGTCGGATGTAGGCGTTGATGCCGCTGACAAAAGCGGTGATGATCTGCTCGCCCTGGGGATGGTAGTGGTACATATCGAGGCGCAGATCGCGGCGAGGTCGCAGCAGGCGGGCACCAATGTCGCGGTCGAGGGCCTTGGGGCCTTGAATCTCGGCCAGTGTGCCCGTTACCCGCCGACGCCAGATTTCGAGCTGAAAAAGACGCTCACGGGCGGCGTTATAGCCCTGGGCAAAGAACAGATCGGCCTGATTTGTGGCGTAGATGTGAGCGACGCCCCAGCGGTCGGTGAGGATTTCGACCGGCTCGTTGAGGCCGGGGGCCGGTACGGTGGAGCTGTGCTCCTCGGCGCGGAGAGCGGGGAGCGGGAGGCTCATGACGACGGCAAGGAGGCTTATGACGACGGGCTGTACAGCAGCGGGTTGCATTATCTCTGCTCGCGGAGGGGAATCGTCATATCAGATCATCAGGCAGGTATGACGATTCCCCTTCCAGGGACTACGGTCAGTTCGCTTGAATCCCTGTAAGGAGTTCGTCAACGCCGGTCGCCACCTTATAGCCGGCCGGTGACTCTCCCACCTTGAGGGCGTTGAAGTGCGCCGTGCCACACGCAATTTTGGCACTCTCGATACTGCGCAGATCGCTGCTGAACAGGCTGCTCTTTGTCTCAACCACAAGGTAGAGCCGCTCGCCCTCCTCGGAATCAATCACGATTGCCCAGTCCGGGTTATAGCTGCCGAGCGGTGTGGGCACGGTGAACCATCCGGGAAGCTTGACGTATATCTTGACCGCGCTGTTCTTCTCAAGCTGGTCGGCAAAACTGCGCTCGGTGTTCGATTCATACACGACCCGCTCGTAGACCGACTTTGTGGTGTTGAGCAGGTTCTTCAGATAGCCGCTCAACTCTGCCGTCTCAAAGAGTTCCTGGGCATAACAGCATTCGTCCCCAATACGCTGATACTTGATGCCGTCTACCAGGGCTTGCTGCTTACGGCGGTTGATGGCCTGGGCGGCCAACTCAATGAACTGCTGGGGGTTGCGCTTGAAGTCTTCGAGGCGGCCGCTCTGGCACAGAATGGTCCGAATGCTGCGCCGCGTCAGCTGCGTCCGGCTCGAGAGCTCAGTCAGCACGTCGGGTAGGGCGGTGTCTGCCTCTTCCAGCACCACGCTTGCCGCTCCGCGTGTCTCGTTCGCCTCCACGCCTGCCTGACCGATGGCGATGTTGGCCTTGCGCCACTGGAGCCGGGGCCGCGGTATTGCCGGCGCATCCCGCAGTGCCTCAATGCACTGGGCAAGCAGATTCTCATTATCGAACGCCACCCGGTAGGTAGTCTGGTGTTTGATACGGTCCCACAAGGCTTTGAACTCCGGGCTGTGGAGCACGGCCTGACGCGGGCGGACCGGCCGGCGCTCGTCGGCATTCCTGATCTCAAGGCGTCCGGCGAGCTTACGCAGCATGTCGGTAATCTGCACCTGCTGGGCGACAAACTGATCGGGAACGCGGAATGTCTCGTCCTTGAGCGCCTGGCGGAGGCAGTCTTGTATCCTGCCCTGACCGTCAATATGGCCGGCTGTCTTCAAGTGTGCCCAAAGAATCTTCGACGCCGCAAAGCCAAGCGCCGCGGTCTGGCCGTCTTTGCCGGCGACTGGAATGGCCGCAAACCGATGCGCATCTACAACGCCGAAGCGGAGCCCGGTATCGGTCTCGAGCTCCTGTTGCAGGCGCTCGGCAAACTCCTCATAGCTCTCTGTGGCTACAACGGTGAGCGTATTGATATCGAAGCCGCGAACCCGCTCGCCCTGCTGATTGACGCACAGGCGCAGACCGCGGCCGATCGTCTGCCGCCGCTCTCGCTCGGTCTGCATATCGCGCAGCGCGCAGATCTGGAAGACGTTGGGGTTGTCCCAGCCCTCGCGCAGCGCCGAATGGGAGAAGATGAACCTGAGCGGTGTAGTCAGACTCAAGAGCTTCTCCTTGTCTTTCATGATCAGATTGCAGGCGCGTTCGGCGTTGTCGCGGTTGGTCTGGGTGTTCTCCGTGGTGTCGGTCCAGCCGCCCTTTTTGTCAATGGAGAAGTAGCCGTTATGCACGTCCTCAACGGCGCTGTCTTCAATCAGGGGCCGGTAGTCTGGATGACCGGCCAGCCGCCGATACTCCTCCTCAAAGATTCGGGCGTAGGCACCCTTGGCAGGCTTGCCGCCCTCGTCGTACCGGCGGTAGCGGTCTACCGCGTCAATGAAGAACAGGCTGAGCACCTTGATTCCTTGCGGGCGCAGACGCTTCTCTTTGTCAAGGTGCTCGCGGATGGTCCGGCGGATCTTTTCGCGCTGGACGGCGAGCGTGTCCGCATCCCCCCAGGCCTGTCCCAAGCGGAGATAGTGCTCGCCGCCGGGCACCCGGAGTTCGATAAACTCGTTCCCTCTCTCGGCCCGAATCTCACCAATGCGGCAATCACGATAGACGGCCCGCCCGGTGGTGTGTTCGAGATGGTCGCCGTCCTGGACAATTTTTTCCCGGCGGCGGACTTTTCCAGCCGCCTCAACGTCAAGCTCGACCGTGGCGCTGACGGTGCCCCGCCGATTCCTGGTTGACACCAGGCGGACATAGGGCGTGTTGTGGGCGTCTTCGACTGTAGCCGAGGCCACCTCAACCTGCTTTACCAGCTTGCGTTCGTAGGCATCCACGGCGTCAAGCCGATAGACCATGTGGTGCTTGTCGGCGTGCGTCGCCGAGTAGCGCAAGGTGCAGAGTGGCTGCATGGCCTCGAGCGCGGCTTTGCCACGCCCGCCCAGACCGCCGTCTACGCTCTGCGGCTCGTCCACGATCAGGACGGGCCGGGTGGCCCGGATCAGGTCAATCGGCTTCTCGCCACCGGTCTTCTCGCTGTCCCGGTAGAGGGTGTTGACGGCCTGTTTGTTGATGGCGGCGACCGTTACCACCATGATCTGGATGTGGGGGCTGGTGGCAAAGTTCCGTACCTGCCCCAGCTTGGCCGAGTTGTAGAGGAAATACTCAAAGGGCACTCCCGCATAGAGGGCCCGAAGGTGGGTGTCTGTCATCTGGAGCGATTTATAGACGCCCTCTTTGATCGCCACCGACGGCACGACGATGACGAACTTGGTGAAGCCGTAGCGCCGGTTCAACTCGAAGATCGTCCGCAGGTAGACATAGGTCTTGCCGGTCCCTGTCTCCATCTCGACGGTGAAGTCACCGGAGTCCAGGGCCGGCGAGGGAGGCACGCCGTTGCGGAGTTGGACGGCGTTCAGGTTGGTGAGGATTTCCGCGTCGGGCAAGGACAGCCGGTTGCCGACGCCAAGCTCGTTTTCGGGAAAAGCGAGCCGCGTTTGGTGTCCCGCCGGGTCGTGGGCAACGGTGAACTCGTGCCGGCATAGCTCCTGGCCCCGAAACAGGTCGCAGACCGCCTCTATGGCCTGGAGTTGAAAGTCAAGCCTGGGATCGAAGTGGAGTTGCATGGCCTTACAGGCTCCGCACATTCCCCAATCCGTGCTGCTCCAGTATGGCCGCCATGTTGGTTTTGGCCACATCGTCTTCAAAGGCGCTGTCACGAAAGACGACGCTGGTGTCGCCGGCGGACGCCAGTTCGCCACGCCAGCCAACAATACCAAAGGCCAGCGGTTCGACTTCTGCCTGGGCGATACTCTTGTCAAGGCAAGCGATCAACGCGCCGGCACCGACAGCATACACGGCCTTGCCGGCAATCGTCCGGGTCTCGATGGCGACACACAGATCGAGGCCGAGCTTGAGCAGCAACTCGTAGAGAATATCCTGCTCGCTTCGGTCGGGTTTGATGTGATCAACGCTGTCGAGCAGGGTTCTTTCCAGGTTATCCCGGTCCGGCTCCCAGGCGCGAATGTTGGAGGTATCGAGCTTGAAGACGCGGAAGCCGAGGTCGCCGGCGAACGGCGGATTGTCGTTTGTGATTTTCGAGGCGGCACGGCGAAGACGTTCTTTGGTCAGTTCGGCGATGTTGCGCGGCTTGCCAAGCTTGTCGCAAAAGTCGGCGGCGGCTTTCTGGTCTCTACTCGTCGGATCAAGATGTTCAGGAAGCTGGACAAGGATGTACCTGCGACCTCTGTCGTCAACAGTGTTCTGGCCTATCGTTGCGTGACCCGTCGTTCCCGACCCGGCAAAAAAATCGAGAACAATATCTCCGTCTTGCGACCCTTGTTCGATCACGTCCTGAATGAGGCGGACGGGCTTCGGGAAGCTGAAAACCCTGGAGTCGAAAAGGTTATCACAATCAGCAGTGCCGTCTTTGGTGAAAGTTCCTTCGCCAACGACCGTAGAAAACCCGGGAAAATCCGATTCGAGTTCACTCAAGAATGACTTGCGGCGCGGGCGGCCATCGGCTTTTGCCGGCCATAATATCCTATCCTGGGATATTAGGCGGCACATCGTGTTGTGATCGTATCGCCACCCCATCTCCGGGCAGCCGTAATTTATTCCCGTTTTCGGGTTGATGAGGTCATAGTGAAGGTTCGGGCGCTGGCCGGCTGTCGCTATTCCAACCATGTTTGCGCTCGCCCAATCGCCACGAGGGTCTCCATCCGTATTTGAGTATTGACTGCTATCGCGGGCGGAACCGCGGATTCTGTTTCCGTAACAAATAAGGTACTCGTGATCGATCGACACGCCGGTGACCGCTCTGTTGTCCTTGTTTTGCCTGCTTTTCCAAACGAAGGTCGCCAGGAAATTTTCTTCGCCAAGTATCTCATCCATTACAATATGCAGCGTGGGAAGCTCACCATCGTCTATACTCACGAAGATGAGGCCATCCTGACAGAGTAAATTTTTGGCCAGTTTCAACCGCGGGTACATCATGTTCAGCCAGTTGGTATGAAAGCGACCCGAGGCTTCGGTATTTGATGACAGTTTTCGCCTCTCGCCGTCAATCTGGCCGCTGAGCTTCAAATAGTTCTGCATGGTGTCGCGGTAGTCGTCCGGGTAGACGAAATCCTTACCCGTGTTGTAGGGCGGGTCAATGTAGATGAGCTTCACTTTTCCGGCGTAGTTCTTCTGCAAGAGTTTCAGCACTTCGAGGTTGTCGCCTTCGATCAGCAGATTCTGTGTGCTCTCCCAGTCAAGGCTTTCCTCTGGGCATGGGCGCAGGGTGCCGGTGGAAGGCGTTAGCGCGAGCTGCCGCGCCCGGCGCTTGCCGTGCCAGGTGAGGCCGTACTTCTCCTCACCCTCAGCCACCGCGCCGCCGAGCAGATGCTTGAGCACCGCGAAGTCAACCTTGCCCTCGGTGAACGCCTCGGGAAACAGCGCTTTCAGGTGCTCAACGCTAGTGGCGACGACGTCCGCCGAGCGCGTCTCCGGGTCGTTGACGGTGATCTTTTTCACACCGGCTCACAATCTCAGGGCGAGCTCTGCTCTCGTCCAAAGGGTCGCAGGACATCTTCGAGCGGACAGGGGTGCTCAAAGAAGGACAGGGTGCGCAGCAATACCCGGTCCACCACCGCGTCAGGACACGAGGCACCGCAGGTCAGGGCGATATCGAGCGGACGGCTGGCCGGCAGCCAGCCTGTTGTGTGGGTGACCTGGTGGGTGCCCATCAGAAAGTGCCGGGTCGTGTCCGCGGACACAATGTCGTCGGCGTTCTGGATGAAATAGGTCGGCATGGCCGCCTGGCACAGCTCAACAATATGAGAGGTGTTGGAGGAGTTATAGCCGCCGACAACCAGACCGAGGTCGGCACCGTGCTCAATCAGCGCATAGGTCGCGTTCTGGTTTTCGTTGGTCGCATAACACAGGGTATCTGATGTGTCGGCAAAGGTCTCGGCCAAACGGTCCTCGCCGTAGCGGTCGGCCAGGGCGTGGCTCAAGACCCGGCTGATTGCCCGGGTTTCCGAGGCCAGCATGGTGGTTTGATTGACGACCCCGAGCCGTTCGAGGTGCCGGCGCGGGTCAAACCCTGGAGAACATTTATGGCCAAAGTGCTCAAAAAAGACAGCTTGGGTCGCCGGTCCGAATTTCCCCCGGATGATATCACCCAGCAACCGGGCTTCGGCCAGGTTGAGGACAACCACAGTCGGAGCATTCTGGACGCTATGTGAGAAGGTCGCCCGGGTTTCCTCATGGGCGGCTTTGCCATGCACGACAACCGTGTAGTGCTGGGTGCCGAGCTGCGCGCTGCGCTTCCACACCCGTTCAACGAACGGACAGGTCGTGTTGTAGGTGTAGGGGTCAAGCCCCCGGGCGGCCAGGCTGGTCTGGATTTCGAGCGTTGTCCCAAAAGCCGGGACGACTACGATATCGTCTGGATTCAGGTCCTCCCAGGCGACCAGTTGCCGGCCTGAGGAGGAGAACAAAAAACGCACGCCACGATCCTGCAAGTCCTGATTCACATCGGGATTATGGATCATCTCGCTCAGAAAAAAGATGCGCCGGTGTGGATGGGCGGTCAGCGTCTTGTAGGCGATTTCAACCGCATTCTCAACGCCGAAGCAGAACCCGAAGTGACGGGCCAGAATAAAGCGTACCGGACCGAAGTCAAGCAGGCTGGGGCTCAGGTCTTGTTTGCGCGGGTCTTGCTGCTGGCGCGCCTTTTTGACCCGCGAGATGATCGGGCTGGTATAAAAGTCTGGGATATCAAACTGGCGGGCCATCGCCGGTCCTCTTGTGACCGGACGGTGCTAGCAGATTCGGGTCCTGCTCGCAACCGGACGGTCTGGACCGCCCGGCGGATATCGTTAGCCGGACTTGGCGATCACCTCATCGGCGAAGCGTTCCAAGGCCGCCTCCGTGCTGGTGTCGCGCAGGGCATGGACATTGACCAACAGGCGGTTCACCCCCAGCTCTTGGTAGACCGACAGGCTGTCAATGCCCTGGCGGTAATAGTCCCAGTAGGCGGTGATTTCAAGCTCGGCCCGATTGCGTCCTTGACGGCGACATTCTTCGTCAAGCACCCGCATATGCGCCCGGTACTCCTCCACATCCTTGCCAATCACATACCAGCCGTTGCCGTACTGCACGGTGCGTCGAATGGCAGGCCGGCTGACCCCACCGATGACCAGCGGCACCCCGCCGGCCTGGGCCGGTGTGGGGCGCATCATAAAGCCCTGCCAGCGTACAAACTCCCCCTGAAAATCGACCTCTTGACCGGTCCAGACGGCTTTCAGGGCGGCCAGGTATTCGTCTGCGCGTTTGCCGCGCCGCGCAAACGGTGCGCCAATAGCGGCAAACTCCTCTTGCAGCCAGCCAATACCCAGGCCGAGCATCAGGCGTCCTTGAGACAGGTGATCGATTGAGGAGGTCCATTTTGCCAGATAGAGAGGATTGGTCTGGGGCAGGATATTGACCCCGGTGCCGAGCCGCAGCCGTGTTGTCGCCGAGGCGATAAAGCTCAGGGCAACCAGCGGGTCAATAATCGGGGCGTCGGACCGAAACGGCACCTTGCCGCTGGGGTTATACGGATACACCGAGTCATACTGTTTGGGGATAATGACGTGCTCGGCCGTCCAGACCGACTCATAGCCGAGGCGTTCGGCCTGTCGCACAAACGGAATCAGGACCCGCGGGTCAGTGAACTCCCCCAGATTGATGGGAACGATACCGAATTTCATAAGCGCTCTGCCTCCCTGTTTTGCGGTCGGGCGTGGGTCAGGGTACAAAATCGCTAGCCTTCATACTACACGCAGTCAACCCCGCCGCCTAGCCATACATCAGGGCGGGTTGGTGGCCTTTACGGGAACGGGAGGAGAATACCGCGAGCATTATTGAAGCAATACGGGCGGGAAAAGAGGCCGCCCGTATTGCCTGGAACTTCTTCGTTAATCTGGAGCCCGTAGAAGCCGGGATGGTTGACTGACTTGCAGATGGTGTATGTCCCATACAGGTTATAGTGGCTCAGCCAGGCAATCACATCTTGGCGTTGGTCCTCGGTAAAGAGCTTCCTGTCTTTGACCAACTCCCGATACTGCCACGAATGCTTGAGCGCATCAAACACGCGACCTCGTGCTAGCCCAGTTTCCTTCCACTCGTCTCGTCGATCTCGGCAGACCAGGCAGTAAGAGACTCGAGCAGCCATCCCAATAGACCTCACTCTACCCTCATGCCCAATGCTCTGAGAGGCAGCACGAACCGCTTCCGCTTCCTTGACCAACTGCGGGTGTAGAGACCTGAGCCGTTTCTTGATAGTGGCAGCAACACTCTCGAACTCCGCTGCGGAGTGGCTACCGTACATCCCATCTTTGGCGTCATTACAGAGTCCCCCACGCGCTTGATGAGAGCACCCCGTTCAGGCGTAATCTCTTCCTCTTCGTCTTGCTGCGCTTCCATTAAGTGAAAGCGGCACCCACGCCCGTATCCAAGTAGAGGGCTGCCCCTCCGAGCACCCCCACAACGGCGACGAACGCCACAATCAGCAGTGCCTTCTTCATAATTACTCCCTCTTCGTTTACCCGCCCCGAAGGGCGGGTTGGGGGTTCGTAATTCTCCTCCCGTGGCCTGATTTCACCGATTGCCGCTGGTTGACAAGGGCACGGCCATGGTACAGAGCAGAAACAGCACAGGAGAACAAGACCATGGCAATTTTGATTACCGGTGGAACAGGGTTTCTGGGCCGGCATCTGACCCGTCATTTGCTACAGCACGGCGAGCGGGTGGTGATTTTTGACGCGATTCCAAATCGGCCGGCGGTGGCCGAGGTGGCCGATCAGATCAAGATCATCCAGGGCGACGTGATGGAGCCGACATCTCTCATGGACGCCATCCGCTCCAACGATATCGAGGGGATTATTCATCTGGCCTATTACCTGGGGACCGGCGGGATGCGCAACCCGCTGCCGTCGATTCACGTCAACTGCGTTGGGACGACCAACATCTTTGAGGCGGCCCGGCTCAGCGGTCTCAAACGGGTCGTGTATATGAGCTCGGTTGCTGTGTATCCGATGCGGACGACCATGAGCGGCCCGGCTCTGGACGAGGACGCCCCGCCAAAACCCGACGCCGATAATCCGGCTGGTCTGTACGGGGCGTGCAAGCTGTTCAACGAGCACACGGCCGAGTATTACGCCAGGGCCTACGGCCTGGAGCCGGTCGGGATTCGGCCGACTTCGGTGTTTGGCGAGGGGCGTGGCCAGCGACGCGGAGTGGCCGGGGATCACTTTATGGTCCTGCCCGAACTCGCTCTGCTTGGACAGCCGGTCGTCATGCCGCCCGACGAACAGATCGCGGATTGGCTGTATGTGGCCGACGCCGCCGAAGTCTTCCGGCTGGCCTATCGTGTCCAGAACCCTCCCCACCGCATCTTCAATATGGCCGGACCGAGCCGGAGAACGGGCGAGCTCACCGCCTATCTGCGCGAGATTCTGCCCGACGCCGCTATTTCGGTCAGCGATACACCGTTTGTGATGACTGCGCTGTTCAACACCGACCGGCTACGCAACGCACTTGGTTTTACGCCTCGGTATACAGTCGAGGAGGGCATCCTGGCCTATCTGAACGATGTCAGACGGCGCGAAGGTCTGCCCCCGGAGCCGCACTAGTCGGCGTGCGGGAGGAAGGGCGAGGAAGAGCATGGATTGTGGCGTCAGTTTTCAAACCCAGTGCACCCCGGTGCAGCCCTGGACAGTACCCCGGAGACCGTCTCCACAATGAGCCTGACCGGGACGCGGGAGGAGATGATCGCCCATTATGAGGCCGGCTCCCTTGCCCCGGCCCACCACAAGGCTTAAGCTCGCAGAGACCAAATCCAAGAAAACGGAGGGCGGTGTATGGCAGACCAGAATTATAGTCGGCCGGAGATGCTGGTTGAGACCGACTGGCTGGCCGAGCATCTCCAGGATGCCAAGCTGTGTATCGTTGACTGCGATAACCGTGAGGCGTATCGCCGGGCGCATATTCCTGGGGCGCTCACGTTTCGCGGCCACCATTATCTCAAAGAACAAGAGGGTGCGCCGCACATCATGGGGGCCGGGCAGTTTGCCGAAACCGTGGGAGGACTGGGGGTCGGAGACGATACCTTTGTGGTTGCCTACGACGGATTCAGTGGCCTGTATGCCACCCGTCTGTGGTGGGCACTCAACTATTATGGCCACACCGCGGCCACCGTCCTCAACGGCGGCTGGGACGCCTGGTTAGCCGAGGGGCGGCCGCTGACAAATGCGCCGGCCAGACGGGCCGCGGCACGCTTTCGCCCACGGGTGAACGAGGATTTAATCGCCGGCTGGGCCTATGTCCGGGACTCGATCGCGCAGCCCGACCGGGTGCTGCTTGATGTCCGCTCCGACGGTGAATGGACCGGGGAGAACGCCCGGGGCACAAAGCGGGGTGGACGCATTCCCGGTGCCGTTCACCTGGAATGGCTGAACTTTGTTGACAGCCAGACTAAAAAGTTCAAGCCGGCCGCCCGGCTGCGGGCCATGTTTGCCGAGGCCGGCATCACCCCTGAATCGCAAGTTGTCACCTATTGACAGGGTGGGATCCGTGCGGCGCACGGACTCTTCAGCCTGCGCTTGGCCGGTTTTGACAAGGTGCGGAACTATGATGCCTCGTGGGCCGAGTGGGGCAATCGGGAAGAGTTGCCGCTCGAAAAGGGCTAGCGAGCGAGGAGAGGAATTGCGGCGAGGGCGAGCGCGCTGGCAGCGAGAACAACCCCGATCCTCCAGGCCGGCACCCGGTAACGATCGAGCACCGCACCACAGTAGACACATTCGGACAGAAACGAGCCGCCGGTCACATACACCCGGTTCCACTTGTGGCAGGTCGGGCAGCGGGGCTTTGAACGTCCCTGAAAAAGAGTAGCGAATTGAGCCATGACACTATCCCGTGACACGCTGACCCAGCCTAGCATAGACCGCTGCCAGCGTCGAGGGCGGCAGTCTACCACCGCCCCCTTTAGCGACGCTTTTCCGCCTGGTGGCGCTCTTTCAGGTGAGGCGTCACCACGGCCATGAGCTGCGGATGGAGGAGTCGGTTGCTGGCCACCAGCCCCTGGAGCAGGGTAGTGGCCTGGTTGAAGAGCACCGGTTTTCCGCCCAGCGTGGTGAGTGTGCCGCCGGCCTCTTCAAGCAGCACAGCACCGGCGCACAAATCCCACTCATTCTTTGGCACGAGGGTGAAGGTCGCGTCAGCCTCGCCCCTGGCAATCATGGTCAGCTTATGGGCCATCCCGCCCGCCGGTCGAGCGTGAAAAAGGGACTGAAACGGCTTCCATGCGCCCCGTTTTGTTTCTGAGCGACTGGACAACACCGTTGCATTGACCAGACGCTCGGTCGGGCTGACGCGCAGCGGCGTGTCACCGGCTGCGCCCGTTCGGTGCCAGGCTCCCCGGCCGCGCGTGGCCCACACCAACTCGTCCAGGGCCGGGTAGTAGATGACGCCCAGGATGGGCCACCCGTCCTCAGTCAGTCCGATCGAAACGGCGAACTCGGGGATTTTGTCAATAAACTCTTTGGTCCCGTCAAGCGGGTCAACAACCCACACGCGGCGCTTGGACAGCCGGGCCGGAGAATCGGTGGTTTCTTCCGACAACCAGCCGTCGTGCGGAAAGGCGTGGTGGATAATCTGGTGGATCGTGTGGTCGGCCTCGCGGTCGGCAACAGTGACCGGGCTGTCGTTGTGTTTGTAATCAACGCGGTAGTTCGTCTCATACACCGCCCGAATACACGCGCCAGCCGCCCGAGCCGCGGCCACGGCCGTGGTTTTTTCGTGGTCCAGCCGGTCTGTCATCGGTCCCTACATCCCTAACACATAGGCAAACATGAGCGGGGCGACGATCGACGCGTCGGATTCGATGATATGACGCGGAGTCTCTACCCCGAGCTTGCCCCAGGTGATTTTTTCATTCGGCACCGCTCCCGAATACGAGCCATAGCTGGTTGTTGAATCGCTGACCTGACAGAAATAGCTCCACAGCGGGGTCTGGGCACGGCGCAGGTCCTGGACGAGCATCGGGACGACACAAATCGGGAAATCGCCGGCAATTCCCCCGCCGAGCTGATAAAATCCGACCGGGCCCGTCCGGCACACCTCCTCATACCACCCGGCCAGAAAGGTCATGTACTCGGTCCCGTTGCGGACCGTCTGAGTGCTTTTGAGCTTGCCCGTTATACAATGGCTGGCAAACACATTGCCGGTGGTTGAATCTTCCCAGCCCGGCACGATGACAGGCAGATTTTTCTCCGCGGCAGCCATCAGCCACGAGTCTTTAGGATCAATCTGATAGGAGGCCTGCAACGCGCCGGAGCGTAAAATCTGATAAAAATACTCGTGCGGAAAGTAGCGCTTGCCCCGCTGTTCGGCCTCGAGCCACATCTCGAGGATGGCCGCTTCTACCCGCCGCATGGCCTCATCCTCAGGGATGCAGGTGTCGGTGACCCGGTTCAGATGTCGCTTGAGCAGGTCGGCCTCCTGAGCCGGGGTGAGGTCGCGGTAGTGGGGGACACGTTCATAATTGTCATGGGCGACGAGGTTAAAAACATCCTCTTCGAGGTTCGCCCCGGTGCAGGATATGGCGTGTACACAGTCCTGACGGATCATCTCGGCCAGAGACAGACCGATTTCCGCCGTACTCATGGCACCGGCCATGGCCAGCAACATCTTTCCGCCCCGGTCGATGTGCCGCTTATAGCCGTCTGAGGCCTCAATCAGGCTGGCCGCATTAAAATGGCGGAAGTGGTGCTTGAGAAAGTCGGTCACTGGCTGACTGCTCATACGCTCCTGCCTCCTTCGGACAGGCCGGGTCACCTCGGGCCACCCACAAGCTAGCATCATGACCCCACACCGGCTAGCCCGAACCGCTCTCTCCCGCGGGGAATGCTGAGAGGCAGGCGCGTAACAGAGCGACAGCCGCCTGGTGGGACGGCTCGGCACACGCCCGGCGGAGGAGCCGTCCCCGTGGGCTCGTTGCCAGGGCAGTCCGCATCAGTCGCTGAAAATCGAGCTGGGCCCAGGGGCGAGCGCGGTACAGCAGCCGGAGAAGCGCCAGCCGAATAGCGTAGGCCTCTACGGTTTCTCCAGCCCGCAGTGCGGCCGGCTGGTAGGCGCAAGTTTCGTTCAGGTAGTGGGCCGTTTCGGCCGGGACCTGCTCACCAATTGAGCGGCCGGCTGCCATCGCGTCTCGCACCGCGGTGGCCGACAGCTCCTTGAGCGGACTCGTCGCCGCGGCCAGGGGAAAGAAGTGGACGGCCGGCCCAAAACTCTGATTTTCCGGCTGAGCCAGCAATTGGTGGAAAGCGGCTTGGTCCAGCTCGCCCCGATTCGCGACGATCAGACAGGCCAGTTCAAACAACTCGTGGAGGGCGGCCTCTCTATCCTGGTAATAGCGGGGGTCGAGAATCTGGACCAGCTTGTCCATGCCGGTCAGGAAACACATCTCGGTGTCTGCTCCCAACAGGCGGCGAAAGGCCCGGGCCTGTTCAATGTACAAGCCGCGGTTCGCCAGCGCCACGCTGATCGCCGGTCGGCCGGCGGCGTAGAGGCACAGCAGCACCAAGCGATCCTCAAGCCCCAGGCCGGTCACCTGTTCTTTATCGACGGTGAGCGTGGCCAGGCTCAGGAACACCTGGTCAAGCTGCCAGGTCTGGCAGACCTGTTCGGCCAGCTGGCTGTGGGCCAGGGTGAGGGGATTAAACGAGCCGCACAGAATACCGACCCGGCGGTAGGGCTGGGTCGGCTGGGACGAAATTACCCGCACCTGGGGCGGGCCGCTGGGGTCCAGGCCAGTGACGGCCTCGTGCAGGGAGAACAGCCGGCCCAGGTCGTAAGCCGCTTGTCTGATATGCTGTGGGGTTTGAGAGGATGTCACTCACACTCCAGGCTCCAGGGGCAGCCTATAATCCCCAGACCGGGAGGGCAAGTTGCGGTCCCAGGCCGGCCTTTGCTGATTGACCATTTCTTTCCGCCCGTGATACGCTCTGGCCATGTCTGGACGGCCACGCTTGAGAGCGCTCCCCTGGCTCTCCATTCTTCTTTGTGGTGGTATGTTCGCGTTGTCGGCCTGCGCAGCTGCCGACCCGGCCTTGCCGCGTCCCCCGTCCGCCCCTGTCCCCGCGTCGGCGGCGAAGGCCATCCCGGGCAGCCCAGCCGCCCTGACCGCCAAAGAGCGCGCCCTGGCCCACTTTCTCAAGAGCAGCGTGGCCCAGACACGCGGCGATTATGACACGGCGCTCAGCAGCCTGGCCAGCGCGGTTGAGTTGGACCCCGATACCGCCCTGCTCCGCTTTCGCCTGGCCAAGCTGTCCGTTCGGATGGGCAAGACCGAGCAGGCCCTCCACCACTGTCGAATCGTTGTTGAACAGGAACCCGACAATGTTGAGGCTCAGATGTTTTTGGCCGGCCTGCTGTCTTCAACGCATCAAGAAAACGAAGCCGCGGCGGTCTACGAGGCCGTCCTTGAGCGCCAGCCCGATAGTCAAGAACCCTACCTGTATCTGGGGACCTTGTACGCCAAGCAACAGCACTTTGGAAAAGCTGCTGCGGTGTTGTCGGCCCTGGTTGAGCGCTATCCGCGTTCGCTGCTGGGCTATTATTATCTGGGGCAGATTTCGGCCGCGGCCGGCCAGCTCGACACGGCCGAAACCTACTATACAAAGGCCCTGGCGCTGAACGAGCACTCGGAAATGGTAATGCTCGGCCTGGCGCTCGTGTATGAGATGCAAGAGCAGCTTGACCTTGCCCGTGAAACCTATCAGCAGGCGCTCAACTACAACCCCGACAGCGAGCAGGCGCGCAAACGCCTGGGACGCTTATTTCTTGAGGAAAAAGATCTCGACGGTGCCCTGGAGCAGTTTCTCGAGTTAGAAAAGCTCCAGGAGAGGATTCAGGCTGACCCCCACGAGACCCGGCTGCGCATCAGCCTGATTTACAGCGAAAAAGGGGAGCACGACCGGGCGGTCACCGAGCTGAATCTGGTCTTGACCGCCCAGCCCGACAACGCCCAGGCTCGCTATTTTCTGGGCGTCATTTTTACCGAAGCCGAGGAAGACGACAAAGCCATCGCCGAGCTGCTGAAGATTTCAGCCGATACCGACTACTACGCCGATGCGCGTCTGTATCTGAGCGATATCTATCGGCGCCAGAAGAAGCTGGCCCAAGCTATTGTTGAGGCCAAGCACGCCCTGCGGGTGAGGAAGGATGACCTCAAGGTGATGGAATATCTGGCCAGCCTGGAGCGAGAGAACGATAACCGCCCCCGGGCGATTGAAATTCTCAAAAGCATGATCAGTCTAGCCCCCACCAATGACGCCTATCATTTCACGCTGGGAGCGATCTACGACGAGCACAAAGATAAAGACCGCTGTGTGGACTCTATGCAAAAAGCGATCGACCTCAACCCGGAGAACTCCGCGGCGCTCAACTACCTGGGCTATACCTGGGCCGAACAGGGTATCCGCCTTGACGAGGCCGAGCATCTCATCCGCCGGGCACTCAAGGTCGAGCCCGACGACGGATTTTATATCGACAGCCTGGGCTGGGTGTATTACCAGCGTGGGGAGTATCCCGAAGCCGTCAAGTACTTAGAGCGGGCCGTCAAGTTGGTCAACGACGATCCGACCATCACCGAGCATCTGGGTGACGCGTACCAGAAGGTCGGCAGGCTCGGCGACGCGTCCCGCACCTATCGGGCGGCCCTGGACCAGGCGACCGAGAGCGAGCAGCGTCAACGCCTGCGGGACAAAATTGCCAAGTTGGCCCAGCACAGTCAGGAGACGCGTTCTTCCGAGCTTGAGTAGGCTGAGCGCGCCCGGTAGCTGTGCCGAATCAGATGGTCCCGTCTTTCCCTTTCTTTTCGGTCTGGCCGACCTGTATTATCCTGGTGTTCTTGAGCGCCTGTAGTGTCCGCCCCCGCCCGGGGCCGTCCTTGCCGCCGCCGGTTGCGAGCGCCCGGTCTTCGCTCGAGCAGTTGCACGCCCAGTATCCGGGGTTGACTTCTTCGACGCCGGTTGCGAGCGCCCGGTCTTTGCTTGAGCAGTTGCACGCCCGGCGCCCGGCCCTTGAGCGGCTGCGGGGCTTCGCCCGGGTGAGCTATGCTGGCCCACACGGAAAAGGCACGGCCAGGCAAGCGATTGCGGTTGCCGCGCCGGACCGGTTCCGGCTTGAGTTTTTCTCTCCATTCGGCATGACCGCCCTCACCAGCTGTAACGGTGAGACCCTGTCCGCCTATTTCCCGCGCGACAAGGTACTGTACCGGGGCCAGGCCGACCCGTTGACGATTGCCCGCTTTACCCGGGTCTTGTTATCCGCCCAGGAGGTGGTCAATCTGTTGCGTGGCGTCCCCGCTCTGCCCGCGCCCGAGGCCGCTTGGTCAGTGTCTTTTGACCACGAGTACGGCTGGCATCGTCTGGAGTTGGCCGTCTCCGAGGTCGAGACCCACCGGGTGTGGTTTGAGCCTGCAACGGCGGTCCTGCGACGCTGGGACAGACACACGCCGCGGGGACGGCTTGTCAGCCGGGTGGACTTGAGGCGCTATCAGACAATCCAGCGCCAGGAGTTTCCGTTTGAAATCAGTCTGTCCGATCTGTCCGGCGGGCAGCAGGTGACGGTGGTGTATGAGCAGGTCGAACTCGGTCCGGTCCTGCCCGACGAGCTGTTCTCCCTCGGCTCGATCCCTGGCGTCCAGGAGGTTCGGATTGATCCGGGGAATGTTGGGCCGCGTTCGGGGCGGCGCTAGGATTCTCCGTCCGACACGCCTTCTGCGCTCGGCTCGGCCGCTGGCGACACATTTTGTGCCGCTCCGGCCCGCTCAAACTCTGGGACCTTCTTGACGACAAAATCGACCGTTCTGCCCTCGTTGAGCGTTTCAAAGGCAAACCCCGGCTCGACATCGGTGCAGTGAAAGAAATAGTCCTGGCCGTCTGCGCCTTGGATAAAGCCAAAGCCACGTTCGGCGACCTTTTTCTTGACCAGACCTCTGAGTGGTGTGCCGAGTTGAATCTGTGGGCCGGCCGCGGCCGGCGCATCGTTGCCGCTCAGATACTCGTGCTGGATTTCCTGCCGTTGCTGGGCAAAGGCTTCCCGACACACGTCACAGAAAAATTTCTGGCCTTTGCGGGGATGGAAGGTCGTCCACACCCGGCGGTCGCCGACATGGCCGGGCGATTGGCAGTCGAGTTGGTGGCGTTCGTATTTGAGTTCGAGGCGGTGGAGTAAGTCGTCCAGCCAAATAATGTCAAAATCCTTGACCCCGGCTTCGTCCCGAGGGTCGGCAAACTCGGGCGCGCAGCTCCCCTGGATGCTGATCAGCGCGACCTGTTTGCCCAACCGCCGGACGTGCTGAAAGACCGGTTTGAAGTCCTGGTCGCCAACCACGGCGGCGGCAATATCGTAGGCGTTGGGAATGGCGGCGTAGTACAGAATGGAGGTGGCCAGGGCAATATCCACACATTTTTCTTTGGGCTCAAACGGGTCGCTGGGGTCTCGGTCGATCCGCCTCAGGCGTCGGCCCCGGAAATTGATCGGAAAGGTGTCCAACTCGTAATGGTACTCTTCTTTGAGCCGGAAGAAAAAATCGAGCCGCCGCTGGACGACCTCGTGGTCCTGGGGGTCGTAGTTGGCGGCGTAGCTGCCAAAGAGGTAGGTGCGGACGACGTGAACGGCCAGTTCGTTGAGCTGATTCTGGATCTCTTCGGCCAGGACTTGGGGCAGGCGGCCAAAATCGAGTTGAAAGTCGCCTTTGCCATACGACTCGGCCAACCGCGGCGTGTTCGAGTAAAGCCATGTCCCGTCAATGAACAGCATCATTTTGAGCATTGTGTGTCTTCTCCGGACCGCTGTGAGTATCCCCGTCTTGGAGATAGACGAGGGCAAAGCCTACCTGGGAGAGGCTAAAGGTTTTATTCGTCCGGGTGCGCACCGAACCCGCTCCCTGGCCAAATCCAGACAGTTCGGTCGCCCAGTCCGGATAGGCGTTGAAGGTATTCACATGCGCGACGTCTTGGACCGGAAGCAAGATGACGGCGTGGGCACCGATCTGACAGGCTTCAAAGCGAATCAGGTGTTGCATCCGAGACAGCTCGTCCTGGGCGTTGCCGTATGACCAGATTTGGGCAATGGTTTCGTGGGCCCTGTCGGGCGGGGCTTGGAGCATCGCCATGTGACAATCGTGGGGGCGGGGGTTGGGGTAGACCGGCGCGGTTCTCTGTACCCAGGCCACCGGTTTTCCCTTGGGCGAACAAGTCGCCAGTAGACATCCAGATGCGATCAGCAAACAGCCGCAGATGAGGTGCATGGCTCGCCTTTCCTGTTTGGGCTGAGGTCAGCTAGTCGCCTCTACCATAAACCGCCCTGCGGGACGGTGCAAGCGCTGCTCCGGCGCGACAGCGGCGGCAGACGAGAGATGGACCGAAAAGCTGCACACTACATCGCCTGCCCCGGTCTGACGCACGATGACCTCGATCTGCCAACTGTCGGCATACAGCCGCACGCCACCGCTCGACCGATAGCGGCCCTCTCCCAGAGGCGCGGCAACGAGGGTCGTGGTCGTACCGCTCGGTTTGCCCAGGTCAGGCAGTGGGGTGAAGGCAAACAGCACTCGGCTGACCGTGGTCGGCGGCTGGCCGGCGCTATCCCGAACAGATGCGGTATAGGTGGGTCTGTCGTCCTGGCCGTAGCTCAGGGTGAAGCGGACCCGCAGGTCGCCGCAGGTCTTGGTCTGGGCTTGGGAGGGTGGTGGAGGACGAAAACCGGGCTGTGGGGATGCGGTACACGAGACGAGCAGACCACACACCAGGCTCAGCACGCAGCGGAGCCGCCCTGGGGGAGCGGGCAGTTGGCAGCCCGGTGGGCTGCTCGGCTGGGTTTGCCGGGGTAGGGCCATGGGCGGCTTACGCGGCTCCGACGGGCGCGGCGTGGGAGTCTGGCTCTGGCGCGGCGTCGGGCAGCTGGTGGGCGGCTTGCCAGGCGGCTAGGTCAAGCAGCGCCCGCCCGGCCAGGGCGACCTTTTTTTTGCGTCCCCGGAGGCGGCGCGTCAGCGGTGGAAACAGGCCGTAGTTGGCGTTCATGGGCTGAAACTCACGGCGTTCGCTGCTGGTGATATAGGTGAACAAAGCGCCTAGCGCGGTCGTTGCCGGAGCGATCAGAAGCGGCACCCGTCGGGCGTACCGGGCGGCGTTCAGCCCTGCCAGCAGGCCGGCCGCGGCCGACTCCACATAGCCTTCTACCCCAACCATCTGGCCGGCAAAGAACAGGTCGGCGCGGTCTCGAAACTGGAGGGTCGGTTTCAGCAGCCGGGGGGAGTCAATAAAGGTGTTCCGATGGAGGCTGCCGAGGCGCACGAACTCGGCCCGCTCCAGACCTGGGATGGTCCGAAACACCCGGCGTTGTTCCGGGTAGCTCATCCTGGTCTGAAAGCCGACCATGCCCCATAAGCTGCCGGCTCGGTCGTCCTGGCGGAGTTGGACAACCGCATAGGGACGCTCGCCCGTTCGCGGATCGCTGAGGCCGACCGGCTTCAGCGGCCCAAAGGCCAGGGTGTCTCTACCGCGTCGGGCCATCTCCTCAATCGGTAAGCAGCCCTCAAAATATACCGTCCGCTCGAACGCTTTGGCTTCCACCTTGCGCGCCGTCCTGATGTCGTCAACTAGGCGCTCATACTCGTCCTGATTCAGCGGACAGTTCAAGTAGTCGCCGCCGCGATCGTAGCGGGAGGCCCGAAACACGAGATTTCGATTGATCGAATCGGCCTGAATGATGGGAGAAATGGCGTCGTAAAAATACAGGTAGCCGCTGCCAAACAAGGTCTGGAGCCGGGCGGACAGAGCGGGCGAGCTCAGGGGACCGGTGGCGATAACGGTGGCTCCGCTCGGCAGGTCCTGGACTTCTTGGCGCTGAATCTCGATCAGCGGATGGCTGCTCAGCGCCTCGCCCACCGTCTGCGAGAATACCTCCCGGTCCACGGCCAGCGCTTGGCCGGCGGGCACCTGCGAGGCGTCCGCGGCGCGCATAATCAGCGAACCCAAGTGGCGCATTTCCTGTTTGAGCAGCCCGATTGCAGTCGTCAGCGCTGCGCTGCGCAAAGAATTTGAGCACACTAGCTCGGCAAAGCCGTCCGTGTGGTGGGCCTCGGTCGGCCGCGCCGGCCGCATCTCGTACAAACACACCGCAAGGCCGGCTTGGGCGATTTGCCACGCGGCTTCGCTGCCGGCCAGCCCGCCGCCGATGACTGTGATGGCTTGCATGGTCTAGCCAAGCTCACACAATGGACCCGTCATCACCACCGGACCATATCCCCCATTCATGGCGCTGTTCAGCCTGCCACCTGCTCCACGGGCGGATCGGTTGCTACCGGTGCCTGCTTGACCGGCACGGCATAGTCGCACTCGTCCCGGAAACAGCGCCGGACAGTACCGGCCCGCTTGGTCGTTTTTTCAACGACAAAGGGTGTCTGGCACTGCGGGCAGGGCACAGGCACGGGCTTGTCCCACAGGGCAAATTTGCACTTCGGGTAACGGTTGCAACTGTAGAAGGTTTTTCCTCGGCGAGACTGTTTCTGCTGGAGCTCGCCCTCGCGGCAGTCTGGGCAGGGGATGCCCAAGGACACGGCCGCGGCTCGGCCCGACTTTTTGATCGCCTTGCACTCCGGGTAGCCCGAGCAGCCCAGGAACTTGCCATAGCGGCTAAAACGGACCTGCATGGGCCGGCCACACTCCTCGCAAATCTCGTCGGTCAGGGTCTCTTCCCGCTCCCCAGAGACGATCCGGCCCTGTTCATCGCGGCTGAAGTTGCGGGTAGCGGTACACTTGGGGTAGTTGGTGCAGGCGAGGAACTCGCCGTTGTGGCCCCACTTGATGACCATCCGGCCGTCTGCGCAGTCCTGGCAGGCGATGTCGGTTGGCGTGCCGCCGCTCTTGACATCCCGCATCTGCGTGGCGGCTTTTTCAAGCCGGGCCGCGAATGGGGCGTAGAAGCGGTCCATCGCCTGCTGCCAGTCTTCTTTGCCCTCTTCAATTTCATCGAGGATGGCTTCCATGCCGGCGGTGAACTCGACGTTCAGTACATCGGGGAAGGACTCGACGAGGAGTTCGGTGACCAACATGCCGAGGTCGGTTGGTCGCAGACGCCGTTGCTCGTCCTCCTGCACATATTCTTTATTGAGAATTGTGCTCATGATTGAGGCGTAGGTTGAGGGGCGACCTATGCCGTTCTCTTCCAGCTCTTTGATCAGTGTGGCCTGGGTAAAACGCGGCGGCGGCTGGGTGAAGTGCTGGTTGGGGAGCAGCTTGATGAGACGCAGGGCCTCGCCCTGGGTCAGGGCCGGCAGTTGTTTTTCGGCGTCCTCATCCTCGCCGGTTTTGTCGTCTTTGCCCTCGGTATAGACCCGCAGAAAGCCGTCAAAACGCATGACTTGGCCACTAGCGCGGAAGGTGTAGTCGTTGGCGCGAATATCCACGGTTGTCTGTTCAAAAAGAGCGGGAGCCATCTGGCTGGCCAGAAAACGGGTCCAGATCAGGGTATACAGCCGCAGTTCGTCGGGCTTCAGAAAGGGCGCGACCCGCTGGGGCGTATTCTCTAGGGAGGTGGGGCGAATCGCCTCGTGGGCCTCCTGGGCGCTTTTGGCCGAGCGAAAGACATTGGGCCGTTTTGGTACATATTGCGCACCGTAGGTTGTCGTCAGGTAATCGCGGGCTGCCGCCACCATTGCCGGGGAGATGCGCGGGGAGTCGGTCCGCATGTAGGTGATCAGGCCGACCGCGCCCTCAGCGCCTAACTCAACGCCCATGTACAAACGCTGGGCAATGCCCATCGTCCGGCTTGGGGCGTAACCGAGCTTGCGCGACGCTTCCTGCTGGAGCCGGGAGGTAATGAATGGGGGGGCAGGATTGCGCCGGCGGTTGCGCTTTTCAATCTTGTCCACCGTCCAGCGGGCTCCGTCAAGCCGGCTCAGGATCGCCTCGGCCTGCTCCTGGTTCTCAATACGGAAGGTCTTGTTATCAACCCGCAGGTCGCCGACTTTTGACAGCCGGGCCTCAAAAGCCGGTGGCAGTTGGCCCTCAAGATTGGCGATGATTGACCAGTACTCGACCAGCACAAAAGCGCGAATCTCGGCCTCGCGTTCGCTGATGATACGAACCGCTACTGACTGGACGCGCCCGGCGGAGAGACCGACTTTCACCTTTTTCCACAGCAGCGGACTGATTTTATACCCGACTAGGCGGTCCAGAATCCGCCGCGCAATCTGGGCGTCGTAGCGCTCGCGGTTGAGTTCCTTTGGATTGTCTAGCGCGTCTCTGACCGCTTTCCTCGTGATTTCGTTCAGCAGAATACGCGAGATTCTGGGCCCCTGCGGGCCGTTTGCAGCACCTATCTTCTCGGCAATATGCCAGGCAATCGCTTCCCCTTCGCGGTCGGGGTCAGAGGCTAGAAAAATCTGCGTTTTGCCCTTGGCTGCCTTGCGCAGGTCCTCAACGACCTTGGCCTTGCCCCGAATGACCTGGTAGTGGGCGGCAAATCCTCTGTCCACATCCACCCCCAGCTTGCTCTTGGGCAGGTCCATGATATGCCCGACCGAAGCCTTGACCTGATAGTCATGCCCCAGGTATTTGCCGATCGTCCTGGCCTTGGCCGGAGATTCCACAATCACCAGATTTTTTGCCATTCTTTCAGACCCCTCCGTCTCCCAATCCCTGCCAGCTCAGACCCGGGTAAAATGAGTGCCGGGCAGTTGGCTGACAACCCCTTTGAGTTCCAGCCCTAATAATACCTCAAGTACGCGGGCCGGCCCAAGTCCACTTCTGGCAATCAGTGCATCGACATGCAAGGGCTCCCCGTCAAACAGCTTGACCAGTAGCTCTTCGTCAGGCTCAAGGGCCGCCGCGATAGCGGATGGCCCAGGCTGGCCAGATGCCCCCTCGGGGCCGTCTTGAGCCTCAGCCCGGGCTGGAACCGCCGGCGCAATTTCGACCAGAATATCATCAACGCCTTCAATCAGCTTTGCTCCCTGTTTGAGCAAATCGTGCGGTCCCCGGCTCCGGCGGGCGGTGATAGGGCCCGGAACGGCAAACACCTCTCTATTTTGCTCCAGGGCGCAGCGGGCGGTGATCAAAGAGCCGCTCTTTTCGGCCGCCTCAACCACCACCGTCCCCAGGCTCAGGCCGCTGATAACCCGGTTGCGGTAAGGAAAATGCCCGGCTTCGGGTTGGCTGCCCAGAGCGAATTCTGAAATCACCGCGCCGTGCTGAATCATGTCCTGGGCCAATCGCCGATGCTCGGACGGGTAGATCACATCCAGCCCTGACCCAAGCACGCCAATCGTCCGTCCCCCGGCCTCCAGAGCCGCGCGGTGCGCCTCGGCATCAATACCCCGGGCCAGCCCGCTGACCACGGTCACCCGTCTGTGGGCTAAATCACGCGCCAGCTGTCTGGTCACATCTCGACCGTAAGTGCTGGCAGACCGCGCACCAACAATCGCGACGGCGACCTGGTCCTGCGGCTCCAAGCTGCCACGGACATACACAAACGGCGGCGGGTCATGAATGTGGGTGAGATTTTTCGGATATTCCGAATCAGCCCAGGTCACCAGACGCACCCCGGCCCGAGCGATCTGCTTCAACTCGGCGTCAACCGCTTCCCATTGGTCAAAGCTCACAATAGCCCGGGCCACGGCGGGCTGAAGTCCGGCGTCGGTCAGCCGTGCCACAGATGCGGCAAAGACGGCCTGAGGCGAATCAAAGTGCTCCAGCAGTATTCGGAAGCTGACATTTCCTACCCCGCGCACCGAACGCAGAGCCAGCCAGTCACGCCACTGCGCCAACTGGGTGCTGGCCCGACTCGCGCCAAAATCTTCTCTCGCGTTTTTGTCCAATTCCCCGTTCCCAGCCAAAAAATGGCACAAAGCCGGAACCGGCGCAAATAGCCTGTGACCCTTGTGAAGCTAGAGCGGCATTTGCTACATGTGCCGGCGGTCTCACGCTCCCGTTCTCTCAATCGCTATGGCAACGATTCAACAGCTGCTCGAAGAAAAAACGACCCAAGCCCTGGCCGCGGCCAGCGGGACCTCGGCCCCCGCCCTGGTCAACCCGGCGGCCAATCCACGCTTTGGCGATTATCAGGCGAACGGAGTGATGGCAGTGGCCAAAACGCAGAAGAAAAACCCCCGCCAGCTCGCCCAAGAGGTGAGCGATCGGCTGAGTCGTGATGAGGTTCCGGCTACCTGGGAGATCGCTGGGCCCGGCTTTATCAATTTTCGCCTCGACCCTGACTGGCTCGGCCAGACCGTTCTTACGACCGCGCTCGATGCCCGGCTGGGGGTGGAGCCTGTCGCTCAGCCGGAAACGATTGTGATTGATTTCAGCGCGCCCAATATCGCCAAGCCCATGCATGTCGGCCACATCCGCTCGACGATTCTGGGCGACGCGCTATCCCGCATCCTGCGCTTTGTCGGCCATAGGGTGGTGACGGACAACCATGTTGGTGACTGGGGCACCCAGTTCGGTATGCTGATCGTTGGCTATCGGACGGTGTTGGACACAGACGCCTACCGCCGCGATCCGCTCAGCGAAATAGAGCGCGTCTATAAGGTCGTGCAGGCCCAGACCAAGACGGAGCCGGCGGTTGCCGAGCAGGCCCGCCACGAGCTGGCCAAGCTGCAAAAAGGCGATGCTGAGAATACGGCCCTGTGGCAAGAGTTTATGGATATTTCGCGCCACGCCTTTGAGCGACTCTACCGGCGGCTCGATATCAGCTTTGACCACTGGCTGGGCGAGAGTTTTTATAATCCTATGCTGGCCGGGGTGGTGCAGGACTTGCAGGCCAAGCGCATTGCCCGACCCAGCGAAGGGGCGGTGTGTATCTTTTATGACGATGACCCCCAGCTGGCCGAGCGCCCGTTTCTGATTCAGAAGTCGGACGGAGCGTTTCTGTACGCCACCACCGACCTGGCGACGATTCAATACCGGGTCGAAACGTTTCGACCGGGCCGCATTGTGTATGTAACCGACGGCCGCCAGCAGCTCCACTTCAAGCAGCTGTTTGCCACTGCCCGCAGATGGGGCTATCGGCCCGAGCTCGACCACGTCTGGTTTGGGACCATCCTGGGCGAGGACGGGAGGCCGATCAAGACCCGCGAGGGTGAGCCGGTCAAGCTCGAAGCGCTGCTTGACGAAGCCGTCCAGCGTGCCCTGGCCGTGGTCCACGACAAAAACCCGAGTCTGTCCGAGGCCGAGCAGCACGAGGTCGCCCGGGTGGTTGGGCTTGGGGCGGTGAAATACGCCGACCTGATGCAGAATCGCACCGCGGACTATCGGTTCAGCTGGGACAAGCTGCTGGCCTTTGAGGGCAACACCGCCCCCTATCTCCAGTATGTGTACGCCCGTATTCGGTCGATTTTTCGGCGTGGCGGCTTGGCCGACTGGCAGCCCACGGCGGATATGGCCATCCGACTCTACGCGCCAGAAGAACAAGAGCTGGCCAAACAGATGATTCGCTTTGGCGATGTCTTGCTCGAAGTCGAGCGCACCTATAAGCCCAACCTGCTGGCCGGTTTTTTGTACGAGCTGGCCACCAGGTTCAACCTCTTCTACCAGGCTCATCAGGTGCTCAAAGCGCCCCCGGACCAACGCCCGACCCGGCTGTTGCTATGCGCTCTGACCGCCCGCTATTTGAAGACGGGCTTGGAGTTATTGGGAATTGAGACCCTGGAAGCGATGTGAGCCCGCCAGGCTCATCGTTCACCTTATCTGGTCATAGCCAAAGGAGGACCGACCATGCAGACCGAAGAGACACGCGCCCTGATCAAGACCTACTACGAAATCCTGCCAACAGGCAATCGAGACAAGCTGGCCTCGCTGTTTACCGAAGATGTTGAGTGGTATCCGCCCGAGAGTGCGCCGCTGGAGGTCATGAGAGGCCGGGAGGCGGTGACAAAAGAACTGGGTGGAGATACACCCAAGCGTATCTTTGACATGAAAACCTTCCGCCTTACTATCCATCGGATTCTGGCCGACGGGGACACCGCGGTCGTCCAGCACTCCATTTCGGCCAAAACCCGTCAGGGCGCGCAGTACGACAACGAGTACTGCTGGGTCTACCACTGTCGGGCCGGCCAGATCGCCAAAATTGAAGAGTATGCAGACACCCATAAGGCGGCGTGTATCATGCACTGGGAGGACTAGGCGGACGGCCGGCGGAGTTTGACTCTCCGCCAACGGCAGGCTATAGCTCCGCAGTCAGACAGCTCAGCCCGTGGAGGGAGAACCCGATGGTCAAATTTGTTGCCTGCGCCCGTCGCAAAGCCGGGATGACCACCGCCGAGTTTCAAGGCTACTGGAAAAACCGGCACGGGCCGCTCGTCCGCAGCGTGCCCGAGTTCTGGGCCTATGTCCGTCGCTACGTCCAGGGCCACACCCTGAGCGACCCAGTGCCCGGCTTCCCGCCCCAGGACGAAGCCCCGTTTGACGGCATCGCCGAGCTGTGGTTTGACAGCGTTGAGGATATCGGCAAGGCCTTCAACCATCCCCGCTATCTTGAAGTGATCCGACCGGACGAGCTGAAGTTTGTTGACTTTGCCAGCTCCCGCGTCTTCATTGTTGAGGACCTTGAGATTTCCTGAGCTGTCAAGCTACAGCTCCAGAATCTCGCGCTTCATGGCCGCCCGACTATGACACGGGCTGCCGGCCATCTCGGAAATCCGCAGATCGGCCGCCACGTTGGCCAGCATCGCCGCCTCGGTCATATCGACATCGGTCCGTTCAACCAGCAGCCGGTCCAACTCGTCCAGGGCCGCCTGTGCTGCGGCCTCGGCCGTTTCGCCGCTGCCCATGGTCTGGACTTCGTCCCCGGTGACAACGATCGGCTGGCTGAGCAGCAGTTCCGTTGCAATCTGACAGCGCAGCGTCACCGTGGCCGCAATCTCCACCGCCGAGGCGGTGGCCTCGCCATCGCCTATCCTGGCATGCACCTCTTCAATTTCCTCGAGGGCATCCGACCGGGCCAACAAGCTCACCTCGCCATCGCCTATCCTGGCATGCACCTCTTCAATGGTCAGCAGCCCGCCATCAACAAACACCGGCAAAAAGACGGTTGAGCCAATCCCCAGTTGGCTGCTCCAGGCTTGACCGTGGCAGCCGCGGGGTGCTCGGCGTCAAACATCCGTACAATATGCTCTTTGCTGATGGTTTGCATCACAGGCTTCCTTTCTCTGGCGATTCGTCGGCAATAGCGTCCAGCCCGGCCTGGGAGCAGGCGATGTCTTCGTCAACCGTCCCGCCACCGACCCCAATCCCGCCGACCACTTCGCCTTTGACCACAATCGGCAGGCCGCCACCGACCAGGGTTGCGTGTGAGAAGTGGGACAGGCCGACCACCAGCGACAGATCATCCTTGATACGGCCGTACAGGTCTTTGGTGCCGACCCCAAACAACGCCGTAAATGCCTTGCGCTGGCAGCCCTCAATGCCGAGCAGCAGCGCCCCGTCCATACTGGCCAGAGCCTTCAGATTGCCCCCGCTATCAATCACCGCCACGTTCTGTTTGCAGCCCAGTTCTTCAGCTTTGGCAACCGCCGCGGCCACCATCTTGGCGGCGGCCTCATACGATAACATCTGTCTGGCATATGTTTTGTCCATAAGCGCTCCTCCTTTGCTGTCCGATGAGGTGCTTGTTATCCCACCCTCTCCCTATTCCGCTCCTGTATCAGCGTCAAGCTCAGGCTGGTTTGACAAAGTCGGCCCAAGCGCAGAATAATCGCCGCTAAACAGGAGACTTCCCGTGTTCCGTATTGCCGCCATCCAGCACGCTCTGGCTCAGCATGCTCCGCCCGGGGGTTCGCCTCAACTCGACCGTAACCGGACCGCGGTAGCGCTGATCCTGGCCGGGGCTGAGCCCGACTTGCACCTGTGCCTCATCCGTCGGGCCGACCGGGCGGGCGACCCCTGGTCGGGCGATATGGCCCTGCCGGGCGGCCGGGCCGCGCAGGAGGACGCCAGTTTACAGGAGACAGCCGAACGGGAGACGCATGAAGAGGTCGGCCTTATTGTAGAGCCCGCCCACCGGCTGGGAGCGCTGGCCGAACTCTCGATCCTGCTGCGCGGCCGCGACCGGCTGCTGTTCCTCGCGCCGTTTGTGTACTACCTGGGGCCGACCCTCTCCCCGTTTACCCCCAACGACGAGGTTGGGGAGGTGTACTGGATACCGTTGGCGCACCTGTGGGATGAGCGCAACGCCACCGCGCTCAATCTCCCGACCCGGCGCGTCTCCTTGTGGTACCCGGCGATTGGCTACCGCCAGCAGGTGGTGTGGGGGATTACCCACCGGGTGTTGATGCTTTTTTCGGATATTCTGGGACGTCCCTTACCGCATTTGGAGGCCATCCCCGGCCTCGGCCACTAGGCGGCCGGCGGGGCGGCTATCCAGAGGGAGACAAACATGGAGAGCGTTGGCTATGCCGATCAACTCAGCGTCGCTCCAGGTGAAACGATTTGTTTTCATGTCAGTTGTCAACGGCCGCGCTATCGGGCCGATATTGTGCGCCTGCTCCACGGTGATCCCAATCCACGCGGACCGGGCTTCAAAGAGGAGTGTGTTCAAACGACGGTCAGCGGCGAGTACCCGGGCTGTGAACAGGTGATCCACACTGGCTCGCACATTGTCGTGCCCGACGCGCCGCCGCTCCGCCTGCACGACAGCTTCAGCCTGCAAGCCTGGGTTTATCCCACCACTCCGCAAAAAGGCGAACAGGGGATTCTCGGCAAATGGGCGGCTGCTGCCGGCGGCTATGCTTTGGTGCTTGATGCGGGCGGGGTCTTGGCCCTGTGGCTGACTGATTCCGAAGGCCGCAGACAGCAGGTGCGGGGTGTTACGCCATTGCGCACCGCAGAGTGGTATTTTGTGGCGGCGACCTTTGACGCCCAAAGTGGGAGGCTGACGGTCTATCAGGAGCCGCTGCGTACCTGGCCACACGATACCACCCGGGGGGCGGCGACTGCCTCAACCAACAGCCGGGCGGTCCACACGACTGAGGCCGACTTTCTGATGGCCGGCCTGTGGCAGGCTGGAGCCGACGGAGAGGCCAGGGTTGAGCGACATTTCAACGGCAAGATAGACCGCCCGTGCGTCTTCCGCCGCGTCCTGGGTCAGGAAGAACTGATCTCGCTTCAGCGCGGGGCCTTACCGCTGGCTTTTGGTGATGCTCTTATCGCCGCCTGGGATTTTTCGGTCGATATGGCCTCGGCGACAGTCAGGGATACCTCACCCCACGGCTTGCACGGCCACGCGGTCAATATGCCGACCCGGGCTCTGACCGGCCATGACTGGAGTGGACAGGAAACCTGCTTTCAGCGCGTTCCGCACGAGTACGCGGCGATTCATTTTCACGATGACGACCTTGAGGACGCCGGCTGGCAGGTGGATTTTGCCTGGACGCTACCGGCCGAGCTGAAAAGCGGGGTGTATGCCGCCCGCCTGCGCACCGAGGGCGGCGAAGACCATATTCCGTTTTTTGTGCGTCCGCCAACAGGGCTGCACAGCGCGGATATTGCCTTCCTGGCCCCCACCAACAGTTATCTGGCCTATGCCAATGAACAGCTGACCGACATTCCACTGGACTTGGCCCCCAACCAGCATCAGGGCGAGGCGACCGCCGCAGATCGCTATTCCGCGGCCAACGGTCTGGTCAGCCTGTACGATCACCACACCGACGGCAGCGGGGTGTGCTATTCCTCACGGCAGCGGCCGATTATGAATATGCGCCCCCGCTATCACAGGCGGGCGCTCGGCTGCCCGCATCAGTTTCCCGCCGACCTGCACCTGCTCGACTGGCTCGAAGCCAAGGGCCACGCCCATGATGTCATCACCGATGAGGACCTGCACAACGAGGGTCTGGACCTGCTGGCCGGCTACAAGGTTATTCTCACCGGCAGCCATCCCGAGTACTGGTCAGGACCGATGCTGGACGCCCTGGAAACCTCCCTGCAAAACGGCGGGCGGCTGATGTATCTGGGTGGCAACGGCTTCTACTGGGTGACACCCTTTGCCCCCGGTCAGCCGCATGTGATTGAGGTCCGGCGCTGGGGCGGTACGCGCACCTGGCAGGCCAGACCTGGCGAGTATTATCACAGCACCACCGGGGAGCCGGGCGGCCTGTGGCGTTCACGCGGCAGAGCACCGCAAGGTCTGGTCGGGGTTGGCTTTACCAGCCAGGGCTTTGACACCAGCACCGCCTATCAACGCCAGCCAGGCAGCTTTGAGCCGCGCGCGGCGTTTATTTTTGAAGGCATCGAAGCTGACGAAGCGATAGGCGACTTTGGCTCACTGGTCTTGAACCACGGGGCGGCAGGTTTTGAGTTGGACCGCGCCGAACGTTCGCTGGGTACGCCGGCCCACGCTCTGGTGCTGGCCTCCTCGTCCGGCCATTCGGACGCCTACCAGCATGTGATTGAAGAGGTCTTGTTGAGCGATTCGCGCCAAGGCAGCACGGTCAACCCCAAGGTCCGGGCCGATATGGTGTATTTTGAATATCCCAAAGGCGGGGCGGTCTTTTCGGCCAGCTCGATCGCCTGGTGTCGAGCCTTGTCTCACAACGGCTACGATAACAATGTGTCGCGCATTACCGACAACGTCCTGCGCCGCTTTGCCGCCGAGGGCCCGCTGTCCGAATGAGCGGAGTGGGACGGAGAAGTGAGGCGAGACGGCCCGGGTCGCTGACGGCGGGCCGCTGAGGCAAACATGGCAGCGCGTTGAGGAAGGGTGCTGATGGACAGCCGTTTTGTCATTATTGGGGCCGGGATTGCCGGCGCGTCGGTCGGCTACTGGCTCTCCCAACACGCCTCGGTGGTGGTCCTCGAACGTGAGGAGCAGCCGGGCTATCACACTACCGGCCGCTCCGCGGCCATGTTCATCGAAACCTACGGCCCGCCCCTGGTCAGGGCGCTGACGGTCGGCAGCCGGCCGTTCTACGAAGACCCGCCGCCCGGCTTTGCCGCCACCCCTATCCTGAGTCCACGCGGCCTGCTGCTCGTCGGGGCCGAGGCCGAGCGCGCCCTGCTGGATGAAGCCTATGCCATTGCGCGCGAGCTCGGCTCTGATGTCGTGCGGCTGTCACCGGCTGAGGCGCGTGACCGGGTGCCGGTGCTGCAGGCCGATTCTGTGGCTGGGGCCATCTACGAGACCGACCCCGGCGATATTGATGTGCATGGCTTGCACCAGGGGTTTTTGCGCGGGATTCGTCGCAACCGCGGGCAGGTGCTCACCTCGGCCGAAGTGACCGGCCTGAGCCGCCTAGCCGACGGCTGGCGGGTAGAGACCTCGGCCGGTGATTTTGCGGCGGAGAGTGTGGTCAACGCCGCGGGGGCGTGGTGCGACGTGATCGCCGGGCTGGCCGGGGTCAGGCCGCTCGGCCTGGTCCCCAAACGGCGCAGCGCCTTTACCTTTGCCCCGCCCGAACGGGTGGATATCCGCGCCTGGCCGGTGGTTGTCGGGGCCGACGAGTCGTTTTATTTCAAGCCCGAGGCCGGCCTGTTACTCGGCTCGCCGGCCAATGTTGACCCGACCGTTCCCCACGATGTGCGGCCCGAGGAGCTTGACATTGCGACCGGCATTGCCCGGATTGAGGCGGCGACCAGCCTGCGCATCCGTCGCCCGGCCCGGACCTGGGCCGGCCTGCGCTCGTTTGTGGCTGACGGCGAGCTGGTCGGCGGTTTTGATCCTGCTGCCCCAGGCTTCTTCTGGCTGGCCGGCCAAGGCGGCTACGGCATCCAGACCGCCGCGGCGATGGGCCAGGCGTGCAGCGCCATCCTGCTCGGCCAGCCGCTCCCCCAAGCGCTGGCGCGGCTCGGCATTTCCGCGGCCGGCCTGTCGCCGCAGCGTTTGCGTCGCTAGAGAGGAGGGGGCGTGCCGCTGACCGAAGCCGATACCTGCCGGAAGTTTGTCGTCCCCAAGTTGCAGGCCGCCGGCTGGGATGATCCGCCCCACGCCATCAATGAGCAGCGGACATTCACCGATGGGCGGGTTCTCTTTGTCAGCAACGGGGCCAGGCGCGGCAGACAGAAGCGCGCCGACTATCTTTTGCGCTATCGCTCCGACTTTCCGATTGCGGTCGTTGAGGCCAAGGCGAGGAACAGGCCGGCAAGCGATGGGCTCCAACAGGCCAAGGACTACGCCGAAATCCTCGGCCTCAAGTTCGCCTATGCAAGCAATGGCAGCGAACTCATTGAGTTCGACTATACGACCGGCGTTGAACGTGGCCTTGCCGAGTTCCCCCGGCCCGAGGAACTGTGGCACCGCTTGCGAGCGGCCGACGCCATCACCGATGACCGCGTGGCCGACATCCTGCTCACCCCCAGCCATCCCGACCGGGCCAAGCCGCTCCGCTACTACCAGGAACTCTCGGTCAACCGCGCGGTGCAAGCCGTTTTGCAGGGGTGCCGGCGTCTCCTCCTGACCCTGTGTACGGGTGCCGGCAAGACCGCGGTGGCGTTCCAGATATGCTGGAAGCTGTGGACGGCCGGCTGGAATGCCAGAGGCGTGGGGCGGAAACCGAAACTTCTGTTCCTGGCCGACCGCAACGTTCTGGTTGATGATCCAATGGCAAAGGACTTCCGCCCGTTCGGCGACGCCCGGCAGAAGATCGGCGGTGGCGTGGCGGTGAAGAGCCGGGATATGTACTTTGCCATCTACCAGGCCATTGCCCGCGATGAGAACCGCCCGGGGCTGTACCGCGACTATCCGAGAGACTTCTTTGACCTGGTCCTGGTGGACGAATGCCACCGCGGCAGCGCCCGCGCTGACAGCAATTGGCGGGAGATCCTGGAATGGTTCGAGCCGGCCTATCAGCTCGGCATGACAGCCACGCCACGCCGGCAGGACAACACCGACACCTACGCCTACTTTGGCGACCCGCTGTACGAATACAGCCTGGCCCAAGGCATTGCAGATGGTTTTCTCGCCCCCTACCGCGTCCACCGGATCATCACCGACTATGACGCCGCCGGCTGGAGGCCGGCCAGGGGTGAGCGTGACCGCTACGGCAGACAGATTCCAGACGCCGAGTACGCGACCAAGGACTTTGAGCGGAGCGTTGCCCTCCGCGCCCGTACCTGGGCCATCGCCCGGCATCTGACCGGTTTCCTCAGGCAGACCGACCGCTTTGCCAAGACTATCGTGTTCTGTGTCGATCAGGAGCACGCCTCGGAGATGCGCCACGCGCTGGTCTCGCTCAACACCGACCTGGTCAAACAGTACCCCGACTATATCTGCCGTGTGACCGCGGATGAGGGCGACATTGGCAGCGCCCACCGCGCCAAGTTCCAGGATGTCGAGACCAGGACGCCGGCCGTCCTGACGACCTCACAGTTGCTGACCACCGGCGTTGACGCGCCGACCTGCAAGAACATCGTTCTGGCCCGCGTAGTCGGCTCAATGCCCGAGTTCAAGCAGATTATCGGCCGTGGTACCCGGCTGCGGCCCGACTACGGCAAACTGGCCTTCAACATTATTGACTACACCGGGACCACGACCGAGAAGTTTGCTGACCCGGCTTTTGACGGCGAGCCGGTCGGCGAGCGGAAGGCGGTCCTTGACGCTGCCGGCGCGGTGCTTGAGGAGCAGGAGACGCCTGAGCCGGTCGCTTCTGCCGAAGAGTTCGATGTCCTGCCGGAGATAGATGAGCCGCCGGCCGCCGAGCCGCGGAAGCTGTATGTTGACGGTGGTTGGGTGGAGATTCTGCGACATCTGGTCTTTGAGCTGGACGCCGAGGGGAAAAGACTCTCGGTCCGCCAGCTTACCGACTACACGGGCGACAAGGTGCGCACCCTCTACCCGAGTGCCGCAGAGCTGCGCAAGGACTGGCGCGAGCCCGGGCCGCGGGCGCGGCTTGTTGAGGACCTGGAGCAGCGGGGGATTGCGCTTGAAACCCTGGCGGAGTCCGTCGGCAAGCCGGAGGCTGACCCCTTTGACCTGTTGTGTCATCTGGCCTACAACGCGCCCTTGCGGACGCGCCGCGAGCGGGCCGAGCGGCTGAGGCGGGAGGAAGAGGATTTCTTTGCAAGGTTTGGCCGGCCGGCCCGCGAGGTGTTGGACGCGCTGCTGGAAAAATACACCGAACATGGCAGTACGCAGTTCACACTGCCCGATATCCTTGAGGTACCGCCGTTCGACGGCTGGGGCAACGTGATTGAACTTGCCGACCGCTTTGGCGGGGGCGAAGCTTTGCGCGGCGCGGTCAGCCAGCTGCAACGCCGGCTGTACGCGGCCTGAGCCAGGGAGGAGAAGCAGTGACCACACCCCCCCGCAAAAAAGCCGCGGCCACACCGCTGACCACCGCCCAGCGGCTCGACGGCATCATCAAGTCGGCACGCAAGATCATGCGCAAGGACAAGGGGCTGAACGGCGACCTGGACCGACTGCCCATGCTGACCTGGGTCATGTTCCTCAAGTTTCTGGACGACCTGGAGCGGATTGAGCAGGCGCGGGCCGAGCTGGCCGGCCAGGATTACCGGCCGCTCATTGAACCGCCCTACCGCTGGCGGGACTGGGCGGCGCGGGCCGACGGCATCAGCGGCCCCGACCTGCTTACGTTCCTGGCCGCGGAGCAGACGCCGCGGCCCAACAGCGGCCCCGGTCCCGGCCTGTTCGCCTATCTCCAGGGTTTGCGCGGCGACACCGACCAAGGCAAAAGGCAAGGCGAGCGGCGCGACGTCATCGCTACCGTGTTCCGGCGTTTTACCAACCGGATGGAGAGCGGCTATCTGCTGCGCGATGTGATCAACCTGGTGGACGGGATTCACTTTGACTCGTCCGACGAGATTCATACCCTGGGCCGGCTGTACGAGAGCCTGCTACGCGAGATGCGCGACGCGGCCGGCGATTCCGGCGAGTTCTACACCCCGCGGCCGGTGGTCCGCTTCATGGTGGAGGTCACTGACCCGCGGCTTGGCGAAACAGTCCTTGACCCGGCCTGTGGCACCGGCGGCTTTCTCACTGAGGCATTCCGGCATCTGGAGCGTCAGGCCGCTACGGTGGAACGGCGAGCGGTCCTGCAAGACCGCAGCATCTACGGCGGCGAGTCCAAGTCGCTGCCCTTTCTGCTGGCCCAGATGAACCTGCTGCTCCACGGACTCCACGCCCCGCGCATTGACCCGGGCAATTCGCTCCGCTTCCGCCTGGCCGAGATCGGCGAAGAGCAGCGGGTGAACGTCATCCTGACCAACCCGCCGTTCGGTGGCGAGGAGGAGGCCGGCATCCTCAACAACTTCCCCGAAGACCGGCGCACCGCTGAGACCGCCCTGCTGTTCTTGCAGCTCATCATGCGACGCCTGAAGCGCGCCGGCCGCGGCCGCGCCGCGGTGGTTGTGCCCAACGGCACGCTGTTCGGCGACGGCCTGTCGGCGCGGATCAAGGCCGACCTGCTGGAGCGGTTTAACCTGCACACCGTTGTCCGTTTGCCCCAAGGTGTGTTTGCGCCCTACACCGACATCCCCACCAACCTGATCTTCTTCGACACCGGCGGCCCGACCCGGGCCATCTGGTACTACGAGCAACCCCGGCCAGCGGGCCGCCGGAAATACTCCAAGACCGCGCCCCTGCTGTACGAGGAGTTGGCCGACTGCCTGGCCTGGGGGAAGGATCGGCAGGAGAGCGAACGTGCCTGGAAGGTAGACGCCGGGTCGCTCATACAGCGCGACGAGCAGGGCCGCGCCGTCGCCTGTAACCTGGACATCAAGAACCCCCATTCGGGCGAGACTGTGGACCACCGGCCACCGGCCGAGCTTGTGGACAGCATCATTGAGAAAGAGCGGCGCATCCTGGCCATCATGGACGAACTCAAGGCCACGCTGGCGGAGGGGGTCTGATGGGGCGGCCGGTCGTTCCACTGGGTGAGTTAATGAGGCACCGAAAGGAGTTCGTCATCATTCAGCCGGATCAAATGTACTCCAGGTGTCGGGTTCAAACGTCTGCCCGCGGCATCGTTTTGCGTGACCGCGTGCCGAGCAGCGTAATCAAGACGAAGAAACAACAGGTTTGCCGGGCCGGAGAATTTCTTGTCGCGGAGATTGACGCCAAGATGGGCGGGTATGGGATCGTCCCGGAGAAACTTGATGGCGCGATTGTCAGCAGCCACTATTTTCTTTTTGAGATTGATGAACGGTGTCTCCTGCGAAAGTTTCTTCACTGGTATTGCCAAACGCTTGATTTTTTTGAGCAGGTGAACGCGCATGGCTCCACGAATTATGCCGCCGTTCGGCCTTATGACGTACTGACATATACAATTCCCCTCCCGCCCCTCGCCGAGCAAAGCCGGATTGTCGCCAAGCTGGACAAAGTGGCGGGGTTGGTGGAAGAGCGAAGCAGGGTCATTGAGACAGCCGGGCGTGACGCCCAGGCCATGCTGTCCAACGCCTTCCGGGAGATTGTTGACGGCGCACCGCAGCGTCCAATGGCTGAGGTTGCCCCGCTCGTCCGTCGGCCGGTGGAGATTGAGCCGGCCCGGAGTTACCTCGAACTCGGTGTCCGTTCGTTCGGGCGAGGAACCTTTCATAAGCCAGCATTAGTTGGTTCAAAACTGACATGGCAGAAGCTCTTTCTCATCCAGGAAGGCGATCTTGTCTTCAGTAATATCAAGGCTTGGGAGGGAGCATTCGCAGTCGTTAGGCCAGAGGATCACAACCGCGTTGGTTCTCACCGTTATCTGACTTGTGTTCCGGTCGAGGGTCTGATGACTGCCGGATTCATCTGGTTCTATCTCCAGTCAAAGGAAGGCTTGGAAAAGGTGGCAGCCGCTTCACCCGGCAGTGCAGAACGGAACCGAACCCTTGGCCAGAAAGCTCTGGCAGCAATGCAGGTTCCCGTGCCGCCCCTTGACCGACAGCGCTGGTTTGATCGCTTGCAGAGACATGTTCACAAGATGGAGGAGATACGGAAAAGCGCCGGCCAGGATGCCGATGCGTTACTGCCGGCGCTGCTGCATCGGATTTTCAATGATGAAAATACGCCTGTTCCCGGTTCGGGTCGTTTGACACGACGATAGCAACGAAAGTCTCAGGACTGACCGTCAGTTTTCTGAATTACGGTAATGAGGCTGAAAAGACGGTGAAAGAGGTAATCGACATGCGCGTCTTTCGCGAGCGGTTCCTTAGTTGTCTCGGAATGGCGTATAAGCAGGTCGTTGCCTATCCTGGTGAGTTCCTTGGCTTCTTGCTCCAAGATGCAGCGGAACTGAGGAGAGGATGGCCCGGCAGTCGCGTCGAGAAGATTCTTCACTTGCGTTTTCTTGTCCTGGCCATTACCCGTGGTCTTGAGCCGCTCCCACGCATCCCACAGGGCCTTCAGAGCCTCGCGGCGCGTGGTTGGGCCGGGATTGTGGAGCTTGCTTCTCGCTGTCTCCAACATGCGGTCGAGCTCTGAATCCCCGGTGTGGAAATGGGCGGAGGTCAGTTCTTCACGAAGAACCGGAGGTAAAAGCCGCTCGATATGTCCTTCATCCATGAGTTGATACGCGAGCCCGTTTCGACGAAAAATTTGGTTGATATCTTGGCAAAACTCTTTCTGGCCCGCCTCGAGGTCAAACTTCAGATGAAAGTGTCCGAAGTAGCTATGATAACCACCAACTTGGATTGGTTTACCGATGGAACGCCAGCAAAACTCGATCATGTCGAGTATAGCCAGGGTGGGCGGCAGGTCTTCATGCACTCCGGAGTTCCACGAGTTGTTCCACGGGCATTCTTGCAACTCTGGAATCTCCGCTTGCATAGCTTGCCACAGGTCAACCTCATGGGTGCCTGCTGTAACAGAGCCGTCAGGACAGGTATCAGGATAGCGAGAACCGAATGAACCATTCTTAACGAGAGAGCTTATGCGTGCCTTCACACCGTTCCACGCACGCTTATTGACATCTTCGTCATCCCGAGGACGCTCGCCTTCTTCTTTCTCGCTGAAATATATCATCGTCTTGCTCAGTTTATGACAGCCCGTGGGTTAGCGAAACGTGCCCCGCCGTGCGTGCTGCTGAATTGTATTCCCCGAATATCGCTCACTCTACGGCGTTGAGTCCTGGTGCCATGCAACTCACCTACAATTCTCTCTATGTCCCACGGCAGGGGTTTCACCTTGAGAGCCGCAAGGGCCGGCGGCACTATCGGCCCTGTCGGATCAATGGCAACCGCCAGAATGCCCTTGCCGAGAGCCACGCTTTTTCTGACTTCCCAATCAACGGCTTGGCTCCGATGCGTCGTCTTGCCGATCAAACACAGCGTGGTGCCACAGGCTTGAATGAGGCGTTCCGCATTCGTCTTCCAAGTGTCCTCAAATGCTTCCTTGATTGAGTAATCACAAAACACAAGGGCCGGTTGTCTGCGCTCCGCCTGGCTGCGCAGGAGCTCAACAAGCCCCTTGTCTGTCATGGTGAAACTCAGAAACACGTTGCGCGTCATTGGTAGTTCCGTGTATGTCCATTCCTATTCGAATATACGAAACCGCCGCTTCAACATGGTGGATCGTCACATCTGCCGGGAGGGGTAAGCCGTCGTCCTGTAAGCTCTCCAGACAGGCGGCTATGGCCTCCTGGATGTTCTCCAACGCTTCTTCCTGTGTCTCCTCCTGGGAGTAACACCCCTTGAGCGCGGGGCACCGGACATGGAAGCCCCCTTCCTCTTCGGTTTCTGCAAGAACGGTGTACTGCATTCTTCCTCCCGGCCCTGGATACCGGCGAGAGTAGCCCACGCTTCCTGGGCAAGCAAGAACCTTCTTCCCGAATGCGCAGAGCGCGGCCCCGACCCCCTCACCCGGCAAACTCATAGGTGTCAAGATAGTCAAGGATGCGGCCCAGGGCGGTTTCGAGCCGCTGGCCGGACTGGGCAAAGCAGAGCCGGAAATGAGACTCGTTGCCCGGCCCAAAGGTAAAGCCCGGGGCGAGGCCGACGTTTTTCTCGGCCAGCAGGCCGTTCACAAACTCCAGGCCGGAGCGCAGCCCCTGGACGCGGGGAAAGGCATAGAACGCCCCGGCCGGCTCGCTCAACTCAATCCGCGGGTGCGGGGCCAGCCGGCGCATGACCGCCTCACGGCCGGCCCGGTAGCGCTCGCGCAGCTCCCGCACAAACGGCTCCCCCTGGCTGAGGGCGACAATGCCGGCACTCTGGATAAAGGGCGGTGCCCCGGTATTTGAGCACTCGGACAGGGCGGCCATCTGCTCGCCGTAGCCGGCTGGCCCCACCATCCAGCCCAGCCGCCAGCCGGTCATGGCGAACGCCTTGGAAAAGCCGTTGACCACAATCAGCGGGTCGTTTGACGTGGCAATAGACAGAAACGACGGGGCCACCTCACCCTCAAAAACGTTGCGGTGATAGACCTCGTCGGCAATGATGACGATGCCGCGCCGCCGGCAGAAGTCCAGCAACTCTTGCTGTTCGTCGCCGGGCATGACCCAGCCAGTGGGGTTGCAGGGCGTGTTGAGAAACAGTGCCCTGGTCTCCGGGCGGACCATAGCGAACACGTCGTCCAGCTCAAGCCGCCAGCCGTGTGGCTCAAGCCGCTGGCGTACAAAGTCGAACGTCGCCCCGGTCATCTGGAACGCCCGGTCAATGTTGGGCCAGTTGGGGCTGACGATCAGGCCGTGGTCGCCGGAGCCGAGCGCCATGCGGGCCGCCATTGAGATGCCCAGCATGGTTGAGCCCGGCACGCTGATGCGGCCCACGTCAAGGTCAATCGCGTACAACCGGTCGAGATAGGTCTTGATGGCCGCCCGCAGCTCGGGCCGTCCCGCGGGGTGGTTGTAGAAGGTCAGGCCGGCGTCGAGGGCGTCTTTGGCGGCTTGGCGGATAAAGGCCGGGGTGGGCAGGTCACCCTCGCCAAACCAGAGCGGAATGACGGACGGGTCGCCGAGGCGGGGCAAACCGACCTGGGTAATGCCGTTCTGGTGCAGACTCTCAAACTCATGACGCATGGCGGGTTCATCCTTTCCAGAGGGGGCAGGAACTGAGGGTGGACCAGGACTCGCCTGTGGGGCGGGAGCGTCTGACCGGGCCGGGCTAGGGTCTGAACTGCAACGCCCTCGGCCCAAGCCGGGCTGGCTGTGACACGAGCTTGTAGGCGAGCTCCAGCCACTCGCAGACCAGTTTTCGGGTGTCCCTGGGGTTGATCATATCCTCGATTCTGAAACTTGGACAACGGCCCCACCGGGCCGCGCGCGGCCTCGATCCGCGCCATGAGTTCGTCACGAAATGCCTGGGGGTCGTTGGCCTCGGCCAGCTGTCGCTTATAGGCGGCCTCAATGCCGCCCTCGGGCGGAATCCCGCCCATGTCCGCGGCCGGCCAGGCGACCCGCACCGACGGCCGTGACCGGGGTGTGGCGTAGTTGTTCCCGGCCACGCCAAAGCTGCGCCGCATCAGCACGGTGAAGATGGGGACACCGACCTGAGCGAAGGCGACCATCCCCTCGCCGCCCCGCCGGATTGTGCCGCTGATTTCGTGCTCCAGACCCACGGCAAAGCCCGGATTGTCGATCAGGTTGAGGACAGGCAGGTGAAACACGGCGCACAGGTCGAGGTGACGCCTCAGCTTGCTGCACCCGTCCGCGGTCAGCGCGCCGCCGTTGGCGTGCTGGCTGTCCGAGGCGATGACCAACGGGATAGCCAAGCTCGCGCGCGAGTTCTGCCGCCTCGTCCGGCGAGGTCAGGGGTGTAGTGCTGCCGGGCACAATCGGGATGGCCAGGGATTGGGCGAGCAGGCGGGCGCGAAGTTTGTCTCCACACAGCGCCAGCGCGGGGGATGGTGGGCCGACAAAGGTGAGTCCCGCGGACGCGCAACGCTCGGCAAAGTGCGCGTTCTCGGACAAGAACCCGTAGCCCGGGTGAACACAGTCGCAGGCCGCCGCCCTGGCCGTGCGGATGAGGGCTTGGGCGTCGCGGTAGGCACTTACGACATCTGCCGTGTGGCTGCCCAGCTCACGCGCTTCGGTGGTGAACCGCGTGTGCAACGACAGCGCGTCAACGCGGGTGTACACGCCCACCGATTCCCTGCCGAGGGCTGCCGCGGCTTTGGCAATGCGAATAGCAATCTCGCCGCGGTTACCGATGAGGACGCGCCTAAGCCCTGTCACTGCTCCCCCTCTCATCCTTCTGGCGACACCAAGCCCAGCGCCCCAACACCAGAGCGTCAAACGGCCGAGCGGGCCACGCTGACTCGTCCCGTCTCAAACGCGCGCCCTGTTCAGCGCGGCCGCGTCCCTGCTTGGCCCAGCCGCTCTTGCCGGCCCGACCCAAGGCTCATGGACCGCAGCCCAGGCGCGTGTGGAAAGACCTGCCGCCACCACACCGGCACGAGGCCGAGGCCCAGGGTCGGTAGCGCGGCCAGCCAAACCGGCCGCCAGGGAAACCAGCTCGGGGCCGGGCTGGAAAAGAGCCAGGTACCCAGGCCTGTGAGCAGCAAAAAGACAGACAGCGCGGCGCTGCCCACCGCCAGCAGTGCCCGGCCCAGCCGGCGGTGTCCGTGGCGAGGCTCTTGACCCAACGCCCGGTGTTGGGGTCCCCAGAAACCCGGCGGGCGGACCTGGCGGTAGAAGGCCAGGAGTTGCTCATCGTCCGGCTTGGCCGTTCGCACCGAGGTCCATATGCCGGCGGCAGACGAAACGGCCGCCACAATAAGCAGGCGCAGGGCTTCATGGCTGTCAGGCACGGTGAGCAGCAGGGTCGGGGCCAGCACGCACGACACGCCGATGGCGGTGAGCTCTCCGACTGCGGTAATCCGCCACCAGACCCAGCGGAGGACCAGCATAACGCCCATGCCGGCCCCAAACAGGAGGCTGATTTTCCAGGCCGTTTGAATCGAAGACAGGTGGAGCATGATGGTCAGGGCAATGGCCAGAATCCCGATATTTGCCCCACGCGCCACCCAGACCAGCGACCGGTCGCTCGGCTCGCGGCCCAGCCACCACTGGCACACCAGGCGGCGGTAGATGTCGTTGCTCCAGTACGACGCACCCCAGTTCAGATGGCTATCAACCGTTGAGGCCAGGGCGGCCAGCAGGCCCACCAACATCAGCCCTTTGAGGCCGGAGGGCAGGAGTTCGGCAATCCCCCGGACAAAGGACGCCTCCCGGTCGGCGGTCAGCTCGCCGCCGGTCAGGCTCGGCTCGGGCGGCAGCAGCACGAGCAGGCCCAAGCCGATGGTAATCCACAACAGACTCCGCACAACAACCTGGGACAGGGTGAACACCAGGCTGGCCCGTTTGGCATCAAGATCGCTCCGACAGGCCATGCTCCGCTGGGCCAGATAGCCCGTTCCGTCCGCGTTCATCTGCACCAGCCACTGGAGGGCCAGCACGGCCAGAAACGCTGCTGAAACGTCTTTGGCCTGGGACGGGGTAAAGGCCAGGAGTTGGCTGGCCCGGATTTCGCCAGGCCCGGCCTGGCCGGCGTAGACCGCCGACAGCCGCTCAGCCAAGCCGTCCAGCCCGCCGACCTCGGCCAGGATACAGCCGGCGTAAGCGGCCGTGGCCAACATGGATAGGCCAAATTGCAGCACATCGGTTGCCACCACGCTGCGCAGCCCGCCGGTTGTCGAGTAGAAAACGGTGACCAGCACAATCAGCGCGATGGACAACAGGTTGTTGGTTGAGCGAATCCATACCTCCGGGCTGTTGTCGCTGAGGGTGGTCAGGGGGATATTGAGCCGCTGCACCGCGGACAACACCGGCGCGTACAGGTCCGAGTCAAGCCAGCGATGCCAGACCAGAAAGGGCTCGGCAATGCGCGTTGTAGCCAGCAGGACGATAGCCAGCACCGTGCAGTTGAAAATCGTGCCAAAATAGACTGCCTTCACCCCACGCAGCAGCAGGGCGCTCGGGTGGGCATAGCGCCTCTCAGTCAGCTCGGCGTCGGTCAGCACGCCAGCCCGCCGCCAGGCCGGTGCCAGGACAAAGCCGACCAACAGAAAGGACAGGGCGTAGGACCACAGCCACCACAGCGAAAAAATGCCAGACACCGCCAGCAGGCCGGTGCATAACAGGGGGGTGTCCGCGGCGAACTGCGTCGCTGCCATGCTGATGCCGGCCTGCCAGCCGGTCAGGCTCCGACCGGCCAAAAAATACTCTTCCAGATTCTTTGAGGCCAGACGCCGGGACCGCAGACCCGCGCTGACGGCGTACACCAGGAAAGCGGCCAGAATGCAGATATCGAGCGTCTCCAGGCCCATGCGTGTGTCCAAGCTCGGTCAGGGGTCGCTTTCTACCAGAGGCGTGCTTAGCGCGGCCGCATGGCCGCCCCCTGAGTGGCTCAGGGGGCGTGGCAAGAGCCACCCATCGGACTTGAACCGACGACCTGCTGATTACGAATCAGCTGCTCTACCAACTGAGCTAGGGTGGCAGGTGAGAGCGTGGAAGAAGAGGGATAGAGGACGGCTGACAGAATGTCAATCGGCCCTGTCTGGTGGGGCGAGTTGGGCCAACAGGTCTTGGGCCGTCCGGCTCGGCTCGGGCGCGCCGCTCAAGGCCGAGATGAGGGCGATGCCGTGCGCACCGGCAGCCCGGACCGCGGCGATGCGGCCGGGGTGTATGCCGCCAATGGCGAAGACCGGAGCTGGGCTGGAGCGGACCGCCTGGCGCAGACGCCCAAGCCCTTGCGGCTCGCCGTAGGCCGCTTTGGAGGGGGTGAAATACACCGGGCCAAAGACCACAAAATCCGCTCCCTTCGCAGCCTCGATTTCGGCCAGAGCGTGGGTTGAGACGCCGATGAGTTTGTCTGGACCGAGCAGCCGGCGGGCAGTACTGACCGGAAAAGACCCCTGTCCGATATGGACACCGTCGGCCTCAACGGCAAGGGCCACGTCAAGTCGGTCGTTAATCAGCAGGCGGGCCGCATAGCGAGCTGTGAGCTCGCGCAGCCGAGCGGCCAACCGGTACAGCTCTCCAGCCTCAAGGTCTTTCTCGCGTAGCTGGACGGCGCGCACGCCGCCGTCCAAGGTGGCCCGGACGACCTCGGGCAAGGGCCGACCGGCCGTCTGGTGGCGGTCAGTAACAAAGTACAGGCGGAAGTCGAGCAATCTTATTTGAGGAGCCCTTGGACAGGGCTTGAGGCTGTGGCGTACAGCTTCCTGGGCATACGCCCGGCCAGGAAGGCTTTGCGCCCGGCCTCGATACTCAGCTTCATCGCTTCGGCCATCAGGATGGGGTCTTCGGCCGCAGCAATCGCCGTGTTCATCAGCACCGCGTCACAGCCCATTTCAAGGGCGACCGCGGCATCCGAGGCGGTCCCCACCCCGGCATCAACCACCACCGGCAGGGTGCTGTTTTCACGAATAATCTGGAGATTGTACGGATTGCGGATACCCAGCCCGGAACCAATCGGAGCGGCCAGCGGCATGACCGCGTCACAGCCCATGTCTTCGAGTTTTTTGCACGAGACCGGGTCGTCGTGAATATACGGCAGGACGACAAAGCCCTCCTTCACCAGCACCCGGGCCGCTTCCAGCGTGGCTGGAATATCGGGGAACAGGGTCTTGTCGTCGCCTATGACTTCCAGCTTGACCATATTGCCAACCCCGGCCTCACGCGCCAGCCGGCAGGTCCGAATCGCGTCCTCAGCCGTGTAGCAGCCGGCGGTATTGGGCAGGATGGTATAGGTGTGCGGATCAATGTAGTCAAGCAGATTCTCTTTGTTCGGGTCGGTGATATTCACCCGTCGCACGGCCACGGTCACAATCTCAGCCCCCGAGGCTTCAACAGCCCGCCTGGTCTCGGTAAAATCTTTGTACTTGCCCGTGCCTACGATAAGGCGTGACTGGTACTCTTTGCCGGCAAGAATAAAAGGGTCTTTCATAGTCCACCTGCCCCGTTCTGCATGCGTGAGCTGCTGCCCGCTATCCCCCGCCCACAAAGTTGACAACTTCAACCACATCGCCGGCCTTGAGGGGCCGCTGGTCATACTCGGTGCGGGGGATGATGTCTCGATTCACCTCAGCGGCAATGCGCTTGTGGGTGAGGCCCAAGTCTTTGACCAGGTCCGCCAGCGTCCAGCCGTCCTGACACTCGCGCTCTTCGCCGTTAAGGACAATCCTCATAGCCGCCCCAGCATATGCTTTCGCCCCCCACTTGACAAGCCATAGCGGCCGTCCCTGGACAAGCCCTGGGGCTTTTGGTATGTCCCCTCGCACATGCGCAGCAAGACGAGTAGAGAGCAGAAGCCTCTGCTGAGTGTCAGCCGGGCGCTGGTCAGCGTGAGCGATAAACGCGGAGTGCTTGACTTCGCGCGTGGTCTGGCCGCCCTCGGTATTGAGCTTGTGTCAACCGGCGGAACGGCCCAAGCCCTGACCGAGGCCGGTGTGACGGCTGTGCCGGTCGAAGACTTCACCGGTTTTCCAGAGATGCTTGACGGACGGGTCAAGACCCTGCACCCGCATATCCACGCCGGGATTCTGCACCGCCGTGATGACCCCGGCCATGTGCGGGCGATGCGCGCCCACGGCCTGAGGCCGATCGATCTGGTGGTCGTCAATCTGTATCCCTTTGAGCAAACGATTGCCCGCCCGGACTGCTCGTTTGCCGAGGCGATTGAGCATATCGACATTGGCGGGCCGTCTCTGCTGCGGGCCGCGGCCAAAAATCATGCTGCGGTCGGGGTGGTGGTTGACCCGGACGATTATCCTCAGGTCCTGACCGCACTCCAGACCGGCGGCCTGTCGGCCGAGCAGCGGCTTGAGTTGGCCAAAAAAGCGTTTCGGCTGACCGCCGGCTACGACGCGGCCATCGCCGATTATCTGGGCGGCCTCGGCGGCGACGAAGCCGCGCCGTTTGGCGAGACCGTACATTTCCAATACGTCAAAGTTCAGGACTTGCGCTACGGCGAAAACCCGCATCAGCGCGCCGCATTTTATCGTGCCCCGGAGATTCGGGAGGCGTGTATTGCCAACGCCCGCCAACTCCAGGGGAGGGCGCTGTCGTTTAATAATATCGTTGATGCCAACGCCGCCTTGGAGCTGCTGGGCGAGTTTGAGCAGACTGCGGCAGTAGCCGTGAAGCACACCAACCCGTGCGGTGCGGCCACGTCCGAGACCTCGTTGGCCGAGGCCTTCCGCAAGACCCGGGCGTGTGATCCGGTCTCTATTTTTGGGGGCATTGTCGGGTTCAACCGTGCGCTTGACAGGGACACGGCCCAAGAGATTCTGGACCTCTACCAGCACGGATTTCTGGAGATCGTCATTGCGCCGGGCTTTTCCGGTCGGGCGCTCGGGCTGCTGGCCTCGTCACAGCGTCTGCGGAATATCCGCCTGCTTGAAATCCCGTCTTTGGCCGCTCCCCAGCCGGCCCGCTCTGAGGCCAAACCGGTCGTCGGTGGCCTGCTGCTTCAGGATCGTGACCGGGGCCGTATCCGGGTCGAAGACTGCCAGGTGGTGACCAGGCGCCGGCCCAGCGCCGAGGAGTACCGGGCCTTGGACTTTGCCTGGCGGATCTGCAAACACGTCAAGTCCAACGCCATTGTGCTGACCGGGCCAGATCAGATCGTCGGGGTGGGAGCGGGCCAGATGAGCCGAGTTGACGCGGCCAAAATTGCCGTGTCCCGGGCCCGGGACTTAGGGCGTGAGACCCGCGGCTCGGTGGTTGGTTCGGACGCCTTCTTTCCCTTTCGCGACGGCCTCGATGTGACGGCCGCGGCCGGGGCAAGCGCGGTGATTCAGCCCGGCGGCAGCCGGCGCGATACCGAAGTCATTACCGCGGCCGACGAACACGGCATGGCGATGATCTTTACCAGCATGCGCCATTTTCGGCACTAGGATGAGGGTTCTTGTCATTGGCAGCGGTGGCCGTGAACACGCGCTGGTGTGGAAGATTCGCCGTAGTCCGCGGGTGTCCCGGCTCTATTGCGCCCCCGGTAATCCGGGTATGGCCGACCTGGCCGAGCTCGTCGCGCTCACCCCCGAAGACATCCCGGGTCTCGTGCGCTTTGCCCACCGTCAGCGCATTGAGCTCACCGTAGTCGGACCCGAACTGCCGCTGAGCCTGGGCATTGTTGACGCGTTTGAGGCGGCCGGCCTGCGTATCTTTGGTCCGCGGCGTGAGGCCGCCCAGCTCGAGGCCAGCAAAGCGTTTACCCGCCAGTTATTGCGCGACCAGGGGGTAGCCTCACCCGCGTTTCACTCCTGTACCGACCCGGACGAGGCGCGCCGCTCTGTGGCCAGCCTTGGCGCGCCGCTAGTAGTCAAGGCCGACGGTCTGGCCGCGGGGAAAGGCGTGCTGATCTGCCCCACGCCCGAGGCAGCCGACGCGGCGGTTGAGCATATTATGCGGGCGCGGGCCTTTGGTGCGGCCGGCGACCGGGTTGTGATTGAAGAGTTCCTGGAAGGTGAAGAAGTCTCGTTTCTGGCCCTGAGCGACGGCACAAGCGTCCTCCCCTTGGCGTCTGCGCAGGACCATAAGCGCGTTTTTGACGCCGACCAGGGGCCAAATACCGGCGGCATGGGTGCCTATTCTCCGGCCCCGGCCATCACACCCCGGCTGTCCGACCAGATTCTTGACGAGATTTTGTACCCCACCCTCCACGGCTTGAGACAGCGCGGCATTGTCTACAAAGGGGTCTTATACGCGGGGCTGATGCTTACCCAGGACGGCCCCAAGGTACTTGAGTTCAACATCCGTTTTGGCGACCCGGAATGCCAGCCGTTGATGCTCCGCCTCAAGTCTGACTTGGTCGAGACGATGGAAGCGGTCCTTGACGAACGCTTGGCCGAGGTGTCCCTGGTGTGGGATGAGCACCCGGCCGTATGTGTGGTACTGGCGGCCAAGGGCTACCCCGGCAGCTATGAAACGGGGCATCCGATCAGCGGCCTGGACGCGCTCCACGACTGGTCGGAGGGGGAGGTCTTCCACGCCGGAACGGCAAAACAGGCAGACCGCTTTGTCACCAACGGCGGGCGGGTCCTGGGCGTGACGGGCTGCGGCCGCGATTTTCGGGCGGCGCTGGCCGACACCTACCGCGCCGTTGAACGGATTACCTGGCCGGGGATGCACTACCGACGTGATATCGGTCGGCGGGCCCTCTGGCGTACCGCCTCACAAGGCTGATGGCACACCTTCGCCCCTTTCGCGGCGTCCGCTATAATCCGGCTGTGGCCGGCGACCTGCACGCACTCGTCTGCCCGCCCTACGATGTGATCTCCGCCCACCAACAGACCCTGCTCCACAGCCAGAGCCCCTACAACGCGATTCATCTCGACCTGAATCAGGCCGCCGATCGCTATGCCACGGCGGCCAAGCTGTGGCGCGTCTGGCGTGACACCCGGGTCTTGATGCAGGACCCCGAGCCTTCGCTGTATGTCTACAGCCAGGACTTCAGCCTGCCCGATGGCAGCCGGCGTCGTCGCACCGGGGTCTTGGCCGCGGTCCGGCTCGAAGAGTTTGCCAGCGGTGTCATTCGCCCCCACGAGCGGACCTTTGAGGACGCCAAACAGGATCGCCTGGCTTTACTCGCCGCGTGTCAGGCGCAACTCAGCCCGGTGTTCTTGTTGTACGCGCGCAAAGACTGGTCAATAGAACAGGTCCTGGCCGCGGAACTGGCCGGCCGGCCGATGATCGCCGTCACAGACGGACAGACCAACCGGCACACCGTCTGGCGGGTGACAGACCCGGCCACGGTCGCCCAAGTGGCGGCGGGTGTCTCGGCGGAGTCGTTGATTATTGCCGACGGTCATCATCGGTACGAGACCGCTCTGCGCTATTGCCGGGAGAACCTCACGGCGCGCACAAGGCCCGACGCTGCGGTGCGGTATGTGTTGGCGTATGTGGCCAACGCCGAGGACGAAGGCGTGGTGATTCTGCCCACCCACCGTTTGATTCACGACACGCCCCTGCCGAGCGTGAACGCGCTGCGGGCCGTTTTCAGTCGGGATTTCCGGCTGCGGCTGTACGCCCGGCAGGCGGATTTCCTGGCCGCGCTCGGCAACGGCGGGACCGGGCGGCGGATCGGCTGTGCAGTGGCCGGGGCCGAGCACTACTGGCTGTTGTCTTTTGATGAGCGGGTCAATCGGGGGTCAGGCACATCTGCCGCCCTGCAGGCTGTCGATGTGACGGTCCTGCACGATGTGCTCTTGGGGCGTGTCTTGGGCCTTACGCCCGAGCGGCAGGAAGCAGTTGTCTCGTATACCAGCAGCGCCCACGAGGCGCTGCAAGCGGTGGCTGAGGGGCGCTGCCAGGTCGCGTTTCTGCTGAACCCGACTCCGTATCACCAAGTGCAGCAGGTGTGTGCCGGGGGGGAGATCATGCCCCACAAATCCACCTATTTTTATCCGAAACTCCTGACCGGCCTGGTATTTTACAGTCTGGCGAGCGACGCCAGCGAGAAACGCGGGGTAAGGGGGTGAGCCTAGCCCCGCGCCTGTTGACTTCAGGGGCGGGACGCCTGGGTCTAATAGCGGCGGCGTCCGCCGCCGCCACCACCCCGCCGCTCTGCCGGCCGGGCTTCGTTTACTTTGAGCACGCGTCCAAGCTGGGTCTGGCCATTGAAGCGCTTGATAGCCACCTCGGCCTCCTCTTTTGAGCCCATCTCAACAAAGGCGAACCCTTTTGATTGGCCGGTCCCGCGGTCCGTCACGACACTGACACTGGCCACGGTTCCGGCTTCTTTGAGCAAGGTTTCAACGTCTGAGGCACTGGCGCTATAGGGCAGGTTGCCGACAAACAGACGGGTCCCGCGTGAACGCGACAGACCGCCCGACGGTCGGCCGCCATCTCCCCCATGTGGGACTCTGCCCCTCGGACCGCCACGCATCAGGCTGGCTTCGTTGACCACGAGGGTATTGCCCTCAACCTCATGGCCGTTCAGGGCCGTTATGGCGGCTTGGGCGTCTTCGTTGTTGGTCATCTCAACAAAGCCAAAGCCGCGCGACCAGCCGGTGGCCGGGTCGGTGATCAGATCGGCCGTGGCGATCTGACCAAACGGGCTGAACAGGTCTTCCAATTCAGGAAAACACAGACGTGAGGGCAGATTTCCGACATACAGACGCGTGCTCAAGACGACCTCCCTGCTTCGCGCATAGGATTATGCCGATCGGCCGTGAGCGGCTGGCTACCAGCGCTCGCGACCCTCGCCGCGCGAACTGCGCGGTTCCCTGGGCTTGGCCTCGTTGACCGTCAGCGGGCGTCCGTTCAGTTCGTACTCGTGGAAGCGCTCGATGGCCGCCCGTGCCTCTTCGTCTGTACCCATTTCGACAAAGCCAAAACCGCGCGAACGACCGGTAAACTTGTCCATGATGATGTTAACCGATGTCACGGTGCCCGACTGAGCGAAGAGTTCTTCGAGATCCTGGTTGGTCGCGTTAAAGGGCAGGTTTCCAACAAAAAGTTTGTTTGCCACGTTGTTCCTCCATCGTGGTAAAAAAGGCCCGGGAACCCATGAGCGGGTTCCCGGGCCTTTGCTCTCGAACCAACTCACTCAGCGAATACATATGGTCAAGCTCGTGACCGCCGGCTACTGTAGCAAATTCTGATTGGCGAGACAATGGAAGAGTTTGGGAAGAGTTTGGGGTACAAGACGCCGGTCGGGGAGGGCGCGCTTTGGGCGCTATCCCGGGGCCTGGTTGGCGGCGGTCAACAGCTTGCGTATATCCCACAGGACAACGGCACCGACGAGCACAACCTGGGGCGAGTCGTTGAGCTGGGCGTACAGGCTGCTCTGGACCGGATTGCGGGTGCCGATGCGCAGGCGGCGCGTTTCCTGGCCGCTCAACAGGGTAATTGAGGCCCGGGGCGGCTTGAGGCCGTATTCGCCCAGCTCGTCCTGTATCCTTTCGACCTCGCCGAGGTGGAGCAACTTGCCGAGGTTGCCGAGAAAGTCCTGGACCGCTTCGGTACGGACTGGCATCCCGGTTGCGGCCACTTGCCAGCCGTCTTTGCCGCGCCGGCAGACCAGACCCTGCTGGTTGTACACCAGCTCAATCTGGGTAACTTCTTCGGCTGCAAAGTCCAGGGCCGGGCGTTCGCGGTCGGCTGTGGCTTGGGGTCTGCTGAGGGGCCGGCTTTCGGGAGCACTGAGATAGGTATAGCTGCCCAGGACCAGGGCGACGAGTCCCAGCCCAATAACCCGCCGACTTTCTGCTGACAGGCTCATCCGTGTCTTCTCCGTCGAACGGCAATACACAGGCCGATGGCCAGGACCAGGGCAGGTTCAAGGACGACCATCAACCAGAAGAAGCGACTCTTCTGCAATTCGGAGAGGTATAAGCTCTGGCGGGGGGTTGAGACCCGTTTTTGGTCGGGGAGGCCGCCCGGGTTGCGGCCCATGCTGATCAGCTGTTGGCGTCCTGACATCCAGCCGACCGTATTCATGAAGAAGTCCACGTTGCCTGGAATACGCGCATAAAAATTATTCACAAAGTCCGAGTCGCCCAGCACGACCAACTTGCCCGACCGCTCAGTGCCGACCGCGGCGACTGCGGCGACCGGTATGGGGCCGCGCTCGTCCTCGCCCTCTTTGAAATACAGTCCCTCTTGTTCGGCCCGGGCTCTGTTCTTCAGGGCCCAACTGGCCTCGCTGGAGAAGGCAAATGGGGTGGCCAAGCCGTCCTGAACGCGGACCGGACGGGTGTAGGGCAGGATTGGCGAGCCGCTCAGCCAGCGGGGAAAAATGTCTTCGGCAAAATCCGAGATAATCGGCATCAGCGGCTCTCCACCGGCCACGCCGCGCTCTTGATCAACCACGACATCTTCGGCTAGGCGCAGCCCGAACCGGGCCAGGTAGGCGGACAGACGGGGCACGGTAAAGGGGTCAAGCATCAAAAAGGCGCTGCCGCCGGCTTCGAGATAGGCCGTGAGGGCCGCTAACTCGGCCGCGGCCAAGTCTTCCTTGGGGCCGCTGACAATGATGAGGTCGGCGTCGGGCGGCACCTGCCTGGTCTGGAGCAGGGCCAGGGGACGGACTTGGTAGTTTTCGGTTTCCAGAACTTGGCGGACTACGCCATAGCCGTTGCGTTCCCGGCTGTCGCCCGGATTATTCTCGCCGTGACCGACTAGGAAATAGACGGTTTTCTGGCTCTGGGAGACGCGCAGCAGCGCGTTCAGCATGCGCTCTTCGTCTACCATCGGCAGGGTGACCCGGTTGTCGGCTGACTCCAGGATAACCGTCCCGTAGGCCGTGACGCCATAGCGTTGGGCCAGGCCGGGTGCGCGGTCCAGGTCGTATAGACGGTACTGGAACAGCGCGTTTGCCTGGTGCATCAGGCTGAGCAGCTCGTCGTGCTTTTCGCGGTCGCCGCGTCGGTAAAAGATGGTGGCCTGGACCGGGGAGGTGATGCCGTCCAGGGTTTGAACGGTGATGGGGGCCAGGCTGTACTTCTGGTTGGGGGTAAGATCAAAGCGGGCGTTCCAGCGGCCGAGCAGGCTGCCCAGCGAAAAGACGATCACCAGCACGAAGCCGATCTCAAGCCCCAACAGGCAGCTGCGCCGAACGGTCTCTGTGCCCGGCCACAGACCAGGCCCGGGGTCCGGTGCAGCGAGGTCGTCTAGCGTGTCCCGCGCCATTTCCTCGACTCCATGGATCGGAGGGTCAGGTATAAAAACACCAGGGTGATGATCACAAAAAAGAAGACATCTTTGGTATTAATCACGCCCTTGGCAAACGGCTCAAAGCGATCAAACAGGGAAATCCCCAGCAACTCATCCCCGACCGCCTCTTCATTCCAGGTCAAAAACCACCACGAGACCAGCACCGCATAGGTTGACATGGCGCTGACGAGCTGATTTTCGGTCAGCGACGAGATAAATGTGCCGCAGGCAATAAAGGACGCGCCTAACAGCAGAATGCCGCAATAGCCCGACAGGGGTGGTCCCCAGGCAAAGGTATGGATCGTTGACAGCAGCAGCGGGTAGAGCAGGGTGGCGGCCAGCATCAGGAAAAACACAAAAAAGCTGGCCAGGAACTTGCCCAGGATGATGTGGGAGTCCTTGAGCGGGTAGGTCCACAGCAGCTCGATCGTGCCCAGCTTTTTCTCCTCGGCAAACAGGCGCATGGTCAGCAGGGGCAGGATGAGCAGGCTGAAAAAGCGCAGGTCCTGAAAATAGTAGAACCACAGCGAGGTGGTGATATCCATGAAGTCGCCGAACAGGTCGTAGAAGATCATGTCGGTGTAAAAAAAATACCCGGCCAGGACCAGAAAGGCCATGGACAAGGCGTAGGCGATGAACGAACCGTAGTAGATCTGGATCTCTTTTTTGAAGACGCACCAGAATTTCATCGTTCCACCTCGCCCCCATGCCCCTCCTGCTGTTCTTCCTGGGCCTGTCGGATCAACTGCAAATACATATCCTCCAGTGTTGGCTCCAGAGAGCGAAGTTCGAGTAAACCGCAGCCCCGTTCAAGGACCGCCCGACTGATATCGGTTCGGACATCCTCGCCCCCGTATTCAACGATCCAGCACGCCGAGCCGTTCCCGGCAGGGTAGGCGGGTTCGCCAGCCTGGTCTGGACGCACCTGCACCACGCCGGGGAGACGGCTCAAGGCTTCTGGAAGGCGGGCGTGGGTACCGGTCACTGCAACCCGGACCTGGCGGTTTCGGTGCAGTTGGGTGCGCAGGGTTTCCAGCGATTCTGAGGCAAGAATACGGCCTCGGTTGATAATAATGACCCGGTCGCACACCGAGCTGACCTCAGACAGGATATGGGTTGACAGGATAACGGTCCGCTCTGAGCCGAGGGCACGGATCAATTTGCGAATCTCCACCACTTGGGCCGGGTCAAGGCCAATAGTCGGCTCGTCAAGGATCAGGACCTGGGGTCTGTGCATCAGGGCTTGGGCGATGCCGACCCGTTGGCGATAGCCCTTGGACAGGTGGCCGATGATGCGGGTCCTGACTTCTTGTAAGCCGCAGGCTTCCATGACTTGGCCGACCGCTGTCTTGCGTGCAGACCGGGGGACATCTTTTGCCTCAGCCACAAAGGTGAGAAAGTTTTGAACCGGCAGGTCGGGATACACCGACACCCGTTCGGGGAAATAGCCGACGAGTTCTTTGACTTGGTGGGCGTGGCTGACGACATCGTGATTGCCGACGCTGGCCCGCCCCGAGGTCGGCGGAAAAAAGCCGGCCAGAATGCGCATGGTCGTGCTTTTGCCGGCTCCATTCGGACCGAGGAAACCGACCACTTCGCCACGAGAGACCTGAAAGGAGACATTGGCAACGGCCAGGATGGGACCGAAACGTTTGGTCACGTTGTCAACGCTGATCATACTCACAGTGGCATAACCTCTGGAATGCCTGACTTATTCCTGGCGGTCGGTTGAGCGGAAGGCTGTCAGGCGTACTTTGGGGTCCCTGGAGCACGCCTGAGATCGTTGGGTGCCAAAAGCAGTACGGGCGACGCATCCGCCGCCGGTGTGAGAAGCTCCCGTGGGCAGATGCCTACGGGCGGGTAAGCCAGCGAGTGGCTCGGTTCAGTACAGCAGGTACTGGAGCTCAAACCAGACGCTGTCCTTGAATTTGAAGAAGCCGATTCCGGTGTATTTCCCGTCAATGAAGTTGTAACGGATGCTGAGCCGGAACGGGTCCCAGAACCACCAGTCAAGACCGGGCTGGAGCAGGTAGGCACCCGCCATGTCGTAGAAAACGACAAACCGGGGCCGGACGTTCCCCGCGTTATAGCTGGTGCTGATCGCCAGGGTGAACACCTGTGAGGTAGACTGCATCTGGAGCAGTCGCTTGAAATCACACGGGGGCGTATTGCTGCCGTCCGCGTTCAGACAGGCGGTGGTTCGGTTGCCAGTGCCACCAACACGGCCCGATTCTTCCCCGCCGGTTGGCGCGGCTGACCGCCGCGTCACGCCGATGGAGTGGGTATCGTTATCCCGTCCCACCGGCCGGCCTTTTTTGTAGCGCTTGACGTTGTTGGTGTGGCGGTGGAAGTACTGACCAGAGAACACAAAACTGTTGCTCTTGTTCAGGAACCGAATCCACTGGATGTGGTCTACGCCGAGCACGAAGGCCCACTGGTCACGGCTCGAGAAATGACCCCGCCGGCAACCGCGCACCCCCGTCATGCCGCCCACGGTCACGCCCATGTGATCGTCGCAGTTGCCCTCGCTGGCCGACAGACCGTCTGCCAGATAGCGCCCGTCGTAGAGCGGATGCTTTGTGACGCCGGCGTAGTGCAGGGGTCGGGTCATGAACCGTTTCATGTTCTCCAGCGATTCGCTGCCGCCGGCGTACTGCTCACGCATCAGGTTGTTGCGGGTGTAGGCGAACTCAGCCCGGATGGTGGTGTACAGGTAGAACAGGGGGCTGCTGCTATCGACAAACAGGCTGGTCAGGGCGTTCAGCGGGAATGACAGGCTGCCGCCGGTGATCTGGACCCGCTTGGCGTGGATCGGTACGGGCAGGGTGCGCTCAACGGCGCAGGGGACTCCGGCAAAGACGCCGCCCGGGCTGCCTCGATGACACGGATCGTTCGGTCCCCAGGGGTTGTTCTCTGGGGTAGCCTCCAGCCCGGTGATAGCGGTGAACGCATCCGGCGTCGTGTCCCAGGCCAGGTGGGTCGGCGTTGGCGAGCCGATCGTTGAGTCGCTCATCACGCTGTCGGACCAGGTGTAGTAGTGGGCCAGAGAGAAAGTAAAGTCGCGGATCGTGCCGATAATCCGCGCTCCGCCGCGGCTGTCGCCGATGCTGCTTGACGGCCCTTGGGCACGGGTTGAGCAGGCATATTGGGCACCGTTGGTGCTAAACCCGAGGTCCCCGGCTTTTTTGAGCGCTTTGCCGTAGACCGGCCCGCCGCACGGCATGCGATAGACGCTGACCGGTGAGGTGTTGGTCGGCACATTCCACATGCTGCCCTGGTGCAGAGCCGGAACCGCGGCCGTCCGACGGTCAGGGGAGACAAAGCCTTCGAGGGTCAGGTCCTGAATCGGCCCGACCCGGCCGAAGTTCCACTGCGCCCGGAGCATGAACAGCGGGATCCGTCGTTCGTCCAGGGCGGTGGTGAAACCGCCAAAGCCGTTGTCGAGCGGGTTGATCTGGTCAAGCAGGCGGAAGGAGTCGGCTTCACCCCAGGACAGGTTCTGGCGGCCAACCCGCATGAACAGCGGCCCCTTGGTGACGTTGAAATACCACTCAAACAGGCGGAGCTGCTGGACTCGCTTTTCCAGGAAGTTCTGGCTGCTGACATAGCCAAACTCCTTAAAGCGGGCTAATTCACCAGGGTATTTGTTGATGTAATAATTTCCAGTGGCATCCATCCGCCGGCCGTAGTACTTGTCCCAGAACTCGGCCCCGCCGCCGCCGTCGAGCTGCCGGCGCGCCGAAGCGCCACCATACTCCCAGATGCCTTCAAACTCCTCGCGTACATTGAGGTAGTAATCGAGGGCGTCGAGGTTCACATACTGGAACACGGTCCCGATAGTCGGGAACTCACGCGACAGGCGGTTCAGATTGTGACGCCACTCCAGGGTCAGGTAGTTGCGGTGCTGGACCACATTGCCCCGCTTCCACAGTCCCTTAGCTGTCCCAATCTCGTCGCCTTTACCAGTCTGAATAGTCGCTCGGGTATAGGCTTGGCCAGACAGGCTCATCTCCCGACGCTCGTCAAAGTAATAGCCCCACGCGCTTGGCGCGGATACAAGTAGGACAACCCCCGCGGCCAACAGCCGCCTGAATCCCGACCTGTACCTCATAAGAAACCCTCCTTGTGTGTGGTCTGTCTGGCTTCCTGCGCAAGCCAGCGCTCGCCTCCATTGTCGCCGCTTCATACACCCCCGGCAATTGCCTTGTCAAGTTTCTGCTACGCGCGCAACTCCATGCCGATATTGTGGCGCGTTGACCACATATGCTCACCCACGGCCACGACCAGGGCCAAAATGCCCAGGCTCAGCAGGTCGGCATGGTTGGTGTAGACCAGGGCTGCTGACGGAACGGCAATGCAGGCCAGAATGACCAGCATAACCTTGTTGGGCAGGGGGAAGCGCGGCTTGAGCAGGGAAACCGTCCCGGGAATAAAGGCCAGCGCCCCGACCACATGGAAGAACAACAGCAGGGTCAGCAGCACGGCCATTTCCGACTGAAACTTCATGGGGAAAAATATCCAGAAAATGACGCTGACGGTCAGCGTTGTGCCGGTAAACATGATCGCCCGCCCGGTGGTCATCAGGGCCTCTTCAATGGCTCGGTCGTGGTCGCCAAACCTTTGGTACTCCTCGACAATCCGTGAGAGCACATAATAGCCGTAGTCAATCCCGATGCCGATGCCAACCGCGGCAACCGGCAGCGAGTTGATATTGGCGTCAATGCCCATGCCGTACATCAGACCCTCGGACAACGGCTGGGCCACAATTGAGGGGATCATCACAATCAGCGCGCCGACCACCGAGGCGTAGGTCAGCATACTCAGGGTAAAGACTGTGACCATGACCAGGATCAGATTCCACTTGTACGACCACTCGACCTCGTCGTTGATGGCCGCCAGCACCCCGAGCAGGCCGCCGGCCAGCCGGAAATTGAGGTCTTCGACCGGATTGTTGTAGATGAACTCCTCGGCCATGGCGATCGAGCCGGTGACGGTGGCGTGGTTGTAGTCCTTGTAATAAATTGTGACCGTGGCGTTGGTTGAGGTCTTGTCGATAAAGCGGTCGAGATCGTCTGAGCCGACCGTGTTCAGGAACTGGTAGAAGATATTGCCCACGTCACGCGGGTTATCGGGGATAATCGCCCATTTGGGGATGCCGAGCTGAAAGAGCTGGTAGAGCCGCCGCGCCCAGGTGGTGATACTGATGCTGCCGCCGACCATCTCCTGCTCCTGCATATAGCGCTGGAATTTTTCCAGGGTCAGCAGCGCCTCGGGGTCCTTAATCGCGCCCTCGCGCTGGCCTTCGGCAATCACAATCAGGCGTGACGCGCCCACAAACTGGTCATTCACCTTGTCGTAGGACACGTTGTACTCGTGGGTGTCGTACAGCAGGGCTTTGCCGATCGACACATCGCCAATCTTGAGATACTGGGCGTAGAACATGCCGCCGAGCAGGGCGACTGAGAAGGACCCGATCACCGCCCAGCGATAGCCGCCATAGCTGATTGTGACCATGAAGCGGTTGATCGTGTTGTACAGCGTGTCCGAAAATCGGCGGCCGGCTTTGGGATCGTTGGGCGGCGGGGGAATAAAGTACAGGATAATCGGGTGCAGGGTAACGACGCTGATGGCGATGGTAAAGATCCAAAAACTCGACACATAGGCCAGCTTCTGAATCAGCGGAATATGGGCCACTGCCAGGGTCAGAATGGCCAGCCCGTCCGAGGCGATCGACACCAGGGCCGGGCTGAACAGGCTCAGATATGACGACAGAATGGCTTCCTGTTTGTTCGCTGAGGCTTCCTGTTTGTTCTGGAGGCGTTTGTTCTGGAGGCGGTGGTATTCCTCGTGATAGCGTTCCATCGACTGGACCGAGTGGGACAGCGCCCGGGCGGTAATCAGGACCAGCACGACCAGGACGAGCGGGTCAAGGTTAAAGCCAAAATAGCCGGCAAAACCCAAGGCCCAGACCGAGCTCAGCAGGCCCGAAAACAATGGCACCCATACCCCGGTAAAGGTGCGGAAGTAGAACCACAACATGCCCAGAATGACGAGTGTGGTCAGTCCAATCACAAACAGGATGGCGTTCTTGTAGCTGAACACCCAGGCGTACAGCATGGGGAAGCCGGTGACGTACACCTGATGCTTGCCGTCAGCCTCCAGCTCCGCCTTGAGGGTCTGCATACGGCTGAACAGGTTCTCAAAGTCAATGCCCTCTTCCCAGAAGCCGGCCGTGATGAGTGCCGAGGTGTTGTCCTCGGCAACATAGAAGCGATGCACCCCCTCGTTGGTATACACCGCCTTTCTGATCGGTTTGACCTCGTCGGACGTTTTCGGCGGGGCCGGATACATGATCGGATAGGCGGTAATGGCCGCTCCGCTGATCTGGATATTGCGCATCTTGGGATGGGTCAGCGACAGAATCTGGTACGGATTGACCCCTGCGGTCTCCAGCACATAGCGGGTTGCCTTATCGATCTGGTTAATCGAGTGGACGTTGAAAATATCGCCCTCATTGGCCTCAATGACAACGCTCAGAATGTTGGCCGTACCAAACATCCGTCGGTACTCCTGGTACAACTGGATGTATTCGTGGGTCGGCGGATAAAAGTCAAAGAAGTTGGGCTGGACCTGCATCTTGGTCACATGAAAGCCCAGAAACAGGGTGGCCATCGTCAGGCCGACAAGCACATACCAGCGAAATCTGAGGAGAAAACGGATGTAGGCTTCCATCCAGCTGCGCGGGAGCATAAGACCCTCCTTGGAGCAGAAAACGGAACGGACCGGCTTTAGCGTGTAAACCGGCCGCCGTAATCAACGCGATTGCCGTCAATCCGCAAGACTAACCCGTTCGAGCCGGCAATAACGCCTTTGACATCGGACGGGCTCAGCGATATGCCCATCATCCAGTACAGGGCCAGTTCTTCGGGCGTGTCAAACAGCTTCCAGTTCCTGCCCCCATCGGTCGAGTGCAGGATCACGCCCTCATCGCCAACCGCCCAGCCGGTCTGACCGTTGAGGGCCAGGTTGTACAGCGCGGTCTGGATCGGACTCTCATACCGCTGCCAGGTCTGACCGCTGTCGTTGCTCTGTACAATCGTGCCGTCCATGCCCACGGCGCACAGCCAGTTTTCGTCAACAAAACTCACGCCCAGGAGTGAGCTTTCGGTGCCGGTTTCTTTTTTGGTCCAGGTCGCCCCGCTGTCTTCGCTGACTAAGATGACGCCCATCTCGCCGGCCACCCAGGCTTTGCCCGAGGGGTGCATGGTGACTCCGTAGAGGAAAATATCCTCGCCAAGGGAACGGTCAGTCCAACTCTTGCCACCGTCGGTGGTTTGCAGGACGATACCGTAGTCCCCGACCGCAATGCCTCGCTGGTTGTCCACAAAAGTGAGATTGAACAGGTGATGGGTCGTGCGGGTGACCTGGCGCTGCCAGCTCTTGCCGCCGTCGGTCGTGTGGAGGACGAGCCCCGACTTGCCCGAGATCCAGCCCTCTTGCTCGGTGACAAAACTGACGCCGTACAAGGGATCAATAGAGCCGCTGTCCTGTTTTTCCCACCGCCGGCCGCCGTCGGTGCTGTGGTAGATGGATCCAAAGCTGCCGACCGCCCAGGCTTTTTCGGCGTTAAACAGAAAGGTGGCATAGATATGGTCGCGGATGCGCTCGACCGGTTGTGCCCTCACGGCACGTGAAGAGCCGCCGACAAGGGCCAGCGTGAGGGCGACTCCCAGCAGGTGGCGGAGAGCAGAAGCACTCCTCATCATAGACCGAATTCCTCCCCCGATGTGGCGTGCAGGGGCAACGCAGGTGCCGTCCCTACTGGCAGACGCCCTCCTCTTAGACTACGCGAGAAAGCATTGTCAACAGCCCGGTCTGAACTTTCAACTGGTGGGTCAGACTGGATTTCAGGCCGGGCCCGCAGAACTGGCATCCCTCGCCCCTCACAGACCTGAGTGGTATACTCAGCAGGCTTTTTCAGGAGGGGGCGTATGCCTGGAGACGGGTGGGCAGAGCGGTATTGTCGGTTTTTGCTGCGCCGGCGGTGGCTGGCCGTCCCGGTGGCCGCGGCGGTGCTCGTGTGGGGGGCGTCCTCCGCTCAACAACTCAGGCCGAGCGCCAGCATAACGGACTATTACCCCGACCGGCACCCCCATATCCGTCTGTATCAGGACTTCCCCGAGATGTTACGGATGACCAATGCCGTGGTCGTGCTGGTCTCGGTCAAAGACGGAGACCTGTACAATACCGAGGCGCTGGGGAAGATTCATCGCCTGACGGTCGGACTGCTCGAAACCAGGGGGGTCAACCCGCACGAGGTCCTGTCCCTCACCCACAGTCGGCTGACAGATATCAAAATCCGGGACGGGATGATCAACATCCTGCCCGTTGTGCGCACGCCCGGCCAGCCCCAGAGCCCCCAGGAGTTGGCCCGGATCAAGAACGCGGTGTACACCAATCCGGGCATCCGCGGCGTGTATGTGTCAGAGGATAATACAACCGCGCTCATCCGGGCCGACTTCTGGGACGCCGAGGTCAACTCGCACCGCGTGTTTAGTCGGCTGCGGCGCTTTGCCGCCCAAGAGCGGGACGCCAACACCGAGGTGGCCTTTGCGGGCAATATCGTCCTGGCCGGTTGGTTGATGGAGGCCGGCCCGCGCGTGCTGCTGTTGCTGGTGCTGAGTGCCCTGACCACGCTCCTGCTGGCCGGCGTGTGTGGCATCCTGCCGGGGGTGGTCCATACGGTGGGTGGACTGCTGATCGTCTCGGGCTTGGCGGCGGCGGGTGGATTCGGCCTGCTGGGCATGGTTGGGCGCTCGTTTGAACCGCTCGCCTGGCTCATGCTTTTTCCCCTGGCCGGCCGCGGCCTGTGCCTGGTGCTGGGCTGGACAAGCCGGGTGACGAGCGAGTGGCAGTCGAGTTCTGAGCGACAGAATCCCCAAGCTCAGGCGATCGTCGAGACCGCCCGGGCGCTGTGGCGTACGTGTACCTCGGCAGTGCTTATTGACGGGCTGTCTCTCGGGGTGGTGGTGTGGTGGTCGGACGTGCCGGCCGTCCGCACCTTTGGTCTGCTGGGCATGGGTTGGCTGCTTGGCCTGCTGGTGTCGGTGTGGCTGGTCCTCCCGGTGTGGTCGGCCGGCTTTCGGTGCGGCGCGCTCGGCCCCGGAGATCTGCCGCTGATCGCCCGCTTTACTCCGCGCTTGCGCAGCCTCGGTCAGACACGCTCGCTGACCCGGACGGGATGTATTGCGCTTGCCTGTTTCGGCCTGCTGGCCGCCCTTCAACTCGAAGCCGGGCGGTCGATGTTGGGCAGTCGGCTTTTTCCGACCGAACATCCGTATAGTCGCGCCTTCGGCCTGCTCAACCGACATTTCATCGGGGTCAATCAGTTGATCGTGGTTGCCCATACGCCCGGTGAGGCCGGGTTTCGCGATCTTGGCACCCTGCAAGTCCTCGAAGCGTTTCAGCTCCACATGGCCGCCGACCGGCAGTTTGGCGGAGCGGTAGCAGTACCCGGTTTTGTGAAGGCCATCACCCGCATGTTTCACGAAAACATCCCCAAATGGGCGATGCTGCCGGACGATATCAGCTCAACCGGACAGATCATCTTTCGGATCGTGGCCGGAGCAACCACGCCGAGCGAGGTCGGGCGCTTTCTGTCAACCGACTTCCGCACCACCGCGGTCACGCTCTTCTATCGGGCCTATTCTCCGGGGCTGGTGAAGCGCGCCCTGGCCCGCGTCCGGTCCTTTGAGGGACCCGATACGGGTATGGGTATGCCGGTCGAGTTTCGTCCCGGCGGCGGCCTGCTTGGGGTAGTGGCTGCCATCCACACCGGGGTAGCGCGCGGGTATTGGTACCTGTTGAGCGCCCTGCTTGGCTTGGCGTTTTGCGGCGGGCTGATCGGCCTGGGCAGCCCGCGCGCGGCCGGCCTGCTCAGCCTGGCCGTCGTTCTGTCGCAAGCGGTGATGCTGGCCGTGCTGTGGGTGGCCGACATCGATCTCAATATGCACACCCTGCCGGTTGTCCTGGCCGCTCTGGGCACGGTCATTCTGCCGGCCAGCCTGGCCCTGGGCAACACAGACATGGCCGACCACGCCCCGGCCTGGGACTGGCTCGGCTCTGCCCTGACAGCCCTGGCCATTGTCAGCGCCGGAGCGGCCCTGGTGTGGCTGCTGTCGCCGCTGCGCCTCCAGACTGAGATGGGCCTGTATGTACTGGTCCTCAGCCTGGTGAACACGTTGATTCCGCTTCAACTCCAGTCGCTCAACCGTCCGGCTGAGCCGCTTTCGGGCCAGACCGCATGAACAGTCCAACACCACTCCCCGACGCCTCGGCATTGATCCTGGCCGGCGGCAAAAGCTCGCGCATGGGCCGGCCCAAGGCGCTGCTGCCGTTTGCCGGCGAGCCTCTGCTCGTCCATACGGTGCGGCGCTTAGCCACCCGCTTCGCCGATATCGTGGTGGTGGCTGCTCCGGGACAAGACCTGCCGCAGCTCCCGGTGACGCTTGTCCACGATGCGGTTGCCTATCAGGGGCCGGTCGGGGGGCTCTATTACGGCTTGCAGGCCGCCCGCCGGGCCGTCTGTTTTGTGAGCTCGTGTGACGCGCCGTTTCTGAATCTGGACCTGGTGGCGTGGCTGGTCGCGCTGAGCACCGGCTATGACGTGGTGGTCCCGGTGTGGCAGGACCGCCTACAGCCCTTGCATGCGGTCTACCGACGCAGTGTCATTCCCCGGCTGCAATCCCAACTCGAACGTGGCCAGATGCGACCGGTTGCCCTGTACGACACCGTTCGGACCAGGCGGGTCAGCCCCGAAGAACTCCGCCGGTTCGACCCCGATGGCCATAGCTTCCGCAATCTGAACAGCCCCCAGGATTATCAGGCCGCCCTGGAACTGTGGCCGCGTCTGCGCCCGAGCGCTCGCCCTGTCGCCTGTACGGTTGAGCTATTCGGGGTCGCCCGGCTCAAAGCCCAGACCGGCCGTGTGTCTCTGAACCTCCCGTCCGGGGCGGACCTTGGCGCTGTGCTGGCCGCCTTGGCAGACCGGCTTCCAGCCCTGCGCGGGTCGGTACTGAGCCAGGACGTCCGGCGGCTGGGACCGGGCTTTGCGTGCAATGTGAACGGCCAGGCGTTTGTCACCGACATGCGCGCTCCGCTGCGTGACGGAGATAGCGTGCTGATTGTGTCGAGCGATGCGGGCGGGTGAGGAAGAGACAGAAAAGGCAAACGCCGAAAATAATTTGAACCCCTGCCCAGGTAACGCTAGGCCAAGCCCTCGGCTGCATCCAAAGTGGAGGCGGGGGAGGAGGTAGCCGTTCTTACACACCTTCTGGTGTTCGAGTTTATCATCGGGTGTTCTTTCCTTATGATAATGCGAGGATGCAAGGAGGGATCTGTGGGGTTCTTTTCGAAGTAAGGAGTTGACGGATGAGGAAAGGCGGCAGCTAGAAGAGAATGTTCGGTTGCGGAACAAGATGAATATGAACAGTGCTGTTCTCGCCGGGGTCGAGGCTGCGAATTGGGATAGGGACCATTTATTGTTGGCTATTCTCCGCGAGTTGGAGGAGACGAACAGGCTATTTGCGGACAATCAGTGAGAGTCTGCAAAACAGGGGAGGAGCCGAATGAAGACATTTGCTGCATTGGTTACGGGTCTGGTGTTGTTGGCTGGAGAAGTGTTTGCTCATTCGGGAGGGACGGATTCACTGTAGCCTACAGGTGCCCCATCAGCAATAAGAAAGGTCGCAAAAAGACCTTGCCCCAGCAAGTTCCAGTTCATGGCGGTACTGAACCCGTTAGCGGTATCACCGCATACGCTTGCTGTATCCCCACGTTGTCCGCCATAGACCACAGGCACACGGCATGCGCTTGTGGCCCGTAGCTCCGTATCGCCGCGTTCCATCTGTAAAAGACCATATGCATGGACGCAGGGTTGTTCACATGGCAAGCCCAGCCGTGTATCACGTCAATGCCAGAGACAAACGCGATATCTTCAGCTTTGCAGCCTTGGCCAGGTTGGGGAAAGCATCCCTAGTAGGGACGTCCAAGCGAGCGAGAGGTTGTCCGAAGACGGATGGGGCAAGCGCCGGCGCTGGAAGGGCCAGGGCGAAGGTCAGGGCAGCAGGCATGTTGTGGTTCATTCCGACGAGGATATCGGGCAGTTTTGCCCGGGTCAAACCCCCGGCAGATGATCCCGATGGTACCGAACATTTCCCCCATTCTTTCTTTTTGTCTGCCAATTTTCTACAAGGGACGGGTGTACGGGTTCCACGGCCGCTTGCTGCACATCGATCTGTCGCGCCAGCGTGCCAACTGGCGTTCCCTGGAAGAGTCGCGTCTGCGTGCCTTTCTCGGCGGGGTCGGGCTTGGCACAAGTCTGCTGTACGACTACGCGCCGGCCGGGGTTGAGCCGTTTGCCGCAGACAATCCGCTGATCTTTGCCAGCGCGCCCCTCGTTGGCAGCGGGCTGACCACCACGGCCAAGCTGGCGGTGGTGACCAAATCGCCGCTGACCGGCTGTATTGCCGATTCGCTGTCCTCAAGTTTCTTTGCCCTGGAGCTCAAACGCCTCGGCGTTGACGCGCTGCTCATCAGCGGTCGGGCCAGGGAGCCGGTCTGGGTCTGGATTGACGACAAACAGGTCGAACTCCGCGCGGCCGCGGGGCTGTGGGGCAAGAGCGCCGTGGAGACCGAGACCGCGCTGCGGGCGGCTCTCGACAACGCCGAGGCGCGCGTTGCGGCCATCGGCCCGGCGGGGGAAAACCGTGTCCGCTTTGCCACCATCAGCAACGAGGGGCGTCATGCAGGCCGGGGTGGGGTGGGGGCGGTGATGGGGGCAAAAAACCTCAAGGCGATTGCCCTGCGTGGCCGGCGTAAGACGGCGGTGGCGGACCCGGCCGGCGTTGAGGCGCGGGCCGCCGCCCTGCGCCGGCGCAGCCTCGGCCCGCTGACCGCCAAATACCGGGAGGTTGGCACGGTGGCCAACCTGTCGGTATTCAACCGCCTGGGCAGCCTGCCGACCCGCAATTTTCAGCAGTCCAGCTTTGCCGGGGCAGAAGCCCTGAGCGGTGAGGCCCTGCTGGACACCAATTTCAGCCGCGCCCACGGCTGCGCGTCGTGTACGATTCGCTGCGAGCGCCTGTTCAAAGCCCGGAGCGGCGCAGAGCAGCGGCTTGAGTATGAAACCTTGTTTGCACTAGGCCCCTTGTGCGGGATTGCGGACCCCGAGGTTGTGCTGCAAGCGGCCGGCCTGTGCGACCACTACGGTCTGGACACGATCAGCACCGGCGGCACAATCGCCTGGGCCATGGAGTGCGCCGAAAAAGGGCTGTTTCCCCAGGGCCGGGCCGCGGGGCTGGGCTTTGGCCGGACCGAGACCCTGTTGGCGACAATCGCGGCTATTGGTGAGCGCCGCGACCTGGGCGCGCTGCTGGCCGAGGGGTCTAAGCGGGCCGCGGGCCGGCTGGGGCCGGAGGCCGGACGCTTGACCGTGCAGGTCAAGGGCATGGAGTTGCCCGGCTATGAGCCGCGCAGCCTCAAGACCATGGCCCTGGGGCTGGCGGTCAGCCCGCGCGGGGCCTGCCATAACCGGTCCGGGGCGTATGAGGCCGATTTTTCCGGTCGGGTTGACCGCCTGCGGGTTGATGACAGCCGGGGTCAGTTGGTGGCTGCCTCTGAGGATTTTGCCGCGGTCCTGGACTCGCTGATTGTGTGCAAGTTTCTGCGCAAATGCTTTGACGACTTCTATCCCGAGGCGGCCCGGCTGCTGGAGCACGTCACCGGCTGGGCGGTGTCGGCCCACGAGCTGCGCCAGGTCGGCGAGCGCATCACCAGCCTCAAAAAGCGCTTCAACATCCGCGAGGGCTGGCAGCCCGGGGACGACTGGCTGCCAGCCCGGCTGTTGAGCGAGACCCTGCCGGGCGGGCCGGTCGCCGGCGTTGGCCTCACCCCGGATGAGCTGCGGCGCATGCTCCAGAGCTATTATCAGGCCCGCGGCTGGCGGCCGGACGGCACCATCCCCGCCCGCAAGCTCCACGCCCTGGGGCTGTGAACCGGCTATGCTTTCCCCGTCCGGTTTGCTACCCTGCGGTTGATATCCACCCGACAGCAGTGTTTCTCAAGGAGGAAGATATGCGTACAGGACACCGCTCGCCCCTCAGTCAACTGATGTGGCTCGTTGCCGTCCTCATACTCTGGGACTCGTCTCCGGCCCGCGCCTCGGAGGATCAGAGCTATCAAGCCCTGGTGAACTGGCTCGAACAGCACCGGGAAGCCCCGCCGACATTTGAGCCTGGCCAGACCCTGGGCGTACAAGACCGCCAAGCGCTTGAGCCGTTTATTCCCCAGTCGGCCTGGGAGTACTATTTCTTTGACGACATGCAGATGGTCATTGCCGAGACCGGCAACTATCCGCCCCCGCCCGAGTGGGGCAAAAATGTCCCGACGGGCTACCATCTGGACGAGCAGGGCGTGCTGGTCGATTTCAAGGGCGGTGGCTTTCCGTTTCCGACCATCGCCCCCGATGACCCGCAGAGCGCCGTCAAGGTCATCTGGAACATGCTGTGGCGGCCCGGGACCGACGATTATGTGATGCCGATGGTGGCTTGGTCGCGCAGTGAACACGGCCAGCTTGATCGAGAGTTTGAGTTCACCTCGATCAACGCCCAGTATGCGCTCGGCGCAAACTGCCTGGTACCCGGCTATGAAGAGGTCCGGACCAAGGCTCTGATGGAGTTCCGCTCCCCCCGCGATATGGCCGGAGCCAAGAATCTGTCCATCACCTATGTCGATCACTACAAGGAAGACAGCGGCTGGATGTATCTGCCCTCCCAGCGCAAACCGCGACGCACCCTGGCCTCAGAGCGGACGAGCGAACTCATGGGCATGGACTTTACCAGAGAGGACCAGATGGGCTTTGGCGGCAAGGTCCATGAGCAGAACTGGACCTATCTGGGTCGCAAAAAGGTCCTGGCCACCACCAATGTCGCTACCAACCCGGAGGCCGGCGGCCCCCACCTGTGGGTGCCGAACAAGGCCCGCTGGGAGTTGCGCGACAGCCATGTGCTGCTGATTGACCCCAAAAGCGACTCCCACCCCTACAGCCACAAAATTGTCTTTATTGACGCCGAGACCTACTGGACCCACTGGATGTTTGCCTTTGACCGCCAGGACGACAAGCTGCTGCGGATGAACCAGCACTTTCTGAAGTACTCAGAGAGCTATGCCGATGAGCCGGCCGCCCAGGCACCCTATCTCAAGCAGGACTTTTCCAACAATCTCGGCCACCACGTTTTCATTCATGTTGGCGAGACCGACATCAACGCCAAAAAGCCTCACGCGACCTACTCCCACTGCTATGTGATGAGAAGGACCTTCTCAGCGGGCCGGGCCAAACAGTTCTACTCGCTGCGCAACATGGTCAGCGGCCGGCGCTAGGGGGGACAGCCGTGCGACGTGCTCTTCCCCGGACGCTGCTCGCCGTTTCTCTGCTCGCCCTTGGTCTACTGAGCGCCACGCCGGCCCAGGCGCAGTCTTTCCGTGAGCGCGTCATGCAGCGTTTTTTCCCGTATGAGGCCGGCACACCGCAGGTCGCCGGCGTCCGCCCCGGCATGACTCTCGACAAGACCAACGCCAGCGCCGCGGCCGCGGTCCTGCCGCCCGAGATCCTGACCTATGTTGCCGCCGGCGACTTCTCGGTCGTGGTCCAGGAGACGACGAATCTTCCGACCCGGCAGGTGTTTCTTGACGCCACCCTGCAACATGCTGAAGGGGTGGCCGTCGCCGAAGATCTCCTCCAGAACTATGTGGCCGGTCTGCCCTTTCCCCTGCTGGAGGCCGACGACCCCCAGGCCGGGCTCAAGGCGGCCTGGAATCTGCGCTACCGTGACCAGGGTGACACCAGCCAGATGTGGGCCATCAATTCCCTGCTGAACACCGCCGGTACGGTCGAGCGCAGCACCCGTTTTGCCTTTCTGTCGCTGTACGGCATGCACCGGCCCGACCCGGCTCGCAACGTGGCCCAGTGGGAGCACCAAGGGGTGTTCACCAAACGCTACTCGCTGATGGTCGCCCCCTCTGACGTGGAGGGCAACCAGCTCGTCGGCGTCACCTATGACAACGACGCCCGACCCCAGGACCAGTGGGCCTACGACCCCAAGAGTCGGCGCACGCGCAAGGTCGTGTATAATCCGTATGTCTCGCCCGAGCGGGGCGTTTTGCTGATTGAGGACCGGTCCGGCTTTCTGGGCTATATCGCCGACTACAAGTGGACCTTTGTTGAAGAAAAAGTCGTGCTGAGCCCCGGCCCGATCAAGGCCGACCGGCCGACCTGGGGCGGCAAGGCCAACTGGTATGTGGTCAATCCGTGGGAGCTGCGCCTCGCGGTCGTTGTTGAGGGCACGCCCAAAATCTCTCATCCGCTGTACAGCCGCCGGGTACTGTACATAGATGTGCAGACCGCCCTCCCGCTGTACGCCCTGACCTATGGTCACGACGGCAAGCACAAGCGGACATTCTTCGTGGTGGGCCGCCACCCCGAATATGACCCCTGGGACAATAAGGAGTGGTTTGCCCAGATCGCCGCCCAGGGATCGGTTGACTACCAGTTGCAGCGGGCCAATACGTTTGAGGTCTACAAAATTCTCTTCAACCGGCCGCTGAGCCCCAGTAAGTTCAGCGTGATGACGCTGATGTTGCAGGGCAAATAGTCCAGGGGACAAGCGGCAACCCCCCGGCCCTGTCGCCTTGGGTGGGTCCGAACGCAATCACGACTGGCGCGGTCTGCCCGGCTGTTCAAGCCTGGAGTGCCAGGCGGGGCACGGCCTGCTATTCTCCTATCATGTCAAACCGTTGTCGGCGAAGAGAGGAACGAGACATAAAGCTGATCCAAGAAAAGACCTCCGCTTCCCGGTTGCCGGCCCCAAGCCCAGCCAGCAGCGGCGTGCCGGGCTGCCAAGCAGGTGGCCACGGGAAGCGCCTAGTCTGCTATCAAGAACAGCATCTCCTCAATCGCCAATCGTATCTCTTCTTTTTCTTCCGGGGCCACGTCTTCTGCTGTCCGCTCTTCTGCCTCCAGGCTGAACACCTGAGAGGCGGATTGACTGAGCCGCGTTCCGGTTGTTGGATATCGCCGTGAGACAATCATTGAGGCAATCGTATTGGTTGATGAATCTGCCGTACATGAACCAACAGCAAACCCATAATGCCCTTGCACTGTGCTTCCCCTCGGTTCGTACAGAAAGAACAAACGGCAGATACCATCAAAGTCTATAAGTACATATCCATATTCCAATTCCGTGCCTGTGGTTGCGCCCAGGGCTGCGTTCTGTCCATCAGCATAGACACAGCGCGCGGACGCATCCCCTCGGCACGCTTCCACACGGGGAAAGCGATATGTTCGCGTAATCAGGTGGTTCGTGAATTGCCATGTGCCGAGAAACTGGCTGACACCACTGACCGGCAGCGTGGGAGGGGGGGGGTAAAATCCGTTGGGACAAACCCTTGCACGGCCTCAGACCATTGCAGCGTGGCCCGCTGTCCATTGCTGAGGGTTGCCGTTCCTGAGCCCGTCACCCCCCGTAAAAACTCCACCCCGGTCGTCACCACCGTGAACGTTGCCCGGTCGAACTCAACGCCATTATCGTACACGATAGCAGTGTGTCTTCCTGCGCCGAGCAGTGCATAATTGAAGGTGGCGACAAAGCCATTGTTGGCATCTCCACAGACCGAACGGGTATCGCCCCGGTCACTGCCATAGACCAGCGGCGACGGGCCGCCCCCATCAATTCGAATCGTCAAGTGCCCATTCGCGCGACATTTCCAGCCGGAGATAATACCAATGCCCGACTGGATGGCGTTGGGAGCTGGAATCTCAAGTGTGGCAGCCTGGGCCAGAGCGGCCCATAGGAGCACACTCAGCATTCCTCCGAATGACAGACGCATACCTTTTCTCCAAGAGTGCGGCCACGGCAGGAGCACCGGGCTGTTGCGTATACGACACAAAGAGCATGGCGAGTTGGTGCGTGTAGCAGGTATCAACCTTCATGTCACAATTTTCAACTTTTGTGACTCTTTTCATCTCCCCCAAAGCGTTGTTTGACCCAGCCCCGATCAAACGGCGTCCAGAAGTTCGGGATCAGGCGCAAGCGGTGGATTTTCCACTCGCCGTGCCGCCGCGCGTACTCTTCTTCGTAGCGGGCCGAGCCCCAGACCGCCTGCGGCCCGCCTTCGGACAGCATGGTACACGGCTCCAGCAGGTACCAGCGTCCGCTGGCCCGGTCGCCGTTGACCTCAATCCGGGGGTTCATCACATAGTGGACGGCAAATGACAGGCTTTTGGGAATGGCGCGGAAAAAGGTCCGAATCGCCTCGCGGCCCTCATAGTGGCCAAAGCTGCCGCCGTCCCAGCTGGCGTCCTCAGTAAAGCAGCCGACAAACGCCGCTTCGTCGCGTTCGTCAGCGCCCGCGCAGTAGCGGGCTTTGAGCTGCTTGATGGCTTCAATGTCTTCCAAGGTCTGGATACGTTGGGCGAGTTCTTCGATCTGCACGGCTGCTCCCTCCTCAGGCTGAGCCGAGCTTAGCCCTTCGGCCCGCTGTGGGTCAAGCCAGCCGCCTTGACGCTCCCGCCTTTTCCTCCTACACTCCCGGCTGGAACGGGGGGCGGAGTCATGGAAAAAGGCCAATCTGCACGCGTGCTTGTGCTCCACGGCCCGAATCTCAACCTGCTCGGGCTGCGTGAGCCCGACATTTATGGCTCTACGACACTTGCCGACATCAACGCCGGTCTGCTTGAGTTGGGCCGCGAGTTAGGGCTTGAGGTTGAGCCCTTTCAGTCCAACCATGAAGGTGCCCTGGTTGACCGTATTCAGGCCGCGCGAGAGCAGTACGGAGCGATCATGATCAATGGCGGGGCGTATACGCATACCAGCGTGGCCATCCTGGATGCGCTGCTGGCGGTCGGCTTGCCGGTCGTAGAGGTTCACCTGTCGAACCTCTACAAGCGCGAGGAATTCCGTCACCACTCGTACATCGCCCGGGTCGCCGTTGGCCAGGTCTGTGGCTTTGGAGCCCGGAGCTATCTGTTAGGGCTGCGAGCGGTGGCTGCACTACTCCACAATGGAACTTGACGATATCAGAAAGCTCATCAAGCTGATGGAAGAAAAGGGCTTGGCCGAGCTGGAACTCAAAAACCGGCTGGGCGAGGTCCGCCTCGTCCGGGGGGTTGCCCGCTCGGCCCACGCGGCCGAGCCTGTGATCCCGCCGCCGGCCCCGACCCCGGTCGCCACCCCGGAAGCATTCGAGCCGGGCCAAGCCATTCATTCGCCGATGGTCGGGACCTTTTATCGCGCTCCGAACCCCGATGCTGAGCCCTATGTTGAGATCGGAACCGTCGTGGAAAAGGGCGCGGTGGTGTGCATCATTGAAGCTATGAAAATGATGAACGAGATTCAGGCCGAACAGCGCGGGCGGGTGACCAGGATTCTGGTTGAAAACGCCGAGCCGGTCGAGTATGAGCAGCCGCTGTTTGTCTTGGAGCCGGTCTGAACAGGTGGTGGCCCGAGCTCCAGATGGAGGGCGTGTGTTCAGACGGGTCTTGATTGCCAACAGGGGCGAGATTGCGGTTCGGATTATCCGGGCCTGTCGCTCGCTCGGTATTGCGACCGTTGCCGTATATTCAACGGCCGACAAAGACGCCTTGCATGTTCGTCTGGCCGATGAGCGTGTCTGTATCGGGCCGCCCGAGCCGGCCAGCAGTTATCTGAATATCCCGGCGATTATCAGCGCAGCGCTGTCTTTTGGTGCCGATGCGGTCCACCCGGGCTATGGATTTCTGTCGGAGAATGCAGACTTTGCCGAAGCCTGCCAACGCTCCGGGCTGGTGTTTATCGGCCCCCGGGTACGCAACATCAGACTCATGGGCGATAAACCGCGCGCGCGCCGGATCATGGAAAAGGCCAAGGTCTCGGTCCTGCCCGGTACGACCGCGGCCGTCTCGGATGTCCGCGAACTCCATGCGGTGGCCGCCCAGATCGGTTTTCCGGTCCTGCTCAAAGCCGCGGCCGGCGGTGGGGGCCGCGGCTTGCGCATTGCGCATGATCCGGGTGCGCTGACCGCCCTGTTTGAGGTTGCCCGCGATGAGGGGGAGAAGGCGTTTGGCAATGGCAGTCTGTATGTAGAGAAGTACTTGGAGAACGCGCGGCATATCGAGTTCCAGATCGTGGCCGACCAGCACCGCAATGTCATCCATTTGGGCGAACGCGAGTGCTCGATCCAGCGTCGCTATCAGAAGCTGATCGAAGAGGCCCCGTCGCCGATCCTGACCAAGAGACAGCGGGCCAGGATGGGGGCCGCCGCGGTCAAGGCGGCCCAGGCCGTTGGCTACACGAACATCGGGACCATCGAATTTTTAGTCGATGCCAAGGGGCGGTTCTATTTTATTGAGATGAACACCCGGGTCCAGGTTGAGCATCCGGTGACCGAGATGATCACCGGCATCGACATTGTCCAGGCCGGAATTCACTCGGCCGCGGGCGGGCCGCTGGCCTGGAAACAGCGAGAGATCACCGCCCGCGGGCACGCCATTGAGTGCCGGATCGTGGCCGAAGATCCCCGCACCATGCTGCCTTCCCCGGGCAAAATTCACGGCTATGCCGCCCCGGGTGGGATCGGGATTCGGGTCGAATCGGGTGTCACCGATCACTCGGTAGTACCGATGTACTACGATTCCCTGGTGGCCAAGGTGATTGCCAGCGGGGCCAGCCGTGAGGAGGCCATCCGGCGTATGCGGACGGCGCTGGCCGAGTACCAGCTCGGCGGCATTCAGACCAATATCCCTTTCCATCAGCGCATCTTGCAGGACCCCGATTTTCTGGCGGGCAACATTCATACCAAGTATCTGGACGAGTTCCTGAACGATCAGCAAGACGCGGCTCAAGACCTGCCGCGGATTCGGCAGGTCGCCTAGCACACGGAGGAGCGCACTATGATGGCTGACGGCTGGACAGAGGCTCCTGCTGCGCGGCGCTGGGTGACAACGCTGGCGGTCGTCCTGTGGGCCGGGCTGGTTCAGGATCGGACGCTGCCCCCCAGCGTGTTGGCCCAGCCGGCTCCACAGGCGGTCAAGCCGGACACCGCGGACGTACCAAGGGCTGCGCCGCGGGTAGTGTTTGAGCAGCCGGTGTATGATTTTGGCACAGTTGAGCAGGGCGAAAAGGTGACCCACCTGTTCCGCTTTTACAACCGGGGGGGAAGAGACCTGCGGGTCGAGTCGCTCAAGACCTCGTGCGGCTGCACCGCAGCCGTTCTATCAGACCGCCTTATTCCGCCCGGCGGGCAGGGCACAATCAGCGCGACCTTTGATACCGGCCAGTTTCTGGGCGAAAAAAAGAGGACCGTTGTCGTGCATACCAACGACCCCGAGCAGGCGGCCACAACGCTGACCCTGCAGGGCGAGATCCGGGTTGAGGTGGCGGCCGAGCCGCCCCAGCTGTACGTCGGTCGGCTGACCTACGGCAAGGCGGTCAGCCGGCGGGTTGAGATCATATCCGACGCCGATGTTGAGCTGACCCAGGTCAGCAACACCCACCCTTCGGTTCGTGTGCGGACCGAGCCGCTTCAACGAGATGGCCACCAGGGCAAAATCCTGATCGTAACCGTGGCCGAAGACGCCCCGCTCGGCCGTCTGAACGACCAGATTACCGTCACCACGACCAGCCCCAAGCGTCCCTCGGTGCTCATCCCGGTCTTTGGCAGCGTTGAGGGTGAACTCGTCGTCCGGCCGCCCCAGGTCACCTTCGGCGTGGTGCCGCCGGGCACGGACAAGACGCGCAAGGTCACCATCACCAATCGGTCCAAGACGCCGGTGCGCATCAGTCGGGTCACAAGCACGGCCGGGCGGGTGGCGGCCCGGCTGGCAACAGTCAGCCAGGGGGCTGAATACACGCTGGTGATGAAGGTTGCGGCAGACAGTCAGCCGGGCCGCATCCAGGGCGAGGTGCAGGTCTTTACCGATCACCCGCTCGAAAAAATGCTCAGCATCCCGCTGTATGGGCGGGTGGCTGAGCCGTCCCAGGCGACGCGCTAAGACCGGGTCTTCCCGGCATGCTCATGGCTGTTGACCCGCCCGTTGCCGCTCGCCTGCATCCGGCGTCTGACACGCAGGCCGAGGTGCTGGCCGCCCTGCCGACGCTCGGGCCCGGAGAGCGGCTGCGCATCGCCGGCCTCAAAGGCGCGGCGCGGGCCTTTTTTGTGGCCGGCTGCCTCCAACACCAGCCACGCCCAAGCCTGTGTGTGCTCGAATCCGACCGGGCGGCAGAAGCCTTTGCCGAGGACCTGCGCCTGTTTCTCGCCGGCCAGCCCGGGCCGCCCGCCGCCCGCCGCCCCAGTCTTCACTTCTACCCGGCCTGGGACGTGCCGGCCTTTGAGGGGCTGTCGCCCGGCAGCGACGTGGTGGCGGCTCAGCTTGAGGGCCTCTACTATCTGCTGTCGTTCAGCGTCCCGGTGATTGTCACCAGCGTTGCGGCGCTCAGCCAGCGGGTCATGCCGCAGGAAGAGTTCATGCTTGCCACCCGGCGCATTGTCCGCGGCCAGGAGGTGGCCTTGACCGAGCTCGCCGACGACCTGCTCGAGTGGGGCTATCGACGGGTTCCGGTGGTGGAGGAAAAGGGCGAGCTGAGTGTCCGCGGCGGCCTGCTTGATGTGTTTCCGCCGTTGTCCGACGCGCCCATCCGGGCCGAGTTCTTTGGCGATGTGGTGGAGTCCCTGCGGACCTTTGAGCCGGCTTCGCAGCGTTCCCGCGCTCCGCTTGATGAAGCCATGCTGCTGCCGATGCGTTTCTTTTCGGTCGCCCGCTTGCAGGCCGCTATCCGCCCAATTGAAGCCGCCCTGGCGGCCAGCGACATGCCCCATCGGGAACAGCAACGCCTGAGCGAAAATGTGAAAAGCGGCCTGCTGTTCCCCGGCGTCGAAGCCTTTTTGCCGTGGCTCTATCCGGTCCTGGAGAGCCTGTGGGACTATCTTCCACCCCATACGCTGGTCTGGCTCGTCGATCCGCTGGCCACCCAGGCCAGTCTGGCCCAGGGCTGGGAGACCCTCGCCCAGCGAGCCGAGGCTGCCGCTGCACACGGCCATTTTGCCGCCCGGCCCGAGCAGCTCTATGTGCGGCCCGACGAGCTGCGCCGGCAACTCAACGGCCCGGTGTGTGATCTGCTCGGTCTTGAACATGTCGAAGCTGAGCACACGGTCAGCTCTTCGCTGCTGCGGAGCGCCCTGCCCAAAAGCGGCACAGGCGGCCTGGCGGCCCTTGTCGAGCGGCTGCGGCAGTGGCAGGAGGAGCGCACCGAGGTGTTCCTGAGCGTATCGAGCCGGGTCCAGGCCACCCAGCTCCAGCACTTGCTGCTCGGTCATGAGCTTGAGTCAGCAATCGTGCCGGCCGCCGAGTGGTCCAAGCGCCTGGCTTGGCCCGGCCAGCCACCCGGCGTCGCTATTCTGGTCGGTTCTGTATCGCAGGGCTTTGCGCTGCCGGCCGACGGCTTGGTGTTTATTGCTGAGGAAGAAATCTTTGGCGAGCGCCGCCACCGCCGCCGCGCCCGTCCCCGGCCGGTTGCCGATTATCTGACCGGGCTGGGTCAGCTGCACGTCGGCGATTATGTCGTGCAGCTTGACCACGGCATCGGCCGCTACCAGGGGCTACGTCACCTGTCGGTGGCCGACACCGAGGGCGACTATCTCCAGCTTGAGTACGCCGACGGAGACCGGCTGTACCTGCCGGTTGAACAGATCAACCTCGTCCAGAAGTACGCCGGGAGCGGCGAGCGCAGCCCGGCCCTCGCCCGTCTGAGCACGCCCGACAAATGGGAGCGGGTCAAGCGCAAAACCCGGGAAGCCATCCTGGCCATGGCCCGCGAGCTGCTGGAGATGCACGCGGTACGCGAGGCTACCGAGCGCCCAGCCCTGGCGGTAGACGGGCCGGAGTATCAAGCGTTTGTGGCCGGCTTTCCGTTTGAGGAAACGCGCGGCCAGCGGCTGGCCATTGATGATGTCCTGGCTGACCTCAGCAGCCCCAAGCCGATGGACCGGCTGGTGTGCGGTGATGTCGGCTATGGCAAAACCGAGGTCGCCCTGCGGGCCGCCTTTCTGAGTGTGATGGCCGGCAAACAGGTGGCGGTGCTGGTCCCGACTACCGTGCTGGCCCAGCAGCACGGCGAGACCTTTGCCCGTCGTTTTGCCGGGTATCCGGTACGGGTTGAGGTACTGAACCGTTTTCGTTCGCCCCAGGAGGCCAGAGCCGTGGTCCGCGGCTTGGCCGACGCTCAGGTCGATATTGTCATCGGTACCCACCGGCTGCTCCAGAGCGACATTGTGTTCCAGCGCCTGGGGCTGATTGTGATTGACGAAGAGCACCGCTTCGGGGTGGCCCACAAGGAAAAGATCAAAAAGCTGCGCCACCTCGTTGACGTCCTGACCCTGTCCGCCACCCCGATTCCCCGCACCCTCAACATGGGCCTGATCGGGCTGCGCGACCTGAGCGTGATCGAGACCCCGCCGGTTGACCGGCAGGCCATTCGCACCTATGTGACGCGCTTTGACGAGGACCTGATCCGGTCGGCCATCCTGCGCGAGCTGGAGCGGGGCGGCCAGGTCTTTTTTGTCCATAACCGGGTAGAGAGCATTGAGCGCATGGCCGTCCAGCTGCGTGAGCTGGTGCCCGAAGCCAGCCTGGCGATCGGTCACGGTCAGATGGCAGAACGCGAGCTGGAGACGGTCATGCTCGACTTTCTCCACCACCGCACCAATGTGTTGCTGTGCTCCTCGATCATCGAGTCGGGGCTCGATATTCCGACGGCGAACACGATTCTTATCAACCGGGCCGACCAGTTCGGCCTGGCCCAGCTCTACCAGCTCCGTGGCCGGGTCGGCCGCTCGGCCCAGCGAGCCTATGCCTACCTGTTGATCCCCGGCCAACACCGGCTGACCAAGGACGCCAGCCGCCGCCTGGAGGTGCTTGAGGAGCTGGACGACCTCGGCGGCGGCTTTCGTCTTGCCGCCCACGACCTGGAAATTCGAGGTGCCGGCAACCTGTTGGGCAAAGAACAGTCGGGCAATGTCGCCGCGGTCGGCTTTGAGCTGTACGCCCAAATGCTGGAAGAAACCGTCGCCGAACTCAGGGGCGGCCAGATCACAGTCCAGATTGAGCCGGAGATTCACCTCGGCATCCCCGCCTATATCCCCGAAGCCTACATCCCGGACGTCAATCAACGCCTGGTGTTCTACAAGAAATTGGCCAATGTCGAAACCCGGGACGAGTTGGAAGAACTCGGCGAGGAGCTGGAAGACCGCTTCGGGCCTCTGCCCGAACTCGTCTTGTCGCTGATTGAGGTCATGGACCTGCGCCGGGTCTTGCGCGCCGCTCTGGTCGTCGCGGTCGCAAAACGCGCCGAGTCAGTCACCATCCACTTTCACCCTGATTCGCCGATCAAGCCCGAGCGGCTCATCGCCTTCATTGAGCGCGACAAGCGCCCGTCGAATCTGACGCCCGACCTCCGCCTGAGCCTGGGTCTCGAGCCTGGCGAGGATGTCATCCGGTCGGTCAAGACGCTCTTGCGCGACCTCGGCGAGTCGTGTTAGCCCAAGGGGCCACAGGTCCCAGTCAAGGAGAACGCTCGAGCGCTCTCCTTCGGGAGACAAAAATGAAGCATCTCGCTGTGCCGCTCGCCGTCCTGGCTCTCGCCACGACCGCTCAGGCCGAAACCCTCAACCGTATTGTCGCCACCGTTGACGGGCAGCCGGTCACGCTCCGGGAACTCGAGACCTTCGGCAGCCAGATGAACGACCGGGCGGCCATTATGTATCCCCAGGGGGCGTCCGGGATGACCCAGCGCGACTTTCTGGACGCCCTGCTCATGAACAAAATGATCGAGCATGAGGTGGATGCGCAGGGCCTGAAGGCCACCGCCGAGGATGTCAATAGTTATATCGAGCGGATCAAGAGCCAGGGTGAGCTGGACGACGAACAGCTCGCCGCGGCCCTGGCCGACCAGGGTCTGACCATAGAGCAGTACCGCAAACAGATCGCCCAGGAAATTGAGCAGGCGCTGTTGATGAACAAAGAGGTCAGCTCCCGGATCAGCATCACCGACGAGGCCGTCCAGCGATATTACCAGGCCCACCAGGACGACTATGCCATTCCCGACCAGGTCCGTATCCGGCATATTTTCCTGCCCCTGTCGCCCGCTGCCGACCCAGGCGAGGTCCTGAAAATGACCACCCTGCTAGGGACGCTGCACGACCGGGCAAAGCGGGGCGAGGATTTTGCGGCCCTGGCCTCGACCTACTCGCTTGGGCCGAGCGCGGACCAGGGCGGCGATCTCGGCTTTTTTGAGCGTGGCCAGATGGACTCCGCCATTGAAGAGATGGCCTTCTCGGTCCCGGAGGGGGAGATCAGCCCGCCTTTTGAGACCTCGACCGGGGTTCATCTGATCAAGGTTGAGCAACGCGACCTCGCCGGGGTGAAGCCCCTCGCCGAGGTCCAGGAAGAGATCCGCTCCCAACTCTACGATACAGAGTTGAGCAAGCGCTATCGCCGCTGGTTCCAGGACGATCTGCGCTTCCGTCATCATATTGAGGATTTTCTCACCGACCCGGAAGGCGCGCCCTACACGGGTGTGCAGCGCGCCGAGGCCGCCGAGGAAGAGCCCCTGGATGAAGAGGCCGACTATGCCGAGGGGAACGACGCGGCCGAGCCGAGCGCGCCCGCCGGCCAGCCCCAGGAAGCGGGCTTCTTCAGCCGCCTGTTTGCGGATGAGGAGGAGGACGAAGTCGCTGCACTTGGCGGCCAAGACCAAGCCCAGGAAGCGGGCTTCTTCAGCCGCCTGTTTGCGGATGAGGACGAAGGAGACGAGGAGGCTGAATAAGCTGGCTGGGCCGACCCGGCTGAACCCGCTGGCGAGGAAGAAGACAGAGACTTCAGTCTGCTTTTGTACTGTGTCCCCCCATGTGCGAGGCTTGAGCGCATGCACCGACAATCCGCCCCGCCGCCCATCGGCGTCACTATGGGCGACCCGGCTGGGATCGGGCCTGAGATTGTGCTCAAGTCGGCCCAGACCGGGCCGCGTTTTGTCGTTCTAGGCGATCCGGTCGTTCTGACCGAAACCGCCCGTCGCCTCGGCGTACCGCTCAGCGTAGTCCCCTGGACGGCGACCCGGCCCTGTCCCCTGGACCCTGAGGTGTTGCCGGTCATCCCCCTCTCCCGGCTCTCAGCCGAGCAGCGGGTTCCCGGCCGCCCGACTGCGGCCGGCGGCGAGGCGTCGTATCGGTATGTTGAGGCCGGGGTGCGCCTCGCGCGTGACAAAGCCGTCAAGGCCCTGGTGACAGCCCCGATCAGCAAGGCCATGTGGCGGGCGGCCAGGCGGGACTATCCCGGCCATACCGAACTCCTGGCCAGCCTCACCCACAGCCCGGATGTGCGCATGATGCTGGTCGGCAGCCGTCTGCGGGTTGTTCTGGTCACGACCCATATTCCGTTCAGGCAGGTGGTCGCCGGCCTGTCCAGCCGCCGCATTCTGAGTACGCTGGTCCTCACAGCCGGCCACTTGGCCCGCTTTCACGGTCTGGGTCAGCCGCGCCTGGCGGTGGCCGGGCTGAACCCCCACGCCGGCGAGGGCGGCCTGTTTGGTGACGAAGAAGACCGTCTGGTCCGTCCCGCGGTTCGCCACGCCGGCGAGCGGGGCCTGGCGGTGGTCGGTCCCCTGCCGGCCGATTCGGTGTTTGTCCGGGCGGCCGCCGGCGAGTTTGACGCGGTGGTTTGTCTCTACCACGACCAGGGCCTGATCCCGCTCAAACTGCTGTCGTGGACCGACGGGGTGAATGTCACTATCGGCCTGCCGATCGTCCGCACCTCGCCCGACCACGGCACCGCCTTTGACATTGCCGGGCACGGCACCGCCGACCCCCGCAGCATGCAGGCCGCCCTGCGGCTGGCCGGCCGCATGAGCGGCTTGGCGGAGACTCGATGAGGCATGTCAACCCGGCCATCCGGCCATTTTCCGCGAGTATGATATTCGGGGTGTGGCCGAGCAGGACTTTGACGCCAACTTTGCGGCTCGCGCTCGGCCAGGCCTATGGCAGCCTCGTCGTGCGGCTTGATTGATTATGGGGAACTGAGCAACTGGGGTCTGCAACTCGAAGACCGGGTGAACAGAGACCAGCAACACGAAACGTCGCGGTTGGGCCGCCTGTGGAGGTGGCGCTTTTCTGCAATTCCGGCCCGTCAGGGCTGAGCGTCTGCTTCGGATTCTTCCTTGAACTCTCCCGTCGTCGGCGACCACAAGACCCAACTCCACTCGTCGCCGGCAGGCGTTACTTTGTCGGCGGCGACTTTCATGGAACTGTTGCCCGACGGAGAGCCATCGGGACGGTATTGATAAACGAGTGTGATGGGTCCCTCATAACCGAGGGACTGAGGATCAAACATTTCTGGAGCAAGAATCTCGATGTCGTGAAGAACGCTTTTCTTGTCACGCATTGAAAACACGGCTTCCAGGCTTCAGCACCTGAATGAATCCATCCGGGATGACATTGCCGTTAACAGACGGGACGGCGGCATCAGACAATTCTTGCCACCATTCCCTCAGCTTTCTCACGACATCTTTTGGCAGAGGCGCGTCTCGATCATCTTCGGTCCAGGGGATGCCTCACGGATAGCCTGCGGCAGCGTGATGGAACCAATCCCGCCACCACCAGGCATACCCTGTACGCTCTGTAGCTTAACGCTGATTTCTCCAACGTTCCTTAGAGCGGGTAATTCCGGATATTCTCCTGCGTTCCAGGGCTGCTATCTCCTGCCTGGTTGAAATGTCAAGGCGTGAAGATCAGCCACGAGGCCCCCTGTCCTCCAGGGTCTTGCGCAGGGCCTCAAGCTCTTGGGACAGCCGGGCCTGCGTGCGGGATACCGACAGCATATACACAAACACGATGAGCCAGAATGCGCTGAACGCGCCAAACAGATACCACATGCCCTTCTTCTCCTAGGCCTGCCAGGCCTGACGCCGCAACGCGCCCAGCTCGGCCGCTAAGTGCAGGCTGCGCAGGCGTATCCACATAAGCCAGGCGAACAACACCACAAAAGCCCCGCTGCACACGAGCAAGGTCAAGGCCATTGACGGGGCCATACTTTCGACCTTGGGATGAATGCCCCGCCACAGGCGGATGGAGATGTAGAGCAGCGGGATGTTCACGACCCCGACGATGCCCAGTACCGCCGCGTAGCGGGCGACATGTTCGGTGTCGCCGCCAATCTGCCGCAGCAGTACATAGGCGGCATACACGACCCACAGGACGATGGTCATGGTCAGCCGGGGGTCCCAGGTCCACCACACGCCCCAGCTGGCTTTGGCCCAGACCGCGCCGGTGACGATGAACAGGGTGCAAAACACCATGCCGACCTCGGCCGCGGCGCGGCCGAGCAGGTCGGCCGCGCGCTCGCCCTTCCACAGGAAGGCGAGGCTTGCCCCGGCCACAATGACAAAGCCGAGAAACGCATTCCAGGCCGCCGGCAGGTGATAATAGAAAATGCGCTGTGGAACTCCCAGATGTCGCTCGGTGGGGACGTATAAAAAAATCATGCCCAGGGCGGCCAGCATGGATATACAGCTCAGCCAGGGCAGGACCGTGTCGGCAAAGGGTACGAGTTTTTTCATGGCAGCTTCTCTCTCGGGCGTCCTCATTCATACACCGCCTGAGCAAACAGCAGCCAGCCGGCCACCACAAAGACGACATCACAAGCGACCAGGACCCGCAGCCACATCCCGGTCCAGTCTCCTCCGCTCAGCAGCGCGCCGGTGGCCTCGACCGCTGCCAGCAGCAGGGGGACCAGGAGCGGCAAGACCACCAGGGGAAAGAGGACCTCACCGGCTCGAGTGTGCGCGGCCAGGGCGGCGAACAGCGTCCCCAGGGCGGCGAAGCCGATGATGCCGAGCAGGATGAGAAGCGGCAGGCCGAGCAAAGACCACGACACCGGCAGGCCGCATAACAGGATGGTCAGCGGTACGACAATCCCCTCGACCAGCGACAGAAAAACGATGTTGCCGATCAATTTGGCCACAAAAATGTCGCTTGGCGCAAGCGGACACAGCAGCAGGCCGGACAGACAGCCCCGCTCCTGCTCAATCAGAAAGGTCCGCTGGAGGCTCACCATGCCGGCAAACAGCAGACCGACCCACAGCACCGCGGCACCGACCTGGGGATTGCGCGCCCGCTCTGGGCCGAGGGCGAAGACCCACACCAGCACAATCAGGATCGCCAGCACCAGGAATGAGGCCAGCCGCTCTTTGGTTCGCAGCTCAAGCCGCATATCCTTCCACACAATCGCCCACATGCGCTCAGTCCCGGCTGCCATGCGCCGACTGGCGGGTGAGAGCGGTGTAGATGTCGCTCAGTTCGGCGACAGAAGGCGGGTCTGCCGCGGACTGCCAGACGATGCGGCCTCGGTTGAGGATCAGGACGCGGCTGCACAGGGCCAGGCCACGTTCAAAATCGTGGCTGCTGAACACGATCGTTGTCCCGGCCTGTTTGGCCCCCAGCAGCGCGCGGTGTACCAGCCGTGCGGCCTCGTGGTCCAAGCCGGTGTAGGGTTCGTCAAGCAGCAGCAGGTCCGGCTCGTGTAACAAGGCGCGGGCCAGGGCCAGGCGTTGTTCCATGCCGCGCGACAGGCTCCGGGTTGGCGCGGTGGCCCAGTCCTGGAGGCCGACATATTCGAGCATGGCCCGGATGCGGGCCGGGGCGTTGGCCAGCCGGTAGGCGTGGGCATAAAAGCGCAGGTTTTCGGCAGGACTCAGGTCGGGGTAGAGCAGGCTGTCGTGGCCCACAAAGCCGAGACGTCTGCGCACGCGCGGGTCGTCGGCCGGCAGGGCGAACAGGCGCAGGCTGCCCGACGACGGCTTGAGCAGGCTGGCCAGGACCCGCAGCAAGGTCGTCTTACCGGCACCGTTGGGACCAAATATGGCGAGTGCCTGTCCGACTCCAACTGTGCATGAGATGCCGCGCAGCACCGGCGTCCAGGCAAAGGTTTTGTGTACATTGCTGGCCGCCACAACACACGCCTTCATCGCCATAGCACCACAGCGAAGCACAGACCCGATCGCTCGCCCTTTGCTTGACACGCGCCGGGTGGTGTTCTTTCATGGGGTCTGAACAGGGAGGATGTATGACCGGGACAATCAAAAAGATCATTAAGGGGAAGGGCTTTGGTTTTATCACCCCCGATGAGGGCAATGAGGATGTGTTTTTCCACAGTTCTCGTCTGGCCGCCAAAATATATTTTGAAGACCTGCGTGAGGGCGACGAGGTCGAGTTCCAGGTCCGGCCCGGCGAAAAAGGCCCCCAGGCGTTTAACCTCAAGGTTCGTTAGCGCGGCCCCGCCCCCAGCCGGTCGAGCGCGGCCATGGCTTCCAGCGCCCGATCTTCGTATTTCTCACGCAGCAGGCGATAGTCCTCGTCGGTGAGCTTGCCCATCTGGCGGTCGAACTCGGCCTCTTTGAGGGCTGCATAGGCTTGTTGCTTCTGTCCGTGCCAGTGCTCCAGCTCGGGGCTGGCGGCCGGCGGCCGGTCGGCCCCGGTCCGGTCTGGGCGCAGCAGCGGCAGGGCAACCAGCGTGGCGATGCCGGCGATGAGCACCAGACCGGAACAATACAGGAGAAAAGACATGCCGCACCCTCAGCCGTCAAAGTCGGCCAACTCCCTGTTGAGTCGGTCCTGGTAGACGGCTGACGAGGCCGGGGCGGTGGGCGGTCCGGGCGGCCGCCGCCTGGACCAGCGCAGGCTCATCACCCCAATCACCAGCCCTCCAATCAGGATGGCCGCAAACGGCGTGATCCAGGCCGCCAGGTTGAAGCCGCTGGCGGTGGGAGCGGACAGCACTTTTTCTCCGTAGTTGGCAACAAACGCGCTCAGAATCTCTTCTCGACTTTTGCCCGCGGCCAGGAATTGGCCGATCTCTTTTTTGCGGGGGATGGCAAAACCGCACTGGAGATGATTGCAGCTATGGACCGTGAGCCCGCAGCCGCACTGGCAGGTGAGGGATTCCTCCAGTTCGGTCTGGCTCGGACGAGGGGTGGCACCCAGCGTGACCACGAAGACGCACAACACCAGAACCAGACGACTAATCGGCAAGGGCCTCTCCTTCCAGGGGATCGGCGGTGCGGGCCAGGGCGAGGGCCTGGCGTTCAGCCGGGTTGGGGGCCAGGGTGATGCAGGTGCCCAGGATGAGGACAAAGCCGCCGAGCCAAATCCAGGACAGCAGCGGGTTGACGAAGACCTGAAAGGTCGCCAGCCCCGACGGAGCGTCATAACTGCCCAGCACAACATACAGGTCTTCCAGCAGGCTGGGTCGAATAGCGACCTCGGTGGTCGGCTGTTGCTGTTTTTTATACAGGCGTTTTTCCGGCCGCAGGGTGTCGATGTGGCGGCCGCCGGCAAAGACCCGGACGGCGGCGATGTGGGCGGAGTAATGGGCGTCGTCATAGGGCGTGATGCCGGTGTATTCCAGGCTGTAGCGGCCGACCACAAAGCGCTGGCCGGCTTCGAGTGTGTGTTGTTCCTCCAGCTTGAAGAAGGACGAGCCGGCAATGCCAACGCCGATCAGCACCACGCCGACATGGACCACATAGCCGCCGTAGCGGCGAGGGTTCTTGCTCACCAGTTTGCCGAGCGCTCGGGGCGAACTCTCGCGCAGCATGGCCTGGCGGGCGCGCATACCACGGTAGAACTCGAGCACGATTGTGCCCAGCACAAAGCCGGCGATGGAAAAAACGGTCACGGCATAGTAGTGGCGATAGCCGACCAGAAAGAAGAGCAGCCCGCTCGTCAGCCCCCAGGCCAGCGGGGCGGTAAAGTTCCGCCGCAGGCTCTTGAGGCTCGCCCGCCGCCAGGCAATGACCGGGCCGACCCCGGTCAGAAACAGCAGGACGACGCCCAGGGGCGCGTTGACCTGGTTGAAAAAGGGCGGGCCAACGGTGATTTTGACCCCCCGCACCCATTCCGAGAGAATCGGAAACACCGTGCCCCAGAAGGTGGCGAAGGCCAGCCCGACAAGGACCAGATTGTTGAGCAGAAAAGCCGATTCGCGGGACAGGATGGAGTCCAGCTCGTTGTCGCTCTTGAGATCGGGCAGGCGGTAGACCAACAGACCGAGCGAGCCGGTCAGGATCAGTACCAGGAAGACCAGAAAATACGGACCCAAACCGGACTGGGTAAAAGAATGGACCGACGAGATCACCCCGCTGCGGGTCAGAAACGTGCCAAAGATGGTCAGCGCAAAGGTGAGGATGACCAGGACCATGTTCCACACCTTGAGCATATTCTTCTTCTCCTGGATCATGACCGAGTGGAGATACGCGGTGGCCGTAAACCAGGGCATGATGGCGGCGTTTTCGACCGGGTCCCAGGCCCAGTAGCCGCCCCAGCCCAGGACTTCATACGCCCACCGACCGCCCAGCAGGTTGCCCATTGACAGGAAAAACCACGAGGTCAGGGCCCAGCGGCGGGTGGTCTGAATCCACACCGGGCCGAGCTTGCCGGTCGCCAGGGCGGCCATGGCAAACGCAAACGGGACCGTGGCGCTGATATAGCCCAGGTACAGCGCCGGGGGGTGGATGGTCATCCAGTAGTTTTGCAGCAGGGGGTTCAGGTCCGAGCCTTCGGCCGGGGTAAAAGCCAGGCGCTCAAAAGGCGGGGTCATGAAACACAGCAGACCCAGAAAGAAGAGGCTGACGGTCATCAGGCTGGCGGTGACATACGGCATCAACTCCCGGTTTTTGTCTCGATTCTGGACCTGAACGATGGCGCTGAAACAGGCCAGGATCAGGGTCCAGAACAACAGCGAGCCTTTTTGGCCACCCCAAAAGGCGGCAATTTTATACTGGACGGGTAAAGTTGAGCTGGAATAGCTGGCTACATACTCCACATTGAAATCTTCGCTCAGCAGGGCGTGGAGCAGGGCGGTCGAGGCAATGACAACACAGCCGCCCACCGCGTACACCGCCTGGGCACCACTGGCAATCCACGCCCGACGGCCGTACCGCGCCCCCCACAGACTGCTGCCCACGGCATAGGCCGCGAGCACCAGGGCCAGATACAGGGCAAGAGAACCAATATGTGTCATGCGGTGGCTCAGGACGGCGAAGCTCTGCCCGTCCCGTCCTGTTCAAGTTCGGCCTCATACTTTGACGGGCAACTGGTCATGACGGTCGTGGCCTGGAGCGTGTCTGCCCCCGGGGCGTAGTGCCCCTCAACGATCACATCCCGCTCCTCGGCGAACATGTCGGGCAGCACGCCTTGATAGCGCACGGCCAGGCCCGGGGTGTCGGCCGGCTGGCCGTTGTGGTCAAAGCCGACCATGGTGAAGGAGAGCCTGAGGTCTCTGGGGTTCCAGTCAACCGAACCGCTTCGGACTCGCCCGGCAACGCGCACGCCGGCGTTTGCCAGGGCTTCCTTCTGGGGAAGAAACTCTTCCAGGGTCAGATAATAGGTGCTCGTTTCGCGGATGCCGGTATACATCAGATAGCCGACCGCGCCCACCATCAGCGCGACACCGACCAGAAATTTTCCTCGAGCTGTCATGCGGTCTACAGCTAGCGTATTTCCTTTTTCTCCGCAAGCAAGCCGGCGGCCAAATTGATTGACTTTCCAGCCGCCTTTCTATATGTGAAGGATGTGAGGGAGGCCTATGTTTGAAGCGCTGAGCGAAAAGCTTGACGCCGTCCTGCGCCGCGTGCGCGGGCCGGGACGATTGACCGAAAAGAACATTGACCAGGCCTTACGCGAGGTACGCCTGGCGCTGCTTGAAGCCGATGTGAATTTTCGGGTGGTCCGAGACTTTGTTGAGCGGGTCAAGACCCAGGTCGTGGGCCAAGAGGTCACGGCCGGTCTGTCGCCCGGCCAGCAGCTCGTCAAAGTCGTCAACGACGAGTTGATCGAGTTACTGGGCGGGCAGCGCACCGAGCTGAACCTGTCGGCCGCTCCGCCGGTGGTGATTCTGCTCGTCGGTCTGAACGGCTCAGGCAAGACCACCACCACCGGCAAGCTGGCCCGCTATCTGAAGCATGAACAGGCCCGCGCGCCTTACCTGGTTCCGGCCGATACCTTCCGTCCGGCCGCTATTGACCAGTTGCGCATCCTTGGCCAAGAGGTCGGGGTGCCGGTGTATCCGACGCCCAACGACGGTTCGGCTCCCGACCCGGTCAGGATTGCAGCCGCCGGTGTTGACGCCGGCCGGCGCGAGGGGGCGGATGTAGTCATCATTGACACCGCCGGCCGCCAGCAGATCGACACCGACCTGATGGGGCAGCTCGGTCAGCTCAAGGCCGCGGTCAATCCGCATCAGACCCTGCTCGTGGCCGATGCCATGACCGGCCAAGAGGCGGTCAATGTCGCCCAGGGCTTCCACTCCCGGCTGACGCTCGACGGCGTTATTCTGACCAAGGTGGAGGGCGACGCCCGGGGCGGGGCGGCCCTGTCGCTGCGCTCAGTGACCGGCAAGCCAATCGTCTTCATCGGCCTTGGCGAAAAGCTTGACGCCCTCGAAGCCTTTTACCCCGACCGGGCGGCGTCGCGTATCCTGGGCATGGGCGATGTGCTCTCGCTGGTCGAAAAGGCCGAGAAGGTCTACGACCAGGACCAGGCCGAAGCGCTCGAAAAAAAGCTGCGCAAAAACCAGTTCACCCTGGCCGACTTTGCCGAGCAGATGCGCATGCTCAAGAAAATGGGCTCGGTCTCCGACCTGATGTCGCTGCTCCCGGGTGGCAAAAAAGCCATGCAGAACACCGACATGGACCAGGCCGAACAGGACTTCACGCGCATCGAAGCCATTATCTCGTCCATGACCAAGCAAGAGCGCCGGCGGCCCGAGGTGCTCAACGGCAGCCGGCGGCGGCGGATTGCCAACGGCAGCGGAACACGCGTGGCCGAGGTCAATCGCTTTCTCAAGCAGTACGCCGGGGCCAGGAAGATGATGCGCCGTCTCTCCCGGTTCAGCGGCGCGAGCCCCCAGCTCGGCGATATGGGCGGCGGGGTTGACCTCGGCCAGTTGACCCAACTGGGAAAAAAGGCCGGCAAGTCGGGCAAAAATCCAGGGGGCCGACCGGGCAGGAAACTGGCCAAAAAGGCTCACAAAGCACGCAAGTCATTCTGGGGATAAAGGAATAACCTATGGTCAAACTTCGGCTGGCCCGTCACGGGGCCAAAAAGCGCCCTTTTTATCGTATTGTCGCGGCTGACTCGCGCGCTCCGCGCGACGGCCGTTTTATTGAACAGCTCGGATTTTACGATCCGACCAAGGACCCGGCCGTTGTGCAACTCAAAACAGATAAACTGAACAAATGGCTCCAAAACGGCGCTCAACCGACCGACACTGTTGCTCGGCTGATCAAAAAGGCCAAGCAGGAACCTGTCGCCTGAAGCGCACGGGGAACAGCCCATGAAGGATCTCGTCGTATACCTGGCCAAGGCACTGGTGAACCATCCTGACGAAGTCGAGGTGAACGAAATACCGGGCGAGACCGCCTCGATTTTCGAACTCCGCGTGGCAAAAGACGATCTGGGTCGGATTATTGGCAAACAGGGACGGACGGCCAAGTCGATCCGCACCCTGCTCAACGCCGCAGCCTCACGGACACACCGTAAAGTTGTCCTTGAAATCGTTGAAGAACAATGACCCGCCGGGTACCGACCGCCTTATCTCGCTCGGCCGTCTGGTCAAGACCCACGGCCTGGGCGGAGAGCTCCGGCTGCGGCCCTACGCGTTTCCCTGTCCGACTCTCACACCCGGGCTGACGGTCCAACTCCAGGACCGCGGCGGGCACACGACCCCGGCTCGGGTCACCAGGCTGCGCCCCCGTCCCCCTTTTCTGCTCGTCGCCTTTGCGGGGGTGGACTCCCGCGAGCAGGCCGCGGCCCTGTGTGGCCACACCCTTGCGGTTCATGAGCACCAGCTCCCCCCGCTCCAAGACAACGAGTTCTACTATTATCAGGTGCTCGGGCTTGCGGTTCTGACCACCGCCGGACACCAGCTCGGCACGGTGCGCCATGTCTTCTTCTCCGGCGGGCATGACGTGTGGGTTGTGCGTCAGGGCAGGAAAGAGTACATGATTCCCGTTACCCAGAACATCGTCCGCAGTATTGACCTTGCGGGCCGCCAGGCGGTCATTGAGCCTGTGGACGGGCTGCTCAACTGAGACATGCAGTTCCACGTCATTACCATTTTTCCCGAGCTGTTTGCCTCACCACTGTCTGTCGGCCTGCTGAAAAAGGCCCAAGACCGCGGGCTCGTGGCGTGCCATGTCCATAATTTGCGCGACTACGCCGCCGGGAAACACCGCTCCACCGACGACCCGCCGTATGGCGGCGGCTGTGGCATGGTCATGAAGCCCGAGCCGATCTTTGCCGCGCTCGAAGATGTCTGTCGTCGGCTGCCGCAGCCAAGACGAATTCTGCTGTCCCCCCAGGGCCCGCCGCTGACCCAGCACAAGGTCGGCCAACTGGCTGCCGAAAAGGCGCTGGTGCTGGCGTGCGGACGCTATGAAGGGGTTGATGAGCGGGTCCGGTCGGCGGTTGACGAGGAACTCTCGGTCGGCGATTATGTGTTGAGCGGGGGAGAAATCGCCGCCCTGGCCGTCATTGACACAGTAGCCCGTCTCATCCCCGGGGTAGTCGGCCGCCAGGAATCAACCCAGGAAGAGTCGTTCAGCGCCGGGCTGTTGGAATACCCCCAGTATACCCGGCCCGAGGAGTTCAGGGGTCTGCGTGTGCCTGCGGTGCTGCTGTCCGGCAACCATGCCGCCATTGCCCGCTGGCGCCGCCGTCAAGCGCTGCTGCGAACCCGTGAGCGTCGCCCCGAGCTGTTGGACACGACTCCCCTCAGCCCGGAAGAGCAACAATGGTTGGCGAGAGAGGGTGCGCGACGCTGACCGCCTGTGGTAAGTGATGCGCATGGCCGAGCTGTATGTCGCCCTCCTCCATCACCCCGTCTATGACAAAGAGCACGCGGTGGTCACCACCTCGATCACCAATATGGATATCCACGATATCTCTCGCTCGGCAAAGACCTATGGGGTCAAACGCTTCTTTGTCGTCAACCCGGTTCCGACCCTCCGCGCCCTGGCCGAAAAGATCGTAGACCACTGGCAGGTCGGCTACGGCAGCACCTATAACGTCAGCCGCAAAGACGCACTCGAAATCGTCGCCCTGAGTGCGTGCCTCGATGACACGCTTGAGGCGGTGCGGCGTGAGGCCAGGGAGCGGCCGCGGCTGATTGCTACCTCGGCCAGAGACGGCGGGGTGCGTCTTTCATTTGCCGAGCTGCGCCGCCGGGTTGAGGGCCCGGGCCCTCCGCTGCTCATCCTGTTGGGCACCGGCTGGGGGCTGACCGAACAGGTTGTGGACCGGGCCGACGACTTTCTTGAGCCAATTCACGGCCCGGGCGGGTACAACCACCTGTCCGTCCGGGCGGCCGCGGCGATTATCCTGGACCGGCTGCTGGGGGCGCGCCACAGTGAACGATGATCTCTTCTTGTTGCCAGGTGGTCACCGTCGTTCCCTTGCGGCCGCTTGACCGACCGGCAGGGGCAGGGTAAGCTGGCCCGCTCTCAGAGAGAGACACGAGAAGACGACCCTGGTGCCCTTGGCATTCAGCCACCGGCCTTCAGCGAGCACAACGAGCGATTTTGACCAACAGCGGGCAGGGCAAATCCCTGTCCGCGGGATTCGCCCTGCCGTGCTGACCGCCCGCGGTGCGCAGAGAGGAACACGGCCATGAACAAGAGCATTCACGAGTTTGAAGCCAGCCAACTGCGAACGGATTTGCCCGACTTCAAGCCCGGTGATACAGTCCGCGTCCATGCCAGAATCGTTGAGGGCGACAAGGAGCGGATTCAGGTCTTTGAGGGGGTGGTGATCTGTCAGGCGAATAGCGGCAGCCGGGCCACATTTACCGTTCGGAAAATTTCCTACGGTGTCGGTGTTGAGCGCATCTTTCCACTCCACTCGCCCCGGATTGACAGGATCGAGGTGACGGTGCGCGGCAAGGTCCGGCGGGCCAAACTGTACTATCTGCGGGGGCTGCGGGGGAAGGCCGCCCGGCTGAAAGGTGAGCGCGTGCGCCCCGCAGCCGAGGGGAAAAAGGCCCAATCCGCGCCAGCCGCGGCCCCGGGCACCGATACGGCTCAGCCCGCGGAATAGTCCCACCGAGCCGCCAGCCGGGCCGCCCCCAGCCCGGCCTCGTCCGCCTCCGCTCCCACCAGATGAGACCGGCTCCCACCCCGGCCAGAAGAATCGGGCTGGCATAGCTCTCGGCCCGGGCCGGGGTGGAGAATACGCTCGCCGTCAAGGATCGTCCGGCCGGACAGCTCTTTGACCTCCTGAATGGCGTTCAGGACCCCACGGGTGACATCCTCAAAGGGCGCTTCGACCGTTGTTGGGGCTTCCCCCCGGTGGGTCTGGCAGTATTCCTGGCCGCGCTTCTGGATCAGAATGGCTTTGGTGGTGGTACTACCACAGTCGGTGGCCAGGATGACGTTGAGGTCTTGCGACTTCATACAAGGCGAACGATGAGGCCCTTCAGAGTTGGTGGAGAAGAGCGCTGAGCCGATCAAGGCTGTCGCGGCGTTCCAGCAGGACGGCCAGGCGTTCCAGTTCGGTGGCGTCGCACCCCAGCTCTGAGAACGGGCGCAGACCATGCACAACCTGGCTGCCGATACAATTGAGCGGCCCGACGGATTCCAAAAACAGGATGGCCGGCTTTTCCGGCGCGGCCTGCTTGAAGCACTCAACCGGTTCCAGACACCGCCATGTCTCTTCCCAGGTGCTCTGTTTTCTCGTGCGTTGGCCCTCACTCCGTCAGCCGGCCACGGTTCATTCGGCGTACAAATGGCACCACACCTGGTGTTCGGGGCCGTGTGGCCGTGCGAGCGGAGGCGGAGCGGTCTTGCACTGCTCCATGACATGCGGACAGCGGGTATGAAACGGACAGCCTGATGGGGGGTTGAGGGGCGAGGGCACATCGCCGGTGAGGAGGGCGCGTTCGGTCTGTACGCTTGGGTCGGGCACAGGATTGGCGGACATGAGGGCCAGGGCGTACGGATGCTGGGGATTGCGAAAGAGTTCGTCAACCGGGGCGACTTCAACCAGCTTACCGAGATACATGACCGCCACCCGGTCGGCGATATGTTCGACAACGCTCAAGTCGTGCGAGATAAACAAATACGACAGCCCGAAATCGCGCTGCAAGTCCTGGAGGAGATTGAGAATCTGGGCCTGGATGGATACGTCGAGCGCCGAGACCGGCTCGTCACAGACGATAAATCGCGGTTGCAGGGCCAAGGCGCGGGCGATGCCGATGCGCTGACGCTGGCCCCCCGAAAACTCATGCGGGTAGCGTGACCGATATGTTGGCGAGAGGCCGACCCGCTCCAAGAGGGCGCTCACCTGACGGTCGAGCTCGTCTCCCCGGGCCAGGGCGTGGACTTTCAGCGCCTCACCGATAATCGCCCCGACGGTCAGGCGTGGATTGAGCGAGCCGTAGGGGTCCTGGAAGATGATCTGCATCTGCCGCCGAGCCTGACGAAGCTGGGCCGGGGTGAACCGACACAAGTTCTGTCCCTGAAAAAACACCTCTCCGGCGGTGGGTTCGATGAGACGCAACAGGGTTCTGCCCACTGTGGTTTTGCCGCAGCCTGACTCGCCGACCAGTCCAAGGGTTTCCTGGGCTTGAATGGTAAACGACACATCGTCAACCGCCTTCACCCAGGCCGAGATGCGCGAGAAGACGCCGCTGCGTACCGGGTAGTATTTCTTGAGGTTGCGCACCTCAACCAGGGCCGCGGCGGGGGGAGTCGGGGCGTCTGGCATCGCTATTCCTCGCCGGCTGCCGTGGGCCGGTCGTGCAGCCAGCAGGCGGTCTCGTGATCCGGCCCGACGCTCGTCACCTGCGGCTGTCTGCTTGGGCAATACTCGAGCACCGCGGGGCAGCGAGCGGCAAAAGCGCAGCCTGGCGGGTAGGACAAGGGCGCGGGAACCGTTCCGGTGATAGCCGCAAGCCGTTCGGCGCGGCGGCCGCGGCGCGGTACGGCCCGGATCAAGGCCTGGGTGTAGGGATGGACAGGGGTGTGAAACAAGGTGCGGACCGGGGCGCGTTCAACGATTTTCCCCGCGTACATGACGGCGACGAGCTGGGCAAACTGGGCGACGACACCGAGGTTATGGGTGATGAGGAGAATCGCCATGCCAATCTCGTCCTGGAGGCGCTTGAGCAGATCGAGAATCTGGGCCTGAACGGTGACATCCAAGGCGGTGGTCGGCTCGTCGGCAACTAACAGGGCGGGACGGCAGGCCAGGGCTATGGCAATCATGACCCGTTGCTTCATCCCGCCCGACAGCTCGTGCGGGTATTGGCCGAAACGCTGTGTGGGCGAGGGAATGCCGACCGTTTCGAGCAGGCGCAGGACTTCCTGTTTGGCCGCCCGCTCAGACAGCCCTTGATGGAGCCGGAGGACTTCCCCGATCTGATTGCCAATGGGAAGCACCGGATTCAGCGAGGTCATGGGTTCCTGGAAAATCATCCCAATGGATTTGCCCCGAATGGCGCGCAGGGCCGGTTCGGGCAAGCGGGCCAGGTCCTGCCCCTGGTACACCAGGGAGCCGTGGACAATGCGGCCCGGAGACTCAATCAGGCGCATGATCGAAAGGGCGGTCGCCGACTTTCCGCACCCGGACTCGCCAACCAGGGCCAGGGTCTGGCCCGGCTCAATGGCAAGGTCAATACCACGAACGGCCCGCGCCTCTCCCTTGTCGGTGAAGAATGAGACGTGGAGGTCGCGGATGGTGAGCAGAGGAGCGGTCATCTAACGGTTGCGTAAGCGGGGGTTGAGCGCCTCGCGCAGCCCTTCGCCGACCAGGTTGAACGCCAGCACAACAGTGAAAATAGCCAGCCCTGGGGTAAAAAACAACCAGGGAGCGTCAAAAATGAAGCCTCGGCCGCTGGCCAGGATATTCCCCCAGGTCGCATACGGTGGCTGCACGCCAAAGCCGAGGAAGCTCAAGCCGGACTCGGTCAGGATAGCGCCAGCCACCCCGATGGTGGCCGAGACCAGCACCGGGGCAATGGCGTTGGGGACCATATGCCGGAAGATGATGCGGCTGGCCGGCAGCCCCAGGGCGTGGGCGGCAACCACAAAGTCCTGTTCGCGGAGGGCCAGGAACTCGGCTCGCACGAAGCGCGCGGTGGCCATCCAGCTCGTCAGGCCAATCACAATCATGATGTTGTAGATGCTCGGCGGCAGGAGTGCGACGACGGTCAGGATGAGAAAGAAGGTCGGAAAGCACAGCATGAGGTCGGTACAGCGCATAATCAGTGTCTCGACCGAAATGAGGCCAAGTCTGACGCTGCCGTAAAAGCCGGCTAGGCCACCCAGGATAATCCCGATTGTCACCGAAATCCCGACCGCAATACACCCGATCGACAGTGAGACAAACGAGCCTTGCAGCATACGCGCAAACACATCCCGGCCCAGCTCGTCGGTGCCGAGCAGATACACGCCCCCCCGCGGGTGGTGGGCGGCTGGGATGAGCTCGGCCGACACTGTGGACAGGGGAGGGAGGAATTTGTCCGGCAGACGCACGGTAGCCGGATCAAAAAGCACAATCCATTCGGTCAGGATTTTTCCCGCCGCGGCCATGAGCACCAGCAGTCCGAGGACCCCTAGACCAGCGAGGGCCAGCCGGTCGTGCCGAAAGAGCCGCCAGGCTTCCTGGAGTGGCGTTTCTGCCGGCGGCAGCTCGGGCTCAACCGTGTGGACTGGGGTGGGTTCAGCCATTGCTATTGCAGCCGGATGCGGGGATCGACCACAGCGTACAGCACGTCTGAGACAAAAGTGCCGGCCAGGGTCAGCGTTGCGGCAATGAAGTTGAGGGTCAGGATCACCGGAAAATCGCGGGCCAGGATAGCCTCGTAGCCGAGCCGGCCTAAACCGGGCCAGGCGAAAATCTGCTCAAAGATGACCGAGCCGCCAATGAGTCCCGGCAACAAAAAACCGAACATGGTAACAAACGGCAGCAGCGCGTTACGCAAGGCGTGGCGGTAGATCACGCTGTCTTCGGTCAAACCCTTGGCCCGCGCAGTCCGCACATAGTCCTGACGGACGACTTCAAGCATTTGGGACCGCACATAGCGGGACAGAATGGCAATGCCGGCAATCGCTGACATGAGGGACGGGACGACGAGATGCCACAGGCGGTCCATCCAGCGAAAGGCCGGCTCTGCGTTTTCCATGCCAAAGGTGCGCATCCCGATGACCGGGACGTTGAAGAGGTCTACAACCCACTGAATGACGAGATAGGACAGAAAAAAGCCGGGAATAGAGATAAAGGCGTAGGCCACAAAGGTGCTTGAGCGGTCAAACGCAGAGCCGCGGCGGATGGCGGCCTGGATGCCGGTAGGAAAAGACAGGCTCCACACAATGAGCGTGGCGCAGACAAAGAGGGGCAGGGAGTTGAGAAAGCGGTGCCAGATTTTTGGCAGAACGGGCTGGCTGTCTTTGAACGATTTCAGCTCGCCGGTCGCCAGGTCGCGCAGCCAGTAGGTGTACTGGAGATAGAGCGGTTCGTCAAGGTGGAAGGCCGCGCGAATACGCGCGATATCTTCGGGCTTCATGCGGGGATTGGCCGGGTCAACCTCGCTCGGCTCACCCGGCGCAAGGTGGACGATGGAAAAGGCCAGGGCCGAGATTACGACCAGGAGCACGAGACGCTGGAGAATCGCCCGAAAAAGAAAAACCCACATAGGAGTTCCTGCCTAGAAAGCGGGGGTGAACTCCAGTTTACGCCATTTGTTGAAATAGAAGGAGATGCTGCCGCTCTTGGTCGGGTAGATTTTTTCATAGCGTTCGCCGCCGTCGGCTGCTCTTTCGACCAGGACAATTTTTTTGTCCAGGACGCGGGTTGACAGCCCCACATACAGAAAGGTGTAGGGCTGGTCTTCGGCGATCACGCGGTGCAGGCGGTGGGCGAGGGCGCGCTGGCGGGCGGGATCATACTCCTGGCGAATGCGGACGATCAGCTCATCGGCCTGGGGGTTGGTATAGCCCACAAAGTTGAGTTGCTGGGGGCCGGCCTGGCTCGAGTGGAAAATCTGGTACAGGTCGGGATCGATGCCCATGCTCCAGCCCAGGACAACGGCGTCAAACGACCCGGGATTGATAAAATCCTTGAGAAAGACCGCCCACTCAAAGACCTGGGTATGACATTTCACCCCGATGTTTTTCCAGGCGTCCTGGGCGATGGTCATAATGTTGGAGCGGATGAGGTTGCCGTTGTTGGTAATCAGGGTGAACTCAAAGAGCTGGCCGTCTTTTTCGAGCCAGCCTTCGGCGTTGCGCTCCCAGCCGGCTTCGGCGAGCAGGGCTTGGGCGGCGTCAGGGTCGTACCGGAGCGGTGCGATGCTCGGGTCATACCACTCGGTCTGGCGTGGATAGGGGCCGGTGATCTGTTCGCCTTCTCCGTAGAGCAGGTAGGTGATGATCTCACCAATGTTCAGGGCCATGCCAAGCGCCCGTCGGACCCGTGCATCGGCAAACAGGGGGTGGCGGTTGTTATAGCCGATGTAGGAATAGCCAAAGCCCAGGCTGGAAAAAGACTGATAGGCCTCCTCGTGTTTGTAGCGCGCCACCTGATGGGGCTGGACTCCATAGGAGTCAATCGCCCCGCTCTTGAACTCGAGCTCCTGGGTCAGGAGTTCGGGAATGACCCGAAAATAATAGTCTTCGTATTCAGGAGCCCGCTCCCAATATCCGGTGTTGCGGGTGAGGTGGATGAACTCGTCACCCTGCCATTCAACAAAGCGGAAGGGACCGGTCCCGACCGGACGGCGGTTGAACCGGCTGTCGCGCATTCCAAAGCTCTCTCTCGCTGTCTCCGACAACTGCCGGGCCTCCATTTCGGCTTCAAGCGCGTCGGCGTTGAGCAGATGTTCGGGCAGGATGCCCATCGTCCAGGCGTTGATCGCCGGCGAGTAGAGGCGTTTGTAGGTGACGTGGACGGTATACGGGTCGAGAATATCTACCCGCTTGATCGGCTCGTAGTCCGAAGTCCGGGGTGAGATATTGCGCGGATTCATAATGGCTTCATAGGTGAACTTGACATCGCCGGCATCAAACGGATGGCCGTCGTGAAAGCGGACATCGCGGCGCAACTGAAACGCAATAACCGGGTTATGCTCTGCCACCGGCAAGAGGGCCGGCAGGTGCGCCCGCACGCCCTCATCAAGAGCGGCTGGCGGCAGGGTGATGTGCTCGTGGTAGGGAAAGTCCCGGAAATAAGCCTCGCCCAAGAGGGCGGTAAGCGGCTGAAAGAAATCCTGCTCAACCCTTCCCAGGGTGAACTCGATGCGCTCAGGCACACGAATGCTGAGCTCAAGCGGTGTTGGCTGTCCCTGCTCGTCCGGTTCCAGAATCGTGACGGTTTCGGTTTTTTCCTCGGCCGGCAACAGCCGCATGGAAAGGAGGAGGCCGTCGAATTCGGGCAGCTCGCCATTCGCCCGGGCCTGAGACACGAACGCAAGCAGGCGCGCTCCGGTTGCCCGGCTGCCGTCTGGCAGGGCGAGCTGCGGGCGGGCGAGCAGATAGGCTTTTTCGGTCACAGACCAGGCTGTGGCCAGCCGGCCGCGCAGGTTCAGGGCCTCGTCCAGGTCGAGCAGCCCGTCGAAGACGAGGCTGGTAATCTGACTGCTGGGCCCATCTATGTTGAGGATGGGATTCAGAATTTTGGCGTCGGCAATAGAAGCCTCGATATAGGTGCGGAGCCGGGCCGGATTGCCAACAGCCTGCTTTTCATAGCTCGGAACCCAGAAGTAGGACTGCACCAACAGCCCAATCAGGACGAGGGGAGTGAAAAGGAGCACCTGTTTTCCACGCATGGCTGCCTGAAAGCCTACACAAAGCTTCGCTTCGTTGTCAATATGAATTGTCTCAGCGTCGGCCGCCGGCTGAGAGGGGCTTTCTGCGGGCAGGATGCCCGCGTTCCCAGGCGGCGGCTGTGCGTGGCTGAGACCCCCAAAGCGGTGTATGATGCCGGGACTTTTCCGGTGGGGGAGGATCGCTATGGCTGAGACCTGCGACATCATCGTTATCGGCGGCGGGGCGGCCGGCTTCAGTGCCGGCCTGTACGCGGCCCGGGGCGGCTGCCGGACCGTCCTGCTGGAGCGTTTTTCGGCCGGCGGCCAGGTCCTCAACTGCGAGCGGATTGAAAACTACCCCGGCTTTCCCGACGGGGTGGCCGGCTATACGCTGGGACCGCTGTTGCAGCAGCAGGCCATGAGCTTTGGCCTGGACATGCGGCTGACCGAGGTGGCCTCGGTCCGGCTGGAGGGTGCGGACCGGGTGCTGGACACCGACGCCGGCGAGCTGCGGGCCAGGGCGCTGATTGTGGCCAGCGGCTCGCGCTTCGCCAGCCTGGGCATTCCGGGTGAGGAAGCCTTTGCCGGCCGGGGCGTGTCGCACTGCGCGGCATGTGACGGCGCTTTTTTCACCGACAGGCCGGTCGTGGTGGTCGGCGGCGGCGACGCCGCACTGGACGAGGGTCTGCACCTGACCCAGTACGCCTCCGAGGTCACGCTGGTCCACCGCCGGGACACGCTGCGGGCCTGCCGCGCCCTCCAGGACCGCGCCCGGCGAGCCGACAGGCTGCGCTTCCGGTGGAATACCGCGCTGCGGGCGATTGAGGGCGGCGAGGGCGTCGAGCGGGTACAGCTTGAAGACCTGCAAACCGGCCAGTCCTCCCGCCTGGAGGTCGCCGGCGTCTTCATCTATGTCGGCCTCACGCCCAACACCGGCTTTCTCAACGGGAGCGTGGACCTGAACGCCCAGGGCCAGGTTATGACCGACCTTCGGATGCGGACCGCGGTGCCGGGCATCCTGGCCGCCGGCGATGTGCGCGCCGAGTCGTCGCGCCAGCTGGTCTCCGCGGCCGGCGACGGTGCAACCGCGGGGCTGGCCGCGGTCCGCTATGTGCAAACCGGGGAGTGGGCCGGCCAGGCAGTCCTTCCGAGGCCAGGCGGCGGACCAACCGGGAGACGCCTCCATGCAGGGATATGAACACATTCTGGACAACCGCTCACGCACAGTCGTTGATTATCTGCGGCAGGGTCTGGCGGACGCCGAAGTCTTTCGCCTGGTTTCGGCGTATTTCAGCATTTACGGCTATGAGGCACTGCAACACGAACTGAGCGGTATCAAAGATGTGCGGTTTCTGTTCGGCGACCCGGCCTCGGTCGGCGGACCGGACCCCGGGGCAAAAGACCCCAAAGCCTTCTGCCTGACCGAAGGCCGGCTGTCGCCCAGCCATACCTTGCAGCAGAAACACTTGGCCCGGGATTGCGCCGCCTGGGTCAAAAGCCGGCAGGTCAGAATCCGCTCCATCAGTCAGGCCGGTTTTCTGCACGGCAAGATGTATCTGGCCGAATCCGGGGCCGCCGACGGTGTAGCGGTGGTGGGCAGCTCGAATTTCACCCGAAGCGGGCTGGGCTGCGGCAGCGGTGCCAACGTGGAAATCAACCTGGCGACCGCCGCCGAAGAGATACGCACGGACCTGCGGCACTGGTTTGACACCATCTGGGCCGATACCCGGCTGACCACCGACGTGAAACGCGAGGTGCTCAACGCGCTGGACCGCATCGGCAAGGACCACGCCCCGGAACTCGTCTACTACAAAACCCTGTTTGAGCTGTTCGGCGACGACATGGAAGCCAGGCAGGCCGGCGAGCGGCGGCTGTCGGACACCCACCTGTACGACACCGCGATCTGGAAGGCGCTCTACGGCTTCCAGAAAGACGGGGCCAGGAGCGTCATTGCCCGGCTGCTGCGCCACAATGGCTGCATCCTGGCCGACAGCGTGGGCCTGGGAAAGACCTATACCGCGCTGGCGGTCATCAAGTTCTTTGAACTGCGCAACGAGAGGGTGCTGGTGTTGTGCCCCAAAAAACTGCGCGAAAACTGGGCCTTGTATCCGGCCCCTCACGCCCAGACCGGCAATCCCTTTCAGGCCGACCGTTTCGGCTACAGCCTGCTGTCGCACACCGACCTGTCCCGCGAGAGCGGCCGGGCCGGGGATATCGACCTGGCCCACTTCAACTGGCGCAGTTTTGATCTGGTGGTGATTGACGAGTCGCACAACTTCCGCAACGACACCAGACCCCGGCCCGACGCCAGCGGGCGGCTGCGTCACAGCCGCTACTCACGGCTGCTGGAAGAAGTCATCCGGCAGGGCACTCAGACCAAGGTGTTGATGCTGTCGGCCACCCCGGTCAACACTTCGCTCATCGACCTGCGCAACCAGATTTATCTTATGACCGAAAAGCGCGAGGATGTGTTCCGCGACAGTCTGGGCCTCGGCAATATCGGCGCGGTGCTGGGCCAGGCCCAAAAGGCGTTCAAGGTCTGGCAGGACAAGGCCGGCAAGGACAAGGCGCGCCTGCTGGAAGAACTCGGGGCCGATTTTTTCCAGTTGCTCGGCGGGGTGTCCATCGCCCGCTCGCGCCGGCAGATCAAGACCTTCTACGCCGACGAGATGCAGACCATCGGCGAGTTTCCCCCAGTCCAGCCGCCGGACAACCGCCACCCGCGGACCGACCTGGGCGGGGAGCTGTCGTACACAGAACTGTCCGGGCAGATCGGCAGCTTCGCCCTGTCCGTCTACACACCCTCCGCATACCTGGTGAGCGAAGAGGCAAAGCAACGCCTGGTACAGGAAAAGCAGGAGCGACACTTCAATCAGGAAGACCGCGAGCGCTTTCTGATCGGCATGATGCGGACGAATTTTCTGAAGCGGCTGGAGAGCTCAGCCCATTCTCTGGCGAAAACCCTGGACCGCACCATCACCAAGATAGACGATCTGCTCAGGAAGATAGCACACTACAGACAGCACCAGACCGTCCAGGCCGCCCAGGCCGACATCCTGCCGGACGACGACGAAGACGACGAGGAGTTTCTGGTCAATCGGGCGCGCAGCGCGTACCACCTGCGGGACCTGGACCTGCCCCGCTGGCAGGACGATTTATGCCGCGACCGGCGCACCCTGAGCGCGGTCCTGGACAGGGTGAAGACCATCACGCCGGAGCGGGACGGCAAGCTCTGCGAGATGCAGAACGATCTGCGCCGCAAGGCGACCCGGCCGCCGACCGACCGCGACGGCCGGCCAAACCGCAAGCTGCTGGTGTTCACCACCTTCAGGGACACCGCCGAATATCTCTACCGGGAGTTGCGCGGGCTGGCCGGCGAGCTGGGGCTGCGCACGGCGATGGTGTCGGGCGACGTGACCCATACCGACTATGGCGCAAACACGTTCAACGCCATTCTGAGCAACTTCGCTCCCCGGGCGCGGGGCCGGACCGCCGGCCGTCATGGCGAACCGGAGGGCGGAATTGACCTGCTGATCGCCACCGACTGCATCTCGGAGGGGCAGAACCTCCAGGACTGCGACACCGTGCTGAACTATGATATTCACTGGAACCCGGTCCGCATCATCCAACGCTTTGGGCGGATTGACCGCATCGGCAGCCGCAACACCGCGGTGCGGATGATCAACTACTGGCCGACCACAGACATGGATGTGTATCTCCGCCTGCAAAGCCGGGTTGAGGCGCGCATGGCCCTGGCCGAGGCCGCGGCCAGTGGCGACGACGACCCGCTGAACGCCTCTCCCCGTGAGCAGGCCCAGCTGGAGCTGAATTTCCGTGACCGGCAGCTCCGCCAGCTGCGGGAAGAGGTGCTGGACCTTGACGCGCTGGACGACGGTGTGGTGATGAGCGATTTCACCCTGGATTACTTCTTTGCCCAGCTCCTCCGCTATCTCGAAAAAAACCGGGCCGAACTCGAAGCCACACCGCCCGGGGTGTACGCGGTCACAGACGGCCCGGCCTCGCCCGGCGCGATATTTTTTCTGCGCCAGCGTGGGGCCGACACGGACAGGCGGGAGAGGGCGGCCAGCCCGGTTCATCCTTTTTATGGGGTGTATATCCATGCGGCCGGCGATATTCGCTATGGCTGCGCCAACGCCCGGCAGACGCTTGATGTCTTTGAGGCCGCGGCAGCCGGCAAGACCGAGCCGTTGCAAAAGCTGTGTGACCAGTTTGACCGTGAGACCGGCCAGGGCCAGGACATGGCCCGTTATGACCGGCTGGTGCAGGCGGTGATTGCTCATATTGGCAGGGCGCGGCGGGATAGCCAGGTGGCGCAGCTGCGCGGCAGACGGGATTTCAGGCTGCCGGTTGCTGGCAAGGCTGGCAAGGCTGGGGATGACTTTGAGCTTGTGAGCTGGCTTGTTATTCTGGCGGCTGATGGGCGGCTCGGACCGCGTACAGGGCAGGAAGTATGAACATCCCGGTGCCACCTCTCCGCTCCGCAATCCAGACCGCCCTGAGCGGGCTGCCGGGCCGGGACTTTGCCGCCGCGGCTACGGAGCTGCTGGCCGCTCTCGGCTATCGCAGTGAGCGCATCCTGACCGGGCAGACAGGCACAACCCGCGATTTTATTGCAGCTTTTCCCGCCCGCCGGCCAGGCACGGCTTCAGAGCGGGGCTTGTGTGAGCAGGCCCGCTCGGTCCGGCTGCTGTTTCAGGTGACGGGCGATGAGGTCGCTGCGGCCGCCCAGGCTGCTCAAGCCAGGCTGGATTTCGGGCCGGTGGCTTTTGACCGGGGCCGGCAGCAGAGCTTTCTGTTCTTTGCCCTTGAGTTACAACAGGCCAGCTATACCCGGAGCGACTATGCGGCCTTCACCCGCGAGATCAACAAGCGGTTTCCGGCTCCTGCGGTGGTGCTGTTCCGCACCTCTGACGGGCGGCTCAGCCTGGCCTTTGTCCACCACCGCCCGAACAAGACCGACCCGGACCGTGATGTGCTGGGCCGCGTGTCGCTGGTGCGTGAACTCAGCCCTGCCGCCCCGCACCGTGCCCACCTCGACATTCTGGCCGAGCTGGCGTTGGAGAATCTGCTGGCCTGGATGACCAGCCACAACACAGCCCACAACTTTGACGGGCTGCTCGAGGCCTGGCTGGCTACGCTGGACACCCGGGAGTTGAACCGCCGTTTCTACCGGGAGTTGTTCGCCTGGTTTACCCGCGGCGTCAAAGAGGCCCGCTTCCCCACCGGGCAGGCCAGAACCCTGCCGCCCGAAGAACACATCATCCGGCTGATTACCCGGCTGTTGTTCGTCTGGTTCATCAAGGAAAAGGGCCTGATAGCGGACGACTTGTTTAACGAAAGCCGGGTCTCGGCCCTGCTCCGTGACTACGACCGTGCCACCGGTGATTCCTACTACCGGGCGGTGCTCCAAAACCTGTTTTTCGCTACCCTCAACACCCCACTTGCCCAGCGCGGTTTCAGCACGGCGACGAATTCCACGCATCGCAACTTTTCCCGGTACCGCTACCAGTCTGAGATAGGCGACCCCGACAGACTGCTGGCCCTGTTCCGCGAGACCCCGTTCATCAATGGCGGGCTGTTTGACTGCCTGGACAGCGAGGCAGCGACCCGGGACGAGGGCTGGCGGATTGACTGCTTCACCGACAACCCCCGCCAGCGGCGTGGCTACTCCATCCCCAACCGGCTGTTCTTTGATGATGCCGGCCTGATTCGGCTCTTTGAGCACTACAAGTTCACGGTCGAGGAGAACACGCCGGTAGAGCAGGAAGTCGCCCTTGACCCGGAGTTGCTGGGCAGGGTGTTTGAAAACCTGCTGGCCGCCTGCAACCCCGAAACCCGTGATACTGCCCGCCGGCAGACCGGCTCGTATTATACTCCCCGGCCGGTGGTGGACTATATGGTTGATGAGGCCCTGGTCGCTGCTCTGGCTGAAAAGTGTCGGCTGGGTGACGGCGACCGCGTCTTCTGGCAGGAGCGTCTTCGTTATCTGCTGGACTATGCCGATGCCTTCAGCGACGCCAGCGATCTGTTTGACGAGGATGAGGCGAAGGGAGTCGTCCGGGCCATTGCTGAGCTCAAGGTGTGTGACCCTGCGGTCGGCTCCGGGGCGTTTCCGATGGGCGTGCTGCACAAGCTGACCCTGGCCCTGCGTCGGCTGGACCCGGACAACAGCCGTTGGGAGCGGCTGCAAAGAGAGCGTGCCCAAAAGCGCGCCCAAGCCGCCTTTGATACCCGGGACCAGCACGACCGCGAGGCCGAGCTGACCGAGATCAGCCAGACCTTTGAACGCTACCGCGATTCCGACTTTGGCCGCAAGCTGTACCTGATCCAGAACAGCATCTTCGGCGTCGACATCCAGCCGGTCGCCTGCCAGATCGCCAAGCTGCGTTTCTTCATCTCGCTGGCCATTGAGCAGACGCCCGACCCGGCCGGCGACAACTTCGGCATCAAGCCCCTGCCCAACCTGGAGACCCGCTTCATTGCTGCGGATACGCTGCTCACCCTCAAAGGCGAGCGGATGCTGACCAGCGAAGCCGCACAGCAGCTCGAGCGGGAAATCGTGGAGAACCGGGAGCGGCATTTTCACGCCAACACCCGCCGCCAAAAGCTGGCTTGCAAGAAGAAAGACCAGGAGTTGCGCAGAGAGTTGGCGGAGGCATTGGAGAGCCTTGGCTTTCCTGGGGATGACGCCGACAAGGTCGCCGCCTGGGACCCTTATGACCAGAACGCCAAGGCGGACTGGTTTGACGCCAAGTATATGTTCGGCGTGGACGAGGGCTTTGATGTGGTGATTGGCAATCCGCCGTATGTGCAGTTGCAGAAGAACCGCGGCGCGTTAGGCCGGCAGTACCAGAACGGCGGCTTTGCCACCTTTGCGCGTACCGGCGACATCTATCAGTTGTTCTATGAAAGAGGCTGTAGCCTGCTCGCGCGTGACCGCGGCCTTCTGTCCTACATCACCTCCAACAGTTGGCTCAAGGCCCAATACGGCAAGCCCCTGCGCCGCTGGTTCTCCGAGCAGCACACGCCGCTGCGCCTGCTGGAAATGGGCAAAGATGTTTTTGAAAACGCCATTGTTGACACCAGCATTCTGATTGCGCGGGAGGGCAGAAGCGGAGAAGCCGGCAGAGCGGTAGACATGGACCGCCTGCCCGACAAGGAGTTTCCGCCGGCCGAAAGCCGCTGGGGGGTACTATGCCCCCAGGGTGAAAAACCGTGGGCCGCCCTGTCAGCCCTGGAGCAGTCCGTCATGGACAAGATGGAGGGCCAGGGGACGCCGCTGAAAGACTGGGAGGTGAAGATCAATCGGGGAATCCTGACCGGCTACAATGACGCCTTCATCATTGACGACGCCACCCGGCAGGTCTTGATTGCCCAAGACCCGGCTTCCGCGGACATCATCAAGCCGGTGCTGCGGGGCCGGGATATTCGGCGGTATCGGGCGGAGTGGGCGGGCTTATACCAGATCGCAACTTTTCCCTCATTGGAGTTGGACATTGACACCTATCCCGCTGTCAAGAAACATCTGCTGTCGTTCGGCAAAGAGCGTCTGGAACAAAGCGGCAAAAAGCTGGCCGACGGCGCGAAAGCTCGCAAAAAGACAGGCAACAAGTGGTTTGAGACGCAAGACCAGATCGCCTACCACGAGGACTTCGCCAAAGAAAAATTGTTCTGGATGCACATGGCCCCGAGTGGCAGATTCGCCTATTCCGAGCCGGAGCCTGTTTTCTGCAACCAAAAGGCATTTATTATCACCGGAAACTCCCTCAAGTATCTCTGTGCGATTTTGAATAGTCGCCTCATAACCTGGCAGGTCAGGAATAGCGCCGTAACGACCGGCATGGGACTGACTCAGTGGGATAAATTCACCGTCGAACGCCTCCCCATCCCCCGCATATCCGCCACCAAGCAACGCCCCTTCATCCGCCTGCTTGACCGCATCCTGCACGCCAAAGCCGCTGACCCCTCAGCCGATACCGCCGAACAGGAAGTCGAGATAGACCGGCTCGTGTATGGGCTGTATGGGCTGACTGATGAAGAAATCCGGGCGGTGGAGGGCAGCGTATGAGCGACGATCAAAAATCCATAACCAGCCTGGAGGAATACATCGAAGCCATAAACGGGCTTGCCGGCTCTGGCGAAGAGCACCGCTACGTTTACCGCGGCCAAAAGGATGAATGCTGGAAGAAGGTCCAGAGCAGCGCCCTGCGTCGCCTGCAAAAGCAATCGTTGCCACATCCTGAGCTGATGTCGTCCCTGTTCAGGGGCTACATCCACCAGATTATCGACGAAGTGCAGCTCCGCTACCCCAACACCTACAGCAATATGACGCCCCTGGAGTGCATGGCCCACCTCCAACACAACAGGGTAGCGACCGGGCTGATAGACTTTACCTACAATCCCCTGGTCGCCCTCTGGTTTGCCTGCGAAACTGACGGGGCGACAGCCGGCAAGGGCAAGGTCTTTGCGGTCAACGTTCAGCCCGACACGATTACAGAAATCAAGACCAAAGGAGCTTTGAAACAGAAACTCAAGACGTTTTTTGCGGAAGACGGACAATGGTATCTGTGGCAGCCTTCCATAGGCAACCCTGCCCTCGCTACCCAACGTCTCACAGCACAGCAGTCCGTCTTCCTGTTTGGAGCACCTGAAATAGAAGACGGTATGATCGAGCGGCCGATCATCGTTTCCAAAGATCGCAAAGACACACTGCTGCGAGAGTTGGCCAGGATGGGCATTTCGGAGGAAACGCTGTTCCCCGACTTGGCGGGTTTTCTTGAGAGAAGCACGGTCAAATCCGCCTACAACGCCGAGCTCGCAGAGGACTACTACACCGAGGAAATCAGAAAAGCGGAGGACCAGGGCAATGAGTAAGGAAGCACTAAGCGAAAACTATTTTCAAAGGGGCAATTTCAGACTCGCACTGGGCAAACACAAAGAAGCCATTGCTGACTACGATAAGGCTATTGAGCTCAAGCCCGATGATGCTGCGGCGTACTGCAACCGGGGTACTGCCAAGTACGAGCTTAAGGAGTATGTATCAGCTCTTACGGACTATGACCGAGCCATTGCGCGCAAGCCTGATTATGCCGAGGCGTACTGCGCTCGGGGCACCGTCAAGACTGAGCTCGGGGAGTCCGCATCAGCTCTTACGGACTATGACCAAGCCATTGCGCTCAAGCCTGACTTTGCTGCGGCGTACTACAACCGGGGTACTGCCAAGTACGAGCTTAAGGAGTATGTATCAGCTCTTACGGACTATGACCGAGCCATTGCGCTCAAGCCCGATTATGTTAAGGCGTACTGCAATCGGGGCACTGCTAAGACTGAGCTCGGGGAGTCCGCATCAGCTCTTACGGACTATGACCAAGCCATTGCGCTCAAGCCTGATTATGCCGAGGCGTACTCCGCTCGGGGCACCGTCAAGACTAAGCTCGGGGAGTCCGCATCAGCTCTTACGGACTATGACCAAGCCATTGCGCTCAAGCCTGACTTTGCCGAGGCGTACTGCAATCGGGGCACTGCTAAGACTAAGCTCGGGGAGTCCGCATCAGCTCTTACGGACTATGACCGAGCCATTGCGCTCAAGCCTGACTTTGCCGAGGCGTACTACAACCGGGGCACCGTCAAGACTAAGCTCGGGGAGTCCGTATCAGCTCTTGCGGCCTATGACCGAGCCATTGCGCTCAAGCCTGATTATGCCGAGGCGTACTCCAATCAGGGCAGTGCCAAGCAGCAACTCGGGCACAACGCGGAAGCCTTAGCAGATTTCAAACACGCGCTGACATTAGCGCAACAGCAGGGGAATCAGAAATTGGTGCAGCATGCAGAAGCAGAAATCAAGGAGTTGGAAAGCGCACAGGTCGGATGAGCGAAGCCTGATCCGACAGAGCGGCTTGTCCCCCCGCTAAGGCCGAGCCGTGTCGCCCTCTCCCCCCAGGCGAGAGAAAAACCACAGGGTTGTAAGGAGCGCACCCGATGTTTGACACCGCTGCCCCCCTCACCGCCTACCAGCAGGCTACGCTGGCCTTGCAACAAGCCGCCGTCACCGCCGCCCATCTCCAGGCCGGGGTGGCCCTGCTTGTTGGGCTGATTCAGGCCGGCGTTGTCGGCTACGGCATCCGCTACATGGCCCGCATGGGCGAACGCCGTGAACAACAGCACGCCGACCGCCACGAAGAAGTGATGCGCACGCAGGCTGAACGCCATGAAGAAGCGATACGCACGCAGACTGAACACCATGAAGAAGCGATGCGCACGCACGCCGAACGCCACCAAGAAGCAATGCTCGCCTTACGCACCCTGATTGAACGCACCGCGCCGCCGCGGGACGGAGCGGGCAGGGCAGGCTCCGCGGTCTGACCGGTGATTGGTGTGATTATGGGATAGCTTGATTGAGAATAACGGGAGGGGGCAGCCCTCGGGCGTCATCCGCCTCAGAATAAACGGAGCAGGCCTCATGCGGAGTTTCACCGACACAGCGTTGCTGGAGATCGGCAAAGCTGGAGAAGCCGCCCGGGTCGAGTTCAAGGAGGCCGTATCCGCCGGCGTCGTCCCAGGAATCAGACAAGCCATCTGCGCCTTTGCCAACGATCTGCCCGACCGCGCTGCGGCGTACTACGAGCGGGGTCATGCCAAGTCCCAGCTTGAGGAGATATGTATCAGCTCTTGCGGACTATGACCGAGCCATTGCGCTCAAGCCTGACTTTGCTGCGGCGTACTACAACCGGGGCATTGTCAAGCAGCAACTCGGGCACAACGCGGAAGCCTTAGCAGATTTCAAACACGCGCTGACATTAGCGCAACAGCAGGGGAATCAGAAAGTTGCGCAGCATGCAGAAGCAGAAATCAAGGAGTTGGAAAGCGCGCAGGGCGGATGAGCGAAGCCTGATCCGACAGAGCGGCTTGTCCCCCCGCTAAGGCCGAGCCGTGTCGCCCTCTCCCCCCCAGGCGAGAGAAAAACCACAAGGGTTGTGTCGCTTGGGCGATAAGCAGAAAGGAGCGCACCCGATGTTTGACACCGCCGCCCCCCTCACCGCCTACCAGCAGGCCACGCTGGCCTTGCAACAAGCCGCCGTCACCGCCGCCCATCTCCAGGCCGGGGTGGCCCTGCTTGTTGGGCTGATTCAGGCCGGCGTTGTCGGCTACGGCATCCGCTACATGGCCCGCCTGGGCGAACGCCGCGAGCAACAGCACGCCGACCGCCACGAAGAAGTGATGCGCACGAGCACCGACCGCCACGAAGAAGCGATACGCACGCAGGCTGACCGCCACGAAGAAGTGATGCGCACGCAGGCTGAACGCCATGAAGAAGCGATGCGCACGCAGACTGAACACCATGAAGAAGCGATGCGCACGCAGGCTGAACGCCATGAAGAAGCGATGCGCACGCACGCCGAACGCCACCAAGAAGCAATGCTCGCCTTACGCACCCTGATTGAACGCACCGCGCCGCCGCGGGACGGCGCGGGCAGGGCAGGCACCGCGGTCTGACCGGTGATTGGTGTGATTATGGGATAGCTTGATTGAGAATAAAGGGAAGGGGCAGCCCGTCGGGCATCATCCGCCTCAGAATAAACGGAGCAGGCCTCATGCGGAGTTTCACCGACACCGCGTTGCTGGAGATCAGCAAAGCTGGAGAAGCCGACCGGGTCGAGTTCAAGGAGGCCGTATCCGCCGGCGTCGTCCCAGGAATCAGACAAGCCATCTGCGCCTTTGCCAACGATCTGCCCGACCGCGCTGCGGCGTACTACGAGCGGGGTCATGCCAAGTCCCAGCTTGAGGAGTATGTATCAGCTCTTGCGGACTATGACCGAGCCATTGCGCTCAAGCCCGATTATGTTGAGGCGTACTACAACCGGGGTAATGTCAAGCAGCAACTCGGGCACAACGCGGAAGCCTTAGCAGATTTCAAACACGCGCTGACATTAGCGCAACAGCAGGGGAATCAGAAATTGGTGCAGCATGCAGAAGCAGAAATCAAGGAGTTGGAAAGCGCACAGGTCGGATGAGCGAAGCCTGATCCGACAGAGCGGCTTGTCCCCCCGCTAAGGCCGAGCCGTGTCGCCCTCCCCCCAGGCGAGAGAAAAACCACAGGGTTGTGTCGCTTGGGCGATAAGCAGAAAGGAGCGCACCCGATGTTTGACACCGCCGCCCCCCTCACCGCCTACCAGCAGGCTACGCTGGCCTTGCAACAAGCCGCCGTCACCGCCGCCCATCTCCAGGCCGGGGTGGCCCTGCTTGTTGGGCTGATTCAGGCCGGCGTCGTCGGCTACGGCATCCGCTACATGGCCCGCCTGGGCGAACGCCGCGAGCAACAGCACGCCGACCGCCACGAAGAAGTGATGCGCACGAGCACCGACCGCCACGAAGAAGCAATGCGCACGCAGGCCGAACGCCATGAAGAAGCGATGCGCACGCACGCCGAACGCCACCAAGAAGCAATGCGCACGCATGCCGAACGCCACCAAGAAGCAATGCTCGCCTTACGCACCCTGATTGAACGCACCGCGCCGCCGCGGGACGGAGCGGGTAAGGCAGGCTCCGCGGTCTGACCGGTGATTGGTGTGATTATGGGATAGCTTGATTGAGAATAAAGGGAGGGGGCAGCCCTCGGGCGTCATCCGCCTCAGAAGAAACGGAGCAGGCCTCATGCGGAGTTTCACCGACACCGCGTTGCTGGAGATCAGCAAAGCTGGAGAAGCCGACCGGGTCGAGTTCAAGGAGGCCGTATCCGACGGCGCAGGAATCAGACAAGCCATCTGCGCCTTTGCCAACGATCTGCCCGACCGCGGAGCGCCCGGTTCTGTGTTCATCGGGGTACGGGACGACGGCACGCTGTGCCTTCATCCGCCTGCTTGACCGCATCCTGCACGCCAAAGCCGCCGACCCCTCAGCCGATACCGCCGAACAGGAAGCCGAGATAGACCGGCTCGTGTATCAGTTCTACGGCCTGAGCGAAGCGGAAATCACCGCCGTAGAGAACAGCCGCTAAGCCGTCCTGGGCCCGCCCCCCAGGGCTGGACCGGGCTGGGGAGGGGGTGCTATGCTGCGGGCCGGGAAGAGGGGAAGGATTGGCCGGGAGTTTGGAAGATAAGATATGATAACTTTCGTAAGCGTCATTATTAGCCTGTTTATGGCTCAGCAGGCGAGTTCAGGCTTTTCCCCTGTCTTTCAGCGGACAAAACCAGACAAAAAACGCATAGGTAGTTGAAATCATTATAAGCGGAACTAATGGAAAACATCCTGAAATCAATTTTCAGGTTTCATGATCTTTTTCAATACCCTTCGGGGCCACCACAAAGGAAAAGGAGGGCAAAACAATGACGACGGACTTTCAGGTTGGGCAATCGGTCAATGTCCCCTGTGACATCGGCAACGGCGCGTTTTCTGACGAATACCTGGTCACGCTCACCACCCAAAAGGGCCCATCTTCAGGGTTTGTCCAAGACCGGTATGTCAACAAGTCCGCCGGCTCCATCCGCGGCATCATCAGGAAGATCGACGGCGAGACCATCACCATCCAGCTCCCCGGCTCATATTTTCTCACCGCTATGGGCTTTATGACCTTCCGTGCCCACTGGGCAAACGAACACATCACCGTAGCCGACTGATTCCGGTGATGGCCGTGGTCCTCTCACAACCCGACATCCGAAAAGCGGTGGAAGCAGGACAGATTGTCTTCTCTCCTGCCTTGGAAGAAGACCAGTGGGGTCAAGCCTCCATTGACCTGCGTCTCGGCTTCAGTTTTACCGTTTTACAGAAGCGACCCGGCGTCAAGGTTTCACTCGCCGATGGCCAACAGACCCTTGGCCCTGGCGATTTCTGGAAAACACTCGACTTGAACCCCAAAGACGCCCTGGACAAAGTTGAGACATACACCGTTTGTCCCGGGGAGTTTGTCTTGGCAATGACCTGCGAGCAAGTCACTGTACCCCGCGATATGATCGCGCGGATCGAGGGTCGGAGCACTTATGCGCGGGCCGGTCTGAGTATGCACCAGACAGCCTCCTGGATTCAGCCGGGGTGGGATGGACGAATCACCCTGGAGATCACGAACAACGGCCCGCTCCAGATCGAGTTGACCCCGCTCAAAGACAGGCCGTGCCAACTCACATTCTTTCCTCTGAGTTCCCCCCTGCCCGAGAGCATGGCCTACGGAGCGCGGGAAACCGACACATATCAAGGACAGACCCATCCTCTCAGGCAGAACCGAGAGAAGTAATCAGCCGCCCCCTGGGAACGCGGGCGTCCCGCCCGCCCTTCGGGCTGAGAAAATCAGAATCGTTGGAGGAAAAACGTGATCGAACTGAACGCTGTTATCGAATGGCTCAATAACAATTCAGGCGTCTTAACCCTGATTTTTACAGGACTGGTCGCTCTCTCTATCGGAGTTTACGCCTTCCTTAACGCAAAATTAGTGTCTGAGCCAAGGAAAATGAGAGAAGTTCAAACGGAACCGGGAATCCATATTACTCAGGAAAACAAGGTTGTGTCGCTTGGGCGATAAGCAGAAAGGAGAGCACCCGATGTTTGACACCGCCGCCCCCCTCACCGCCTACCAGCAGGCCACGCTGGCCTTGCAACAAGCCGCCGTCACTGCCGCCCATCTCCAGGCCGGGGTGGCCCTGCTTGTTGGGCTGATTCAGGCCGGCGTTGTCGGCTACGGCATCCGCTACATGGCCCGCATGGGCGAACGCCGTGAACAACAGCACGCCGACCGCCATGAAGAAGCGATGCGCACGCAGGCTGAACACCATGAAGAAGCGATACGCACGAGCACCGAACGCCACGAAGAAGCGATGCTCGCCTTACGCACCCTGATTGAACGCACCGCGCCGCCGCGGGACGGAGCGGGCAGGGCAGGCTCCGCGGTCTGACCGGTGATTGGTGTGATTATGGGATAGCTTGATTGAGAATAAAGGGAAGGGGCGGCCCTCGGGCGTTATCCGCCTCAGAAGAAACGGAGCAGGCCTCATGCGGAGTGTCACCGACACCGCGTTGCTGGAGATCATCAAAGCTGGAGAAGCCGACCGGGTCGAGTTCAAGGAGGCCGTATCCGACGGCGCAGGAATCAGACAAGCCATCTGCGCCTTTGCCAACGATCTGCCCGACCGCAGAGCGCCCGGTTTTGTGTTCATCGGGGTACGGGACGACGGCACGCTGTGCGGCTTGTCTGTTACCGACCAGATGCTCCGGCAGTTGGCCGACATGAAAACCGACGGCAACATCCTGCCCCCGCCCTCACTCGCCGTGGAAAAGCGCCGGCTGCACGGCAAGGAGCTTGCGCTCGTCGTTGTACAACCCTCCGACTCGCCGCCGGTACGCTGCAAAGGCGCTATCTACATCCGCATCGGCCCGCGCCGCGGCCTCGCCACGGCACAGGATGAAAGAAGACTCAACGAAAAACGGCGGCATGGCGACCGTCCCTTCGACATCCAGCCTGTTCCTTCGGCTGGTCTGGCAGACCTCAACCTGACCCAGTTTACGAACGAATACCTGGTCCAGGCATTTTCCGACGAGGTCCTGGCCGCCAATGCGCGGAGTCTCAACGAACAACTGGCCTCGACAAAAATGATCGTTGCTGCCGACCAGCCCACCGCGACCGTGCTGGGTCTGCTGGCGATCGGCAAAAGCCCGCAAGATTTTCTGCCGGGCGCGTATGTGCAGTTTCTCAGAATACACGGAACGCACCTTGCCGATGACATACTTGATGCCCAAGAGATACGCGGCGCGCTTCCAGACCTGCTTCGCCAACTCGAAGAAAAACTGATGGCGCATAATCGCGTCGCAGTAGATGCCACCAGCCGCTCTGTTGAACACCGCAGCGAGCACTACCCCCTGGAAGCCTTGTGCCAGTTCACCCGTAACGCGCTGATGCACAGGACCTACGAAGCCACCCACGCGCCGGTGCATGTCTATTGGTTCAATGACCGGATCGAAGTGATGAGTCCCGGCGGCGTGTTCGGAGTGGTGACGGCTGAGCGGTTCGGGGAGCCGGGATTCGTTGATTATCGCAATCCCAACCTGGCAGACGCGATGAAAACCCTCGGGTTTGTTCAACGCTATGGCATTGGCATACCCCTTGCCAGACAGCGCTTGGCGGCCGCGGGACACATGGAACCGGAGTTTGATATTACCCCCAACGTTGTGCGGATAACGGTACAGGCCAGGAGGCCGGCACAATGACCACGCCTGTCTTGACGTTTTTCAACAACAAGGGTGGCGTCGGCAAAACGTCGTTGGTCTATCACCTGGCCTGGATGCTGTCCGACATGGGGTATCGGGTGCTGGCCTGTGACCTTGACCCGCAGGCGAATCTCACCGCTGCCTTTCTGGATGAAGAGCATCTGGAAACACTGTGGGACGAAGGCGACGACACGTCAGCGAACACCATTTTGCGCTGTGTCTTACCGCTGACAAAAGTAGGTGACATCGAGAAGCCGCTGCTCAAGCTAATCGCCCCCGAGCTCCGCCTGATACGAGGCGACTTGGCCCTGGCCGGTTTTGAAGATACCCTGTCCGCGGAATGGCCCAACGCCTTGGGCTCTACCTCCCTCTACCGCCCCTTCCGCATTGTGACCGCCTTCTCAACCGTTATGCAGACCGGGGCTGAACAGATGCAGGCCGATGTCATCCTGGCCGATCTCGGCCCAAATCTGGGCGCGATTAATCGTTCGGCCTTGATCGCGACCGACTCCATCATTGTTCCGCTGGGCGCAGACCTGTTCTCACTCCAAGGTCTGCGCAATCTTGGCCCGACCCTCAACCGCTGGCGAAAGGACTGGCAGAAACGAAAGGAGAACTGGCAGCCACCGGACTTTCCGCTGCCGGACGGAAAAATGCAGCCCATCGGCTATGTGGTGCAACAGCACGGCGTGCGCATGAAGCGCCCCGTCAGAGCGTATGACAAGTGGATCAATCGCATGCCGCAGGAATACGCCCGCAGCCTGTTGGGAGATAGCCGCGGTCCGTATCCCGAAACGCCGCTCCACGATACAGAACACGCCCTGGCTAGCGTCAGGCACTACCGGAGCCTCGTGCCACTGGCGCAGGAAGCGCGCAAGCCCATTTTTCATCTGACTCCGGCTGACGGCGCTATTGGCAGCCACGCCGCGGCCGCGATTGACGCGCGGCGCGATTTCAAGCGGCTGGCGCAGAAGATTCTGAAGCGGGTCGGTCTGACGAGCGCAGCCTCCCCTGCCAACAGGCCACACTCGCCCTGCCAACGCTGACTGAACGCCCCACCGCTCGACAGCGATTGCGCAGCCGTGGCTGCGGTCAAAGCGCGTGCTAAGACAGGGTGTCATCCGGCGCAGGATTGCAATCCTGCTCAACCCTGCGAAGCCTGAAATCGTGACAACCCCCGATACACGCTGACCGCCATGCCAACGAGCACAAACGCAAACGGAAAGCCGGTAGCGAGCACGGCGGCCTGCAAGGCTTGCAGCCCCCCGCCGAGCAGCAGGGCGGTAGACACCAGCCCCACGCTCACACACCAGAACACCCGCTGCACGACCGGCGTATCCACCTTGCCGCCGGCGGCCAGGGTATCGACCACCAGCGCACCCGAATCCGCGGAGGTGACAAAAAAGATGACCACCAGGACAATGCCGACCAGGGACAGCAGGCCGCTCAGCGGTAGCGGCTCAAACATCTTGAACAGCGACAGTTCCGGCCGGCCGGCACTGACCGCGGCCGTAACGCCGGTGTAGCCGTCGGCCATGAACTGGTGGATAGCGGTGCCGCCAAAGGCACTCATCCACACCACGCTGAACAGGGTCGGCACGAGCAGCACGCCGACCATGAACTCGCGGACTGTGCGGCCGCGTGAGATGCGGGCGATAAAAATGCCGACCGACGGCGACCAGGCGATCCACCATGCCCAGTAGAAGGTCGTCCAGCTGTGCAGAAAACCGGTGTCCGAGCGGCCTATCCAATTGCTGAGCGGAAGAATGTTGGCCACATACGCGCTCAGCCCGCCGAGGACGCTCGCGCCTATCGCCAGGGTCGGGCCAACGGCGATGATGAATACCATCAGCCCCCCCGCCATGAGCAGGTTGAGCTGACTGAGACGCTTGATGCCCACGTCAAGCCCGGTCAGCACCGAGCCCAGGGCGATAGCGGTGATCAGCCCGATCAACACCACCTTGGTCGCCGCCACCGCCGGCGTACCGAGCAGATAATTGAGGCCGGCCGTAAGCTGTTCAACGCCCAGGCCGAGCGAGGTCGCCAGCCCGAACACAGTAGAAAACACGGCCAGGGTATCGACCGTATGCCCGGGCCAGCCCCACACCCGCTCGCCCAGCAGCGGGTAGAAGGCCGAGCGGACGGTCAGCGGCAGACCCAGGTTGTAGCTGAAAAAGGCCAGGGTCAGGCCCACCAGCCCATAGATCGCCCAGCCGTGCAGCCCCCAGTGAAAAGTCGCCCCGGCAATGCCGAGCGCGCGTGTCGCCTCGGTCGGGGCCGCGGCAACGCCGAGCGGCGGGTTCTGAAAGAAATAGACCGGCTCCAGCACGCCAAAGAACATCAGGCCGATGCCTATCCCCGCGGCAAACAGCATGGCGAACCAGCTCAGATTGGAGTAGGCCGGCCGCGCTTCACTGCCGCCGAGGCGTATCCGGCCCAGTGGCGAGACAATCACAAACAGGCAGAACAGCAGCACAAGGTTGACGCTCAGCATGAACACCCAGTCAAAACGGGTGGTGAGCCACAGCCGGACCGCGCCGAAGACCTCGGTCGCGCCCTGCTGAAAGGTCAGCGCCCCGGTAATAAAAACCAGGATGGTCAGGGACGAAATCAGAAAGACCGGGCCGTTAATGTCCAGCCCAAAGCCGCTGACATTACCCCGACCGGCCCGGCCGGCGATCGCCTCGGCCCGTGCCGCCGTGTTCATGACCCTCAGGCTATCACATCACAAAACCGCCGGCCAGATCAGCCGCGCCCTGCCTGGGATCGCGGGCGTCTCGCCCGCCCCACTAGTGCTCCTCCTGCGCATTGTGCCAGTACGGCGCATTATCCAGCGGCGGACACGTCTCAGCCAACTGGAACAGCACCCCGCAGGCGCTCTTGGGCGAAATAAACGCCTCAATAAAATCGGGTCCGTCCAGGTGTTTCTCCACCACCCGCAGCCCTTGTTCCTCCAGGCCGGCGACCTTCTTTTTCAGGTCCGGGGTCTGCACCGTGAGGTGGTGGACGCCTTCGCCCCTTTTTTCCAGATACCTGGTCAGAAAGCTGTCTTCGGTGGCCGGCTCAATCAGCTCAAGGGTAAACTCGTGCAGGTCAAATACCGCAAACCGAAAACTGCCGTCGCGGGAGGTCCTGAGAAAACGAAACCGCGCACCCAGCGCCTCTTCAAAAAAGGGCCGCGCCCGCTCGATGCTGTGGACGGCAATACCAATGTGATCCAAACGGCCAACTGCTTCCGCTGCCATAGCCTGTCCTCCTTCTCATCGAGGGTGTAGCCTGCCAGCTCCGGGCCGGCAAGCCGTGCAGGTTCGTTCAGCCGTGCTGTCGGGGCCGTTTGACTCCCCCACGGCAACACGCCCATAATAGGCCCGATAAGGAGGCTGCCATGTCCCACACCCCTCCCGCCGGTCCTGGGCCGGGTTCTGTCCACAGCTGGATTGAAGCGAGCCGTCCCTTCTCATTTACCGCCTCAATGACCCCGGTCCTCATCGGCTCGGTGCTCGGCGCACTCGACGGCGCGTTCTGGTGGGGCCGCTTTTTCCTGGCCCTGGCTGGCGCACTGTTCATCCATATCGGGACCAACATGATCAACGACTACTACGACCACCAGAGCGGGGTTGACACCCTGGAGTCCAAGAGCGGCAGCCAGGTGATTCAACGCCGGCTGCTGTCGGCTGAGCAGGTGTACTGGGGCGGGCTGGCGAGCTTTGGGCTGGGCAGCCTGTTCGGCCTCGTGTTAGTCGCCCTGTGCGGCTGGCCGGTCCTGGCCTTGGGGCTGCTGAGCGTGCTGGCCGGCTATTTTTATACCGCCAGCCCGCTCTCGCTGGCCTATATCACCCTGGGCGAAGCGACCGTCTTTGTCTTCATGGGGCCGGTCATCATCATGGGCGCGTATTATGTGCAGCGCGAGACCTTTGCCCTGGCCCCGCTACTGATGTCGCTGCCGGTCGGCTGTCTGGTGGCGGCGATCCTCCAGGCCAATAATATCCGGGATATTGAGGCCGACCGGGGGCACGGCAAACACACCCTGGCGACCGTCATCGGTCGGCCGGCGGCCAACTGGGAGATGGCCGGTCTGGTGTCCGGCGCGTTTGTGCTGACGGTCGGGCTGGTGGCCTTCGGCTCTGCGCCGTGGCCGGTGCTGCTGACCCTGCTGGCCGTGGGCTTGGCCGTGCCGGTTGTGCGAACGGTCTTTGAGACCGGGGAACTCAAAGACCGGGAGATTGATGCCCAGTCCGCCCAGCTCCACCTGGCCTACGGGGCCTTACTGATCCTGGGCCTGCTGACGAGCCGCTTTCTGCCGAGTTGACAGCCCCGGGGGGCGGTCTTACCGTAGTGGCAAGGAGGTAGAATTCATGCTGCGAACAACGATGCTGTTAGGTGCGCTGACCGGTGGAATCCTGCTGTTTGGCCAGTACATGGGCGGCCAGGGCGGTCTGGTGATCGCTTTTCTTTTTGCCGTAGTGATGAACTTCGGCAGTTATTGGTTCTCGGACAGAATTGTGCTGCGCATGTACGCGGCACGGGAGGCGACTGAGACCCAGGCACCGCAGTTGCACCGGATCGTCCGCAACCTGACCGTGCGGGCCGGGCTGCCAATGCCCAAGCTGTACGTCATTCCGTCCGAGGGGGCGAACGCTTTTGCGACCGGCCGCGACCCCAAGCACGCCGCGGTGGCCGTGACAGAGGGCATTCTGCGGCTGATGGACGAGCGCGAGCTGACCGGGGTACTGGCCCACGAGCTGGCCCATGTCAAAAACCGCGATATCCTGATCAGCTCGGTTGCCGCCACCCTGGCCGGGGTGATCATGATGCTGGCCAATATGGCCCAGTGGGCGGCGATCTTCGGCCTGGGCCGCAGCGAAGACGACGAGGACGGCGGGGGCATGGTCGGGATGCTGGTCATGGCCTTTCTGGCCCCGCTGGCGGCCACGATTATTCAGATGGCGATCTCCCGCACCCGTGAGTTTGCCGCGGACCGGACCGGGGCGGCGATGAGCGGCGACCCGCTGGGCCTGGCCTCGGCCCTGTCAAAGCTGGGCTTGGCCTCGGAGCGCGTTCCAATGGACGCCTCGCCCCAGACGGCGCATTTCTTTATTGTCAATCCGCTGAACGGTCAGTCACTGACCCGCTTCTTCAGCACCCACCCGCCGCTGGAAGAGCGCATCGCCCGTCTGCGGGCCCTGGCCGGATAGGCCCTGCCTGGCTGTCCCGTGCCGATAGAGGAACGATGCAAAACGAAAATCAGCCCCTGGCGGAGGTTTTCGGCCATTTGCCGACAGATTTTCGTCCGCGGGCAATACGCCATCGGGAGAACAAACTTTGTCCATTCAACAATAAGGTACCGGGTTGCACCAAGGACAAGGCCAAAGCTCCCCTCGGGGTCTGTAGCATTTACCACCAGGACAGCACGGTCATTACCTGTCCAATCCGGTTTCGTGAAAATTGGCTTGTCGCCGCCGATGCTGCGGATTTCTTCTTCCCTGAAGGAGCCGACTGGACTCCATTGACCGAGGTAAGACTGGCCGATTCTGATGGGAAGTCTGCCGGGAATATCGACCTGGTGTTAGCTGCGTATGACCAGAATGGAAGGGTCTACGACTTTGGCTCCTTAGAGATTCAGGCTGTGTACATTTCTGGAAATGTACGAGAGCCATTCTCGCATTACATGTCGGATTGCAGGGCGAATGCCTCAATGGACTGGACGAATCGTCCCAACTATCCCCGTCCTGACTTTCTGTCATCGTCCCGAAAACGTTTAGCCCCCCAACTGATGTTCAAGGGCGGGATTCTTCACACTTGGAAGAAGAAAATGGCGGTCGCTTCAGACCGTTCTTTCTTCAATACCCTCCCCGCTTTGGAAGAAGTAGCACCATCTGAGGCCGAAGTGGCTTGGCTGGTGTATGACCTCGTTCTCGACGCCGCAGTCCCCGGATACAAATTGACAAAAACCCAGGTCGTCTACACAAAATTCCTGGAAGCCCTGAACACGATAGCCCGGCCAGAAGTTGGCAGGATGGAGAATTTTGTGAAATTGCTTCAGGCCAAGGTGGACGAAAAGCAGCCGTCTACACCAACCAACCAAGGCTCGCCTGGAGCATAGTTCCATGCAGAAGTCGCTGTTCGGTGAAGCCGCGGACCCTTCGGCTGAACCGGAGACTTCTCCGGGGGCGGCCGGACCGAGGCCGGAGTGTGACGATGACCGGTCGCAGTCACGCTCCGGCCTCTTGCAGGGGATGAAGGCGGTGAACGTTGCGTCTGTCCCCCAGCGAAGTCCATTTCGGTATCCGGGCGGGAAGACCTGGTTTGTTCCTCGTCTTCGGGAGTGGCTTCGCAGTCAACCACAGCGTCCGCATCTTTTGATTGAGCTGTTTACCGGCGGCGGTATCGTTTCCTTAACGGCAGTGTTTGAAAACCTGGTTGACGCCGCGTTGATGGTTGAGCTTGACGAGGAGATAGCGGCCGTATGGCAGACCATTCTTGATGGTGAAGCAGAATGGCTTGCCTCACGAATACTCACCTTTGACATGTCGAAAGAGAACGCGCTGCGCGAGCTCAAGACAAAGCGCACAGTGACGAAACAGCGAGCGTTTCAAACCATCCTGAAAAACCGGACATTTCACGGGGGGATTCTGGCGTCGGGAGCCGGATTTCTCAAGCATGGAGAAGCGGGGAAAGGCCTGCTTTCACGCTGGTATCCTGAGACACTTGCCAGGCGTCTGCGGGAGATTCACCTGACACGGGACAGGCTGTCTTTTGAGCACGGAGACGCCTTTCAGACAGTCGAACACTACAAAGAGAACGAAGAGGTCGTCTTTTTTATCGATCCTCCCTATACGGCCGGCGGGAAGCAAGCGGGACGCCGCCTGTATACGCATTGTGACGTCGATCACGAAGCGCTGTTCGCGGCGTGTGAGCACATACACGGCGATTTTATTATGACCTACGACAACGCAGAAGAAGTGAGAGAGCTTGCGAGAAAACACGGCCTTGCAGCGAAGCCCATCTCCATGAAAAATACCCACCACGCGGCAATGACCGAACTCGTTATTGGCAGAGATTTGGAGTGGATGACCGGAATTGACAGGGTGTTGGAGGAGCGGGCGGCGTACACAAGCCTGCCCAGAGCCTGATGGCCAGCGCAATCGGTGCCCCCTCACTCGTGAGGACTGATCTCACTGGATTACGACAGGTAAAGGGTCTGGTGAAATCAGTGTTGATTTGATCGGTCACTCGGAAGATAAATGGACGGGCCGGGGGCGGCCGGCACACAACCCCCCAAGCGTCGCAGATGCGAAAATCCGACAAAATGGGGGTCAGGGGTCAATTATGTTCTCCTCTCGCCGGAACGCCAAGAGAACCGTGTGGGGGGAGGGCGTCGGCTGGTTCTCCAGTTCGTTCGGACCGTTTCGCCGCTTCTCTGGCGCTGACCCGGAGATGGACCGCCTCTACGTTACGCATCCCCGACTACCGCCGTCCACCCGTCTTTTCACTTAATCGCCAGGGGGTTGAGGGGGCTGCCGACCGCGTTGGGGAGGTGCAGCGGCGGGGCAACCCACAGAAACTCGTACACGCCGTCAGCCGCGCAGTCCTTGGCCAACTCCTCAAAGGTGAAGATCTCGCCCAGCGTTAGACCCAGGTCCCGAATGGCGACCTGATGGAAGGGGATGAACTCGCCGTCCACTTCTGAGGGCAGGCGCTCGACGGCGATGTTGTCCACGGCAATACAGGCGATCTCTTTGCGATGCACCCACTCCGCGGTTGCCACCGACACGCCCGGCTGGGCGTGAAAATAGGCATCCTTGTCCTCCGCGGTCTCCAGCGTGTACCAGTACGCAACCCAGCCGGTGCGAATACACAGGGCGTCCCCGCTCCTGACCTCAACCCCCTGGGCCTGGCAGCAGCCGTCGAGGTCGGCGATGGTAATCGGGTAGTCCCTGGGCAGGTGGCCGTCCGCTTCGCAGCCCTTGTAGCGAACCATGTCGAGCAGCACGCCGCGGGTGACAAACGACTGGTAGAGCTTGCCGATGTCGTTTCTGGCCGCTCCGCCGTGGGCGGTGACGGTGCTGGTGTCGGCGTCGTTGTAGAACTTGTCGTCGTAGCCGACGTGGGCTAGGCTGTCCCACTGGGTTGAGCCCTGAAGATACATGGTGATGTAATCGTCGTTGGCAATCGCCGAGCCGGCCAGCCCGACCTCGCTGACGGGTACATTCAGAATCGACATAAAACGCTGCGGCGGGGTGCGGGTCGGAAAGACCGGGCCGTTCTGGTCAATGGGAATACAGCAGCAGAACACCGCCCCTTTTTTGACCAGCCGGGCGGCGGCGACAATCACCTCCGGGGTGATGAAATTGGCGGTGCCTTTTTCGTCGTCTTTGCCCCAGCGGCCCCAGTTGCTGACCCGTGGAATGGCTTCACGTCCTGGCATGGCGTCCTCCTTGTGCGAACCGGAATATGGTCGCTGTTATAGCCAGCCTGGGGCGGAAGCGCAAAGCAGGCGGGGGATACCCGCTATACACGGGCGAGCAGGGCCGGGAGCTGGGTGAGGCTGGTGACGGACAGATGGGCGGGCGGCCCGGACGCCTCGGCCTGGCGGTCAATCAGGACCGGCTGGAGGCCGGCCGTCCGGGCCCCCAGGATATCCATCTCATAGCTGTCTCCGACATGGACGGCGTGTTCAGGGGCCAGCGCGTGGTGGGCCAGGGCGTGGCCGAAGATCGCGGCCTCTGGTTTGGCCGTGCCGGCCCGGGTCGAAATAACAACCGGATCAAAAAACCCGGCAATGCCCAGCCCCTCAAGCAGCCCAAACAGCCGCGAGTCAAAGTTTGAGATGACCCCCAGCCGCAGCCCTCGGGCGCGCAGGGCGGCCAGCGTCGGTCGGGTGTCAGGGTAGAGCCGCCAGACGCGGGGCTGGGCAAAAAAGTCATACAACTCGTCAAAAAAGCTGCCAAAGCCGGGAAACGGCCCGAGCGGAGAGAAGACTTGGCCGACCACATCCCGCCACCATTGTTTTTCCAGCGTCGGGATATCGCCGGCCGCGGCTCCGGGAAAAGCCATGACCGGGGCGGCGGCAAATGCGCGGCGAAAGCCGGCTTCCACATCGGCCGTGTCCACCGCTTTGCCGTGTTGCCGGGCCAGCTCGGTGTAGATGCCGCCGACAGAGCCGTCCACAGTAATCAGGGTGCCGGCGGCGTCAAAGAAGACCGCTTTGAGCCGGGTCATGGCTCCGGCCGCTTGAGGTGTTCGTCCAGGGCGGCCAGCAGGGCTTCGAGGTCGGCCCGCTCGGTGTAGTAGTGCATCGAGATACGCAGCCCGCCGATCCCCGAACAGTAGCGGACGGTCGGGTATATCTGCTGGCCCCCGAGGGCTTGGTCAAGCCGATGGACGCGCTCGGCCTCGGGAAAAGGCTCGCAGGTGACAATGCCGGACCGCAGCCGCGCTTGGCTTGGCGTCCAGACCCGGATGTTCCTTCGGGCCAGCTCCTCAATCAGAAAATCGCCCAGGCCAAGGATATGCTCAAGGAGCGCGTCCCGGTCGAGGCGGTTCACATAGGCCAGCGATTCGGCCAGGCCGGCCGTGCCCAGCATCTTGGGCATCCCGTGGATTTCAAACCGCCGGGCGTCCGCCGCCAGGGGCAGAGACACAAACGGGGTCAGGCCCGGGTCGCCCAGATAGGTGAGCCAGCCGCCGGGCGGTTCATCGTAGGCGAACAGACCGTGGGCCAGGCCGGGCTGAAGCTGGTCGTGGACCCGCTGTGAGATGTACAAGAGGCCGGCACCAAACGGCGCGTTCAGCCATTTCTGGCCGCCGGCCGCCAGAAAATCGACCCGCAGCCCGCTCAGGTCAAGCGGGACAGCCCCGAGTTGCTGAATGGCGTCAACCACCAGGAAACACCCGCGTTCTTCGGCCAACTCAGAGAAGCCGGCCAAGTCCATCCGCAGGCCGTTGATCCACTGGACCGAGCTGACCAGCATGAGCCGGGTGCGCTCATCAACCAGGCTGGCGTAGTCGTCAAGGCTGACCACACCCCCGGTATGACGGGCCACGCGGACCTCAACCTGGCTGTGCTGCTGGAGGTGGCTGGCGCTGACCGCCACCTGCGGATACTCCAGGTCACACAGCACAATGTTATCGCCCGGCTCAAAGGGCAGGGCTGCCAGGGCGATATTCAGCCCCATCGTTGTATCATCAATACACGCGATTTCCCGGGGGCTGGCGCACAGCAGTCGGGCGGCCTCGTTTTTTGCCTTGACAGCCGACTCGCCAAGCGCCCGGTAGTAGTCACCATAGCCCAGTTGGGCCGGTCCCTGGCCCAGCAGCCGACAGACCCGCTGTACGGCGTCCAGGGCTGAGCGGGGAGGCAGACCAACGCCGGCGGTATTCAGGTAGACCTGTTGCGAAGTACCCGGAAAGTCGGCCTTGATCGCGGTGACATCCAGCGTGGCGCTCCTGGGGATGGGGCTAATGATACTGTACGCGCTCTTCCGAAGAAGACCGGATTTCGTCCAGCAGGCGGTTGATGGCCAGCCGGGTCAGCTTTTGATTGTTTTTGAGACGTTCTTGGGTGTTCCGCATCTGCTCGGTGTCTCGGCGTTTGCGCGCCCGGAAGTAGGCGAGCTGCATCTCAAGTCGCTCGTCCAGCAGACGGTCTACCACGGCCAGAGACGGCAGGTGGGTTACGCCTTTGCCCATCTCGTCGGCAATGGTGAGCAGGCGACTCAGCAGACCGGTGTGGTAATTGGCAATATCGGACAACAGCTCGGGGTCGCGGCGGACGGGGCGCAGAAAAAACGCCTCGCCAAACAGCCGGACGGCGGCGGCAAAGTCGCCCTGCTCAATCAGGGCGTCGCCCTGGCCGCAGCGCACACCCGAACGCCGAAAGGCGGCCCGCTCAAAAAAGCCGCCAAAGACAGCCTGGAAGGCGGCCAGCAGCACGACGACCAGCGGCACGAGCACACCGAGGCTGAGCAGCAGGACAAGCAGGCTCAACAACAGGGTCAGCGGGGACGGTGCGGTTTCAACGGGCGACATGGATATTATCCTATAATCACAGCCGGCCAGGCAGGACAAGCCCCCATCTTGGACTCTCCGGCCTGTGGTGTATGATGACCCTCGTGCGCCGCACCGCAACACTGCTGATGGGGCTGCTCGCCCTTGTCGGGCTGGCCGGCCGGGCTGCCGGCCAGCTCACCCCTCCTTTCGCCCCGCCCGTGTCACACCCCAACCCCGCGGTCCAAGAGCATATGCAGCGCGGCAACTCCGCCCTGAGTCGGGGCGATTGGGAAGCCGCGGTCAAAGCCTATACCAAGGCTCTGCGGATAGACCCCAAGCTGGTTGAAGCGCACACCAATATGGGTATGGCCTCCTATTTCCACCGCAAAATCCCGGCGGCTGTCAGCGCCCTCCAACAGGCGCTTGACCTCCAACCGGACCGGGTTGATGCCGCCCATAGCCTCGGCTTAGCCCTGTACGACCGGGGCGACCTCGACGGCGCGATTGCCGCCTTCCGCCGGGCAACCCGGCTGAACGCCCAGGCCTACTACAACCTCGGCAACGCTCTGGAACAACGTGGCGATAGAGAGGGCGCGCACGAAGCCTACCGTCGCTATCTGGAAGCAGCTCCGGCCAGCCCTGAAACTGCCGCGCTGCGCCAGGCTCTCGAATCCGGCACAACGCCAACGCCGGCCGCCGGCTCGGCTCAGGACCACTTTCGGCGCGGCACACGCCTGCTGGCCAAGAGCGATGCGTCGGCCGCGGCCGCGGCCTTTCTGATTGCCATGCGCCTCAAGCCCAATTATGTCGAAGCCTGCAATATGCTCGGCCAGGCGTTCCGTATGGCCGGCCGGCTCAGCGAAGCGATGGGTGGGTATATGATGGCTCTCCGCCTTGACCCCAACTTTGGCGCGGTCCATCGCAACCTCGGCCAGGCCTTTGAGGAGACCGGCAATCTCCGGGCCGCGGCCCAGGCCTATGACCGCTATTTGGTCCTGGTGCCGGGGGCCGACGACGCGGCCGAGATTCGGGACAAAATTGCGGCACTCCGCGCTGAGGCGCGCTGAGAGCGGGCCGTACTCCGCTCGCCCCTTGTTCCTGAGCGGAGCGAGGGGTAAGCTCGCCGGCAGAAGGGCCACGGTCATGCATGTGCTGCACACAGCGTCCCCAGCCGCCGGGCCACCCCGGCCGCACCTCAGCCGTCGTCCCGCCTGTGTTTTGCTCCTCAGCCTGCTGACGCTGGTGTTGATGGTGTCGGGGGTCCGGGCCCAGGATGCTGCCCCCGGGGGCGGCCGGGAAACCGTCCCGCCAGCCGTCTCTTCCGACAGACCAGCACCCCAAAGTCCGCTTCCGCCCCGGGCGTCCGATCCGTCCTCGCCCCCAGCACCGCCTCTTGCCCGCTGGCCGAGACGTGTTGTGACGGTGACGGTGACGGATTTTGAGGGCAGCTATATTCCAGACCTCACACCCCAGGACTTTCGCCTGTCTGTCGATGGTGTGCCGCAGAACATCGTCTACTTCAATGCCGGCCACCGGGAGCAGGTGAGCCTGGGGCTCGTCGTCGATGGCAGCGGCAGTATGCGCGCCAAAAGAGGTCCTGCCCGTCACGCCCTCCGGGGGTTTATTGCTCAGATCAAACGTGGCGATGAGGTTTTTCTCGAACAGTTCAGCCACCAGCTCAGCCTGCTCCAGGACTTCACCGACAGCCGGATGCTGCTCGTCCAGGCGGTGAGCCAACTGCGGCCGGTTGGCGGAACGGCGCTGCACGATGCCATTGTGGGCGGCCTGCGCCGTGTCAAACGTGGCCGCCACCAGAAAAAAGCCCTGATCGTGATTACCGACGGCTACGATACCGCCAGCCTCACCCCGCTTGATGCCATGCTTGACGAGGCCCGGCGCTCCGGGGTGCTCATCTATACCATCGGCATTGGCAATCCCCAGAGCTTTCTCGGCGACAGACGGCGGATCATGCTTGGCCGCTATGCCATGCTGCCGAATCAGGGCGTTGAGCGGGTCGATGTCAAAACCCTGCAACAGATCAGCGCCCGGACCGGCGGGAAACATTTTCTGCTGAATACGGCTGATGTGCGGGGCATCCGATCGACACTGACCCAGGCCACCCAGACGATCGCCCAGGAGCTGCGCGCCCAGTACAGTATCGGCTATGCGGTACAGGACGATGGGGAGCAACGCCGGGTGCGGGTTGAGACCCACCGTGACGATGTGGTCGTCCGCAGCCGACAGATACAGGTCGAGTAGCGGCCCGGCTACTTTTTCTTAAAAAAGTGCTCTCTGACCTTCTCCCGGTCAAGCGGGCTGGTTTCCAAGGTATCAAAAATACTGGCCAGGGCTTGGATGCAGCGCACAAAGTCGGGCCACACCGTGCGGGGGCCGGAAAAGCTCAGATGGGCAGACTCGATCCGTCCGTGGGTATGCTTGACGCCGCCGCTCGTGGTACTCTGCACTTCAAACGGCTGGACCGGGGCGCGGATATTCAGGTGAAAGACATCGCTGTCTTCCTCGCCGACCGGGCGGCGGAGTTCCATGTGGAGCTTGCCCTCACCACCATCAACCTCAACGATGTACCACTCTCCAGGGTAGGCGCTCGATACCTTGATGTGGGGAATTTTTTGCGAAAGAATCGTCTGCCATAACGATCTCCCTTCTGTCTGGCTCAGAGACCGGTCGGCTGCCATACATAGCGACACCCGGCCCAAAAGAAAAGGCCCTTCATGGCCGGCCGCGCGGTGTCTGGTTCCATTTTTTTGAACAGCGACGCCTCTGTCAGCACGCCTGGGACGCCCCGCTCTATAGTTGGCCGGGGGAGACTTTGCCGGTGACGGTCAGGACCTTGCGGACAACCTCAGGGTCAAAATCGAACGGAATCGCCGGCGGCTGGGGAAACTCCAGGTCGGGGAGCAGAAAGGGCAGGCGGCGGACGCGCGTATTATACACCTCGGCCAGCAGGGCCGGCAGGTGGATCACGTCTTCCAGGTTGTAGCGGAGCAGCGTCTCCAGGGCCCCGGCCTGTCCCTGCATATGGTACTGCCATAGCAGCACCGCGCACCAGCCGTCCAACAGTGCCAGCGGGCCCTCGCGTTCCAATCCCAGCCGCTGCTCGATTTTTTTCAGCCCGCCGGTATGGCCCAGGGCGGCCAGCGGGTGGCGGAGGTCAATATGCGCCTGGCGGAGCGGCAGACCCAGCTCGTGCCGGAGAAACGGCAGGTCAAAGGCCCGCCCGTTATAGGTCACGAGCAGCGTGAACTCCTCAATATCCGCCCCAAAACAGGCCAGGTTCCGTCCTCGCACATAGACCTGGGGACGCTGCCCGTCGTACAGGCCGATGACGGTAATCGCGCATTCAGGGGGAGAGGTCCCGGTCGTCTCAATATCGAGATAGGCTACCCGTTGGCAGAACCCCGGATACAGCCGCCAGTGGAGGGCCGGGGGGAGCCGCCGGCTGAAGTACTGGGCATCGCCGCGTTTCAGGCGGTGCAGTGACTGTTCGAGCTGACGGCACACCAGCTCACGTTGCCACGCGCTCAACGGTGCCCGGTTGGGCGTGTCCAGAAAGGTCTGCCAGGTGGTCAGACCGGCCGCCCAGATTTTTTTCTCGGTCTTGTCACCGATGCCGTGGATGTGTTGAAAGGTAGAGGTGAGCATCGGTGAGGAGGGCCGGACGATAGCGGGCCGGCGTTGTCTGGCTTGTGTTGTTCGGCGTGGGTCACAGTCTAGCCGCTTTGGAAGCGGAGGACAAGAATTGCTGCCGCGGCCCATTTCTTCCCGGCCTGGATTGCTGTACAAAGGACACAGCATGCGGTTGTGGATGGGAGGTGAGGATGAGAAAGTGTGCTGGTCTGGTGTGGGGGTGCGTGCCTCGCCCTGGTGTGTACGGCCTGCGGGGCGCAAAAGCTGCCTCCCCCGTCTTCCCGATTTGTCGCCTGGAGCCAGCAGGACCCTGACCCCAAACGGGTGTGCGTGCTGCCCTTCAGCAACAGGACCGGACGGCCGGCGATCACCGGTCAGGTGCGCCGCAGTTTTGCCGGCCACCTGAGCACCAAACGCTTTGTCGATGTCGAGTTGCACGAGATTGATGCCAGGCTGCCGCCGGACTGGAGAGGGCTGTCGGCCCGGTCGCTGGGCGAGACCCTCGGCTGTCAGGCTCTGGTGTACGGGGTCGTGACCCAGGCCAGGCGCCTGTATCTGGGGCTGTACGCCGGCATCGCGCTTGACGCTGGCATTCGCTTGATTGACGCCCGGAGCGGCCGGTCGCTGGTTGAGGAATCGTACACCACCCGGTTCCGGTCTGGTGGCCTGCCCCTGTCGCCCATCGGCATTGTGCCAAACGCAGTGCTGCTGCTCCGCGATATCAGCGATGCACAGATACAGCGGGCCATTGATGACCTGGCCCGCAACCTGGCTGCCCGGGTGCCTGACCTGCCCTACCGTCCCCTGCCGGCAAGTCCGGCCCGGGAAGAGATGGCCGAGCTCCCGCCGGCCGCACCTGAGGCCACCCGCCAGGCCCAACCAGGCCCGGCCTCGTACCGGCTCCAGGTCGCCACTTTTGACTCGTCCGAGTCGGCCAGCTCTGCGGTCCGGCTTTTGCGCCGGAAGGGCTACCAGGCTGAACTGCTGGCCCCGCCCGGTCTGGCCAGCCGCTGGTATCAGGTGGTGCTCGGTCCGTTTCCCTCCGCGGCCAGCGCCAAACAGGTCGGCGCGGCTATCCGCCAGGACCTGCCGTTTTTCTTCCCCGACTGTGACCGTTTCTTCCGCCCCCTAGCCGGCCGGTCCTCTTGTCTTGGCCGCCTCGGGGTGCTTTAACCCCGGCCAGGACCAGGCGGAAGGGGGGGGACAGCGATGGCCGGACGATTTGAGGGCAGGGTAGCCGTTATTACTGCCGGCGGCTCTGGTATTGGCTCGGCATCTGCCCGCGGTTTTGCCCAGGAAGGCGCGGCGGTGGTGGTTGCCGGCCTGACGAAGCGAGCCGGGTCAATGGCGGTGTGACCGCCCGGACCGGTCTGCCCAATCTGTCGCGCTTCCGAAACAGTGAACGCTGATATCAGTCCTCATCCGGGAAGGAAGTATGAGCGTTTTGTTCCATACCGAACGAAAAGCGGCATTCCTGAGCACCTTGAGAAACCGAGGCACCCGCAAATACAGGCGCTATCCTGCCTCGCCCTTACGATATGCTGGCGGCAAGAGCTTGGCCGTTGGCTTGATTGTGGAGTTGTTGCCTGACGGCGTGAAAGGTGTCGCGTCGCCTTTCATGGACGTCGGACATGTCCCTTTCCGAGGAACGCTATACCAGAATGGTTGAGAAGTCTGCCGTGTTCCGCGCACCCCGATTAAGCGTCGAATGCGCAGATTTCCATGAATCCATACCGCGCCACACCAGGGATTTCCTGTATTGCGACCCGCCCTGCTACCTTGATGAAGGCAAGACCTTTTGCGGCCTGTATCCACACCGGAACTTTCCGATACATCCCAAAGGGTTTCGTCATAATTCAGAAACGCATTATCAGGAAGTTCGATTCAACATTAACAAGCACCCGTGTGTCACCCTGTTGCTCAGCAATTTACCAGACCCAAAACATTATTCTGAAGATGTGTTGGTTTATGGCGTTGCGAAAAAAACATTTGGCAATTGGCACAAGCCCGAAAAAGGGGAAGAGGTATGAGCAGGCGCGGTGAACGTAAGGAAATCATGAGCGCTGGATCCTTTGATGATGCGTTGCACCACATTCTGTTGGCCCCCGCCTCACCCCAAGGCGGATCTGCAAAGGCGTTACAAGCCGAAGAAAAAGCGGGAGCGGCTTGCGTATTTTGCTACGGAATTCCCTATGCGAGAGGGTATCATCGTTCACTTGTGTGACGAGGGCTTATGGACTGGCACGCCTTACGCGCTGCAAAGGACGCCGAGCTTGAACGCCTGGCCGACCTGCCGGTGAGCGAGCTGAGCCCCAGTATCCGGGCCTTTGCCCAGTACGTCACGACCCATAAGCAGGAGCTCGCCTGCATCGCGGGCCCTCAAGCGGGTTGACCCCCACACCGGGCGGGGCTGGCCGCAGACCGACCTGGTGGCGTTGGCTCGGGCCTGTGATGAGGCCGAGGTCGGCGCGGTCGGCGTGTACACCGAGCCGAGCATGTTTGGCACCTCGCTCGAAGACCTGCGGGCGGTCTCGGAGGCGATCAGCGCGCCGCTCTTGCGGCTCGACCTCATCATCCATCCCCACCAGATTCACCACGCCCGGCTGTGTGGAGCGGACGCGGTGGTTGTCTGGGCCGGAGAGCCGGAGCCTGGCACCTTGACCCGCCTGATGAACGCCGCCAGCGCCAGCCATATGACGCCGGTGGTCGCGGTGCAGACCCCGGCCGAGGTAGACCGGGCGCTGGACGCGGGAGCGTTTGTGCTGGGGATCAGCGCACCGTCGGGCCGGCTTGAGGTCCAGCAGATTGAGCGGCTTGTCGCCCTGATACCGCGACACAAGACTGTGCTGGCCCTGGATGAAGCCGCCAGCACCGACAAATGCGCGGCCCTGCTGGGCAAGGTTGACGCCGTGTTGGTGGGGAATCTGGTGCTTGATGCGCCCGATGTCGGGGCGCTGTTGGCCGGCCTGGCGGGGCAGTAAGCGGCGGCATCCCACACCAGAACATCATGGATTCGACCCGCCTGTGTGGCAATTATGTGATTTCTGCATTTCCGGCCCTGGCCTGACCGGTCTGGTTCCTTCTCTCCCGCCCCGATGCGGCACAGGGCGGGGGGGACCGAGCGGCTATGCGTCGTACTTGCGCAGCTCCAGACGAGCAATCTGGTTTCGGTGAACCTCGTCCGGGCCATCGGCAAAGCGCAGCGTCCGGGCCTGGGCATAGGCTCTGGCCAGGCCGAACTCCTCGTCTACCGCGCCCCCGCCGTAGGCCTGCATGGCCCAGTCAATCACCTTGAGGGCCATGTTCGGCGCGGCGACCTTGATCATCGCAATTTCGGCCCGAGCCGCCTTATTGCCGACCGTGTCCATCATGTAGGCGGCTTTGAGCGTCAGCAGCCGGGCCTGTTCAATGGAGAGGCGGGCTTCGGCGATGCGCTCCTGGGTTACGCTTCGTTCTGAGACCGGCTTTCCAAAGGCGACGCGTGACTTGGCCCGCCGGCACATTTTCCCCAGGGCGCGTTCCGCCTGACCGATGAGCCGCATGCAGTGGTGGATACGGCCCGGCCCGAGCCGCCCCTGGGCGATCTCAAACCCGCGGCCCTCGCCCAGAATCATGTTCGAGGCCGGCACCCGCACGTCTTTGAACTCGACCTCGGCGTGGCCGTGCGGGGCGTCGTCATAGCCGAATACCGACAGCATACGCACGATGGTGATCCCCGGCGTGTCGCGCGGCACTAGAATCTGCGACTGCTGGCGATAGCGACTCGGGTGGTCGGGGTCGGTTTTCCCCATGAAGATGATAATCTGACAGCGCGGGTCGCCCATACCCGACGACCACCATTTGCGGCCGTTGATGACGTACTCGTCGCCGTCCCGGACGATGCTCGACTCGATATTGGTCGCGTCAGACGAGGCGACCGCGGGTTCGGTCATGGCAAAGCACGACCGAATATCGCCGTTCAGCAGGGGGTGCAGCCAGCGGTCCTGCTGCTCTGTGGTGCCGTAACGTGAGAGGACTTCCATGTTGCCGGTGTCTGGGGCTGAGCAGTTGAACACCTCAGACGCCCAGTGTACGCAGCCCATGACCTCGGCCAGCGGCGCATATTCCAGGTTGGTGAGACCGTAGCCGTAGTTGCTTTCGGGCAGGAACAGGTTCCACAGGTTTTGCGCCTTGGCCTTGTGTTTGAGTTCTTCAATGATGGGCGGAATCTGCCACCGGTTGCCCTGGCTGTTGAGCTGCTCGTCATAGGTTTTCTCGTTGGGGTAGATGTGCTCATCCATGAAGTCCTGGACCTTTTGGCGCAGCGCTGTGACCTTGGGCGCGTATTCAAAATTCATCTTCAGGCTCCTTCCGTGTCGTGCTTATAGTACGCGCTGAACAATCCATACCTTAACCCCTGTAAGGCCAGGGGATCAAGTCTGCAGGGGATCAAGTCTGGATGATGCTGGCGCTCATGGGAGATTTTCTGTATAATCCATAGCGTCATTGTAAACAGTGCTCGCGCATCCGAGCAGAAATGAATAGATCGGCATGGTACTGCTCCTGCCCCGAGATCCCCATGTTCTTTCTGAGCACTCTACGGTTCCGCGCAGGGTGATGGAAGCCACGAAGGTCTTTGACGAAACCCCGCTCAACGCTAAAGAGATACCGCAGCAGAGTCTCGATCTGGCAGACCGCAGGCGGACGAACATATTTCCCTGGCGAGGACAATTCTCGCCGCAGTTGGTCGAACTTCTCCTCAGCCGGTATGCTGCAAGGGATAGTGTAGTCCTTGACCCATTTGCGGGGGTTGGGACCACCTTGTTTGAGGCTGCTCGTCAGGAGCATGTTTCTCTTGGAGCCGAAATCAATCCATCCGCTATCGTCGGATGTCGTATGGAATTTTGTTCAGGAAATCCAGAATTTTGTCGCTGCGGTCTGGTATGACCCAGAAGCCGCTCTTCGGCGGGGCTCTTTTGTGTAGAGAATATCCCCGTCTTCAATTTCTCTCCGCGTCAGTTGGGCGCGGAGAGGATAAGAGCACCGGCCTCCGGTGTGGGGGTGCGCAGTTAGGACGGCCTCAATGCGTCTCTCTGCCGACAGTTGGCTCGGGTGTGGCGAAGCCGCTGAAGACGATGGGGCGGATCGGGACGACGAGCAGGATGGCCGTGCAGACGGTGCCGACCCCGGCGGCGACAAAAAACGGCAGGGTCCAGCTGCCACCCCCGGCCAGCATGAAGCCGGCGGTCAGCGGGCCGAAGATGCCGGCGAAACTGCCCAGACAGTTGATCATGCCAAAGATCGCCCCGGCAAAATGGGGGTTGAACTCAATCGACACGGTTGTATAGCCGGCGACCGCGCTGGCAAAAAAGAAGTAAAAGCTCACCAGGCACAGGACGCTGAGGGGGGTTGAGGGCACCAGCGACGCCGCGAGCAGAAAGGGCAGGGACAGGCCGACCCCAAAGCCGGCCAGCCGGGCGCGGGCGAACTCGGCACTCCAGCCTTTGCGCAGCAGCCAGTCCGAGACCGCGCCGCCGCCCAGAATCCCGACAAAGCCGGCCCCGTGCAGGAGGATGCCCACGAGGCCCATCGTTTCCAGCGACATGGCCCGGCCCTCGACCAGATAGGTCGGAAACCAGAACAGAAACATCCAGCCGATGTAGGCATAGCCCATATAGCTGAGGCACACGGTCAGCAGGGGGAGGCTGCTGAAGAGAGCGCTGATGGGCAGTGGGGTGCTCGGCTTGGGCGACAGGTTGGATTCAATATAGTCCCGCTCGGCCTGGCTGATGCGCGGATGCTGGCGCGGGGTGTCGGTCGCATACCACAGCCAGGCCGCGGCCCACACAAAACCGAGCAGGGCGTTGAAATAAAAGACGCTCGGCCAGCTGAACTGGACAACAATCCAGGTGGTCAGCGGGTAGGCGATCATCTGGCCGACGGTGATGCCCGAGATGCTGACCGTTTGCGCCCGGCCAAACTCTGTGCGTGGAATCCAACGTGAGTTGAGCGAGGTCAGGGCCGGAAAGGTCATGGACTCAAACGCGCCGACCAGAAAACGCATGGCGATAAACAGGGCAAAGCCCAACTGGCCCAGCGGGGTCAGGGCGGTGAACAGCGAAAAGCCACAGAAGGCCAGGGCCAGCACCTTGCGGGCACTCCAGCGGTCGGCTACCAGGCCGCCCGGAATCTGCAACAGCGCGTAGCCGACCAGAAAGGCCGAAAAGACCAGCCCAAAGCGGTCTGTATCCCAACCGGTGGCGGCCATGATGACCGGGGCGGCGACCGAGATATTGACCCGGTCAATGTAATTGACGACCGAGCTGCAGAACAACAGCCCAATCATATTGTAGCGAACCGGTCGCGCCATAGTGTGCCCCCTCCTTTGTGTACGACCGTGAGACTGTATACTATGGGTCAGGAAGACGGGGCAAGGCTGGACACGGCCCAGGCTCCTGCGGTCTGCGCTTTATTCCTGAGAAAAAACAGGGCATAGTTTCGGCCATGAAGCCGATGACCGGCGACGAAGCCGGGGCCTTTCTGACCGAGCACGCCGGCACCGCCCAGTGCGCCACGGTCAAAGACAACGGCTATCCTTCCACCTGGCAGGCCAGCGTGAAAGCGGCCAGCCGGTGCCGTGAACCACGGGTCAGCCTGGGCGTTGACGACGACACCCCGCCGTTGGCCTTTGTCCGGCGCGGCGGGACGGCCAGCCTGAGCGATGACCCTGGGCAGCTGCTCCACTGGGCGGGGCGGGGCGGCGGCCGCTCTCCGGGTGCCGAGCAAGCCGAGGCGTATGGCAGGCGCAACAGAGGGCCGGGAGAACTGCTTGTGCGGGTCACGCCGGCTGGGCTCAGTGCCAAAAAAGATGTGGCTGGCTGGCAGGGGTGAGCCGTGAGGCACTTTGGCCCGGGTTTCCTGGTGGTTGCCGCCTTTATCGGACCGGGGACGGTGACAACGGCCAGCTTGGTCGGGGCGCGCTTTGGACACCGTCTGGTCTGGGTGGTGGTCTTTTCCGTTCTGGCAACCATCGTCCTCCAGGACATGGCCGCCCGGCTTGCTATCGTCAGCCGCCAGGGGCTTGGCGAAGCGCTGCGAGCGGTCTTTCGTGATTCACGCCTGCGGTTGCCAGTGTGTACCCTCGTTGTGGTCGGTATCGGTGGGGGGAATGCGGCTTTTGAAACCGGCAATATCACCGGAGCCGCGGCGGGGCTGGCGGTCCTGACCGGTCTGCCGGCTCAGGGTTGGGCAGTGGCAATCGGGCTTGGGGTAGCGGTCCTGTTGGCCTTGGGCACCTACCGGGGGCTTGAGCGGTGTCTGATCGTCCTGGTGCTGAGCATGAGTGTGGTCTTTGTCCTGACCGCGGTGGTGGCTCGTCCCCCGGTCGGGGAGATACTCGGGGGTGCGCTGTGGCCGGATTTTCCCCCGGATTCTGCCGTGCTGATTCTGGCCCTGATTGGCACGACGCTTGTGCCCTACAACCTGTTCTTGCACGCTGGCGCGGTCCGCGAACGCTGGGCCGACCACCTGCCCAAGCGGCGGGCGGTGACGGTCGCTCGGCGCGATACCTGGCTATCGGTGTCGCTTGGCGGCGTGATGACGCTGGCCATTGTCTCAACTGCGGCGGGGCGCGTTTTTTGGGCGGGGTGGCCCGCCCGACAACGCCGGTATGCTGGCCAGTCAGCTTGAACCGCTGCTCGGCTCGGCCGCCCGGTCTTTTTTTGCCGCCGGCCTCTTGTGCGCCGGCCTCACCAGCGCCATTACTGCCCCGCTGGCAGCGGCCTACGCAACCGCCGGCGTTCTTGGCTGGCGGCAAGAGTTGCGCAGCTGGCGGTGTTGTGCCGTGTGGGGTGCCATTACCCTGACCGGGACAGTGCTGGCCGCCCTTGGGCAGCACCCTGTGGCCGCTATCGTTGTGGCTCAGGCGGTGAACGGGGCCTTGCTGCCGACCGTGGCGGTCTTCTTGCTGCTCGTCATGAACCGCTCACAGCTTTTGGGGGAAGACACAAACGGATGGGTGGCGAATATCTTGGGCACGCTGGTCGTCCTGGGTGGTGTCGTCGCTCGGGCTCTTTCAGTTGTGGGCGGCCGCCGGGCGGCTGTCCATGAACGGCTGAGCGGCTAGACCTCAACGACGAGACCATCGGTCGCCCACTCCAGCCGGAGCTGTGGCAGATGGTCCAGGACCTCACGGCCAAGATGGCTGAGCAGCAGGCGTTTGCAAGCCAGGCGGGGGGCCTGTTCGTCAAGCTGTGGGTAACTGATGTGATACGAGGTCCTGGTCTGAAAATAGCAGCACTCGCAGATAAACAGGTCTGTGCCGCGCGCATAGCGGACGAGGGCTTCGTTCCAGCCGCAGTCGCCCGAGTACAGGAGGGATTTTCCGTCAACCGTCACGCGGTAGCCCAGAGAGATATCGTCCTGTTGGTGCGGCACGCGAAACGGCAGGAGTTTGACCCCGCAAATACAGGCCGGTCGGCCCGGCGGGAGCTGGTGAAATGTCAGTTCAAAGGACGGGACGCGGGTGGACAGCTCGCCATACATGATCCGGTGGAGGGCCAGGACTCGGGTCTGTATGCCCGGCGGACCGGCGATGTGCAGCGGACGGGTGCGCGGCTGCTCGTAGAGGTATTCGAGGAACAGGAAGGGGAGGCCGCCAAAGTGATCGCCGTGCAGGTGGCTGATGGCCACAAAGTCGATCCGCTCGGCCGGAATCCGCAGCGTTTTCAGCGCCAGCAGCGTTGTTGTGCCGCAGTCGAGCAGAAAAGAGGCGCTGTCGGTCTCAACCAGATAGCCACTCTGGCGTTGACCGCCGCTACTGAAGGCGTCGCCGGCACCAAGAACTGTTACGCGCATCGCTCACCGTTTCCTGTCCGCCCCAGGGTCGCAATCAGGCCGGCCTCATCGAGGCTGTCCTGCTGTCCGGTGGCCAGATTTTTGAGGCTGTAGGTCTGTCGGGCCAGCTCGTCCGGCCCAACAATCAGGGCATACGCGATGTGTAAACTGTTGGCCGTGGACAGCTGGCGGCCGAGTTTTGCCCGTTCTGGATACAACTCGACGGTAATGCCGGCCTGGCGCAGCCGCGCCGTCAGGCCAGCCACGGCACCGAGCGGGGTGTCGGGCAAGGGGCACACCATGACCTCGGCCTGCAGCCGGAGGTCGGGGAACATGTGACCCTCTTCCATCAGTAACAGAATCCGCTCCAGACCCAGCGAGAAGCCGACGGCCGGCACCTGCTTGCCGCTGAACATGCCGACCAGGTTGTCGTAGCGACCTCCACCGCCCAGCGAACCGCTGAAATCCTGCGAGATGACCTCGAAGATGGGTCCGGTATAATAACTGAGGCCCCGGGCCAGGGCCGGGGTGAGACGCAGCAGCGGGCCGGCCGGGGTATCGGCGCTGAGCGCAACAAGGATGTCAAGGTCATCGAGTGCCCGCTGGGCGTCGGGCCGGCTGAGCGCGGCACGCAGCTCGTGGAGGCGGCGGGTGGTGTCCCGCTCCTCAGCCGTGGTGGTCAGCGCCAGTAAACGCTCGGCCGCCTGTTCGTGTATGCCGCGTTGGACCAATTCCTGCCGGACCCCGGGAGGGCCGATTTTATCCAGCTTATCGAGGGCAATCAGGGCCGGGCCTTCCAGGGCCGGATCGACCTTGGCCGCTTCTATCAGGCCGCGCAGCACCGCCCGGTGGTTGAGTGCTATCCCAAAGCCTGAGAAGCCGAGGGCCAGCAGCGCGCCGCAGATGGCGTTGATGACCTCGACCTCGGCTAGCAGTGAGCTGGTGCCGGTCATATCGACATCACACTGGTAAAACTCCCGAAAGCGGCCCTTGGCCGGCCGGTCGGCGCGCCACACCGGCTGAATCTGGTAGCGTTTGAAAAAGCGCGGCAGCTGCTGGCCGTAGTGGGCCACGACGCGGGCCAGCGGGACGGTCAGGTCATAGCGCAAGCCCAGCTCGGCCAAGTCGTCCAGCTCGACCGAAGGTTCGGCCAGGGCGCGGCTCAGCTTGTCACCCCGGTGCAGCAGACGGTAGAGGAGCTGGTCGCCCTCTTCGCCGTATTTGCCGAGCAGGGTGGAGAGGTTTTCAATCGCCGGGGTCTCGACCGGCAGGAAGCCGTGACGCTGGAAAACGCGCTCTATCGTCGCCACCACATGGCGGCGTTTGGCTACGGCTTCGGGCAGATAATCACGCATCCCGCTCGGGGGCTTGGTACTCGGCATCGCTTCCAACTCCTCCCCCAGTTGGAAATCAGGATATGGCCGGCTGGTCAAGGTCCGGGGGTTTTCTTCCCGGCCGGCCTGGCTTTTTCTTCATGGCCGGCTGGAGAGGGAGTTCGCATACTCCTCAGCAATTTTGAGCCAGGCATCAATCTTGGCGCGATGACCCGGGGAGCAGGTGAGCATCGCGTAACCCTGTGTGAGCGGCGAACGGCAGGCAGCGATGCTTTTTTGAGGAACTGATACACGACCGAGTCCAACGACACCCGTGCGCCTTGTACTCAGGAGCCGCTGTTGCGTTGCTCAGTGTCGGCCTGATTCATACAGGCCCCATGTATCCCCAACTATTTCTGTCTATGATCAATCCGCGGGCAGGAACGTACCATCGGTGCTGATTTGGATACTGGTCAGCCCGGTGGCAGCTTTACCAAGTTGCGCCCTCATATCGTCCCGCGAATTGCTCAGCATCGTCATGGATCGGGAGAACCGTCCTTCTGATTCGTCCTGTAAAGACTTTACGCTTTCCTGCACGCTGTGCAGGTAGCTCTCAAGCCGCTGCAAGTCTATCGAAGCCCCTGCCTTCAATGCTGGGTGAACCCGGCCATTGGTGGAGCTTGCGGAAAAGCCCGATGACCACAAGAACAATTGAGGAGATCATCAACAGCGCGAGCAGGATATCCACGGTTGACCCTCCTGTTAGTGCCTTCGGGTTTCAGACAATGTCTCTGCCACCCGTTGCTCTGTGCGTTCGGAGGATTTTTTGACTTCCAGGAGGAGGTGGCCCAGATCGCGCACCATTGCCTGGGAGTCCTGCTTGGCGAGCACGACGAGTTGAGCGAGATAGCCGGTCTGCTTGGCCAGTCCTCTGTCGTTCTCTTCCAGGCTGGCCAGCTTGTGCAGCATCTTGTCCATCTTTTTGTGGAGATTTGTCTGGTTCGCCATGCCGCTCCTTGTCTGTTGTCTCGTGTAAAATGTTCTCGCCGGTCTGTCAATGTTGACCTCCGTCCCCTCTTCCCGTGGGACAGAAAGCCCGCTAATTTCTGTCCTGCGGAGAAGGATGTGGCCCGGTGGCCGCACCGGTCTTCAAAACCGAGTTGCGTGGCGTAAGTTGCGCGGATGGTTCGACTCCATCCCTTCTCCGCCAAGCGTGTTCAATCGGCCCGTTCAGGGGCGGCCGGAAGTAGCTCCTGGGGCTGAAAGATGCCGCGTAAATCCAGCACAAACGCTCCGTCCCGAATCCGCCCCAGGACAGGTGTGGCCGCGGCACGAAATCGCGCCGCGATATGCCCGGCTGAAAGCCGGGCATGACGAATGACAAGCACCCGACTGGGGAGGCTTGCCTCGGGCAAGGCCCCGCTGCCGATCTGGGCAGCGGCGTCTTCAAGCGTGATGCTGAAGCCCTGGCCGAGCCGCTGGTGCAAGAGCGGAACGGCCTGGGCGGCCAGGGCGTCCAGCTCTTCTACGCGCCGGGTGAGCCAGCGCAGGGTTGGAATATCGGCGCTCAGACACGGCGACTGACGGTACAGCCGCAGGGTTGCGCCGAGCGCTGCCAGGGTCAGCTTATCGGGCCGTAGGGCGCGTCTCAGCGGGTTTTTCTTCAGGCGGGCAATCCACTCCTGGCGGCCAACAATCAACCCGGCCTGTGGTCCGCCTAACAGTTTGTCGCCGCTGAAGGTGACAATATCTGCGCCCGCCGCGACCCGCTCAGACACGATCGGTTCTTTTGGCAGACCGTATTGGGACAGGTCAATGAGTGCCCCGGCCCCCAGGTCTTCCATGACCGGAATCTGGTGGGCGTGGCCGAGGGTGACGATTGCGTCCAGGGCGACCTCACTGCTGAAGCCGATGATCCGGTAATTGCTCGGATGGACTTTGAGCAGGATGCCGGTCTGTGGGCCTATCGCCTCGGCATAGTCATGGATGTGGGTGCGGTTGGTGGTGCCGACCTCGCGCAGCACGACACCGCTTTTGCGCATGATATCAGGAATCCGAAACGCGCCGCCAATCTCGATCAGCTCTCCCCGCGAGACAATGCCTTCTTTGCCTTCGGCCACAGTATTCAGGGCCAGCAGGACAGCCGCCGCGTTGTTGTTGAGCACGGTTGCCGCCTCAGCGCCGGTCAGGGCTAGCAGGTCGGCCTCGATGAGGGCGTCACGGTCTCCACGTCTGGCAGCCGTCAGGTCGTACTCGAGGGTCACCGGGGTGGTTGCCGCCCGGATGACTTCGTCCACCGCCGATTGTGCCAGCAGGGCGCGGCCAAGATTGGTGTGGAGGACAGTCCCAGTGGCATTAATAACCGACTGTAAGGGTGAGCGTCCGGCCTTGGCCAGGCGTTGCTCAACCCGGTCGGCAATAGCCAACGGTGTCATGTCCTCGGTCAGCGCCCCGGCCAGAATGTCCCGGCGCAGCTCGGCCAGTACGCCGCGGACGAGGTGTGTGATATAGCCGCGCTGATAGTCTTGGAGCAGCCGGCTCAGGGCGGGAGATGACAGCACCTTTTCCACCGCCGGCAGACAGCGCAGGAGTTCACGCGCGGTCTTCATGGCGGGCCAGCCTGGCATATGGGTGTGCCTCTTGCAACTCTGTGGAGGGGGGGCTAGCCTTGCCGCACCTAAAGGAGGGCCGTATGGCAGTCTCAGAAGAACACTATCGGGCCGTCATCAGTGGCCAGCAGGAAAAGATTCTGGTCTTCCTCAGAGCGTTTGAGTGGTTGCAGGAGAACATGCACCTCGGCCAGATCAGGCAGGCTAAGCAAGACGTATTTGACCGCGCTGGTGGTGATATCTTCCCTCTCTTGAACGCCGCGCTCGAGGGCATGGAAGCGCCGAGTGGGCACGGAGAGTTTCACAAGAAATGGCTGGAAGCTCTGGAGCACCTCGAGGACGCCTACACCTCTTTTTTGACCGGCTCTGAGGCTAACTTCATTGTCGCCTATATGCAGAGCCGCCGGGCCTTCTCGCTCGGCAAATATGTCCTGTACGAGCTGCGCGCCGAGCTGCCAGCGCTGCGGGAATACTGGGTGTTGCCCGAAGCGCTGTCGCGCTGGGATGAGTTGGAGGCACCGGTCGCGGGCGTAACGGCGCAGACCGGGGTCATCCACCGGCCGAGCACCGACAAGCACGCCGAATACTCGCTGTATGTGCCCGAATACTACGAGCCGAGCCGCCCCTGGCCCTTGGTGGTGACGCTGCATGGTGGGCACGGCCGTGGGGATGACTACCTGCTGACCTGGCTCCGGGCGGCCAAGAGTGCCGGCTATATGCTGCTGTCGCCAAAATCGCTGGGCGGGACGTGGTCGCTCCAGCGGCCAGGCGTTGATATCCGCTCTATTCTATCGATGGTCGAGACCCTGCTTGACGAATACCGTATTGATATGGGCCGGCTGTTTGCCACCGGCCTGTCTGACGGCGGGTCGTTCAGCTATACGATAGGACTGAGTTGTCCCAAGCTGTTTGCCGGGGTTGCGCCGATTGCCGCGGCTGGGATGATTGTCGGCATGTTTGATCTGGACAAGGCCAAAGACCTGCCGATCTACATTGTCCACGGCGGTAAGGATTTCATGTTTCCGGTTGCCACCGCGCAGATGGCCTATGATCTGTTGCAGAAGAGCGAGTTCACCACGGTGAAGTATGAGGAGTTGCCCGACTGGGGGCATGCGTACACCTACTCCATCAATGACACCCTGGTGTTGCCCTGGTTCAGCAGCCTGCCGTCGAGACAGCCGCAGACGCAAGCAAAGGGGTTGTGAGGCTCCGGGCGCGCGGGAGGGCCGCTTACGGGTGGGGTGGAATATCGCTCAGGATAGTCAACTCGGCATTGTCATTCTCGCCGCCGGTCTTGGCAAGCGGATGCGCTCTGAGCGGGCCAAGGTCTTACACTGCGTGGCGGGGAAACCCCTGGTGTCGCATATCATTCAGGCCGCCCAGCGATTGCGGCCCGAGCGCCTCGTCGTTGTGCTCGGCCACCAGGCCGAGGCGGTCCGGCGGGCCTGTGGCGGGGCGGGGATTCGGTTTGCCACCCAGCGCCGGCAGCGCGGCACTGGCGATGCGGTGTTGGCCGCCCAGCCGGCGTTTGCCGACTGGCAGGGGCAGGTCCTGATTGCGTGCGGCGACACGCCGCTGCTGACACCGTTGACCCTGGCTGGTTTTGTGCAGGGCCACCGGGCGGCGCGGGCGACTCTGTCGGTCCTGACTACACGCCGGCCTGACCCGGCTGACTACGGTCGGGTGATTCGTGCCAGCGATGGCCGACTGAAGAAAATTGTCGAAGCCCGGGACGCGTCCACCGCGGAGCGGACGGTGGATGAAATCAACTCGGGTATCTATTGTGTGGAGGCCGGGTTTCTCTTTCCCGCGCTCCGCGCCCTGCGGCCCGGCAATGCTCAGGCCGAGTACTGCCTGACGGATATTGTGGAGCGGGCCGTGCGTGCCGGACTGCCGGCCCGGGCGGTGCGAACAGCGGAGAGCGAGGAGCTTGGCGGGATTAATTCCCGGGAAGATCTGGCCGGCATGGAACAGGCAAAACAAAACCAACTGCGCAAGAAATGGATGGCCCACGGGGTGACCCTCGAAGACCCTCAGACGGTCTACTTTGACGAAGACGTGACCATTGGCCAGGACACGGTTATTGGGCCGAACACCCACCTCAAGGGCCACACCCAGGTCGGGGCCCGCTGCCGGATCGACGGCAGCGCGTATATCGAGAATTGCCGGATTGGCGACGATGTCCATATCCTGTTTTCGGTCGTCCTGTCCGACAGCCGGCTGGCCGACGGCAGTTCAGCCGGGCCCTTTTGTCACCTGCGCGGCCAAGCCGTGCTTGCCCCCGGGGCCGAGGTGGGGAATTTTGTTGAGGTCAAAAAGTCGGTCATCGGCGCACACACCAAGGCCAAGCATCTGGCCTATATCGGGGATGCCGAGATCGGACACGACGCCAATATCGGGGCCGGAACGATTACCTGCAACTATGACGGCTTTCGCAAGCATCGGACCCGGATCGGCGACCGGGTGCAGGTCGGCTCTGATACGACGCTGGTGGCCCCGATTACCATTCACGATGATGTCTATATTGCCACGGCGACCACTGTGCGCCACGACGTGCCGGCCGGCGCGCTGGTGTACAATCCCCGCCAACAACAGACACGCCGGGGCTGGACCGCGGCCAAGCGGGCCAGGGAGGTCAGGAAAACCGGGGAGTAGGGGCCATGTGCGGCATTATCGGCTATGTCGGCTATCGGGAGGCCGCCCCGGTATTGTACCGAGGGCTGCAACGCCTGGCCTATCGGGGCTATGATTCGGCCGGCGTGGCGGTGGCTGGCAACGCCGGCGGGATCGCGCTGCGCCGGTCGGTCGGCAAGCTGGAGAATCTGGCCGAGGTCCTCCGCGCCGAGCCGATCCGGGGCACGGTGGGGCTGGGACATACCCGCTGGGCCACGCACGGCCGCCCGTCCGAGGAGAACGCTCACCCCCACCGCGCCGGGCAGGTGGTGGTCATTCATAACGGCATCATTGAAAACTATCTGGCGCTGCGCCACGAACTGCTGGCCCGGGGCCGGCGCTTCGGCTCAGAGACCGATAGCGAGGTGATCGCGCACCTCATTGATCAGCATATCGAGGCCGGCCTGACTTTTGCCGAGGCGACCCGGGCCGCCCTCAAACGGCTGACCGGGTCGTTCGCCATTGTGGCCTTGTGCGAGAGCCAGCCCGATACTATTGTCACGGCCAAAAACGCGACGCCCATTGTGGTCGGGCTTGGGGAGGGGGAGAACTTTATCGCCTCCGATATTCCCGCCCTGCTGGACTACGCCCGTCAAGTCGTTTTCCTCGACGATGGGGAGATGGCCGAAGTCAGCCGCCAAGGAGTGCGCTTCTCCAACGGTGCGGGCGAGCCGGTTGAGCGGCCCCCCCGTCATGTTACCTGGGACGCCCTGACCGCCCAGAAAGAGGGCTATAAGCATTTTCTGCTCAAAGAGATCCACGAGCAGCCACAGGCTATTATCGACACCATGCGCGGCCGCCTCCGGGCTGAGGAGGGCCAGGTGTGGCTGGGCGAACTGGAGACCCACGGCCAGGTTGTGGACTCGATCAAACGCATCGTGCTGCTGGCCTGTGGTACGGCTTGGCATGCCTGTTTGCTGGGCAAGTTTTTCCTGGAGGAGCTGGCGCGTATTCCGGCCGAGGTGGATTACGGCAGCGAGTTCCGTTACCGCAGCCCGCCCCTTGACGCCGACGCCCTGGTCTTGACCGTGTCACAGTCGGGCGAAACGGCCGACACCTTAGCGGCGCTCAACGCCGGCAGGGCCGCTGGAGCCAAAACCCTCACCATCTGTAACGTACTGGACGCCTCGATCCCGCGCAAGGCCGACATGGTCGTCTATACCCACGCCGGACCGGAGATCAGCGTTGCTGCAACAAAGACCTTTACCAGCCAGTTGATCGCCTTGTATCTGCTGGCGGTCTATCTGGGCCGCCGCCGTGGCGTTCTCAGTCCAGAGCGCGGTCGTCGGCTCATTGAGGCTGTGGTGAATCTGCCGGCCCTCCTGCACCACAGCCTGGCCACACAGCCGGCCGTTGAAAAAATCGCCAAAAAATACGGACACGCCGACGACTTCTTATACCTGGGACGTGGGGTGAACTATCCCATTGCGCTCGAAGGAGCGCTCAAGCTCAAAGAAATCTCGTATATCCACGCTGAGGGCTACCCGGCCGGGGAGATGAAACACGGGCCGATCTCCCTGATTGACGATCAGATGCCGGTGGTCGTCCTGCTGCCTGAGGACCCCGTTTACGCCAAGACGCTCAGCAATATGAAAGAAGTCGAGGCGCGCGGTGGGCGGATTATCGCCCTGACCGACGCGCCGTCGCCGGAGCTGGAAGCTATCGCCGAGGAGGTCGTTCAGGTTCCGAGTGCGCACCACCTGCTCATGCCGATTGTGCTGACGGTTCCGCTGCAACTGCTGGCCTATCACATCGCCCTGTACCGCGGCACCGACATTGACCAGCCCCGCAACCTGGCCAAAAGCGTGACGGTGGAGTAGATGTCTCGGGCTGCAAACCTGCGTTACTGCCTGCTGAGGTATCGCTCCAGCCTGCTATGGGGGGTCTTCGTGAGCCGGCTTGTTCTTTGTTTCCGCTGCGGCGTAAGCTGCAAATATCGCACAGAGGTGAAGAACCAGGCCTGGGACAACAAAGGCCAGGTAGCCAATGCAGGTCGCGAGCAGCCAGACCAGGCCGGCACCGACCCGGCCGGCATACATGGAACCTGCACCGGGGATGACCAGGCTCAGGATCGCGGCAACGCCTGGGCTGGGCGGAGTGGGCTGCAATAGAGGTGGCGTGGGTGGCGGTGGAGGCTCTGCTGAGAGACCGGGCAGGTCACGCCCGCAGTAGCGACAGACAATCGCCGCATCCTGGATTTCTTCCGCGCAGTAGGGACAGGTTTTCATCCGGCTGTCCGGTGCGTGATGCCGGCGAGCTGCCGGGCGTAGTCGGCCGCGGTGGCAAAGTCGTACTCGCGGTAGGTCTGGAGTTTTTCGGCTTCCAGCGAGCCTTCGGCGTGGACGGCCAGCACCTCCTGATAGCCGCCAAAGTCTCCCGCAGTCAGGTCGGAGATCAGGTGCAGCAGCCGTAGGCGGTCTTCGGTTGAGGTGCCTTTTTTGCCGCCGTAGTATTTCTCGAGATACGGCCCGGTCGCCTCGCTGCGCCAGTCCTCGGCCGCGGGGCCGGTGACGAGCAGACCGCCGCTCACGTCCTGTACCATCTGCACCGCGGTGTGGTAGTTTGAGGCGAACTGGTACTTGGCAACGTTGGTCAGCAGGGTGTTGGGTACGGCAATGCCCGGAGCGACCACCTCGTGGTTGTGGGCCGCGGCAAAAATCAGCCCTTGGACGGTGGCGTGATAGGTGGCCAGCCTGGTCAGCTTCTCCCGGATGTGGCCGGCCCGTTCAATCCCGTTGTACTCGGCGATGGCCTGGGCCGCGCCGGCCAGTAACTCCAGCAGGGGCAGCTTGTAGGACACCGCGGTGAAGCGGTGAAACTGGACAAAGGTCAGGGCCAGGAAGCCAGCGGCTTCGGTTTCGCCGTTCAGGAACACGCGCTCCCAGGGCACGAACACGTCGTCAAAAACCGTCAGCGTTTCCATCATTTTGTGACTGGCGCTGATCGGGAACTCAAACGGGTCTTTTTCCACCCCACCGTAGGAGCTGGCCAGCAGCTTGAGGCCCTTGGTGGCGGCCGGCAGGGCGAAGGCCACCGAGTAGGCGGTGTCGTCGGGCTTCATCGCCCGCGTTGGCAGGACGATGACTTCGTCGGTGTTGGTCAGCACCGAGGTATGCGTCTTGGCCCCGCGCACCACAATGCCGTCCGCGCGTTCTTCCACCACCCGCAGGTAATAGTCGTCGTGGGCCTGGCCCTGGGGGCCGAGCCCCCGGTCGCCTTTGACATCGCTCTGGGCTACCGCCACGCCGTAGTCCCGGTCGCGGCACAGCTCGTAGTATTGGCGAACCCGGTCCCGGTATTCGGGCTTGCCGCGCTTGGCCATCTCTTCGGCGACAATGTGGAGGGCGAACAGGGCGTCGGTGCCGATCTCTTTGATCAGCACGACCAGGGTCGCCCCCTCGCGGGTACTGGCCGCAATCAGCCGGCTGCGTTGAAGCAGGTCCTCGGTCGTGCGGGGGAGATGATAGTAGCGCGAATAGTCACCGAGGCTGGGGTCGCTGACCACGGCCAGCTCCCGGTAGCGGGGGTCTTCGGCCATGTGGTAGTCAATACAGGCGTGGCTCACCGCCTTGCCAATGACAGGATGGGCGGTGACATCGGGCACCAGTTCTCCCCGATAATAGACCTCGCGGCCGTCTCTCAGGGCTTCTTTGTACTGTTCTGGCGTGCGCAGGCCCATTGTCTTGTCCTCCTGTCTATATGACCACCTCAAGCTGGAAGGTCAGGTTGTCACGGTCGCGTAAAAAGCCGATGCCGTTGAACTGACCGTCAATATAGTTGTACTGGATGATGAAGCGGAAGGGGTCGCGGGTAAAGGTGATGCCCGGCTGCACTAGCCACGCGCCCTGCCAGTCGTACAGAAAGATCAGCGTCGGCGAGATCGCGCCTGAACGGTAGGCGGTCGAAATGGACAGGGTCTGGACCAACTGATGCTGGTCGATATTGACAAAGGATGCGTTGTTCGTATGCGGGTCAAGGACTGGAACGGCGAAGTGACCAAAGCCAAAGCCGTCTCTGACCGACCTGAGCTTGGTGTCGTCAAAATCCAGAATATGGGTGCCAAAGACCTGGCCGCTGATGACGACCGACTGCTGGGGGTTGAGCAGCTGGATATAGCGGTCCATGTCGAGGCCGACCGACCAGCGGATCACGTCCGAGCGGTCGATGTCCGCTTTGTAGCGCAGGCAGATGTCGTTGCTGACAGAAGGCGGGCAGGGGACCTGGCTGTAACCGGGGGTCATGGCAAAGTTGGCGAGATCGGCAACCGGCCCCTGGAGTTGATCTGAGGCCGAGTTCTTAAAGAATGGCTCGGCATAAAAATAGGCAAACTCGCTGCGGACAATGGCCGACAGGCTGGGCAGGCCAAAGGTCAGGGTTGCTCCGCTGATCTGGGTCTTGGGAAATACCACATTGGCCTGAAAATTATCGAATAGATAGCGTCCGAACTCGCCACGCCGGGTCGCGTTCCAAAATTCGCTGAGTCTGAGCGGGGCAGCCGTGACCGGCGTGACAATGCGAAGCGTCGCGCTGTCAAGATAGGTGTAGTAGTGGGCCAGGCTGAACATGAAATCACCCCACACCCCGACAATACGCCCGCCGCCCCGCATATCGGTGAAGTTGCGGGCCGGTTTTTTGAGGGCGCTGCGAATACCGGCCGGGTTGGGGGTTGACCACGGCGAGCCGGCCGGGACTGGGGTTGAGACTTCGTCGTCCACAACCATGAAGCCTTCGAGGTTCAGCTCTGACAGCGGGCCAAGGCCCCCCAAACCGTACACTGCCCGCAGCATATCGAGCGGGATGCGCCGCTCGTCCAGCGTGACCAGAAAGCCGCCAAAGCTGGCGTCAAGGGGGTTGATCTGGTCCAGCAGGCGGAACACATCCGTCTCGCCCCACGACAGGTTTTGGCGTCCAATCCGGACAAACAGCGGCCCCTTGGTGTAGTTGAGATAGGCTTCAAACAGTCGGTGGCGACTCCGCCGACGCTGACGGGTATCGACCTGGGTGCAGCCAAAAGCGCTTGGCTTCTTCTGTGTTGCTTTGCCCGGCGTGCCACAGTCGCTCAGCAGCGGAAAACGCTCGCTGAACACGTCCGGGCCAAAGTCCCACACCCCGTCGTACTCGCCACGGTAGGTCGCGAAATACTCAAAATCGTCTGGGGCAAGCACGCTGAGGGGGCTGAGCAAGGACTGGACCGCGGCTAAGGGACCCTCAGACCGGCCCATGATCAGGTCGGTGAGGTTGTGGCGGAGCTCCATCTGAACAAAGGTCCGGTTTTGCAGCATGTTCCAGCTGTTATAAGGCGTCTGGAGGCGGGTGTTGTCGGCCGCGCTGTCAACCGCCATAGCCGTCCGGTTATACACCCGGCCGTTGAAGCGGATGGTTTCGGCCTCATCAACAAAGACAGCCCAGGCCGCAGTGGGGAGCAGGCTGAACAGCATCCCCAGGCCGAGACCAAGCCACCGCCGGCAGGTCGTACTCGTCTCTCGCATAGTCGCTCCTGTTTAAGGACGAATCGTAGTATCAGAATCGAGAGGAAGGCATCACGATGCGTCCTGTAAACCGGGACAGCATAGCGATAAGCCGGGGCTTCTGTAAAGTGGGGCTTTGGGGCGAGTGGTGGCCGGCTGCGGAGCCTTGGGACAGGCCCGGGCCGCCCCTTCTTCTCGTGGACCGGAGTGAGGGGGCCTGTTTCAGGCTGAGTTCTATCGGTTGCCGATCTGGATGTTCATCATTCTCAGCTTTTCTCTGGTGTGTTGAAAAGGGCTTCCAGTTTCCTGGCAAATTTCCTGGCATGGTCAAAATAGGACCCTATGCGCCCAACAGATATGTCCGTTTGGCGTCCGTGGGCGATTTGATTCCGTAAACCGACTATACTGTTCACGCTTTCCTTTATGGCCCCCTCTGCGAATTCGTCCAGCTCGTTGGCTCGATTTTTATCGAACGAGCGGACCAGATCCACGATTTTCTCCATCTTTGGATTGCTGAAGCGGGCGAGCTGGTGACTGACGAATCGTGCCACGCTGGGGTCTGCGCGCCGTTCGGCATAGGCCCGCAGCACATCTCTGCATATCGCTTCCAGATAGCCGGATGCCCACACCGTCATAAGCTGGGCAAGTCGGGCTTGGTTTTCGTCTGAGAGAGCCTGAGCGGCATGACGCGCAGACAGGATGGTATCCTCCAGAGACCGGCTATCACCGAAGCTCATTGGACCGACCCATACGCTTTGCGCGCATACTCGATCCGGAGCCTCACCCGCTCCGGGTCTGTTGTGCCTACCCTGTACAGGGATTTCTCTTTATAACTCCGCAACAGCTCCGCGTGTACGGACTTCAGCGCGTTGGCGTCAGAAACAGCCCCCGCGTCTAAGCGGTGGGCCAGCCCAACGAGCGTCGCGTCAACGACCGATACATTCAGGGCGCGTTCCGGTCGGAGCGCCTTTGCTGTCAGGACGGTTGCCGCAGTTTCGACCGTCCGCTCAAACACGTGGCGAAACTCGTCCTCTTGCGTCTGTTCGAGATTGCAATGGTCTCCCATAAAGGTGTTGAGAAATTGCTTCATCGGGCGCGCATATGTGTCCAGCCGGTAATACAGGGCGAAGAAACGCAGGATGATCTCCTCGTCCTTTTTCCTTTCGTCCTTTTTCCTGGTGGTATTCCCACCGTATAAGGTGCGCCAATGCGTGTTCCGGGCGAGTTCCGACAATAGCTGGTTCAGATTCCCCTGATAGACACACGCCCGGATTTCCTGCGGATTGAGCGGTGTGCCGCCCGTGTTCAGCCGCTCAAAGACCTGGTACACTGAACTCCGGTCATTACTCGGCTCGCTCTGCTGAAATATCGTGGCGTGGAGAATTGAGTCATCGAGACGACGTTGATCCGCATACGCCAATGTTTCATAGGTTTTCCGATTCAATTCGTGAGAGACGCCGGTCAGCATGAACTTCGTGTTGCCAAACAGCCCTGTGTAGAACTGTTGCAATGTCCGCAACCGTTGCTGACCGTCAACGATCATCTTTTTTGTATCAGGCTCCTCAAACAGAAAGATTCCTGGAACGGGCAGCCCGAGCAGCAAGGATTCGATGAAACGCGAGGCTTGGGCCAGGGTCCACACAAAATTCCGCTGAAATGGTGGAATAAAAATATCGCCGCGCTCGAGCCGTTTCACGATCCCATCAACCGGCATATCCGCGCCGTAGCTGGTGATCATGTAACGGAGAGAGGGGCTGATTTGATCGTCGTCATTGATGGGGTCTTCGATCTCTTCTTCCCGAAATCTCGTATCAGACATGACCTGCTCCTTTATCTGACAACGGTGATGGCCTTGATTAAGGATACCCGTCACTGGTTCCTGAGGCGTTTGAGGCGCTGATTGAGCGGGTCAACCTCAATGCCGACCGACTCCAGGGCGGTCACGCCCAGCAGTGGTTCGGCGTCTGCCCTGCCGAAGATGATCGTTCCGCCGACAAACTCCCCCATGAACTCTATCCGCCCCACCGTGATATCCAGTTTGAGCTCCGTGCCATCGGCTGGTTCACAGGTTCGCTGGCCTTCGGGCTTGAGGCCAATGGCTTCAAGATGTTGTCTGGGGACGAGGGAATCGGTCGCCCCGGTATCGACCAGAAAAAGCCCTTCCCAGCTTCGGTCCGGCTCAGCCGGATTGCGGATGGTGACGGTGACGTGTGTCGCTCCCATACTGCTCTCCTTGTTGTCAACAAAGTATCAAACCTGACGGCGGCAGGATACGCATCTGTATGGCCGGCGGGGTTCTGGCGCGCCTTTTCCTGGCTGGGGGGGTTATGGTAGACAGTCCGAGCATGAATCTGGCACGGACTGTCTGGCAGCGTTTGGGCCGTGACGACAGCCGCCCGATATTTGAGAAGCTGGAAGCGGACGGGCGGGTGAGCTGGCGGCAAACGCGCGGCGAGTTGCTGGAGGACGCCTCGCGCTGGATGACTGCCCTGCGGGCGGCGGGTATTCAGGCTGGCGACCGGGTGGCGCTGTCTCTGGGCAAGGCGGATGGATTGACCACCGTCCATCTGGCCGTCTTGGGCCTTGGAGCCGGGGTGGTGCCGCTGAATCCGGCCCTGGCACCGCGCGAGGCCGAGGCCGTCCTACAGCGCGCCGAGGTCAAGCTCGCCATCACCAGGCCGCAAACGGTCAGCCGGGCACCGGGTATCACGGCCGCGGTGGCTGGTCCGTGGTGGGTGAGTGGCCGCGCTGCCGACCGGGTCGAGGGGACGAAATTGGTGTCGGATGTCCTGGCTGGTGCCCAAGCCGGTCCAGAGCCTGCCGAGCGGGCGGACGATGACGTAGCGCTCCTGCTGTTCACCAGCGGCACGACCGGCCGGCCAAAAGGGGTTGGCCTGACCCATCGGAATCTCCACGCAAACCTCCAGGCCTTACTGCTTGACACCTGGGAGATGAACGAAGACGACCGCCTCTTGCATGTCCTCCCGCCCCACCATCTGCACGGGCTGGGACTTGGCCTGTACGGCACGCTGTATAGCGGCTGCACCGCGGTGTTGCTGGAACGTTTTGAGCCGTCGGTGGTTTTGCACGCGCTGGACCGCCAGCGCATCAGCGTGTTCATGGGCGTGCCAACCATGTATCGCCGCCTGTTGGATGTCGAAGGCGAGGTATCGCTGAGCTCGATGCGGCTGTTCACCTGCGGCTCGGCCCCCCTCTCGGTTGAAACCTTCCGCCGCTTTCAGGCCCGCTTTGGCTTTGCGCCGGTTGAGCGCTATGGGCTGACCGAGACGGCTATCAACACATCCAACCCGCTCCACGGGATCCAGAAAGCCGGCAGCGTCGGCCTGCCGCTGCCCGGGGTAGAGGTCGGGGTGTTTGACCCGGACACGCGCCGCGCGCTGCCCGACGGGCACACCGGCGAACTCTGGGTGCGTGGCCCGAATGTCTTTGGCGGCTACTGGAACGATCCCGAGGCGACCGCGGCTGCCTTTGAGGGCGGCTGGTTTCGGACCGGTGACCTTGGGGCAGTGTCCGAAGACGGCTCTGTGTCGATTGTCGGCCGGATGAAAGAACTCATCATCGTTGGGGGAAGCAATGTCACACCTGGGGAGATTGAGGCAGTGTTGGAGCTGGAAGCCGGGGTACACGAATGCGCCGTCGCCGGGCTGCCTGACCCGGACTTGGGGGAACGCATCGCCGCCTTTATCGTGCCGCGCCAGGGGCAGGACCCGGCCGGGCTGGAGACCCGGCTCAGGGCCAGGGTTGAGCAGGACCTCGCGCCCTATAAACGCCCCCGCCTGTATCGGTTTGTTGCGGAGATTCCGCGTAACGCAATGGGCAAGGTGGAGCGGGGAAAACTGAAAGAGATGGACGGTCAGGACTGATTCTGGTGTGGGCGTGCCCTGGATAGCTGCGGACCCGTATGAAGCGCCGCCGACCCCGGGCTGAGTCGCTGCGGGCCGGTCTGGTCCGCAAGGGCCGGCCTATTGTCATTGCTACCCTGCTGAGCCGGCCGCTGGGCTTTGTGCGCGAAGCCGTCGGGGCCGCTCTGTTTGGTGCGTCACGGCTGACCGATGCCTTTCTGGTGGCCTATAACGTGCCGGAAATGCTCCAGACCTTGTTTTTCAGCGGGGTGCTGAGCAATTTCTTTGTACCGGTCATCACCCGCTACCGCAACCGCGCCGCCGAGCTGAACACGGTCTTCAGCCTGGCCCTGACCGCGGCTGGTGTCATCGCCCTGACCCTGGCCGCCGGCTGTTATCTGGCCGCCCCGGCCATCCTGACCGTTGCCGCCCCCGGCCTGAGCGGTGACGACCACCATCTGGCCGTCTTCCTGTTTCGGCTGATGTTGCCCATGCTGGTCTTGCACTGCCTGCTGGCCGTGGTCAAAGGCACGCTGAACAGCCTGGAGCATTACGCCATGCCCGAGTACGCTGGGGTGTTTTTCAATCTGGTGATGATCGGCTGTGCCCTGAGCCTGAGCGGTTCCTACGGCATCAGCAGCCTGGCTATCGGGGTGGTGGCCGGCAGCCTGGTCCAGTTGGCGGTTCAGATCCCGGCTCTGGCTCGGCTCGGGCTGCGCTATCGTCCCAGCTTGGCCTTTGGTCATCCGGCCCTGCGTGAGATGGGCGGGCTGGCGCTCGGGGCGTTTGTGGCGACTGCGGTCGTGCCGCTCAACGCCTTCATTGCTCGCGCCCTGGCCTCAACCCTGGCCGAGGGCAGCATCTCGGCCCTGGCCTATGCGTTTCGCATCTTTCTGCTGCCGGTGAGCCTGTGTGCTGTGCCGGTGTATACCGTGCTGCTGACCGAGCTGTCCGCGGTCCATCATACCAGCCGGGCCGAGCGGGCGTTCAAGGACAAAGCCACTGCCGGCCTGTCGCTGCTGTTTGCCGTGGCCCTGCCGGCTACAGCGGCCCTGGTCGGCTTGGCCACGCCGATCACCCGCCTGCTCTACCAGCGAGGCCAGTTTACGCCCGAAGATGTGACCCTGACCAGTCAGGCGCTTATGGCCTATGGCGTCGGGATTGTCGGCTATGGGGCCAGTCAGGTCATGGTCCGGCTGTTCAACGCCACCAGGGATACCCGCACCCCGGCGTTGGTTGGCTTGGCCTCGGTTGGCCTGAACGCTCTTGGCGGCTGGCTGCTGATGCAGGTCTGGGGGCACTGGGGTATTGCGCTGATGATCTCGCTGGCCTCGGGCCTGAACGCCCTGGTGCTGTACGCCATTTTCCGCCATCGCCGCGGCCCGCTGAACGAGGCCCTGCTGGCCCGCCAGTTCGCTACCCATTTTCTGTTGGCCGCGGCCCTGGGGGTGTGTCTGTTCGCGCTAAGCCGGGGGCTGGCCGCTAGCCCGGGGCCGCTGCTGGCCCCGGGGCCGGTGTTGCGCCTGGCCGCAATTCTGCTGGCCGGCGGCGGGCTGTATCTGGCCTTGGGATTCGTGTTCAAAGTGGAGGAAGTGCAACTGCTGGGGCGGATGGTCAGACGAAGAATCGGGCGGTAAGACACGCTGGAAGAAAATGCTTGTATTGAGGTGGTAGGCCTCAAGTTGCAATCCTCACCGACCCGTTGGGGTCGGTGCTGGACCGATGCGGTAAAAGCTGTCGACTTGACTGGGTTTCAATCCTCACTAACCTGCTTTGAGGTCAATGCTGTATTCCTTGCCTGATCGTACTCGTCTATTGAGAGAGATTCAAGATTTTTCAACGAAAAAAATTTTTGGAACGCTGTTGACTTAACTGGGAAAGTACATATGCTGGAGATAGCGACGGAGAAGACTGTTTCCAAAGCCCTTCTCTCGTCGCTTGTTTGGAGAAGCGTGGTCGTTCAAATGGCAGGACGCGGGGCTTCTGGACCCCGATATCCGAGTTCGAATCTCGGCCACGCCTCCTCAATTATAATCCGCGGGAGCAAAAAGGCAAGTAAGTTGGGAGAGTTGAATGAATACCAAAGAGCCACCTGTCTACTTGGCGCATGTCCGTCAGATTGACGATGATTTTGCTCTGCATGACTTGGACGAACACCTACGCGGTGTCGGGCAACGTGCGGAAGAGTACGCTTGTGTCTTCGGCAGCGGAGATTGGGCGCGGGTGGCGGGGATATGGCATGACCTGGGAAAATATAGCGCGGAATTCCAAGGGCGTATCAAGTCCGTATCTGGTTACGATACTGATGCGCATCTTGAAGGTCAGGGAAGACGGGTTGATCACTCGACCGCCGGCGCACAGTACGCAATAGCCCAATTCGGACTGCATGGCCGGATTTTGGCCTACCTCATCGCCGGCCATCACGTCGGCCTGCAAGATTGGCACACGAGCGAGACCGCTGGTGCAGCGCTAAAGGCTCGACTGGACGACAAGAGCCATTTGGAACGAACGCTGCGCCAGCCGGTCCCTCCTGAGATTCTTTCACAGCCCAGACCTGACAGCGCTCCGCTGGGGAAGCGAGAAGGCTTTGCTTTGTGGATACGCATGTTGTTTTCCTGCCTGGTAGACGCGGATTTTTTGGATACCGAGGCGTTCATGGATGCGGACAAGGCTGCACTGCGGAGAGACGCGCCGACGATTCCAGACTTGCTAGCGCGTTTTAATGCCTTCATTGAGGAAAGGTTTTCAGATGTTCAGCCGACGCGCGTGAACCGGACCCGTGCCACTGTGCTGCGGCAGTGTCGGGACAAGGCACACGAAGCGCCGGGGCTGTTTTCGTTGACCGTCCCCACCGGTGGCGGCAAGACGCTGTCGAGCCTCGCCTTTGCCTTGGAACATGCGAGGCACCACGGCAAGCGGCGGGTGATTTATGCAATTCCTTACACCAGTATTATTGAGCAGACCGCTAACGTTTTCCGCGATATATTTTCCGATGCAGTGGTTGAGCACCACAGTAATCTCGATCCTGAAAAAGAAACGGTGAACAGTCGCTTGGCGGCAGAGAATTGGGATGCCCCTCTGGTCGTGACCACCAACGTTCAGTTTTTCGAGTCGCTATTCGCCTCCAGAACCAGCCGTTGCCGCAAGTTGCATAACATCGTGGACAGTGTGGTGATACTTGACGAGGCGCAGCTTCTGCCCCCCGAATTCCTACAACCAATTCTCGACGTGATGAATCTGCTCATGCGCTACTACGGTGTCACTTTTGTCATATCAACAGCGACCCAACCGGAGTTGGGCAGCCTGAGAAGTTTCCAACAGAAGATTCGTGGTCTTGATGGGATGCGTGAAATCACGAACGACCCGGATACACTATATCGTGATTTAGAGCGCGTTGCCGTTTCAATGCCGAACGACTTCCAGCAGAGGCAGGAATGGGACGCTATTGCCCTCCAGATTCAGCGCTATCCTGCCGTGCTGGCGGTCGTCAACTCGCGCGCAGACGCACGCGAACTCTACCGGCATATGCCTGAAGGGACGATTCATTTATCAGCCCTCATGTGTGGCGAGCACCGGTCGCGCGTCATTGCTGATATCAAACGGCGGTTGCGTACTGGAGAAGAGGTACGGGTCGTCAGCACCCAATTAGTAGAGGCTGGCGTAGACGTGGATTTTCCCGTTGTGTACCGTGCGCTTGCGGGTCTGGATTCGATTGCTCAAGCGGCAGGGCGGTGTAACCGTGAGGGAAAGCTGGACCGGGGTCAGGTCATCGTTTTTGTGCCGCCCAAATCTGCCCCTCCCGGACCTTTGCGCCGTGCGGAAGAAACGGCCCGTTCGCTGCTGGCAAGGTCTGCTGACCATCCGTTGACGAGAGACATGTTCGAGAGTTATTTCCGACATTTCTACATGCGCGCACCGTCTCTCGATAAGCACGAGATAACTAGGTTGCTCAAACCCCAGGGAGATAGCGACGATCCGTTGAAAGTTCAGTTCCGTACCGCGGCCCAGCGTTTTCAGTTGATTGACGACTCTGGCTATCGCAGCATTATTGTGCCCTATGCTGAGAGTCCTGCCTTGATCAGCCGGCTGCGTAAGGAAGGGCCGGAGCGTTGGCTCATGCGAAAGCTCCAGCGCTACACCGTGTCGCTGCCGGAATACCAATTCCAGAAGTTGTTGAGCAGGGGTGACGTGCGCGAAGTCCATCCCGGCCTGTTCGCGCAGACTGCGGATGTGCTGTATCACCCGGAACTCGGGGTATTGGTGGACGAAACGAATCTTAATCCGAGTGATTTGATCAGTTAGGGAGGAGCGATGAAAACGTACTGCCTTGAGGTCAGCGGCGAATTCGCGTGTTTCACGCGGCCAGAGATGAAAGCCGAGCGCGTCAGTTACGATGTGATAACACCGTCGGCGGCGCGGGCCATATTTGAGTCTGTCCTGTGGAAACCTGCGATACGCTGGCAGGTGAGCAGGATCGAAGTGCTCAGCCCCATCAAGTGGGTCAATCTGCGCCGTAACGAAGTCGGCTGCGTCGCTTCAACGCGCAACGCCGAAAGCGCAATGAGAGCTGGGGCTGGTCAGTTAGGCATCTTCATTGAAGACGAGCGCCAACAGCGTGCGGGGTTGTTTCTGCGTGATGTGCAATACCGCATCCATGCGTCGTTTGAGTTGCGCGATCCTGCTTCACACAAGCCGAACTTCCCGCACCTGAGCAAACACACGAGTCATACGGACGGGGCTGATATAGACGACGCCCCAAACCAGGCGGTGAAGTTCATGACGATGTTCGAGCGCCGCGCGGCCAAGGGCCAGTGCGTGAACCAGCCATATCTAGGCTGTCGTGAGTTTGCGGCGGACTTCCGCCTAGTAGAGCCGAGAGATGCAGAAGTGCGCCCGCTCGCCGAGACACGGGAACTCGGCTATATGCTGTACGATATGGATTATCGGAATCCTGCTGAGCCCAACCCGCGTTTTTTCCGCGCCAGTCTGGTGAAAGGTGTGGTGGATGTTCCAGCCTGGGATAGTGAGGAGGTACGAGGATGATTCTCCAAGCACTTCGTGAGTATTACGAACGCAAAAGAGCTGAGCCAGACACGGACGTTGTTCCTGTGGGCTTCGAGCGGAAAGAGATTCCGTTCATCCTCGAAATTGACGCCCTGGGAAAGCTCACGCAGATTGAAGACACGCGCGAGGGAGAGGGCAAGAGAAAACGGGCGAGGGCGTTTCTGGTGCCGCAGAGTGTGAAGAGAACGGTCAGGGTTGAAGCAAATCTCCTGTGGGATACTGTTGAATATGTGCTGGGAGTAGATACGAGAGAGAGACCTGAGCGCGTTGCCGAACAACACCAAGCCTTTCTGGACAAAATCGAATCGCTCCCTCCCGCAGTGCAGAGGGATGAGGGAGTGCAAGCGGTGTCATATTTTCTCCAGGGTATGGACATCGAAGCGCTGTCACAATACGGCGCGTGGAGTGAGATCGAGGACGGCAACCCGAATGTGACGTTTCGCCTGCATGGCGACCTGGACCTTGTGTGCCAGCGGTCAGGAGTCGAGGAGTTCATCACGGCAGATCAAACCGCGGAGAGCGCAGGCGAATTATGCTTGGTGACGGGTAAGACAGACGAAGTTGAGCGGCTGCATGCGGCGATCAAGGGGGTATGGGGTGCGCAAACATCAGGGGCCAATATCGTCTCGTTCAATCAAGATGCGTTCGAGTCGTATGGAAAAACGCAAGGCGCAAACGCGCCTGTCGGCAAGCGCGCCGCATTCAGCTACACCACAGCGCTGAATCATCTCCTCCGCAAAGATTCACCGCAACGTCTTCAAGTCGGTGATGCCAGCGTAGTATTCTGGGCCGACCGACCCGCGGAATTGGAAACCTCGGCCGTAGACATTTTTGGCGAACCGCGCAAGGACGACCCCGACCGCAACGTGCAGGCGGTGAAAAGTCTCTACACCGCTATTGAGCATGGCCTGTTGGAGAACCCTGAGGGAGAAGCGAAATTTTTTGCGTTAGGGCTCTCTCCCAATGCAGCTCGGGTCGCCATCCGTTTCTGGTACCACGCCACGGTGGCCGAAATGGCTGGACGGATTAAACAGCACTTTGACGATCTGGCTATTGAGCGTTCGCCCCGTGACCCGCCTTATCTTTCGTTGTTGCGTCTGTTGAAGGCAACCATACGCGATAGGGACAAGGCGGACAAAATCCCGCCGAATCTCGGCGGCGAGTTAATGCGCAGCATTCTCGCAGGTCTGCCCTATCCGCGGACGCTGCTTTCGGCTGCCGTGCGCCGAATCCGCACTGAGCACCACGTGACATATCCACGGGCTGCGTTGATCAAAGCCTGTATCAACCGAGCGACACGTCATTCAAACCCGAGCATGAAGGAGGAGATCGGAATGTCTCTGAATGAAGCCAATACGAACATTGGCTACCGGCTAGGCCGGTTGTTTGCGGTGTTGGAGAAGATCCAGGAGGAGGCGAACCCCGGCATCAATGCCACTATACGCGACCGATACTACGGAGCGGCGTCAAGTACGCCGGTGACTGTGTTTTCGACCCTGTTGAAGCTGAAAAATCATCATCTCTCCAAATTGGAGAATCCTGGCCGGGTGGTGAATCTGGAGAAACGCATCGGTGAAATCATGGACGGCATAGACGATTTCCCAGCGCAACTGGCCCTGGAAGACCAGGGACGCTTCGCTATCGGCTATTACCACCAGCGGCAGGATTTTTTCAAAAAATCAAGCTGACCTTGTTGGAAGGAGCGTAAGCATGGCAATCGAGAATCGGTACGACTTTGTCCTGTTGTTCGACGTGAAAGATGGCAACCCTAACGGCGATCCCGACGCAGGTAATCTGCCGCGTGTCGATGCGGAGACCGGGCGGGGTCTTGTTACCGACGTAAGTTTGAAGCGAAAAATCCGCAATTACGTCGGTCTGGTGAAAGCAGAGCAGCCGCCCTTCGAGATTTATGTCAAGGAAAAAGCGATCCTCAACAAACAGCACGAGCGTGCGTATGAGGCTATCGGTGCTGGTGACGAACTCAAGACCGACAACAAAAAACGCAGAGGCGGAGAAAAAGTTGATGAGGCACGCGTCTGGATGTGCAAGAACTTCTACGATGTGCGAACTTTTGGCGCAGTGATGTCTACGGGTGTGAACTGCGGCCAGGTGCGAGGCCCGGTTCAACTGACGTTCGCGCGTTCGGTTGATCCCATCACCGCTCAGGAACACTCGATCACCCGTATGGCGGTAGCGACAGAAGCGGAAGCCGAAAAGCAAGAGGGGGACAATCGGACTATGGGTCGCAAACACACCGTGCCCTACGGCCTTTATGTGGCGCGTGGTTTTGTGTCGTCACACCTGGCGGCGCAAACCGGCTTTTCCGACGACGACCTCGCGCTCCTGTGGGAAGCGCTCAGCAACATGTTTGAGCACGACCGCTCGGCTGCCCGCGGCGAGATGGCGACCCGAGGCCTGTATGTATTCAAACATGACTCGCAAATCGGCAATGCGCATGCCCATGACCTTTTTGCGCGCATTCGGCCAGGACTGAAAGAAGGCGTTACCGTACCGCGTGATTTTGACGATTACAGCGTGTCGGTGGAGGAAGATGACCTTCCCAACGGTGTGAGGCTGGAACACCAGGATGGACGTGTCTAATTCAACCACTTGGTCAGACGCCGACCCCATCATGATCTCGGCCCTGGAGCACTATAGCTACTGCCCGCGGCAGTGCGCTCTGATTCACCAGGAGCAGACCTTTGATGAGAATCTGTACACCCTCCGGGGGCGGGCGGTCCACGAGCAGGTGGATGAGCCGGTAGGCGAGACCGTCGGCGGCGTGCGGGTTGAGCGGGCCTTGCCGCTGTGGTCCCATCGGCTGGGGCTGGTCGGCAGGGCGGATGTGGTCGAGTTTCACGGCGAGGTTCCGTACCCGGTCGAGTATAAGCACGGCCCGCGCCGCCAGAAGGACCACGACGACCTGCAACTCTGCGCCCAGGCCGTGTGTCTCGAAGAAATGACCGGCCGGGCAGTTCCCACAGGGGCGATTTTCCATCACAGTTCACGGCGTCGGCGTGAGGTTGAGTTCTCGGCCCGGTTGCGTGAGCAGGTGGAGTGCAGCGTGGCCGAGATTCGGCACATGCTCGCCCGCCGCCGTCCGCCCGCCGCGGTCAATGACGCCCGCTGCGCGCGCTGTTCCTTGCAGGATTCGTGTCTGCCGGCGGTGGTGGGCGAAAAAGCCCGGCTGAAAGGTTTTGCCCGCGCCCTGTTTGTCGCCGCCGATTGAGGCCCACCCGTCATGCGCCAATTGCTCAATACCTTGTACGTCACGACCCCACAGGCGTATGTCCGGCTGGACCACGAAACGCTCCGCGTCGAGGTTGAGGGCACGACCAAGCTGCAAGTCCCACTGCACCACATCGGCGGTCTGGTCTGCTTTGGCAATGTGCTCGTCAGCCCAGCCGTATTGCACCGCTGCGCCGATGACGGGCGGGCGGTGAGCTTCCTGGACCGCAACGGGCGGTTCAAAGGCCGGCTGGAAGGACCGGTCTCGGGCAATGTGCTGCTCCGCAAAGCGCAGCACGAAGCGGTGAGCGACCCGAGCCGTGCGCTGGCCCTCGCCCGGCACATCGTTGCCGGCAAGATCCAGAACACCCGCCATATCACCATGCGGGCGGCGCGCGAGGCAAAAACGCCCGAAGACGAAGCCGTGCTCAAAGCAACTGCCCGCTCCCTGGCGGCGGTTCTGAGCCGGCTGGCGGCTGCCGAAGGGCTCGATCAACTTCGGGGCTTTGAAGGCGAGGCTGCCCATCGGCATTTCCAGTCTTTCTCGTGTCTCATTCGAGAAGACCGGGCTACCTTTGGCATTGACGGTCGGAGCCGTCGGCCGCCCAAAGACCCGACCAACGCGCTCCTGTCCTTTCTGTACGCCCTGCTCTTAGGCGACTGCGTGGCCGCGGCTGAGGGGGTCGGGCTTGATCCGCAGATGGGCTTTCTGCACACCTTGCGTCCGGGGCGTCCGGCCCTCGGTCTGGACCTGATGGAAGAACTGCGGTCGGTGGTTGCTGAGCGTCTGGTCCTGACTCTGATTAACCGTCGGCAGTTGGCTGCCGCGCATTTTATCAGCCGTCCGGGCGGTGCCGTGTCCCTGACCGATGACGGACGTAAGGAGGTCATTGTTGCCTACCAGAAGCGCAAACAGGAAGAGGTCCAGCATGCTGTTCTTGAACAGAAAGTGCCGCTTGGGCTGATTCCCCACATTCAGGCGCGGTTACTGGCGCGGGTGCTGCGTGGAGACATGGAAGACTACCTGCCCTTTGTGTACCGCTAGGGGCAGACTGTGCAGCACCCGGCCTTCGGGCCGAGTGAGGATTGAAATAAACAAACAAACAAACAAGCAACCAAACGAAATATGCAGGTGCTAATCGCCTATGATGTGGCAACGGAAACGGACGCCGGCAAGCGACGACTGCGCAGGGTCGCGCAGGTGTGCAAGAACTTCGGCCAGCGGGTGCAGTATTCTGTCTTTGAATGCGCGGTCAGTCAGGCGCAGTACGAGCGGCTAGTTCGGGAGCTTATCAGGTGCATTGACGAAAAGGAGGACAATTTGCGGATTTATCGTCTGCGAGAACCCAAGGATCAATACTGTCGGCACTTCGGGGTGAACCCCTCGGTCAACTTTGATGACCCGCTTCTGGCATAAGCGGCTATCCAATACGCGCGAACCTGGAGCGACGGCGCAAAAGTGGGGAGGATCGCGTTGACTGTAAGCACCCAAATAATAACGATTTTCTCGTTATCCTTGATCCTCCGTGGGCAGATCACAGATCTGCCAGAGAGAGGATCGCGGAAACGGGGAAAAAACCCCAAGCAGGTCAATGGCTTGGGTAATGACCATAGCATCCGGCCTTCGGGCCGGGTGAGGATTGAAACCACCATTGGGACACCTTATCTTTGATCCCGCATAGCATCCGGCCTTCGGGCCGGGTGAGGATTGAAACTAGCGGCTCAAGGTTCCAATGCCGCGCTGAATAGCTTGCTCATAGCATCCGGCCTTCGGGCCGGGTGAGGATTGAAACACAGCTGGCTTCGCGAACCAGTCTTACGAGTACCAGCTGGTCCTGATAGCATCCGGCCTTCGGGCCGGGTGAGGATTGAAACATGTTGGTTCAGAGGTCCCCACTCGACAAACCGCCATGCTCTTGACTTCTGACGATAGCATCCGGCCTTAGCATCCGGCCTTCGGGCCGGGTGAGGATTGAAACTGTGGTTGACGGGGACAAGGTCTCTCACACTCTTGCCCCTCATAGCATCCGGCCTTCGGGCCGGGTGAGGATTGAAACCAGCCGGTCATTGTGGCTGGCTGGCCGGGTCCCAATAGCATCCGGCCTTCGGGCCGGGTGAGGATTGAAACCATGCCCTGGACGAACTGGTGGCGGCCCGTCTGGTCATAGCATCCGGCCTTCGGGCCGGGTGAGGATTGAAACACTTAGAAACTTGACAATTGTGTCTGGCCTGATGCGTAATAGCATCCGGCCTTCGGGCCGGGTGAGGATTGAAACGGGCCGTAGTCACGCATTTTCACCACTTCCGCGACGATAGCATCCGGCCTTCGGGCCGGGTGAGGATTGAAACTCCCGCAAGGTTGCAACCTGTGCTCCGGTCAGCCATAGCATCCGGCCTTCGGGCCGGGTGAGGATTGAAACGTGGTCAGCGATGGTTATGTAAACATCGCCGTTCGCATAGCATCCGGCCTTCGGGCCGGGTGAGGATTGAAACGCATCATGGCCTGCCTGGAACAGCGCGAAGTTAATAGCATCCGGCCTTCGGGCCGGGTGAGGATTGAAACACGCTACCCACTACCCAGACCGCCGCCAACCTGGCGAGATAGCATCCGGCCTTCGGGCCGGGTGAGGATTGAAACACCTTACGGCCGCGGCCGACGAGGGTGACGATCGTATAGCATCCGGCCTTCGGGCCGGGTGAGGATTGAAACATTTCAGCCGGGGCATTAGCACGCACATCTATTGACATAGCATCCGGCCTTCGGGCCGGGTGAGGATTGAAACGCGGCGCGGGGGACCGGAAACTGGAACTACGATGTATAGCATCCGGCCTTCGGGCCGGGTGAGGATTGAAACTTGAGGAACATGGGGTCAAAGAATGGATTCACATTATAGCATCCGGCCTTCGGGCCGGGTGAGGATTGAAACTGGAAAACACACAGCGGGCTGTCGAACTTGTCCACATAGCATCCGGCCTTCGGGCCGGGTGAGGATTGAAACTCGCGGCCGTGTCGCATCGAGGCCGGGGCAAGGTAATAGCATCCGGCCTTCGGGCCGGGTGAGGATTGAAACAGCGCCGCCCGGCAACGGACGGAGCCAGGTCACGCCATAGCATCCGGCCTTCGGGCCGGGTGAGGATTGAAACTTTTTGGCAACGGACATAATACAGCCCGACCGGTATATAGCATCCGGCCTTCGGGCCGGGTGAGGATTGAAACGCGGACTTAGCGGATCGAGCGGATCGAGTTGCCGGCAATAGCATCCGGCCTTCGGGCCGGGTGAGGATTGAAACCTCTTTCCCCACCTGACTGAAGACAGCATGGGTGAACATAGCATCCGGCCTTCGGGCCGGGTGAGGATTGAAACGCGCCGACACTCGCCACCACCATGAGCTGCCCCATCATAGCATCCGGCCTTCGGGCCGGGTGAGGATTGAAACGCTTGCCAACGGCTTCGAGTCCGCCTGGATGGGCATAGCATCCGGCCTTCGGGCCGGGTGAGGATTGAAACTCAATCTTATCGGCCTCGCCCTCATGAAATGCATAGAATAGCATCCGGCCTTCGGGCCGGGTGAGGATTGAAACGATCGCCTTTTTTGTTTCCAGCCGATCCGATGACCGGGATAGCATCCGGCCTTCGGGCCGGGTGAGGATTGAAACAGCGCCGCCCGGCAACGGACGGAGCCAGGTCACGATAGCATCCGGCCTTCGGGCCGGGTGAGGATTGAAACTGCGGCGCATCACGGAAGCGACCCCGCAGGACTTGAATAGCATCCGGCCTTCGGGCCGGGTGAGGATTGAAACGTCCTGCCGACCGGCGTACCGAGGGGCGGAAGCAGATAGCATCCGGCCTTCGGGCCGGGTGAGGATTGAAACGGGATGTAGAACAAGAGGCCCGGGATGCTCAGGCATAGCATCCGGCCTTCGGGCCGGGTGAGGATTGAAACCTGGTCGGCCTGCGCCTCCGGGTCCGGCAGGTTGTAATAGCATCCGGCCTTCGGGCCGGGTGAGGATTGAAACGCCGTGATGCTGGTGAAGCCCTGCTCCTTGGCCCGCATAGCATCCGGCCTTCGGGCCGGGTGAGGATTGAAACTTGTCGGCTTGCCGGTTCAGCGCCGCCCGGCAACGGATAGCATCCGGCCTTCGGGCCGGGTGAGGATTGAAACAAGTCCTGAGGAGGAGCTATGCTGACAAGCCAGAAATAGCATCCGGCCTTCGGGCCGGGTGAGGATTGAAACACATTGCCCGCCCCCAGCGACAGCGAGATAGCCGCATAGCATCCGGCCTTCGGGCCGGGTGAGGATTGAAACGTCAGCCCGCCGTGTTGCCAGTCGTTGGGAGTGTGATAGCATCCGGCCTTCGGGCCGGGTGAGGATTGAAACGGGCCGCCATCTGGCCAACAGAGCACCCGCACCAGAGATAGCATCCGGCCTTCGGGCCGGGTGAGGATTGAAACGTTATTGTTGCAGTCCCTGCCGCTGAAGATATTGCAAATAGCATCCGGCCTTCGGGCCGGGTGAGGATTGAAACACCTTCCCCGGGCTGTCGGCCGCATTGCGACACATAGCATCCGGCCTTCGGGCCGGGTGAGGATTGAAACGTCTTACGCCAACCAGTCTAACAGCCCGGCCGATATAGCATCCGGCCTTCGGGCCGGGTGAGGATTGAAACCAGTAGAGTATCATCAGCCCGGTAGGTTCCGAGGATAGCATCCGGCCTTCGGGCCGGGTGAGGATTGAAACATGCCGTACATCGAGTTCGATTGTTACCCCGGGGCAATAGCATCCGGCCTTCGGGCCGGGTGAGGATTGAAACAGGATAAGCTCCTGGACGACCGACGGCTCGCTGAACGATAGCATCCGGCCTTCGGGCCGGGTGAGGATTGAAACCACCACATACACCTGCTTGTCTTCTCCACCACAGATAGCATCCGGCCTTCGGGCCGGGTGAGGATTGAAACCAATACCGCCTCCCCTATCCCTTGCTCATACGCATATAGCATCCGGCCTTCGGGCCGGGTGAGGATTGAAACCTGGTTGTAATACTCGACTTCTTGGGGAGTAGGCATATAGCATCCGGCCTTCGGGCCGGGTGAGGATTGAAACGGCAAATGTGGGCGTGTCATATCTCCCTCACAAAATAGCATCCGGCCTTCGGGCCGGGTGAGGATTGAAACGGCGTCAGGTCTTCCACCCCAATCGTCCAGGCGGTGACATAGCATCCGGCCTTCGGGCCGGGTGAGGATTGAAACTCCAGGTCCTCTGCGGTCACTTTCTGGACGGTGACATCATAGCATCCGGCCTTCGGGCCGGGTGAGGATTGAAACATCAAGCTGCGGCCCGTCACACATCCGGGCGCTCCATAGCATCCGGCCTTCGGGCCGGGTGAGGATTGAAACTGCTTTGTGCTGTACTGCAATGCCCTGCTTGGAGGCATAGCATCCGGCCTTCGGGCCGGGTGAGGATTGAAACATGCACGAGCGGCCTGATGCAATGCTCAACCACGATAGCATCCGGCCTTCGGGCCGGGTGAGGATTGAAACGGTGAGCATCAGGTCGGCCCCGTGCACGAAGTCCATATAGCATCCGGCCTTCGGGCCGGGTGAGGATTGAAACTTCTCCAACTGGTGGTTGAAGGTCTTCCACAAATGATAGCATCCGGCCTTCGGGCCGGGTGAGGATTGAAACCAATTTAGCCCGAAGCTCAATCAGGTTGTCAGCAGCCATAGCATCCGGCCTTCGGGCCGGGTGAGGATTGAAACCATCACATCCTTCATCGTGACATAGCCCGCGTAGCTGATAGCATCCGGCCTTCGGGCCGGGTGAGGATTGAAACTGACACCTTCGGGGCGATGCTCCGAGCCTACGGCCTGATAGCATCCGGCCTTCGGGCCGGGTGAGGATTGAAACAGGACGCCAGTTGACAAGCCCCTCCAAGTCCTCCCATAGCATCCGGCCTTCGGGCCGGGTGAGGATTGAAACACCCCGGTCTTCCGCACGCCGGTTGACAAGCCCCTGCATAGCATCCGGCCTTCGGGCCGGGTGAGGATTGAAACACGCGAAACAAATTTTGTCCCGTGTCAGATGGAGGTATAGCATCCGGCCTTCGGGCCGGGTGAGGATTGAAACTCCGCTCCTCTCCTCTTCCTGGCACCTGCCGAAGACATAGCATCCGGCCTTCGGGCCGGGTGAGGATTGAAACATCCGGTCCGGTCTGGGATTATTATGCCGAGGAGATAGCATCCGGCCTTCGGGCCGGGTGAGGATTGAAACTTGTTGATGAGCTCACCAAGGCGATGGACAAATTATAGCATCCGGCCTTCGGGCCGGGTGAGGATTGAAACCAGAGTTAGCGTCTTACCTGCCCAATCGGAGCCTATAGCATCCGGCCTTCGGGCCGGGTGAGGATTGAAACTCGTAATATTGGAGAAACAATGAGAATATCCGTAACATAGCATCCGGCCTTCGGGCCGGGTGAGGATTGAAACGCGCTCACCCGATGGTATCCTTTCAGCGTCATGAAATAGCATCCGGCCTTCGGGCCGGGTGAGGATTGAAACTGCGAGCATGGAGCATAGCGAAGACCTGGTCTCTCCGAATAGCATCCGGCCTTCGGGCCGGGTGAGGATTGAAACAGTTATATCGGCCAAGGCATCAAAGAGGTTGCAGACAATAGCATCCGGCCTTCGGGCCGGGTGAGGATTGAAACACTTTGTCTTCAGTTTGAAATCCATAATTAACATAAACATAGCATCCGGCCTTCGGGCCGGGTGAGGATTGAAACGCCCTATCCGTGGCACATCTTGCTGGGTTGGCGCAGATAGCATCCGGCCTTCGGGCCGGGTGAGGATTGAAACGTGCTGCGACAAGCGCAGGAGGAGGGGTTCACCGCGTATAGCATCCGGCCTTCGGGCCGGGTGAGGATTGAAACAACATCCATCTTAGAACCGCCCATCTCGGTCACATAGCATCCGGCCTTCGGGCCGGGTGAGGATTGAAACCCGTAGACCCGGGTTTGGCCGGTTGTCCGCTTGCCGTCATAGCATCCGGCCTTCGGGCCGGGTGAGGATTGAAACATGTGGTGACCTGGGCAGTCTAACAGCCCGGCCGAACATAGCATCCGGCCTTCGGGCCGGGTGAGGATTGAAACCAGGAGGCGGCCAACAATTTTGTGGCGATATGGGATAGCATCCGGCCTTCGGGCCGGGTGAGGATTGAAACTGCGATAGACTTCGCAAGCATGGCGGTGTCCACCGCAGATAGCATCCGGCCTTCGGGCCGGGTGAGGATTGAAACCAGACGGGCTACCCGCTCGCGCAGGTCATGTATCATAGCATCCGGCCTTCGGGCCGGGTGAGGATTGAAACGAGCACGACCTTGTCGTCGGTCGTCCCGGCTCCCCCATAGCATCCGGCCTTCGGGCCGGGTGAGGATTGAAACGATAGCTTCGGAGCGATGCTCCGAGCCTACGGCCTATAGCATCCGGCCTTCGGGCCGGGTGAGGATTGAAACAGGCTCTGCCTGGACGAGGGCGCGTGGGTCAAATATGATAGCATCCGGCCTTCGGGCCGGGTGAGGATTGAAACCAGACGAGCCACGCGCTCGCGTAGGTCGTGTATCTCATAGCATCCGGCCTTCGGGCCGGGTGAGGATTGAAACTTTGTGGAGCATGGCTACTTGCAGTTACTCTACTGATAGCATCCGGCCTTCGGGCCGGGTGAGGATTGAAACTTGAGCGAAAACATTGGGAGTTGTAGAGCTGTACCATAGCATCCGGCCTTCGGGCCGGGTGAGGATTGAAACCATGCGTCGGCGCTCGCGTTGGTGCAAGAAGTAGATAGCATCCGGCCTTCGGGCCGGGTGAGGATTGAAACATATCGTCACAACGGCGGTTGGCAAAAAGAAGGCGATAGCATCCGGCCTTCGGGCCGGGTGAGGATTGAAACATGTCGTCCCCATCCCAAGCATCGGTTATATCCGATAGCATCCGGCCTTCGGGCCGGGTGAGGATTGAAACATCCACAGACCGAGAAAATCTGCGTATCTCTTTACATAGCATCCGGCCTTCGGGCCGGGTGAGGATTGAAACGTCGGGGCCGTGCTGGAAAAACGATTTACTTGCTCATAGCATCCGGCCTTCGGGCCGGGTGAGGATTGAAACTGAGGCAACCCTCCGAGCGATGGGATCGAAGCAAATAGCATCCGGCCTTCGGGCCGGGTGAGGATTGAAACGTCGGGGCCGTGCTGGAAAAACGATTTACTTGCTCATAGCATCCGGCCTTCGGGCCGGGTGAGGATTGAAACTGAGGCAACCCTCCGAGCGATGGGATCGAAGCAAATAGCATCCGGCCTTCGGGCCGGGTGAGGATTGAAACAATAAAAAGGGCACCAGACAGTCCGAAGATGGCAATAGCATCCGGCCTTCGGGCCGGGTGAGGATTGAAACATAGCTGAATATGAATCCCCTGATGGGGGCATAATATAGCATCCGGCCTTCGGGCCGGGTGAGGATTGAAACGTAAACCGTGGGCCATTTCCGGCCCGCTCCTCGAATAGCATCCGGCCTTCGGGCCGGGTGAGGATTGAAACACTTCTGCCGCCGGCGATGGACACATGGAGGGCCGATAGCATCCGGCCTTCGGGCCGGGTGAGGATTGAAACGCCTCGACCAGATCCGGCCGCTCAAGCGTTGCGTCGACATAGCATCCGGCCTTCGGGCCGGGTGAGGATTGAAACGGCGCAATCGCGCCGATCTCCCGGTCGCAGCCGGATAGCATCCGGCCTTCGGGCCGGGTGAGGATTGAAACGCTTTCCACCTGAAAAACATAGATGAACTCTTCCCATAGCATCCGGCCTTCGGGCCGGGTGAGGATTGAAACGGTGTAAGTCACCTCCTGGTTGCATACAATGTCTGATAGCATCCGGCCTTCGGGCCGGGTGAGGATTGAAACAGTCTAATTAAAAGGAAGGCTCATATGGCCCGGGTCATAGCATCCGGCCTTCGGGCCGGGTGAGGATTGAAACGGAATCATATAGGCTGAAGTCGCCAAGCTGAACAAATAGCATCCGGCCTTCGGGCCGGGTGAGGATTGAAACCACCTGCTCAGCCAGCTTGCGTCCAGCCTCTGCCATAGCATCCGGCCTTCGGGCCGGGTGAGGATTGAAACTCATGTCACCTCCGGGACCACCGCATCACGGTCGCATAGCATCCGGCCTTCGGGCCGGGTGAGGATTGAAACAGCAGGGTAGTTAGCCCATACGGGTCAGGTCACATACATAGCATCCGGCCTTCGGGCCGGGTGAGGATTGAAACATCTGATTCATGCCAGTCACGGTTCCACTCAGGGGATAGCATCCGGCCTTCGGGCCGGGTGAGGATTGAAACGGATCAAGCGCAAACGGACCAGCCGGAATTGTTCCAATAGCATCCGGCCTTCGGGCCGGGTGAGGATTGAAACGTTGTTTCTGTCGCATAAGCTCACTAATAGCATATAGCATCCGGCCTTCGGGCCGGGTGAGGATTGAAACGTCTAACGCTGGCGCATTCTGAGCAGGACCGGGGAATAGCATCCGGCCTTCGGGCCGGGTGAGGATTGAAACGTACTCCAGCAGATTCGGGCGCTGAACAGGTCTGCCGTAGCATCCGGCCTTCGGGCCGGGTGAGGATTGAAACGACCATATCACTCTCCTGTTCTTGCGGGCCACGGAGTAGCATCCGGCCTTCGGGCCGGGTGAGGATTGAAACAACATCGAGGTGGGCACGTTGACTCCAGGTGAGGTTGTAGCATCCGGCCTTCGGGCCGGGTGAGGATTGAAACAGCAGGGCCTGGACATCGCTCCCGCTGGCGATTTGGTAGCATCCGGCCTTCGGGCCGGGTGAGGATTGAAACACGTGAAACAATGTTTCCCATGTCGGGCGGGCAAACGTAGCATCCGGCCTTCGGGCCGGGTGAGGATTGAAACCCCAAAATGTGCATAGTCCAATTCCGTATTGCCAGGTAGCATCCGGCCTTCGGGCCGGGTGAGGATTGAAACCCAACACCGGACCTGCGTTGCAACAGGCAGCCAGGTAGCATCCGGCCTTCGGGCCGGGTGAGGATTGAAACTCGTCAATTGACGTAAGTTCAGAAGGGCGGAATCGTAGCATCCGGCCTTCGGGCCGGGTGAGGATTGAAACTCATCTCTATCCATTTCCAGGCCACACGCATCACGTAGCATCCGGCCTTCGGGCCGGGTGAGGATTGAAACCGATCTGAAAATCTTGACGAGAGCAGACTCTACTGTGTAGCATCCGGCCTTCGGGCCGGGTGAGGATTGAAACACGTGAAACAATGTTTCCCGCGCCGGGCGGGTAAACGTAGCATCCGGCCTTCGGGCCGGGTGAGGATTGAAACCAGTCCGGGGCAGATGCCTCGGGCTGGGGACAGTTATAGCATCCGGCCTTCGGGCCGGGTGAGGATTGAAACCCGTCGATACGGTGATCAACTGCGCAACTTGCAAATAGCATCCGGCCTTCGGGCCGGGTGAGGATTGAAACCGCTCCTCCGTTGCCGGGGTCTGGGCCTGGGCCGGATAGCATCCGGCCTTCGGGCCGGGTGAGGATTGAAACTTCCCATCGTTCTCCTCCTTTGAGAACCTGACCAATAGCATCCGGCCTTCGGGCCGGGTGAGGATTGAAACCTAGTCAATGTGCAGGTGCTGGCAGAAAGATACAATAGCATCCGGCCTTCGGGCCGGGTGAGGATTGAAACCTGGGGCTGTGGCAGATAGGACAGGGCAGGAGAACACCGCGGAGGTAGATATGATTAAAGGATTTGCCCTCATTCCCAAGCGGCCCGATATCAGCGACGAGCAGTTCCACACCCACTGGAGGACGATTCACGCCGAGCTGGCACTCCGCATCTCGGCCCTGCTCCGCTATGTGCAGAGCCACCGGCTTCCCCACACGATTCCGGGTTTCTCTTCCCCATACGAGGGTGCGGCTGAAATCTGGTTTGACGACTTGGCCACCGCCCAAGGGCTGAAGGACAACCCGGAGTATGTGGACGGCGCTTTTCGGGACGAGCCCAACTTTATCGACGTGCCCCGGCTGAGGTTTTTGAACACCCAGGAGAATGTGGTGGTGGCCGGCCCAACGCTGGCCAAGGACACGCCCGGGGTCAAGGGCGTGTTCCTGCTCAAGCGCAAGCCCGGCCTGAGCGTGGCCGAGTTCCAGGACTATTGGCGGAACACACACGCGCCGCTGGTGCCCGGAACGCCCGGCCTGCGCCGCTATGTGCAGTGTCACGTCTGCCCCGAGACCTATGATACCGATATGCCGGCGTTTGACGGCGTAGCCGAGCTGTCGTGGCCGGATTGGGCCACCTTCGAGCAGGCGTGGGCGTCTGACGAACTCCAGGTTGAGCAGTCTGAGGACGTGAAGCGCTTTGTTGACGCGGCCAACTCGGTCGCCTTTCTCGCCGAAGAAAATCGCCTCATCTGGCCGTAAGGCTCGCTCCGGCCAAGGTGGTCCTGCGCGTGATTCACGCGGGGTGAGTCCGGGCCAGGGCATAGGAACTTGTGTTCCAGGGCCAGACGATAGCTGGCCGAGACGACAATGCACCCGGCCAAGTTGGTCAGCACTCGTGTTGGGGCTGCCGAGCGCCTAACCGCCGCCGTGAAAATAGACCAGCACAGGAAACAGCCCGTTCCCCTCCGGTTCGGCCGCGGAGCCGCGTATGTCTTCCATGAGTTTGCGCGCCTCCGGCGGGGGCAGGGGGTGCAGGGGCGGCATGGTGTCGTGCATCACCGCCAGGGCGTTTTGAACCTCGGGATAAAGGGGTATAGGGGGAACTCTCCTGCTCAGGTGCACAGAAACTCACGCACCAGCCTGCTAAAGGCGTCGGGCTTTTCCAGCGGTGGGCAGTTGCCGCACTCGGGCAGGATTTCCAGCCGGGCACCAGGAATGGCCTGCTGGTAGCGCTGGCCGCACTCCAGCGGCACAATCTGATCGTCACGGCCCCAGATCACCAGGGTAGGCGCGCGCAGCCGGGGCAGCAGGGCCGGCAGGCTGCGGTCATACATGTACGGCTTCCAACAGTAGCGCACGACCGTCTCCTGGTTGTGGGCCTGGATACCCCGCTCTTCTTTGGACGGTGTGTGGCCGAACAGCGCTTCGTATTCGGGCACCTGTTTGGGCGCAAAATACGTCAGCTGGCGCGTGCCCTCCAGGCCGTGCAGAAAAATATCGGCAATCTCGGCCTGCTGGGGCTGAATACCGGCGGCGTCAACCAGGATCAGCTTGTCGATCAGCCCGGGGCTCATCACCGCCATTTCGGCCGCCAGCCAGCCGCCGATGAAGTGGCCGCCGAGCGCGGTTCTGTCCAGCCCCAGTTCCTGGACCAGCCACAGCGAGAAGCGCGCCAGGTCAAAAAAGCTCTCGACCCAGGCCGGCCGCTCCGAGGTGCCAAAGCCCGGCAGGGTCGGCGCGTAGACGGTAAAATGCTCGGCCAACTGGGCGTGATAGCGCCGCCAGCCCAGGCTGCCCTCAATGCTGTGAAACAGCACCAGCGGGTCGCCGCGTCCGCCTTTCAGGAGCTGGATGTTTGCCCCGGCAACCTCAACCCGCTCTTCCTGGTATGGTGTTGACATGGTGTTCTCCCTGATGCGGGCTCACAGCAGTGACCGGTCGTCGCTGTGAGCCCGCATTATGGCGCTTGCTCAAACGGGCCGGGCAGGTCGAGTTCCTGGCCCATGTCCCTGATTGCCGGCAGGACTTCCTTTTCCATCAGTTGCAGGCAGCGCATGGTGTCCGGGTGGCTGATTGTGCCGTCGTTCGTCCACACGCCCAGGATGCCGGGTCGGACCTCGGTCAGCATCTGCCGGACCTTTTTGATGACCGTGGCCGGGCTGCCGACAATCACCCGGTTGCTCTCAACCACCTTGTCCCAGCCGGCGGCATCTACCCCGCCGTACAGCGGGTCTGGACGCAGCGCGTGCTTGTACTGCTCAATGAGTCGCCGCGTGCCATCGCGCGAGTTGTAGCCCGGCGGGGCCATGAAATCGCCCGGCAACGGCACCCGCCCGACCCCGGCGTTACCGACCAGAAAGCCCTGGCCGACCTCGTAGGCTTTGTCGTCCGTGTCCTGGACATGAATCCGCACCAGATAGCCGAAGTTCTGCGGTCCCGGGCTATAGCCGACCTCGGCCGCAGCCTGCTTGTATAGCTCCATCATATCCAGGGTGACCTGCGGGTCGGTCTCCAGATAGATGTACGGATAGTGATGCTGGGCGCACCACACCAGGGTCTCGGGGCTGCCAACGCCCGGAATCCAGATTGGCGGGTGAGGGTCCTGGAGGGGGCGCTCAAAGGGATTGACGACCCGGAACTGATAATGCTTGCCCTCCCAGCGAAAGGGGCCGGGTGTGGTCCAGGTTTTGAGAATCAGGTCGTGGGCCTCCTGAAAGCGCTCGCGGTTGTAGGCCGGGTTGGTGTTGGTTGCCCAGCTCTCAATGCCGGTACCGCGCACAAAGCCGGAGACCAGCCGGCCGCGCGAGATCATGTCGATCTCGGCCAACTCCTCGGCCAGCCGGATCGGGTTGTCAAAGATCGGCAGCGGGTTGCCCAGCAGCACGAGCTTGGCGTTTTTGGTGGTGCGGGCCAGGATGGCGGCCTCCAGGTTCATGGCCGCACCGAGGCAGGTCGGCGTGTTGTGGTGCTCGTTGAGCATCAGGCCGTCAAAGCCAACCTCGTCCGCATACTCGTACTCGTCGAGATACTCGTTGTACATGTCCGCGCCGAGACCGGGCTTGAAATGGGAGTTGGGAAACGTCAGGCGCACAGAGCTGCGAAAGCTGCTCTGCACATCCTCTGCGGTGTAGGCCACATAGGCGCGCTCGGTAAACCGCATCAGAAACATGGCTGGCCTCCTCCTGTATACTCAAGCCCGAACACTACCCCGGGTGGTGGGTATCTGGCAACGCCCCTACTGCTGGCCGGCCGGACATGCTAGACTTGACCGCCCGAGAGAAGGGCGAGGCAGAAAGGACGCGACCATGAACGATGGCTTCCGGGTGATTGACAGCGATCTGCATGTGATTGAAACGGGCGAGGTGTACGAGCACTATTTTGATGAACACTACCGTGACCAGCGGCCCAAGTATCTGGGCTGGAGCCCGACCAATTTCCCCCATTGGCAGGTCCAGGGCCAGCTCATCCCGCCCTGGGCGCGCTCCGAGGATGTGATTGGCCCGCAGCAGTTTCTTGACGCGCCGACCGAAGCGCTGTACCGGCCGGTGCGCGAGCGCAAGTACGAGGCCAGCGCCACGCTGGAGGCGATGGATGCCGAAGGCATTGATATCGGGGTGGTATACCGGACGTTTGCCCATATGGTGGTGTCGATTGACGACCTGGAGCCGGAGTACGCCGCGGCCTGCTGCGCGGCTTTTAACGATTGGCTGGCCGAGTACTGTCGGACCAACCCCCGCCGCCTCAAGCCGGCCGCCATTGTGTCGCTGCACGACCCGGAGTTGGCCGCCGCGGAGGCCCGGCGGGCGGTTGAGCACAAAGGCCATGTGGGCGCGGTCCTGCTGCCCATGCCGGTCAACGGCCGCTATGTTAACGCCCCGGAGTGCGATGTGCTGTGGCGGGAGCTCTGCCGGCTGAACGTGCCGCTGGCCTTTCACGGCACCAGCGGCGGGGCGTCAAAAGACTACGCCAGTAATCGTTTTCGGGGCCATCCCAACTTTCGGACCCTCAACCACTCGTCGGCCTTTCCGATGGAGCTGATGCTGGCGCTCGGGGCGATGACCGCCGGCGGGGTGCTGGAGCGCTTTCCTGAGCTGCGGGTCGGTTTTCTGGAGGGCAACTGCGGCTGGCTGCCGTGGTGGCTGAACCGGCTGGACGATCAGTGGAAAAAATACGGCGGCGGCGAGGCGATCAAGCTGCCGGCCCTGCCCAGCGACTATTTCAAGCGTCAGTGTTTTATCGGCACCGATGTGGATGAAGAGCTACTCGGGGTGGTGGTGGACGAAATTGGTGATGACAACATCGTCATGTCGGTTGATTACCCCCATGCCGACGGCCCCTTTCCCAACGGGATTCGCACATTTCTTGAAGAACACCCCCGGGTCAGCCCAGAGTCTAAGCGCAAGATCATGTGGGATAACTGCCTGAGGCTGTACGGGTTTTCAGAGCGGGAGTTGACCGCCGCGGCCTAGGACGGGTGGACGGCCAGGCGTCCGCCCCCGTTCGGGTCAGGGCTGTCCGCGGGACGGGCAATCGCCCGCAGTTCCTCGCCGGTCAGGGTTTCTTTTTCCAGCAGGGCCTGGGCCGCGCTCTTCAGTATCTGGGTTTTGGAGCGCAGCAGCTCTGTCACCCGTGCATACTGGGCGTCAATGATGAGCCGGATTTCGGCGTCAATCGCCCGGGCGGTTTCTTCGCTGTAGTCGCCCGGGCCGGGGCTCTGGCCGCCGGGCAGAAACATCGGCTGGTGGTCCTGGTCAAAGCTGGTCTGGCCGAGCTGCTCGCTCATGCCGTAGGCTTTGATCATGTTCTTGGCGATGTCGGTGGCTTTGAGCAGGTCGTCCCGCGCGCCGGTTGATATCTCCCCATAGATGATCTCTTCGGCGACCCGACCGCCCAGGTACACAGCAATTTTATTCTCCAACTCGGATTTGGTGATCACAAAGCGGTCTTCGGTCGGTAGTTGCAGCGTATAGCCGAGGGCGGCCACCCCGCGCGGAATAATCGAGATTTTCTGCACCTCGTCGCCGCCCGGCAGCGACAGCGAGACGAGGGCGTGGCCGATCTCGTGATGGGCCACCCGCTCTTTTTCGGCCTTGTTGAGCACCCGGTTCTTTTTCTCCAAGCCGGCAACCACCCGCTCAACTGCCTCCTGGAGCTCGGGCAGGCCGACCGAGTCTTTGCCCATGCGGACGGCTAACAGCGCGGCTTCGTTGATGATGTTGGCCAGGTCGGCCCCGGCAAAGCCGGGGGTCATGGCCGCCACGACTGCCAGGTCGGCGTCCGGGTCAAGCTGCACTTGACGGGCGTGGACCTTGAGAATATCCCGCCGGCCGATCTTATCCGGCCGGTCCACCACTACATGGCGGTCAAAGCGGCCAGCCCGCAGCAGGGCCTGGTCCAGAATTTCCGGCCGGTTGGTCGCCGCCATCAGGATCACCCCGGTGCGCTGGTCAAAGCCGTCCATCTCAACGAGGAGCTGGTTCAAGGTCTGTTCGCGCTCTTCGTGGGACACCGGGCCGATCCCCCGAGCTTTGCCCAGGGCGTCCAGCTCATCGACAAAAATAATGCACGGCGCTTTCTCTTTGGCCTGGACAAACAGATCGCGCACCCGGGCCGCCCCCACTCCAACGAACATTTCCACAAACTCCGAGCCGCTGATAGAGAAAAAGGGCACGCCGGCCTCACCGGCCACTGCTTTGGCCAGCAGGGTCTTGCCTGTCCCCGGCGGGCCGACGAGCAGGATGCCCTTAGGGATTTTCCCGCCCAGCCGGGCGAACTTTTCTGGGGTCTTGAGAAACGCGATCACCTCCTGGAGTTCGGTCTTGGCCTCGTCCACCCCGGCCACGTCATGAAAGGTGACTTTGACATCCTGCTCCATGTAGACCTTGGCCTTGCTCTTGCCGATCGACAGAAAGCCGCCGCCAAGGCCCTGTTTTTGGGCAAACCGGCGCATGAAGAACAGCCAGATGCCGACAAACAGCAGCACCGGGACAATCCACGACAGAAAATCACGCAGGAAGGTAGTCTCAATTTCGCCGGCAAACCGGACCCCATTCGTGGCCAGCTTGTCGGCCAGCTCGGGTTCAACCCGAATCGTCACAAACTGCCGGGGCTGGCCTTCCAGGGGACGCTTCAGGGTCCCCTGAATATGGTTGTTGCTGACGCGGATTTCTTCGATCAGGTCCTCGTCGAGATAGACCTGGAACTGGCTGTAGGGAATCTGTTCAATCTGGGTGGCCTGGAGCCATAGATTGTGCAGCAGGATCACCCCCCACAGGGCGATGAACACATACCAGATGTTAAAGCGGATCTTCTGGGCCATTTTCTTCATGGTGCAATTCTAAGTCTCCTGAAGAGGCGTATCAAGCCCGTGTGGCAGCCTCATTGCCCGGGAGCGAGCCGGGGCGTCGGGCGGCGGCAAACACCGCCTTGACATCCACGGCGCGGGCCAGGCTGTCGGCCAGCTCGTCCAGGGCGTGCTCAACGCGCGACTCGTAGTCCAGCTCTGAGGCGGTATGGGCACGGATGCGCTCCAGCCAGACCCGCCGATAGGCGTCGTTGGCAAACAGGCCGTGCAGATAGGTGCCCTCGATACGCCCGCCCTCGGCACGCGCCCCGTCAGCGCCCGTGGTCAGCCGGAACATCGGCCGGCTGAGCGCTCGCCCGTGCGACTGACCGGTGTGAATCTCGTAGCCGCTGACTGGCTCGCCGCTGAGGGCGCAATGTCCCCGGGCGACCCGGACAGTTTTGTAGCCGAGCATGGTGGTCTCAAGCTCAAGCAGACCCAGCCCATTGACCGACCCGCTCGGCCCGTCTGTGCCCGAGGCGTCGTGGACACGCCGGCCCAGCATCTGGAAGCCGCCGCATACCCCCAACACCTGGCCGCGGTGGCGAGCGTGGGTCATGATGTCATGGTCCCAGCCCTGAGCGCGCAGGAAGGCCAGCTCGCCCAGCGTCGATTTGGTGCCGAACAGGATGACGACGTCCACATCGCGCGGAAGCGGCTCGCCGGGCGGCACAAAGGCGAAGTCCACATGCGGCTCCAGCCGCAGCGGGTCGGCGTCGTCAAAGTTGGCCATGCGGGACAGCATCGGGGCGGCAATGCGCACCCGGCCAGAGCGCTCGGCAGGCGGCTGAGAGAGCGACACGGCATCTTCGGCCGGCAGACGGGTCGCGGCCGGCACCCAGGGGATCAGGCCAAAGCACGGCCAGCCGGTGCGACGCTCAATGAGCGAGAGGCCAGCGTCAAACACGGCCGGCTCTCCCCGGAACTTGTTAACCACAAAGCCGACGATCAGCCGGCTGTCCTCGGGGTCCAGCACGGCCTGCGTCCCCACCAGGGCGGCAATGACGCCCCCGCGGTCAATGTCGCCGACAAGACACACCGGGATGTTGGCGCGCCGGGCAAAGCCCATATTGGCAATGTCGCCGGCCCGCAGATTGACCTCAGCCGGGCTGCCTGCCCCCTCAACAATGACAAGGTCATGGGTGGCGACGAGCCGGCCGAAGCTCTGCATGACCGCGGCCATCAGGCGAGTGCGGCCGGCCGGGTAGTCTCTGGCCTCCAGCGTCCCAACCGCCCTGCCGTGGACCACGACCTGCGCGCCCCGGTCGGTCTGGGGCTTCAAGAGCACCGGGTTGAAATCGGTGTGCGGGGCCAGTCCGGCGGCCCGGGCCTGCACGGCCTGGGCCCGGCCAATCTCCCCGCCGTCGGCGCAGGCCGCGGCATTGTTGGACATATTCTGGGGCTTGAACGGGGCAACGCGCATCCCGCGCCGGCTGGCCAGCCGACACAGCCCGGCCACAATGACAGACTTTCCAACATCCGACCCGGTTCCCTGAACCATGATGACCCGCGCGCTCATAGCGTGTGTCTAGCATACCGCTCACCCGGCGTCCGCCCCGCTTGACCCTGCGCCCGGCCACGGGCGGGGGAGTGCCGCATCTGCCTCAGACGCCCAGCGCTCATCCTGTTTCCCCGACCGTCCGCTCGGCCTCGGTGCCGGCGGCTGCGAAGAACGGCTCAAAGCCGGGCGACCAGACGGACGGTTTGCGGCCTGGTCGGGGCTCTGCGACGGGTAGCTGACGACGTGACAGAGGCTCAGTCAGGAGACCGGAAAGCCGTCCGCTTCTCGGCCAAGTGGCCGCGCACAAAGGCTTGTACCGCGGCAAAGTCGCCCTTAACCACGGCTTGGGCCGGCAGACCTGCAATGTCGGTGGGCGAGTCGAGGTAAGCAACCAGCGGTCGGCCGTAGCGGAGGGCCAGGGCCACCTCACTGGCCGTGCCCGGCCCGCCGGGCAGGGCGACCAATACATCGGAACTCAGGATATTGATGTGGTTGCGGGACAGCAGCTCGGTACCGCGCTCACCGCTCAGCGCCAGGTGGGTATAGATCGGAATCTCGACCCAGGGATTGGGATAGCCGGCTTTGGGGCCGTGGGCAGCGCTGGGGAGAATGCCGATGACTAACCCTTTGCGGCCGCTGGTCTGGGCAAACGCCTGGCTGACGGCGCTCATCACCCCGCGTCCACCGCCGGTCAGCAGGTGGACGCCGGCCCGGGCCAGCCATGCGCCGACTTGGCTGGCCCGCTCGGTGTGGGGCTGGACGCCGGAGCCCATGACGCCGACAATCGGCAGGCGGGAAGACATGGACATAAGGCCTAGCGGGGGATGTGGCCGTGTTTTCCTATCCGCTCGCGCACCCGTGCGAGGCGTTCCGCGCCCCAGAACAGCTCGCCGTTGACCACATAACTCGGCACGCCGAACACGCCGTGGGCCTCGGCTTCGCGCATGATCTGGTCGTGCTCTTGGCGTCCCTCGCCGGCCAGGTAGTCGGACCAACCCGCGGGCGGGACGCCGACCTCGGTCAACACCTGGGCGATGAGGGCCGGGTTTTCAATATCGAGCTCGCGCCGCCAGAAGCGTTCATACACCGCGTCGTGATAGGCCCGGAAATCGCCCTGGCGTTTGGCGTACAACATGCCGATGTGGGCGACCGAGCTGTCAAAGATCTTCTGTGGACCGCGGATGACCAAGCCCCGCGGGTTGGCCTCACGCCGACAGTCCATGTAGCTGTACTTGACCCGTCGCCACTGGTGGGCGTTGCGGTGTTCGCTGAGGACCTTCCCGCTGGCGTCAACCTCGGCTGAGCCGAGAAAACTCGGGATGTGCAGGGTCAGCGGCAGCCAGTCGATCGCAATGTCAAACTCCTGGGCCAGCCGATAGGTGGCCTCCTGGGCCAAATAGGCGTAGGGGCTTTTGTAATCAAAGTAATGGGTGATTGTTTCCAGGGCCATAAGTCTCCCTCCCTGTGCTGAGCCGGCGGTATTTTTGAAGAAACGCAAGCCTTGGCTCTCGCTGAAGCGCGGTTTTTACAGGGCCTTGACCTGGGCATACTCCCCGACCGGTATGCCGAAGACCTCGGCTTGGTGGAGCAGGTCGAGCGCGTTTCTGACGTGGGCGTAGTCGATCATCATGCCGTCATAGGTCACCGCGGCGCGGCCGGCCTGTTCGGCCTCGGCCATGGCCTGCAAAATCCCCTTGTTCCACTCAATCTCCTGGGCGGACGGGGCAAAGACCTCGTTGGCCAGGGGGACGGCAGACGGATGGATCAGCAGGGCACCGCGGAAGCCGATCTCGCGGGCGCGCTTGAGCTGGGTCTTGACCAGTTCGGTATCGCCGACCTCCAGCGAACCGACCCCGAGCGGGTACTCAAAGCCGGCCGCCCGGCAGGCCAGCAGGATATGGGAGCCTAGGTACAGGCTCTCCAGCCCCTCGCGGGTCCACTGGAAACCGACCGCTTTGGTGACATCGCCCGAGCGCTGGCCAACGCCCCCGATAACGGCCCCAACGCGAGGACAGGCCGAGGCCAGCTCGTAGGCGTTCATTATACCCTTGGCCGTCTCTGGAATGGCCATGATTTCAACCGTGCCGAGGGCGAGGCCGGCCTTGCGCTCGAACAGTTCGATCCAGGCGTCGATTTTACGGATCTCGTCGGCGCTCTCGAGTTTGGGTATGGCAATGCCGTCAAGCCCGGCGGTGACAACGGCTTCTACGTCCTCGCCGGTCAGGCCGGTATCAAGCCCGTTGACCCGGACGAAGACGCCGACGGTGGTGTCCCGCAGCCGCTCAATGCCAGCCCGCACGACGGCGCGGGCCTCAACCTTTTCGGCGATCGGCACGGCGTCTTCGAGGTCAATAATCAGGGCGTCCGGCGCGTATGTGGGGGCCTTGTCAATCCAGTCTGGGCGGTTGCCGGGAACAAACAGAACCGAGCGGTAGAGTTTCATGGGTCGTCCTCCTTCTGAAAATAGTCCACAATCGCCTGGCTGAAGGCGGTAGTGGTATACTCCTGTGGCTGGACGCTGACCCGCAGCCCATAGCCCTGGACGGTAGCGGCTGTAATCGGTCCGATACAGCCCAGCGCCGTCCGGCCGAGCAGGGCCGGCATGTCCTGGTCGGTAAACGCGGCCATGAAGTTGCGCACGGTGCTGGAGCTGGTGAAGGTGATCAGATCGATCTGACGGGTGCGTAGCAGCTGGCGCAATTCCTGGGTCTGGGCGGGGGGGCGAGTGGTCTTGTAGACCGCAATTTCATCGACCTCGGCCCCGGCGGCACGCAGCTCGGCGGGTAGGACTTCCCGTGCTTGGGCCGCCCGTGGCAGGAGAATCCGTTGACCGGTGACATCGCCGAGCGCCGGCAGCAGGGCTTCGGCGCGGTATTCCGCCGGCACTGCCTCAACCCGGAGATGCCGGGCTTCCAGGGCGCGGGCTGTCTGCGGGCCAATCGCTGCCAGGCGCACGCCGGCCAGTCTCCGAATATCGTGCCGGCCTTGGGCCAGACGCTCAAAGACATACCGCACGCCGTTGACGCTGGTAAAAATGGCCCAGTCATAGCTCGGCAGCGCGTCGAGGGCGGCGTCCAGCCCTTGGGAAGATTCAAGCGGCGCGGTTTCGATGGTCGGAAACTGGACCACGACTGCTCCCTGCCCTTCGAGCTGTTCAACAAAGCTGCCGGCCTGAAGACGCGGCCGGGTGACGACGATGCGCCGGCCGAACAGGGGCGTGGTCTCAAACCAGCGCAGCTGCTGGCGCAGCTCAACCACCTGGCCGACCACCGCCACGGCCGGTGGTTCAAATCCACGCTGCTCAGCCAAGTCGGCAATTGTCTCAACCGTGCCGACTAGCACGTCTTGGTCGGGTCGGGTGCCCCAGCGAATCAGGGCAGCTGGGGTGTGGCCGGGCAGTTGGTGGCGCATCAAACGCCGCATATTATTGCGCAGCTGTCGGGTGCCCATGAAGAAGACCAGCGTGCCGCCGACCCCAGCCAGGGTGGCCCAGTTGAGATGCGGAGCGGTGTCCCAGACCTCTTTGTGGCCGCTGACAATCGCCACCGCGGAGGCGTGGTCGCGGTGGGTGAGTGGAATCCCGGCGTAGGCGGGCACGGCCAGCGCCGAGGTGACGCCCGGAACAATCTCAAACGGAACAGCGGCCTTGACCAGCTCCTGGGCCTCTTCGCCACCCCGACCAAACAGAAACGGGTCGCCGCCCTTAAGCCGGACAAGCGTCTGTCCCTGGCCGGCCCGGTCTACCATCAGTTGATTGATTGCAGCCTGACTCATGGCCGCCCTGCCGCGGCGTTTGCCGGCGTATATCAACTCGGCCCCGGGGCGGGCGTAGGCCAGGATGCGTTGGTCAACCAGATAGTCGTACACCACGACATCGGCTCGCTCCAGGCAGCGTTTGCCCTTGAGGGTGAGCAGACCCGGGTCGCCGGGACCCGCGCCAACCAGATAGACGGGCATACGGCTCACGCCTCCAGGGCCGCCAGTATTGCCCGTCCGCCCCGGGCGAGCAGGGTGTCGGCGACCGCGGCCCCAATCTGTCCGGCGGTCTCGACCGGACCGCTGTGTTCGTGCCGCAGCAGGCGGCTGCCGTCCGGGCTGGCAACCAGAGCGGTCAGCCGCAGGCTCCCGTTAGCGGCCGTCGCCTTGGCGGCCAGGGGCGTCCGGCAGCTCCCGCCCATGCCCCTGAGAAAGGCGCGCTCGGCCTCAATTGCGTGCGCTGTGTCGGCGTGGTGCAGGGGGGCGAGCAGGGCTTCGAGCGCGTCTCCGGCCCGGGTTTCAATGCCCAGCGCGCCTTGGCCGATGGCCGGCAAAAACTCTTCGGCGTCGAGCGGATAGCCGTTTTTGAGCCTGAGACCCAGCCGTTTGAGCCCAGCGGCGGCCAAAATAGTGGCGTCCACCCGGCCTTCGAGCTGGCGGCGCAGGCGGGTTTCCACATTGCCACGCAGCACTTCGATCCGCAGGCCGGGACGCAGGTGCAGGAGCAGGGCTTGGCGGCGCAGGCTGCTGGTGCCGACGCAGCTGCCATCCGGCAGCTCGGCCAGTGACGAACCGCCGGCCGAGATGAGCACATCGCGGGGGTCTTCCCGTTCGGGAATGGCACTCAGGCTGAGTCCGGGCGGCAGCTCGGCCGGCAGGTCTTTGACCGAGTGGACGGCCAGATCGACTTCCTCGGCCAACAGGGCCTGTTCGATTTCTTTGACAAACAGGCCCTTGCCGCCAATCCGGGACAGCGGGAGGTGCCGGATACTATCTCCTGAGGTGGTGATCGGCACAAGTTCAACCCGGAGGTCCGGCCAGTGGGCTTCGAGCCGCTGTTTGACCCAGCCGGCCTGCCACACGGCCAGGGTGCTGCCCCGGGTGCCGATGCGAAGGCTGGGAGGCGTGTTTTCAGTCTTGTGGGTCATCCAGCCCAAACATCTGTCGCACCGCGGTCACGCTTGTCGCGCCTGCCGCGGCATCCCCATTCCGGCTGTGATTTTTCAGATACCCAATCGGTGGGTGCAGCAGCTTATTCATCAGTGACACACTCAGCCCTTCGATCGTGCGGCGCGTTTCAGGCGAGCAGTCTTTGAGCCCGGCCAGGGCTTTTTCGACCTCACGCTTGCGCATGGCCTCGGCTTTGTGGCGGAGGGCGACGATGGTTGGGCTGAGGTCTCGACTTGCATACCAATGCCAGAAGGCTTCAACCTCTTCGCTGACAATGGTCTCGGCCTTGCGCGCCTCACGCTCACGCTCGCCTTTATGGTCGGCGACGATCTGATCGAGGTCGTCAATATCGTACAGAAACACATTCTCCAGGTTGTTGAGGCGCGGGTCAAAATTGCGCGGCACGCCGAGATCAATCAAAAACATGGGCCGCCGTTTGCGCTCGTGCAGTGCCTCGAGGACCAGGTCTGAGCTCAGGTGATAGGCGCTGCCGCCGGCCGAGCCAATCACCACATCGGCCAAGTGGAGCTGTCGGGGAAATTGCTCAAACGGCACGACTGTGCCGGCGCAGGTGCTGGCCAACTCGACCGCTCGCTGGAAGGTTCGGTTGGTGATGAGAATCGTTCCAATGGCGTTGTCCTTGAGATGGCGGATGGTCTGCCGGCTCATCTCTCCCACGCCGATGACGAGCGCGGTTTTGTCCTGGAGTTGGTCAAAAATCCGACACGCCAGCTCAACCGCCACCGAGCTGACCGAGACGGATTTGGCCGCAATGCCGGTTTCACTACGAACGCGTTTGGCGACTGAAAACGCCTTGTGGAACCAGCGGTGGAGAACCGTGCCCAGCGTGCCGAGCGAGGCCGAGGCGGCGTAGGCGTCTTTGAGCTGGCCGAGGATCTGGGGTTCGCCTACGACCAGGGAATCAAGGCTGGAGGCGACCCGGAACACATGTCTGACGGCCTCCCGGTCGGTATGGGTGTAGAGATGGGTTTCAAACAGCTGGAGCGGCAAACCCTGCTCTTGGGCCAAAAAGGTCTTGATGTACTGGCCGGCCTGTTGCCGATCGTGGGCCCAGGCCAGGACTTCAACCCGGTTGCAGGTTGAGACAATCGCGCCTTCCTGAATGCTGGGGGCGGCGACGAAGCGGGGCAGAGCGTGGCGGAGCATCCCCTCGTTGAAGGCCAGCTTCTCGCGTACCTCAATCGGAGTCGTGCGATGGTTGAGGCCAACAACCATCAGGCTGGGGTCTGCGCTAGCCAAATTCGCCTCCATGCCGACCCGGCAAGAGCCGAACCCCCAGGAACGAGACCAGGAGCACGGTAAAACACACAATGGTGAGGGTCGCGGCGCGGCGTCCACGCCAGCCCACGCTGCGATAGTGGAGCAGGAAGGCGTACAAGACCCAACTGACCAGCGATAATACCGGGCGCGGCTCCCAAATCCAGAAATGGCCCCAGGCGTGCTGGGCCCACACCGCACCGCTGACAATGCCCAGGGTCAGCAGCGGAAAGCCCCACGACAGGGAGCGGTAGTTCAGCTTGTCGAGGGTTTCCAGGGCCGGCAGATGGCAGAAAACTCCGCCGATTTTTTTGTCCTTGAGCTGTTTTTCCTGAAACACATAGATCAGGCTGGCAAAAAAGGCGACGCAGAAAACGGCGTTGCCTAGAAAGGCGAGCGTGACATGCACCGGCAGCCAGCTGCTCTGGAGGGCCGGCGGCAGCGCCCGCGCCTGGGTATACAAGACAAACACCCCCAGGGTCAGGATAAAGCCAATCGGGCTGACCACCGCGCCGAGCACGGTCAGGGACGAGCGCCACTGCACCAACAGAAACAGACCGCTCGTCATCCAGGTGAAAAATGACACGGCCTCATACGGATTGGTGACTGCAATATAGCCGACCGACAGGGAGCGAGCCGCAATCGCCCCGGCATGGGTGGCACAGGCGACGAGGAGCAGGCCGGGCGCGATACGCCGAAAGGTCTGCCGAACCGACAGCAGGGCGAGCAGGAAACCTGCGGTGCTCAGCAGGTAGAAGACAAGGGCCAATGTGAGCAGGACAATTTCCACCGGTCAGACCTGAAAGTCGAGTTGATCTAAGCCGTAGGCTTCTCCGAGGGTTGTGTGCAGCAGGGCGTCAAGCCTATCAATTTTCCGCTCGCGGAGATAGGCGAGCAGGGGAGCATTGACCAGGGCGTGAAAACGTTGTTGCCGTTCCTGGCTCGACAGGCACTCCTGAGCCAGCCGCTCTCGGACCCGGGCCAGCAGGTGGAGGGCCTGGGCGTACTCTGGACCAAAGTCTGCGGCCAGTTGGTGGCGGATTTTTTTGGCCAGGGCCGGGCTTGTGCCGCCGGTGGAAATGGCAATTCTTAGATCGCCCTGGGAGACTACCGCAGGGACGATAAACGAACACAGGGCCGGGCGATCAGCGACATTCAGCAACACGCCAGTGGCGCACGCCTCTGCGGCCAAGCGGCGGTGCAGGCTCTCGTCTGAGGTGGCTGCAAATACCAGCCGGAAGCCGCGCATATCGCCGCGCTGGTATGCACGTTGATCGGTCTTGATCCGTAGTTCGGCGGCCCAGGCGTCGAGCTGCCGGGTCAGCGTCGGGCTAATCACACTGACCCGGGCTCGGTCGCCAAGCAAAGCCGCAACCTTCCGCTCGGCGACCCTCCCGCCCCCGACGACTAAGCACGGCTGCCCGCTGAGGTCAACAAAAATTGGATAATAGCCCATAGCGATCCGTGCCAGACATCCAGCACGCTAGCACAGCCGAAAAAGCTGGGGAATGACCCCCGTGCTCCGGGTCGGGGCGGGACGAGAGCCGTTAATAACTCAGGGGTACACGCAAGGACTGACCGATCCGCAATAAGCTGGGGTTCTGTATCCGGTTCAGGCGTTTGAGGGCGGTGACGGTCGTCCCGTAGCGCTGGGCAATGGCACCGAGGGTTTGACCGCGTTGGACCTTGTGTGTGGTATAGCCGCCGGGCAGGCGGAGGTGCTGGCCGGGGTAGATGGTGTTCGCCCGTTTGATGCCGTTGAGTGCTTTGAGGGTGGCGACGCTGGTCCGGTAGCGCTGGGCAATGGCCCCTAAGGTCTGGCCGCGCTGAACCGTATGGGTGGACTCTGAACGGAGGGTCGCATCGTCTCGCCCCCCTCTCGAGCTGATGAGACGATGCGACCTCGCGGATGTAGCCTGATCTTGGCTGGTCGGGGCTGTTGTGACGGGGGCCTGGGTAAGGGCGGTCGTCCCGTTGGGCTGGGGCAGCAGGAGGCGCTGCCCGACCCGGATGAAGTTGGCATTCTGGATGTTGTTGAGCTGTTGCAGCGTCCTGACGTTGGTCCCGTGGCGTTGGGCGATGATGGCCAGGTTCTGGCCGTGCCGGACTGTATGAGTATTGGTCTCCAGGGCTGCGTACTGGCGGCGGAAACGCGCCGCGGTGCCGGCCGGGATACGCAGGCGGTAGCCACTGGGGATGGAGCGCCGGTCCTGATGGATGGCCCGGCCGAGGGCCGGGTTGAAGTCGATCAGCCGCTCGGGTGAAATGCCGGCGCAGCGCGCCGCCACCCCCAGCGACAGATAACGGTCCAGGGCCACTTCGTCATAGCGGAAGGGTGCCTCGCGCCTGAGCTTGCCGAAGTAGTCGGCTGCGTTTTTTTCCACTTCAACCGCGGCCAGAAACTCGGCGTAGAAGTTGCGCGAGGCAAAACCGAAGGTGCGGCTCTTGTAGGAACGGATGATGCGGACAATATCGGTGCTGCCGACCTGCCTGACCGCTCTGGCCATGCCGGCCCGACCGTGGTTGTAGGCGGTAATGGCCAGCGGCCAGGTGCCAAGTCTTTCATAGTTGGCTCTGAGCAGCTTGGCCGCGGCCCGGGCCGAGATGATCGGGTCGCGACGCTCGTCAATCAGCCGGTTGATCCGCATGAACTGCCGTCCGGTCGAGGGCATGAACTGCCACACTCCCGCGGCCCCGACCCTGGAGTAGGCGCGGATGTTGAACGTGGATTCGACCAGCGGCAGGCGGGTCAGTTCGGCCGGCAGGCCGGCGCGCCGGAAGATGGCTTCCATCTCGTCCATATAGCGGCCCGATATCTCAATGCCGCGGTGGAATTTTTCTCCGATGCCGGTCTGCGCCCGAACCCGGCCCTCGGCCGCGGCTTGACGAAACTTATTGGGTCCGCTGACGGTGCTGAACAGCCGCAGGATGCGTTGTTCTTCCGCGGTCAGTCGGGCACTCTTGGCGGAGCGGTGCAGCTTGCGCAGGCTCGCCCTGATGGTTTTGAGCTCACGCTTGATGCGCTTTTTTCTGAGATGGGCGAGGGTGTTCGGCCTGCCTGCGTACTGCTTGTACAGGGGGCGCAGGTCCAACTTCTTGTAGATCAGCATGTGGACGCTGTCGTGCAGGAGAACCATCTGTTTGGAGCTGGTGAACACCCGCTTCCAGAACTCAACCTGGGGTCTGAGTGCGGGCGGATAGGGAAAGGGTGAGGGTGGCTGCTCGGCCTGAAGCACGCCGGGCAGCAGGACTAATACGATCCCAAGCAGGGCGGCGACGGCACCCCGCGGCATATCCACCGACTGCATGATTCCTCCTCCACATTCCCAGCCACCCGATCACGCCCCGGGGTTAGCGCAGCCCTAGCTCCTCCAGCGGCCCCCGGTCAGACACCGGAGCCGGTGACACACCGGCCTGGAGGGCAACCGAGCCGGGCGTCCGTTGGTATGAATCGGGCAGATCAATTTCTTTGGCATACTCCCGCAGCTCGGGCATGACCTCGTTGGCGATCAGCCGCATGCTGGTCAGCCGGTCTTCGTTACTGACCTTGCCCTGGATGTTGAAGAACATAAACACGCCTGGGCGCAGGATCTGGAGCAGGAGCTTCAGCTTGGGGAGCACGGTTTTGGGCGAGCCGATGATGAGCTGGTGGTTGTTCTGCACCTTCTGGTAGCCGGACAAGAGCTTTTTGCGGACTACGCCATAGTCGGTCTCCTGCCGCAGCTCTCCGTCCTGGGCCTCCCGCAGCTTGTCTGGGTTCACCCCCAGCCAGCTGCCGCCCGGGTGGCGGGCCAGCATCTTGATCGCGCCTTTGGAGTTATAGCCCGGCGGCAGGGTATGCTCGGGTCGCGAAAAGGCGTTTTGCCCGCCGCCGTACACAAAATTCCTGCCCAACTCTTGGGCTTTTTCGTCGGTTTCGGCTACAAAGCTGGGGATCAGATAGCCAAAGTTTTCTGGCCCGGCCTGGTAGCCGAGCTTGGCCGCCTCGTCGGCGTAGATGTCCCACAGATCACACGTCGGTCCGAGCGCGGTGCCAAGGCCGATGTAGGGGTAGCGATGCTGGGCGCACCAGCGCACGGTCTCCGGGCTCAGGACGCCCGGAATCCACATAGGCGGGTGGGGCTTCTGGTAGGGCAGGGCCCAGGGGTTGACGTGGCGATAGTGGAAGTGTTTGCCCTCGTAGCGCCACGGGCCGGGCTTGGTCCAGGCCTGGACGATGAAGTCGTGGGCTTCGTTGAACATCTCCCGGTTGTAGGCCGGATTGGCATTGTTGAAAAACTGCTCGCTGCCCGCCCCGCGCACCCAGCCCGTCACCAGCCGCCCGCGCGCGATCAGGTCAATCTCGGCCAACTCTTCGGCCATGCGCAGCGGGTGTTTGACGACCGGCAGGGGATTGCCGATGAGGACGATTTTGACCCTGTTGGTGATCCGGGCCAGGATGGATGCCTCGACATTCATCACGCTGCCCATGCAGAACGGGTTGCCGTGGTGCTCGTTGAGGGCCACCGCGTCAAAGCCCAACTCCTCGGCGTAGCAGTATTCGTCCAGGAAGTAGTTGTAGTCGTCGGCAGCCTTGTGGTGGTCGAAATGTTGATTCGACAGAGCAAAGAAGGCTTTGTTTTTGAGGACCTCGTCCTCATCGATCCAGCGGTAGGGACGCTCGGTGAAATAGGCCAGTTTCATGGCTTCCTCCCGGCTTGCAGGTCTATGCCGCCAGGTAGTCTCTGACGACCCGGATAAACTCGGCCGAGTTCTCAATTTCCGGTCGATGGCCCACCCCCTCAATGGTGGCCACCTGCGCACTGGCAACGACTTTCTTATAGGAATCAATACAGCCCTTGGGCACGATGGCGTCGGCACTGCCCCACACAAGCAGGGCGGACAAGCCCTTTGCCCCTTCCAGCAGATGGGGCAGGCTGGGGTTGTGCATATACGGCTCCCAGCCGATCCGGGCGGCCTCGGCCCGGGCGTCCTCAAACGCCTCGAACTGCTCCGGGGTCATTTCGCCGCCATAGATATCGCCAAACTCGGGTGTGTTGATATCGGCCACCGTGGCCCGCATGTGGGTGCGGATGGTCAGGGGAAAAATGTCAGCGATTTCACCCTCTTCGGGCTTGATGCCCATGGGCGCGACCAGGACCAAGTGTTTGAACATGCCGGGGTCGGCCGCGGCCATCTCGGCCGCGGCATAGCCCCCCGCGGAAAAGGCAATGGCATCGACCGGGTTCAGGTCCATTTCCCGAATCAGGCGGGCGTAAAAACCGCCCAGGTCACGGTAGGTGCGTATCCAGTCCATGCGCGGGGTCTTGCCATAGCCCGGCTGGAGGGGAATCAGAAATTCGCGCTCCCCGGCCAGGGCCTCATTCCATGTGACCCAGCCGGGAAAGCCGAGTTCGTCATGCAGCATAAAGAGAGGTTTGCCAGAGCCACCTCTGATAAGTACAGTGTCGATCCCGCCGACATTGATCGTTGTTTCGGTCCAGTTTGCCAATGATCTCTCCTCCTTTGTATCTCTCTCTGACGCCTCTCTGAGTAGCAAATGGGTCTGCGTGGGTCAACTCTCCGGCCGTGTCTCTTCTCTCCTCTCTGGAAGTCGGATATAGGGAGAGACGATGAAGTCGCCCCCGTTTTCCCGTTTTGAGCTTGTGCGGCCGGCCGTGCGCCGCATGGCCGGCTATGTGCCCGGCGAGCAGCCGCTGCAACTCGACCGCTACATCAAGCTCAACTCCAACGAAAATCCCTATCCGCCCTCGCCCCGCGTCCTGCGTGCCCTCCGGCGAGCGGTCGGATGCGGGGCAGACTGTGAGAGCGCGTCCGGCCCACAGACCTTGCGCATCTATCCGAGCCCCAGCGCCGAAGATGTGCGCACCAAAGCGGCCGAGGTGTACGGCCTGGATCTGGACCAAGTCCTGGTCGGCAACGGCTCGGACGACCTCCTGACCATGTTGATGCGGACCTGTATTGACCCGGGCGACCGGGTCGCCTATCCGGTCCCGACCTACAGCCTGTACGACATTCTGGTGGCCATGCAGGACGGCCGGGCCGTGCATGTGCCCTGGACCGAGGATTTTTCCTTGCCGGTCCAGCGACTCGTCGAGAGTCGGGCCAAACTCGTCTTTGTCGCCAACCCCAACCCGCCGTTTGGCAATTTCACACCCCTGGAGCAGCTCGAAGCCCTGGCCCAGCAGACCTCGGGTCTGCTTGTTCTTGACGAGGCGTATGTGGATTTTGCTCAACAGACCGCGCTGCCGTTTCTCGCCCGCTATTCCCAGGTGGTGATCTTGCGTACCCTGTCCAAGTCTTTTTCCCTGGCCGGGATGCGGGTCGGCTTGGCGTTTGGCCACCCCGATCTGCTCGGCGAGCTCTTGAAGGTTAAGGATTCGTACAATATGAACCGCCTGAGCATGGTGGCCGCGGTGGCGGCACTTGAAGACTATGACTGGATGCGGACCAATGTGGCCAGAATCCGGGCCACGCGCACACGGCTGAGTGCGGCCCTCCACGACCTCGGCTATCAGGTCTCCCCCTCGCAGGCGAACTGTCTTGTGGCCCGTCGGCCCGGCGTCAGCCAGCGAAGGCTGTACGAGTGGTTGAAAGCCCGGCGGATTCTGGTCCGCTATTTTTCCGCACCCGAGCTGAGCGACTGTGTGCGCATCTCAATTGGGAGCGACGAGGACATTGACCGGCTTCTCGCCGCCATACGCCAGTTTCTGGCCCAGACCGGGGGCCGACGAGGAGCGGCCCGGACACAGGGAGACCCCATGAAAATCTCACTCTTTCATTTGCCCAGCTTTTTTCCCGAGTTTCACGCCAGCGAGTACGAGTTCTACCAGAACATGCTGCTCGAGACTGATAAGGCCGAGGAGTACGGGTTTCATTCGGTGTGGTTTGCCGAGCATCATTTTTACCACTACGGCGGCCATATCCCGTCGGTCCCGGTCTTGGGCGCGGCCGTGGCCCAACGGACCAAGAATATCCGCATCGGCTCCGGCATTGCGCTGCTGACACTGCAAGACCCAATCCGGCTCGCCGAGGAGTTTGCCATGCTTGACTGCCTGTCGGGCGGGCGGCTGGAGTTTGGCATTGGCCGCGGCTTTCAAAAAGGCGAGTTTGACGCCTTTGAGCGCAACATGGGGGATAGCCGTCTGCTGTTTGAGGAGGCCCACGACATTATCATGAAGGCCTGGACTGAAGCCCGTTTTTCCTACCAGGGCAAGTTCCGCACGGTCGCGCATCTGCAAGTCCTGCCCAAGCCGGTCCAGAAACTGCCCCCCGTCTATGTGGCGTGCATCTTCACCCCAGAGTCTTTTGAGTGGACCGGCAGACAGGGCTACCACCTTATGGTCGTGCCCTATGCCGCGGCAGAGCCCGAAGCCCTGATTGGCAGAATCAAGCTGTTCCGGGAGACGCGCACCGCCCACGGCTATTCAGACGACGCCGAGGTCCTGGGAGTGTACCATTTCTACTGTGGTGAAACGCCCGAAAAAGCCAAACACGAGCCGCGGGCGGCCATGCTGCGCTACCTCGAATCGGTCCAGGCGTCCAACCCCGAGGCGGCCTACTCCGAGCAGTACACCGCCTACAAAAACCTGCGCCAAGGCTTTCGGGCGATGGACTACGATCGCTATCTGTATCCCCAGCGGGTCATCTTTGGCGACCCAGAGCAGTGCGTCCAGCGCATTCAGCAGATTCAAGCCTCGGGCATTACCAATGTGAGTCTGTTGGCCGACTTTGGCGGTCTGCCCCGGCAGCAGGTCCTGGACTCGCTTGATCGGTTTGGCACCCACGTTCTGCCGCACCTCAAGTGAGGAGGAGGCCAGCGTGAAAATCCAGTACGCATGGATGCGTTTGCGTAGATGTCGGAATGGGTGGGCGATGATTCAGTACCACTCCAGACCGGCCCGCAGATAGTAGAAGCCGCCGTTGAAGCCGTAGGGGGAGTTGACCGGGTATTTCTGGCCGTAGACACCGGCATAGCGGTTTCTGGTCGGGTAGGTGTCGAACAGGTTTTGTGCGCCGACGGCGACCGTCAGACCGGTGTCAAAGAAGGTGTAGGACAGCTCCATGTCAAGCAGGGCCCGGGCGTGGGCGTAGATGCGCTTTTCAACGGTGAAGTTCTGGAACTCGTTGAAATCGTCGTAGTAGTGGAAGCGGCTGAGGAGCCGCCAGGCGCGCCAAGTGTGGTCCGCGGTCAGCGAGACACGGAACTCCGGCTCGGACTCCTGGAGTTGGGCTATCCGCAGGGCGTCTACAGACGGGCCGTGAGAATCGACCTTGGTGTTGTTCCAGTTGCCGGCGAGGGTGAAGGCGGTCGTGCCGAACCGACCGCCGAAGAGTTCCAGGGGATAGGTCGCCACGAGGTCAAGTCCCTGGGTGGTGGTGGCGAAATCGTTGGTAAAGTAGTTCACCTGTCCGACGCCAAGTACGTCAATACCGGCCGCGGTCAGGGCGGCTCTGTCATCAGCCTCAAGTCTGAAGTTGCTGCTCCGGGAAATCCGGTTTCTGACCTCCATATTGTAGTAATCTGCGGTCAGGGACAGGGCACCGATGGTCAGCACTGCGCCGACGCTGAAGCTGGTTGAGTGTTCGGGTTTGAGCGGCTTGGAGCCGACCTGTCGGGCTATCGGGTCGTCTGGCGGCAGGGTGGAGACTTCGGCGAGCTGATTTGTCTCGCTGTCAAAATCGGTCGTCGTTGTCCGAAAGTTGGCCTGGCCCACAGTTGGGGCGCGGAAGCCGGTACCGATGGAGCCACGCAGGGCGAACAGGTCTTCCAGCACATCCCAGCGGGCGGCCAGCTTGCCGTCCAGCGATTCGCCGACGCTCTCGTGGTGCTCAAAACGGCCCGCGGCGGTCATCAGCACCCGCTCGATAACATCGGCTTCCAGGTCAAGATAGGCACCGAAGCTGCCCCGGTTGGCGGTCAGCGCGTCCTTGGGCGGTGCCCCTTGCTGACCGGAGACACCGATCAGGAACCCCTGGGTGGCCAGCAGGTCGTCGCGGAAATAGGAGTTGGGATCACCGGTCGAGATCTCGTACTCTTCCTCCCGATACTCCAGACCGAAGGCGACATTCAGCGGAGAATACAAGAGCCCAAGGTCAAACGGGCGGGACAGGTCCAGGTTAAAGGTCTTGTCCCGCTCTTCGTATTCACGGACCTTGTACTCAATAGGAATCGCTGCCTTGAGGCGGAGCAGGTTGGGGTTGACGCTGTTTCTGACAAAGGATTCCGTGTTGTGCTGGCCGAACACAGCGCTCATGTCATAGTGCCAGCCGTCAAGCAGCCGAGCAGCGTTGCGCAGCGTGCCGCGCAGGCCGAAGGCGATGCTCCAGTCATTGACGATACCCCGGTAGCGAGGGGTGAGTCCGCCCGGAAACGCCTGGGCCAGGGCGTAGCAGTTGGCGTTGCCTTGGAGTGGGGCCAGGGCGGCTATGCCATTTTGCACATAGTCGCTCGACGCAATGGTCGGACAGTTGCCCGACATCCCGTCGGGCGTCAGGTCGCCGACCAGCAGCCGTGAGGGGTCAAGGGGGTCGGCGAACACCTGGCCGAAGCTGGAAGGGTTACGCCAGTACCACGAGTCCTCAATCTCACGCTCGGCCCAGTTGCCGAAGGCGTACAGTTCGTGGTCAGCACCAAGGTTAAGGCCGAGGTTGCCGAAGAACTTGTAGTCGTAGTGGATGTCTGGTGCGCCCCAGACCTGAGCCGGAGATTGACGGATATAGTCGTTGCCGTTGTCAATCATGCGGCGCGCGTCGTCGCGCTGGACGCTGCGGTTGGTGGAATCGGCGTTGGTGAACTCAAAGCTCAGGTTGGCAAAGCCGGCCTCGGTCAGCGGCAGGCCGACATTAGCCGCTACGTTCGCCAGGTCGCCGTCGCCGTGGTAGTGCTGGCCGAGACGGGTTTCCAGGGTGACGCCTTCGGAGGCGTCGTCCAGGACAAAGTTGAGCACTCCAGCCACCGCGTCGGAGCCGTACTGGGCCGCGGCCCCGTCGCGCAGAACTTCAACCCGTTTGAGGGCAATGGCCGGGATGGAGGCAATATCGGGCCCGTGGGCACCTTCGGCCAAGCCCCAACTCCAGGTGGTAATTGCCGACGAGCGGTGTCGGCGTTTGCCGTTGACGAGCACCAGGGTGGAGTCGGGCGGCAGGCCGCGCAGCTTGGCCGGCCGGACCAGCGCGTTCTGGTCGCCGATGGCGTGCTGGCTGATGTTGTAGGACGGGACGGTGGCGGCCAGCAGGTTGTTCAGGTCGCGGATGCCGTAACTCTTGAAATCGTCCGCATTAATGACGTCCACCGGCACCGCCGCCTCTTCGGCCGAGCGGCCCGGCAGACGCGAGCCAACCACCCTGAAGGCATCAAGCCCGACCGGCTCGTCCTGGCCTGCGGGCTGCTCAGCGTCCTGCGCGTCGGCCGGTGTGGCGGCCATCAGGACCGCCAAGCTCATCACCCCACCCCACCGCCGCCACTGCCCGCTCATCTTCGTGAAATTCATAGTGCCTCCTCCTGAAGGTTCGGATGTTCGCTTCCTGCCGCCCCGCCTCAGACGGGGTGGTCTCCACCACCCGTGAGGGGCTGAGCATACCACAGCCCTCGCCGGTTGTTAATAGCCGGCCTATCCCCACTCAAAGCCGGCCCGCGCATAGTAGAACCCGCCGTTGAACCCATAGGGCGAGGTGACCGGGTATTTTTCGCCAAAGACAGCCGCGCCGCGGTTTTTGGTCGGATAGGTGTCAAACAGGTTTTGGGCCCCGAAGGCCAGCGTCAGGCCGGTGTTCAGGAAGGTGTAGGAAGCCTCCAGGTCAAGCAGGGCCCGGGCCTTGACGTGGGTGCGGTTGCGGAGCGTCGAAAGACCCGGGAAGCTGTGGAAGTCGCCGTAGTAGCGCAGCCGGCTGAGGAGCCGCCACGGCCCCCAGCGGTGGTCCGCGCTGAGGGTGAAGCGGAACTCTGGGTCAATCTCCTCAATATGGGCCACATGGTAGTCGCGCAGGGCCGGGCCGTGTTTATCAACCTTGGAGTTGTTCCAGTTACCGGCAAAGGTGAAGACGGTCCTGCCGCCGAACCAAGCCAGGGGATAGGTCGCCACCACATCAACCCCTTGAGTGGTGGAATCAAAATCGTTGGTGAAGTAACGCACCAGGCTCAGGCTGGAGAAATCGACGCCGGCGGTCCTCAGCGCGGCCCGGTCGGCGTCGGTTAACCGCAGGTCTCCACTCTGGAAAATCCGCTTGCGGATCTCGATATTGTAATAGTCCGCTGTCACCGACAGGTCGCCGAGGGTCAGCACCGCGCCGACGCTGAAGCTCGTCGAGTGTTCGGGCTTGAGCGGCTTGGCCCCCATCTGTTGGGCGATCGGATGGTCTACGGGCAGGGTGACGACCTCGGCCAGAACTCCCCTGCGCCGATCTATGCCGGTGGTGGCCCGGCGGTAGTTGACCTGGCCGACGGTCGGGGCCCGAAAGCCGGTGCCGACCGAGCCGCGCAAAGCCACAGAGTCCTTGAGGACTTCCCAGCGGGCGGCCAACTTGCCAACCAAAGAGTCGCCTATCCCCCCGTGGTCCTCATAGCGGCCGGCTACGGTGACCAGGACATCCTCAATAATATCGGCTTCCAGGTCGAGATAGGCACCAAAGATGTCCCGGCTGGCCACCCCCGCGTCCCTCGGCGGCGTGCCCTGCTGGCCTGTGACGCCGTTCAGAAACCCCTGGGCGACGAGTGTTTCGTCGCGGAACCAGGAGTCGGGCTCGCCGGTTTCATTTTCGAACTCTTCCTCACGGTATTCCAGGCCGAGGGCGACATTCAGCGGGGACGCGAACAGGCCAGGATCGAACGGCCGGGACAGGTCAAGGTTGAATAACATGTCCCGCTCTGCATAGCCCGAGACCCTGTACTCGGTCGGCATAGCCGCCCCGAGGCGGATCAGGTTCGGGTTGACGCTGTTCCTGACCCGGCCGACAATGCGGTGCTGGCCGAACACCCCGCTCATGTCGTACTGCCAGCCGTTGAGCGGCAGGGAGGCACTGCGCAGCGTGCCGCGCAGGCCGAGGGCGATGCTCCAGTCCGTTACCGTGCCATTCCAGCGGGGCGTGAAGCCGCCCGGAAAGTGGAGGGCCAGGGTATCGCAGTTGGGGTTGGCCCGGACCTCGGCCAGCGCGGCCGGGTCGGGCAGGTAGTTTTTGGTCGGGACCCGAGGACAGCCGGCGGACAGGTCGGGGCTCAGGTCGGCAATCAACAGGTCGGCGTTCGGTCCCCCGCCGTTATTGGGGCCGAAGGGGTCGGTAAACACCTGGGCGAAGTTCGCCGGGTGGCGGTAAAACCATGAATCTTCGAGTTCGCGTTCGGCATAGTTGCCGAAGGCGTAGGCGTGGTGATGGTCGCCGAGGTCAAGGCCGAGGTTGCCGAAGAACTTATAGTCGTAGTGCAGGTCGGGCGCACCCCACACCTGGGTCGGTGAGCGACGGACATGCTCGTTGCCAGCGGCGATGAGCGCCACGGCGTCGGCGCGTTGCACGCTGCGGTTGGTGGAATCGGCGTTGGTGAACTCAAAGCTCAGGTTGGCAAAGCCGGCCTCGGTCAGCGGCAGGCCAACATTGGCCGCCACGTTCGCCAAGTCGCCGTCGCCGTGGTAGTGCTGGCCCAGCCGGGTCTCCAGGGTGAGACCCTCGGCGTTGTCCCGCAGGACAAAGTTGAGCACGCCGGCCACCGCGTCCGAACCGTACTGGGCGGCGGCCCCGTCGCGCAGGACTTCAACCCGTTTGAGGGCAATGGCCGGGATGGCGGCAATATCGGGCCCATGAGAGCCGCGCGCTCGGCCCCGGCTCCAGACAGTAATCGCCGATGAGCGGTGGCGACGCTTGCCGTTGACGAGTACCAGGGTGGAATCGGGTGGCAGGCCGCGCAGCTTGGCCGGCCGGACCAGCACATCCTGGCTGCCGACAGAGTGCTGGGAGATGTTGTAGGACGGGATGGTGGCGGCCAGCAGGTTGTTCATGTCCCGGATGCCGTAGGTCCGTAGGTCCTCCCCCTGGATCACGTCCACCGGCACCGGAGCGTCCTGGGCCGAGCGGCCCGGCAGCCGGGAGCCGACGACCTGAAGTTCTCCGAGTTCAACGACTGTCTCTTGCGCCCCTGCCTGCCCTGAGCCGAGCACTACCACAAGGCCGGCCAAGACACCCCATCGCCCCAATTTTTTCATGCCCTCTTCCTCCTTCCCTGCGCAGAGATATGATGCCTCAAGCGCTCGGGGCTTGCAAAAGATCACCAGTTGCCGGGGGTATTACGCCGGCAGACAAGTAAGGCGGATTCAGGGGCCTTACGCAAACCCGGCTCGCCGTATCTTGGCTTGAGAGGCAGCCGGAATACCTTGTCGGGATAGATCGTCTCTGCTACCCTCGGCTGCTGTTGTCTCGTCCGCTGAGGTTGACACGATGCCCACCGATCCCGCCGGCCGTAATCCGAACATCCGCTACGAACCCGACGAACAGCCCCCGTACCTCCTGTCCCTCGGCCTCGGTTGTCAGTACGCCATGATTGTCCTGGTGGCTATCGTGCTGACCCCGGCCATTGTGATCCGGGCGGCCAACCAGAGCGAGAGCTATTTATCCTGGGCGGTCTTTGCGGCGCTGATCATCAGCGGGCTGACGACCGTCCTCCAGGCCGCCCGGCTGGGGCGTATTGGCTCCGGCCATGTCCTCATCATGGGCACCTCGGCCACCTTTATTTCTGTCTCCATCACGGCTCTGGTGGAGGGGGGGCCGGCCCTGCTGGCCAGCCTGATTGTAGTCTCGTCACTGTTCCAGTTCGCGCTGTCGGCCTGGCTGTCGCTGCTGCGGCGGATCATCACCCCGGTCGTCGCCGGCACGGTCATCGCCATGATCTCTGTCACCATCATGCCGGTCATGTTTGACCTGTTAACCGATGTGCCCGAGGGAACATCGCCGGCCGCGGCTCCGACAAGCGCCGCGGTCACCCTGATCGTCGTCGTAGCCCTGGCACTGCGCGCTTCAGGCGGCTGGCGGCTGTGGGCACCGGTCATCGGCGTTGCCTCGGGCTGTCTCATCGCCTTGCCGTTTGGGCTGTACGACTTTGAACGGGTGAGCACCGCGGCCTGGGTTGGCCTGCCGGCGTTCGCCTGGTCGGGGTTTGATATGGAGTTTGGGGCCGAGTTCTGGGCGCTGTTGCCGGCCTTCGTGTTCGTGACCCTGGTTGGCGCTATTGAGACGGTCGGCGACGCTGTGGCCATTCAGCGGGTCTCGTGGCGCGCGCCGCGGGCGATCAGTTTTCGGACGGTCCAGGGTGCAGTCGCCGCCGACGGCGTGGGTAACCTGCTGTCCGGCCTTGCCGCCACCGTGCCGAATACGACCTACTCGTCAAGCGTCCCGCTCGCCGAACTGACTGGAGTTGGCGCTCGCAGTGTGGGCGTTGGTGTCGGCATTGTCTTCGTCACGCTGGCGTTTCTGCCCAAGGCCACGGCTCTCCTGCTGGCCATTCCAAGCCCGGTCGTCGCCGCTTATGCTTTTGTGTTGCTCGGGCTGCTGTTCATGCAGGGTATGAAGATCATCGTCCAGGACGACCTTGATTACCGCAAGGCCACAGTGGCCGGGGTCGCCTTCTGGCTGGGGGTGGGATTTCAGAATCAGGCGATTTTTGCCGACTACCTCGGCGAGGCCTGGAGCGCGCTGCTCGGCAACGGCATGACAATGGGGGGCTTTGCGGCAATTGTCCTGACCCTGTTCCTGGAACTGACCGGCCCGCGCCGGCGGCGTATCGAAATGGAACTCGATGTCGCCGTTCTGCCCAAGATTGAGGATTTCCTGCGCCAGTTGGCCTCGCGCCTGGGCTGGAATGCCGAGTCCACCGAGCGGCTGTGCTCGGCCGGCGAAGAGACCATGCTGACCCTCCTTCAGCCCGAGGAAGACAGACCGGCGAGAGCCGGCCAGCGTCTGCTGCTGGTCGCGCGCGGCGACAGGAACGCTGCGGAAGTGGAGTTTGTGGCCACGAGCGGCGAAGAAAACCTTGAGGACCGGCTGGCTCTCCTCGGCGAGCGGGCCGTTGGGACGCCGGCCGAGAACGATCTGTCACTGCGTCTGTTGCGGCATGTTGCCTCGTCGGTGCGCCACCAGCAGTATCACGACACCGACATCATAACGGTCCGGGTTGTGGCCGTCGGGGCGAGATAGGCCACCGCCCCGGAAAGCCTGTCTGCCGTTTTTCGGGCCGCCTTCTGCCGGGTGTTCTGAAACCCCATATTTTTCAAACGTTTAGCATTTTGGCTCGCAGTGCCGGGGGGTGATTTCTCCGTTTACTCCCCAGCCTCAATGTGCTAAGCACAGGACCAGACACTCACCGCGCAGGAGGGGCATTTCCATGTCAGGCCACTCTAAATGGAGCACGATCAAACATAAAAAGGCGGTCAAGGATGCCCGCCGGGGCAAGCTGTTCAACAAGCTCATCAAGGATTTGACCATCTCGGCTCGCATCGGCGGCAGTGATGCATCGGCCAACCCGCGCTTGCGCACCGCTCTGGCCGCGGCCAGAGCCGCGAGTATGCCGAACGACACGATTGAGCGGGCGATCAAAAAAGGTGCCGGCGAACTCGAAGGCGTCAGCTATGAAGAGGTCGTCTACGAGGGCCACGGCCCGGGTGGGGTGGCCCTCATGCTGCAAGTCCTGACCGATAACAAGAACCGGACGGTGGCCGAGATCCGCCATTTCCTGACCAAGTATGGCGGGAGCCTGGGGACCTCAAACTCGGTCGCCTGGATGTTTGATAAAAAAGGCATTATCGAGGTCGGGGCCGAGCAGGTTGACGAAGACCGACTAATGGAAATTGTGCTGGAGGCCGGGGCTGAAGATGTGAGCGGCGGCGAGGGCAGCTTTGAGGTAGTGACGAGTCCAGAGGATTTCAATGCGGTGCATGCCGCTCTTGAGCAGGCTGGTCTGAGCATGCAGTCGGCCGAGGTGACGCTCGTTTCCCAGAATACGGTCAGCCTGTCCGGCAAAGAGGCCGAGCAGGTGTATAAGCTGCTTGACGTGTTGCAGGAACACGACGATATCCAGAGCGTAGCCGCCAACTGTGAGTTCTCTGAAGAGGACTTCCAGCGCTTGAGCGCGGCCTGACACGCCGGTGAGGTGGGAGAGGAGGACAGGTGCGACGCACGCAAAAAGGAGAACGGGTACTCGGGGTAGACCCCGGGACCTTGCGAACCGGCTGGGGGATTGTGGACCGTCAGGGCCGAAACATCGCTTTTTGTGCCGGCGGCCTTGTTTCAACGGCTGGCTTCTCATCCCTGCCCGAACGGCTGCGGGTCGTATATGCAGGAATCGTCGAGGTCATTGAGCGTTGGACCCCTCACACCCTGAGCCTGGAAAAAGCGTTTGTGGCCTACAATGTGCAAAGTGCCCTGCGGCTTGGAGAAGCCCGAGGCGTCATCCTGCTGGCCGCGGCTCAGGCCGGGCTGGCAATTGCCGAGTACAACCCGACCGAAATTAAAACCGCGCTGGTCGGCTATGGCCGCGCCGATAAGACCCAGGTGCAGAAAGCCGTGTTTTCGCTGTTGGGCAATGGACAGACCGCCGCGGCCTTGCCGACCAGCCAGGACGCGACAGATGCCCTGGCCGCGGCGGTCTGTCACTGTCATAGTTCGCCGCTGGCGGCTCAGATTCAGACTCAGCTGGCCGAGGTGATGGGCCGTCAGAGCAAAAGACGCCCGCGCTCGTGGCGTCAGGTTTCGGTAGACAGTCTGGCCCCAGACTTGCTGGTCGGTGGCTCGGCAAGAGGCCGGGGCTGACGATGATTGCGCGTCTGAGCGGGGTACTCAAAGACAAAGCCCCGGATCAGCTGATTATCGATGTCGGCGGGGTAGGCTATCTGGTGTTGGTCTCGCTCCAGACCTTTTATCGCCTGCCCGAGCCGGACCGGCGGGTCAGTCTGCATATCCACACCCATGTGCGTGAAGACGCCTTCCAGCTTTTCGGCTTTCTCGACGAGCAGGAAAAGGCCGGCTTTGTACTGCTCAAGGGGGTGAGCGGGATTGGTCCCCGGCTGGCCGTCAACATCCTGTCCGGTATCCCGGTTGAGGAGCTGCAAGACGCCCTGCGGGCTGGTGACGTGACCCGGCTGCTGGCTGTCCCGGGGGTTGGGCGGAGAACGGCCGAGCGTCTGGTGGTTGAGCTGCGCGAAAAGGTCGGGACGTTTCCTGGCGGCGATAGCGCGGCGGTCCCGGGCACCGAGCCGGCGGTTTCTGAGGACGCGGTATCGGCCCTGATCAATCTGGGCTATCGTCATGCCCAGGCCGAAAAAGCGGTTCAGCGTGCCCTGCGCGATGGACGGGCAACGCTGACCGACATCATTCAGGAGTCGCTACGGAGTCTGAGTGCGTGAGCAAGCCAAAAGAATCGCCCAGAGCTCCTGTCCTTGACCTGAACGCGCCACTTGACGAGGAGATGGACGCTGGCGCGAGTGGCGGCGAGGCGCGGCTTGAGGGCTCGCTGCGCCCCCGCAGCCTGGACGATTATATCGGTCAGGAGAGCACCAAGCAGAATCTGCATATCGCCATTGAGGCCGCCAAACAGCGGGGTGACGTGCTTGACCACCTGCTGTTCTACGGTCCGCCGGGGCTGGGCAAGACCTCGCTGGCCCATATTATCGCCCGGGAAATGGGGGTAGATATCCGGGCCACGACCGGGCCGGTCATTGAACGGCCGGGCGACCTGGCGGCTGTCCTGACCAACCTGGAAGACGGCGATGTGCTGTTCATTGACGAGATTCACCGCCTCAACCGGGTGGTGGAAGAGTTCCTGTATCCGGCGATGGAAGATTTTCAACTGGACCTGGTGGTCGGCCAGGGCCCCTCGGCCCGCACCGTCAAGCTGTCGCTCAAACACTTCACCCTGGTGGGGGCGACCACCCGCTCGGGTCTGCTGACCTCGCCCCTGCGCGACCGCTTTGGCTCGACCTTTCGCCTTGACTTTTACCAGGTGGTTGAACTGGAACAGATCATCCGCCGCTCGGCCTCCATCCTGCACATGACGATTGACCCCGACGGGGTGGCCGAGATTGCCCACCGCTCGCGGGGCACGCCGCGCATCGCCAATCGCCTGCTACGACGGGTGCGCGACTTTGCCCAGGTCAAGGCCGACTCTGTGGTTAGCCTTGAAGTGGCCCAGGCCGCGCTGCGGCTGCTGGAAGTGGACGAGGTCGGCTTTGACAAAATGGACCGGGCCGTCCTGCTGGCGATTATTGACAAGTTCCAGGGGGGGCCGGTTGGGATTGAAACCATAGCCGCGGCCATTGGCGAAGAGAAACATACCATTGAAGACGTGTATGAGCCCTACCTGATTCAGGAGGGCTATCTCCAGCGCACGCCCCGCGGGCGGCTGGCTACCCTCAAAGCCTACGCCCATTTTGGTCGCACCAACGCCGGTGGGGCAGGCCAAGACGAGCTGTTCTGACCGGATGTGGAGCAGTTGAGACGCTATGGACACCCGACCGCCGTCCGCTCCCCCGTCCCAAGAATCTGAGCGCGCCAGACGCCGGCGGCTGTGGGAAAGCGTGCTGGTTCTGCTCGCCGCCCTCGGCGTCTTGCTGTTTGTCGTCTCGCAAAGCTCGGTGCCGCAGATCACTAACACCCGCAGCCTAGCCGGTAACATCATCTTTGTCCTGCTGATCAACCTCAATGTTGTTCTACTCATCCTGATCGTTTTTCTGGTCGGCCGCAACTTGGTCAAACTCTTTTACGGGTGGCAGCAGAAGCTCCCGGGCGCGCACCTGCGCTTCCGGCTCGTCCTGGCCTTTGTGGCGATTGCCTTGTTGCCGGCCCTCCTGCTGCTTTTGATTGGGATTGGTTTCGTCAATCGGTCTATTGACAACTGGTTTTCCAACAAGATCGAAAACTCGCTGGGCGGATCGCTCAGCGTCGTTGCTGCCTTCTACGATCGTTTGGCTGATGAGGCCCTGTTCCACGCCCGCGTGCTGGCCAGCGAGGTAGCGGCCCGGGACTTGACCGCTGGGCCAGACCAGGCTCTGCAAGACTTGGTTGAGCGCACCCGTCACCGTTTTGAGTTGGGCCGCATTCTGCTCTTTGGTCCCGACCGGCGACTCTTGGCGACCGCATCAGGACCGGACCACGCCGGCGGCGGGGATGGCAGCCTGGACGCCGAGCTGCTCGAGCAGGTGTTCCAGAATACCGCTGTCCGCCAGGCCCATCTCCCGGGCCAGGCCCAAATCGTGCGCAGCGGCGTGCCCATCCCAGGCCACGATGCTGTGCTTGGAGCGGTCGTTGTTGAGTACTCGGTGCCGTCTCACATTGTCCGGCAGGGAAGCCAGTTGACGGACGCCTTCCGCGAGTATCGACAGCTCAGAATTCTCAAACAGCCGATGAAAAACAGTTACATGATCACCATGCTGCTGGCGACGCTGGTGGCGGTCTTTTCCGCGGTGTGGCTGGGTTTCTTTTTGGCCAAAAAGATCGCCGTCCCGCTCCAACGCCTGGCCGCGGCAACCAGTGAGGTCGCCCAGGGTCACTGGGGCCATCGGCTTGAGGGCGAGGGCGAGGACGAGGTCGGGACCCTGGTGGCTGCCTTCAACCGGATGACGACCGACCTGCAGCACAGCCATCAAGAGCTGGAAGCCCGGCGGCGCTATATGGAAATCCTGCTGACTAATATGAACGCCGGGGTCGTCTCTTTAGATCGGACCGGTCTGGTCTCAACGTTGAATCGGGCCGCCGAGCATCTGCTGGGAGTAGCCGCCGAGGGGGCCGTCAAGCGCGACTACCGCGACGTGTTTGGGGCGGCCGAGTTCGCCGAACTGCGGCGGCTGGTCGGTACCCTGCTGACCGAGTCGCTCGGCTCGCCGAGCGCTGGCGACGAGAGCAGACCCGACAGCCAGGGCCAACTGCGCCTGCTGCGCGACGGCCGAGCCCTGACCCTGCTGGTGACCACCGCGCCCCTGACTGACGAGGGCGGATACATGTTGGGCGGGGTGTGCTTTTTTGAGGATGTGACCCAGATCATCCGGGTCGAACGGATGGAAGCCTGGCGTGAGGTGGCGTGCCGGATTGCCCACGAAATCAAAAACCCGCTGACCCCAATTCAGCTTGCCGCCCAGCGCTTGCAGCGCCGTTTTGCGCCGCCGCAGTTGTCCGACTCCCAGGGCGTGTTAAACGAATGTGTCCAGAGCATCACCCACGAGGTTGATACGATTAAACGGCTGGTCAACGAGTTTTCGGCCTTTGCCCGCTTGCCGACCGCCGAGTTCCAGCCGGAGGACCTGAACGCCCTGCTCCAAGAGGTGAGTATCATCTTTTCCGAGGCGCACCGGGAGCTGGATTTCAGCCTGTCCTACGACCCCAATCTGCCGCTGTTAGACCTCGACCGCGAGGGCATCAAACGGGCGCTCCGCAACCTGCTGGACAACGCCGTGGCCGCCTGCCAGACCCCGGTCAACGGCAGTGGCAACGGCTCGCCGGGGCACATTGAGGTCTCGACCCGCTTTTTCCGCTCGGTCGGCATCGTTCGGCTTGAGGTGACCGACACCGGCTGCGGTATTCCAACGGAGCTCAAGGATCGCTTGTTCGAGCCCTATTTTTCGACCAAAAAAGACGGAACGGGCCTCGGCCTGGCAATTGTGGCCACGGTGGTGGCCGATCATCAGGCTTTTCTGCGCGTACAGGACAATATCCCACACGGGAGTCGCTTTCTTATTGAGCTGCCGGTCCGCCGGCGAGAGCGGCTGAGCCTAGACTTGGCCACGGCACCGCCGCCGCCGACCGCGCCGACACAACGAGGAGGACAGTATGGATGACACCATTCTGGTGATTGATGATGAGGAAAAGATTCGGACGACCCTGTGCGGTATTCTGACCGATGAGGGATTTGAGGTCCTGGACACTGGTGACGGCACGCACATCCTTGAGCTGGTCCGCAGCAGCCAACCCCGGCTGGTCATTCTTGATATTTGGATGCCGCAACTCGACGGGATCAGCCTGCTTGAACAACTGAAAGCCCACCAACCGGAGTTGCCGGTCATTGTCATTTCCGGCCACGGCACGATTGAGACCGCGGTCCGGGCGACCAAGCTGGGGGCGACCGATTTTATTGAAAAACCGTTTTCGCTCGAAGCCCTGCTCCGCTCGGTCTATCGGGCGATTGGGCGCGAAGCGGCTGACCACGCCGCCCAAGGCCACCACCGCACTCCGCCGCCCAACCGTCAGGCCGCGGCGCAGCCGCGCGAGTGTGTCCGGGCCCGGACCATTGGGCGCAGCGTTGTGCTGCGCGGCCAGGGCTTGCACTCTGGCGTGCGGACCGGGGTGATCCTGCAACCGCTACCGCCCGGCAGCGGGCTTGTGTTCGGCTCCTTATCGACCGATGTGATGATTCCGGCCTCGGTTGACTACGTCAGCTCAACCGGCTATGCCACGAGTTTGTACCGGGACGGCGCTATGGCCCGCACAGTTGAGCATCTCATGGCCGCCCTGCACGGCTACGGCATCAGCAATCTCATGATTAAGATGCAGGACGAAATCCCGATTCTGGACGGCTCGGCGCGCGAGTTCTGCCGCCTGCTTGACGAAGCCGGAGTCGTTGAGCAGCACGAGACGGTTGAGGTCATTACGGTTGACCGGTCGTATAAGGTCGGCGACAGGGAGGCTGGCAAGGGACTGCGTATTGAGCCGGCCGACCATTTTTCGGTCCGGTACATCCTGGACTATCCCCCACCGGTCGGCCGTCAGGAACACTGCTATGTGCATCACGGGGCCGAGAGCTTCTGCGCCGAGATTGCCCCGGCCCGGACCTTTGGCTTTTTGAAAGAGGTCCAGACCCTGGAGCAGATGGGCCTAGCCAACGGCGGGCGGCTTGACAACTGTATTTTGGTCGGCGACCAGGGCGTGATTAACCCCCCGCTGCGTTTTGACGACGAACTCGCCCGCCACAAAGTCCTGGATCTGCTCGGCGACCTCTACCTGCTGGGGCGACCGCTGCGGGGGCAAGTGACGGCCGAGCGGACCGGCCACAGCGATAACATCGCCCTGGTCCGAGCCCTGCGTGAGGGGCTGGGCTTGCAGGCCACCCTGCACTGAACAGCGAGGAGATAGCCCGTCCATCTGTGAGGCGGGTGGAAAAATGATGACACGCTGGCTCGGCCTGAGCCTCGTTTTCTGCTTTGCCCCCGCCCTCGGGCTGGTAGCGGACGGCCTTGGCCAGAGCCGCCCGTCCATTGGCCAAGTCGTCCACCAGGCCCAGCTCGCCCGGCTCAAACAGGTGCGCGACCGCCTCGTCTCGGCGATTCCCAACCCTCCCCAGTTTCAACTCCTGGTATCCGACGACCCGTCCATCAATGCCGGGGCAACGTTCGGCCGCGTCATTGTTTCGACCGGCATGCTCAACTTTGTGCGCTCGGACGACGAGCTAGCCGCGATCGTCGGCCATGAAATCGCCCATCTCAGCCACGGCCATGTGTCCCGAGGGGTCCTCAACTCCATCCTGCTCAGCTTGGCCAGCCAGTTGATCGACAGCATCTATCCGGGCGTCGGCCTGTTGACCGCCGAACTCGGCGGCCTGTTTCTGAACCACTATAACCAGAACCAAGAGCGGGAGGCCGATGCGGTCGGCCTGCGCTATGCGTTTGCCGCCGGCTATGATCCCCGGGCCGGGGCTGAGGTCATGCGCCGCATGGCCCGCGAAGTACCGGAAACGGCCGCCGCCGACTTTTTTTCATCCCATCCGTCCTCCCCACAACGGGCCAAAACGCTCCAACGGCTGGCCGCCCAACTGAGCGCCCAAGCCCCCGTCCCGCAGGTCGCGACCCTGTCAGAGCCGCCCAGTCGGCCGCCGGCGTCTCGGTTCGGACGTGACGAAGAAGCCTGTCGCCGGGCGCGCTCGTACTTCTACCGCGCCCTTGACGCCCGCTCCCTGGACCAAAAAGCGCGACTCTACCACCGGGGCTTACGCCTCTGCCCGCAAAGCCCGCGGGCGCATTTTGAGCTAGCCGAGGTCTATACCCGTCTGGGACAGCTTGAGCGCGCAGCCGCTGAGCTGCGGGTGGTGTTGAGCTACGACCCGGCCTATCCTGGTGCCCGGCAGCGCTTACGCAGCTTGCGCCGACGCTGACGGGTGCGCCCCACGCTTAGCGGTGTTCCCGGCAGCGATGCTCTCGCTGACCCTGGCCGAGAGAGACGCTGTCGGCGCGGCCGACGGCCCGGCCGGTGGTCGCACCAGGGCCCGGAATGGACTCCGGCTCGCGCCGAAAAAATCCCTCAGTATGGTAGGACTCGCGCAAGCCAAAGCAGGTGTCATCGAGGTGACGGCAGACCCCTCGTGCAGGAGGGTGCGCAAATAGGTGCAAGAGGCCACCACCTGGCCGCGTTTGGCAGTCCGCATCCAGACTGACTGGAATCCTTGTGGCTGCCGCTGCCGTACTGGGTCTACAGGCCGTGGAGTGCGCCACGGCGATTCGATGGACAGACCCCCTTGACGTGTACCCGCACCCTGCGAACACCGAGCCGCCGGCAGATGTGGTTCACAACCCGCTGAGAGACGGCCTGGACCTGGCGATGGTCCTCCACCCCGAGGGCCGCGGCCAAGGGCTCTACCGTGCCCAACAGTTGCGGGTCAGGGGTCAGCTCAACCGAGGTGATGGCGGCACTCCGCGTGTACATCCATCTCTGAAATGGACTCAGCCTAGCCCGCCCAGTTCCGCATCCTCACCCCCTGACATGTAGTACGAACGAACGCAGGCGGGCAAGGCAGCCACACTTTCTTCCCCTCCCGGCTGAAATAGCGTACACTTTTCTTTCAGTAGCAACAAGTCGGTCAGGAAATAACGCTGACCGGGGAGTTCTACCGTTTTCCCCGGCCACGTCGATTTTTTCGGCGCAATGAGAAAACCGGCCACGTTGACTATTTTACCTTTTTTGGCGTATCGGTCGTGCCGATCACAATCATCGGCAACGGGACCGTGGCGCAGGAGGCGCGGCCGATCTACTCCCTGCTGTTGCTCTTCCCCGATGAGACCCTCGTCCGAGACCTGCCGCAGACGGGGGATCGGGTCTGGTTCACCGGAACGCTGCTCGGCTATCAACACGGTGCCAGCGGCATTACCAAGGTCTTCAGCATCGGCGGCCTGCCATATATTCTGCTCAAGCACTTCTCTGACCAAGCCCCGGATAGCCTGGGCCGCTAGTCGGCCTTGCCAAGATCAAAAAAAATCTGCACGCTCAAGGGCACTATGGCCTGGGATGCGTGGGTGACTGTGGCGGTCGTGGTCGTTGGTATCGGGGCCTTGGTCCGGGACCTGTTGGCCCCGGACCTGATCTTTGTGGGCATGCTGGCCGTCCTGCTGCTGAGCGGTATTCTCTCGCCGCAGGAGGCGTTTGCCGGTTTTTCAAACCCGGACATTCTCGCCATCGGTGCCTTATTTGTGGTTGCCGGCGCACTCCGGCACACCGGCGCGCTGGGCTTTGTGGCAACGCGCCTGTTTGGTCGGATTACCAGCGACCGGCGCGCCCTGCTGCGCCTGATGCTGCCCACCGCCGGGATCTCGGCCTTTCTGAACAACACCCCGATTGTGGCCATGTTCACGCCTGTTGTGTTTGACTGGGCGCGGCGGCACAATGTGTCGCCGTCGCGTTTCCTCATTCCGCTGTCCTACGCCACGATTCTGGGCGGGGCGTGTACCCTGATCGGGACATCTACCAATATGGTGGTGAACGGCTTGCTGGTCAGTGCCGGGCAGCCGGGCTTGGCCTTTTTTGAACTGAGCGCGGTCGGGGTGCCGTGTGCCCTGGTCGGCCTGGGCTTCCTGGTGCTGGCCGGTCGCGCTCTGCTGCCTGACCGCAAGGAGCTACTGGAGAGTCTGGGAGAAACGAGCCGCGAGTATCTGGTTGAGCTCGAGGTAACGGCTGAGTGTCCTTTGGTCGGCCGCCAGATTGAACAGGCCGGGCTGCGCCACCTGCCCGGCCTGTTTCTGGTGCGTATTGAACGGCCTGAGGGAACTGTCTCCCCGGTCGGGCCGCAAGAGCGAATTCGGGTCGCCGACCGCCTGGTCTTTACCGGGGTGGTGTCAACGATTATTGATTTGCAGAAGATTCGGGGGCTGGTCCCGGCCGGGGATCACCGCGATGGGGCTGAACGGGTCGGCGAGGGCAATAATCTGAGTGAGGCGGTCGTGTCTGAGGACTCACCGCTCAATGGGGTGACGATCCGAGATGCCAGTTTCCGCACCCGCTACGGTGCGGCGGTGGTCGCCGTGCATCGCGGGGGACGCCGGCTGAGCGGAAAAATCGGCGATATTTTGCTCCGCGCCGGCGATACCCTGTTGCTTGAAGCCTCGGCCGGTTTTGCCCGGACCTATCGCAACTCGGCCGACTTTTATCTGGTGTCTGAGATCGATAACAGCGCGCCGCCACGTTACGATAAGGCCATTCCGGCCCTGCTCGCCCTGCTCGGCCTTATCACCACTGTGACCATCGGGGTGTTGCCGATGATGACCGCGGCGCTACTGGCCGCGTTTGCCGTGATCGTGTGCGGCTGCCTGTCGGTGGGGGAGACCCGCAGTGCTGTCGATGTCTCGGTGTTGATTCTGATCGCCGCCGCGTTCGGGGTCGGCAGGGCGCTGGACAAGACCGGGGCTGCCGGATTTCTGGCCTCGTTTCTGGTCACTATCGGCGAGGGGCTGGGGCCGCTGGGAGTGCTGGCGCTGGTCTATCTGGTCACCCTGGTCTTTACCGAATGTATCTCTCACGCCCCGGCCGCGGTCCTGATGTTCCCCATTGCGACCGAGACAGCCGGGCAGTTTGGGGTTGATGTCCGGCCGTTTGCGATTACGATTGCGATTGCCGCCTCGGCCGCGTTTGCCTCGCCACTCAGCTATCAGACGCATCTGATGGTCTATGGACCGGGGGGCTATCGGTTTACCGATTTTCTGAAGATCGGCATTCCGCTTGACCTGTTGATTTTTGCCGTGGCCATGCTGTGTATTCCGTGGGCTTGGCCGTTGTGAGCAGGGAGGGGCCGGCGATACGCTCCGGTCCGCTGGCCGAAGCGCAGGCGGCAAAGAACTCAACGCGGCGCAGCGCCATTTATCCCTTATATTCCCGAAAACCGGCCAACAACTCCGCAAACGACTGCGGTTTGTAGCGGATGAAGCCGTCTTCATCCACATAGACAAAGTCAAAGGGAGTAGTCGCCTGCACCGCGTTGATGTCCTCGCACCATTGCCGCAGTCGCTCTATTTTTTTCGACACGTCCACGTCTTCCCGTCCCTTGGTCTCGACGATAACGACCTGGCCGTTGCTCAGCTTCACCAGAAAATCGGGGTGGTAGTGAGAGAGCTCGCCGTCTGTCGTTGTGTAATCCAGCTTGAAATGGACGGCCAGATAATTCTTGGCGTAGGACACCACATCGGCGCATCGCTCAAGAAAATCGGCAAAGTCCAGCTCAAAGCGACTATCCCCGATAATCCGGTTGAAGACACTCTTCTTGGGCAGCCGATAGTCTTGGTCCTTGACCACAAAGGGCCGGGTGTTGCGGAGCTTGATGGTGTCGCGGATTTCCGTCTTGCCCCTGTCTTGCACAGTCAGCGCGTGGATCGTCCGCTTGAAGGTTTCGACCAGGGTCTTTGTGGCTGCCAGTTCTGACAGATTTCTCAGGGTGGTGGGCGAGGCCAGTTCGACCGTCTGCCCAAACAGGTCATGCTGCACAAAGTTTTTCAGCTTGCCGTAGAGCACATCGTAGCCGCTGACCAGGCGCAATTCCTGCATAAGGGTTTGGGCGAAATATCCGATGACACTGCGATAGTCGGCTACGCCGGCCGGGTCGAGGTGTGTGGTATGGGCGTCCTGGCCGGTGGCGATGTCCTTGAAGACGATGGGGCGTTGCTCGACTTGGCTGAATTGCTGGTAGGGCACGGGCTGGTGCTGCATAGCGGTGGTGTCAAGAGCGGCCAGGTTCTTGTACTCCCGATAGAGACGGGGGGTGAGGATGGGCAGCTCGATATCGAGGGCTTCGAGGTTCTTGGCGTGGTTCTTGGTGTCAACCTCTACGACGAACGGCAGCTTGGGCTGGGCGTCTTCGCCCATCACCGCCTGTTCCAACTACACACCTTCGGCCTGGATTGATTCCACAAAATGCATAAAGGCGTCCGTGCCGACCACGCTGAGGTTTTCCTGTACGTCACCGTCATACATTTTTCGCAAACCGCGGCCGAGCGTCTGTTCGGGCAGGATGTTGCTCGTGGCTGAATAGGCGCGCAGGCCGACAATGGTCGTTACGTTGCGCATGTCCCAGCCCTCCTTGAGCACAAGCACCGAGACAATCGCCTTGTAGGGGCTGTCCGGGGCGTCAATGGTGTTTGACAGTTCACGCAGCTTTTGCAGCTCTTCTTTGGCTCTGCCGGTCTGGGCCTCGGAAATCTCGCCGTTTTTCTTGGTATGGATGACCAGGACGGCGTCTTTCAGGTCGGGGTAGCGGCCTTCCAGATAGGTGGCGACCTGGTCGCAGTTCCTAGTGTCGTCGGTCATCACGAAGAGGAGGGCCTTTTTGCCCAGCTTGGCGTGCTCGGCATACGCTTTGCGCCATTCGAGCACGCCGAGGTCAATGTAGTCGGCGTATTTCTCGGTGTACTTGGCGCTCTGCTGTTCACGCAGCTTGTCCCGGCTTGGGGTGTCGGGCAGGACCGGATGCTTGACGATGTTCTGGGCAATGGCTTCAAACAGCGCATAATCGGCTACGGTCTGCACGAAGAGCGCCCCGTTGTTGTGTTTGGGGGTGGCGGTCACATCGACCTGCAAAGACAGGGCCGTGCTCTTGTGTCTGAGACGGTTGTGGATATCTTCAATGGACTTGAACCAGGCCAGCGTCTTGTCGTGAATGTGATGGGCTTCGTCATTCAGGACTGCCAGCTCGTCAATGTCCCGGACGATCATGCCCAGGTCCACCTTTGAGTCAGTTGTTGCGCCGGTGGGCCGTGTGCCCAGAAAATAGTCCATGCTGTTGTCGTCGTCCGGGGAGGCTGGCGCGTCGTCCCCGGCATAGATGCGGTGGATATTGGTCAGAAAGATGTTGCCGGTGGGCTGCGTCACCCGCACATCGTCTTGCCGGTGCAGGGTCAGTTGAAAATCGTCTCGCCAGTTGCGGCCGCCAAAGCCGTTGTCGGGGATGACCGGGTCGGCAAAGAAGATGCGCAAGCCCTGGAAGTCTTTGTAGATGCGGTCGAGGACGATAATGTTCGGCGCAATGACCAGAAAATTGCGGGCTAGCTCGGAGTCTGGCTCATAGAGCTTGTGAAAATAGCTCCAGGCCAGCACCAGACTCAGCACCTTGGTCTTGCCGGTGCCGGTCGCCATTTTGACCACAAAGCGCCGCCAGGTCTCGTCAAACATGCCGGTGGCAAGCGCACCGGTGCTGTCGAAGCGCATCAGGTCGTATGGGTCTCTGACGCCGGCCACGTCGCACAGGTAGATAATCGTCTCAAGCGCTTCCCGCTGGGCAAAGAAGTACCGGAACTCCGCGGTGCTGCCGTCGGCCTGCTCCAGCAGATGGGGCTCCTCAAACCACCAGTTGAGCAGGCTCGTGCTTGTCGGGCGTGCGCCGGCATAGCCGCCGGTGCGGAACGCCTGCACCTGTCGCCGCAGTTTGGCTACCAGCGGCGGCAGCAGCTTTTCGGTGCTGCTCTCCCGCAGGGTTTCGTCCGCGGGAAACCAGCGGAGCTCTGGGGCGAGAATCGCGTGGGGGGAAGCGGGAAAGTCGGGGTGGAGGGCCATTGTCAAACTCCGGGGTCAGCCGGGTTTATGGGCAGAGGTCTTTCTTGAGCAGATGTGTATGTTTCTTGGTTTGGTAAACCTTGCCTTCAACGATTTGCTTGAAATCGGTGTGGAGCTTCTGATCGGCTGAGACGAGCAAGCGGACTCCAGAGACCTGAGCGAGAGCGAGGATATACGGGTCATTCGAGCGTAATTCTGGCAGTCCTGTCTTCTCCTGCTCAACGTCTTCTGGGGAGAAGGTTTTGAGTTTTCCGGCCCGGCGGTATTGCTCAAAACGGTCTCTCATTTTCCGATACTTCTCTAATTCGTCTTTCATGCTGCCTACGGATGAATAGGCTATTTTACCGTTCTGTCTGTTTACCCAATCCCTCACGGGTTTCATGTCTGTATTCCCCGAGTCGAGAAAGATGTTGTACATGTTCGTGTCCAGGATAAGGCACATAATTTCACCCTCAATCAAGACCGAGCAGCTTGTCCGATTCTTTGAGAAAGAATTCCCGGTAGCTGGAGGGCGCGCCTAGCAGGTTCGCCTGTTTGTCAAATGTGATGTTGTGAACCTTGACGTGATTGCCGGCCGGCTCCAGATAGATGAGCGAAACGTCTTCTGGTGCAATTCTCTTTTTCATGATTTCGATACGGGCGCGGTCAGCCATATAGTCGCTGTGGGTTTCAATGACAAAATTGTGCTTACGGTATCCGACAAGATTGACTAACAGGGATGACAGTTCTGCTTGACCTTTGGGGTGCAAGTGGACCTCGGGTTGCTGCATCAGAAAGGTCATCAACGTCATCCTTTGAGGCACAGTAAGCAGCCGCACTAAAATAGGCAATAACTGGTTTACGCCATACCCAACATCTATCATGTTGGCTTTTGGTCCTCTGACCTTGATTTGCAGTTGAAAGGGGTCGCCTACGGATTTTCCGAGCCTTCTGACATGAATATCCGTAAACAACCCCGATGATTTGCCGAATTTGATTAATCCCTCCTTGAGTTTTTCCCATCTCTCCTTATCCGACCGAGATATGTTGCTGAGCATCATTGGAATATCACCACCTTCTGGACTGATAGCCTCTTTCACGGGATCGTAGGTCCGCTGCGGCTTGGAACGTATTGGCGCAAAACTGTAGCTGTAGTTGTCCCATATATCATCCAATTCCGGGAATTTTTCTACGCAAATACGAAGCTCTTCTTCCGTGGACGAGAGCTTTTTTCGGTCTTCTTGCAATATGTAGTGCAAATAATCCAGAAGCCTAAAGGTGCCCAAGGGAAAAAAGGACAAAGGTACTCTCACGGTAAATTTTTTGTTTCCGGCCCCTTTGGAAGAATCGACAACCTCAAGCCGGTCGCTGAGGCTGCTTATCCGTTCAACGTCTTGTTCTTCCCCGAAAAGAAGGATGATCTCATTGCCAGGGACGATAAGCTTCTGTTCCTCGACGACAGGTTCGGAGCCTTTTTCTCTCTCCGTCAGCGTTAGAGAATACTCAATTTTCTCTCCGTTATTTTTGAGTTGGGCTTCAAAGCCCAGCAGGAATTTTCTCTTTCGGGGGGTAGATTTCCTTACAATGTCCGCAAACGCGCCCATCTGGTACGGCTCGGCGTTGAAGTCCAAATCCGCGCTATATGATCTTGACTTGGTAAAGTTGTGCAGTGTTTGAAAACAGCCAAGCACGGTAGATTTCCCGGTGCTGTTCTCGCCGACCAGAAAGGTCAAGGGACGGATGTTGAACTCTTGTCTGCCGGCGAAGCAGCGAACATCTTCGATTATCAGCTTGCGGATATTCATACCGTTACCTCCACGATGGTCATGGTGTCATTGCCGAAGATGTCTACGAGCTTCACCGCAATTTTGCGCCGACCCGGCGGGCATTCGTGAGCGACGCTCGTCAACTCCAGGCGGCGGTCTTTTCTGGTGCGGAAGCTCTGCCACTCGTTCTCGAAGATGAAATCTCCGCTCCACTGTTCTTCAAGTGCCCCGGTTTCAGGATTCTGGACGCTGATGATTTCACGTTTGCTCTCAAAATCAAAGTCTACGGACCAGTAGTCAATCCAGTCCGTCCAATGGCGGGTCAGCGGCTCGCGGGTGACAAGGCCGTTCCTGTCTTTAGACAGCCTGACAATCTGACCGCGTTCAATCACGATCTTGCTGCCGGCCTTGCCGCTTGCCGTTAGCGTGGCCTCGGCGTTGGCAATTGAGTCCTGCGAGTAGAACACCGAGAAGTCTGTCAGTTCAATTGCTACCGTGGCCGGCTGTGTTTTCTTGCCGGCTTTGATATGCGGCCTGACCTCAATGAACGACACATCGTGAAAGACGACCTGCTTTTTCTCTATTGCCCGCTTGTCGAAAACCTCGGCGGGGATGTACTTGGGTGCGATGTCAATACCCTTGCCCGCCGCCTCGTCAAGTACGTTGGGAAACAGGCCCATCTCGAACTCAAAGCCGAGAATATCCACCTTGCTCATTCGCTTTTTCCGACACTCAAGAATGCTCTCTTCCACAAACAGCCGGGTGACGGGCAGGTTCACCGGGCCCACGGCTACAAGTCGGCCGGCCTTTTTGCCGTGGAAGGTGGCAAAGTTTTCCACCCGCTCCGCCCGGTAGGCTTTGAGAATCAGGTCAAGGAAGGCGGTTTCCTTACCAACTCGACCTCGCGCTTGTCCCAAAACAGCAGGAAGCGGTACTTGTCCGGCAAAGGACGGTCTGCCTCCAAGTAGCGGATGACCTCCTGCTTCTCCTGGTCGCTGAGCCTCACCATCACAAGGTGCCCCTAAAATGGTAGGAAACGGCGGAAGAGGCTGTCGTCGTCCTCGGTCCCGAGGGGTGGGCCGGGCGCTTCCTCGTCGTCCGAGCCGGCAAAGGGGTTCAGGCGGGCGAACAGGCCCGGCTTGACGATCACCTCCCCCTCTCGGGGTTCCACGTCTTGCGGGCTGGCGTAGACCGGCATCTCTGAACGGACATTCTCTTCGATGTAACGCCGGCCGATGAGGTGGTCTGCATTGTCTGCGCCAAAAGGCCACAGCGAACACGCGCCAAGCGTCAGACACCAGCCCAAGCCCAGGAACATACGTTTCATATTGTGTTGCTTGATCCTCTTGGTGATGCGTGCCGGCTATTCGACTGGTGGTCCGAACAGGGTGCGCAGGCTGATGTCTCCGAGGAGCAGGAAGACCGCGGCAATAATCATGATGTTGTCCATCGAATGGAGCTGCTTGCGTTTGCCCTCTCGCTTTTGGGCCACCAGCTCTTGGGGGTTGGGGTTGAGCTTGCCGCCGCTGCCCTCGGCCAGGGCGCGGAGCAGGTCGCGATTGGGGTACTGCTGGCGGTACTCGTCGAGTGAGGCATCGGCCGTCCGGCTCACCATCACGGTCTGGGTTTTCTGGTTGACAACTTTGCCGCCTTTGCGCTTGATAATCGTGACCGGAAAACTTCCCTGGTGCCGCCGTACCATGACTGCCTCATACACCCGCGGGGCGACCGGCATCAGGGTGATGAGATCGCTGCTCGTGCCTCGGGGCAGACGGGCCTGCAACATGCCGCTCTGGTCGCTGTCATACGACTCAACCCGCAGCACGGTCCGGTTGCGCCGCTGGGACGTACTGATCCGATACTCCCAGGCGGTCTCGTCTCGCATGGACCAGCGTACGGCCTGCGACCAGAATTTGCCGAAACCCGGCCATCGAATCCAGTCGCCCGCCCCGCTCCCGCTGGGGTCAAAGGTGACGGCCACGACCTTGCCAAGCCCGTACTGCCAGGTGGCCAGAATCGGGTCGCGTTCTTCTGTGGCATCGGTGTAGAGCTGGACCTTTGCCCCTTTCTTGGGGTTTGTGAGCATGTATTCGTCAAGATCGGGAAAGCCGTTCAAGCCGCGCAGAATCTGGCCACGGACCCCGACCAGGGGATGGATCTCTTTGGGGTCCTGGTCCTCTTCGTCTTTCTCGTTGTCCTCGCCAATGGTCTGCTTGGTATCTTTGACCAGCAGCTGGGGGAGCTTTGCCGCATCAGAGACATGATAAAAACGCCCCTTGGTTTTTTCGGACATGTAGGACAACAGCCGAAGATTGACGGTGTCCGCCCCGATGCGGATCGTGGTGATCGAAATCTGACGCTGGGTAATCAGGTTGACCAAGGGGTAATGGTCGGTGGGGCTACGGTTGGTGTCTCCGTCGGTCAGGAGAATAATGTGACGGATCGCCCGGCGGGTCTGCCCCAGTTGGTCGGCCGCCATCTCCAGGGCTCTGAAAAAGTCGGTGCCGCCCCCGTACTGGAGGCGTTCGATCTTGTCGTTCAACTCGCCTCGATTCTGGGACAAGGGTTTCAGGGTGGACAGGACATAGGCTTCTGAATCAAACGCAACCGCCCCGGCCAGATCGTTATCCTTGAGCTGGCCCAGCACGGCCAGGGCCGCCTGTTGCGCGTAGTACATTTTCTGGCCGTCGTGCAGCCCCCGGACTTTGCTGTTGTAGCCCATGCTGTTGGAGCGATCGATGATGAGGAAGAGCGCAATCGGGATGCGTTTCTTTTTGAGATTTTTGGGTTTGGGCGGCGGTTGCTCCTGGAAGGTGATGGGTAAAATCCGCTCAACCGGCGTGTCTCGAAAGGCCAGGTCGCCAAAAGAGCGGGTGCCGCCGGCCATCAGAAAACCGCCGCCAAAATCGTGCACGTAGCGCTCAATAACGCGCATCTGTCGGTCGGTGATCCCGCCCCGCCCGATATCGTCAAACACCAGGCAGTGATAATTGAGCAGATCCGACAGCCTGGTCGGTAAGCCCTCGGGGCGACGAAACTCAATATCGACTTCCTTGAGTTGAAGGGCGCGGGCGAGGTGGGTATGCGGGTTGTCGGTAATGACTAGGGAGCGCACCTTGCCCGAGACAGCCAGGGTGGCGTGTTGGCGGTTATTGCCGGCCACGGTATCCGGCTCGGCCTTGATCTCGGCCCGCAGCAGATAGTTGCCGGGCTGCATGATCTGGGCCGGGACTTCAAAAACCGACAGGCCTGGCCCGAGCTGCACCGACTGGCTGGTCAGCTGATCCCTGTTGGCGTGGAGCATTACCCGGCCCTCAACCGCCTGCGTATTCCCGTTGCGGACCACTAAACGCAGGGTAAACACGCTGCCCTCGCGCACCAGAGGCGGGGTGACGAATTTCTCCAGGGAGATTTCGGGCTGTTGCCCCGAGGGCGGGATGGCCGGAAAAATACGCACCCCCATTTGACGCGCCAGGGCTAAATGCTGGCGGGCTGAACCGGTCGTCTCATTGCCGTCGGTCAGCAGCAGCAGGCGCTTTTGGGCCTGTTCGGGGTAGAGGGCAAACACCCGCTCCAGGGCTTCGGCAATGTTGGTCCCGCCGCCGGTGCGGGCCTCGTTTGGGTCAACCGCTACACTGACCGAGGTCGGTGGCCCGGGCGGGACGAGCAGGGTGGTGTCGGTGGCAAACGCCAGTGCAGCAAACTCGTCTTCGGCGGTCAGATAGCCGCGGAGCTGGGCCAAGTAGTCGTTCGTCCACCGGCGGCCCTCCGGCGAGATGCTGTCGGACGTATCGAGTGCCGCCACAAGGGCGAGTGTGTGCTCGGGCAGGGTGGTCTGGAGGTTGAAGCCGGCCAGGGCGGCGACCAGGGCGACCGCGGCCAGGGTGCGGAGGACAACGGCACTGAATAACACGCCCCGGCCGCGCTGCCAGAAGAGCGGCAGCCATAGCAGCGGGACGAGGGTTAACAGCCAGAACCAGCTCGGGTCAAGGAAGACATAGCTGCGTCCAAAAATATTGTAGCTCATCGTGCCCTCGCATAGCACCACAGCGCGTACAGCCATTCCACAAACAGCAGTGCTGCCGCGGCGTAATACAGCAGTTGGCCAAACTCAATCGGTACCGTGTGACTGAGCTCTTGGGGAGCATGGGGGGTCTCCAGGACTACCGAAACCGTCTCTGAACCCTGCTCGGGTTGAGCGTGTCGTCCGATGTCCGACTCAATTTCGTCGAACAGGTTGGCGTACCACCTGGCCTGGTAGTCGCCGTTTTGCAGCCGATAGGTACCCACATGTGGAATCTCAATTGCGGTGGCTTCGACCGGTCGCGTTTCGCCGCTGGGCAGGGTCAGTTCAAGCGTTTCAAGCGCAACAGAGGCCGGTACAAAGAGGGTCTCACCGGGCGTGGTCAGGGCCGGTATGCTGGGGTCTGGCGGCAGCAACCAACGTACCGCGTTCAGAAAAAGGAGCAGCAGGCTCAGATTATCGGAGTCGGTCAGATTCCCCCGGACCAGGTCAAAGGCCAAGCACACCACCCGGTAGCCGTCTTTTTCGCCAGTCAGCGCCAGCGGCACTTCGCCGCTGGCAGTCCGCGACGAGATCAAGACCTGGGCCCACGACGGCAGGGCCAGCACGCGGGCTTTCTTGAGCGGCAGGGCATCAACATACTGGAGATTGTGCAGGATCTGGTGGCTTGCGCGCCAGTCCAGAATGCTCAGGTCTTCTGCTTCGGCAACGACCGGAAAGAGCGGATTGTCCAGGGGAGGGAAGACATACAAACTGTTGGCGGCAACCGCCGGGCTGGGGACAAACTGGTGAAACAGGACGATATCCTGGGCGTCCAGGCTGAGGGCGGGAAACTCCTCCGGCGTGACTGCGGCGAGGCTGAGGTTCGGAATTGAGCGGCTGACCCGTTGCAGCTCGCGGCGCAGGCTGGCGGTGGCCGAGACCAGGACGAGGCGGTGCTCACGACCCTGGGCCACCCAGGCCAGGGCTTTGTTGTCAACCGTCAGGCCATCGTCGGGGCTGAGCCGGGCGACGAGTCGGCCGGCCTCGGGAAAATCGCCGACCGAAAAAGACGCGGTTTCTCGGGACGGCAGGCTGAACGCCCGGCGAAAGATCTGGCGCTCGTTCAGGTGGACCGTCAGAGTGCCGCGCTTGGTGCGCGAGGAGTAATTGCGGACCAAAATATAGGCGCGGGCCTGCGAGTAGTGCTGGAACGGATTTTGGTGCAGGTTGAGCGCGGCCAGCGCGATATTATCATCGTTGCGACCGACCTGATGATATACCAGATTCGTCGGCTGATCGTGGGACAGGCTGAGCTGGGTCTGCGGCATGTCGGTAAAGACATGGACGCTGGCCCGATGTCCAGTTCGGTCACGCTGGGCCAAGGCCAGCTCAACCCCCAGGTCGAGATTGGTTGTGCTGTCTTCGGGCCGCAACGCTTCAAGCAGGTGCAGAAAGACCCGGTGATCGGTGGTGAAGCCGCTGACCACCCGGGGGCGGGCTGCCACGCTGATCAGCATCACTTCGTCCAGCGGTCCGAGGGAACGCACGACCTGGGTGGCCTGCTCGCGGGCCAAGCTGAAGCGCTGGGTATTGCCCTCGCGGACCTGCATGCTGGCTGACACGTCAAAGACCAGAATGTATCGGTTGCCCTGGACCTCGGTGACTGTCTGGGAACGGTAGGGGTGCAGCAGGCCGCTCAGCAGCAGGAGCAGCAACAGGGCTTGAATCAGAAACAGCAGGCTCGGAAGAAATCGCCGAACACGGACGGTATCCTTCCTGATTTCGCGCCAGAACATCAGGCTGGGCACCTCGACCCGTTTCCGCCAGCGCTCCCGCAGGTAGACCAGGACCAGAATACCCAACAGGGAAAAAAGCGGCAGGGCGGCGGGATTTAAGATACCCATGACAGGCGTCCTTGGCCGACTGTCCTAGCGCAGGGCCAGCAGTCCGGTCCGGGTGAATTCCTGGCTGACCACGCTCGGCACTGTCTGGTGTGTCGCTACCTGGCTATACAGCATCTGGTGCCGGTGACAAAAGTCGCGCACGGCGCTGAGGTGGGCCTGGAGGAGTTCCTGGTAGCGGCGCAGATTGGCCTCGCTGAGGGTAATCCAGCGCTCGGTCCCGTCTTCAACGTCGTACAGTTTGCCGCGTCGAAAGAGCCGTCTGGGTTCCAGTTCGCCGGCACCCAAGACATGGATCACTTTGACCTCATAGCCGCGCGCTTTGAGAAAAGCCAGGGACTCTTGGTAGTGGGTGGCCGGCGTCATGAAATCCGAGATGATAATCGCTACCCCGGGCTCCAGGGTTTGACCAATATAGGCCCGGATGGATTCTCGCAGACAGGTCTTGCCGGCCGCGGACAGGCTGTCCAGAAACGGCGCGACGCGGAAAAACCGATTGCGGTGGCGCAGAAACGGGGTGGCCCGAAAAGGAGGGGTGTGCTTGTCGGCAACGGTCAGGGCAATTAACCGCAGGGTGTTATTGCTGGCCAGTACGACATAGCCAAGGGCTGACATCACCTCTAGCGCAAACCTGAATTTCTCATCCACGGCCGGCACACCCATTGAGGCGCTGGTATCGAGGAAGAGGTGGAACGGAATCTCGCGTTCGGCGGTAAAGGTTCGGACTATGAGTTGATCGAGCCGGCCTAGGGCGTTCCAGTCCAGATGCCGAAAATCGTCCCCGGGCGAGTATTCTTTGAAGGATTCAAACTCGATACCCGAGGCTTGGCCAGTGCGGGGAATCGGGGTTTCACCGGGACGGTTGCCGTGCGCCGTTCGGACGCGAATATGAAACCGATTCAGGGTCTTAAAAAAAGCGGAATCGAGGCTGGCCACGGTCGAATCCGCTCTATTGGAGTTTACGCGCGCTGTTGAGGATGCGCTCAATCAGGCTATTGGGATCAACGTTATCCGCCTCAGCCGCAAAATTGAGCACTAGGCGATGGTTGAGCGTCGGGCCGGCAACCCGGTTCACATCGTCGTAGCTGACATTGGCCCGGCCGTTCAGCAGAGCTACGACTTTTGCCCCCAGCATCAGGGTCTGGCCACCGCGTGGGCTTGAACCAAATGAGACGTAGCGGTTGATCTCGTCGTCTTTGGGCAGCGTGACTGTGGCCTTATCCTCGGGGCTCATATAGTTCGCTTCGGCCGGAATGGTGGCATGAATCAGGGCCGCGATATACTCCTCTATGTGCGGAGCGACAATGACCTCACGCACCAGATGGCGCAGCGCCATGATTTTTCCCGCGGCCGCGTCCTGCTCAAAAACCGGCTGAATCTTGGGCAGTTCGGTCGTTGTGGTCAAGCCAATAATACGCTGGACTTCCTGGTGGGTCGGGTAACGCAGGCGAACCTTGAAGAAAAAACGGTCCAACTGGGCTTCCGGCAGCGGATAAGTGCCCTCCATCTCGATTGGGTTGAGCGTCGCCAGGACAAAAAAGGGCGGTGCCAAGCGGTGGGTGGTGCCGGCCACCGTTACCTGGAGTTCGGCCATTGCTTCAAGCAGCGCGGCTTGGGTTTTGGGGGTGGAGCGGTTGATCTCGTCGGCCAGCAGGACCTGGGAGAAGATCGGTCCGGGGACAAAGGTAAAGTCGCGCCGGCCGTCCTCGCTGTCCATCACCATGCGCGTGCCAGTGATGTCGGCCGGCATCAGGTCAACCGTAAACTGAATCCGGCTGAAGCTGAGGTTCAGCGCTTCGGCCAGCGAGCGGACGATCAGCGTCTTGCCCGTTCCCGGCACCCCCTCAATCAGGACATGGCCGCCGGCAAAAAAGGCGATCAAGATGTTTTCAATCAGCTCGTCATGGCCAACAACGATCCGAGCCACCTCTGACTGGATGCGACGAAACGTTTCCTGGAACTCAGCAACGAGGCCGGCCGCGGGAACTTCCCTCGCGGGTTGGCTCAACGTTTCGCTCATCTCGACTCTCCTCGGGAAAATAGGCGTTTGACAATGGCTTCGTACTCGGGCGGAATCTTGGCCTTGCGGATGGCGTCGTCTAAGGACTGCTGTTGGCTCAGCCTGCGGCGCGACTTGCTGGGTGGGAGTTCACCCTCGTACTTGACCGGCTCGCCGTCACCGCCCCGGGTGAGTTCATAGGTGCTGTCCAGCGATAACTGGAAGGTCTGCCCATCGTTGCCCAGGGTAGGCCGGTTGCCGAACAGATTTGGGTCTGTTCCGCTGCCGGCACCCGTACCCGCCCCACCCGTGCTGCCGCCGCTGCCCGGCATTTGCGGGGTCTGTGGCTGAAAGCTGCCGGGCGTGTTTTTCCGGCCCAGGCGCGCTTGGCTGAGCTGTAGCAAGCCGCTGCCCTGGGCCGGTGCCCGGGCTCCGGGACCGGCCTGGCTGGACATGGCCGGACCGTCTGCCCCGGTTGCTTCACGCGTGCGGCCGCCCTGCGGCATGTCCGTGCCCTGAACCGAAAAGTCGGCCTCGTCCTTGGGCGTGTTGGCCAGCCGCAGATCGTCGAGATTCCGCTCCGGGAGAGGGGGCGCAACAGGCTCGTCGGACGGCTCTGGCCTGGGTGGAATCGACAAGCCGTGCAGGGTCTCTCGAATCGACTGCTGGAGTTTCTCCGACAGCGAGGCCAGGGTTTGCAGGGCCGGGTTGGCCGTGCCGTCACTGGCCGCCCTGGGGATGGCCTCTTGATCGTTGGTCGCCGTGGGCGTGTCCTGGGGCGAGAACATACTGCTCTTGCCCCAGTTTTCGGACGCCGGCGGCATAAGCGACATTTTTTCGTCAAGCAGCTTTGTCATCCGTTCGGGCAAATTCTGGGCCAGATGCCGCATGCTGGCCGGGCTGAACGGGTCGGCCTGCTGCCTGGAAGATAAAGACGGAATCAGGGCGGTCAGGCTCAACACGCCAAGCGCGGCCAAGAGGGGCAGGATGGTCCACGGAATCCGGCCCGGGGCGACCTGTGGTATTTCCCACTCGGACAGCCGGGCTGTGTTATCGGCCAGCAGATGCGGCCACAGCCGGGAGGACGGTTCTTTGCCGACCACGCCGGCCTGGAGTTGGGCGGCCAGGGTTGACACGCGGTCTTGTAAGCCGGCGCGTCGGTCGGCTCTGCGGGCGGCGAGGGCGATATCCGTCCACTCCCGGATACCGACACGCAGGCTCAAGCCGAGCAGGCCGAGCAGGCCGAGGCCGAGCAGCCAACTGATCCAGGCAAAAATATGCGAGGCAGACTCTGCCTTATAGGCGCATACAATCAGGACGCTGGCAACCAGGGCCAGGGCCGTCCCAAACATATACACGCGGTGTTGAAGGGTGTAGCGGTTACACCGCCCCCGCAGCCGTCGCAGTCGGTCTTCTATGTCTGCCAGGGCCAGCCGCTCCTGTGTTCCTCGGACGCCTCCCATTGCAGATTCCTCCCCAGGACCTACAAAATAGTTGACAGCATGATACAGGTCAACTCAGAAAAAAGCGGCTAGTGGGTCACTTTGAAACAGGCGGGCATCAGAGCGGCAGAACTCCCTATCCCTCTCCGGAAGCCTGGGGCACCGCCTTGTCAGGGGAGCTGTCGAGTGCGCCCACAGACACAGGGGCGGTGCTATATCTTGTTCCCTCTCCCCCTGGGAGAGGGCTAGGGTGAGGGTGAGAAGCCGAGAGGCTTGAAACTGAGAGACTCCCCAAATCAGCCGTCGTCTCGGCCCGGTTCGGCTCCATAGTTGCGAGGATAGTGACGCTGTGGTAGACTTGTCCTCCACTCCAACCGAGCAGAGTGGGGCCCACGCTTTGATTTCAGAATGGGGGAGATATGGAAACGGTGCCTCGGGCTGATAAGCCCACCTATGAGCAATTCCGTGAGGAATGGCTAGTCGAGATAAAAGAAGCCAATCTGTCCCCCCTGGCCAAAGGGAGACGCTTTGCGACTAAGCTCATAACCCAATGGCTGGGCGTCACCGCTGACGATAACGATTTTGTCATTTGTGATGGCTGTGGTGACGGAGGCATTGATATTGCCTATCTGCAGCGTGCTGATAGTGACCCTGGAGAGCAGGGTAACGAAGCGATAGAAGGCGACACCTGGTATCTGGTTCAGAGCAAGTACGGGACAGCATTCGCCGGCACTGACACGATTCGGAAAGAAGGCAGCAAAGTCATCGCGACATTGCAAGGTCAAAATCAGTCTTTGTCGGAAGACAGCAAGCAACTGCTGCGGAAACTGGATTCGTTCCGAAAGCAAGCATCCGACGCAGATCGGATTGTGCTGGTTTTCGCAACCACAGATCCAATTGCTCAGCAAGACCGTCAAGCGCTTGATGACGTAAAACTCATTGGAAGGGAGCGTGTCATCCAGAATTTTGACGTTAAGGAAGCGTCCCTGCAGACCATCTGGGAAGCGCTGGACGACATTGAACAGCCGAAACTATCGGTTCCCATCAAAGGCCAATTTGTTGAACAGCCTTCTGGCCTACTGGTCGGTACGGTTTCACTGATGGACCTGTTTGAGTTTCTCCAACAATATCAAAAGCAGACCGGCAATCTGGATCAGCTTTATGAAAAGAATGTGCGCCAGTTTTTAGGCAGTCGCCGAAAAATCAACAAAGGTATTGCCAAAACTCTGAATGAGAATCCAGAAAAATTCGGCCTGTACAACAACGGTATCACCCTTGTCGTGTCCGGGTACTCGAAGCTTCCTACTGATGGTCCCATCACCATGAACGACCCGTATGTTGTTAACGGCTGCCAGACGACTCGCACCATTTGGCAGGTTTTAGATGGTAAAACGAACGGAGGAGGAACCGGTCCCGGTAACGACACTGCCGCTAATGCCTGGAAAGAACAGGTCAAACGTGGCGGTGTCGTAGCCAAAATTGTACGCAGTGACGAGGCGGAGATAACAGATATCACCCGGTTCACCAATTCCCAGAACTCCGTCCGTGAGCAAGATTTCATAGCCTTGCACGGTAGCTTTCAAAGCTGGGCGGCCGCGATGGCGAGTGACTACAAGATATTCCTGGAAATCCAACGTGGCGGTGCGGACTCTCGCAAAGCATACGAGAAACAGCATCCTGGCCAGCCCAGATTTGACGCCTACGTCAATGCCTTCGACTTGATTAAGGTCTACGGCGCGGGATGGCTGGATGCACCCGGCTTGGCGTTTGGCAAAAATACGCCATTCCTGCCGCATGGCTCGGTCTACCAACGTATCGTGTCCCAACGAGATAGAGACAGAGCATTTGGGGCGCGTGATTTGTATGCGGCATACAAGATCAAATGCCTTGCCGATGGAATCGGTTTTGGGCGTAGCGCCGCCCATCTCAGCAGGCGCCAGTCTCGGTTTTTGTTCTACTACATCATTATGAAGATGCTTGGCCACGTCATTTTGCTGACTCCTCAACGCCAGCTTCCATCGGTTTCCGCAGACGAGCTGACCGACGCTGTAGTGAAACTTGCTGAGCCCAACGCGAAAGATCAGTTCGATAGGCTCGGCAATGGGGCGATTATACTGCTTGACCAATATCTGACGGTCGGAAGCGATAAGTCTGCCTACAAAGAGAGGTCTTTTACGGAGATCCACAACAGCGACCTGAATGCCTTTTTGAAAGCCACAGATCTGGGTAAGAAGGAGCACTCGCCTTTGCTGCTGCAATCACTTGAAATACACCATGCGGCTTTCAGTATGTCTGAAGGGAGCGCACGCGTTGCCGAAGCACTTCTTGAAGGCTAGTGGGTAGGGCGGGTTAGCTGAAGGTGCAGCCCGACTTCAACAACGGGTCGGTTCACGTCCCGTAAGCCGACCTGTTGAGGCTCTTGGCCAAGGCCCGGCCTATCGTCTATACACCCATCGCATGACCCCCCGTCTCCGTCCCGCAGTCCTCAGCCTCGTCGGCCTGCTGGCCCTGCTGGCGGGCGGCTGCCATGAGCCCTTGCGGCCGCCGTATATAGTTCCTGAGCTGCACAACTGGCCCACAAGCTACCACGGCACGCCGGGGCTGCGGCTGCATGTTTTTCAAACCGGCTCGGTGACCCTGGCGAGCCGACTGGTATATGAGGGCGGCAGTGTCTTTGAGCAGACACACCTGGACGTGCTGGTGTTTGCCATTGAGCACCCCCACCGGGGTCTCATCCTGGTTGGCACCGGGCTTAACCGGGCACTGGCCGATTCCTCAACCGATGGTCCGCAGGCCTATCTGGAAACGCCCCTGGCGCTGATCGGACGGGCCCGGCTGAGCGCTGGCCAAGCCATCGTTGCCCAGCTCCAGGCCGCCCGGCTGCCGGCCGATGAGACGACGCACATTATCCTACCTGATCTGCGGCCCGACCACGCCGGCGAATTGGAGCATTTTTCTGGGGCGACAGCGGTGGTGACTAGCGCCGAACACGCCGCAGCAATTGGACAGACCGGCTTGGGGGCGTATCTGCCCAAAGAGTATGACCAAGTTGCGCGGTGGCAGTTCATAGATTTTGGACAGGCCGAGTCGCTTGGCCTGCTGCCCGCCGCCCAGGACCTGTTCGGCGACGGCAGTGTTGTCCTGCTTGACGCCAGCGGCATGACCGCGGGTGGGCTGGCGGTGCTCGTCCGGCTGCCCTCGGGGCCGGTGTTGCTGTGTGGAAACCTGGCCTGGACCAGGGAGCAGTATATGTATACCCGCCTGCCCGGACTGGCGTTTAACCGGGACGCTTGGTGGGACAAAATCTGGCGTCTGAAGAAATGGGCTCAGCTCGCGCCCGAACTGGTCGTCTTACCCGACCATGACTGGCGTGCGGTTGAGGCGGCGGCAACGGCTGATATGCGGCTCCATGTGTTTGAGGTGGTCCCTGCTCCTGCCTCGGAGCTTTCGTCCCCACGGATGAGTTTTCCCCAGTCACGAAATTCTCCATACCGCAATTGATGACTTCAAGCGTCATTACACAACTCGCGATCCAACTTGGGCATGAAATTGCTCGCATCTTAGCGAACGAACAAAGCTTTAGTCGGATCGTGCTTGTTTCCGCCTTTGTTGCGATACGGACAATACTCCGACTGCGCGACCGGTTTGCTGGCGCAAGCACGGAATGGGTGCGTCTTGCGCCTCAATATCGGTATCGACCTTGGTGGAACAAGTCGAGAGGTTTTGGAAGAGTTGCTGCGTTGGGAGTGCGAAGTTTTCGTTTTCCATAACCCATTACCTAGGGCGACTTTCCATCCAAAGGTCTATCTATTCGAATCCAACGAGTCTGCGACCCTGATTGTCGGATCGAACAATCTCACGGAGGGTGGATTCTTTACTAGCTACGAAGCAGCCACATGCCACGACTTTGATTTCCCAGGCGATACGGAGGAATATCGCCGGATTATCGCACCTCTTCAGGGATTCTTGGCTCCAACAGGACAAACCGCGCAGGCACTAACCGCTGATTTGATCGATCTCTTATTCGGGCGTGGGGAGCTGCCTACAGAATCGCAGGTTAGAGGAGACCGTCGAGGTTTGAACGGGCGGCCGAGAGATAATCAAGAAGGAACATTCGAGAACCCATTTACTGTTGATGCGGTGCCGCTGCCGCCGTTGCTCCCCCAACAATCGTGCGGGGAGAGGCCGCCTGTCCGGCTCATTAAACCATTTGGAGAAGCCGGACAGCGCAACTACACAACTATTCTTCGATGGGGGAATTTCAGGTCTACCGTCCAGGAACAGAACCTCACAGGTATAATGCTATCCCTCTACGAAACACCCCAGGCGGAGGCTCCCTTTCTCCTTGACTTAGAGTGAGCAAAGGAAGATATCTTGCTGATTCGTAGCGATTTCTTCCGACGCTGGCACCGGTCGCGGAGTTTCTGCCACGCCTCTCTGAGGGATTCCTGTTCAGATATGCTGAATCCCAGTCTCCCGAGGACTCGCTCGTCGTTTTCGCGCAAAAATGCCCTCTCGTCGCCCGAGGTACGGAAGCCGCTTGTCGGCTTCGCGCAGTTCTGCTGATGAGATGTCTACAATGGGAATGAGCAAGTGTTCAATCTCTGAGGGCACTAACTCCAGAACTCCCCCGCCATAATGCCTCCCTTCCAGTTCGGAGCTCAAGCAGGTGAGACTGTTGATGAATCCCAGCACCAAGGCAGAAGCATCAATACCCGCCGGCGCGATGCGGTACGCGGTATCTGTTGCGAACGCCCGGGCTGTGTTGAGGACCAAACGCGGATAGTTATGCGCCCGTTTCAGCATGGCAATTGGTGCTGCATAGACCGAGGGAACTCGATACCACGGTTTTCGGACCCGGCACTTGAAACGGGTGTGCAAGGACTCCGCGAGGCCACGGTCGAGATACTGTCTGGCCCCTGACGGAAATGACTGCTCATCCTCTTCCTGAAACCAGAGAAAGTTTGCTGGCAAGCCTGTTGCTTTGTTCTGTTTGTGATCCTTCTGGGTGTATATCAATCCACGAACGTGCCCACTCGTCCAAACATTGGAAATGCCCAGTGATGGAGAGCGAACTCGTCCACAGTGTTGTCTGGAACGAGAAAAAACTTGTTCGCCCCTGTCACAATTCCGACATCTACCGATGCAAGGTCTGCAAAGAGCTTCACCTGGGGATGCCGTTGCAGTTGCTCCATGAGGGCGCGGTCGTCCTTCGAGAGAAATACTGACATCCATTTGCCCGCAATCGTTGCTCCGCTGGCGTAGCTGGCGTTCCGAAAATATTCATCGGCTGGCAACGTGAGGCACGCGCGATTCTGAATGGGGGCCACCGCGACGCCCTGTGACGATTCGCCGACCCGCCTCTTTTTCTCCGCCAATAACAAGACCGTTCCTTGCAGGGTATCCGCAAGCCAGATTTCTGCTGGGTCCAGGAAGAGAATCCGAGAACATTAGTCCACCAAGTACGAGCGAATCGACTGGGCGTAAGCAATGTGGGAAATTTCAGAAGGAACGACCATCGCCAAGCGTCCTCTAGGGCGGAGCAGATGAATAGAGCCTAGGATAAATGGAGCCCATGCGTTGCAGTGTTTAGTAAAAGGGAGGCGGAGCGCGTGAAATATCTTCTCCGATAAGCGCTGCTGTTCCCGGGGTAAGTACTGGTAGCGAATGAAAGGCGGATTTCCGACAACAGCGTCGAACGCTTCTTCGTTTCGCCCGTGGACAAGATACCAGCGCAGGAAGTCTGTATTCAGAATGTCGGCTGACAAGCCAGTCCGAGAAGCCGCCTTTGCAGCCTCTTCGCCGTCTATTTCACACGCGACGAGCCGACGCAGGCCACGAAGCTTCGTCTTCTCAATCTCTTCAAGAAAACCCCCGTCGCCACAACCCGGCTCCAAAATGCGCATGGGCTGACACCCTTTCACCCACTTGACCAAAAAGGCGGCAATTGCCGCATGGGTGTAGAACCCCCCTCGTAACTTCTGAGCAGATTCGCACCGCATGAAATTCATTTCTTATTCCTCGTGGGGTGCCTGTATTCCATCTGTTGCCTGGCTGGCTCAGCGCGGTAGCGGTATTCGTCCCGCCGTTCGGCAAGAAGTGACGCTCCGAAAAGGGACGGTTGTCACCGATTCTGAAGATAATCGGCAGTCTGCCGGAGGAACCATTCTTTCAAAGTGAGTCCATCCGCGGTCAGCGCCGTATAGAGCTCCTCTTTTCGGGCAGGGTCAATTTCAAGCACTATTCTGCCGGATTTGCTACGAGCTATACAAATAACATAACATAATATATGATATACTAATATCTTTGACACATTCGACTTGCCCATGAGAGAGAAAACATGGCACGCTAGGTTTTCTTCTGTCGGAAAATTGCTACTTATTATAGGCTATGGAGGTCACGATTCTTGGCCACGGCTCACTGATGAGCGGGCGAGGGGTATCCTTCTCCGGGACCTTTGCCGTTCGTCGGGCAGGCATTGTTGCACTCGGCAACTGTCGGCGGGGTTTTGCCAAACTGTCGATGTACGGCAACCGCTTTGCCACCGATGTGGAGCCGCTGCGACTTCCGCTCCAGGGCAAGCGGGTGTCGCCCCAGACCGGCGGGCCTGGGGGTATCGAGACCCTGGCCTTGAGCGTTTCCCTTGACGACGCCTACCGGCTGATTCAGCGTGAGGGCTACCGGCCCGAGGCGGCCCAACAGCTGGTCCGGCTAGGTCAGGGGCGAGGCCGGGGACTGGCCGATTTTTTATGGCAGACACAGACCGAGGCCGGACACGACATAGTCGGCTATCGGCGGCAGCTTTTTGCGCTGACAGGCTACACCTCGGTCCACTATATCCCGCATCCGGTGCGGGTCGATGGGGACGAGACAGCCCTGATCTTTCTGGCACCCGGTTTTGAGGCGACGGGATCTGAGACGGTTATCTCGGTCCGCCAGCAAACCGGGGTGCGCACGCTCATGTCCGCCGGACAGACTTGGCAACACAAACCGAACAAAGAGCAGGTGGACTACATGGTGTCATGCCTGCTCGGCGGCGTCCACGGGGTCAACATTGGTGACTTGCTGCCCCGGCTTGGCGATGCCCCCCGGCTGATAGCGGCCTTGACCGAGCGCTTGCAGCCGGAAATCGAAACAGAAGTACCCCGCTTTCTGGAAACCCTTGGCCTGTCGGCCGAGCAGTACCGCTCGGCCTTTGGTGAACCTGAGCGGCTGCTCGGACGGAGTGGCTTGCACGACTTTCTGAGGGGCAATCTCAGCCCTCGTGTCTAGCCGCTGGAGACCGACGCGATGCGTTTCTTTTCAGTCGCTATTGGAAAAGACCAGTTGCGGTTTACGGCCGCCCACTTTATTGCCTTTCCCGGGTTTCGAGAGCCGCTGCACGGCCATACCTATCAGGTCCAGGTCACGGTCAGCGGACCGGTCGGGCCGGACGGCTATGTTGTGGACTTTCTGGTGCTCAAGAACATTGCCGAAGAAGAGTGCGCCCAACTCCATTTTCGGACCCTGCTGCCCGCCCGCAGCGACTGCCTCGCCATCGTAGAGCGTGACGGGCAGGTCGAGGTGAGCTGTGAGGACGGCAGCCGTTTTGTGCTGCCGCGCCAGGATGTCTGCCTGTTGCCTGTCGCGCATTCGTCTTCGGAAGAGATCGCCCAGTATCTGGTGGCGCGCCTGCGTCAGCGGCTGACGACGGAGCGCAACAGCATCGAAACCATTGAGGTCAGCATTGAAGACATCCCCGGCCAGCTTGCGGTGTGCCGGGAAGCCTTTGACGCTGAGCAAGCGGCTAGATGAGGCGGGCCTGGTGGAGCCTGGGGTGGGTGGTGGTGTTGGCCGGACTCGGCTGTAGTCCCGAGCTGCCCGAGGCCGGGTCAGCCACTGCTCGGCTCTACATCCAGCGCTGTTCGGGCTGTCACCGCGTCTACCACCCGGGGCTGCTGCCGGCCCGGATGTGGGACTTCGTGCTGACCCGCATGGACGATGAGCTGCGGCGGCTCGGCCGGCCACCGCTCCAGGGACAGGACCGGGAGGCTGTGCGCGCGTATCTCCATAAGTATAGCCGCGGTTAGAGGCACCGCCGGGTTGGCCTTGAGCGGCCTAGAGACCCTATCTGGTGCGCTGCAAATCGTACTGGTCATACTGCGCCGGAAGCTCTAGGGCGGCGCGTCGGCTTGGCGTTGTAACTGCAGGAGATGGGCACTCAGTGCCTTTTGGCACGGGCTCTTGGCCAGGCAGTCCTGGAACGCAGCGGGCGCATCGGTCATGGCCCGCTGGAGGGTTTGCAAGACCCAATCGGCCTCCGTTTTTACGTCTGCCGGCGTCGGCTGACTTGGCGTTGGGGCTGCCACGACCGGGCTCGGTGGACGGGCGGCGACTGGACTTGGGCCGCTTGGGGAAGCGGGGGAGGAGAACGACGGCAGGCGCGAGGTCGAACTGCCCGGAATAACCGTGCCAATCGCTCCGAGTACGTCTCGCTGTTGCTGAACCGTGCAGCTGTTCAGGAGGAACAGGCCGCTGAGCCACAGGACTATGTATCGCATGGTGGTGCTCCCTTGAACTGGATAAGACCCGATGAGCTTGACTTGCGCAGGCAAACAGCAGACTGTCTACCACATATGGAACACAAGCACACCTATCCAGAAGCCCTGGATACCCTGCTGAGCCGTCTGCCGGAACTCGGGCTGGTGCTAGGCCCACAGGCCAAGGGCGGCCTTGAGGCGGCCGAGCGCTCTCTGCAACAGGCGATTGCGCTCCACGCCGACGGCGATGTGCCGCGCGCCGTGTCGCATATTGCCGCGGTTATGGACAGCCTGTCTCAACTGGCCGACGGGCTGGGTCGGCAGGAAGCGGCGCGGATGCGGATGCTGACCGAGCAGTTTCGCCGCGCCCTGCTCGGCGGGTACGAGGGCGAGGCCCGGCGGTTGTCCGAACTGATGCGCGAGAAGTCGGGGACAACGGTTCGGAAGTAGTTTAGAGAATATAGCGCGACAGGTTTTCGTCTTTGACAATCTCTTCAAGTGTGTCTCTGACGACCTGGGCAGTGATTGTGACCTCTTGTCCGTCAAGCTCCGGGGCCTTGAAGGAGAGATCCTCAACGAGGCGCTCAACCACGGTATGCAGGCGGCGGGCACCGATGTTCTCGGTCCGCTCGTTGACCAGGGCGGCGATATGCGCAATCTCCTCAACCGCGTCGGCCACAAAGGCGAGTTGCACATTCTCGGTGGCCAGCAGGGCGCGATACTGGGTCAGGAGGGCGTTTTTGGGCTCGGTCAGGATACGGATAAAGTCGTGCTGGTTGAGGGCGTCTAGCTCGACCCGGATCGGAAAGCGGCCCTGGAACTCGGGAATCAGGTCGGACGGTTTGGCGGTGTGGAAGGCACCCGAGGCAACAAACAACACATGGTCGGTGCGGACGAGGCCGTATTTGGTGTTGACCGCGCAGCCCTCAACTAGGGGCAGGAGGTCGCGCTGCACGCCCTGGCGGGAGACATCCGGGCCGTGGGCGTGGTCGCGTCCGGCAATTTTGTCAATTTCGTCAATAAAAATAATGCCGGTCTGCTCAACCCGGCGGACTGCCTCCCGAACCACCGCATCCATATCGACGAGCTTGTCGGCCTCTTCCTGGGTCAGCAGCTCGACCGCCTCGGGCACCTTGAGCCGCCGTTTTTTGGTCTTGCGAGGCATGATGTTGGAGAACATTTCTTTGAGTTGGTTTTCCATGTCTTCCATGCCCTGGGGGGCCATGACCTCAATGAAGGGGGTGGCTGGCCGAGTCACCTCAATTTCGACCTCGCGCTCGTCAAGCTTTCCCTGGTGGAGCATGTAGCGCATCTTTTCGCGGGTGGCTTGGCCGGGCTGCTGTGGGGTGTCGTCCGTGTCCTGGCCGTCGTGCTGGCTCAAGCCGGTCCTCGAGGGTGGAGGGGGCAGCAGCAGGTCAAGAATCCGCTCTTCGGCCTGGGCCTGGGCTTTGAGCTGAATCCGTTCTTTTTCTTCTTGTTTGACCATGGCTACGGCTAGTTCGGTCACATCGCGGACCATAGACTCGACATCGCGGCCGACATAGCCGACTTCGGTGAATTTTGAGGCCTCGACCTTGACAAACGGTGCCTCGGACAGGCGGGCCAAGCGGCGGGCGATCTCGGTCTTGCCGACTCCGGTCGGGCCAATCATCAGGATATTCTTGGGGGCGATCTCATCCCGCAGCTCTGGCGGCACCTGCTGGCGACGCCAGCGGTTGCGGAGCGCAATGGCCATCGCCCGTTTGGCCTTGGCCTGGCCGATAATGTAGCGGTCGAGTTCAGACACAATCTCGCGCGGCGTCATGACTGGCAGCACCGTGTCTTCGGGCTCAGGGGCGGCGGCGGTGGTGATCGAATTAGCGGCGTTCGCCATAGGACAGCTCCTCAACCGTAATCTGGGCGTTGGTATAGACGCAGATGTCTGAGGTCGTGCGCATGGCTTCTTCGGCAATCGTTCGGGCATCCAGCGCGGTATGCTTCAGCAAGGCCCGGGCCGCGGCCAGGGCATAGTTGCCGCCCGAGCCAATAGCCACAATGCCGTCGTCGGGTTCGAGCACATCGCCCGAGCCCGAGATCAGCAGGGACGAGTCCTGGTCAACAACCGCCATCAGGGCTTCCAGCCGACGCAGCACCCGGTGTGAACGCCAGTCGCGGGCCAGTTCGACCGCGGCCCGCCGCAGGGTGTTGTTGTACTCTTCAAGCTTTTTTTCAAACAGTTCACACAGGGTCATGCCGTCGGCCGCGCCACCGGCAAAGCCGGCCAGGATTGTGCCGTGTGACAGCCGGCGGATTTTTCGCGCCGTGTGTTTCATCACCGTCTCACCTATGCTGACTTGGCCATCCCCAGCCATCACGACCCGGCCCTGACGGCGGACCGATACGATGGTCGTGGCGTGCATGATTTGCCCCCTCATTACCAGATCCCCTCTTCCGGAATGCCCACCCGCTCCCCTCTTGTCTTTCCACGCATCGTTCATGGTGTAGCAGGCGCGCATCAGCGCGCTAGGCGCGCGGGTGTGCCTTATCATACACTTCCATGAGCCGGTCGAGGTTCACATGGGTGTATTTTTGGGTTGTGGACAGACTGGAGTGGCCGAGCAGTTCCTGGATGGCGCGCAGGTCGGCTCCGGCCTCGAGCAGGTGGGTGGCAAAGCTGTGGCGGAGCGCGTGAGGGCTGGTTTTCAGACCAATGCCGGCGGCGCGGGCGTACTCGGCGACGATACGGGCCACGCTGCGGGTGGTCAGGCGTCCGCCACGACGGTTCAGAAAGACGGCCGGACAGCTCGGCGCGCGCGGGGGCTCCTGCCGCTGCGAGCTGCGTTTCTTGGGTGTCAGCAGGTCCGGAGTCTGGGCTCGGTAGCGGGTCAGGACGTCAAGCGCGCGGCGGCCGATCGGCACCACCCGCTCTTTGTCGCCCTTGCCCTGAACCCGGAGGACTTCGAGGTTGCCGTCGACATCGTCCCAGTTGAGGCTGACGAGTTCGCCGACCCGCAGGCCGCACGAGTACAGCACTTCGAGAATGGCCCGCGCTCGCAGACCCGGTGCCGAGTCGGGTGGCGGGGCGTTGAGCAGGCGAAATATATCATCGACCGGCAGATAGCCGGGTAGCGGCTGGTCTTTTTTTGGAGACGCGAGCCGGAGGCTGGGGTCGCGCTCCAGCTCGCCCTCGCGGACCAAGAACCCAAAGAAGCTCTTGAGGGCGGAGAGTTTTCGGCCGATCGAGCTTTTGGTATGGTCGCGGTACAGGGTGGACAGAAAAGCCTGAATCAGGTGGTGGTCAACCCGCTGGACGTTGAGCGCACGCGGCCCGGCCCGGGGGCCGGGTTTTTCAACAAAGGCAAAGAATTGAGCCACATCACTCAGGTAATTACGCTGGGTATGGGTAGCGAGGTTCTTCTCCACCCGGAGAAACACCTCGTAGCGGGCTAACAGGCTTGGAGGAGTAGATGTGTTCATAGGCTGGACAAGAATGAGCAGATGGTATCAATAAGTCTGGAGCGAAGAAAGGGTGGTGCTGAGAGGCGGGGGACGCGCCATGCTACAGGTGCTGAGATGTCATCGGTGTGGAGCCGAAATCGTCGTGTCCGAGCGGGTCGGACGCCGGGATAGCTGTCCGGGCTGTGGGGCCGATGTGCGTTGCTGTCTGAACTGCCTGTTCTACGACCCGCACGCCTCGCAGGCCTGCCGTGAGCCGAATGTCGAGCCGGTCCGCGATAAAGACCGGAGCAATTTCTGCGACTCTTTTTCGCCAGGCAACCCTGCCGGGCGACCCACGGCCGAGCGGACCGAGGCGGCTGACGCTCGGGCGCGCTTGGAGGCCTTGTTTGCCAAGAAAAAAACATAGTCAAGAGGCGGGAGGGATGGACGGGTGGATTGGCACGGCCGTGTTCGTGCTCGTCGCTGGACTGAGTGCCTGTCAACCCGACCCAAACAGCCCGCGCGGCGTGGCCGAACGCTTTCTGGACGCCCACTATGTGCAAATGGACCTTGAGGTGGCCAAGGGCTACTGTAGCGGCTTGGCGCTCAAGCGTGTCGAGGAGGAGATCCGCCTGACTGAGGGGCAGGCGATCGATGCCAGCACCCGGCTGCCCCGGGTCTACTATACCTTGGTCAGGGAAACGCCACGCGGCGACACCCGCGTTTCCTTACAGTATCAAGCCAAGATATTTGTGGCCGGAGCCGGGGAATTTCAGAAGGAACTGTTGCTCAGCCTGCGCAAAGAGCAAGACGGCTGGCGGGTGATGCATTACCGCGAGTTTGATTAGCCGTATGGTGGTGTTTTACCAGCCGGATGAGGCGCGGACCGCAGCCTTTCTGGCCGCCCACGGCCGTGGCCTGAGACCGGCGCGTCGCGCACCTCTGTCGGCGCACCCCTCCGGCCGAGGTGGCCCGCTGGCTTGGCTACTGGGGGGCGGTGGTGGGCCTGCTGGGCGGGAGGGCTTGGCCGGCTGTTGTCGTGACCGGGCGGTGCTGGTGACACCGCCGGAATGGGCCGCTTATTTCGGCTGGGAGACGAGCCGCAGGTAGGGTTTGAGGGTTTTCCAGCCCTCGGGGTATTGTTTCTTGGCCTCGGCGTCGGACACCGCGGGGACGATAATCACCTCTTCGCCCTGGTGCCAGTTGACCGGGGTGGCGACCTTGTGCTGGGCGGTCAGCTGCATGGAGTCAAGCACGCGCAGGACCTCGTCAAAGTTGCGCCCGGTGGTCATCGGGTAGGTCAGCATCAGCTTGATTTTCTTGTCTGGTCCAATCACAAAGACCGAGCGGATGGTGGCGTTGTCGGCCGCGGTGCGCGGCGCACCGCCGCTGGCCTCGGGGTGAATCATGTCGTACAGCTTGGAGACGGCGAGGTCGGCGTCGCCGACCAACGGATAGTTGACCGCGTGGCCCTGGGTTTCTTCAATGTCTTTGACCCAGGTGGTGTGATCGCTGACCGGGTCGGTGCTCAGGCCGATGATCTTGCAGTTCCGCCTTTCAAACTCGGGTTTGAGACGGGCCATATAGCCCAGTTCGGTCGTACATACCGGGGTGAAATCCTTGGGGTGGGAGAACAGAATCGCCCAACTCTCCCCGATCCATTCATGAAAGTTGATCGTGCCCTGTGTTGTTTCTGCCGTAAAATTCGGAGCTTTTTCACCAATATGGAGTGACATGGTTCTCCTCCCCTGAGTAGTAATATGAGCCGGGGGTGAACGACGCCCTCTTCCTCATGGGGCGGTCAGCCTGTTCACCTTCCCTGCAGGGTAGCGATTTATGTCCCTGGCGTCCAGTCTGCGATCGTGCTGCTGAGCCTACAACCCGTGTTGGGCGAGCCTTTCACGGTGGTAGGTCGCGTCCCCAAAGGCAAACTCGTTCCACTTGGCACGTTTGAACCAGAAGTGCAGGTCGTGCTCCCAGGTAAAGCCGAGGCCGCCGTGCATCTGGACCGCTCGGTTGGTGGTGCGCGCATAGATGTCTGAGAGCCGGGCCTTGGCCAGGGCTGCGGCCCGCGGGGCTTCGGCGGGCAGGGCGTCAAAGGCATACGCCGCATACCACACCAGCGACCGGGCCGGTTCGATATCGCTGACCATTTCGGCCGCCATATGCTTGAGGGCCTGGAATGAGGCGATTGGTCGGTTGAACTGGGTACGGGTTTTGGCGTATGCGACGGCCATCTCCAGGGCTTGCTGAGACCCGCCCAGGCTATCGGCGGCCAGAGCCACACACGCCGCGTCAAGGAGTCGGGGCATGATTTTCCAGCCCTTGTCCTTTTTGCCAACCAGGGCGGTTTTGGGGACGGCGACCTGGTGGAAGTTGACGGTATACACGCGTCGGGTCTGGTCAATGATATCGAGCGGGGTGATGGTGAGGCCCGGGGCTTGGCGTTCGACCAGGAACAGACTCACCCCCTGCTCGGCTTTGCCGGCGGTCCGCGCCACCACCAGCAGGACATCGGCAACCGCGGCAAATGGGACAAACATTTTGGTTCCAGACAGCAGGTAGCCGTGTTTAGTTTTTGTGGCCTTCAGACGCACACCCCGGGCGTCAAGCCGGTCGTCGCGCTCAAGAAAGGCCAGCGTCCCAACTGCCTGTCCCGAAGCTAGGCGCGGCAGCCAAGTGTCTTTCTGGGCGGGACTCCCAGCCCCGACCAGACCAAGCGTGGGCAGGACGGACGAGAACAGGAACGGCCCAGGCATGACCGCCCGTCCGAGCTCTTCAAGCAGCACCGCCATGTCCAGCATACCGAGCCCCAGCCCGCCGTAGGCTTCGGGGACCAGCAGACCGGTCCAGCCCAGGGCGGCCGCCTTGCGGTGGAGTTCGGGAGAGAACCCGTTGGGGTCGCTGTACAGCTCTCGCACCAGGGCGGGCGGGCACTCGTGGGTCAAAAACTCCCGGGCCGTGTTTTGCAGCAGCTCTTGTTCTGGTGACAGGCCAAAATCCATAGCGCCCTCTCCGACGGCGTTCAGCCCGACTTCGGCATGCCCAAACCCCGCTCGCTGATGATATTCTTCTGAATCTGCGATGTTCCACCGCCAATAATCAGACCCAGGGTAAACTGGAACTCATGCTGCCACAGGCCATTGTCTATCACGCGGTCGGCCCCACGTTTGAGCGACGCGTAGGAGTTCATGATCTCCAGTGCCAGGGCGCAGATGTCGTGGTTCAACTCGGTGCCGACCAGCTTATTGACCATCGCTCCGAGGCCGGGCTGGCGGCCTTTGATGACATCGGTGAGCTGGCGCAGTGAATGGTACTTCATGGCCTCGACCCGGCCGAGCAACTCGGACAGTTTTTGACGTGTCACCGGGTCTTTGGCCGCGGGTTTGCCGTAGCGCTGATGGCTGCGGGCCAGACGGAGCAGGTTCTGCATCATGAGCTGGGTGCGGGTGGTGGAGCCCAGCATATTCCGCTCGTGAAACAGGGTGGCGTTGGCCACCATCCAGCCCTGGTTCAATTCCCCGACCAGGTTTGCTCGGGGTACGCGCACGTCCTCGAAAAAGACCTCGTTAAATCCGGCGTCGCCGGTCATCTGGACCAGGGGCCGGACTGTAATACCGGGCGTTTTCATGTCGATCAGGACATAGGAGATGCCGCTATGCTTGGGCGCGTCCGGGTCGGTGCGGACCAGGCAGAACATCCAGTCCGAGAACTGCGCGCCCGAGGTCCAGACCTTCTGGCCGTTAATGATAAATTCGTCGCCGACCAGCTCGGCCCGCGTCCGCAGGGAGGCCAAGTCCGAGCCTGAGCCGGGCTCGGAATAGCCCTGGCACCAGATCTCTTCGGCGGTCAGGACCTTGGGCAGATAACGGTGTTTCTGTTGGCCGGTTCCGCACTGCAAGAGGGTCGGGCCGAGCATGGTCAGACCTGAGGCACCGATCAGGCTCGGCGCTCTGGCCAGGACGAGTTCTTCGTTGACAATCGTCTGGCGCATGACATCGCTGTCGCCCCAGCCGCCGTACTCCTTGGGCCAGCCCATTGCCACATAGCCGGCCCGATGCAGGCTGCGCTGCCATTCCTTTGCGCGTTTGATGCGTCGGGGGTCATCGGGTGCCAGCCTGCTGAACGCTGTATCCTTTTTGGGGACGTGTTTTTTCATCCACGCCCGGACCTGTTTTCGAAAGGCTTGGTCCTGTTCGGAATAGCTGATATCCATGCCATCTCCTCTCTGGACGCTCGCCCTCTTCACGACGCGCCGGTGGGCCCGCCTTGTCAACCGGACAGTTCGGGAAGGGCGACAGTCACCTGGTTGCTGATCCGCTCCACTTCTCCTTCTGCCCCCACGCCCTTGAGGGAAACCGTACAACAGACGCTCGGATCGCGCAGCTCGTCCCAGTCAATTCCGGCCTCGGCGGGAATTGGAAAGCTGGCCGAGACCGAGCCGGCGTAGAGTTTGAACGGTCTCAGCGCACCGGCCAGCTTGACCTCGGGTTCAAGCGGAAAGACCACCACTTTGAGGTAGGGCAGGGGGAGCTCGGCCTCCTCTGCCAAGTCATAGTTGAGCCGGACGGTCAGCGTTTCGGCGTTAAAACGCTTCAGTTCAACCTGTGAGATGTGGACCAGGAGTTTGCTGGGCTCTGGACCTCGGCAACCCGACAGCAGAAGTCCGGCCAGAGGAAGAACAAGGGCGAGCATGTACCGGAGGGCAGGTGTGTGAGAGGTGCTTGCCTGTTGTCCGCCCATGATACTCCTTATGGATGATCGAGGACCGCGTGTCGTCTGCCGGGCTGCTTTGGGCGACTTCACCTGTGGCATATGCCGGGCTAGATCAGCTTGACCTCCCGAGCAAAGCGCTCCATCATCTCGGCCATTTCTTCATAGCTATGGGCAAAATTGAAAAAAGCCAAGTACAGATAGGTCGCTCCCAACTCCTGGTAGCGAGGAATGTCGTCGACAATTGCCTCGGGCCGTTTGCCGCGGGGCGACACGCACAGGGTAATCGTGGACATATCCCGTCCGGCCCGGGCCGCCCTGTCTCTGAGTTTCTCCACCCGCTGGCCAAACTCCTCAGGGCTGAACACCACCGCGGCCCAGCCGTCGCCGTATTCAACAATCCGGCGCAGGGCCGGCCCGGTATCCCCGCCTAGCCAGATCGGCGGGTGGGGCTGTTGGACCGGCCGAGGCTCACAACACAACTCCGGGAACTGGTGAAAGCGCCCCGAGAAACTCGCGCTGTCTTTGGTCCACAACGCTTTCATGACCGCCACACTCTCATCGCTCAGCGGCCCGCGGTCGGCAAACGGGGCGTTCAGGGCACCGAACTCTTCCTCCATCCAGCCCACACCGACCCCCAGGATGACCCGTCCGGCGGACAGCACATCGAGGGTTGCAACGGTCTTGGCAGTGACCACCGCATTCCGATGGGGCAGGACCAGGACTGCTGTGCCGAGCCGGATTGTGGTGGTACAGGCCGCGGCAAAGCTCAAAACCGTCAGCGGCTCAAGGATGGGCGCGTGCGGGTCAATCGGAAACGCGCCGCTGGCGGTATACGGATATTTTGAGGCAATATGCAGCGGGGTGACGATATGGTCGCCCACCCACACGGAATCGTAGCCAAGGGCTTCGGCCGTTTGGGCGGTGGTCCGAATATTATTGAGCACATCGCCCCCGGACAGCGGACCGATATGGGGCAAAAAGGCACCGTATTGCATACTCCGTCCCTCCTCGTGAAGCGCTCAACTGGCACAAGCTGACAGAGAAGAGAGCATCGTTCACCTTTTCGGTCAAGAGAAGGCCGCCGAGGCCGGCTAGGCGGGGGTCAGCCTCAGCCGCCAATCTGGCAATCCAAGGCCGGACATGCTAACACCGCTCGAAACCAGGGCGGGCCGTCAACACGAGCCTGACGAATCTGCGCCACGAGGAGAGCAATGGAGGGGGTACGCATACTCTTAGTCCGGCACGGAGAGACGGTGTGGAATCAGGAAAACCGTTGGCAGGGCCAGGCCGACATACCGCTGAGTGAAAGCGGCCGGGCGCAGTCTTGGCGGCTGGCCCGGCGGCTGTGGCAGGAAAAGCAGTCGGTCCGGGCAATTTACACCAGCGATCTGATCCGAGCGGTGGATACGGCGGCGATTCTTGGCCAGACCTTAGGGGTTGAGCCGACCGTTGAGACCGGCTGGCGAGAGATGAATATCGGCACCTGGAGCGGGCTGCGGACCGGCGAGGTCATTGCCCGCCATCCTGAAGAGTGGGAACGGCTGCGGGCGGGCGAAGACCTGCCGCGTGGCGGGGGCGAAACCTTCGCCCATTTTCAAGGCCGGCTGCTCAGTGCCGCCCAGGCGTTGGTCAAGAGGCACGCCGGGCAGCAGGTGGCGGTCGTGACCCACGGCGGCGCGGTCCGGGCGTTTCTGCTGCACTGTCGCGGTTTGGATATGAGCCAGTTCCGCAAGATCGACAAAATTGGCAATACCGGCCTGAGCAAAGTGACCCTGACCGCGGCCGGCGGTGTGCTGATCCACTATGTGAACGATACCGATCATCTGGACGGGGTAGCGCTATCAGGCGAGACGGTTGACGCCTGAACCTTAGCCCTCCTGGGCCCGCCGGTACCCTCCTGCCCGCCTGCCTTCTTCTTCCTGCAGTCAAGCCGCCCGCCTCTCTGCAACTCTCATCGCCCTACCGATTGTCCTTCCCCTCGGCCCGGCGTACCATAGAACCAATTGAACAACAGCCCGTATGTAGCGCGTGTTGTGACACGCTCCAAGACCCAAGGCCCGCCCCCTTGTCTGTTTTCTCTTCCCGCTGTTTGCAGTTCGGTGTGGGTCTCCTGCTCCTTGGCGGGCTGTTGGCATCGACCGATTGGCGGGCGTTTGGCGGCCACCTGCGGGCCGCCGAGCTTGGCCCGGTAGCCCTGGTCGTGATCGGCTATACGCTCGGACAGGTGTTGAGCGCCTATAAGTGGCGGCTGCTGGCCCGGGCGGTGGGCTTTGAGCCGTCGCTACGCGCCTGTGTCAGCTATTACTTTGGCGGCATGTATCTCAACCTGTTTGCGCCTAGTACGCTGGCTGGGGACGCCGGCCGTGGCCTGTTGCTGGCCGGCGGACGCGAGGGGGCCGGTCGCGCCCTGCGGTCGGTGCTGGCCGACCGGGTGAGCGGCTTGGTCATGCTGGTCTGGGTAAGCGCCCTCGGCTGTGCGGCGCTGTTCCCGCCCGGGCTGCCGGCCGGTGTGTGCTCTGGGGTGATTGCCGCCGCGGCCGGAACAGTGCTGGTCTGGTGGCTGCTGCCGGGCCTGCTCACACGGCGACTCCCGCCCGGCCACCTCATCCGCCGGGCTGGCGAGAAGCTGTTTGAGCCCTATCGCAGCCGGCCGGGGCTGGTGCTTGGGGCGTGTGGCTTGGCCCTGGGGTTTCATGTGTTTCAGATTGGCCTGCTGGTCCTGCTGGCCGACGCGCTCAGCATCAGCGTTCCCCTGTCGTACCTCCTGGTGTGCGTCCCGCTGATCACGATGCTGAGCAGCGCACCGCTGAGTGTCGGCGGGCTGGGCATCCGTGAAGGCGGCTATGTGTTCTTTCTGTCGCGCGTCGGGGTCGGCCAGAATGAAGCCCTGGCCCTCAGTCTGGGCTGGACCGCGGTCGTGTTCGCTGTCGGCCTCATCGGCGGGCTGGCGCTGTGTGTGTCGCTGGATACGCGGACGCGGTTGCGGCAGCTCGGCAGCCTCATCACGCCGAGAAGAACGACGGGCGGATCAGGATCGTCTCTTCGCGGCCGGCCCCGACCGAGATCATCTTGATCGGGATGCCGAGCAGGGTCTCAACCCGCTCCACATAACGTCGGGCATTGCTTGGCAGGGCGTCAAGGCTGCGGATGTCGGTCAGCGGCTCGGTCCAGCCGGGCAGTTCCTCATAGACCGGGGTGAGCTGTTCGAGAACCTGGGCACTGGCCGGCACCTCGTCATACAGCCGCCCGTTGCAGCGATAGCCGGTGCATACCCGGAGGGTGTCCAGACCGCTTAAGACATCGATTTTGGTCAGCGCTAGGCTCTCGACCCCGTTCAGGCGGGCCGCGGTTCGGACGACCACGGTGTCCAGCCAGCCGCACCGTCGCGGCCGTCCGGTGACGGTCCCAAACTCGCCCCCGGCTTGGCGCAGTTGCTCCCCTTGGGTGTCAAACAGCTCGGTTGGGAAGGGGCCGCCGCCGACCCGGGTGGCGTAGGCTTTGGAGATGCCGATCACACTATGGATCTGCTGCGGAGCAATGCCGGCTCCGGCGCACACCGCCCCGGAGACGGTGTTTGAGGAGGTGACGTAGGGGTAGGTGCCGTGGTCCACATCGAGCTGCGTGCCCTGGGCACCCTCAAACAAGACTTTTTTGCCGCCGCTGATGGCCTCGTGTAGATAGCGCGAGGTGTTGGTTACACACGCGGCCAGCCGCTCACGGAGTTGACAGTAGGTGTCGAACATGGCCCTGAAATCGAGCTCTGGCTCGCCCAGCATGGTTTGCAGATAGGTGTTTTTGTCCTCTACATTCCGGGCCAGTTTGGCCTCGAATGTCGCCTCATCAAGCAGATCAACAAAGCGAATGCCGACCCGGGCCATCTTATCCTCATAGCTGGGGCCGATGCCCCGTCCGGTGGTGCCGATCTTGGCCTCGCCGCGCAGCTTTTCGCGGGCTAGGTCAATCGCTTTGTGATAGGGCATGATGAGGTGTGCGGTTTCGCTGATCTTGAGCAGGCCGAGGTCGGGCAGACAGCCCTGCTGCCGCAGGGCGTCGATCTCTTCGACCAGCGTTTTGGGGTCAATGACCATGCCGTTGCCGATCACACACACTTTGCCGGCGTGCAGGACGCCCGACGGAATGAGCCGCACAATAGTCTTTTTACCGCCAACGACCAGGGTATGGCCGGCATTGCTGCCGCCTTGGAAGCGGACAATGACATCGGCCTCGCGCGCCAGGAGATCGACAACCTTGCCCTTGCCTTCGTCCCCCCACTGCACCCCGACGACAACCAGAGTGCTCATTGATTTATCCTTTCCGTCAATACCGTCATCGATCCAGTTGAGTTCCCCTCCGTGTTGCTATGTCGGAAAATACACCTAGGGATGGCTACCGGTCCGCTGTCACAGGTCAACCCGAGTCATCAGCGTGCGTCTTGATGCGTTCAACGGTTTTCATGATCGTGCCTACCAGAGAGCCTATGTCTCCGAGGTTGGACGGGAGGATCAGGGTGTTGTTGGTCCGGGCCAGTTTCCCGAATTCCCTGACGTAGTGCTCGGCAACACGCAGGTTCACCGCGTCGATGCCGCTCGGCTGACTGATGGCTTCGGCGATACTTCGTAAACCGTCAGCCGTGGCTTGCGCGATCAGGGTGATCTCTCGGGCCTTACCTTCCGCTTCGTTGATTTGCTTCTGCTTCTCCGCTTCCGACAGGTTGATTACCTGCCGCATATCGCCTTCGGACACGTTGATCTTAGCCTGACGTTCGCCCTCAGACTGAGCCACCACAGCCCGTCGCTCCCGTTCGGCCCGCATCTGCTTTTCCAAGGCATCTTTGACGGAGGCCGGGGGCACTATGTCTTTGATCTCGTACCGGAGAACTTTCACTCCCCAAGGCTCTGATGCCCGGTCAACCACGTCCACTACCTGGGCGTTGATGGAGTCGCGCTCCTCGAAAGTCCTGTCCAACTCAAGTTTGCCGATTTCCGAACGGAGTGTTGTCTGAGTCAACTGGGATGCGGCGAAAGCGTAATTTTCAATGCCATAGCTGGCGGCACGGGCGTCCACCACCTGCATATACAGGATGCCGTCGATAGATACTGAGATGTTGTCCCGGGTTATGCAAGTCTGGGACGCTACGTCCACCGCCTGTTCTTTCAGGGAGTGACGGTACGCCACCTTGTCTAGGAACGGAATGAGTATGTGGAAGCCGGCGTCCAGGATGCGTGAATATTTGCCCAGTCGCTCAATCACAAATTGTTCTCTCTGGGGCACCACGCGCGCTGTCTTGACGATGGTGACAATGACCACTATTGCCAAACCCAGGGAGAGAACGAGAGATATGTCCATGTTCTTAGTCCTCGTCTATTATCAAAACTGAACCTTTACGACCGACGATCCGCACCTGAGAGCCGATTTCCAAAGCGCAACCATCCGCAGCGCGGGCCTCCCACTGAGTGCCGCGATAGATAATTCTCCCGCTGGAAATTCGCGAGGCGTCGAATCCGGACACTACCTCGGCCTTGCGACCGACAAAATCGTCGTCTTCGCCCGTGACCTGCACGCCGAGGGACCGGCCTGTAAACCACGGCTTGAACAATCCGCGCAACAGCAGCAATGAACCAACCGACACACCGGAGAACACAACAAAGGGCAGCGGGCCATCTCCCGGCATCCCCGCCCAGAGCGAGAGACCCACCACCAATGCACCGAGGCCGAAGAAGATGGCAATGAGTCCCGGCAGGACAAACTCCGCCAGCATAAGCGAGATACCCAGAATCAACCAGATGAGTTCAGGTGGTATCGCTTCCATGTTCAATCCTCGTTCTCTTCACAGAAGTTCCTGTTCGGAAATTGGGCTATAGATGGAGCTGCTGGGCCGAGATGACCGACTCCAGGCTGCGCAGTTCGTTTAAGACCCCGGCCGAAACATGGGTGTCAACATGGACGAGGGCCAGGGCTTGGCCGCCGGCTCGTTCGCGCCCCAGTTCGAGCCCGGCGATGTTGATCCGGTGCTGCCCGAGGACCGTTCCTACACTGCCGACCACGCCCGGCACGTCGTGGTTGTGCAGGACAATGATATGCCCTTCGGGTACGGCTTCGAGATAGGACGTATTGACCCGCACCAGCCGGACTACATTGTTGGTGAAGACCGCTCCCTCGACCGTGTTGGCACCGCCCGTGCTCACAACGCTGACGGTGATGGAGTTGAAGAAATCGCTGGGCCGATTGCTGCGTGACTCCACCACCCGCACGCCCCGCTCACGCGCGATATGCGGGGCGTTCACATAGTTGACGCTGGATTCCAGAATCGGGCTGAGCAGCCCGCGCAGGACCGCGGCGGTGGCCGGGGCCACGTCGTAGTTGGTCAGATCACCGGTATATTCAATGTGGACTTCCAACGGCGCTTCGCCGCTCAACTGGGCTAAAAAGCTGCCCAGTTTTTCGCCTAGCAACAGGTAGGGCTGGAGAAAGGTGATCAGTTTTGGCGTCAACGAGGGAAAGTTGACCGCGTGCTGAATCACGCCCCGGCTCAGATAGTTGGCGACCTGGTCGGCAATCGCCACTGCGACATTGATCCGGGCTTCGTCGGTGGCCGCGCCCAGATGTGGGGTGCAGATGACATTGTCGAGCTGGAGCAAGGGGTGGGAGGCCGGCGGCGGCTCTTCGACAAAGACATCAAGGGCGGCCCCGGCAACGCAGCCGTTCTGGAGGGCGGCCAGCAGCGCCTGTTCGTCAAGAATCCCACCCCGCGCACAGTTGATAATCCGCACCCCGGTCTTCATCTGGCTGAAGGCGGCCTGGTCGAGCAGCCCCCGGGTTTCTTCGGTCAACGGGGTATGGATGGTGATAAAGTCGGCCTGAACGTACAGTTCGTCCAGACTGACGAGCTCAATCCGCAGCTTGGCCGCGGTCTCCGGGGTGATAAACGGGTCGTAGCCGATCACCTGCATTCGCAGCCCCAGCGCCCGTTCGGCCACAATCGCTCCGATATTGCCGAGGCCGATGATGCCGAGCGTCTTATTGCACACCTCGCTGCCGGTGAACTTGGCCCGCTCCCAGCGTCCGGCTCGAATTGAGGCGTTGGCCTGGGGGATATTCCGGGCTAGGGCCAGCATCATGGAGATCGCGTGCTCGGCGGTGGTCACATTATTCCCGCCCGGCGTATTCATGACCACAATCCCCTGTTTGGTCGCCGCTTCGACCGCGATATTATCGACCCCGATCCCGGCCCGCCCGATAACCTGGAGTTGGCTGGCAGCGGCAATAACCTGGGGGGTGACTTTTGTGCCGCTGCGAATAATTAAGGCCTGGTAGGCCGGGATGTGTTGGATAAGCTCAGCCGCGGACAGCTCGGACCGTACCTCGACTTCCAGATCGGGATAGGACTGCAACCGATCCAGACCTTGTGGAGCGAGGGAATCGGTGATGAGGACCTTGGAACCCATAGGTTTGCTCTGTTTCGACCGTGTGCCGGAGGTGTCTCGCCTCTGCCTTAGGCTTGGTTCAGATCGGGCCAGCCCGTCATCAGGATTTCTTGGGCGGCCCGAACGCCGCACCCGAGTTCGATATCACAGCCAAACGCGCCCAAGGCCATCTCCAGAGCGCTGATGGCGGTAAGCACGTCAAAGGGGCCAGCATAGCCGATATGGGAGATCCGAACAATTTTCCCGCTTAGCTGATCCTGGCCGCCCGCAATATCAACCCCCATGTGAGTGCGCATGGCGTTCAGCAGCCGGTCGCCGTTCACCTCAGGAGGCAGCCACACCCCGGTCGCCGCCGGACTGGGGTGTTCGGGCGCGAGTAAGCGCAGACCCAGCGCCTGGGCTGCGGTCCGGGTTGCCTGAGCCAGACGCGCGTGCCGGGCGTACAGCGGGACGAAGCCTTCATGCCGTAGCAGGCGCAGGACCTCGTGCAGGCCGACAATCAGCGAAACGGCCGGAGTGTAAGCGGTCGTGTGGTGGTGTTGGGCTTGGCGCTCCCGTTGCAGGTCAAAATAGAAACGCGGCAGGCCGGCCGCGGCAGTCCGCCGCCAAGCTTTGACGCTGAGAGCCACAAAGGCGAGGCCCGGCGGCAGCATGAGGGCTTTTTGCGAACCGGCGACCAGAATATCAATCCCCCAGTCGTCCATCGGCACCGCGGTCGCGCCAAGCGCGGTAATCGCGTCAACGATCAGCAGGCGGTCGGTGTGGCGGGTCAGACGCGCGAGGTCCTGGACGGGATGCAGCACGGTGGTTGAGGTCTCGCTGGCCTGGACCAAGACGGCCCGCACCTCAGGATGCTGAGCAAGCACCCGGGCCACCGCCTCAACGGCTACCGCCCGGCCCCACTCCACCTGGATTTCAATGACTGCGAGGCCGGCCGCCTGACAGATTTTCAGCCACCGCTGGCCGAATTTGCCGCCGTTAATAACCAGTACGCTGTCCCCGGCCGAACAGGTATTGAAGACCGCCGCCTCCATTGCCCCGGTGCCGGAGGCGGCCAGGATGAGAACATCTTGGCCGGTTTGAAACAACCAGCGCAACCCGGTTTGGACCTCGGCAAACAGCCGACTGAATTCCGGGCTGCGGTGATGGATTATCGGCTGCGACATGCGCAGCAGGACCTCGGGCGGAACCTGGGTCGGCCCGGGGGTTAGCAAATACCGTTTTTGCATGGGGTGTTCCAAAACCAAAAAACGCCCGGACGGTGGTAAGCACGGTCCAGGCAACAGCTTTCCTCGTGACGAATCCTTAGCTGCTCAGAGCAAAGATGTATCGGAGCCGCAGGGCTGAGTCAATGCTGGTCACATCGGGGCAAACTGCTTGAGTTTCCTAAGGATTTTTACTTGACAGGCAAAACCCTGACGATTATCGTCATAGGGACGATCGGCAGGACTGGGAGGTTGCGGAGCGGCAGTGTCTGACGGGTGCCACGGGTTATCTACGGAACCGCGTTTCGGTTCGGCCCTTCTTCCCCTCGGTGCCCCCGACAGCCCTACATTCACTCGTGTCAGTATACAGGCGTCATGGAAACGGTATGTGCCAGCCAGTCTTGCGCCCCTGTCTCAGGCCACCTGCCGGTGATGCTTGAGGAGACGCTCGCCCAGCTGCGGCTACGGCCTAACGCCGATGTGCTGGATGGCACCCTGGGCGGCGGTGGGCACGCCGCCGCGGTGTTAGCCACAATCGGACCGAACGGCAGGCTGCTGGGGCTTGACCGGGACGGCGAAGCCTTGGTGGTGGCCCGGCGGCATCTCGCCGACTGGATCGCCCGTATTACCCTCGTCCAGGCCAATTTCAGCCAAGCGCTGGCGACCCTGGCCCGACTGGGTTGGTCAGGCGTTGACGCCGCGGTGCTCGACCTGGGCTTTTCCTCGCTGCAACTTGATAACGCCGGGCGGGGCTTTAGCTTTCTGCGCGCTGGGCCGCTTGATATGCGTATGGATCAGGCCGAACAGCGCTGCGCGGCCGATGTGGTGAACCGTGCCAACCAGGCCGAGCTGCGTCAGATCTTTCGTCAGTGGGGCGAGGAGCCGGCCGCTGGCGCGCTGGCCCGGGCCGTGGTTGAGGCGCGCAAAAAGGCCCCGTTCACTACCACCACCGCCCTGGCTCGGACGATTGAGCAGGTCATCAAACGGCCGTCCCGCTCGGCCCGCTCTCCCGCCCATCCGGCCACCCGGGTGTTTCAGGCCCTGCGGATTGCGGTGAACCATGAACTCAGCCACCTGTCCACATTTTTGGCCGACGGCTATCGCCTGCTGAAGCCGGGCGGCAGGCTGGTCATCCTGGCCTACCATTCTTTGGAAGACCGTCTGGTCAAAACCGCCTTTCGGCGCTGGGCCGCCTCGTGTGTGTGTCCGCCCCGGCTCACGCTGTGTACCTGTGGCTGGTCTCCGAAGGTGAAAATCCTGACACCAAGACCGTTGACCCCATCCCGGCAGGAAGTGGCCGACAACCCGCGTTCTCGGAGTGCGCGGCTGCGTGCGGTAGAACGATATGGCTAGTGGAGAGAGGGAGGACAGTATGCCGCATTCGAGTCCTGCGCGTCAGTGGCTGGGCTATGGTCTTGTCGTCCTGCTCGGCGTAGGCTTGGTCTGCGCCCAGATCTGGACCCGCCTGCAAGTCGTGGCGACCGGTTACGCGCTGTCCAACACGCGACACCTGTTGCAAACGCTTGAGGCTGAGCAGCGCAGCCTCGAAGCCGAGTGGAGTAGGCTGACGGCATCGGGCCGTCTTGCCCGGCTGGCGCGCCAACGGTTGGGACTCAGCGTGCCCCAAGCCGGCCAGGTCAGGCGGCTCACGGCTGTCCGGCAGGGACCATGAGGAGGGAGGATGGAAAAACGGTTGTGGGCCGCCGCGCTGTGTATTGGGTTCGGCCTCGTGTTGGTGGCTGGCCGGCTGGTTCAACTGACGGTTATCCAACACCGGGAGTTGGCCGACCGGGCGGCCAGTCAGCACCACAAGCGGATTCGCTGGACCTCGCAGCGGGGGACGATTGTTGACCGGAACGGGAAGCTGCTAGCCCTGAGCGTGTCGGCCGAGTCCCTTTTTGTCCACCCCGGCCAGCTGCCGGACGGGATTGATGAACGGCTGCCAACTCTGGCCGCAGCCCTGCAACTGCCGACTCCGCGGGTGGCTCAACTGCTGAGAACACCGGCCCCGTTTGTCTGGTTACGACGTCGGGCCTCGCCTCAGCTGGCGGCCGAGGTCCGCAGCTTGGCTATTGCCGGGATTGGCAGTCACCAGAGTGAACGGCGGGTCTATCCGCAGGGCAGTTTGGCCGCGCCGTTGCTCGGCTTCACCGATATCGATGCCAAGGGGCTCGCCGGTGTAGAACGGGTCTATGACCACTATCTGCGCGGCCGGCCGGCCGAGTTGACCGGGCTGCGTGACGCCTTTGGCCGGATGATTTTTGCCCACGGGGTGGGAGACGGGCAGAGCCAGACCTTTGAGGTCCGTCTCAGCCTCGACGCTGGACTCCAATACATCGCCGAGCAAGAGCTTGCCCGGGCGGTTGAGGCGCACGCGGCCAAGGCCGGCACGGTCGTTATTCTTGATCCCCGCAGCTTTGCCGTCTTGGCCATGGCCCAAGTGCCGAGCTTTGATCCCCATACCCCGGCGGCCGCGGCGTATGCGGCCCGTCGCAATCGGGCGGTCAGTGAGGTCTACGAGCCCGGCTCGACCCTGAAGGTGCTGCTGGCCGCGGCTGTTCTGGACAGCCGGCTGGTAGACCCTGAGGAGCAGATTTTTTGTGAACACGGGCAGTATCGGATCGGACGGCATACGATCCATGACGATCGGCCGCACGGCTGGCTGAGCTTTGCCGAGGTCATCAAACACTCGAGCAATGTCGGTGTGGTCAAGGTCGTCCAACGGCTTGGTCAACAGACCTACTCCCGCTATCTGCGCGCTTTTGGCCTGGGTCAGACCAGTGGCATTGATCTGCCGGCCGAGAGCCCAGGTTTGCTGCCCACGGCTCGGAAATGGTCGTCCATCACCCTGGCCACGACGAGTTTCGGCTATGGCGTGGCGGTCACCCCCCTGCAGATGGCCGCCGCATTTGCTACCCTGGCGAACGATGGGGTGCTGATGCGGCCGTATGTTGTTCAGGAGATCCGGGATAGCAACGGGACGGTGCCGCGGGTCAACCGTTCGCAGCACGTCTGGCAGGCGGTCCGGCCTGAGACGGCAAAACAGGTTGTCGGACTGCTCAAGGATGTGGTTCAACCCGATGGGACCGGCTGGCGAGCACGGCTTGAAGGCTTTCGGGTCGCCGGCAAGACCGGAACGAGCCAGAAACTTGATGCCGAGGGCAAATACTCGGCCCAGGCGCATATTGCCTCCTTTGTCGGCATTGTGCCGGCCGACGCGCCGCGGCTGGTGATCGCGGTTGTGGTTGATGAACCGAGCCTGGATGGATATTATGGCGGTCAGGTCGCCGTGCCGGTTTTTCGGGCTATTGCCGGCCAGGCACTGGCCGCGCTGGGCGTTGAGGCTAGAACGCTCCCGGTTCAGCCCGCCCGCCCGCCCGCCCCGGTTCACGCCGGTCGGCCCAATTTCCTGGGTCTCAGCCTGCGCGAAGCTCTGCGCACCGCCGAGCGATACGGCTGGCAGGTGACCACAACCGGCAGCGGCTATGTTGTCGGCCAGGCTGTGCAGTACGACCCCCACACCGCCCAGCCGCTCTACCGCCTGAGCTTAGCCCCACCCCGGCCAGCGATCGTTGCTGAGGAGGAGACGCTGTGAGGCTGGCCGAGCTCTTACCGCTAGGCGTTGTGCTTCGGACCTCGGGCCAGCTGGACATCCCGGTCACGCAGCTGGCCTATGATTCGCGCCGGGTGAGGCCCGGGGCGGTGTTTTTCGCCTTGCCGGGAACAAAGACCGACGGCTTAGCGTTTGCAGACCAAGCCTTGCAGGCCGGGGCTGCGGCGGTTGTTGTGGCCCAGGAACATTACGCCGCCGTGCAAGCGCGGCTGGCGGGCTACGGGCGGCCGCTGGGTCTGATCGGCTGCGCCGGGCCGCGGCATCTACTGGGACTGATGGCCGACCGGTTTTACGGCCGGCCGAGCGCCAAGCTGTCGCTGGTCGGTGTAACCGGAACGAGTGGGAAAACCACTACGACCTATCTGTTAGAGGCCATATTCCTGGCCCTGGGTTGGCCAACCGGTGTGATTGGCACGGTCAATTACCGCTATCCGGGACGGCAAGAGCTGGCACCGTTCACCACCCCTGAAGCGGTTGAACTCCAGGCGCTGCTGGGTACGATGGTCAAGGCTGGTGTGAGCTACGCGGTCATGGAGGTCTCGTCCCACGCCCTAGTTCAGGAGCGGGTCCGTGGCTGTCAGTGGGACGGGGCAGTGTTTACGAATTTGAGCCGAGATCACCTCGATTTTCATACCGACCTGGACGAGTATTTTGCCGCTAAGGTCAGCCTGTTTTGCTCCGGTCTGGCCGACTCCCCCAAAGCCGACCGTTTTGCCGTGGTCAATGTGGATGACCCGTGGGGCCAGAAATTGGCCGGCTACCGACTGCCCGGCCGGCTCATCACCTACGGCCGCAGCCCTGATGCAACGGTCTCGATCGCTGCGCTTGAACACGGTGTTGGCGGCTTGCGCGGAGTGTTGCGTGTGGAGGGCAGGCCAGTCATGTTTTCCTCTACCCTGATCGGTGAGCCGCACCTGTACAATATCGTGGCCGCGGCGGCCACGGCCCACGCGCTAGGCGTGCCGGCCGAGACGATTGTGGCTGGCATCGCTGCCTGTCGCACCGTACCCGGGCGTTTAGAAAAGCTCGACCTCGGCCAGCCGTTTGGGGTGATTGTGGACTACGCCCATAAACCCGACGCGCTCGACAAGACCCTGCGTTCGGTGCGTGCGCTGACCCAAAAACGTTTGGTGACGGTCTTTGGCTGTGGTGGCGACCGGGATCGGGGCAAGCGGCCGCTCATGGGACAGACCGCCGGCCGGCTGAGCGACCTTGTTGTTTTAACCTCGGACAATCCGCGCAGTGAAGACCCGCAGCGCATCCTGGCTGAGGCGGAACGCGGCCTGGTCCAGACCGGTCTGCGGCCGCTGGGCGGGCCGTTGGCCCTCGCCGCTGCGCAGCACGGCTATGTGGTCCTGGCCGACCGTCGGGCCGCGATTCAGGCCGCTTTGGCTGGGGCCCGGTCTGGAGACGTAGTGGTGATTGCCGGCAAGGGTCACGAGGACTACCAGATCATCGGTACCCGCAAGCATCACTTTGACGATCGAGAAGAGGTCCGCCGTTATTTCTCCGAACGGGAGGCCGGGTGATGCTCTACCTGCTGCTGTATCCGCTGCATACCAGCTCCTCGGTGTTCAACGTCTTCCGGTATATCACCTTTCGGACGCTGCTGGCCGCCATCATGGCACTCACCGTATCCTTTTTTCTCGGACCACGGCTGATCGCCCGGCTGACCGTCCTGCAGGTTGGACAGCCGATTCGGCCCGACGGTCCACACGCGCACCTCAGCAAGGCCGGAACGCCGACCATGGGCGGAACGCTGATTCTCTTCTCCTTGACGGTAGCCACCCTGCTGTTAGCCGATCTGAGCAATCCCTATGTGTGGCTTGCGCTGGGGGTGACGGTCAGCTTTGGGGCGATTGGTTTTATGGATGACTACCGCAAGCTGTCGCGCAAAAATTCCATCGGTCTCCGAGGCAAATATAAGCTGCTGTGGCAGCTGATCCTGGCCCTTGGGGCGGCCGTCTATCTGGTCTGTCTGCCGGGGTTTGACACCAGCCTGACGATTCCATTTTTCAAAGACCTCCGGCCCGATCTGGGCTGGTGGTATATCCCGCTTGCGATGGTAGTGATTGTGGGTGCCTCAAACGCGGTCAATTTGACCGACGGGCTGGACGGCTTGGCGATTGGGCCGGTGATGATTACCGGGGTGACCTACGCCTTGTTCGCCTATGTCAGTGGCCATGCCCAGATAGCCGACTATCTCCAGGTGCCCAAGGTGCTTGGCGCGGGTGAAGTGACAATCTTTTGTGGTGCGCTAGCCGCCGCCGGGCTCGGATTTTTGTGGTTTAACGCCTATCCGGCCCAGATGTTCATGGGTGATACCGGGGCTTTGTCGCTGGGGGCTGCACTGGGGATTGTGGCGCTCGTCTGTAAGCAGGAAATCGTCCTTGTCCTGGCCGGTGGAGTGTTTGTGGTCGAGGCCGCTTCGGTTATTTTTCAGGTCGCCTCGTATAAGCTGCGCCACAAGCGGATTTTTCGCATGGCACCGCTCCACCACCATTTTGAGTTGCTGGGCTGGCCGGAACCCCTGATTATTGTCCGGTTTTGGATTGTGTCGATTATTTGTGCGCTGTTAGCGCTGTGCACGCTGAAGCTGAGATGACGGTCGGTTGAGCAATGGCAAACGGGGTAAAAATGGAGGGCCGCAAGCGGGAAGCTGCGACTTGGCTCGAAGGCCAGCCGTCGGCCTGGATGAGCCGTGGAGCGATGGATGGATGGCTGCTGACGAGCGTGCTGGTGCTTGTGCTGATCGGCCAAATTATGGTGTTGAACACCACCTATTTTTATGCCGCCGAGCACCCTACTCAGCCCTACCGCTTTGTCTGGAAGCAGATGCTGGCGCTGAGTCTGGGCGTGCTCGGGATGGGGCTGATCGCCCGGCTGTCGTCGGCGGTCTATTGGCGCTTTGCCTATCCCGGCCTGCTACTGGCGGTTGTCAGCCTGATCGTCGTCCTGTTGTCCGACGGCCAGGTCCGGCGCTGGATCCATCTCGGGGTCATCAATTTTCAGCCGTCCGAGTTTGCGAAAGGCGCAGTTGTGCTGTATCTGGCCCATTCCTTGGTCAAGAAGGCCAGACGGCTGCACAGTTTTGTGTTTGGCGTATTGCCCCATATGCTGGTCGTCGGGCTGGTCGCTCTCCTGATTGTCGTAGAGCCTGACCTGGGAGGGGCGGCCTTTGTGGGGCTAACGCTGCTCGTTCTGCTGTTTGTCGCCGGGGCGCGCCACCGCCACCTCGCCCTACTGGCCGGAGCGGGTCTGGTCGTGGTGCTGGCTGGGATTATGGCGTCCGAGTATCGGAGTGCCCGGCTGCTGTCTTTTCTCGACCCGGCCGCCCACCGTCAGACCGGCGGGTATCAACTCCACCAGTCGCTGCTGGCCTTTGGGGCGGGTGGGATGCACGGTGTCGGCCTGGGCCAGAGTAGTCAGAAGATGTTTTATCTGCCCGAGGCGCACACCGACTTTGTGTTCGCGGTGGTAGGCGAAGAAACCGGGCTGTGGGGGACGGGCCTCATCATCGGTCTGTTCGCCGTTGTCGGGGCCCGTGGGGTGCGGATCGCGCTCCGCCATCCCTATCGGTTTGGGCAATTGCTGGCTTTTGGCTGTAGCTTTCTACTGGTTGGTCAGGCCGGCTTGAATATAGCCGTCGTGCTGGGCCTGCTCCCAACAAAGGGCCTGCCCCTGCCGTTTATCAGCTATGGCGGCTCGTCGCTGTGTATGGCCCTGGCGTATGTGGGCGTGCTGCTGGGCTTATCGCGCGAGATTCGGCGGGAGAACCAGCCTCATGCCTAGGAGGCCCAAAGACACCAGACGGTTCCGGCTGCTGTTGGCCGCCGGGGGGACGGGCGGCCATCTGTTTCCTGGGGTGGCACTCGCCCAGGGTGCCCAGCGAGAAGTGGCGGCCGAGGTGTTGTTTGTCGGCACGCCCTACGGCATAGAGGGGAGGGTGGTTCCGCGTCTGGGTTTTCCGCTGCGCCTCATCTCTGCCAAGCAGCTGCGGGGCAAAAGCTGGCGGGGTGGACTGCGGGCCGGCTGGGCGGCCCTATGCGGGATTGGCTCGGCGTGGCGTATCCTAGGGGAGTTTGGGCCTGATCTCATTTTTAGCCTCGGTGGCTATGCGTCTGGACCGACCGTGGTGGCGGCTTGGCTGCGGCGCATCCCGTGTGTACTGCTTGAGCCGAACGCGGTTCCTGGACTCACCAACCGGCTGTTGGGGCGCTTTGCGAGACGTGTGTGCGTCGGTTTTCCCGCGACTGTGGCCTGCTTTCCGGCCGGAAAAGCGGTCTATACCGGCACCCCGGTCCGCTGGCGAGCGGCAGAGATGACGGGTCTGTTGTTGCCCGGACCGGCAGAACCTCATGGCGACGGGCAGACCAAACCGTTCAGCATCTTAATCGTTGGCGGGAGTGCCGGCGCGCGCCGGCTCAACCAAATTCTGCCTGCCGCGTTTGCCGCCCTCGGGGTGCCGTCCAACCGACTCCGGATTATGCACCAAACCGGCCAAGCCGAGCACGCCGAGGTCTGTCGTGCGTACACGCGGCTCGATGTCGAGGCCGAGGTCGTGTCTTTTATTGAGGCGATGGACGCGGCCTATGCTGCCGCCGATGTCGTCATCTGCCGGGCCGGAGCCATGACGCTGGCCGAGCTGACGGCCCTGGGCAAACCGGCTATTTTTGTGCCCTATCCGTATGCCGCGGACGATCACCAACGGGCCAATGCGGAGCAGCTCGTCCAAGCCGGAGCGGCGTTGATGATTCTGGATGCCGAGTTGAGCGCGGAGCGGGTTGCAGGGGCTCTCCGCGGCCTGATGCAAGAGCCGGTCCGCTTGCAGGCCATGGCCCGGGCGGCGGCAGCTTTCGGCCAAGCCGACGCGACGGCACATGTCTTGCGGGAGTGTTTGGCCTGTTTGCCGGCAGCAGCCCGGCTCTCGGTCGGAGAGGCGGACAGATGATGGACGATAGGACACATGGCAGAGCGCAGGTGTCTGGGAACGGACGAGTGGCGCGTAACTCCCAGGGGCAGGTGTTGTTTGATACCAACCGCCATATTCATTTTGTCGGCATTGGGGGGATCGGCATGAGCGGTATCGCCGAGCTCCTGCTGAACCTGGGCTATCAGATCAGTGGCTCGGACCAGATCGAATCGGGCACGACCCGCCGCCTGAGCCGCCTCGGAGCGCGCGTCGCCTACGGACATCGGGCCGAGCATATTGACCCCCAGACCGACGTGGTCATTGTATCGTCGGCTGTGAAATCTGCCAATCCAGAGGTGGGCCGGGCGCGTGAGCGGCGCATTCCGGTGATCCCGCGGGCCGAGATGCTGGCCGAACTGATGCGTCTCAAATACGGTATTGCGATTGCTGGCACGCACGGCAAAACCACTACTACATCGCTCATTACCAGCGTTCTGTCCCAGGCCGAGTTAGACCCGACCTCTGTGATTGGCGGCCGTCTGAATGTCGTGAGCTCGAACGCGCGTCTGGGCCAGGGCCGCTTTTTGGTGGCAGAGGCCGACGAGAGCGATGGGACGTTTCTGTTGCTGAGCCCGACACTTGTTGTGGTCACCAATATTGACCCCGAGCATCTCGATTTTTATGGCAGTATGGACCGGGTCAAAGACGCCTACCTGCGCTTTATCAACCGTGTCCCGTTTTACGGTCGGGCCGTCCTGTGTCTGGATAGTGTCAATGTCCAGGACCTGTTGCCCCACGTCCAGAAACGCTTTGTCACCTATGGCCTGGGTCCCGAGGCCGACCTGACAGCACGCGATTTGCATGTGTCAGGCATGACCACCCAGTGTGAGGTCTGGTACGGCGATGAGCGGCTCGGCCCGCTTCAACTCAGGCTGCCGGGCCGTCACTATGCGCTCAACGCCCTGGCGGTGGTGGCGGTGGCGCGGGAGCTGGGGCTTCCGTTTGCCTGCGTACAACGCGCCCTGGCCGGTTTTGACGGCATTCAGCGCCGCTTTGAGGTCAAGGGTGAAGCCGCCGGGGTATTGGTAGTTGACGACTATGCGCATCACCCCGAGGAACTCAGGGTAACCCTGCGGGCAGCCCGCGAGGGGAGCTGCCAGGCCGACCCGGCGCGCCGCTTAGTGGCCGTGTTTCAGCCGCATCGGTATTCGCGGACCCAGGCTCTGTTTGACGATTTTCTGTCCGCTTTTGATGATGCGGATGCGGTCGTGCTGACCGAGATCTACCCTGCCGGTGAGAAACCGCGGGACGGGGTTTCTGGATACCGGCTGTACCAAGCCTTACGCCAGCGCGGTCAGAGCGAGGTCCGTTTTGTTGCCGACCGGGAGAGGCTGGCCGAGGCGGCCCTCGCCTCTGTCCGGCCGGGTGATATGGTCATGACCCTGGGGGCTGGGGATATCCACCGGACTGGGGGCGAGTTGCTCGCACTGCTCCAGAAAAGAGGTAGGGGTGCAGGCTGAACAGAAAAAACGGCTGCTGACCCTGCTGGCCGACCAGGTGTCTCAGGTCCGCTGTGATGTCGCGCTGGCTCGCTATACGTCTTTTCGGATCGGCGGCCCGGCCGACATCTTTGTCGAACCCTACAGTCTGGCCGAACTCCAAGCCGTGGTGCGGTTTGTCCGGGCTGAACGGCTGCCGCTTTTTCTCCTGGGCGGGGGGAGCAATCTGTTGGTCAGCGATGCGGGCATCCGTGGCGTTGTGGTCAAGCTCGGCAAGGGGTTCAATTATAGCGTGTGGAGCGAACCTGGGGCTGAGCAGACCGAGCGTCGGGTGCGGGTTGGGGCAGGGCGTTCGCTGGGTCGCTTTGTCCGCGAGACTGTAGACAAGGGTTACGCCGGGGTGGCGTTTGCCGAGGGCATACCCGGCAGCGTGGGCGGAGGACTGCTGATGAATGCGGGCGCTTTTGGTGGGGAGTTGAGTCAGGCTGTGGAAACGGTCCGGGGTGTTGACCGTGCCGCTCGGGTGGTCTGTCTGGCCGCCGGGCAGCTCGGCTTCGGCTATCGCCGCAGCGGGTTGCCGGTCGGCTTTATTGTGGCTGAGGTCTGTTTTTGCCTGCGGCGTCAGGAGCCGGCTCGGCTCAGGGCGGCGATGCGCCAAGCCCACACACAACGTCAGAGCGGTCAGCCGCGCGGCTATCCCAACGCGGGCTCAATTTTCAAAAATCCGCCCGGCGGCTACGCCGGCCGTCTGATCGAACTGGTCGGCCTGAAAGGTGCCCGCTGTGGGCAGGCTCGGGTGTCTGAGCGGCACGCCAATTTTATCCTGAATACCGCTGGCGCGCGGGCGGCTGAGGTGAAGCGGCTGATGGAACATGTGCGGCGCGCGGTGTGGAACACGCAGCGGGTGTGGCTTGAGCCGGAGATCCGTCTGGTCGGAGACTGGGAGCGAGACCGGGGGATCCCGGGTCTCGCCGTCCACGCGTCCGACGAGGGGCGGGCGGTATGAGCGTTGCGACCCCTCGGGGACGCGAAAAAACGGTTGGAGTGCTGCTGGGCGGCGTGTCGGCCGAGCGTGAAATTTCGCTGCGGACCGGTGGTGCGGTGTGTAAAGCGCTGCGCGGCCTGGGTTACGATGTGGTCGGCATTGAGGTTGAGGCCGACGGCGTGTGGCTGACCGAGGTGCGCCAGGTCGATGTGGCCTTTATCGCCCTGCACGGAAAATTCGGTGAGGACGGCACGGTCCAGGCCGTCCTGGAGGTGCTGGGGGTTCCGTATACCGGGTCGGGCGTATTGGCCAGCGCGCTGGCCATGAATAAACCTCTGGCCAAACGGATATGGCAAACCCATGAGATTCCGACCCCGGCCTGGGAGGTGATAGACCTACAGATGGCGGAGCGGAAGCTGAGCAGCTTGTCGTTACCGGTTGTGGTGAAACCGAGTGCCGAGGGCTCGAGCGTGGGAGTGAGTATTGTTCGGTCCGGCCAGAGCCTGCCCGACGCTCTGACCGAGGCGTCTCGGTTTGATGCGGTCAGCCTGGTCGAGGCGTATATCCACGGCCAGGAAGTGACGGTCGGGATTCTGGGCGAGCAAACGCTGGGGGCGATGGAGGTGATTGCCAAAGGAGAATTTCACTCCTACGAGGTCAAGTATACGGCCGGTCGGGAGGAGTTCCTGATGCCCGCACCGCTTGCGCCCGAGGTGTATGCTCAGGTGCTGAAGATCGCCCTTGAGGCGCATCGGGCGCTAGGCTGTAGCGGCTATAGTCGGGTCGACACGCGGGTGACCGAACACGGCCAGATTTTTGTTCTCGAGGTGAACTCCCTCCCCGGACTGACCGAACTCAGCTATTTGCCGCGCATTGCCGCCTACGCCGGACTCGACTATGAGGCCTTGGTTGAAGCTATTTTGCAGCGCGCCAGTCTCCATAGCCACGGGAGGGCAGGGTGAGACACCGCACATCTGCCGTTTCTCAAGCTGACCCAGGGACGCCGCGGCCAGCCCGTCCGCTCCGCCGGCTCCGCCGGAGCGGTGGGCTGCTGGTCTTCATCAGCCTGCTGGCCGGCCTGTGGGGGTGGGGGGCGAGGCTGGTCCGCTTTGTCGTCCACCAGCCCTATTTTGCCGTACAGCAGATTGTCGTCCACACCGACGGACCGCTGTCGCAGACCGATATTCGGCGCTGGAGCGGTATTCGTTCCGGTATGCCGGTGTTTGAGGTTGATCGCCAGCAGGTCGAAACCCGGCTCCTCAGCCATCCCAGGGTCGCCCGGGCCACGGTCGCCCGCCGGCTGCCCGACGCCGTTCACATCCGAGTCGAGGTCCGCCGACCCGTCGCCGTTGTCCGAAACCCGCAGCCGGCCTATCTTGATCAGCACGGCGGCTGCTTTTTTGATCCCGAACTCCCGGCCAGCCGTCTCGACCTGCCCCATGTCAGCGGTCTGGCCGAGCTGCGGCTGGGTGATCCCGATGCCCGCCGCGCGCTGGCCGGTGTCCTGCGCCTGTTGGCGCTGAGCCGGCTGTGGCGGGAACAGCTCTCTGAAATTCACTGGGATCAGGACCTGGGCTATACCCTGTTTCTGGCCCAGCGACAGGTCACGATCCGGGTCGGCCGGGAAACCCGGCCCGAACAACTGGCCCGCGTCGGGCAGGTCCTCGAAACTTGGCCGCTTGATGGGCCGGCGGCCGTGTTTGACGCTCGCTTTCGGAATCAGGTAGTGGTCCGTCCCGTTCCGACTCCTGGCCAAGCTCCGACCCGTATGGGACCTGTCTAGGGAGAAGAAAGACCATGCCGAAGGATGCCGATCTCCTGGTGAGTCTTGATATTGGCAGCTACAAAACTGCTGTGATTGTGGCCCGCCAGAGTCTTGAGGGGCTGGAGGTCCTGGGGGTCGGCAGCGCTCTGTCCCAGGGCTTGCGCAAGGGCATGATTCTCAACGTTGACGCCACCGTGCGGGCCATTCGGAAAGCCATTGAGGAAGCCCAGACCGGAGCCAACTGCAACATCCATGAGGTCAGCAGCGGTATTGTCGGCGGCTACCTTGACGGCATCACCAGCCAGGGCCTCGTCCTTATCGAGGATCAGGAGGTGCGGGCCGAGGACCTGCGCCGGGTCATTGAGGTGGCCCGCACCCGCGCCCTGCCCGCCGACTGTGAGATTCTGCACGTCATGCCCCAAGAGTTCCTGGTTGACAGCCAGGACCGGGGTACATATCCGATTGGCAGCTCCGGAGTGCGTCTCGAAGCCGCAGTCCATCTGGTGGCGGTGGCCAGCAGCGCCGTCCAGACCATCACCAAGTGCTGTGAGCGGGCCGGTTTGGCTCTGCATCGGCTGTATTTCACCGCTCTCGCCGCCGCCGAGGCCGTGCTGACCCCGGAAGAGAAAGAAATGGGGGTGGCCCTGCTCGATATTGGGGGCGGGACAACGGGGGTGATTGTCTTTGCCCACGGCGTGCCCCAGCATACAGCGGTGTTAGGGCTCGGCGGACACAATATCACCAACGATTTGACGGTCGGCTTGCGCACGCCCCTGGCCGAGGCGGAAAAGCTCAAACAACAGCACGGCTGCGCACTGATGGATCTGATCCTGCCCGGTGAGACGATCGAGATGCCGCGGCTCGGCGGACGTGAGCCGGTGCAGTTGCTGCGACGCCGGTTGGGGGAAATCATTGAGCCCCGGGCCGAAGAAATTTTACGCCTGGCCAAGGAGCAGATTGAAATGGCCGGCCTGCTCAACACACTCGGGTCCGGCCTAGTGCTGACCGGTGGCGGAGCCATCCTGGCCGGCCTGCCAGAGCTAGCCGAGCGGATTTTCCGGTTGCCCGCCCGCCGTGGCAGGCCGCAGTATCTGGCCGGCCTTGTTGACGAGCGGAACAGTTCCATGTATGCGACTAGTATAGGGGTTATCCTATCTGGCATACAGAACAGACATCAGAGCGATATCGTGCCTACCCGTTATGGTCAAGGATGGCAGCGCGTTTGGGAACGGGTGGTGGAGTGGATGCGAGATTTTTTCTAGCGTGTAGACTTCCCGATGGGGGACTCAGCGAGGAGGTGCGAGATGATTGAGTTTGTGGAGAATGAGAAAGATGGGGCGCAGATCCGCATCGTTGGTGTTGGCGGCGGAGGAGGGAATGCCGTCAATACCATGATCAGCGCTGGGTTGGTCGGAGTCGACTTTATCGTTGCCAACACCGACGCCCAGGCTCTGCACATGAACCTGGCACCGACCAAGGTTCAGATCGGAAGCGAGTTGACCAAAGGGCTGGGAGCCGGGGCGAATCCCGAAATCGGCCGTCGCTCGGCGATCGAGAGCGAGGAAGAGATTGGCCAACACCTGCTCGGAGCCGATATGGTTTTTGTCACCGCGGGTATGGGTGGCGGCACCGGTACCGGAGGGGTACCGGTTGTGGCCCGGATCGCCAAAGAGGCCGGCGCGCTCACTGTTGGCGTTGTCACCAAACCCTTTCTGTTCGAGGGCAGGAAGCGCCTGCGCCAGGCCGAAGAAGGGATTCGCGAGCTCAAAGATAACGTCGATACCCTGATCTCGATTCCCAATCAGCGGCTGCTCGCCGTAGCCAGCCGCAGCCAGCCGCTGCTCGAGGCCTTCCACAAGGCCGACGAGGTGCTCCTCCAGGCGGTGCGCGGGATTTCCGATCTGATTCAGGTCGGCGGCCTGATTAACCTCGATTTTTCCGATGTGCGGACGATAATGTCCGAGATGGGGATGGCCATTATGGGGGCGGCAACGGCTAACGGCGAGGGCCGGGCCGAGGAAGCTTCACGTCGGGCGATTGCCAGCCCGCTGCTGGAAGATATTTCTATCCGTGGGGCAAAAGGCGTGCTCATCAACGTGACCGGCGGACCAAGCCTGACCTTACACGAGGTCAACGAGGCGGCCACGCTCATCCAGGACGAGGCTGACGAAGAGGCCAATATCATCTTCGGCGCGGTGATTGACGAGTCGATAGGAGAAGACCTGTCAATTACGGTCATCGCCACCGGTTTTGGCGAGGCCGAGGCTGAACACCAGCCCACGGCCGTCCCCCGGCCGCCGCTCAGCTCGGTGCGGAGGAGCCTGCGGCCGCCGGCCGGACCGCGCAAAGTCGTCCACCTCGGCACGCTTGTCGACGACGAGCTCGAAACGCCGACTTGGCAGCGGAAGCAGCAGACCGACCCCCCGGCCGAGACGACGCCCGAAGCCAAAGACAAGTACGACATCCCGGCGTTTTTGCGGAAGCAGGCGAAATGAGTCGGCGTGCCGCACGCGCTTGGCGGTGCGGCCTGCACTGGCAGGCCGGATAGTGTCGCGTCATGTGGTTGACGACAGAGCGCGCCCGCCGTCGTCTAGCGGCTGAAACCCGGCTGTTTTCAGCCAACCCGGACGGCGAGTTGCCTGTCTGTCTGATATATCCCAACCGCTACCCGATTGGGATGGCCAACCTCGGCTTTCAGGCCGCCTACCGGATTTTTTCCCAAGACCCCCACTGCCGCTGCGAGCGGGCGTTTCTGCCCGACCCCGACGAAGCCGCCGCGCTGAGTCGAACCCGCACCCCGCTCGCCTCCCTGGAGAGCCAGCGGCCCGTGGCCGACTTCGAGCTCCTCGCCTTCTCCCTGTCTTTTGAAACCGACTATCTCCATCTCCTCGATATCCTGGCCGCCGCCCACCTGCCGCTCTTGTCCGCCGAGCGACAGGCCGAGCATCCGCTGGTCATCGCCGGCGGGCCGGCCACCTTTCTCAACCCCGAACCGGTCGCCGCCTTTATCGACCTGTTTTTGATCGGTGAGGGCGAGGAGATGGTTCCAGAGTTCCTAGAGCGTTACGCCCAACTCCGTACCGCCGGCCTGAGCCGGTCCGAGCGGCTCCAGCGTCTGAGCACCGTAGACGGAGCCTACCTGCCGTCCCAGTTCAGGCCCCACTATGACGACGACGGCCGTTTGACCCGGCTCGACTACAGCGGCCCCGGACAGCCGAGCGTGCGCCGGCGCCTGGTTCGGGAGCTGGACGCCTCGCCGACCCGCTCACAGCTCCTTACCTCAGAAGCTGTCTTTGGCGACATGTACCTGATCGAAACCAGCCGGGGCTGTGAGTGGGGCTGCCGTTTTTGCGCCGCCGGCTACATGTATCGACCGGTCCGGTACCGGAGCGTTAAGCAGATCAAGCGGCAGGCGACAGCAGGGCTCAAAGAGCGCTCAACCATCGGCTTCGTCGGGGCCGAGATGGCTGGCCAGCCAGGGATTGCCGGTCTGTGCGAGTTCATCGGTCAGGCCGGTGGCCGCGCCTCGCCCTCATCGCTCAAGGCCGATGTGGTGAGCCGGGAGCTGGCCGTCGCCCTCGGTCGCACGAAGAATCACTCCGTCACCCTGGCCCCGGAAGCCGGCTCAGAGCGGATGCGGCGGCTGATCAACAAAAACCTGACCGAGCCTGAGATCTTACGCTCCGCCGAGTGGCTGGTCGGCGGTGGGGTGCAATCGCTCAAGCTGTATTTCATGCTTGGGTTGCCGACCGAGGCCCAGGAGGACGTTGATGCGATTGCCGAGTTGAGCCACACCATTTACGCGCGGGTGCGTGCCAGCGGTGCGCACCTCGGGAGTCTGACCCTGTCGGTCAACGCCTTCTCGCCCAAGCCGTGGACCCCCCTGCAATGGGAGCCGATGGAGTCGCTCGGCGGCCTGCGGGCTAAGCTGAACGGGCTCCGCAAGCGGCTGGCCGGCCTGCCGCGGGTCCGGGTTGATACCGAATCGCCCCGCGAAGCCTACTACCAGACCGTGCTGTCTCGGGGTGACCGCCGGACCGCTGGGCTGCTGCTGGCGATTCACCGCGCCGGCGGTGACTGGTGGAGGGTCATTCAGCAGCAGCGGCGGTCGGCCACATCGCCCCCCGGTCAGCGGTCGCTCAGCCCCAACCCGGACTTCTTTGTCCATCGCCGCTACGACGCCCACGAGCTGCTGCCGTGGGATTTCATCGATCATTCGGTCAGCAAACACTATCTGTGGGTTGAGTGGCGCAAAGCCCTGCTAGGACGCCAAACCCCGCCGTGTGACGTGAGTACCTGCCACACCTGCGGCGCGTGCTAATAAGCCTATGCTCTGTGTCATGATCGTCGCCATTGGCACCGACCTGACCGAGGTTGAACGGATTCGGGCCGCCCTGGACAATCCGCGGAGCGGTCGGCGTTTTCGTGACCGCGTCTTTACGCTTGGCGAGCAGGCCTACTGTGAGCGGCGGGGGGGCGGCGGTGCCTATCAGAGTTATGCCGCCCGTTTTGCGGCCAAGGAGGCCGTCATGAAGGCGCTGGGCCGGGGCTGGGGAGCGCAGCTCGGGTGGCTTGATATTGAGGTGAGGCGCAGGCCAGGAGCGCGCCCGGAGATTCTGCTGTCCGGTCGAGCTGAAGCCTGCGCCGCCTCACTTGGCGTTCGACATTTGCACCTCGCACTGACGCATACCGCGACGCTGGCCGAGGCTCAGGTGGTGGCTGAGGGAGAGGGCTGAGGTGCGACGGGCGGCCCGCTCGGTCGCCGGCTGGGTCGGCTCAACCGGCAGGATGTGGCCGCTGCTTGTGGCCGTGCGCCAAGCTAGTCCACCGCCAGGGCAATGCGGTTGCCGTGCGACAGCAGCTCGGCCACGCTGCCTAAGAAAGCGCCGGCCGGTGCGCCGTCAATCACCCGGTGATCAAAGGTCAGGCTCAAGACCAGCATTGAGCGCTTGGTGATTTCGCCCTGATACACGACGGGTTTGTCAACGATGCGGCCGACGCCCAGAATCCCGGTCTGGGGCGAGTTGAGAATCGGGGTAAAGGCATCAACGCCGGCCATGCCCAGGTTGGAAACGGTAAAAGTGCCGCCGCTGACCTCTTCGAGCGTGAGCTTCCCCGCCCGCGCTTTTTCGGCCAGGGCGCGCGCCTCCTCGGCAATGGTCTTGAGCGGTTTTGTATCGGCGTCATGGATAACCGGGACGATGAGGCCCTCGTTGAGCGCCACCGCAAAACCGACATGGACAGCGCCGTGGAGTTGGAGCGCGTCCCCTTCGAGCGAGGCGTTCATACGCGGATGCCGGAGCAGGGCGTGGGCGCAGGCCTGGATGATGAAGTCGTTGTAGGTGGTGTTGAAGGTGCGCCGGACTTCTTCGCGCCGCTCAATGAGCTGGGTCACATCGACCTCGGTCGTCATGGTGAGTTGGGCGGTGTCCTGGAGGCTCTTGTGCATGCGCTCGGCAATCACTCTGCGCATTCCGCGCAGCGGGACTGACTGGCTTGCTGCCGGGGCTGGGGCGGCTGGGGTCGGGGCCGGCGCGGCCGCGTCAATGGCCTGCTGGACATCCTCTCTGGTGATGCGTCCGCCGGGTCCGGTGCCGGTCAGGCTGGTGGGATCAAGGCTGTGCTGGGCGGCAAGTTTGCGGGCGGCAGGGGTGACGGGGGCGCGTCTGCCGGGGGCCGGCGGCGCGGCCGCTGGAGGGTTGTCAATGGCCTGCTGGACATCCTCTCTGGTGATGCGTCCGCCGGGTCCGGTGCCGGTCAGGCTGGTGGGGTCAAGGTTGTGCTGGGCGGCGAGTTTGCGGGCGGCAGGGGTGACGGGGGCGCGTCTGCCGGGGGCTGCGGTGGATGCGGCGCTGCCGCTGCCCGGCGTCGGAGAGGCCGCCGGGCTGGTGGTGGCCGGCGGGGCGGGGGGAGCGTCGCTGTAGCCGGCGGCTACTTCGGCCACATCTTCGCCGGCTTCGGCAATCACCGCGACTGGCAGGCCGACTGGAACAACCGCTTCGAGGCCGTAGAGCAGTTTGGCAACCGTGCCGCTCGCTGTTGATTCGACTTCGTACAGGACTTTTTCAGTTTCGACCTCAAACAGGGCCTCGCCCTCGCTGATGGCCTCGCCCTTGTTTTTGAACCAGCGCTGGATCGTGCCCTCAACCATCGTCAGGCCGAACTTGGGCATGACAACTTCGGCTGCCACGGCAACTCCCTTCTCTCGTGCGCCCTGCTCAGACCATGAGTTCTTTGACCGCGGCGGCAATTTTCTGCTCGTCGGGCAAGACAAATTTTTCCATCGGCGGGCTGTACGGAATAGGCACGTCGTGGGCGGTCAGCCGCTTGACCGGGGCGTCAAGCGAGTCAAAGCCTTTGTCGGCAATCACCGCGGCAATTTCTGAGGCCGCGCCACAGCGCAGGTGGCCCTCGTCAACCACGAGGACTTTGTGTGTTTTGGCGACCGAGTTGAGGATAGTGTCCTCGTCAAGCGGCACGAGGGTGCGCGGGTCAACGACCTCGACCGACACGCCTTCGTCGGCCAGGGCGGTGGCCGCCTTGAGGGCTTTGGAGACCATCAGGCCGACCCCGACTACGGTCACGTCGGTGCCTTCGCGTTTGACCTCGCCTTTGCCGATGGGCACCAGATATTCCTGGTCGGGAATCTCCTGTTTGGCCCGCCCGAGGCCCATGTGCTCAAAGACCAGCACCGGGTTGTTGTCGCGGATGGCGCTCTTGAGCAGCCCCTTCATGTCGTAGGGGTCGGACGGGGCGACAATTTTCAGGCCCGGTACGCTCATGAACTGGGCGTAGACGGTCTCGGAGTGCTGGGCCGCGGCTGAGCCGAGCGCGCCGTACACGGTCCGAAAGGTGATCGGGATATCGGCTTGGCCGCCCGACATGTAACGCAGCTTGGCCGCCTGGTTACACACTTGGTCCCAGCAACAGTAGAAGAAGCTGGCAAACTCAATTTCGACAATCGGCCGCATCCCGGCCAGGGCCGCGCCAATACCAGCCCCGGCATAGCCGGCTTCTGAAATCGGGGCGTTGCGGATGCGCTGAGGGCCGAACTCGTCGGTCAGGCCGCCGGTCGCGCCAAACGCGCCGACCCAGACATCAAGGCCCATGAGAAAGGCGCACGGGTCGTGTCGGAGTTCTTCGGCCAGGGCGGAGTTGATCGCTTGGATGAATGAAATAGTCGGCATGGGGGTATCTCCTTAATGATGGGTCACAGCTACGACCGGCCACTGTTGTGACCCATCATTGGGCTGTCAGGCGGCTGAGAACATGTCGTTGAGGGCTTCTTCGGGGGCCGGCAGCGGGCTGTCTTCGGCAAAGCTGACGGCTGCGTCAACGATGCTGGTGACTTCGGCCTGAATGGCATCAAGTTCGGCCTGGCTGACCATCCCGGCCGGCACAAAGCGTTGCTCAAAGGTGAGGAGCGGGCAGCGTGTTTTCCACGCTTCGATCTCATCCTTGGGGCGATAGCTTTTGTCGCCCATAAAGGCTTCTTCGCCCACCACATGGCCTTCCCAGCGGTAGGTTTTGCACTCGATCAGGCTTGGTCCCTCGCCCCGCCGGGCGCGGGCAACGGCCTGGCTGGTGGTCTCGTAGACCTCGACGACGTCGTTGCCGTTGACCACCACGCCGGGCATGTCGTGGCCTCTGGCCCGGTCGGCAATGTCTTTGACCGAGGTGACCTCCTTGCCGGCGGTGAACTCGCCGTACAGGTTGTTCTCGCACACATAGATGACCGGCAGTTTCCAGGCTGAGGCAATGTTGAGCGATTCGTGGAAGGTCCCCTCGTTGGAGGCCCCGTCGCCAAAGAAGCATACCGCCACCTCGTTGCTGCCCCGGACCTGGGCGGCGAGGCCGGCCCCGGTGGCGATCGGCAGGCCGGCCCCGACAATGCCGTTGGCACCGAGGATGCCGATATCAAAGTCGGCGATGTGCATGGAGCCGCCCTTGCCCTTGCAGTAGCCGGTGCTCTTGCCGTAGATTTCGGCCATCATCGGCTTGATTTTGCCGCCTTTGGCGATGAGGTGGCCGTGGCCCCGGTGGGTGCTGGTGATGTAGTCCGTGTCGGTCAGGGCGGCGCACACGCCGGTGGCTGAGGCTTCTTCGCCGATGGAGACATGGACGAAGCCCGGAATCTTGCCTTCTTTGAAGATATCGCGCAGACGCTCCTCAAACTGCCGGATGGTCTGCATGGTGCGGTACATCTCAAGTAACTTATCTTTGCCAACTTCCGCGGCCATACGCGCGCCCTCCTTCTACGGGGTATACCTGTTCATAGTCCGAAACCGAGGCGGCGGTCAACCGCTGGCGGGTTTGACATTCTGGCGGCGGTGGCATAGGTCAAGCGTGGCGGCTTGGCCGGCGCGTATTCTTTGCTCAGGGGCGTAACTATGAAGCATCTGTTGTTGCTTGTCTTGTGTGTTGGAGTGACCGCCAGCCTCTCCCATGCCGCAGTCCTGGAGAGTCCGGCCAGTGGCGCAAACCTGTCGGGTCTTGGCTTTATCTCGGGCTGGAAGTGTGAGGCCGGCGACATCACAGCCAGGATCAACGCTGGTGAGCCTGTCCCAACCGCGGAGGAGCAGCCCCGGGCCGATACGCGCGGTGTCTGCGGGGACGCGGACAATGGATTCATTACGCAAGTTAACTGGAACCATTTTGGAGATGGGACGCATACCGTGGTAGCGTATGACAATGGGGTCGAGTTTGCCCGGAGTACGTTTACGGTGGTGACAACCGGCGAGGAGTTTCTACGGGGAGCAAGTCGCCGGGTAGAGGTTCCTGACTTCCCGGCCCCGGGTGAAACCGGCCACTTTGGTGTGGAACGAAAGTACCCAACACTTTGAGTTGGCCACGGTGAAGGCCCCCGGTTCAGAACAGGAACCCACGCCTGAACCTGTTCCAGAATCGGAACCGCTAGCCCCCGGAGCGTGTTACTATGAACGGTGGTGGACCAAAACAAGGAGAATACACGATTGCCTTCCCTCAACGGCGACTATCAATCACCATACGGCAAGGGGCTACTCCCCTCTGTCCCTGGCAGTCAGGCATAACACTAAGTGCCGTCCGCGCGTTATTGGAAGCCGGAGCCGATCCGGACTTCCAGGATAGCCCTGGCCCCTGGCCCGATCGGGGCCCTTATTATGATCGGTTCTCCCCGCTCAATTGGGCAATCAATCGATACACCTACAACCGGAAACAACAACAAAATACTTATGTTAGGCTGCATCCTGACATACTTCCCATCATTCGCCTCTTACTGGAGTCTGGGGCTGACCCGAACCGACCATTCGGGGATAGGACCCCATTGCACTAGGCGGCCAGTGTGAGGTCCATTCCTTTGGTAGAGTCATCCCCGGTCGTAGAACTCCTTTTGGAGTATGGAGCGGACATACACGCGCGGGCCTATCTATATCCTCGGGCACCCCTCCTCCGGCGGCGGGCATGGCAACGTGACAGCGTTGCATAGAGCAGCCGGTTTCGCCAATGGGGCTGCCGTTCGTGTTCTCTTGCAGGCCGGCATGGACATCAATGCCCAGGACGGTGGCGGGCGCACCGTCCTGTGGCATGCGTCGGCGGCATATTCAGCCCGAGCCATCCGAGATAGCATAATCCGGTATCTTTTGGACGCGGGAGCGGACCCGACTCTCGGACCGGCTCCGTTGTGCCATGGGGTAGATGTCCGATGTGTTCAGTAAACATTTTGCGGATTGGACGCCGGACAAGGCAACGAGATTTGAGGACTACACAATCATCATTGCCCCCATCCCCACGGACGAAGGCGGCGGCTATCTGGTAGCCATGCCAGATAAGGAGGAAGACCGCTGGAGACACAGACCCCCCCGGGAAACGGCCCCGGACGCGCGTCACCCACTACCCGCACCAGTTGAGCGTGGCCTTTGCGACCGATCAGTTCCGGGCGCTGGAGCGCGAAGCCGAGCGAGAGGGCTGGCCCCTGGCTCAAGTCGTCCGTGTTGTGGCGGAGGCAGGACTGCCCGGCTGGCGCGACCGGCGGGGTAAGGCTCGCAGCCGGTCGCAGACAGGAGAAACACCATGACCGAGTACGAAACCGCCATGATCGCCTTGCGGAACACCGGCAACTGGATTGCGCTCGGTGTCGGCGTCGTGCAAGCGGGCTTGATTGGTGGGGGCTTGTGGCTGATGCGCACCGCGGCCGGCGCACGGAACACACAGCACACCGACCTGATGGACATCTTGCGCCAGCAGGCCGAAACCGCCAAGGCCCACCACACCGAGAACATGGAAGCTCTCCGCCAGCAGGGCGAAGCCGCCAGAGCCACACACGCCTTACGGGCGCTGATTGAACGCACCGCGCCCGCGGGAGGAGCCAAGCCATGAGCATCAAGTCGGCTCTCAACCCTGACCTGCCCGGCTGTATCGCGGACGGCGAGACCATTGAAGCCGCCCTCGCTGAGGCCCGTGACGCCTTTGAGGCGTGGGCGATAGCCGAGCGGGAAGACACGGGCGGGCTGCCCGTGCCGAAGATGTACAGCGGCCAGTTTGTACAGCGTGCCCCAAGCCCTTGCTAATGCCCTGTCCTGCCCCCGCTCGGCTGTTCGGCTTGGCGTCCGGCAACACGCGCCGCGGCGGGCAGCTTCTCGACCTTGATCTTGTCAATCCGCCGGCCGTCCATGTTGACAATCGTCATCCGATAGCCCTGGTGCTGGACGATCTCCCCGCCCTTGGGGATGCACTCAAGCCGGGCCAGCAGAAAGCCGGCCAGGGTCCGGTAGTCGTTGGTCTCTTCAAGCGGCAGGCCGGGGGTGTCGCGCAGGTCGTCCAGCATCACCCCGCCGGCCACCAGCCAGACCCCTGGCCCGAGGTCCTGGACCGGCAGGGCTTCGTCAACATCGAACTCGTCCCGAATCTCGCCGACAATCTCTTCAAGCAGGTCTTCGATGGTGGCGATGCCGACCACGGTGCCGAACTCGTTGACAACAACGGCCATCTGGGTGCGGCGACGCTGGAGCTCGCGCAGCAGGTGGCTGATCTGCATGGAGTCGGGCACAAAATAGGTCGGCTGGACAAAGCCCTGGAGGGAGGCCGAATCCTGCTTCCGCCCGCGCAGCAGTTCCTTGAGGTGGACCACGCCGACAACCTGGTCGAGGTCGTCCTCAAAAATCGGCATACGCGAGAAGCTGCTCTCGATCATGGCGTGCAGGGCACTCTGGGGGGAGGTGTCTATGCTCAGGGCCTGGATTTCGGTCCGGGGGGTCATTACCTCGCGGACCGAGGTATCGGCAAAATCAAACACGCTCTGGATAAACTTCTGCTCGGTGGCGTCAAAGACGCCTTTTTGCGCGCCTTCGCGGATGATGTACTTGACCTCATCCTCGGACACGACCGCCTCGGCGGCCTTGGCCCCGGTGCCGGTCAGGTACAGCAGCCCGTTGGTGGAAGCGGTCAGCAGCTTGACCCCGGCGGTAAACAGCCAGGAGAAAAAATCCAGGGGCCGGGCGACCCAGCCGGCGATCGGCTCGGAGTAGCGCAGCGCCAGCGATTTTGGCACCAGCTCGCCCAGCACCAGGGACAGATAGGAGATTACCACCACCACCGTGGCAACGGCCAGGACCTGGCTCGACTCGGCCACAACCGGCAGCGAACTCCGGGCGTACAGCGGGGCGAGATAGGCCACGGCCGAGACACCCCCGATTGCCGAGGCCAGTGAGCTGACCAGCGTCACCCCGATCTGGACAGTCGCCAGGAAACGGTCAGGGTCGTTTCTGAGGTGCCCCAGCGTGCGGGCCGTCCGGTCGCCGGCCTCGGCCAGCTGCTCAATGCGGCTCCGCCGGACCGAAACCACCGCGATTTCCGAGCCGGAAAAAAACCCGTTGGCGATGATCAGGCCCAGAATACACGTTATCTCAAACCACAGCTCTGTGACCATGTGCGTCCTCCTGACACAGACACTCCGGATAATGGCCATCCTAGCATAGGCCGACTCGGCCGGCAGGCTGAGCAGTGCCCCTCCTTACCTCATCGGCTGAAAGCTGATAGCAGACCGCTGAGCACTTCTTTTGTGGGAGGTGGGGGTGAAGACCAAGGGGACACGGCGAAGCAGCATTGCGATTACCGGCGCACGCCAGAACAATCTCAAAAATCTGGATATCGACATCCCCCTGAATCGGCTCACTGTTGTCACCGGGGTGAGCGGCTCGGGCAAGTCGAGCCTAGCTTTTGACATCCTGTATGCCGAGGGCCAACGCCGTTATGTTGAGAGCTTTTCGGCCTACGCCCGTCAGTTCCTGGACCGCATGGACAGGCCGCAGGTCGAGAAAATTGAGGGCATCCTGCCGGCTATCGCCATTGACCAGAACCGCCCGGTCCGCACCTCGCGTTCGACCGTTGGCACGATGACCGAGCTGCACGACCATCTCAAGCTCTTATTTGCCAAAATCGGGGTGTTGTACTGCCGCCAGTGCGGTCAGCCGGTCGAGCGTGATTCTGCCGAGTCGGTGTTCAGAAAGCTGTCACGGCAGCAGCCTGAGGGCACACGCTTTTATGTCACCTTCCGCGTTGCTACGCCGGGGACGCTGGCCTGGAGCGAACTCCGCGACGGCTTTGTCCGGGTCGGGTTCTACCGCCTGCTTGTGGCCGGCACAATCGTGGACATTCAGGAGTTGGACGCCCGGCCCCGGGAGCTGGCCGGGCAGGAACACTGCACTGTGCTGGTTGACCGCCTGCTCCTCAGACCGCGCAACAAAAAACGGGCCCATGACTCGCTGGAGCAGGCGTTTCAGTACGGCAAGGGACGGCTGAGCCTTGTCTTTCCAGACACCGGCCACGCCGAGCAGGCGTTTTCCAACCGGCTGGAGTGCGCGGCGTGTCAGATTGTGTATAAGGAGCCGGTCCCCAACCTGTTCTCGTTTAATAGTCCGCTCGGCGCGTGCGAGAAATGCAAGGGCTTTGGCCGGACGATTGATCTTGACCTGGAGTTGGTCGTCCCTGACCCTCAGCTGTCGCTCAAAGACGGGGCTATCAAGCCGTGGCGGATTAAGGCAGCCCAGTGGGAGCGGCGCGAGCTGTTGGCGTTCTGCAAACGCCGGGGCATTCCAAGCACTGTCGCGTGGCACGACCTCAGCGCTCAGCAGCACGCGCTGCTCCTGGACGGTGACAGCGACTATTACGGGGTGCGCGGCTGGTTTCAGTGGTTGGAGACCAAAACCTATAAGATGCACGTCCGGGTGTTCCTGGCCCGCTATCGGGGCTATTTTCCGTGTGACGCCTGTCACGGTGCCCGCCTCAAACCCGAATCCCTGCTGTACCGGGTTGGGGGCAAGACGCTGTCGGAAATCAACCTGCTCAGCGTGGGCGCGTGTTCGGAGTTTTTTGAGGGTCTGCGGCTGTCGGCCTTTCAGGGCCAGGTCGCCCAACTCATCCTGGCCGAGATTCGCAAGCGGCTGCGTTATCTGGTCGAGGTTGGCGTCGAATACCTGACCCTGGACCGGCAGTCCCGAACCCTGTCGGGTGGGGAGCTGGAACGGGTCGATCTGACCACCGCCCTGGGCTCGGCTCTGGTGAATACCTTGTATATTCTGGATGAACCCTCAATCGGCCTGCACCCGCGCGACAGCCACCGGCTGGTCCGCATCCTGCAAAATCTGCGCGACAACGGCAATACGGTCGTGGTGGTTGAGCACGACCCGGAGATCATCAAAGAGGCCGATCATGTGCTTGACCTGGGGCCGTTGGCTGGTGAGCAGGGCGGACAGATCATCTTTTCCGGTCCGTATGAAAAGATGCTGGCTGACACACGGTCGCTGACCGGGCAATATCTGTCGCAGCGGCTGAGCATCCCGGTGCCCCAAACGCGCCGGGCGGCGGAGCGGGCACTGACCATTCTCAAGGCCGGGGCGCATAATCTGAAAGACATTGATGTCGCCATTCCGCTGGGCTGTATGACGTGTCTGACCGGGGTGTCGGGCTCGGGCAAATCCACCCTGGCCGAAGACGTGCTGTACCGAGGGCTGAAAAAGCGCTGGGGCGAGTCGGTCGGGCCTCCCGGCCAGTGTCAGGATATGGTGGGGATCGAGCATCTTGCCGACGTGATTTTCGTTGACCAGAGCCCGATCGGGACAACGCCGCGGGCGAATCTGCTGACCTATACGCGAGCCTTTGAGCCGCTCCGGCGGCTGTTGGCCGCTACCGAGTTGGCTAGGCTGCGCGGCTATACCACCGGCACTTTTTCCTTCAACGTTGAGGGCGGCCGCTGCGAGACCTGCAAGGGCGAGGGCTTTGAAAAGGTCGAGATGCAGTTTCTGTCCGATGTGTATGTGCCGTGTCCAGAGTGCCAGGGCCGGCGGTTTCGGGCCGAGGTCCTGGAGGTCCGCTATCAGGGGAAGAACCTGACCGACATCATGGCCATGACGGTCAACGAAGCACTCGCGTTTTTTGCCGGTCAGGCCGAGTTACGGCACCGGCTGGTGTCGCTGGCCGCGGTCGGCCTTGACTATGTGCGTTTGGGCCAGTCCTTGACGACCCTGTCGGGTGGAGAAGCCCAGCGCCTGAAACTGGCCGCCCATATTGGCCGCGAAAAGCTCCACACCGACCGGCCGGGCACGACGCTGTTCATCTTTGACGAGCCGACGACCGGCCTGCACTTTGCCGATATCCAGAAGCTGTTGACCGCGTTTGAGAGTCTGGTGGAACGGGGCCATTCGGTCCTCATCATTGAACATAACCTGGACGTGATCAAGTGCGCCGACCATATCATTGACCTTGGCCCGGAGGGCGGAGACGGGGGCGGTGAGGTGGTCGCGCAGGGGACGCCGGAGGTGGTGGCGCGGGTCAGGCGGTCGCATACCGGGCGGTATCTGGGCCGGGTGTTGAGAGCAGCGAAGCGGGGGCAGAAAGCACAGGGCACAGGGCAAAAGGCACAGGGCAAAAGGCACAGGGCAAAGCCTGGGAAAGCTCCGAGACACAGCGCGGCTATCTGTGTGGTGGGGGCCAGGGAGCATAACCTCCGGGATGTCTCGGTCGATATTCCCCGGGATGAAATGATTGTAGTCACCGGGCTGTCCGGCTCGGGCAAGTCTACGCTGGTGTTTGACATTGTGTACGCCGAAGGACAGCGTCGCTATATCGACAGCCTGTCGGCCTATTCGCGCCAGTTCATCAAGGTCCTGGCCAAACCGAATGTTGACCTGCTGACCGGGATTCCGCCCACGGTGGCGATTGAACAGCGGATGAGCCGGGGCGGGCGGAACTCGACGGTGGCCACCGTGACCGAGCTCTCGCACTATCTCAGGCTGCTGTACGCCAAGATAGGCGTGCAGCACTGTGTGGCCTGCGGCCAAGCGCTGTCGGCCCAGAGCCGCAGCCAGATTCTTGAGCTGCTACGGGCTGACTGGAGCGGGCAGCAGGTCGCCGTTCTGGCCCCGGTCGTGCGTGGCCGCAAGGGGTTTCATAAAGATGTCCTGGCCGGCGCGCGCAAGCTGGGCTTTATGCAGGCCCGCATTGACGGCCGGCTGGCCGAAATCCGACCCGACATGAGTCTGGCCCGCTTCAAGGAGCACGATATTGAGATTGTGATCGGTCAGACCACGCTCGAGCGGACGCCGCCGCTTGAAAGCCTGCTCCACGACGCCCTGCGCATGGGCAATGGCGCGGTCCATATTGTGGGCGGTGAGACCGAGCGCATCTACAGCGAAAAATTGTTCTGCGTGCCGTGCGGTCTGGGCTATGAGGAGCTTGACCCGCGTATGTTCTCTTTCAACAGCCGCCAGGGGGCGTGTCCCGAGTGTAGCGGCCAGGGGTTTCGGTGGGAGTTTGACCCCCAACTCCTGGTCCCCGACCCCCACAAGTCACTCCAACAGGACGCGCTCGTAGCCCTGGCCGAGGCCGGCCTGAGGCGCGAGCTAGGGCGGCTGCTGCGCGGTCTGAAAAAACACCGCGTGCCGCTCGACAAGCCGTTCGGGAAGCTGACCTCCAGACAGCGCCGGCTTGTCCTGCACGGCAATGGCAAACGGCTGCGGGGCGCGATCGATATCCTGAGCGCGGCCCTGGCCGAGGGTGACCGGGCGGCCTTGGCCCTGTCGCCGTTTCTGAGTCAGGCGGCCTGTCCGAGTTGCGACGGTGCCCGGCTCAACGCCCGGGCCCGGGCCGTCCAGGTCAAAGGCAAGACCATCTGGCAGGTGATGCAGCTGTCGGTGGCTGACTGTCTGCGGCATATGGCCGAGCTGCCCCTGGCCGGCCGTGAGCGCTTGATTGGCGAGCCGATTCTCAAGGAGATCGTCCCCCGCCTGTCTTTCCTCATGGAAGTCGGCCTGTCCTATCTGGCCCTTGACCGCCGGGCCGATACCCTGTCCGGCGGCGAGGCGCAGCGTATCCGTCTGGCCGCCCAACTCGGCTCGAATCTGCGCGGTGTGTGCTACATCCTGGACGAGCCCACCATCGGCCTCCATCCGCGCGATAACGAGCGCCTGCTGACAACCCTGCGCGGCCTGCAAGAGCGGGGCAATACCGTGCTGGTGGTTGAGCACGATGAGCAGACGATTGCCAAGGCCGATGTGGTGATTGACCTCGGGCCGGGGGCCGGCACGCACGGCGGCAAGGTGGTGGCCGTTGGCACGCCGCACGAGCTGTGCCACAACCCCGAGTCGCCGACCGGGCAGTTCTTGCAGATTGCCCATCCGCGGCTCGGGCCGGTCCGCTCGCTGGCCGGTCGGCCTCGCCTGCGCATTTGGGGCGCGCGCGAGCACAACCTGCAAAACATAGACGTGGAGCTGCCGATCGGCACCTGGGTGTGCATGACCGGCGTCTCGGGCTCGGGCAAAAGCTCGCTGACCCAGGAAGTGCTGGTCAAGGGCCTCAGAAAGCAGCTGGGCCGGTTTGTCGGCCGGCCGGGCACGCACGATCGGCTTGAGGGGGCCGAGCCTATTGAGCGGGTGGTTGAGGTCGATCAGACGCCGATTGGAAAAACGCCCCGCTCGGTGCCGGCCTCGTATGTCGGGCTGTGGGACGAGGTTCGCAAGTTGTTCTCCATGCTGCCCGAATCCCGCCTGCGGGGCTATAAGCCGGGCCGCTTCTCGTTCAACGTCAAGGGCGGGCGGTGTGACGCCTGCGCCGGTCAGGGCCGGCTCAAGATGGAGATGAGCTTTCTGCCCGATGTGTATGTTGACTGCGAGGTGTGTGGCGGACAGCGTTACAACGAAGAGACGCTGGAGGTGGCCTATAATGGCCGGAGCATTGCCGATGTCCTGGCCATGACGATTGAAGACGCGGCTACGTTTTTCCTGGGCGTGCCAAAAATTGCCGGCCCGCTGCGTCTGCTGAACGATATCGGCATGGGCTACATCACCCTCGGCCAGGCCAGCAACAGCCTGTCTGGAGGCGAGGCCCAGCGCATCAAGCTCGCCTACGAGTTGGCCAAAGAGTCCCGGGGCAAGACCCTGTATGTCCTGGACGAGCCGACCACCGGGCTGCACTTTGCCGATATCGAGAAGCTGATCACCACCCTGCACCGCCTCGTGGACAAGGGCAATACCGTCGTCACCATTGAGCACAACCTCGACATCATCAAAGAGGCCGACTACATCGTTGACCTCGGCCCGGAGGGGGGTGAGGGCGGCGGCCAGGTGGTGGCCTGCGGCCCGCCCCACGACATTGTGCGCCAGCAGTCGCATACCGCCCGCCATCTGCGGGAGTATATGCGGTCTTCGTCCGCTTGAAGAACTTGAACGCGGGGGCGTCGGTCGCCGAAGGCCGTGGACCCTGCGATCGACATTCGTGCGTGAGAAGATCGACTTTGAAACAAGTCTTGTCTCTGGCAACGGGTTATGCTGGACTGGCCGCTAACTTCTGAAATGATGAGGGTCCCGGAAGCTGGTTACTTGAAGGGCGCGGACCTGTGGCATACGGGAGGGAAATATGAAGACGATTCTGGCATTGATGTTGTCGGGTATGCTCGCTATGCAGGCTCTTGTGGCGGACATACTCAGAGCGGCGGAATGCCCGGCGGTGGGCGATGTTGTGACATTCAGAAATGTGGAGGAAGTCTATGCTTCCATGAGTACCGCGAGTGCCGCTATCACTGAGTCCGATCTGACAAAGGGCGAGTTTGAAACTACTGCCCAATTTGAAGCGCGCAAAGCCAGAGCGATGGCGGCGGCGATGGCGGCGATGGCGGCAGCCGATTTACGCCGGCCTGTACTCCTTGGGGGTATATACACCCCACGTTATGCCGAGTACGACGCGGACAACGAGCGCTTCATTATCAGAACGGACGCTTGGGACAATGGTTTTATCCGCTGGAGATATGTATTGTGTGGAGGAGTCCTTAGTTGCGAGTTCGAGCCCGAGCCGCGGCGAGGCCTCGGGAACAGGGCCGTAGTCATGGCAGCAGACCAAAAAGACGGGGGTTCCTATAGAGCGTCTAACGCATTTGGTGCGGAAGTGACGGTGAGAGTGACCAGATCTACGGAATATGGCGTGTTTGATGAGCCACTTCGTGGTGAATATGAAGCTAGTGAACCGGAGTGGGCTCACGAATTGACGATGGGCGAGGATGATCGTCCGGCGGTTGTGCTTCCCGTTCCGCTCCAACATGCGCCAGAACTGAAGGATACAATGCGCGTTGGTGTTCTGGTACGCCCAAAGGAACCTTTTACCGCTAGAGGTTTCTACAGCATCAGCTCGGAGTATGGGATAACGGCTCATATCATCGTGGCGGATATTCTTTGTGCCGTAATAACCGATCGAGACAGGGGTGTTCTCAAAACGGTCGCGCCCGGTGGGTGAAGGCGTCCACGCTCAGTACCCTGACCTGCTTTCATCCGCTCGTTCACGAGCTTGGTCATCACGTCACTAATTTGGCTAGATAGACGGAGACCGGCGTGGGCTTGTCTAATGGGGCCAAGCCCGCAGAGACAATGACTGTGGCTGGTCCGTACAGGCAATCAGGGTTGATGCCGCTCGCCGGGATGGTCACGTTGGGCAATCCTCGAGCAAACTCTTCCAAATCCTGGTGATTGTTGGCCAACTTCTTCAAGGCCGTCAAAGTTGGTATGGAAAACGTGAACGATCAGCACCCCCTCACCATCTTCAGGGCCAGCTTTCTTTTGGTCACGGAGGGTCTGAATTGCCGTGCCCGCCAACGCGGCTAGCAGTTGGTAGCGCAGAGCACACAGTTGAGGCGTAGGAGTTATGACGCCCCAGACACTCTTCAGTAACTCCTGCAGGCGATCAGGTTTTTGCGAATTACTATTCTGGGTTTTTGCTACCTGCTGACCGAGCAGATGACGGCCCTGCATACGTTTTGTCACAGCCCGTGTCAAACCTGCGGTTTGCGCTGTTCACGGTAGACTTCGAGCGAGGCGTCAAAGGCCCCGTCCTCCAGGGCCGCGGCCCGGGCCTGATGGATTGCGCCGGCCAGCGCCTCGGCGTCCAGGTCCCAGGCGCGGTGTAAGAGCTGCTTGGCCCCTGCCGCGGCTCTGCCGCCCAAGCGGAGGCAGCGGTCAACCAGCGCGTCCGTTTCGGCCTCCAGGTCTCCAGGCTTGACCAGCCGTGTCAGCAGACCCCAGCGCTCGGCCTCGGCAGCACTGAAACGCTGACCCAGCAGCACAATTTCTTTGGCTTTGGCCAGGCCGATAAGCCGGGGTAGACGGTAGGGCTGGCCGACATCGGGCGGCGTGCCGTATACAACCTGGGGCAGGGCAAAAAAGGCCGAGGTCGTCGCAATCCGAAAATCGCAGGCTAACACCAGCTCCATGCCGGCCCCCAGACACGGCCCGTGTATGGCCGCAATAGTCAGCTGGTCAAGCCCCTCGAGCGTATCGAGCGCCCGGCCCCACGGTACCCAGACCGCCCGCAGGGCATCGTTGTCGCTGGGCCGGTGGGCGGCGGCCAGCAGGTCCATGCCTGAGCAGAAGCCGCGGCCCTCGGCTGTGAGGACGATGACGCGCAGGCCCGGGGCGCGTTGCAGCGCCTCACACGCCTCTTGGAAGTCGGCGATGAGCTGATCGTTGACGGCGTTGAGGACTGCCGGGCGGTCGAGAACCAGCAGGCCGACCCGCTCGTCGCGCTCGGCCCTCTCAAAACGAAGGGTGTCCCATTCCATGCTCTTGCTCCTCCATAGTGCAGCATACCATGCCGGCGCTGAGCTGTCCGGGCCGCCGGCCCCGTCTTCAAGAAATGCCGCGGGTCTGGTAAGACATGGGCAAGGCGCGGGCCGGCTGACCGCCGAGAGTCGCCGGCCGGCTGATAAGGAGACACACCGCAACTCATGGCACGCCACACGCTCGCTCAACTGCTCGACAACATGGCCTCCGGCAGCCCTGTTGCCCTGGCTCGCCTGATGACCCTGGTTGAACGTGAGGGCCGGGAAGTCGGCCCTATTCTTGAGGCTATTGCCCCGCGGCTCGGTCATGCTTTCGCCGTCGGGGTGACCGGCCCGCCGGGGGCCGGCAAATCCAGTCTGGTTGACGGCCTGACTACCCTGATGCGCGCCGCCGGGAAGCGGGTTGGGGTGGTGGCTATTGACCCATCCAGCCCCTTTTCCGGGGGGGCGCTGCTGGGCGACCGCATTCGCATGGGCCAGCACTATCTGGACAAGGGCGTGTTTATCCGCAGTATGGCCACGCGCGGCAGCCACGGCGGCCTAGCCCGCGCCACCCTGGACGTGATGAAGCTCCTTGATGCCTTTCGCTGTGACTATGTGCTGGTCGAGACGGTCGGGGTCGGCCAGACCGAGCTTGATGTGATGCGGGCCAGCGACACGGTCATTGTCACCCTGGTGCCGGAGGCCGGTGACAGCGTGCAGGTGATGAAGGCCGGCCTGATGGAGATCGCCGATATTTTTGTGGTCAACAAGGCCGACCGGGACGGGGCGCAACGCATGATGACCGACCTGACCCTGATGCTGGAACTCAAGTATAGCAATCGGCCGGCCGGCGAGGGCTGCGCCCCGCAGTGGAAAATCCCCGTCCTGGCCACCCAGGCGATCACCACCACCGGCCTGCCCGAACTGTTGCAGGCGCTTGAGTCACACCATCAGTTTTTAGCCGGCGATGGAGAGCTTGAGCGCCGGCGGACCGCCCGCCGGCGGGAGGAGTTGCTGGGCCGGGTGGAGTACGAGGTGCGGCGGCGCTTGACCGCCCAGCTTGAGCGTGACCCGGCCTTAGCCCGCCTGTTTGAGGAGGTCGGGGCCGGCCGGCTGGACCCCCATAGTGCGTCGGGCCAAGTCCTGAAGAGTGAAATTCTGAAGAATGGAGGAGAGTTATGAAGGCAGCCATTTTATACGAACTCAACGCCCCGGTCCAGGTTGAGGATGTGTACCTGGACAGCCCCAAGGCCGGCGAGGTCCGGGTCAAAATTGCCGCCAACGGCGTATGTCACAGCGACTATTCGGTCATTCACGGGGTTCTGCGCTTGCCCCTGCCGGTGGTGCTGGGTCACGAGGGGGCCGGCGTTGTTGAGGAGCTTGGCCCCGGGGTCAGCCTGGTCAAGGCCGGCGACCATGTGGTGTTATCGTTCGCGCCGTACTGCGGGCGCTGCTATTACTGCTCGATCGGCAGCCAGGTGCTCTGCACCAATATGCGTCTGACGATGGGGGGCAGCCTGCTTGACGGGACGTGTCGCCTGAAGAAGAACGGCAAAGAGATTCACCATATGGCTGGGCTGTCGAGTTTTGCCGAGTACGCCGTGGTGGACCAGACGGCCTGCATCCCCATCCCTGACAACGTTCCCCTGGATAAAGCTTGCCTGGTCGGCTGCGGGGTGATGACCGGCCTAGGGGCAGCGACCAACACGGCCAAGGTCCAGCCCGGCAGCAGCGCGGTGGTCATCGGCTGCGGCGGTGTTGGCCTGAACACGATTCAGGGCTGTGTGCTGGCCGGGGCCAGTACCATCATCGCCGTTGACCTGATGGATAACAAACTCCAGTTCGCCAGGGAGTTTGGCGCGACCCATACGATCAACCCCGGCCGGGAGGACCTGGTCAGGACGGTCCGGGGGCTGACCGAAGGCCGCGGGGCCGACTATGCGTTTGAGGTCATCGGGCTGGGCAAAACGATTGAGCAGGCCTATGCCTGTACCCGTCAGGGAGGAATGACGGTGGTGGTCGGCGCACCCTCACTCGAAGAGACCGTCACCATTCCCGCGGCCAGCCTGCTGACCGAGAAATCCCTCAAAGGCTCGCTGTACGGCTCAACGCGGCCCCGGGTAGACATGCCACGGCTGATTGAACTGTACATGAACAAACGCATCAAGCTTGACGAGCTCGTGACCAGAACCTACTCCCTGGACGAAATTAACGACGCGATGGACGCGCTGGAAAAGGGCGAGGTGGCACGCAGTGTAGTGGTGATGTAGCCGGCTGGGGGTGGGCCGCGCGGCTCGCCCCCTGAGCCGCCTGTCCGCTCCTGTCTTGTTTCGAAGCGTTCATCAAGGCGTTCACATAGAGCAGACAGCCCCCAATCAGCCTGAACACAGGAGACGGGCTCCCCCCTCCGACGTCGGGCCGGCCCCTTTACTCTTGACCCAGAAGCGTCTATCTTCCGGCGGTGCACAGGAGGGGGTAAGCTCACCCGCTGTCCGTACTTTTTACATCCAGGATGTTACAGGGAGGAAATTATCAATGGACATGCTTTCGAACGTCTCGCCTGCTTTGGGCATTGTCGGTTTGGTGGTGGCGTTTCTGATCTACCGCTCAGTCGCCAGCCGGCCAGATGGAACCGAGCGGATGCGGGAGATTTCGGGCTATATCTACGAAGGCGCGATGGCCTTCCTCAAACGCGAATACCAGATTTTGAGTATCTTTGTGGTGGTGGTCTGTCTATTGCTGGTGTGGGCCGTTGCCTGGCAAACCGGAGTCGCGTTTCTGGCCGGCGCAGCGTTCTCTGTCCTGGCCGGACTGTTCGGGATGCAGTCCGCTACCAAGGCCAATGTGCGCACATCCGAAGCGGCCCGCTCAGAGGGGCAAGCCGCGGCGCTGTTGACCGCCTTTGACGGCGGCGCGGTGATGGGCTTGGCGGTGGCCAGCCTGGGGCTGCTCGGGGTGGGTATTTTTCTCGGTGTGTTCTCTGACCCGGCGACCTCGCGTTACATCAGCGGCTTTGCGATGGGGGCCAGCTCCATTGCGCTGTTTGCCCGGGTCGGCGGCGGGATTTATACCAAAGCGGCTGACGTTGGCAGTGACTTGGTTGGCAAAGTCGAGGCCGGTATCCCCGAGGATGACCCGCGCAACCCGGGCGTTATCGCCGATAACGTCGGGGATAACGTCGGGGATGTGGCCGGTATGGGAGCGGATATTTTTGAGTCCTATGTCGGCTCCATCATTGCCACCATCGCCATTGGGGCGACCGCTCAGGACGCCTTGCTGGCAATCCTGAACTCCGGCGGAGCAGCGCCGGCCGGCGCGGACAAGGGGGTCCTCGTCAGCGCTTTGATGGCTCTGCCGCTCAGCATGGCCGCGGTTGGACTGCTGTCTTCCCTGCTGGGTATTGCCTCGATGCGGGTGCTGAAGAACATTGGCCCGCAATCGGCCCTCCGCTACTCGACCTTTATCGCCGCCGGCATCTTTCTTCTCGGTGCCTACCTGCTCGTCGCCGCTTCCCCGGTCAGCACCGGCGTATTTTGGGCCTTGGCCGCCGGCTGTCTAGTCGGCATCGGGATTGGCCTGATCACCGAATACTACACCTCAGCCGGCCCGGTTGATCGGATTGCCGAGGCCAGCAAAACGGGCTCTGCGACCAATATCATCAACGGGATGGCGGTTGGCCTGGAGAGCTGTGCGCTGCCTGTCCTGGCGATTTGTGTGGCCATCTTTATCGCCAACCAATTTGCCGGACTGTACGGCATTGGCATTGCCGGTGTTGGAATGCTGGCAACGGTCGGTGTGACCATGACGGTCGATGCCTACGGCCCGGTTGCCGATAATGCCGGCGGTATCTCGGAGATGGCCGAACTCGGCCCTGAGGTGCGTCAGATCACCGATGGACTCGATGCCCTCGGCAATACCACCGCGGCTATCGGCAAGGGCTTTGCCATTGGTTCTGCCGCGCTGACCGCCTTGGCCCTGTTCGCCGCGTTTACCCAGGCCGTTAATCAAAACCGGCTGGCGGACGGGTTAGGTCCACTCCAGATCGTCGTGACCGATCCGACGGTGATGATTGGGCTGCTGTTGGGCGGCATCCTGCCTTTCCTGATTGGTGCCTTGACCATGACCGCGGTGGGCCGGGCCGCGGGGCAGATGGTAGACGAGATCCGCCGGCAGTTCCGCGAGATTCCGGGTCTGCTGGAGGGCAGAGAAGGTGCCCGGCCTGACGCCGCCCGATGCGTCGATATTTCCACCGCGGCCGCCCTCAAAGAGATGATCGTCCCCGGTCTGACCGCGGTTATTGCCCCGGTGCTTGTAGGGCGTGTTTTAGGCGCGGCGGCCCTGGGCGGCATGCTGGCCGGAGCGACCGTCACCGGGGTGCTGCTGGCTTTGCTCATGTCGAATGCCGGCGGTGCGTGGGATAACGCCAAAAAGTCGATTGAAAACGGGAAAGTGCCGGGCGAGTCAAAAGGCGGCGAAGCACATAAGGCCGCGGTAGTAGGCGATACCGTCGGTGACCCGTTCAAGGACACATCCGGTCCCTCGCTCAACATCCTGATCAAGCTGATGTCGGTTGTGGCGCTGGTGATTGCGCCGCTGCTGGTCTAGCCTGTCTGTTCACCGAGTTGTTGCAAGGGCGGGTCTTTGTATCCCCTGAGGTCTCCCTGAGACATGAACCGCAGACGCACCGTGTGTTACATGGCGTCGCGCTTGATCCAGCCTTGCTCGTCGGCCGGCCAGGCAGGTAAGGCTTGGCCGGCCGGCACCTCAACTAGGGTGAGGCGATTCCTGCCCTTTGGCCCGGTTCCCCGACTCGTGTCGAGCAGACGGGGTTGGGGGCTGCTCTTGTGCTCAGCCGCTGTATTGCGCTGGCCCAGGCGCTCCCATTCTGCTTCCCAGGCCAGGATGTAATACGGATCGGCAGGGGTCGCTGCGGGCGAGTAAAACGGGATGCGCCGGTCGGCGTAGAACAGCGCCCCGCTGTCAAAGCAGCGGTAGAAGAACAAGGGCCGTGGGCCGACCTGTTCACGCACACGGTCCATGAACGGCCGGTAGCTCCGGGCCGTGGCCAGCGTGGGCTGAATGACATGGTTCGTGAGCAGAAATATGCTGGTGGTAAAGACCGCCAGGGCACCGAACACGGCGTTCCAGGAGTGTCGGTGCAAGCCCTGATTCAGGCTGAGCAGTGCCCCGCTGACAGCCACCAGCCACAGCCCGAACGCCAGCGGATGGACGGCGATCAGGTTGCCGAACAACAGCGTCAGATTCCCCTGATCCTTGGGGTGTAGCAGGGGGCGGATGAGGGCAAACAGGTCCAGGCCGACGGCCTGGGCGGCCACGCCAAGCAGGGCGCTGCCGATCACAGCCGCGTTCAGCCCGCCGCTCGCCCGGATGATCCGACCACGACCCGTCGACAGCTCGGACCCGCTCCGTCGCAACGCCTGCCACCACGCCCCGAGCAACAGGGCCGCGGCCGGATACAAGGGCAGGATGTACACACTACGTTTGCTGCTCGAGGCCGAGTAGAACACGAAAACGGTGACAAACCAGACAATCGGAAACAGGAACTGCTGCTGTGCCCAGCGGTGACGGCAGCGGTAGAGGAAAGAGCCCAGCGGGAGAAAGAACAAGCTCCACGGGGCCATGCCCAGAAAGAGGTTGGGAACAAAATAGTAGAAGGGGTGGACATGTCCGGTACCGGCCGACCCGCTGGAGAGAAACCGGAGTACATTCTCCTTCATGACCTGTTTTTCAAAAAACGCCTCACCGCCCTGCCACAACGCCAGCGCGTACCACGAGCCGGCCAGGCACAGGTACAGCAGGCTGCCGCTGACCAGCCGCATACGGCCCAGAAAACGCAGATCCCCCCGGACCAGCAGGAACAGACCGACAATCAGACCCGGCAGCACGCCGCCGACAGGTCCTTTGGCCAGGGTTGCTAGGCCGGCCAAGCCGAAGAAGCCGAGCGTATGTCGCCAGCCGAAACGCCGGCCGCGGTAGCCGACCCAGAAGGTCAACAGGGCAGCGAGCATGAAAAAGCTCAGGGTCATGTCCACTCGGGCCGCGGTTGCCGCCCGGACCCACTCAAAACTTGTTGCCAGGCACACACCGGCCAGCAGGCCGGCCTTGACCCCCCACACTGAGACCCCCGCCTGGTAGGTCAGCAGGACGCCCAACACGGCCAGCAGCGCCGACGGCAGACGGGTGGTGAACTCGTTGAGGTGGCCCAAGCCGCCCGCTACCAGCGCGCCAAGCCAGTGAAACAGCGGGGGTTTTGAGGGAATGATCTGGCCGTTGCGCAGGGGCAGGACCCATTCCCCGTGGGTGTGGATCTCCCACACGACGGTGGCTTCTCGGGGCTGACCTTTGGTATAGAACGGCAGGTCGCCCAGCCCCCAGACGTACAGGCCGAGGCAGAGGCAAACGAGGCCAATAGCGGCGGGCAGTGAACGCACGGCTCAGTCTGTGGGGTCGGGTGGTGTGCCGTTGGCAGGGGCCGGTTTTGTCGGCAGCAGGGCAACCAGGGCGAGGCGATGCTTTTTATCCGGCCCTCTGCCGTGGCTGGTGACCAGATGCACCAGCCGGGTCGCTTCGGTTGTTGGCAGTCGGTGCCAGTCCTCCTCACGCATGAGCAAATACAGCCGTGGGTCGCCAGTTGTCGCCAGTTGGGTCAAGTCCTGGGTGTAGGACGGGATGCGTTGACCGGCGTAAAAGATCGCGCCATAGTCATAGGCGTCCTTATAGAAATACAGTGGCGCGTCCTGCACGGTTGAGCGGGCCCCCAGCATGAACGGTTTATAGGTCCGCTCGGTGGCCAGAATGGGGTGAAAGAGGGCGTTGGTAAAATACAGCGAGGAGGACACCAGGACGGTCAGGGCGGCAAACACCCACATCCACTGCTCCCGCCTGAAGCCGATAAAATACCAGCTCAGCGCCAGGGCCAGGATGGCCAGCCAGGCCATGACGATCGGGAAATGGTTCTGGAGACCTTGGGCGATCAAGGGCAGGTTGGCTTGGTCGCGGGGATGCAGGAAGGGGGAGACGAGATGGACCAGGTCAAGTCCGACCCCGTGGGCCAGGAGACCCAGGACGATGGCCGTAAAACCGCCACCCAGCAGCAGGGCCGAGCCCTTGGTGAGTCGCCTGACCGCAGGCGAGAAGGCCACGGCCCAGTCTATCAACTCCTGCCACCATACTCCTAGCAAGAGGGCCAGGGCCGGGTACAGGGGCAGGATGTAATTGCTCCGCTTGCCAGAAGCTAGGCTGAAGAACAGCAGTTCAACCCCACACCAGATAATCAGATAGCGCCGCTTGGCGTCGTCCCAGCCGTGGGAGCGGTACAAGGCGTAGAGCAGGGCCGGAAAAAACAGACTCCACGGTGCCATGCCGGCGCATAAGGTTGGGAGATAGTAGTACAAAGAGTGGTTCCGACTCGGCCCACCCTGGTCGCTGGCAAAGAAGCGAAAGATGTTCTCGTCCAGAAGTTGGCGCGAGACAAACTCTCCGCCGCCCTGGGATATGGCCAGCACATACCACGATGCCGCAATCAGAAGCGTGAGCAACGGCCCGCCCAGAATCTTCATCCGCCAGAGGAAGTGCAGGTCTCGGCGCTCAACTAGAAAGGCCACAATCACCAAGCTCGGCAGCAGGAAACCCAGCGGTCCTTTGGCTAAGGTTGCCAGCCCCAGGCTGGTATAGAACAGGTAGACCGTGCTGCGCCGGGTTGCGCGCTGTTGCCACAGGTGAAAAAAACTGAGTATGGCTGCGGTCAGAAAAAAGACTAGCAGCATGTCGCTCCGGGCGTGAATGGCCCAGCGCGCCCACTCCGGTGAGGTAGCCAGGATAAGCGCGGCGAACAGCCCCACCCGCCAGCTCCACAAGGCTTGGCCAAAGAAAAAGGTCAGCACTACCGCGGCACTGGCGGCAAAGGCCGAGGGTGCCCGCACGGCAAACTCACTGACCTGACCGCTGAGCAGCGAGAGGCCGGCCCCAATCCAGTGGAACAGCGGGGGTTTGAGCGGCATCTCGGTGCCGTTGCGCCTAGGCAGAATCCAGCCGCCGTTCGTGACAATCTCCCAGACTATCAGCGCTTCTTTCGACTCTTCGTAGTTGTAGAATGGGATGCGCCCCAGCTCCCAGAAATAGAGCAGGAAACACAGCAGCAGAAGCCCGCCAACTGTGCGTCTGGTCCGCTGCGCTTCAAGCATGCCTCACCTCGCTATCCGTCCAGACCTGAGCCGCTTCCAGCACGGTCGCCCGTGTCAAGATCACTCTGGCCCGGCTGCGGTCGTGCTAGGGCGACTGGGCGAGCGTCCAACCCAGACCTCAGCGTGATTCCTCACGTTTCAATACCCGGTATGCCGCCAAGAGTTGATCGACCCGTTCTTGCTCAGACGCATAGCGTTTCAGACCGAGAAAAAGTTTGACTAACTCATCCTCCCCTGCTTCTTCCGCCGGCTGCAACACTTTGAGTAACTCGTCCACTAGGTTTGGAAATTTTTCGCTCGGGATGTAATAGTGGGCCCAACCAAACTCGCAGTGACGGTGCAAAATCTTCGCAATCATCTTCTCTAGCGAGTCCCGTCCTGCCATGAAACCAATATCCTCCTCATACCTTAATACGTCTTGCGCATAGGCCGCTTCTCCGCCCTCACCGCCCGGTGCGCTGTTACCATAGTGCCTCCACCAGTTGGAGTCAAGATAAAGCGGGGCGCTGGTCTCTTGCCTCGGGCTACGGTTTTTGTCACAACAGCCGGTCGTGGCCCGAAAATCCGTCGCTCTGCCGCCGGGTCGTATTGCCCATCCGGCGACCGTTCGAGCACTGCAACGGCGGCTCATGGCCTGGTATCGTCAATACGGCCGCGACCTGCCGTGGCGTCGGACCCGCGACCCCTATGCGATTCTGGTCTCTGAGATGATGCTGCAACAGACGCAGGTGCAGCGCGCGCTGCTGTACTACGAAAGATTTTTGTCCCGCTACCCAACTGTGGAGGATTTGGCCAGAGCCGATGAGCCTGGGATACGCGAAACGTGGCACGGGCTCGGCTATTATGCCCGCGCCCGCAATCTGCAATCGACGAGCCAAAAAATCGTTGCCGATCACGGCGGACGCTTTCCCAACACGCCCGAGGAACTGCAAAAACTGCCCGGTATCGGGCCTTATACGGCCGGTGCGGTATCGAGCTTTGCCTTTCATCGGCCCGCCGCCATCCTTGATACCAACGCCGCCCGTGTGCTGAGCCGCTTCTTTGCGCTGTCCAAGGAGCAACAAACGCCACGCTTTCTGTGGGCGGTGGCCCGTCACGTCACCCCGGTCAGCCGGGCGCATGTCTTTAATCAGGCGATTATGGATGTCGGCGCGACTGTTTGCACGGCACGGGCCCCGCGCTGCCCGGCGTGTCCGCTGCGCCCGGTGTGTCGGACGGTCCGGCAAGAAAAAAAGCGGTGAAAAAGTTGGCTGAGCCTGTCCGGTGGGCTCAGGGTCAGCCTTGCATTTGACGATCATGGCCCGGTGGCCTATACTGATGACCTCGCAAGCACGGTTCCCCGGCAATTTAATCTATCAACCGGCTATATGGGCTTGAGTGTGGAAGTTGTTGCTCTCATTCCGGCACGCTACGGTTCCACGCGTTTTCCAGGAAAACCTCTGGCCTTGCTGCGTGGCAAACCGATGATTCAGCATGTGTACCAACAGACCTGCCAGGTGCCGGGGGTGGACCGGGTTATGGTGGCGACCGATGATGAGCGGATTGCCGCGGTAGTGCGTGCGGTCGGCGGTCAGGTGGCAATGACCCGGGCCGATCATCAGACCGGTACCGACCGCTTGGCCGAGGTCGCTGAGGGTCTTACGGCCGACATTATTGTCAATGTTCAGGGTGACTTGCCCTTTTTCCCGCCGACTCTGGTCGGCGATGCGGTAAGTGCGCTCAAAGACAGTCCAGGCGCAGCAATGGCGACGGTCAAGACGCCGATTCAGAGCCGTGAGGAGTGGCAGAACCTTAACGTGGTGAAAGTGGTGACCGACCGGGACGGGTTTGCCGTATATTTTTCGCGCAGCCCGATTCCGTTTTATCGTCAGCCGCCCAGCCCAGGCCACATGTGGAGCTCTCGTCACATCGGGCTGTATGTCTATCGTCGAGACTTCCTGTTGACCTTGAGCCGGCTCGCCCCAACCCCCTTGGAGGAGGCCGAACAGCTCGAACAGCTCCGGGCTTTGGAGTGGGGCTATAAGATTCGAGTGACGGAAACGGAGAGGCCGACGGTCGAGGTTGACACGCCGCTCGACTTACGTCGCGCAGAGGAGATGTTGCCATGACGACCGCTGGGAGAGCAGGGCACAAGACAAAGTTTATCTTTGTCACGGGGGGGGTTGTTTCGTCTTTGGGCAAGGGCTTGGCCGCGGCGTCGCTGGGCGGCTTATTGGAGAGTCGGGGGCTGAAGGTCACCCTGTTGAAGATGGACCCGTATATCAACGTTGATCCCGGTACTATGAATCCCTTTCAGCACGGGGAGGTCTTTGTGACCGATGACGGGGCCGAGACCGACCTCGATCTGGGGCATTATGAGCGTTATGTTTCGACCTCGCTCGGTCGCCAGAACAGCTTTACCACTGGTCAGGTCTACGACACGGTTATTGCTCGGGAGCGTCGCGGCGACTATCTGGGTGGCACGGTGCAGGTCATCCCGCATATCACGGATGAGATCAAACGGCGTATCCTGAGTGCCGCCAAAGGGTTTGACGTTGCCATCTGCGAGGTGGGCGGAACGGTCGGAGATATTGAGAGCTTGCCGTTTCTGGAGGCGATCCGCCAGTTCCGTTGGGACTGGGGACGGGAGCATGTCTTATACCTCCACCTGACCCTGGTACCCTTTATCTCGGCGGCAGGTGAACTCAAGACCAAACCCACCCAACACAGCGTCAAAGAGCTGACCGGTGTGGGAATTCAAGCCGATGTGTTGCTGTGTCGGACTGACCGCTACCTGGACCCCAAGGTCAAAGCCAAGATTGCCCATTTCTGCAATGTGGACGAGCGTGCGGTGATTACGGCCAAAGACGTAGACTGCATCTACGAGGTCCCGCTGGTCTTTCATCAGGAGGGGCTTGATCAGTGTGTGGTTGATAAGCTGAATATGTGGACTGGCACCCCAGACCTGAGCCGCTGGGAAAAAATTGTCCGGATTTTTCAGCGGCCACGAGACCGGGTGCGGATCGCCACGGTCGGCAAATATGTCGACCTGATTGACTCGTATAAGAGCTTGAACGAAGCCCTGGCCCACGGTGGCTTTGCCAACGAGTGTCGGGTTGAGGTTGACCATATCGACTCTGGACAGATAGAAGCCGGCGAGTTTCCGGACGTGCTGCACGAGGCCGACGGTATTCTGGTCCCGATGGGCTTTGGCCAGCGCGGCACAGAGGGCAAAATTGCGGCCGTGCGCCATGCCCGCGAAGAAGGCGTCCCGTTTTTGGGCATCTGTTTTGGTATGCACATGGCGGTGATTGAGTTCAGCCGCAATGTCTGCGGTCTGGACAAGGCCAACTCGGCCGAGATTGACCCTGACACCCCTCATCCGGTCATTGCCCTCATGGCCCACCAGCACGACATTCTGCAAAAAGGCGGCACAATGCGCCTGGGTGCCTATCCCTGTGCGGTCCTGGACAGCAGTCTGGCCGCCAAGGTCTACGGCAAGAAGCGCGTCTTTGAGCGGCACCGCCACCGTTATGAATTCAACAACGCCTATCGCCACCAATTGAGCCAGAAAGGCATGATCTTCAGCGGGGTATCGCCCGATCAGAACCGGGTCGAAATTGTTGAACTGCGCGACCACCCGTGGTTTATCGGTGTCCAGTTCCATCCCGAGTTTAAATCGCGCCCGTTTGACTGCCATCCGCTGTTCAGGGGCTTTATTCGGGCGGCCTTGCAGCGCAGAGCCCGCTATGACCCAGCCCCCTTGTTGCGGGCTCCATGTGGTTCATCCTCTCTGCCTGATCCACAGCCCGGGATGGACTACATTCACGGTGGCGAAGGGTGAGCCCCGGGCGCATGATCCGCGAGTGTAGCCCCAACGCCGTCCCAATCGGTCCCCTGGTGTGTGGCCAGGGACGCCCATTTGTCCTGATGACTGGCCCGTGTGTGATTGAGAGCCGGGATTCCGCCCTGTATCATGCCCAAGCTCTCAAAAGTCTGACCGATCGTCTCCACATCCCGCTGGTCTATAAATCCTCATACGATAAGGCCAATCGGACCTCGGTGGAGTCCTTCCGGGGACTTGGCCAGGACGAGGGGCTGGGCATACTGGCCAGCGTGAAACGCGAGCTAGAGGTACCGATTCTGACCGATGTCCATACTCCCCAGGAGGTCCGGGCAGTGGCCGAAGTGGCTGATATTGTGCAGATTCCGGCCTTTCTGTGCCGTCAGACAGACTTGCTGGTGGAGGCTGGCCGGAGCGGTCGGGTGGTCAATATCAAGAAGGGCCAGTTTCTTGCCCCGGCCGATATTGCCCATGCGGCCCAAAAAGTTGCCTCGACCGGCAATCGGCACATTCTGCTGACCGAACGGGGGGCTAGTTTTGGCTATCATTATCTCGTCTCAGACTTCCGTTCGCTGCCGATTATGGCCCGCAGCGGCTACCCTGTGGTGTATGACGCTACCCATAGCGTGCAGTTGCCCGGAGGGCAGGGGCCGAGCTCGGGCGGTCAGCGAGAGTTCGTCGCTCCTCTGGCCCGGGCCGCAGTGGCCGTGGGTATTGACGGCCTGTTCATGGAGGTTCACCAAAACCCAGACCGGGCCCGCAGCGACAGCGCAAGCGTTTTTCCCCTGGACCAACTCGCGTCTCTGTTACGGACCTTGCAGAGCCTTGACCGACTGGTGAAAGGCTAGGAGACCTCCCGGTCGGGAGCGCATCCGAGCGGACGAGGGGGCGGGTCTCCCCTTTACCCGATTTGGCAGAGGTGGCATGCTACTTGCCCAGGTGGTCTCTCTAATGAGTCGAAATCAGGCACGTTTTGTTATCGGTTTTGTTGTCATATGCATCCTGGCTGGCCTCGGCCACCGCTTGAGCGTGGAGCTGTGGCTCCAGCCCCAGAGCGCTCAAGAACTCCTAGCCGACGCAGACCAACGGATACAAAATTTCCAGCGGGTCAAAATGCACGACGGGAAAAAAATCTGGGAAATTGCCGCCACTCAGGCGCGTTTCTTTGAGGACAGCAGAGAGCTGCTTGTCGACTCCCCGAGCATGTCTCTGTACCTCGACAGCGGTGAGGTTATTGCCCTGCGGTGTCGAGAAGGCAGAATCTCCCTCGGCGAGGGCATGCAGGAGATTGTCCGCATGAAGCTGAGCGGCGACCTAGAAATGCAGCTCGGCGGGTTTTCTCTCAAAACCCAAACCGCGCTGTACGACAGCGCTGAGAATACGGTCTCGGCACCGGATACGGTCTACATTGTCGGCCAGGATATGAACGTTGAAGCCCGTGGCTATCGGATAGTGATGAACGAGAAGCGGGCTACCCTCCACGCCGAAGTCCATAGCACGCTCACCAGGAAGAGGGCTGATGGGAATACTTAGGCGCTTTTGGCCCTTCCTATCCCTGTCTGCTTGGACCGACCGAGTGCTCGTATCGGTCGGCCTGACCCTTCTCCTCCTGGTGGGGCAGCCCGGCAACAGCGCCGGACAGACAAACCGCGCTACCCAGAACCCCCGCTCGGGGCAAGGGGTAGGCCAAAGCTTGGTCAATTCGCTGTCTTTCGCCGACCGCAGTCAGCCTATTGATATTCGCTCGGGCAGTCTTGAGTTTTTATACGCCGAAAAACGAGTGCGGTATCAGGACAAGGTGGTGGCCACCCAGGGCGAGGTGACCCTGACCTGTAATCTGCTGACGATCAGCTACGAAGAGCTGTCCCGGTCAAACAGCACGACGCAGCCGTCCGCGCCGTCTCTCACCTCCCAACAGCGTCTCAAAGAGGTTATTGCAGAGGGTGACGTCAGGCTGCGGTCCGAAAACGGCTATGCAACCGGGCAAAAGCTCATCTTTGACCAGGACAAACAGACGGTAATCCTGAGCGGCGACGCCGTCCTGCGTGACGGTGCCAACCAAGTCAGCGGCGACCGGGTCATCGTCTATCTTGACGAGCGGCGGAGTGTGGTTGAGGGCCGGGCGCGCATGCAGCTCGTTCCGCAGTTGAACAACACACAGGAGACGACATCTCAGTGAGCGCGGAGTCGGTCTTGCGCGGCGAGGGACTGTATAAAGCCTATGCCAGACGGCCTGTGCTGCGCAATGTCACCATTGAGGTGAAGGGGGGAGAGGTGGTCGGCCTGTTAGGGCCAAACGGGGCGGGAAAAACCACCACTTTCTCCATCATCGTTGGCATTATTCGTCCCGACCGGGGTCGGGTGTGTTTCAATGACCAAGACTTTACATTTTTACCCATGCACCAACGTGCGCGCAGAGGCGTGACGTATTTGCCCCAAGAGCCGTCGATCTTTCGCAAGCTGACGGTTGAGGAGAATCTGCTGGCTATTCTTGAGACCCTGGCCCTGACAAAAAGCCAGCGTCAGGAACGCCTCGGGCAGCTGCTGGCCGACCTGCATATCAGCCATTTGGCCAAAAATCGGGCCGATTCGCTATCGGGTGGAGAGCGACGGCGGGTCGAAATCTCTCGCGCCCTGGTCATGGCCCCGACCTTTATGCTGCTGGACGAACCCTTTGCCGGGATTGATCCCCTGTCGGTGGTCGATATCCAGGATATTATTATCCAGTTACGGACACGCGGCATCGGCGTGTTGGTGACCGATCACAATGTCCGCGAAACGCTGAGTATCTGTGATCGCGCCTATATCCTGAGCGATGGCCAAGTCTTTGAAGAAGGCACGCCCGCACAACTGACAACCAGCCCGCGTGCCCGGCAGGTATATTTGGGTGAGCGCTTTCGGTTATGAGAGTCCTGTCCACCACCCACAAACGCCGAGGAAGACACGCGCATGGCCTTAGAAGCCCGGCTGCACCAAAAACTCCAGCAAAAACTGGTCATTACGCCCCAGTTGCAGCAGGCTATCAGGATTTTACAGCTGCCCCGGGGCGAGCTAGACATCTTGATTCATGACGAACTCGACCAGAACCCGGTCCTGGGAGTCGAAGCCGTTGAAGCGGCCAGTGAGCAAGAGGTTGCGCTGCTTGACGGTCCACCGACCGCGGCCCAGGAGTCGGTCCAGGAGAAAAGTGCCGAGGAGGAAATTGATTGGCATACCTATCTGGAGAGCTATATGCCGTCCCTGCCGCCTTCCGGCGGAGAGGAGGTGGACGAGGAGCGGCCGAATCTGATTGAAAATCATCCCAACCGTCCCGAATCTTTGGAACAGCACCTCTTAGATCAACTCCGCTTTCACAACCTAGTTCCCGAGGAACAGCACATTGCCTCGCTGATTATTGGCGAACTCAATATCGACGGCTATTTGCAGACACCGCTGGCCGACATTGCCGCAAAAAGTTCCTCCGACCTCGCCAGACAGGTCGAGACCGAGCAGGTCAAACGGGTCTTAGGGCTCATCCAGACCTGTGATCCACCCGGGGTCGGGTCTCGCGATCTGCGCGAGTGCCTTCTCTCCCAGCTGCGTTTACAGCAGGGCGAAGCGGAGGGCGATGATGATCCCGTCTTCAGTCTGGCCCTGCGTATTGTCGACACCCATCTCGGTCTACTCGAAGCTCAGCCCAGCGAGCGCCTGCCCAAAACGCTGGAGGTGAGTGCAGAACAGGTGGAGTGCGCGGTCCGTCTGATTGCGAGCCTGGAGCCTAAGCCGGGCCGCAACTTTGATGAGGGGGACATCAGCTATATTACCCCGGATGTGTACGTCGACAAGGTCGGCGATGAATATGTGGTCACGCTCAACGAAGACGGCCTGCCACGGCTCAAGATGAACGCCTCCTATCGTCGCTTTCTGAATAGTCCGGACGGCGCTGCCAAGGAGTATGTCCGAGGAAAACTGCGTGCCGCAGCCTGGCTGATTAAGAGCATCCATCAGCGTCAGCGCACCCTGCTGCTGGTCGCCCAGAGCATCGTCATGTTTCAAAAGGACTTTTTGATCCACGGGGTATCCCGGATGCGTCCCCTGGTGTTGCGCGATGTGGCGGACGAAATCGGGATTCATGAGTCGACCGTCAGCCGCGCGATTGCCAATAAGTATATTGCCACGCCGCGCGGCATTGCGGCGCTCAAGAATTTTTTCACCACCGGCCTCAAGGGCAGCCACGGCCAGGACATTGCGGCCGATAGCGTCAAAGAACGCATCCGCCAAATGATCCAGGCGGAGGAAAGCGGCCGGCCGCTGAGCGATGAGGCCATTGCCCACAGGCTGGCGGCTGAGCACATCACTATCGCGCGCCGCACGGTGGCCAAATATCGTGAGGCACTCAATATTCTCCCGTCATCAAAACGCAAGAAACTGCGCTAGGACACAGGCAGGGCCAAACAACACAAGGACGGAATCTCATGCGTGTGGTCGATATCCTGAATCAAGAGCTTGTTGTTCCCCAGCTGCGCAGCACGACCAAGATCGATGTCCTTGACGAACTCTCCCAGCAGTTGGCCACCCACTACCCCCACATTAACGCCCAGACCCTAGTGGCGGTCCTGCTTGAGCGGGAACGGCTGGGCACGACGGCCATCGGCGAGGGGATTGCCATCCCCCACGGCAAGCTGCCCGGACTCAAAGACGTTGTGGCGGTCTTTGGCCGCAGCCGGTCGGGGATCGATTGTCAATCACTGGACGGAGCCCTGACCCAGCTGTTTTTCTTACTCGTTGCGCCCGAAGACTCGGCCGGCGTTCATCTCAAAGCCCTGGCCCGGGTGTCTCGCCTGCTCAAGGACAGGGCGTTTCGGGAACGTCTGCTCCAGGGCGAGAGCCAGGACGATCTGTTCCGACTGATCTCCCAAGAGGACGCCAAGCTGTGAACGCGCCGCCTCCCCCCGGTCCGCCGTCCACGACGCTTCCGCATGTCCTGATCGTGACCGGTTTGTCCGGCTCGGGGAAGAGCACGGCGATTCACGCCCCGGCAGACCTGGGGTTTTACTGTACCGACAATCTGCCGGTGACCCTCATCCCCCAATTTCTGAGCTTGTGCGAAACCAGCCATCAGCCTATCGGGCGGGTTGGTCTGGGCATTGATGTCCGCGAGCGGGTCTCGCTGAACGAATATCCAACTGTGTTGGCCGACTTGCGCCGCCACGGCCGGCGGCTTGATATTATCTACCTCGAAGCGGCAGACGAGATCGTGGTTCGCCGTTTCAGCGAAACGCGCCGCCCCCATCTGGCAGCCGATGCGGGCGGCATTCTGTCCGGCATTCAGATAGAGCGCCAGTGCCTGTCCGGCCTGTGGGCCTTGGCCGACCGGGTGCTCAATACCTCAGCCCTGACCATCCACGAATTGCGCCAACACATCCGCCAGATTGTCAACCGCCGCTCGCAGCACCCCTCCTCGCTGTTGGTGACGATTGAATCCTTTGGCTATAAGTACGGTATCCCGACCGATGCGGACCTGATGTTCGATGTCCGTTTTTTGCCCAATCCGTTTTTTGTCGAAGAGCTGCGGCCCAAAACGGGCAACTCGCCGGATGTCGTGGCTTTTGTGCTCAGCTGTCCCGAAGCCGAGCATTTTCTGGCCCAGCTGAGCGCACTCCTGGTCCTCAGCCTGCCCCTGTACGTCCGGGAGGGCAAAAACTATCTGACCCTGACCATTGGCTGTACGGGCGGTCGGCATCGCTCGGTGGCGGTGGCCGAAGAACTCGGCCGCCGTCTGGCTGACAGTGGCCATAGTGCCCATATCCGACACCGCGACCAGCATGGCTAAGTGTAGCCGGGGCCGCCAGATAGACATGACAGCGCTACCTACCCTGATTCGCCTAACCCTCGCCCACCCCGAGGGCTTACATGCCCGGGTGGCCGCGATGTGGGTCCAGGGGCTGCGCGACTGCGAGGTTGAGGTAACGGTCAGTTGGGACGGCCGGACGGTGAACGGCCGCAGCGTGATCGAACTGCTGACCTTAGGTGCCCCACACGGCAGCGTGCTAGAGGTGCGGATCAGCGGGGCGGATACCGAGGCCGCGCTGAGCGTCCTGCGCCAAGTCGTTGAGCGGCCTTCCGCCGGCTAGCTCTTGACGCTGAGGCAGGGATTCTATTAGATGCGCCGTGCTACGACACAAGACCCCACACAGATGCCAAAGAAAGAGAGGGGCTGATGGCGGGAAAAGATTTTCTGTTTACCTCAGAATCGGTGTCCGAAGGCCACCCGGACAAAATGTGTGATCAGATTTCAGACGGTATTCTGGACGGGCTGCTGGCCGAGGACCCGAACAGCCGGGTCGCCTGCGAAACGCTGGTCAAAACGGGGATGGTGATGGTGGCCGGAGAGATTACCTCCGAGGCCCGCATTGACCATGCCGACATTGTGCGCAGGACGGTGCGCAATATCGGCTTTGATCATTCGGCGTTGGGGTTTGACGGCAATACCTGCGCGGTCATGACCGCGCTCGACCGCCAATCGCCCGACATCTCTCAGGGCGTCACCGCCGGCCAGGGCTTATACGCCGAGCAGGGGGCTGGCGACCAGGGCATGATGTTCGGCTTTGCCTGCGATGAAACCAAAGAGTTCATGCCGTTTCCTATCTATACCGCCCATCGTCTCGTCCAGGAGATGGCAGCGGTACGCAAACGGGGCGAGATCGCGTTTCTGCGCCCTGACAGCAAGTCGCAGGTCACGGTTGAGTACCGGGACGGTCGTCCGGTTCGAGCCGATACGGTCTTGATCTCGACCCAGCACGATCCCGATGCAGACTACGACACGATCAAAGAAGTTGTGATCGAAGACATCGTAAAAAAGGTAGTGCCGCCCGAGTTCTTAGACGGCAAGACCTCTTTTCTGGTCAATCCGACCGGCCGCTTCGTGAACGGCGGGCCGTTTGCCGATTGCGGCTTGACCGGGCGCAAGATCATCGTCGATACCTACGGCGGGATGGGCCGCCACGGCGGCGGGGCGTTTTCCGGCAAAGACCCCAGCAAGGTTGACCGCTCGGCCGCCTATATGGCCCGCTATATTGCCAAGAACATCGTGGCCGCCGAGCTGGCCGCGCGGTGTGAGGTCCAGATTGCCTATGCGATCGGTATGTCCAGACCGGTCGGCGTCTTTATTGACACCTTTGGCACCGGCGCGCTGCCCGATGAGCGCTTAGCCAAGATTGTCGATAAAGAGTTTGATCTGCGGCCGGCCGAGATCATTCAAACCCTGGGACTCAAGCGACCAATTTTCCAGCCCACTGCCTCTTATGGCCACTTTGGCCGTCCGCCCCAGGATGACCTGTTCAGCTGGGAGCGGCTGGACCGGGTTGATGCGCTCAAACGGGCGGCCAACTGAGCGTAGGCCGTCCACACAGAAAAGAGGATATATGGCTTCTCGTAAGGGAGATGTAAAAGATCTCAACTTGGCCAGCGCGGGCCAAAAACGCATAGACTGGGCCGACCAGCATATGCCGGTGCTGGGCCAGGTGCGCCAAGAGTTTGCCCGCACCAAGCCGCTCAAAGGGCTTCGTCTGTCGGCCTGTTTGCACGTCACGACTGAAACCGCCAACCTGATGCGAACCCTCAAAGCCGGCGGGGCAAGCGTCATGCTGTGCGCTTCAAACCCGCTCTCGACCCAGGACGACACGGCCGCCGCGTTGGTCAAGTACGAGGGTGTGCCGACCTATGCGATTCGGGGCGAGGACAACAAAACATACTATCAGCATTTGCACGCCGCGCTGGGTCAAGGGCCGACCGTTACCCTCGACGACGGTGCCGATCTCGTCTCGCTGCTGCACACCGACGTTAGCTACGAAAAGCAGGCCGGGCGGCTGCTCGCCAGCATGGAGGAGACCACGACCGGGGTGACTCGGCTCCGTGCTATGGAGAACGATGGCGTTCTCAAGCTGCCGGTTATCGCGGTCAACGACGCGACCACCAAGCACCTGTTTGATAATCGCTACGGAACCGGACAATCAACCCTGGACGGCGTGCTGCGCGCGACCAACATTCTGCTGGCCGGCAAAGTGATGGTGATTGCCGGCTACGGCTGGTGCGGCAAAGGCGTGGCCAGCCGGGCGCGCGGCTTGGGTGCCCAGGTGATTGTCACGGAGGTCGATCCGATTCGAGCCCTGGAAGCCGCCATGGATGGCTTTCGGGTCATGCCGATGCTGGAGGCGGCTCGGCAGGGAGATATCTTTGTCACCCTCACCGGCGATACCAGCGTGCTCCGCCAAGAACACTTCCTGGTGCTCAAGGACGGCGCTATCCTGTGCAATTCGGGCCATTTTGACGTGGAAATCGACATCAAAGCCCTGACCAAGATGGCCAAAAAAGTCGACAAAAACCTGCGCTCCAACCTGGACTGTTATCATTTGTCCCACGGGCGGCGCGTCTACCTGTTGGGCGAGGGGCGGCTGGTCAACCTAGCGGCCGCCGAGGGCCACCCGGCTTCGGTCATGGACATGAGCTTCGCTACCCAGGCGTTGAGTGTCAGTTGGGCGGTTGAGCACCACAATGTCCTTGACATCCGCGTCCACCCCGTGCCGCAAGAAGTCGAGGATAAGGTCGCCACACTGAAACTGGCCAGTATGGATATCCGGCTGGACACGCTGACCGCCGAGCAAAAACACTACCTTGCGTCCTGGGAGTTCGGCAGCTAATCTCGGTGTATGCCACTCGCCCCACCCCAGACCGGCCCGATACACCCGGCCGGCTTGGTTGGCGTTGTCCTGCCGCCCCTGCCTTCGGCCGACCTGGGCGTTGAAGCCGGCCCGGATTTCGATCTCAAAAAAATCAGCAAAGACTATATAACCCGCCTCCGTGCGAATCTGGTTGACCAGCAGCGAGCCGGCGTCGGAGGTAGGGAGCTGGTCAGCCACTACACCGCCCATATCGACTGTTTGATCCAGTATCTATTCGCCGCCGCAACCCAGCTCTACGCCCGCCGCCATACCCGCCTCCAACAACGCTGCGCGGTCCTGGCCCAGGGCGGCTATGGTCGGGGCGAACTCAACCCCTATTCGGATGTTGATCTGCTGTTCCTCTATCACTGGAAAGTCAACCCGTATGTCGAGACGATATGCGAGATGATCTACTACAACCTGATCGATGCCGGGTTTGTCGTCGGCCACGCAGTACGCACGGTGCGCACCTGCAGCCGCCTAGCCGCCCAAGACCTGCAGGTCAAGACCTCGCTGCTCGATGCCCGACCGCTGTGCGGCGACGGGCAGCTGAGCCGGGACTTTGATCGAGCCCTTGAGCGTGAGATTATTGGCAGCCAGACCAAACGTTTTTTTCAGGAAAAAGCCCAGGAAAGCCGCCAGCGGCACGAACAGCACGGTAACTCTCCCTACCGGCTTGAACCCAACATCAAGGAGAGCCCGGGCGGTCTGCGCGACCTCCACACCGCTTGGTGGCTGGCCAAGGTCAAGTTCAAGATTCGGACCTGGCACGAGCTGTTCCAGAAGGGGATTGTCCCCCAGCACAGCCTTGACCAGGTCGAAGCCGCGCGTGACTTTGTGTGGCGGGTGCGTAACGCCATGCACTTGGCCACCCACAGTGAGCATGACCAGCTGACCGTTGAGCACCAGGACCAGCTCGCCCCCCAGCTTGGCTTTGCCGATGCGGCCAGCTTCATGTATGCGTATTACCGCCACGCCACCACCCTGTACGACTTCTCACGGCTGATGCTGGAGCAGTGCCTGGAGGTGCCCCGGCTGTCATTTTTCCGGCGCAGACGGGGGCGCGATATCCGGCCCGGGGTCAGAATCGCCGGCCAGACCCTAGCGGTCACCACGCCCGAGATATTGACCGATGAGCTGGTCAATATAGTGACGGTGTTTCACGACGCTCAGCGCCACGGCGTGCAACTTTCCCGCTCCACCCAGCAACTCTTGCGCGACACGCTCGCCCGTCTGCCGCCCGGCAGCGGAGAAAGTCCGGCCCTGCGCAGCGCCCTGTACGCGGTCCTGAACTGGAAACATCGGGTAGCCGACACCCTGCGGCTGATGCACCGCCTGGGAGTGCTGGGCTGGATTCTGCCCGAGTTCGGCGCGATGCAGTGGCGCATTCAGCGCGACCTCTACCACGTCTACACCGTTGATGAACACACCCTGTACGGCGTGGCCGCCCTCGATCAGCTCCGCGAGGGGTACTTCAAGGAAGACCTGCCGCTGCTGACCCAAGTCATGCGCGAAATCGACAAGCCTGAGCTGTTGTTCCTGGCCATGCTGTACCACGACGTCGGCAAGGGCCACGGCAGTGAGCACGACCAACGCAGCGCGGCCATGGTGCGCCAAGCGGCCGAGCGCTGGGGGATGGCGGAGGACGACGCCCACGAGTGGTATCTGCTCGTCCAACACCACCTGCTGATGTCGTATATCGCCCAGCGCCGGGATATCTCCGACGACGACCTGATCGCCGAGTTTGCCCGGACCGTTGAGAATCAGGATGTGCTCAAAAAGCTCTATCTGCTGACCTTTGCCGATATGAAAGCGGTCGGTCCTCAGGTGTGGAACAGCTGGAAGGCGGGTTTGCTCGGCGAGCTGTATCTACGCACCCTGGAGCGGTTTGAGACCGGCCTGTCGGTTGAAGAAGACCCACAGGCCCGCGTTCAACGCCGCAAAGACGCACTGGCAACGCTGCTGCCAAGCCGGGAGCGGGCTACCCCAGACCAGCTCCGGGCCTTTTTAGACGGTATGCCGGACAGCTATTTTCTGTCAGCCCCAGAGGAAGCCGTCCCCGGCCATTTCCGCTTACTCACCCGTTTTATCCAGACCGACGGCCACCAGGCCGGGCACGACCCGTATCGGCTCGCCCTCGTCCATTTTCCCGAGCGCGAGTACAGCGAGTTGACCGTTGTCACCCATGACCGGCCGGGTCTGTTTGCGCTGCTGACCGGCGTGCTGGCGGTCAACAATCTCAACGTTGCCGGTGCCCGTATCTCAACGAGTCGGGATGGCCTCGCGCTCGACGTTTTTCGGCTGTCCCACGCCGGGCGCGCTGAGGTCGTTATGGATAGCCAGCTGTGGACCCGGCTGCGGGCCCGCCTCGGCGCGGTGCTGCGCGGAGAGCGGACGCTGGAGGACCTGCTCCAGACGACCCGCCCGCCGGCCTACCTCGCCCGGCGCTCTGCGCGCGTCCCGACCGAGATCACGGTCGATAACAGCAGCTCGCCGGCGTATACTGTTATTGATGTCACGGCCCCCGACCGGACCGGCTTCCTGTTTCGGGTCGCCGCGGCCCTGTTCCAGCTCGGGCTGATCATCCATCTGGCCAAAATTACCACCAATGTGCATCAAATCCTGGATGTCTTCTATGTCACCGACAGCCAGGGCAACAAGATGAGCAATCCAGACCAGTTGGCCGCGGCCCTGCGGCGTCACCTCTCTGAGGCGGAGGGGAGGAAGGACTTATGGCGGAGCAGGACACTCAGCCGGGAGGCGTAGCGGCCAGCGACACCTGCGCGGACGCATTTCTGAACTATATTACGGTCGAGAAGGGCCTGGCAAAAAATACCATCCAGGCCTACAGCCGGGATGTGGGTGAGTTTTGTCACTATCTGGCCAGCCAGGGGCTTGATGACCCGAGACAGGCCGGCCCCCGGCATGTGATTGGCTTTCTGGCCAGCCTCCGTGAGCGAGGGCTGTCGGCCCGCAGCCAGGCCCGGGTCCTTATCGTCCTCAGGGGCCTCTACCGCTTTCTCCAGCGGGAGGAGCTTTTGCCCGGGGCCGACCCGACCGCCCACCTGCTGCTACCTAAAATTGGCCGCCATCTGCCCCAGGCTCCGTCTCGGGATCAGATTGACGCGCTGCTTGGCGCGCCAGATGCCTCAACCCCGCTCGGTATCCGCGACCGGGCCATGCTCGAGTTGCTGTACGCCACCGGCCTGCGCGTTTCCGAACTGGTCAACCTCGACCTCAGCCAGCTCAATCTTGAGGCCGGCTTTGTCCGGGTCCGGGGCAAGGGCGGACGTGAGCGTGTGGTTCCGCTCGGTTCAGAGGCCAAGACAAAACTCGACGCCTATCTCGGCCAGGCGCGGCCGGCACTCCTCAAGCACCGGACGAGTTCCTTTGTGTTCGTCACCCGCTCCGCCAGGCCCCTGAGCCGTCAGGGGTTCTGGCGGCTGCTCAAACAGCACGCCAAGCGGGCGGCCAACGGGGGAGCGGTCTATCCGCACGCCCTGCGCCACGCCTTTGCCACCCATTTGCTCGCAGGTGGAGCCGACCTGCGGGCAGTCCAGTCCATGCTGGGCCACGTTGATATTGCCACAACCCAGATTTACACACATCTGAGTAATGAGCGGCTGCGTGAGGTACACCGCAAATATCACCCCAGAGGCTGAGGCCGGCCCGGAGCCGGTCTACTGGGCGGCCGTGTTCAGGGCTTCGAGCATGGCCTGGACAGTGGTGAGTTTCTCACGCGGTTTGCCCAAGGGCTTGCCGGCTTTGACCTCAATCTGGTCCAGCCGTTTCCAGTCGGTAAAGCTGACGTAGCGTACGCCTCTGGCCGACAGCAGGCCGGGCAGCGCCTCGGGATCGCTGGCCGGTCTGTCCGCTACCGCCGACGCGTCTTCAAGCATCCGCCTCACGCTGTCCACCGCGTCAGGCTTATTGGTACCGACCACGCCGGACGGACCGCGCTTGATCCAGCCGGTGACGTACAGGCGTGGCACGACCGCGCCGGTTTCCTGATCGAGCACCCGCCCGGCCTGGTTGGGGATGATGCCGGCGCGCTCATCAAACGGTACGCCCGGCAGGCGGTGGCCTTTGTAGCCGATGGAGCGAAAGATCATCTGGATCGGAAACTCCTCATAGACCCTGGTTCCCCGTGCGCGCAGCGTCCCGCCCGCATCTTTGACCAGGGTGTTCTGCTCTAGGCGCACGCCCTTGACCCGCTCGTCGCCCAGAATCTCGACCGGCGAGACAAAGAAGCGGACCCGTATCTTGCGCCGCCCCGTGCCCTCACCCTTCTCCAGTTGCTTGGCAAGAAGAGCAACATTGCGGCGATGGACATCCGGGGCTTGGTCAAGAAACTCCTGGCTGAGCGGGCTCATGACCAGGTCGGGCGGGTGGACGACGAGGTCGACCTGTGGGATCTGGGTCAGTTCACGGATCTCTGGGTTGGTAAACGCCGCCTGGGCCGCCCCTCGGCGGCCCAGCAGAAAAATCTCTTTGACCGCGCTCTTGCTCAAGGTGTCCAGCGCATAGTTGGTGATATCGGTGGTCGATAACTCCTTGACCGACTTGGCCAGGATGCGCGTCACGTCCATCGCGACATTGCCGTTGCCGATGACCGCCACCCGCTCGACTTGGCTCAGGTCAAACTCCAGGTGGCGATAGTCTGGATGGCCGTTGTACCAGCCGACAAAAATTGTCGCCGGGTAGCTGCCGGGCAGATCTTCGCCTGGGATGCCCAGACGGCGGTCCGATTCTGCCCCGGTGGCAAACAGGACTTGGTGATAGTGGGCCAGGACCTCTTTGAGGGACATGTCGGTGCCAAAGCTCACATTGCCAAAAAACCGGAAGCGGTCCTGGCCGGCAGTTTTCTCGTACTGCCTGATGACCGCTTTGATTTTCTGGTGATCCGGGGCGACGCCGCCGCGGACCAGCCCGTAGGGGGTCGGCAGCCGGTCAAATAGGTCAACCGCTACCGTGTAGTCTTTCTGCCGTAACAACTCCGCCACCGCGTAAAAACCGGCCGGCCCAGAACCAAAAATAGCGACCCGGAGGGGATTGGCCGGGCTGCCCAGTTGCGCTTCCATGCTGTCCCTTTCCGCTCAGCACTCCTCTCTGTGGTAGAGGCCGCACGCTAGCGGCTCTGGCTTAGGCAGTCAACCGGACTAGATACGGCATGGCTTCGGTGTGTATAATCCTCACCCATCATAACAGGGAAAGGCTGAGGAGCATCTCATCAGGGAGGAGGGCGGCGTTTCCCTTGCAGCGCACCACGGAGTACGCCATGACGCACAAACGCTGGTCCCTGTCTGTTCCGATTGAGGAGGTCCCGCTGGCCGAGCACGCTGAGGTCGCGCGTGAGGCCGAGCGGCTGGGCTATACCGATGCTTGGTCCTTAGAGGTGGACGGCACGGATTGTTTTTCGCCCCTGGCCTTGATTGGGGCGTCCAGCCGGCTGCGGCTGGGAACCGCCATTGCCAATGTGTATACCCGCGGTCCGGCGACCCTGGCTATGACCGCGGCCGGTTTGGCCGAGGTCGCCCCGGGCCGGTTTTGTCTGGGCCTGGGGGCCGGCTCGCAGCCCATTGTGGAGAGCTGGAACGGCGGCCAGTTCCACCGCCCGCTCAGCCGGGTACGCGATATGGTCGGGTTTTTGCGCCAAGCGTTGAGCGGGGAGCGGGTGGTGTTTGAGGGGGACACCTTCAGCGTCCGGGGTTTTCGGCTGGGTCGGCCGCCGAGCACGCCTGTCCCGATTCACTTGGCCGCCCTGCGCCCAGCCATGTTGCGCTTGGCCGGGCAGGTCGGCGACGGCGCGATTCTCAACTGGCTGTCGGCCGAGGATGTCAAAAAGTCGGTCGCCGTGGTGCGTGAAGCCGCCCAAAGAGTCGGCCGTGCCCCCGCCGCGGTCGAGATTACCGCCCGGCTGTTTGTGTGTGTGGACCCGCCCTCGCCCGAAACCGACACCGGCATCCGACGCCATATCAACACCTATCTCAACGTGCCGGTCTACAAAGCCTTTCACGAGTGGCTGGGACGCGCCGACGCGCTGGGGCCGATGTGGCGGGCCTGGAGTGGCGGCGACCGCCGGGCGGCGGTCGCCGCGGTGCCGCAGTCGGTCATTGATGAGCTCATCTTGAGCGGCCCGGTAGAGGAGGTCCGCGCCCACGTCAAGCGCTATATGGAGGCCGGGGTGAATACGGCTTTTCTCCAGCTCCAGAGTTTTGCCGCAGAGCCGGCCGTCAAGCGCCAGCGGCTGCTTGGGGCCGTGCGAGCGCTGGCCCCGGCTCGGCGCTGAATCCCGGCGGCCACACGAGGGCTTGTTGCCATGAGCGCGTCTGAGACCCCTGCCGACTTTATCCGCGAGCGTATCGCCGCCGACCTCCGGGCCAAGGGCGGCCGGGTCGTGACCCGCTTTCCGCCCGAACCGAACGGCTATCTGCACATCGGCCACGCCAAGTCCATCTGTCTCAACTTCGGGATTGCGGCCGAGTATCAAGGCGTCTGCCACCTCCGCTTTGACGACACCAACCCGACCAAAGAAGACCTGGAGTATGTGGAGTCCATTCAGGAGGATGTCCGCTGGCTGGGCTTTGACTGGCAGGACAAGTTGTTCTACGCCTCGGACTACTATGAGCGGCTGTACCAGTACGCCGTGCATCTGATCATCCACGGCAAGGCCTATGTGGACAGCCTGAGCGCCGACGAGATACGCGAGTATCGCGGCAGCCTGACCCAGCCGGGCAAAAACAGCCCGTATCGGGACCGCTCCGTTGAGGACAATCTCGACCTGTTTGCGCGTATGCGGGCCGGCGAGTTTGCGGACGGCAGTCAGGTCTTGCGGGCCAAAATCGACATGGCCTCGCCCAATCTCAATCTGCGCGACCCGGTGCTGTACCGTATCCGTCGGGCGACCCACCACCGGACCGGGGACCGCTGGTGCATCTACCCCATGTACGACTTTACCCACGGGCAGTCGGACGCCATTGAGGGCATTACCCATTCGATCTGTACCCTGGAGTTTGAAGACCACCGGCCCCTGTACGACTGGTTTCTGAACGAGCTGCCCGTCCCCTGTCGGCCGCGACAGATCGAGTTTGCCCGGCTCAACCTGAGCTACACTGTGATGAGCAAACGCCTGCTGCTGGAACTCGTCACCAAGGGGCACGTCACCGGCTGGGACGACCCGCGTATGCCGACCCTCAAAGGCTTGCGCCGGCGTGGCTACAGGCCGACGGCGATCCGCACCTTCTGCGAGCGTATCGGCGTAGCCAAGCGCAACAGCGTGGTTGATATGGCCATGCTTGAACACTATGTGCGGGACGACCTCAACAAACGCGCGCCTCGGGTCATGGCTGTGCTGCGCCCGCTGAAGGTTGTGATTGACAATTATCCGCCCGGTCAAGTTGAGCAACTCGACGCCATCAACAACCCCGAGGACCCCAGTGCCGGCAGCCGGCCTGTGCCGTTTTCGCAGGTGGTGTACATTGAGCAGGACGATTTTCGGGAAGAGCCGCCCCGTAAGTTTTTCCGCCTCGCCCCGGGCCGTGAGGTCCGGCTGCGCTACGCCTATATCATCAAGTGTGTTGGTGTGGTCAAAGACGAGGCCGGCACTATTGTTGAGTTGCACTGCACCTATGACCCGGAGACCCGTAGCGGTGGCCCAGCCGAGGGCCGCAAAGTCAAAGCCACCCTGCATTGGGTCTCGGCTGCCCACGCCATCCGGGCCGAAGTGCGGCTGTACGACACCCTGTTCACCACACCCGACCCGGATACTGCCGAAGATGGACACCGCTATACCGATTTTCTGAATCCCAACTCGCTGGAAGTGCTGCCGGCGTGTCAGCTTGAGCCCGGCCTAGCCGGCGCGGCGGTCGGCAGCCGCTATCAGTTCGAGCGGCTGGGCTATTTCTGCGTTGATCCTGATTCGGTCGCTGGCAAGCCGGTCTTTAATCGGACCGTGACGCTGCGTGACACCTGGGCCAATATCCAGAAGGCCCAGAAGGCCGGCAGGGGCTGAGAGGGCAGAGCGGTGTTGACCGGGCCGGCCCGCTGAGCGTCCCGGCCCGGCGAGCG